>CAXXGR010000001.1:0-36418 GCA_963678775.2 Kapaibacterium sp. (SeqCode)
TTAGTTGTAACAGCTTATAGATTTGAGAAAAATCTACCTGAATTTAAATACGAACCAACAGGTTCAGTGCAATTTACTATTCAACCAGAATGTTTAATCAAAACATTCCGAATGCTTGAAAGCCGTTGTAACAAAAGAAACATTTGCACCTACTGCAACCGGTACTTTTGAAGATAACTTGATTTTCTCAAGTAATGCTTTTGATCCTGCAGGTGGGGATGATTCAATTTCTGTCTGGACAGCTTTCTCTACAATGGGTAACGTAATGCTAACTTCTTATGATTTTGGCAAACAACACTTGCAATTGAAATCTGATGGTACTGTAACAGTATCAAATACCGGTACAGAAGCTGTAATGATAACAAAACTTGCATTTATAGATCCGTCAAATACTAAAACAGACAACTTTAAATTTGTTGATATAGCTAATAATTTAGTATCTGAAAACGTGCTTGCAACTCCAATTCAATTGGAACCAAAAAACGATGGTGATACTGATGAATCTACTTTCAATGTAGCATTTGTACCAAGAGATGAAGAAGAGTTATCAGTTCAGATTTATGCTGAATATTACACAGTAACTGACGTAAATCAAGAAAAACAGCAAGCAATCAATAACTTGAAAGGTCAAGGTACTCTTCCTAATGTAAATGTTACGGAAGCTACTTTCCAAAAAACTGCTCCTGGAGTTGATGTCACACTTGCTGAGAGAAAATCTATATTTATCAAAAATATTGATGAACATGAAGATTTGATTGTAAACTCACTTTCAATCGATCCAATTTATGTAAATGACTTTATCCCTGTTGAAATTGATGGTGTTCCTTATGATGCATCTCTATTCCCGACTTTCAGTACCTGTAGAAGGTGAAGTAGAAGTAGTTTATGCATTTGCACCACCGAACGTAAAAACCAGGCTTGAAATTAGATCCGGAAGATAAATCATTTGGTTTTCTTTACTTTACTAAAATTATAGTAAATACAAATCATATTGAAGGCTCAGGTGCCCTCATTTGAAATGAGATATACAGACTTTGTTCAAAATGATATTGATGCTGACCATGTTATTTGAAAGGTCATGTAATAGAAGGTGATGCGTCAGTTGTAGGTATCGATTATGGTATGACAATGCGTTGTAATGAATTGTCTGATTTTGTTGACCTTAATAAACTTATCGCAGTCTCAAGTATTGGTCATAGATGATATCGTTATTACAGATGATGCAGAAGGTGTATTTGGGATTTCTGATGATGTTAGAAACGACATTATTGGTTCTCAGATATCACTTGATAGTACTGTAAAATGCGAAGTAATATTTAATCCACTTGCAGTGTCTAAAGACTTATATGCAGCTGCACCAAATATGGAACTATATTTTACTGCTAAAGTAGCTATGCAATATCATTTTGTAGGTGGTACTACAAAAGAGACAGATACAAAAGATTTGACTGCATCAGCAAGATTATTGAATGTAGATATCTCACAACAAATTCAAACAATGAAAGGTGTAACTGAACAAGACATTCCAATCCAGCCTGGTATGTTCTCATACAACACTGGTGGTAATGTTCCTCACTATACTAATTATTTCATCGCTTCAATAGATGATGCAAATGAATGGGACGACTTGAACATCACTTCTTTGAGTATATCATACAGATATAAAAAAGAATGGATGGGCTTGATTAAAACAGATAATCCATTTGCTCTTAATACTAACCCTGGATTTAACGTAGTAAAATCAGGAGCAGTAGATGATGGTGAATACGTTATAGATACATATACAATAAGCACTACAGGTAATGCATACTTAAGTTATGCGGATAAAACAGCAGCATTGCTAAATCCTTATTTCTTACTTTACTTAAGTAGTGATACTAAATATGATGCCTGAGATTACTGATATAACTTTTGCAACTAGAGATGAATGTATCACATATACAGCATCTACAGAAGAAATACCATTAATCAACTGTATTCAAGATATTAACTTGATTAGTTCTACAGGTGGCTCTAACTTAGCACCAACGCTATCGCCAAATCCTGTAGTTACTGGTCTCCGCAACTATTACTTACGGTGTTGCTTTAAATGCACAAGCTTCATTGAAATTATATGATGAGTGCCGGTAAAGTAGTCAAAGTAATATTTGATGGATTACCAACAAGCTGGCACTCACACTGTAAATGTGTAGTACGGAAGATTTGCCAAGTGGAGTATATCTAATGAGATTAGAACAAAGTACATTCACAGGCGAAGGAAATATGGTTATATCTAAATAAAATAGATTATTAGATATAGAATAAAAATATAGGATCATCTCTTAAATGAGATGGTCCTTTTTTTATATCTAAAAACAAAACCCAAATTGTACTATTTAATATAACCCCGGATTTGTCATTAGATGTTATTAGGGCTGTAAATGACCGTATAGCCAAGGAGTTTGCTTACCTTATCTTTAAGAAAATATTACGTAATTGTTTATTGGACAAGGTGCTTCAACCCCTTGCAAGTCAATGCCTTTAGAGCTTTTTTTTTCTTTTCTAATGACATTTTTGGGTTCAATAAATTCCTGTAATATGTTTCTGCTCTTTTGTGGCTTTATCATATTTATTGCTCTACTTCCCTTTTACCAAGAAGCAACGAAAATGTCAACGAAGCATGCAGAATGGCACTGGTTGACCACACATTAGGTGCAAGACCAAATTTCTCAATACCTTTAATCTTCATTTCGTGTAAATCTTTAAACTCATTTATATTCCCAATCAAATTTTCCTATTTCCAGACAAGGATAATAAATACCACCAGTTGGAGAGGAAACTAACATAGTAAGAAGGTGCGCATCTGAAATTTATTAAATCTCTCATGTATTCAAGATATGCTTTAGTGCCATAAATTTTTTTGTTGCTTTTCTTTTCCAAAATTAAATAATCAAAAAATGCCCTCTATTCTTCATTATCCCAAAGCTTTTCATGAGCATGCGACACCCACAAGTTGCGGACTGGCTGCAGAAGTTGAATCCATTTTCTTGAGTAAACTTATAAACAGCTATATAAAATCGTCAATGTTAGAAGGGGTTACTACAGATGAGATTAACAATCTTATACCTTTTTTTTCTATACATATCAGCTTTTTCTATGTTTTGGATGATTTTTTCAAAAGTACCCGATGGCATCTGATATATATTTTTCAGCCTTATTGGCATCCATTGTATCTAGGCTAAAGATTATTGTATCAACTGACTTGTCAATTTCAGGAAGGAATTCATCAACATAATAACCATTTGTTTGTAAGTAGTAAATTCTTAAAGTTCAAGTTGACCAATTTCTGATATTATCTTTCCAAATTCCGGATGTAATAGAGGTTCTCCTCCGGTCAAAGTCATTATCGAAGTATATTCTCTAATTTTTCTACATACTGATATTGCTGTATCAGATGACTACTGTCGGAGAATTTAGAGTATGATATGGGTTCCCTTTACCATCGCTGCAATACGTACATTTAAAATCGCAAGCATAAGTCAGGTAATATACAGATATAAATGGTAACCACTTATTCTGCTTCTTTGAAAACCTGTTGTAAAAATATTTAAATGCAGAATTCATAATTTGTCCTTGCGAAAGGAATCGAAGGTGGATTTTAAAAAATGTAAGGAATCAACCGATATTTTACTTTCTCTTTATATTCTCTGTAAGCTTCATCCTGAATAAGTAATTTTTCTTCTAAGATTGCTCTATAAATATAAGAAACTGCTGATAATACAATAAGACTGATTGTAACAATGTTAAAATGGCTGATGACAAAGCCTACTCTGAGTAACAAATCTGTAGCATACATTGGATGTCGAATTATTGAGTAAAGCCCGCCTGTCCTTACTATTGCGCAAAGCTAGATTAAAATTCCGAAACTTCGTCCACATATATAGCAGAGATATGGCGCCAAGGATAATTGCACTAAAAATAATAATCTTTGAAACTGTTTTTATTGTTTCACCTCCTGTTGGAGACTGCCCTACAAACAAAAACACCAGAAAAGAAAGCAAATAGAGCTACTGCCTGATGCCAAATATTTTTGTCTATTAATTTGTGCTTCCTTCTCGTCAAAATAAAAATTAGAACCAACATACTTTGTACTAAATATGCTATCTCTACATAATCCAGCAAACCATCTGTCCAGTTATTATATGTCTGCCAAATCGCATAGCCACCGAGATTTAGGACTATATAAATATTTAGCAGCATTGATTTATTCTGTTTGAAAAACTCAGCTATTTTCATTTGATTATTTGGATAGTGGAACATTTTTTATTGATTGATACATTGTTTTCCAATTAGAGAAACCGCCTTTATACATCAAAGTTTCGATTGCTCCACGGCAGCTAGTCCAGCAATCACCACAAATTTGGTGGCTTTGCAACTGTAGTAATCTATTTTCTATTTCTCTAATATCTTCTGTAAAAATATTTCCGACAAGTTGATCAATTTTATCAATACATTGAGATACATTGCCCGTGCTGTCAATATTATATAAATTCTTTCCTGCAAAACAAGGTTGAATCCCTGTTTGGCTGTGCAAAGATTCAGAAAATTTTGAGATATATCCCGGCAGACTAAGAAATTCTTTATATTTCTTTTTCAAATCCAGCAGATGACTACTAACATCGGTGCTTAAATTGGGTTTGTCTTTCCTACCTCTATTATCACTGTAAAGCGTCACTAAGTATGTAATACCTATTTCTTTGGCCAATTTAATCAACTCTTCTATCTGACAAAGGTTATCTTCCATCACAACAGAAATCATATGTACTCTTTGAAAGGACTGAGTTCGACTCTTCTGTAAGATTTCCAATGCTTCAATGGCTCTGTCAAACGCTCCTTGCTTTCCTCTTTGCTTATCGTGTTGGTTAGGATTAGCATAATCAACTGATATGCTTACCTCATACATTCCGGCATTAAACAAATCTTTCGCTATTTCAGGTGTAATAAACCATCCGTTACAAATCATAACTGGGAAGTTGTCTTTTGCAAGTGTTTTAGTAATTGGAATAATATCATTATGCAATAGAGGTTCACCGCCACCAATTGAAATAATTTGTGGTCCAAAGAATTTGATTTTATCAGCAATAATTTGCACTTGATCTAATGACAGTTTTGGGGCATCATCATATTCGTGCTTCCAGAAATTGCAAATCTTACATTTGTAATTGCAGTTATACAGCAACTGTAGATTTAAATGAACCATCCGCTTTCTTAGCAAAGAATAAAGATATGTAAGACTCTTTCTGTCTATCTTTAGCATCCTTATATCCTATCATGGAAAACATTTTGAGCACAAATAGGGATAAGCCTACCATCTTTTTTCGGATACGGATTGCAACACTTTACTAATCTTCCAAAATCGAAATTGTATTCATCCATAAAATGATGTATAAAAATAGCTTTCATATTCTTCATCCCTATCTCTAATGAAGATCGCCTATCACAAGCACAAGAATTTAGTTGAATGATTGTGTTTTTGATTCTCTTAAGCACCTCATCATTAAACATACTTGAATCAGATGCAGACCATAATTCATAGATTTTATTCTTCATCATCTCAATACCATCAGAATCTAAACCAGGTAAGGTTTTATTCGCAATAGCATTCAAATAATCTGTTTCACCCAAAAATTCTTTCAGACTGTGATATTCGTTCGACTCACCTTTTATATAATAAGACAGAGCAAAACAAGAGTAATGCGAACAAGGTAGAGGATTAAAATCTCCCTTATTTACAAACTGACTTTTTTCGATTTGCTTCACTACTTGAGCTATATCTATTCTGTGTCGATCTATGTCAAATTTCTTTGCTCCACCAGTAAATGCCAGCGGTTGAAACATCAAGCTTAATGCATTTGATTTAAAGAAAAAATCTGTGATTGATTCAATTTCGTGCTCGTTTATTTCAGAAGCAACAGTAGCAACCAAAGAATAATTAAGTTCTTCCTTTTCAAAAATATCGATGAGTTTGAGCTTTTCTTTGCTATAATCTTTGCCACGAAGTGTTTTGTATGTTGCTGATTCAAATCCATCAAATTGAAGCGCAGCAATAATTCCTGTCTCTTTAAAGAAGTGTCTTAAAGTCTGGTCTTTCAAAAGTCTTAACCCATTAGTAGAAACAGAAATTTGAGTTATATTTCTTTGTTTCGCTACATTGATCATCTCTTCAAAATCTGGGTGAACTGTAGGTTCACCTCCACTAATGTTTACTACATCAGTGTTTTTTTCGGATCTTTCCAGAAGCTCGAGAGTCGCTTTGAAATTTTCTAAATTAAAGTTCGAGAGATTATCGAAATCTTTTAAGCAAATAGGGCAATCCATGTCACACAAATCTGTAATCTCTATTACCGGGAGGCAGGTATGTTGTTGATGCTCAGGGCAGAAACCACAAGAATCAGGACATCCTTTAAACTCCTGCACATTACTAACTAAGGGATATTCTCGAGGCTTGACATAGTTTATACTTTTTTCGAACCATTCCGGGTCTGTAAATAGAAGAGATTTATGAGTACCATGTTCAGGACACATTTTTTCTAAATAGACATTCCCTTCTATATTGACAATCCTTGCTACTACTTTTTCTTTGCATTCATTGCATAATGCTTGAGTATGTAAATAAACTTTCTTCAATTATTGCCTCTTTTCAGTAATATCAATTTTATAGTCATATTCATTCCTCGAATGATCCGCAATATCTTTGTAAACAGTACTTGTGAGTCTTACCAAAGATTCCTCACCTATTCTAACTCCAGCTCTGACAAATGAGAACCCGCCAATTACAGAGCCTTTTCCTATTTTTACTCTTCCTACACGAAAAATCCTTCCATCATAATCGTGTCCAAAAACTTTTGATCCCCATCCTAAAAGTACATAGTCACCTATTTCAATCAACTCAGGAAAATGCACATCAATTATTACATCCGGAGCGATAAATACCCCTTTGCCAATTTTCACTCCAATCATCTTATAAATGAGAACTTTAACAGGTGAAAAATCTATATACTGAGCTATTCTTGCAATCAGATGTCTAAAATAGAAACGATATTTCTTCATGCCGGGGAATACAATTTTATAAGGCATAGCATTCCTCTTAGCCAAATCAGAAGTCACTTCAAACTCAAACATCATATCATCTTTTGATAAGAAGAGATTGAATTGTTTTCTAATATTTAAAATGTCTGTTCCTTTCATATCAGTAATTATAATCCGAATTTTCTATATCAAAATCTTTCTCACTAATTGAGGTATTAAGCTTTAAATCAAACATTTCGTAGCGCTCGAGAAGTTTATTATCTTTATCGTATATAGAAAACTTTATAGGAAGATTTGTCTGAACATCTAAATAAATGTATATTTTAGAAGCAAAATATATATCCTTATCTGGGAATTCAGCTAAAAATACTTCTACTTTGCGACCTCTTAACTCATCATTGTTGAGGTAGTTCATCTTACCTTCTTTATTCTTTTTTGCAGTTAGATAGTTTGATTTAATCAAATCAATTACAAAACCTAAATCTGATTCAAGAACCGAATGCCTATTGCCTTTCATGGCAATACTGCCTTTCGGATCTAAAGTAAGATTTATGAAACTAAAAAAGCCACCGGAATGGACATAAATCTCATTCTCATATTTCTCTCCTGCATATATGACCTCAGTGCCCTCTAATCTGCCTGAAGTATATTTGAGGTAGTATCTATCAGGTTTTAAATGTTTATAAATCACATTACTATCAACAAAATACTCTCCATCTACAAAATCTTTTTTGCTAAACTTACAAGTGTAATTTTCAACTTTTGCATAGGTATCTTCGATAGATTTTATAACTAATCCAAAGTCACGCTCATCGGTTACGCTTTGTGATACACCAAAGAAAAGTATGCTTATTATGTAAAATATCAACTTCATTGCTCAACCCAAAATCTTTCATCCTGTTGGCGATAAATTAAGTTATAGGCGCAAGCAGGTATCATATTTCCTGACTCATCGGGTACTAAGTCTCCGCATTTACTGACTCTGTCAATATCAAAATTATCTTCATCCATGTGCGGATGAATATATATCATCTTAAAATACTTCTCGAAGAATGATTGTCTCTCTTCTGCAGTAATATCTCTGTCGTTTGGATAGAGAGTATATATCAAATCCTTTAATACTCTTATAGTATTTTCGTTCTCGCCGTTTGCCCACAATTCATTGACACCATCAAGGAATTCTCTGGAAAAATCTTGCTTTGGATCAATCAGGTAAGAATCTTTGGTCATCTTTGTAAGAGTTTCTTTATTTACTAATTTGGTGAGAGGCACAATCACACCATCTTTAGAGAAGTAGTAAGCAATAGAATAACACATCGGGTGATAAGAAGCGAAATTGAAAAAGTCAGAGCTGTCGAACTCCTCGTTTCCTGCTAATACTCTTTCGACCTCATCCATTGTAATATGCTCTCTGGGCTGAAATTGACTACCATTTAATCCGGTGAATGTCATATTTTGAATAGTCATGCTTCTAATAAATTCTTTTTTAAGATATAAGCCTGCAATTTTTTTGATTTCATCTTCATTGTGGTTTCTGATTGCTACCGAAAGAATTGTGGTTGGTATGTCAAATTCTTCAAGAATTTCTAAAGTTCTTAACTTCTGGGAGCTAATATCACGACCGTATATAATTCTACTCATTTCAGGTTCAAGCGTATCCAAAGATAATATCACCTGCACGCCTGTTTTTTTCAGTTCTTTTGCAAAATCTTTACTTCCGGCAATCTTTAGTCCATTAGTATTCATTGTTATTCTACCAATGCCTTTAGATTGACAAAGTTTAAGAATACTAATAATTCCCGGGTGCAGAGTAGGTTCTCCACCTGTAATATTTATAAGCTGCACACCGCCTGACTGAGCTATTATATGATCTAAGATCTGCTCGGTTTCTTCTAGTGTCTTATAATATTTTGCATCCGGTCTATTGAATGTAAAACATTTTGGGCAATCCAAATTGCAATCATTAGTTATAGAAAATACGGGTAAAGTAAGCTTATTAGAATGCCATGTACATACTCCGCAATCAAGTGGGCATCCATGCTGGGTCGGTTTAGCTGTCGTTGGAATAGTAGCTTCGCCAAAATTAGCAATTCTGTCTTTATACCAATAATAGTCATTTGCTATAATGGAACTATGCGCTCCATGGATAGGACACATTCTTTCCAGATATACTTTATTATCTCTCGAAACTATTCTTGCATGTTCTGTCTTTTGACATTTACTGCAGTATGCTAAAGTTGAATTTATATATATTTCTCCGGCCATGCTAGATACCACCATCAACAAACAAATTTTGTCCGTTTATATAGGAAGCTTTTCCGGAAGCAACAAAGCAAACTAACTCAGAAACATCTCTTGCTAATCCTGCACGCCCAACGGCGCAGTGCTCAACAAAAACATTTTTCAAATCTTCAGGAACACCTTTAGAAACACCACCTTCCATCAAACCGGGAATAATATTGTTTACTCTTATATTGAACTTTTTCAATTCTGAAGCTAAGGCAACTGTCATACCTGCAATGCTCGCTTTAGCCATTGCATAAGTCACAGGAACATCAAGCATCCTGTGCCCCGCAATTGAACCTATATTGACAATAGTTCCTGATTTTTTGCGAATCATACCTCTTACAGCCGCTTTTGTGACAAACAAAGTACCTTTGATATTGATATCAAACATTGCATCTACATCATCTTCTTCGAGCATAGCAAAAGGTAGAATGTGACTTACTGCTGCATTATTTACAAGTACATCAAATGCACCTACATTTTCCACTACTTCATTTATTTTTTTATGGATGTCATTTACGTCTTTTATATTAATTTGAACTGCAACTGCATTATTAAGTTCTTCAAGTAATTTTTGAGCTTTCTCTTCTTTTTTGTTGTAAGAAAATATAACTTTTGCACCAAGCTCATTAAAATTACGACAAATCTCAGCTCCTATATATCCGGTGCCTCCAGAGACAAAAACTATCTTATCTTTAAACATCTTTTACCTCTGCTAATTTCAGTTCAATAATATTTATCAAATCCCTCACTGTTATCAAGGAGAATAATTCTACTTTAGTCATCCCCGCTCTAAATCTTGCTTCATTTCCGGGAAATTTCTTTGCAATTATCTCTTCTCCTGCTTGAGTCAAGCATGCATCTTCAAAGACCATATCTTCGTCTATGCTTTCACCACCAAGTATTATTTCGTTGGTCTTTAAAACAACACCGAAGTTTTTTTCTATGACATAAACAATTTCAACAAAATCTAAACTGTCTGCCCCAAGATCTTTGACAAATGCAGCATCTGTAATTACTTCTTCCACATCATCAAAACCTAAAACCGGAACCAGTAGTTCCCTAAATTTCGCTTCAATACTCATATTATTTATCTTCCTTTTTATAGCCTAATGGAATAAGTGCCCCGATTCTTCTACCCGGCTTGATTTTAATAATTTCTTTTATCTTTTTTTCCGCCAATAAAGCGCCTGTCATGTAACATGCTCCAAGACCAAGACTTTCTGCCGCCATCAATACCAGCATTGCAACACATGAAATAGACTTTACATAATTATCTCTTTCCCATTCGCTTATACTTTTTGCTATTTCGTCAGGAACAGTTTTATCAAACATCATAGAAAATGAGGCAGGAGTTCTGTAACTTAAAACAGCTAAAGCCGGAGCATTTGAAAAAGCAATAAAATTTCCGGAATATTTTTTGTAGCTTTGGTGAAAATCTTCACGAATATATTCAGTCATTGCATCTGCTGTATTGCTGACTGCATCAGCAATTTCTACAATCTTAGTTTTATCATCTATGAAGATTATATCCCAATTCTTTTTACCTGATGCATAAGGGGAACTTAGAGCAATTTCTTCAATGTTTTGAAACACTGATTGATCAAGTTTTCTATCTGAGAATACTCTGTGACTTTTCCTTTGCAAGCTAATTTTCTTCAAGATCTCAAAATATTGTTCTATCATATTTTATAGTCCTTTCAAGAAACCACCATCGGTCTTAATTACTTGCCCATTTATAAATTCTGATTCTTCAGATGCAAGAAAATACACTAAGTTTGCAACATCAGACGGTCTGCCAAGGCGCTTAGATAGCATATTGTTTTTAATTTCTTCCGGTGCATATTTCATTATTTCTTTTAGATTTCCTGCATCTATAGCTCCAGGTGCCACGCAATTTACTCTAACTCCTCTACTTCCATATTCAGCAGCAAGTGATTTGGAAAAAGATTCTGTAAACCCCTTAGTACCGGCATATACTGATTGCCCACGATTTCCTTTTTGGGCTGCTATGGAAGAAATATTGATAATACATCCTTTACGTTTTGATGACATATACGGAATCGAGCTTTGGCAAATTTTTATTAAAGCTCGTATGTTAACATCTATCATCATGTAAACATCTGTATCTTGTAACATAGGTAAAAGATCGGTTTTTGTGACTGCAGCAGCATTTACTATTATGTCACATTCTTTGATTTCAGTGCAAAACGCTTCTAGCTCTTCTAATTTTGTAAAGTCGGATTTGATTATAGTACTCTGCGTCCCAAGACTCTCTACAAAATCAACATACTGAGGCTTTGAGGAAGTGGTTTGCAAAATCAATTCCCCGGCTAGCTCTTTCATCCTTTGCGTAATTGCCATCCCAATCTCTGAGCTGGCACCTGTTATAGCAATTTTTTTAGTCATAGTTTTTTAGCACTAAAGCGGTATTCTGTCCGCCGAATGCAGCATTTAATTTCAAAATATATTTAATCTCCGTGTGAAGTGCTTCTCCTCGTATCACATTAAGAGGCACATTTTTATCCGGGTATTCAAAATTTACTGTTGGTAAAACGCGTTGATTTTTAAAAGAATCAATCACCCCAAGCAATTCCATTGCACCACAAGCCCCAATCAAATGTCCAATTTGACCTTTAAGAGAAAAGACCGGTAACTCAGAACCTCTTTTACCAAAGATTCTATGAATAGCCTTTGCTTCACTTAACCCATTTCTAAATGTACCTGTGCCATGAGCATGAACACAATCAATTTGGTCAGGTGTGATCCCTGCTTCGGAAATAGCTTTTAGTGCTGCTTTTGCAAGGAATTCTCCTTCAGGATGAGGATCGGTAACCATATATGAATCCATTGAGGAAGCATAACCTACAATTTCTGCTAAAATTTTTGATTTATCTGCTAAGGAAGAATCTTGCAGCATATAGGCCACACCACCTTCTCCAATAACAAGACCACTTCGTTTAGCATCAAACGGTCTGCATGCATCTCCGGCTTCACATTCCCAATTCGAAAGAGCTCCAAGTTTATAAAATCCAAGATAATGTAAATGGCAAAGCATAGAGTCAAAACCACCGCTAATCACGTGCATCTGAGGATTATTTTTAACTATTCTGAAAGCAAGTCCAATTGCTTGTGTGGATGCAACACAAGCAGATACATTAGTGGAATAACCACCTTTAATATCATATTTAGTGGCAATATTTCTAACTACATTACTTGATCTTTGGCAATGTTGTTGCCATTCTTTATTTACATAGCGCTGGCTATTTACGTAGCTAACCAAATCAAAATAATCAATCCCTGCACCTAAGTGTAAAGCAATATCATTAGCTTTAACATCGAACAAATCAAATTCATCTAATAATTGTGCTATTGCATCATTTATAAACTCTGCTTTTCTGTCAGTATCTTTATTAAATAACAGAACTTCTTTATCGTGTTTTGCTTCTGCACCGAATTTGGATGGGAAGTAATCAGTATCGAAATTCTTTATCTCTGAAATTCCTTTGTATCCTGCTTCGAGGTTTTGTATAAACTCCTTTACATTAGATCCTAAAGGAGATACTACACCACTTCCGGTTATAACAACTTTACCCATTTGTCCTCCTGTGCATCTCCTGAAGCAGTTCAATTCCTTCTTTTTCAGAGTATAAAAAGTTGTTATACTCACTGAGCTCACTTTTTGTGACTATAGCAAAGCCGCTTGCTACTTTCCCATCAGAAAAAACTTTACCCGCTCCAACTAAAATATCACTATTACAATCAGAGTTAAGTGCTTGTATAACCAAGCCTGAAGCGGAAGAATAGATGATTGCATTCTCACCAGTAATTCCATTGTCGATAGAGATAAAGCTTGCCGGCATATTGAGTAAAATTTTAAACTGAGTGAGAGGAGAAATGGAAGACATTCCTTTTTCTACAAAGGCTTTTTGAGAAAACAGCCCATCTTCTTCACAAGCGTCCACGATACTATCTAATCCGAAGTTTTCGTACTCAACTAATCCGGTTTCATAATAAAAAGGGGTATCAGATTCAATCTTTGATTTTGATAATAATCCTGCGAGACAAACTATTCCTGCTGAAGTCTCTCGATTGAAGTATTTTACTAACTTTTTATTTCTTAAATATTGTCGTGCCGGTATTGTCTCTTCTAAGCTAAATTCGATGTAATTAGTCCTCACACTCCACCACTTTTGTTTTTCTCATACATATCTTATAAATCTGCTCTCTTGACTCTTGTAATATACTGTCAGGTATATCAAAGAAATTAAAAAGCATTTCACCGTTTGCAGTTAGCTCTCCATCTAAAGTAGCAGTCACTTTAGCAACCCCATAATCTTCATTGAGAGCCTTAATCTCAGCTTTGTAAATCAACTTATCTCCGGGTTCTGCAGGTTTTCTAAATTTCATTTTATTTACTATAGTCAAAACAGATCGTTTTGAGTTTATCCCACGTCTGTGCATGATTAATTCAAAAAATGATCCTGCTAATTGTGCTAAGCCTTCCTGCACTAAGCTTCCCGGAAAAATTGGGTATCCGGGAAAATGTTCATTAAAAACATCATCTGCTAACGTGATGCACTTTACGCCAATAATATATTTATCGTAACAAACTTCATCAACTCTATCTACAAGATGAAATCGCATTTTTACCTCAGTTTTAATCTTTCTATATTTTGTCCGCCGTACTTTTTATAAAGCTCCGGATGAGCTAATTTCCAGCCTAAAATTCCACTCATAATAAAGCTTAAATTTCTAAATTTGTGCTTTTTTAAATAATATGCTATTAGTGGTGAGTTCACTCCTGTCTGACAGATTACAACAATATTTTTGTCTTTAGGAATAAGATTAATATATTTTTTAATCTTCCAAAAAGAAGCCTCATGTGAATTAGGTATCCCTTTAATTGAAATCCTGTCATAATAAAAACGTACGTCAAGAATAAAAGTTTCATCATGAAACAACATGGATTCATCAAACTGATATGGGCTCAACATCTTGATAGTATCATCTTTTTCTTTCAGACACTCTTCTAATGCTCTTATAGCATATTTTATTTCTTTGAATTTAATATCACTGGGAAAACTAAATCTTAATGTTTGCCTCGTTGCTTCATCACTTAAACCAATACTTTTTAAGACGTGAGAAGGCTCGTTCTCCTGAGTATTACAAGCAGATCCGGCAGAAACAGCTATGCCTCTAAAATCTAAAGCTGCAAGTAACAGAGCATTATTAATACCGGGGAAGCTTATACTTAACGTATTGGGAACACTTACGGCAGTATTTGTATTGATAATAGCAGCCGGATAAATCTTCATAACTTCACTAATAAAGTAATCTCGAAGCGAACCAAGACTTTTGTTATTAGAGAGTATAACATCCAAATTGTTTGCAGCTTCGGCAAAACCAACAATATTGTGAATACTCTCGGTTCCAGCTCTCAGCCCTAACTCCTGATGTCCTCCATGAATCAGAGGTGTGATATTGTTCCCTGATTTAACATACAAAGCACCTATCCCTTTGGGGCCTGCAATTTTATGTGCGGAAAAGGAAGCATAGTCTATATTCAGTTCTTTAACATTGATTGGTATTTTACCCAATGCTTGCACACAGTCAACCATAAAAGGTACACCACTCTTTTTACATACTGCAGATATTTCAGATATAGCTTGTATCGTACCAAGTTCATTATTGACAAACATACAGGAAACTAAGAGTGTATTATCATCAATTTTGTTCTTCAACTCAATAGGATTTACTAATCCACTAGCATCAACATTCAAATATACAATTTCAGCGCCCTTTGACTTAAAGTGTTCCAAAGTTGTTCTTACAGAGGGATGCTCAATAGGTGTAGATATAATTTTATTTTTGACTGGATAGTAAAGTTCAAATAATGACTTAATGATTGTATTATTTGCTTCTGTTGCACTACCGGTGAAGTAAATTTCTTCCTTCGATGCTTTGATTGCATTTGCAACTGCTTCTCTTGACTCATCAAGAAGAATAGCAGAAGAATGCGATATTTTATACAATGAAGATGGATTTGCAAAATGGTTTTTCAAAACATAGTGCATTTTCTTTATAACTTTCTTAGATACTTTGCTAGTCGCATTATTATCTAAATATACTTTTCTTCTAAAACTAAACATTAACAATAATCTTATAAACTCATTCCTAACAATTAAGAGCACAATTTATCATAATAATATTTAATATCAAATGAATAGTGAGATTTTATTTGTTGAATGTGGAGAATTTAAGATTGGTTCATAGCTTAACAATCAGCCAGATGTCCAAAAAAAACTGACGTACAAAGAATTATTAAGACTTTATTTGTCTTCACCCATGGTGACAAAAACTCTAATTTAGGTGACAAAAACTCTAATTTATATATAATATTCTATTTTGTCACCTATAGTGAAGTTGGAATAGACTAAAACCAAAATTCTCAAATTACTAAGCCTTCCACTTGAAAACCTTTCAATGGAACCGGTTCTCATAGGATTCCAAGAGAGTATGTTTTTGCATTTCTGCCGTATCCCTTTTGCCACCGTGGCAATAAGCTCGGTTGGCACACTACTTAAAGTGTTCTTGATACTATTTTTAATTAATACGTCAAAAATTGGAATTCGCTACAAAACATCACTCTTATTAACAAAACATGTCAATTACTGTCATGTTTTGTTTGTGAACGTGGAATTGTATTAGTATATTAAGATTGATATAATGTTGCATGAGTTGTCTTTTGTGCTTTTTGGGATGTTCCATTTTAGAGGCAAGTCAAAAACATTCTAATAAAATGTATAAGTATCATAAAACAAATGCTTTAGCATTGCTTAATATGCCGCAAAATATAAATCAAAATCCTGAGCAAATTGCAAGAGACAAAATAGATTCTATGCTAACTCAAGCAGGTTGGGTTGTACAATCAAAAGATGACATAAACTTGCACGCTAACAATGGTGTAGCTGTTAGAGAATACCAGACTGATGTCGGTCCTGCTGATTATGTGTTGTTTGTTGATAGCAAACCTGTTGGTGTAATCGAAGCAAAACCTTACGACTCTGGTCACAAGCTTACTACTGTGGAAGAGCAATCAACCCGATATGCTAATGCCAAACTAAAATATCTTGATAATGAACCCTTACCGTTTGTATATGAATCTACAGGACTTCGAACAAATTTTACAGATTATAGAGACCCCAAACCACGGGCAAGAGAAGTGTTTAGCTTTCACAAGCCTGCTACTTTTGCAGAGTGGTTAAAGCAGGAGAAAACTCTTAGGACTCGGTTTTTATATGTTCCTGAGTTGAACACTGATGGCTTGCGTCCGGCACAGATCGAAGCTGTCAATAATTTAGAAGAATCTTTCAAAAAGAATAGACCCAAAGCTCTTATACAAATGGCGACAGGTGCAGGTAAGACTTTTACTGCTTGTACTTTTGTATATCGTCTCTTAAAACACGCCAATGCCAAGAGAATCCTTTTCCTTGTGGATACGAAAAACTTGGGTGAGCAAGCAGAGCAAGAGTTTATGAACTTCAAGCCGAATGATGACAACCGCAAGTTTACCGAATTATACAATGTGCAGAGACTCTCTTCAAGTTATATTTCTGATGATAGCCAAGTGTGTATATCTACTATTCAACGCTTATATTCCATTCTTAAGGGAGAGGATTTAGAAGAATCTGCCGAAATGGATAATCCAAATGAAAGCACTTGGTTGCAAAAACAGACTTCAAAAAGAAAGCTCTTCCTGTGGAGTAATTTTCTAAAATACCTATCGAACAGTTTGATTTTATTGTGGTTGATGAGTGTCATCGTTCCATCTATAATCTTTGGAAACAGGTGCTTGACTACTTCGACGCTTTCCTAATAGGACTTACTGCCACACCCGATAAGCGAACTTTTGGCTTCTTCAACGAGAACGTTGTCAGCCAATATACCTATGAACAATCTGTTCTCGATGGGGTTAATGTGCCTTATGATGTTTATACAATTGAAACAGAAATATCTAAAAACGGGGATGTGATTAAGGCAGGGTGGTTTGTTGACAGGCGTGACAAGCTCACCCGTCAGAGACGTTGGCAACAGGAAGATGAAGACACCGAATATGCGAGAAATGATTTGGATAGAAAGGTGGTTAATCCAAGTCAGATACGAAATATTATCAGAGGATTTAAGACTGCTCTTCAAAAGGAAATATTCCCAAATCGTATAGATAAGAATGGTGAATATGAGGTTCCTAAGACTTTGATTTTTGCTAAAACTGATTCGCATGCTGATGATATAATAAGTATTGTCCGTGAAGAATTTGATAACGGCAATGACTTCTGTAAAAAGATAACTTACAAAATTGATGAAGACCCAAAATCTTTACTAAATAGATTTCGAAATTCTTATAACCCTCGTATTGCGGTTACTGTTGATATGATTGCCACAGGCACTGATGTTAAGCCTTTGGAAATTCTTCTATTCATGCGTGATGTGAAGTCGGTCAATTACTTTGAACAGATGAAAGGGCGTGGAACACGGACAATTGATAATGAGCTTCTGAAACAAGTCTCAAGCACTGCAAACCATAAAACACACTTCGTTATAGTTGATGCCATCGGTGCTACAAAATCTAAGAAAACAGATAGCAGACCACTCGAACGTAAGCCATCTGTGCCGATGAAAGACCTTTTAGGTGCTGTAACTGTGGGACATATTGACGAGGATTTGTTCCTGTCACTTGCCAATCGACTTGTCAGATTAGATAAGCAACTCACAGAAAATGAAAGAATGGAACTGATTGAACATACGGGTGGTAAAGACCTAAAACAGATTTCGCAGGATCTCATCAAGGCTTATGATGTTGATGTGATTGAAAATCTAACAAACGAAAAAATTGCTTCTATTCCTGAAGAGGAACGTACGCCTAAGCTAATTGAAGATACTCAAAAAGAAGTGCAGGAACATTTGATTCGCGAAGCTGCAAAAAACTTCAATGGCAAACTGAATGATAAAATAGAAAACATTAGGAAAGAGCACGAACAGATTATCGACCATGTGAACATTGATAATGTTATAAAATCCGAATGGGACAGCTTCACCAAAGAAACTGCAATTGAAACAATTAAGGATTTTAACGAATATTTGGAACAAAACAAGGACGAAATAAAGGCTCTGAGCATATTTTATAATCAACCTTATAATAGACGTGAGATTACCTTTAAAATACTTCAGGAGGTGCTTAGTAAGCTAAGAAGTGCTAAACCTAAACTCGCTCCTGAATATGTATGGAATGCTTATGCAACTATTGAAAAGGTCAAGCATAACAGACCGAAAGATGAGCTAACGGCTCTTGTTTCGCTGATTCGCCGTGCTTGCGGAATTGATAAAGAACTAAATCCTTATGATAAAACAGTGGATGAAAATTTCAAAAAGTGGATATTCCAACAGAATGCAGGGCAACATAACCGCTTCACTTCTGAGCAGATGGATTGGCTGCGCATGATTAAAGACCACGTAGTCAGCTCCTACCATATCGAACTGGATGACCTTGATTATACTCCTTTTGATTCAAAAGGTGGCAGAGGAATGATGTATCAGCTGTTCGGAGAAGATATGCTAAAAATTCTTGATGAACTTAATGAGGCTTTGGCTGCGTAAGGGAAATGAATATTTTGAATAAATATTATAGGGTGAATATAGATGGAATATAATATATACTGTGATGAAAGTTGTCACCTCGAGAACGATAAACAAAAAGCAATGGTGCTCGGAGCCATGTGGTGTTCTTTTGGATCAGCAAAAAAAATATTTCAAGAAGTTAGGGATATAAAAAAAGAGTTTGGTCTTGCTCAAAACTTTGAGATAAAATGGAATAAAATTTCACAAGGTAAAGTTGATTTTTATTTGAGACTTGTAGAATATTTTTTTAGCAATGAAGCTTTGCATTTCAGAACTTTGGTTGTGCCCGATAAATCGATACTAAATCATGATGCTTACAACCAATCTCATGATGAGTTTTACTATAAAATGTACTTTGATATGTTAAAAATTATACTGTCTCCACAAGATTCATATAATATCTATCTTGATATTAAAGATACGCAAAGTCAATATAAAATTGAAAGATTGAAGAAATATTTACAGTCAACGCACTATGACTATGATAATAGGATAATCCAAAAAATTCAACACATTCGCTCTCATGAAGTAGAAATAGTTCAGCTAACAGATTTATTTATTGGCGCATTTTCTTATCTCCACAGGGGGCTTAGATACAAGCAAGGCAAAAGAAGAAATTATAAAACAGATACAACAGAAGTCTGGTTATTCAATGCTATCTTCAACTTTGCCCAAAGAGCAGAAAATAAATATTTTTCGATCGTGGCAAAGTCGAGTCGTGGGAGGTGCTAAAAGTAATGTGTGATGTATTTCAGTTGCCTCCCAAAATAGAGTTTAATGGTGATTTCAAAACATTTTTAGATGAAGTATATAATGTTTTTAAAATTGATTTTATTGACTCTAAGCCAATTTTTAATGGGAAAAGACTTGGGTTAAAAAAAATGCCTTATGTTGATGGGTTTGAGGCTACATTTTATCATCTTACTCATGAAGGCAAAGTTGAACAAGATAGAAAACCGAACTTAGAAAGAATGGCAAGAATTCCTTTCCCAAGACCATTGATAGAAAACTCTAACCATCCATATTTGAAAGTATGGAGGAATGAAAGAAAAAATGAGACAAGAATACTTATTTATCATACAGAGGAAAAGTATTTAGCTGTTCTTGCTGACAGAGGTAAATATATTCTACCTTGGACTGCGTATCTAATTACATATCCAAATCAAGAAAAGAAACTTATGAAAGAATATGAGGTCTATAAAAGCCAAAACCGCTCAGGTTAGCTGAACGGTTTCTTTTCTCCTTCAACACATGGTTGATGAGATATTATAATATATATTATTCTTTTTATATATGCAAACGAAATATTCGAAGCTTTGTTGCAATTTATATTTTGTACGAATATAAATATTGTTTGGTTTTATTTTAATTTACTATGCCATAAACTCTTAGGACGTCTTATTCTGGATATTATGATTTCAGGTAATATTACGGATGCAGAAATTACTGATTTATCTAAAGAGATGAAATTAGAAGAAGCCAAAGTTTCCAAACTTCTCACAAAAAGTGCTTAAGCTCTTGAAGTTGTAAGCTTGTTTTTCAGCAACTTTGATGTGGTTACTTTTGCACGTGACATGATAATATCCGAAGCCATCCATTTGACTATCAAAAAAACTATTGATTGGATTAGAGATAGAAAGAAATCAATTAGTGGAATGAGTTTCGAGTTGGAATTTGAAAAGCAGAATGGGGAAATTAAAATTATACGCTTTTATGCTACAGCTGAGAATTATGAAGCGTTGTTTGAAGAAGCTAATAAAATACTTACTTCTGAATTGATTGAAAAATTTGAAGACGATAAAATTATATCTGTTTGGTACGATGAGAACCAACTTCAAATCGATGAGTTTTAGGTCAAGTAATTACCTTTGTTTTGGCTTTGGCTGCGTAATGAGTAAATATCTAAATTGCAAAATTCATCTAATAGGCGAATTTAAAATTGTAGATGTTTGCAATAATTGTTATATTTGTTCGCTGTTATAAATAGAGTATATAATATGGAATTTGTTTTCAAAAATAAACATTTAGAAGATTTATATACAAAAGGTAAAAGTAAAAAATATAAACTTCCCGAGCATATTAAACGCAGTTTTGTCAAGAAGGTGTTGATTATCGAAGCTGCAAATAATATTTATGATTTGAGGCATCCACCTTCAAACAAATTTGAAAAACTTCAGGGAAATGACTTATACTCGATTAGAGTGCAAGATAAATACAGATTGGAGTTTAGAATTGATTTTGAAGACGAATCTCAGACTCAAGGGAAGGTTACTATAACGAATTTATCAAATCATTATGGGGACTAAGCTAATGGCGAACAACTTAAAACCATTCGTAAATATTGGTCCTGGTGAATTTATTCAAGATGAGATTGATTTTAGAGGATGGAGTCAGAAAGATTTTGCTGATATCATTGGGTATTTCCTTCCAACATTTGAATGATGTTATCAATGATAAAAAGCAAATTACTATAGAGATGGCGAGAAAGCTAAGTACGGTATTCGAACAATCAGCACAATATTGGTTGAATCTTAATAATAATTACCAGTTACGATTGCAGGCACAGACGAAGAAGAACAAGAGCTAATTCTTCAAAGGAAAGAGATTTACGACGTGCTTCCTGTAGCTGAATTAATTAAAAAAGGCTTCTTGCCTGATAAAAAGCATGAGGGATTTTTTCTGGTTGCAAAACAATTAGTTGATTTGTGCAAATCTGAATTTGATCTCAAAGAGCCGTCTGTTGCTTTTCGAAAGTCGGGAAGCTAAATAATAATTATAATCCAAAAGCTGCTTTTATTTGGTATATAATTAGCTCAATTGGAAGCAGAACAGATGAAAGTTCCGATGTACTCAAAAGATAAATTGTCCCGGCTTGCTGAGAGTATCATATCTTATACTACCTTAGATGATGGAATATCTTTGTTTATCAGTGAGCTTAGGAATGCAGGCGTGAAATTTATAAATATGAAGCATTTGGAAAAAACTTATTCGTGGACGGAGCTTCTTTTTATAATGAAGATAACCCTGTGATAGTTTATACTATGCGTTACAATCGCATAGATAACTTCTGGTTTACCATTGCCCATGAAATTGCTCATATCTTGTTGCATTTTGAAGATAAGTCAGAGCTGTATCTTGATGACACTGAGACTGCATGCGAAGATAAAAAAGAACAAGAAGCAAACGATTATGCTATGAAAATGCTTGGTACTGACGAAGTGATTATACATTTTGAACGCTATATGCGTGCTCCTGATCAGGAAATTTACTCCTATGCTAATGAAGTTGGTTTACATCCTTCTATTATTTCAGGAGCATTGAAATTTGCAGGTTTGATTTCTCAAACAAGGATGAATAAGAAAGATTTTAAAGTAGATAAGTATCTTTCGCAGATTTGATGTTTAAAAATATTTACTAAAACACGAATCCTCGCCTACTATGCCAGGGAATATGTTAGGTCTTTTAGAGAAAATTGGGAAAGGAAAATAAGATGAAAGAAGATTGGATAGATGTTGAGTTGGGAGAAGTGTGTGATTACTCAAAAGGTAAAAAGCCTAAATTATTAATGCAGAATAGGTCTGGTTCTACACCTTATCCATATATCAACATAAAGGCATTTGAAAAAGGTATTTTTGAACAATATACTGACGGCGAAAAATGTAATCTTTGCGAAGAAGGTGATTTGTTGATGGTTTGGGATGGTGCTCGTGCAGGCTTTACGGGAAAAGCTAAAAAGGGAGCTATTGGTTCAACTCTTATGAAAATAGAGCCACTTTTTGGTATAGAACAAAATTATATTTTTTATTTCTTATTATCGCTCTATAAGAAGCTAAATACAAATCCAAGGGGGGTAGGTATTCCACATGTTGAACCTAATATACTTTGGAATGCTATTTTAAAGCTACCAAATAATGTTGTCCAACGTGCCATAGTAACAAAAATAGAAAATATGTTTACTTCACTTGATAAAGGCATAGAAGATTTAAAAAAAGCACAAGAGCAACTTAAAATTTACCGCCAGTCTGTCCTTAAAAAGGCTTTTGAGGGGGAGCTGACTAAAGAGTGGAGAGAGAAGCAAACAAATCTACCCACAGCAGAAGAGCTTCTTGAACAGATAAAAGTAGAACGCAAAAAATATTACGAAAAACATCTATCTGATTGGAAAATAGCAGTTAAAGAATGGGAAGAAAATGGTAAAGAAGGTAAGAAACCGAGTAAACCAAAACAGTTATTGAATTTCAACATTCATACAGAAGTATTTGAGACTCTTCCAAATATTACTCACGAGTGGAGTTGGTGTTGTCTAGGTAATGTTTTTAAAGAATCTCCTCAAAATGGGTTGTATAAGCCTTCTTCTGCGTATGGAAATGGGACTAAAATTGTTAGAATTGATAATTTCTATGATGGTAAACTTTATGATCCAAATACCTTTAAAATGTTAGAAATATCCGATGCAGAAATTAAGAAATATATGATTGTACATGATGATTTACTGATTAATCGTGTTAATAGTATCGAATATTTAGGTAAATGTTGTTTAGTTAAAGGAATAAATGAAAACGTAGTTTTTGAAAGCAATATAATGAGAATAACTTTTCTATCAAACATCGTTTCTTCTAAATTCATTAATCTGTATCTTGTGGGAACAGTTGGTAATCAACAAATTAAAAGATTTGCTAAACATGCAGTTAATCAAGCAAGTATCAATCAAACTGATGTATCATTGACTCCTTTTCCTATCTGCTCCCTCCAAGAGCAGCAGCAAATAGTCAAAGAAATAGAATCGCGACTTTCAGTATGCGACCAGGTAGAAAAAACTATAGAAGAATCTTTAGAAAAAGCTGAAGCACTTCGCCAAAGCATACTTAAAAAAGCATTTGAAGGGGAGCTTCTCACCGATTCTGAAATAGCCGAATGCAAAAAAGCCCCCGACTACGAACCTGCATCGGTTCTGTTGGAAAGAATTAAGAAGGAGAAGAAGAAGTGATGGGGAAGAAAGAACAGAATAAAGTTTTTAAGAGGCTTACATCTTAACTTAAACTAGGGTACAATTTGTACCTTTGTTGATGTTGATTGTGATTTGAGAAAAATTGGATTTAGTGGTCAGTGCATAATTTGCACATACCATATTAAGCGTAAATTGCAGTAAAAAACAATGATTAATAAGAATAAAACAGAATAAATATGTCAGATTCAGCAATTATATCAAAAATATGGAATCTCGCAGGGGTTCTTAGAGACGATGGCGTTAGTTATGGAGACTATCTTGAGCAAATAACATACCTGTTATTTCTCAAAATGGCAGACGAAATGAACAAACCGCCTTATAACAAAGGTCTTAAATTTCCACGTCTGAAAGATACCGAAGGCAATGAAATAAAAGACGGAGAAATCTGCGACTGGGAAACACTTTCCGGTAAAAGAGGTGCGGAATTAGAATCATTTTATTCGCAGATGCTGCGTAGCTTAAGCACCGAAAAAGGAATGTTAGGTCAGATATTCACTAAAAGCCAAAACAAGATACAGGATCCCGCAAAACTATCCCGAATTATCACAATGATAAACAAAGAAAATTGGACTTTGATGGGAGCTGATATCAAGGGCAAAATTTACGAAGGCTTACTTGAAAAAAATGCAGAAGATACTAAATCAGGAGCAGGTCAATACTTTACACCCCGTGCATTGATTAAAACAATGGTTGCTTGTATTCAACCACAACCGAAGAAAACAATAGCAGATCCTGCATGCGGTACGGGAGGATTTTTCCTTGCAGCTTATGATTGGATAATTGCAAACAATCAGCTTGATAAAGAAGAAAAGGAATTCCTAAAAAACGATACCTTCTTCGGGAATGAAATTGTAGCCAATACACGTAGATTATGTCTGATGAATCTCTACCTACATAATATAGGCGACATAGCAAGCGATCCGTTTATTTCGCCTAATGATGCATTGGTTGCACCGGATAGTAAAACTTATGATTATGTTTTGGCAAATCCGCCTTTCGGTAAAAAAAGTTCCTACACAGTAACAAACGAAGATGACGAAGCTGAAAAAGTAGATTTAAGTTATAACCGGCAGGATTTTTGGGAAACAACTTCGAACAAACAGCTCAACTTTCTTCAGCATATCAAATCTATGTTAAAGACTACGGGAAAAGCAGCTGTGGTTCTACCTGATAATGTTTTATTTGAAGGAGGGGCAGGTGAAGCAGTTCGCAAGCAACTAATGCTAACAACAGATTTGCACACAATCCTAAGATTGCCTACAGGTGTATTCTATGCCCAAGGTGTAAAAGCAAATGTTCTTTTCTTTGATAATCGTGCAGCAAGCAAAGAAGCTCATACAAAAGAAGTATGGATATACGACTACCGAACTAATGTACATCATACCTTGAAGAAAAAGCCTTTAACAACAGCAGACTTAGAAGACTTTGTAAATTGTTACAATCCTGAGAACCGCAACAAGCGAGTAGAAACATGGAGCGAAGATAATCCCGAAGGACGTTGGCGAAAATTTACCTACGAAGAAATATTAGCAAGAGATAAAACCAATCTTGATATCTTTTGGTTAAAAGACAAAAGCTTAACAGATTTAGATAATCTCCCTGACCCCGACGAATTAGCTGAAGAGATAATCCAAAATCTTGAATCAGGTCTTACATCATTCAAAGAAATCATGGATACGATAAAATCTGAGAAGTAGAATATAAAACAACAGGTCAGTAGTTTTTGCTATTGACCTGAAATAGACTTTAGATATTCTGATTGTGTTAGATATTTGATACATAATATAAAGATAGAGAAAGGAATGTAAATTGGAAGTAGCAGAGAGAAAATATAATCAAATTGGGTTGACCAAAATATAAAAAAGCCTTAACGCTTTGATTTATCAAGCATTAAGGCTTTTGTCGAGTACAGAAGGAGGGACTCGAACCCTCACGGCTTTAAGGGCCACTGGATTTTGAGTCCAGCGCGTCTACCAGTTCCGCCACTTCTGCAAGGCTGTGGGCGAGGAGAGAGTCGAACTCCCGACCCCCTGCTTGTAAGGCAGGTGCTCTAGACCAACTGAGCTACTCGCCCTTGCATTATTTAAGCGTTTACAAACTTACAAAAAATCTCTATTTAAGTCAAGGATTTTTTATTTGTTTATGTAAAGAACATTATATGCAGCATCTCTTTCAAAGAGGAATGCAATATAAGCTAAAATTTGAAATCTAACAAATTAAATATCAATATTTTTCTATTCTTTTTATTTCCGGTATATAGTGCAGGATTAGCCTCTCAATTCCTGCTCTAAGCGTCATCATGTGTAGGGGACAGGTGGCACAGGCACCTAACAATTTCAATACTAATGTGCCATTTTCAGGTTCGTAAGTGTGGAACTCAACATCGCCCCCATCTTCTTGGAGATAGGGGCGGATGTCTTCGAGTATTAATTCAACTCTATTTTTCATGTTATCCATAAAAAAGAGAACCTATATATTTATTTTTAGACCTGGATTTTGCAACTTAGAATTATTTATTACTCTAACCTTACTAATGAGATTACGAGTAATATCCATAATAATTTTACCTTGCTCTCCGGCTTCTTCAGAAAGTACGAACGGTTTGCCGCCATCATTACCTTCGCGCATACCTATATTTAACGGTATTTGACCTAATAGCTCAGAGTTAGTTTCTTTTGCTACTGATGCGCCACCACCTTCGCCGAAGATAAAGTATTTTTTATCCGGCATGTCCGGTGGGATGAAATAACTCATATTTTCTACGATACCTAAAATATCAACGTCTACCTTGCGGAACATAGTAATACTTCTTCTAACGTCGGCTAAGGCTATTTCCTGCGGAGTAGTAACAATAACTGCTCCCGTAAGAGGGATCTTTTGAGTTAGTGTGAGCTGTATGTCGCCTGTGCCCGGAGGCAAGTCAAAGATTAAGTAATCTAATTCACCCCATTCTACCTGCTCAAACAGCATAGAAAAATAACCTGCTAATAGTGGTCCGCGAACAATTGCCGCTTCGTCTCTGTTCATAACAAAGCCCATAGATGCCACTTTGACTCCGTACTGCTCAGAGGGAAATGCCTTTGTCGAGCCATCCGGCATCTGTACTGCTTCCAGTTGTCTTCCATTAAGTCCGTACATTGTAGGTTGACTTGGCCCATAGACATCGCCATCTAAAATACCTACTTTTGCACCTGTGAGTGAAAGAGCAGCAGCAATGTTAGAGGAGATTGAAGATTTACCTACTCCACCTTTACCGGATGCAACAGCTATAATGTTTTTTACACCCTTTAAGATTGTTTTATTTGTATTTATGCCTTTTTCACCGACATATACTTCTAATATAGCGTCTGGAGCTATCTCTCTGATTGCTTCTACGCACATATTGTTGACATCTTCAGCAATAAGATGTACCGGTTGGATAAGTTCTAAATACAATTTTATAGAATTGCCTTCGATAATAATATTATTAATGGCATTTAATTCTAAAAATGAAAGTCCTAAATCAGGATCTTTCAATTTACCTATGACTTCTTTTATCTGAGTTTGATTCAGACTCATGATATATCCTTGATATAATTGAGTAAACAATAATAGGATAAAAACGAACCTATTTTAAAATTGTTATGCAAAGATATTCTTTTATTTTGAAAATCAAAAATCTTATATTAATATAACTTGTGAGATTAATCGAGGCAACAAAAAATATAGAACAATATAAAAAATATTGTAACCAATATTATGTTTGAAGTGTTTAGTAGATATAGAGTGTATTAAACGTATTACTTAAACAAAAGTTCAAAAAAAAATAGGATTTTGAAAAAAAAACTTGTAATAAGTCCTAATAGCTTGTAACTTTGCCAAATAGACTTAAAAGAAGAAAAAAAGAAAACTGTTAATATCATGTTAAATACTATTTTTGGAGCACTGTGATGAAAAAATTACTATCACTTCTTGTGCTGATTGCTGTAGCACCATTTGTACTCAACGCAGAAGTACAAGAAACAATGGAAATGCAAGTAGCAAAAGCTGTACAAGTTCAAAATTCTATTACTGCTGAGCCTTTATCAGGTTTTAGTGGCACACAAACTCAAGTAGAGTCTGATGTAGTTAATTTGTCTCCTGGTTATGACACTACGTTTATTACTAGAGCTCAAAATCCACCATTCAGTTTTGCTGCTGCTACTACTTGTATGAATTATGAGCCAATTTCTCAAACTGTCTCTATCTTAGAGTCTTACTATACGTGGACAGACACAGATCAGTATGGCTTGATGAGAGTTATTTCAACAAGTGATCTTGGTGAAACTTTTGCAATAAGAGATATCATTGAAGAAACTCAATTAATCTTCCCTTTGCAATCTTCAATTACTGCTTTTAACTTATATAATTCTGAAGACCCGCAAGATTTGCAATATCTATGTAATTATAGATCTTTTGAATGGGATGAAGCTCAACAAACATATTTTGCAGCTCAAGGTATTAATATTGCTTATGTTCCTGCAGTTCAAGATGGTGAACCTGAAACATTCCAGGTAATTCAACCTGACGATAATAACGATGCCGGTGGTTATAGTTTTAGCTTGTCCAGAATGGCTTCTGCTCAATATGACGGTGAAGCTATTGCCTATGCTACAGGTTATGGTTCTCCTGCTAATACAGTAGATTTTCAATACGGACCAGCTTTCTTTTCTTCTTTCAATTTTGAAGAAGGTGATTTTGTTGCTAACATGATGCTTCCTCACTACACTGATACCGATATTACATATTGGGCTGATTCTAAAGCTAGTGGTACTACTAGTGATACCTATGTAGATACAGATGATGAAGGAAACGTTTATATTGGTGCAGTTAACCACTTTTTCCCTAATCACCCTGAAAATGGTGAAGATGTAGTTGACAGATTAAGAACTGTTGGATTTATGAAATCTGCTGATAATGGTCAAACATGGACTGACTGGATTAAATGTCCAACTGAAAAAATGAAAAAATTCATGGAAGATAATGGTCAAGATCAAACAGCTAATTATCCTGGTGTTGCTGGTATGTCTCCTTATTATGATTTAGGTTTCATATCTACAGGTGTTGATGAAATATCTTTTGTAATTCCTATTTATATTGTTGTTGATGGTTCAGACGATAACTACCAAGCAAAATCAATATTGACAGAATTTAGATATGAAAAAGGTACTTGGAATGATCCTGTAGCTGTTTATGAATTGCCTGAACCTCAAGTTGCTTTACCTACTATCAATTCTGCAGAAGAAGATGATATGGATTCACTTGATAGAAATGGTCAATCAGGTCAAGGTCTTGAAATATCTTTAGCTAGAGTAGTTGGAACAAAAGATATCGTATTGAAATTTGCTCAGTGGGATGGTACTTCTTTTCCTTTAGATACAAAAATTGAAGTTAAAGATTATGACAGACAAACTAATCAAGTTATTTATACTGAACTTGATAGTATGGACAATACAGGTATTTTTGGTGCTGCTAAACTTAATGGAACATGGACTAATGCTATTCCTATAGTTGATGATCCGATTAGAAATGAAAGAGGTGCAAGAATTCCTTCTCGCGTTCCATCAGCAACTCAGGTTCCTATGCTTTATAGCCTTGCTCCTCAAGCAAGTAGTGAAGAATACTACAGATTTAAATATAGTGCTGGTATTTTTGACATGATTCCTGCTTGGTATCATAGCTATTATTACGGTACATTTAACTTTACAAGTGTTGGCGTAGAAGATAATGCTATTATGACACAAGACGTAAATATGAATATATATCCTAATCCTGCAGAAGCTGATGTCAATATCGAATTCACTACAGGTACTAACGATAATGTTCGTATGGAAATCTTCAATACTTTAGGTAGTAAAGTAATGACTGTTCTTCCTGATCAAATTAAAGAAGCAGGTACTAAAGTAGCTCCGGTTAATGTTAGCGGACTTCCTAACGGTACTTACTATGTTAACTTGACAGTTGGAAACGAAACATTCACTAAAACTCTTAACGTAGTTCGTTAATAGATTTAGAATAAATATTTTCAAAAAGAGACGAGGTGTTTTTCACTTCGTCTTTTTTTTGTTCTTTTTCTTTTGTAAATTATATTGCCGCAAAAGTGGTTTTAATTTATAGAAGAGGAGTTATGATGCACAGAAAAATATACTGCCCTGGTGAAACTGTCTACGATATTATGTTTAAAGATAATGTAGCGTTTAACTCTGTGCCCGGCGGTTCGATGCTAAATGCTTCTATTTCGATGGGGCGTTTGGGTTTGCCTGTGCATTTTATAAGTGAGTATGGCACTGATAAAATAGGTAGGACTGTTGATGCTTTTCTACATAACAACTTTGTAAATACTGACTATGTAAGAAGATATTCTGATGGTAAAACTGCTCTTGCAATTGCCTTTTTAGATGAAAATAATAATGCAAGATATGACTTCTATAAAATATTTCCACCGGAAAGAATTATTACACAGGATATTGAATTTAAACAGAATGATATATTGCTTTATGGTTCTTCTTATTCTGTTTCTCAGATATTACGAAATCAACTCGTGAGCCTTATCAAAAAAGCTAAAAATGCAGGTGCTATACTGGTTTATGACCCGAATTTTAGGAAAGCTTATTTAAAAGATATGGATGTTATAAAGCATTATATATTAGAAAATATGCAACTGGCTGATATTGTAAAAGGCTCTGACGAGGATTTTAAGATTATTTTTGGAACTGATAATGCATTGGATACATATCACAAGGTAAAAGAGTTTTGCCCAAATTTCATTTATACCAAAGGAAAGGACGAAGTTGACCTGATTACTCCGTCAATCAATGCCGAGTACTCTGTGCCTGACATTATTCCGATTAGCACTATTGGTGCAGGGGATAACTTTAATGTAGGTGTTATTTATAGCATTTACAATAACCCATACATTACAAAAGAGACTTTAGATACTTTGAGTAAGGAAAACTGGGATAAAATAGTCAGCACAGGAATAGAATTTGCAATAGATGTGTGCCAAAATCCGGATAATTATATTAGCCCAAAAATCACAGAATCTTATGCCATAAACGCTGAGAATCTATGTGTTTAGAAATCTAGAACAAATATTTATCCCATAAAATGGATATACTCTGCACATAAATGATTTAAGCACAGAGTATTTTTATTGCAAGTACATTTATGTTGGTATTTAAGGGCATGCTAAAGATGCTAAGCCGTAATTTTACATTATTCTTCAAAATCGAGATTCAAGAGATCAAATTTACAAACTCTTGCTCACTCAAAATAGTTACTCCTAGCTCTTGAGCTTTTTTATATTTAGACCCTGGTTTATCACCAACAACCACATAAGAAGTTTTTTTACTGACACTTTTAGTTTCTTTTCCGCCTAGCATAATTGCCTTTTCAGCTGCCTCTTTTCGAGTCATTGTTTCTAACTCGCCGGTAAAAACAAATGTTTCTCCATTGAATTTTTGTTCAAGATTAGATTCCATAACTTCCTGCTCGAACTGAAGTCCTGCAGACTTAAGTCTGTTTACTATCTCCAACTCAGCTTCATTAGAGAAATAATTGAGTATAGAATCTGCCATTTTGTTACCTATTTCATTTACAGAGATTAAAGCGTCTCTATCAGCTCGAATTAGCTTCTCTAAGGACTTAAAATGGTTTGCGAGTAACTTTGCTCCACCTTCGCCAATAAAGCGAATACCAAGTGCGAAAAGCACATTTGCGAAACTTCTCTCTTTTGATTTTTCTATATTGAGTAATAAATTATTTACGCTTTTGTCTCCCCATCTCTCTAAAGCTAACATGGCAGATTTTTTATTGTGTAAATCATAAATATCAGCAATGCCTGAAATTAAGTTTTCGCTTAATAGCTGTTCTACAATTTTTTCTCCAAAACCGTCAATATTCATTGCATTTCGACTGACAAAATGTTCTATGCGTCGCTTTATTTGTGATGGACAATCTGGGTTAGTGCAGTAATAGTTTGCCTCTCCTTCAGGTCGTATTAATTCTCCTTCTTTGCCGCAAGTGCATGCGTGAGGGAATTTATAAGGAACAGAATCTTCGGATCTTTTGTCTAAGTTTACTCCTGTAACTTTTGGTATGACGTCACCGCCTTTTTCAACAAAAACAAAATCACCCTCTCTTACATCTTTTTCTGTGATATAATCTATGTTATGCAAGGTAGCGCGACTTACAGTTGAGCCAGCCACTAATACGGGTTCTAACTCAGCGACGGGCGTGACCGTGCCGGTTCTTCCAACTTGCAGGCTAATTGATTTTAGTAAAGTTTCTACGGATTCTGCTTCGTATTTATAAGCAATAGCCCACTTGGGAGAGCGGGCTACATATCCCATTTCTTCCTGTTGAGCCAAATTATCAACTTTCACTACAGCACCGTCAATCTGAAATGGTAGCGAATTCCTTATATTTTGAATGGATACGATAAAATCAATCACATCTTCGATATTCTCACATTTTTGTATATGGTCAGATACAGGGAAACCCATTTTTTTAAGTAACTCAATATTCTTATAGTGAGTTTCTAATTTTGTATCTTCGGATCGTAAATAATAACACACCATCCTGAGTTTTCGTGAGCTAACAACTTTTGAATCTAATAGTTTAAGAGTGCCGGCAGTTAGATTGCGTGGATTAGCATAGAGTTTTTCCCCGGCCTCTTCTCGTTTGCGGTTTATTTCAATGAAGTCTTCATTCAGCATATAGACCTCGCCGCGAACTTCGAAGTTTTGCAAGTTACCTGAAACAGATAAAGGAAGAGCTTTTATCGTTTTGATATTTTGAGTTACATCGTCACCTCTATATCCATCACCTCGAGTAACAGCTTTATCTAAGATACCATTTACATATCTTAAACTCATTGCTACTCCGTCAAACTTAAGTTCGACAGAGTAACTATAGTTGTTTTCTCCAAGAGTTTCCCTTACTTTTCTATCAAAATCGTGCAACTCTTCGGCACTATATGTGTTTGATAAAGACAGCATAGGGATGTTATGCTCGACATTTTGAAACTCCTTGAGTGGCTTTCCACCAACTCTTTGAGTAGGAGAATCAGGAGTTGCTATTTCGGGGAAAGTTTTCTCTAGCGTAGATAGTTGTTCAAATAGTTCGTCATATTCTCTATCGCTTATCAGAGATTCAGCATTCTGATAATATGCTAAGTCATATTTATTTATTAGCTTTCTAAGCTCATTAGCTTGCTTAGAGGCTATTTCTATTTCTGAAGAGAAAAGGTTAGTATCCATAAGAATTTGTATTGATTATGTTTGGAATTACAATAAATATACAGTATGTTACTTTTTGAATAAATGTATTCGATAAATATATATAAGAAACAAGATGAAACCAATATCTTTTTATTTTATAGCTTTTCTTTTATGCTTGCCGGCTCTCTCTTTTGCCCAAAAACAACATAATGATACACTTCTATACTATGGAGTTTATGGCGGATTAAATTATAACGTACATTTTACAGATTTTCAAGCCTTGCCCGGCAAGCCAATCTGCTGTACTAATTTTGAAGGCGGTACTGGATATGGGTTTAACATTGGAGGTATGATGGAAGTGCCTCTAAACGATGCCGTATTTTTGGGTGGAAGGTTTGGGTTCTCCAAATTGGATGGAACGCTTTCCGAGGATGACGTTACCGGGAATACTGAATTTAGAGACTTAAACCCACCATATAACACTTTAAGGATTGCGCAAGCTAAGTCAAACTATGAAATACAAGCTGCTATAAACATGTTAGATATTGAAGCCCATGCCGGTTTTAATTTCTTTGAAAAATTTTATACTACAGCAGGATTGAAGTTGGGTTATATCGCCTCTACAAATTTAAATCAGAAAGAGGAACTCTTACAGCCAGACAATGTTGTATTTGTGGAAAATGGCAAAAGAACGAGGTCTGAATATAATGATTTTGATATGCCGGATTTGAAATCTACGCAGTTATTTGCCACATTTAGTATAGGTTATAGGATACCTGTTTTTGAAACAGGAATATTTCAGCCGGAAGTGAGATATCATCTACCATTCTCTGAAATTAGTTCTGTGGAATGGTTAGTGTCATCGCTTTCAATCGGAGCTGCATTAAAGTTCCCATATCTAAAAGAAAGAGCAAAACCAATTGATAAACAGTACCAGGTGCAAAGAGATACCATAATAGAATATATACCAGAGATTAGCAAGGAACGGATACAACTTATTGCCTCTCGAGAAGAAGTGACCAAAACAGAAGAAGAAGATGTGGTAGTCGAGCTGACAACAAAGTATGAAAAATATAGATTAGAGAAGCCTAAAGTAGAAGATGTGGATATTGAACTGATGGTGTATGGTATAGACCCTCAAGGTCAGATTATGATAAATCCGACTGTAGTGATTGAAGAAACAGAGTACCAGGAAATGTTTCCACTGCTGCCTTATGTGTTTTTTGAGCAAGGCACTGATAATATAAATCAGGGTAGCTTAAACTTTTTAGACAAAAACGAAGTACTAAGCTTTGATCCTGATAAGTTGAATCCAAGCACAATGGACATATACAAGGATATGCTCAATATTGTAGGAAAACGGGCAAAAGACTCGGGAGCTGAATTAATTATTACGGGTTGTAATAATAACACAGGTGCAGAGAAGAATAATTTATCCCTTTCAAAAAGCAGAGCTGAGCGAGTTAAAGATTACTTTGTAAACGTATGGGGAATATCTGAAAACAAAATCGAAGTAAAAAGCAGATTACTACCGCTTAGTGCTGCTAACAATGATAACAAGGACGGAAAACAAGAAAACAGAAGGGTAGAGATTAGCTCTACAGATAAAACTGTAACTGCTCCTTTCATTATAAAAGATATTAAAAGATCAGCTACTCCACCTGTTTTAGAAATAAAACCTAAGTTTTCGGGCAGAGAAATTGATAGCGCAGTGGTTTACGTTAAGCATAATGGAGAATTACTAAGAAGATTTGACTTAGGTAACAAAATAGACAAGAGAATTTGGGAAATAGAGAAGCTGCCTATTCCACGATACGATAAACAAGTAGATATTAATTTCATAGTCTACTCAGGAGATGAAGAGTATAAAGAGTCTCAAACTATTGGTATTTCTCAAAAAACAATAAGAAAAAAACGTGAAATATTGCGAGATGATAGGATAATCGACAGATTTGCTTTGATTCTTTTTGACTATGACGAAGCAAAATTAAAAGCTGAACACTTAGAAGTCCTTAAAACTGTAAAAGAGCATATCAAAGACAATTCAGAAGTAATTATTACCGGATATGCAGATAGAACCGGCGATCCTGATTACAATGAAAAACTTGCAGAAGAAAGAATAAATAATGTTTTATCTGCTTTGAAAATAAACAATAGGGTAGAGAAAAACAGCGTAGGTAGCAGACTCCTTTTATATAACAATGATTCCCCGGAAGGGCGAAATTATTCAAGAACAGTGATTATTGAGTTAAGAACACCTATTAAATAATGGAAAAAATTGCAAACAGTACTAAAATTCTTTAGTTTACAAGTTAGGGCAAGATGGTAAAAAATCTTGTCCTAAAGTATGTTTATACTGAAAATCCTAATAAGACTGTCTGCAGATACTGCATGCAGGCAAAAAATATGCAAATGTTTATAAAAAGTATGTAACCAAATTTAGCTTTACTGTGTTTACCAATAAAGCCGGGAAATAAACTAGAATAATATGTTTTTTAAAAAAGCAAAAATAGAGGAACATGACCTTCCTGAAACTTTAGAAAGTTTCAAGAATGGTAGTGCTCAAGCTTTCGGAATACTATATAAAAAGTATGGTGACCGGATATATCGTTTTTGCTTGAAATTGCTTGGTGATGAAGCCCAGGCAAAAGATGCTTTTCAGGAAACATTTGTGAAAGTCTACGAAAATAGTAAAAAGTTTTACGGCGAAAATTTTACTGCATGGGTTTTTACAATAGCGAGGCACACGTGCCTGAATATGATAAGAGCCAAGAAGGATATAGAATCTTACGATGATTATGTTCATGGCCAGTCAGTGGAAATGAATCATGATTTTGGATTACAGAAATCATTACAGGATGCTATTCAATCTTTGCCGATAATTTTAAAAGAAGCCCTCTTACTAAGAGAATATGAAGGACATTCATATCAAGAAATAGCTGAAATATTAGAGATTGATTTGTCTTTAGCTAAAGTAAGAGTGCACCGTGCAAGAGTACAACTAAGAAAAATTCTAAAACCAATAGTCAAGGAAATCAATGAGTCTCGATAATCTCATATCGAAATATCTTGATGGCGAACTTAATCAAGAAGAAGATTTACTTCTTCGGCATTATTTGACCGATGACAAAACAGCAAA
>CAXXGR010000002.1:0-620000 GCA_963678775.2 Kapaibacterium sp. (SeqCode)
TACTTTGACCGCGATACTTGCCAACTATGAAAACGTTTCGTTTACAATAGAAGTTAACACTCCTGCCATAGAAACTCCTAAGAAATCTAAAAAGAAAAACGGAAAAAGACTAAAAAACAAAAAGAAACTACTCCTAAGTACGACACAGCGCTAACTCAAGCCCGTATCAAAGAGCTTGACAGTACACTGCAAAAGCTCGGGCTTAAACAAAGGCTCTACGAGATAAAGCCAACTACGGAGCCGAAACAGATTTCGAATAATTCTATTGTAATCCGAATCAAAGAGACTACAAAACTTCAATAATTACTAAAAGAGACGCTAATCACAACGTCTCTTTTACGTTTTAATTAATCTTAATGTTATCAAAGTAGTGTGAAAGCTTCCCCAGTCTTGAATCATGTAACTTTTCCCCATATTCCACGTCAATCATATAAGTTTAGGCAGTCTAAAAAGATTAGCATAAGTCTTGAATTCTAAATATTTAGGCAACGTTAAATTCATTTGTTCTTTAGTTGTACTATAGTTATTTTTGTAAGTATCTATATGCAATAACGAAGTATCGTTATCCTAAGTGAAAACAAATATTGACATATTTTTTTAAAACATAATTGGGGTATCCAATGCCAAAGAATGTGAAATACGTATATTATTTTGGTGGTAAAAAAGCAGAAGGCACTTCTGAGATGAAAAATCTTCTCGGTGGTAAAGGTGCTAACTTGGCGGAAATGATTAATATTGGATTGCCGGTTCCTCCGGGATTCACTCTTTCTACAGAACTTTGTACTTACTATTATAAAAACGATCAGACTTATCCTGCTTCTGTAAAAGAAGAAGTTGATAAAGCTATCGCTAAACTAGAAAAAGAAATGGATATGAAATTCGGCGATGCTGAAAATCCCCTTCTTTTCTCAGTTCGTTCAGGTGCAAGAGTTTCTATGCCTGGTATGATGGACACTGTATTGAACTTAGGTCTTAATGACACTACAGTACAAGGCTTGGCTAAAAGAAGTGGCAACGAAAGATTCGCTTATGATTCTTACCGCCGTTTCGTAGCTATGTACGGTGACGTGGTATTGGATATGAAACCACAAACTAAAGATGATATCGATCCTTTCGAAGAAATCTTAGAAAAGAAAAAAGAAGCACGCGGTGCTAAGCTTGATGTTGAGCTTACTACTGACGACTTAAAAGAAATGGTTAAAGAATTTAAAGCTGCAATCAAAGAAATCAAAGGTATTGATTTCCCTGAAGATCCAAAAGAACAACTTTGGGGAGCTATTAATGCTGTATTTGGTTCTTGGATGAACGAAAGAGCTAACTACTACCGCAGAATGAACAATATTCCTGAAGAATGGGGTACTGCTGTAAACGTTCAAACTATGGTATTTGGTAACTCTGGTGAAGATTCTGGTACTGGTGTTGCATTTACTCGTGACGCTGCTACTGGTGAAAACTACTTCTACGGCGAATTCTTGATGAACGCTCAAGGTGAAGACGTTGTTGCCGGTACTCGTACCCCAAACAAAATTGAAGAATTAGAAGCTATTGATCCTGATGCTTTTCATAAATTATATGAAATCAGAACTATTCTTGAAAATCACTACCGTGACATGCAAGATGTTGAGTTTACTATCCAAAACAAAAAACTCTGGATGCTTCAAACTCGTAACGGTAAACGTACTGCAATGGCAGCAATCAAAATTGCCTACGATCAGGTAAAAGAAGGTCTTATCAAACCTAAAGAAGCATTGATGAGAATCGAACCAGATCAGCTTAACCAACTTCTTCGCCCGGTATTTAATTTAGAAGAAAAAGCAAAAGCTCTTAAAGAAGGCAAACTTATTGCAAAAGGCTTAAACGCCGGTCCTGGTGCTGCTACAGGTAGAGTATTCTTCAATGCTGAAGATGCTATCGAAGCTGCAAGCAAAGGCGACAAAGTAGTTCTTGTACGTATCGAAACTTCTCCTGAAGATATTTCCGGTATGGATGCATCTGAAGGTATCTTGACTGCTCGTGGTGGTATGACTTCTCACGCAGCACTTGTTGCTCGCCAAATGGGTAAAGTTTGTGTTGCAGGTTGTGGTGAATTAGCAATCGACTACAAAAAACGTCAATTTAGCGTAGAAGGTAAAGATCTTCTTGTTAAAGAAGGTGATTACATCTCTATCGATGGTTCTACTGGTGAAGTTATAGTTGGTAAAATCCCAACTAAACCATCTGAAGTAATCGAAGTACTTATCGAAGGTACTATGAAAGAAGAAGATGCTCCTTTCTACCAAATGTTCGCTCAAATTATGAAATGGGCTGACAAATATCGTACATTGAACATCCGTACTAATGCTGATCAACCTGATCAATCTGAAAATGCTGTTAAATTTGGTGCCGAAGGTATCGGCCTTTGCCGTACTGAACACATGTTCTTTGGCGAAGGTAAAATTGGTCCAATGCGTGAAATGATTCTTTCTGCTAATGTAGAAGGTCGTAAAAAAGCATTAGCTAAAATCCTTCCTTTCCAAAGAGAAGACTTTGCAGGTATCTTCAGAGCTATGGACGGTCGTCCGGTAACTATCAGAACTATTGATCCACCATTGCACGAATTCTTGCCTCATGAAGAAGCTGAACAAAAAGAATTAGCTAAAGAAATGGGTCTTGACTTCAAAGTTATCAAAGACAGAGTTGAAGCTCTTCATGAGTTTAACCCTATGCTTGGTTTCCGTGGAGTTCGTCTTGGTCTTATCTACCCTGAAATTACTGAAATGCAAGCTCGCGCTATCTTCGAAGCTACAGTGGAAGTAATCAAAGGCGGTCAAAAAGTATTACCTGAAGTGATGATTCCATTAGTAGGTAATGTAAAAGAATTGCAATCTCAGGAAGTTATCGTTCGTCGCGTTGCTGCGGAAGTAATGAAAGAAACTAATGTTGAGTTTGAATACTTAGTAGGTACAATGATTGAAGTACCTCGTGGTGCTATCACTGCCGGTAAAATTGCAAAAGTTGCTGAATTCTTCTCTTTCGGTACTAATGACTTGACTCAAACTACTCTTGGCGTTAGCCGTGATGATGCAGGTCGTTTCTTGCCATTGTATGTTGAAAAAGACATCTATGCTTTTGATCCTTTTGTTTCTATCGACCAAGAAGGTGTTGGTTTCTTATTGAAACACGCTGTGAAAGAAGGCCGTAAAGCAAGAAAAGGTATCAAATTAGGTATCTGTGGTGAACATGGTGGCGAACCTCGTTCAGTTGAATTCTGCCACAAAGCAGGCTTGAACTACGTATCTTGCTCTCCATTTAGAGTTCCAATTGCTCGTTTGGCTGCTGCAAGAATTGCAATCCAAGAGAAAATGGAAAAGAAAGCTGCAAAAAAATCTAAGAAATCAAAAAAATAAACTGATTTGATAGATTATATATTTATAGTAAAGCCGCTCCTGAGTCTATCGGGAGTGGCTTTTTGTTTTTTTATTTACTCAAAAAAAAAGAGACGCAAAGCATTACGTCTCTAAATAAATAATATTGAAATCTAAATTATTTAATTGATAATCTAAGACCCGCACCAAAAGTAGCATGTACTACTTGAGGATAAGCCATAGAATAATATTTTGAATAATCTGCTTCGTAAGGATCAGTATTTGTGATATTTCTACCCCAAACATTCAACCAAAGCATATCCTTCATGATTTCTTTTTCTATGTTGATATCTAATCTAATTCTTGATTTTGCTTCTCTATCTCTTGTATTAGGAATCAAGTCATCGCTTCCAGTTCTTGGATTTAATTGTAGAGCATAGTTATAAGTTTCACCTCTTGCGTATTCAGATGCGTACACTAACTGTGCAGAGAGATTTAGACCAATAGATGGTATATCATAATATGGTCTAAAACGAATAACGTTTTCAGGAGATTGCTGTACATAATTATCATTATCATTATCCAAATCATACTTAAACATAGCATAAGAAAGCTCTAATCTCAAGTTTTCCATTGGGTTTGCTTTTAAGATAATTTCACCTCCCATGCTCTTAACATCTTGCATATTAGTATAGAACAAAGGAACGATTAAGTTTTCTGCGCCATAAATATCAGAAGGTCTCATAGAACTTGCCATTGATTCCGGATCTGCTGCAGCACTGTTATCCAAATCGATAACACCTTTAATATCAGAATAAAAGAAAGACGCATCTATCATTAGACCAGGAACTATAGTAGTTCTACTACCCAACTCAAAAGTGATATATTCTGTCGGTTGTACATCATCACCCGGCACAACTGCTACATAAGTCTGCGGAGACCCTTTTGGTAGCATATCTGAAGGAACACTAATCATCCTACGTTCTAAACGAGTTTGAGCATAACCGGGAGTAGTAATAGAACGTGAGGCAGCTGCCCAAAACATTAAATCATCTTGTGGTTTAACTAAGATACGAGCTGAAGGAGATATTTCAGGATCATCACTTACTAATGACCATGTCTCAGCTTTAGCACCTACTGTCAAAGCTAACCAGTCAGTAAAGTTAATTTTGTCTTGTATAAAGAAAGAATAGAGTGATTCTGTTGCATCCAACTCAGTAAAGTTTAGATCTTCATCGATACCTGTGTTTTGTATATCATACATCACAGAGCTAAAGTTTACACCGGCAGAAAAGTTATTTATTCCCCAGAGAAAGTTATCTTGTAACTCAATATTGAAGATAGAAACATTAGGTGAGTATGTACCACCCATTACCTGGTCACCTCCAATGCTTCTGAAATAAACCTGAGCGAACATGTTATGGTTTTCGTTGAAAGTATAATCAGCTCTGTCACTAATTAATATTTCGCTGATACTTTCTTCCTCTAAGCGTGGAGCAAAAGCAGCGTAATCTTGTCCCATTGCTTGCAAGCTCATCATCCGAAGCTCGTTATCGGTAGTATTGGTGTACATGTTAGACTTAACAGAAGAATATAAACCTCTAAGTCTGTTTGTTAGGTTTTCACCAAATTGAGATTGAAGATTAAAACCTGCACTCAAGGCCTCTCTCCCATAACTGTCTTCTGTGTATTTGTTCGCAGGATTGTTATCAATTAGCTCATTTAAGCTATATCCTGCATGGTTTTTGTACCCTGCAAACAAAGTAAAATTAGATCTTTCTGTTATTTTTTTACCATAGCTTATAAATGGCGCTACATAAGATTGAGTACCACCTTCAGCAACGACATTAAAACCTTCACTATTATTTGCATCTTTAGTGAAGATATTGATAATGCCTGTATTCGCGTTGGCACCATAGATAGTACCGCCAGGACCTTTGATTACCTCAATTCTTTGGATTTGGCTTAATGGTATTTCTATCCATGAGAAACCAAAAGAACCTAAAATAGGAGAATTAACCGGTATACCGTCTACAAGTACAGAAATTGATTGCGATATGATATCGCTTTCACTTCTAATTCCGTCATTTGTGTTATAATAATTATAATCATGCGACCAAAATCCCGGCACAAGCATTAACGCATCTTGCAAGCGAGCTGCACCACTTCTGCGTATGTCATCTTCTGATATAACATAAATAGAAGATGCCACATCCATCATAGATTCAGCTTTCTTAGATACTGATGACACTTCCATACCCAAAAGATCATCTAAAGACAAATCCATCAAATCATCTGATTCTTGTGCATTAGAATTTGCAAAGCCAATCATAGCAAATAATACTAAGCATGTCCAAAAACGCATACATTTACCCTTTTTTTATTTAATATTTTACATGATTTGCAATTTCTTGCAATATCATTTTAATAATCTGCCTCATAGCACAATTTCTATGATTATTTTATTGAGCCTAAATAATATTAGAATTTTATTTTCAACTCAAAGACATAATACTAGGAGTGTGTTTAAACAACTCACTCCTATGCTACTATTATTTTAGTTTAAAAATTAATCGACATTATAGCATATATTCCCATACCGGATTTCAAAGGCAGTAATGTGTTCACACCTTTAGATGTAAATTCCGGATATCTTACTGTTTCACCAAGTATGTTTTCAGCCTCTAATGAAAGATTTACACCATAAGATGTATAGAGAGGCAGTAGTTTGTCTAATTTCAAAGTGATTTTTGCAGAAAGAAGAACATACGATTCACCTTCTTCGTTCACTACAAGTTTATTATACTCAGTAGATCCCTTAGCATATCCGTAATACTCATTTACTGAATATGGCTTTCCGAACATAGATGCAAATACTCCAAGTGAAAGTTTTTCGTGATCATATAAGAAACCTGCTTTAAGCATTATATTCGGATGTAAAGCAGCATTTTCTAATTCTATATCTTCACCTAAGCCATTAGGATTATTATTTACTTGCCAGTTGAAAGAACCTATCATTAAGAGCTTATCTATCAATTGCATCTTTGCTTCAAATTCAACACCATAAAATGTGAAGTCTCCACCATTTCCATATTTTAAGTATCCACCAAAGACATCTAATGTCTCATCGTCATGCCAAGTTCTAATAATGATATCACTCATTTTACTATAGTAACCCGTTGCTGCTAAGGACAATTTGCCCTTTTGGTAGAACAACTGTCCTTCAAAAGTATTAATAAGCTCTGGTTTAATATCAGGATTGCCTCTGAACACAGGGTGGTTAAAGCCATATTCCAAAGGATAAGCTTTTCTAAATGCAGAGCTGTAAAGTAACTTAATGCCAAGCTCTTTTGTAAAATTATAGATAGCACCAACTCGAGGAGAAATATTAGCATCCAATCCTTCAATCATATTCATCTGAGCACCGGCAATCAATTTTAAGTTATCAATTGGACGGTAGTCAATTTGAGTATAAACTGAAGAGTTTACATCAAGCTGATCCATTATTTCACTAATAAAGCGAGTACTAATCTGTTTTGATTTGATAAAAGTACCACCCAGTAAGATATTAATATCTTCATTTGGGTGAATAGCTAACATCAATTCAGAAAGGAACTCGTGAGCTGTCATTTCTGTGCCGGCATCCTGATTCCAATAGTGGTTATTAAATGTAATATTAGCATTTACATCCAAGTATTTGTTTACTTCTTTTGTATAGCCTAAGTCAAACATAAATACTTCATGATCATTCAGATTTTTACCGTCTTCATTAATGTCCCAAGAATTATTTGGTCCATTTAATCCATATGGTCTGTAATTAGAGTAAAATGTATTTACTTGGAAATCTGACAATGTAAAATTACCTGCTACAGATACATTTTTTCTCCAAAAGTTTTTGGTATCTTTAACTTCAGAATAATCTGTAAATTCAAATTCAGGTCCATTGGTTGTATAGCCCATCACACCTATATTAGCACTAAAATCACCTTTGGCAAATCCCATATAGCCGTTGCCGCCATAAGTTTTTTCATTGCCTATGGTAAGCCCCATAGAACCATTTTGTTCATTGGATTTAGCTCGCTTTGTTACTATATTGATTACACCTGCATAAGCACAGGAGCCATAAAGTACAGATCCCGGCCCGCGAATAATCTCTAAGCGTTCTACCATATCAAGCGGGAAGCCTGTATAAACAGCCTGATTTAAACCGCCTGAAATAGGGTCTCTTACAGGACGGCCATTCATAAGAATAAGCACGTGATTATCGTAAGGAGTAGTTGCGGATGCACGCATATTACCAATATTATCCGTAAATACGTTTGCAGAAAGGAAAGACATAGAGACAACTCTATTGATTACATCACCAAGATGCTGAGCGCCAAAGCCTTCGATTTCATGTTTAGTTACTACGGTAATAATACCCGGAGCATCGTTAATAGATTCTGCTTTTTTGGAAGCAACACTTACTTCAATATTCATCAAATCGTCTAATGACATTTCCAATAAGTCATCACTTTCTTGTGCGTGTAAGCTGACAGTAAGTGTCATTAACGCAGTCAAAATTCCAACTAGTAATATTTTTAACATATTATCTCCTAAAGTTAGTATATTATTATATTAAGTATATATTTAACATCTTAAATATCAACAATAATCTGACTCATGATATTTACACCCGGCATCTTATAATCAAAAGGCATATCCGTATTTTTGATGATGTAATACTCAGAATCTAGTAAGTTATTTACTTTGAAATTAACTCGAACATGTTTTAGAACTTGATATTCAGCCTTAAAATTAAGTACAAAGCTGGCATCAACTTCATTACCTCTACGAATCACATTGGATGATATCAAATTATCACTTTCTCTTCGTAAAAACTTATCTGTATAAATACCTGTTGCTGTCAATCTAAAATCACTAATCCTGTAACTCAAGCCTATTTTAATCAGCTGCTTTGGAGCCCATACTATCTCATCGGATTCAAAAATTGCTACTTGTTGCTCTTCTGCAATCGTTTCTTCCAGTAATTGAGTATATGAGTAATTCAAATAACCTACAAAATTGTCAACTTTGAAATTTGTTTCAAATTCGACACCAGCTGTCTCTGTACTAAAAATATTTGCAATAGCATTATTTCCTGTAGGCGAGTACGCCGTTTTGTTTTTAAAATCTGAATAAAAAGCATTTAGTTTCATATTAATATTCGGATTAAGCATATAATCTATGGCAAAGTCGGCAGTATATATTTCCTCAGGTTTAATGATTCTTACGTTTGAAGCAAGAGTCCATGTATTAGCACCAAACATCTCTGTAGGAGATGGAGCTCTAAAAGCTTTACCAAATAGCACTTTAAAAGACAAATCATCTGTAGGATGATATACTAGGCCAAGTCGTGGCCCAACTTGAGAAAAAGTTTTATTTTCCGTAGCAGTAGGATCTACTTCGTCCAAAGTATAGAAATCAAATGATTGATAATCATATCTCATCCCTGCTACTGCAGAGATATGATCTGAAAATAAGTTCCCGCTGGTTATCTGCATAAAAGCAGCATAATTCATCACATTATTATCACCTATCCATCCAAGCCACTGCCCAAGAGGACGCATCTCGCCGTTGGGGTATGGTTCTGATGTTTCTACTAAATCTACATTAGAAGAGTGTTCTTTATCTTTTCCTCCATACCAAAATATATCAGATTCAAACCCTACTAAAAGAGATGTTCCCTGATCATTGAAGTCATAAGACAGCTGAGCGCGAGAAAAGAAATCTTCAGTATTAGTAATTAGGTATTCGTTCACGCCAGCAGGATAGAAACCTTCAAAAGAATTATGCTCATACAGCTGCATAAACCAATTAACCGCATGATACTGATACCTTGTTGTCAATTCGAATTGCAAAGGGCCTTCCATTTCAGGTTTATATCGAAGTGCTATCATATTTCTACTTTCTTGCATAGATTCTTCTATATCTGGAATTTGGAATAGCCAACCGTAGTTTGTTTCAAACTCCCATCGCTGAAAGTGCATTTGTAACATTAATCCTTCCAAAGCACCTTTAGGAAGAACTTTAGCATAAAGATAATCACTATTTCGGTTATCATTTGTTTCTAACTTCAATAAATTTCCGGCATTATCTACTCTGCCCGAAGCATCGACTGTTTCATACTCAAATCCATCAGTTTGATATTTATTATACCCTACACTAAATGAAGCAATCTCAGAGTCATAATTGCTCAAAACATCGAATGACAAAGTATTGAAACTACCATAGCTAAGGCGCATATCTAAAGTACTTTCGACTTTTTTAGGTACAGATGTATTTATACTTATCACTCCATTAGTGGCGTTTGAGCCATAAAGAGCTGATCCTGGGCCTCTTATAATTTCAATATTATTAGCAAAAAACAAAGGTGTGATTTCCGATGTATAAGCAGATCCATATTGATTATCATTGTAAGGAATTCCATCAATAAGCATAAGCAAGTGATTGTTATTCCAACTTTCAGAAGCGCCTCTAAAACCTGCGGTATGCCTATCATAATCTATAGAATGAAAGAATCCGGGCTGTGCAAATAGGATTTCATTAATAGTATTCCAACCATAGGTCTCTCTCTGCTGCTTACTAATGCTATTGATTACACTCGGTGCCCTATTAATTTTTTCTGCTTTTTTTGTGGAGGATACTACTTCAATATTCATCAAATCGTCTAATGACATTTCCAATAAGTCATCACTTTCTTGTGCGTGCGTATTCGCAAGCATTGCGAACATAAGTAGAGAAAGAAAAGATAATATTTTCATTATTCCACCTTTTGTTTGTAACATAAAAGCTTTCCCAACACAAATAAAAATATAATCTATATGCAAAAGGAAAGCTAATTTACAATGTAGTTAAGGATTTAATCTTGGCCCATGTTGAGCATTTAACTGAGCATACTCCGATTGGTCAGAATCAATCACAAACTGTCCCATAATCTCTGAAAGTTCGGTAGTTAGTCTAACTAAATCTTCAGTAGATCCGGCTATTTCTTGTACCTTCGTAGTCGAATCATTGGTTACAGCAGAGATTGAAGTAATATTCTTCGCAAGCTCTTCACTTGTAGCAGATTGCTCTTCATTCGCAGCTGCTATTTGACTAATCATACTTAATAAAGCATCTGAACTACTTAATATAGAATTAAGCGCCCGACCTGCTTTATCAGCATATTCAATACCCACAGAAACCTCTTCGTTCCCTTGGGTCATAACTTTAACTGCTTCTTGCGTTTCATTCTGGATATTTTTAATCATTCCTGCAATTTGTTTTGTTGCATCTGTAGTTCGCTCTGCAAGTTTTCTAACTTCATCAGCTACAACAGCAAAACCTCTACCCTGCTCGCCGGCTCTTGCTGCCTCGATGGCTGCGTTCAAAGCGAGTAAGTTAGTTTGGTCTGCTATCTCGTTAATTACAGATACTATTTCTCCAATTGCTTTGCCTGATTCACCCAGAGCTGCAATTTTTTCTGCTGATTGATTAACAACAACAGCAATGTCTCGCATCTTATGTACAGTTTGTTCTACAATCTGTCCACCTTCTTTTGCAATATTGCCATTATCTTGAGCCATTGACGCAGTTTGAGTAGCTGAGTTAGCGTTGTCATAAACTGTTTTACTCATTTGCTCTATGGCGGTTGCAACTTCTTCAATCTGATTATTCTGGCTATTAGCTGATACCACCATGGAATCAGTATTAGATGAAATTTGATTAGTAGAATTGCTGACTGTACCAACGGCTTCATTAAGCTGCCTGATTAACTTGGATAAAGAGAACACCAATTTGTTGATGTTGTCTTTTATTTTTTGGTGATCTCCTCGATAGTTTCCATTCATATCGACTGTAAAATCTCCGGTTGCCAGAATTGCAAGCACCTCATTGGCTTCATTTATAGGATCAACGATTGCATCTAGAGTATTATTAACACCTTCAATTACACGTGCAAAATCGCCTTGATGCTTAGTCACATTTGCTCTGACATTAAGATTTCCGGAAACAGCCGCTTCCGCTAACATATCAGCATCTTCCACCAAGGTATTTACTGCAGTAATACATTGGTTAAGACTTTCTTTTATCTCGTTGAAATCACCTTTATATTCTTCTTTAATGATTTCAGGTATGTCACCTTTTGAAATTCGATTTAAGTTATCTGCAGCCATATAAAGCGGATTGATAATATTATCAAGTGATTTATTTACTATTTCTACAATTTTTCTAAAATCACCACGGAAGTTATCTGCATCGCCTCTATAACTAAGTCGACCTTCATCACCGGCTTTAGCTAATAGCGCGAACTGATTGGCCATCTCTTTTAAAGTATTCGACACATTATTTACATTTTGCTTTATAGTTTCGTAGTCGCCTTTATATGTTTTTTGAATAACGACCAGATTACCTTGAGCAACTTCAGCAAGAGAGTCCATAGCTTCATTTAGTGGTGTAAGTATATTGTCCATTGTCAAATTGACAATCTCTACGATGCCTTTAAAATCTCCTTGGAAGGAATTTGCATCACCCCTAAAACTTAGATTACCATCATTTCCTGCTTTTGAGAGCTGATTAAACTGCTCTTTCATGTTAATCATTGCATTAGAAACGTTATTAACGTTTTGCTTGATTTGTTCGTAATCGCCATTATATGATTTATCAATAACCACAAAATTACCAACAGCAACTTCACCTAAAGCTCCCATAGCTTCATTTAGTGGTGTAAGAATGTTATCCAGAGTAAGATTTACAATACCTACGATTTTTTGGAAATCACCTTGGAAATTTGATATATCACCTCGGAATTTCAAATCTCCATTATCTCCAGCTTCTGAAAGCAAATTAAACTGTTCGGATATAGCAATCATTGCTCTGGAAACATCATTTACATTGCGTTTGATAGTTTCATATTCACCTTTGTATACCTTGTCTATGATAATAAACTCACCTTTTGCCTGTTTTGCGACAGCTTCCATCGCGTCATTAACAGGTGTGAGTATATTATCCAAAGTGTCATTAAAGCCTTGTATAATTTTTTGGAAATCTCCCTGATGTCTATCTGCTTGTGCTCTGCTCTGCAAATCACCTCCGGCAGCAGCATTGACAAGCACCATAGTATCTTCAATCATATCGTCGATAGCTAAAATACATACATTCAGATTATTGATAAGGTTATTGAACTCACCTTTATATTTAGCAGTTATCTTTTCAGGAATGTCACCTTTCGAGATTCTGTCAATATAATCAGCAGTTAGGTTCAGAGGAGCGATTACAGCATCTAAGGTATTGTTTACACCTTCAATTATAGCCCGAAAATCGCCTTGATGTTTTGTCGCATCCGCCCTTGCACTAAGTTCGCCATTGACAGCAGCATTTGCTAGCATGTTCGCGTCAGAAATTAGGGCTCCTATAGCATCAATGGCTATGTTAAGGTTATTTTTAATAGTATTAAATTCACCCTTAAACTCATCTTTAATTTTATCAGGCAACTGCCCTTTAGAAATTCTTTCGATATAGTTTGCCGCCAAATTCAATGGAGTAACAACTGCTTCAAGAGTATTATTCATACCTTCTACAATTACTCTAAAATCTCCCTGGTGCTTAGTAACATCCGCACGAGAATCTAGTACCCCGTTTTGAGAATCAACAGCTAATGCTTTTACATCATTTGCTAAGTTGCTTATATTATCTTTCATTGTATTCATTGAAGAGCCGAGAATGTCTCTATCAGAGAGAACATTTGCCTGAACATTCAAGTTACCTTTAGATATCTCTAATGCAACATTAGCTTTATCTTTAAAGCTTTGTATAATTTCACGGAAGGATTCGGCGAGCAAACCGATTTCATCGTTAGATTGAACTTCAATAGCAATATCAACGTCGCCAACTGCTATTTTTTGTGCAGCGTCAGTAATGTCAATAAGTTTTTTAACCATCGTGTTCAAAAAGAAATATCCCACAATCATAGTAAGTAAGAAAACTATAACTGCTATAGTTGTAAAAGTAACACCCTGCTCACTTACTCTTTCATTTAAATACTGAAGAGAAAAATCAATTTGGATGTAACCTTGCACATTTGCATCAGAGTCTTTGACAGGAAGCCATACAATTAGCAAATTTTGAGTAAGCTCATATTCAATATTATTTACTTTTTTGTATTTCTTTTGTGTTTTACTGGCTGCTTTGTCTGTTGCTTTAAGTAAATTAAGATCTGCATCATATACATAGACATTAGATATTGTTTCAGCAGCATTCTCATTACCTTTATCTTTTTTGGGTTTTAATATATCTAATGTTTGCTGAAGTGCAGCACCATCATCTAATATCATAGTTTGCAATCCAATTGATACATTTTCCGCAACTAACTCAGCTATAAAACTTGCGTTTTTATTAGTAATACTATTACCCATGCTTTCAGCTTGTTGCGGAGCATAAATCGCTAAAATAAGAGAAAGCAATATATCAATACCTGCTATCAGCAATAGTATTTTAAACTTGATTGATTTTTTATTTATCATTCCTTCGTTGCCTTATTTTTATTTTATCGTTTGAGCTACTTTCATTATCGCCGGATTCCAGTCAACACCTTCTTCAACTGAAGAAGTCAAGTTCAATAGTATTTTTGGTTTCCCATCATCGCCGACTACCACTCCTAAAGTAGCACCATCAGATACGATACCGGGATCGTTAGACACAGTAAGTACTTTGTTTGCACGAGAGTATTTAGTAATAGCTGCAACAGACCCTGCACTTGAAATAAATATGATAGATGGTTTTGTAGCCGGAGCACCACTGCCACTGGTTACACTTTTTAGTGTGCCACCACCAATTTTTTTACCAATTGCTTTTTTTAGTTCTGCAGCAATGGCATCATTACCTACTACATAAATGGAAACGTCTCCGGTAATATTTTTGTTAAATCCTGCTATTTTTACAGTTAGTGCAGCAGCTACATTCGCAGGTGCAGGTTTTTGTGCAAGTGCCGTTGCGAATAGTATTGCAACAAAAGCAAAAACAGAAAATAATGTTACAGATTTTCTCATATTAAGACCCTCTAATAATTAGTATTTATAAATTGTATCTCAGTTACAACAATAGTGTATTATTTCGTACTATTTATACGTACATCTCTGTATTTTCTAAGGTATTCATTTGCAATTTGGATATTTAGTCTACTAATATTTATACGCACAATTAAATCTTTTATTTGCTCTTTATACTTTTGTAATTTTCACATTATATTTACTTCACTATATGCAATTATATTAGATTTTTCAATATATATCATATTTTGTATTTTTTAGATACCTATAGTAACAGCATAGTATTTCTCTGTATGTTTTTTATATTTTTTTTATATTTATTTCACCTTTTTTGCAGTTTTACTTTCAGCCACTTTGTGTTTATTCCAATTCATAGGGATCAACTACAAATAAAACCGGATGTGAAAATTAGTACTTATCGTATGTGCTGCGAATTGCTAATGGGTATTAGGGCTGGCTTATGTATTCTTGTATTTACTAATTTAAAATTCAGCAAAGGGCTTCTACTTTTGGCACCAGTGATCCAATACTTTTTCATCGTTGTTAATACTACGCTTTTATTACTAAATGCCTTTACAATGCTTGGTGAGCCCAACTCATAAATAATTTCGAATATATCTACAAAAAAAAAGCTCGTAACTGCAATAGCTACGAGCTTTTTATATCTTTTATGCAAATTCGTTTTACATAAACATCTTCACAGATTCTCTTGCCCAGTCAATAATTGATTCAAACCAGACACCTAAAAGCAAAGTCGGAATAGCTAAAGCATATACAAATACTTTTTCAAAAATGCTATATTCCAATTTTTCTGCATTATCATCTACCCCACGTACCCACATGTTACGGAATACTTTAGAATAGTAAAATAATGAGACAACACTATTAAGTACACCAACTACTGCAAGCCAAACCATCCCTTTATCCAAAACAGCAGTAAATAGTTCTAATTTACCTATAAAACCTGCTGTAGGCGGAATACCTGCAAGAGAAACCATAAATATTGTCATTGCTACACCAAGGAATGGTGCTTTATAACCAAGTCCTACATAGTCATCTAACTCTTCACTGTCGATTTTGTTTGCTATAAGTTGAACTACAAGGAATGCACCTAAGTTCATAAGCAAATACATAAAGAAGTAAACATTGATACCCACAAGACCAACTTCTGTCATTACGGTTACACCCATAAGCAAATAGCCGGCATGTGCGATAGATGAGTAGGCTAACATTCTTTTTACGTTTGATTGCCAAAGAGCTACCAAGTTACCTAGAGTCATGGTAACTACTGCTAAAATAGAAAGTATCATGTGCCAGTCAAATGTGCCCATTGTAATCCATGCCTCTGCCCCACTCATGTCAGGAACGATAAAAGCAACTTTTACAAATCTAATAAGCACTGCAAAACCGGCCGCTTTAGAAGCTACTGCTAGGTAAGCCGTTACTGCCACTGGAGAGCCTTCGTATACGTCAGGAGTCCAGAAGTGGAAAGGTACAGCTGATATTTTATATGCTATGCCTGCAAGCACCATAAGCCCTGACACCAATACAGGAAGTAAAGAGCCATTGTAAGCTGCTAATGCTGCATTGATTTCATATAGGTTAAGAGAACCTGTGATACCAAACAGAATGGACATACCATAAATCATAATACCCGAAGACAAAGAACCATAGATAACATATTTAAGTGATGCTTCACTGGATCTTTTAACTTCTTTGGTATAACCTGCCAGTACGTAGGAGCTTAAAGACATTAACTCAATAGCTAAGTAAATCATAATCAAGTTCGAAGCACCGGCAAGTAAAAACATACCAATCGCCATACCTATAACAAGAGTATAATACTCACCAAAGCCATGAGAATTTTCTTCTAACTCTTTAGAGCAGAAAGCCATAAGCACTACTACTACAGTAGCTATTAATATCAATACTTTAAAATACATAGCAAATGGATCAACTGCGAGCAACCCACTAAAGGTGCTTGCCGCCTCGCCGCTCCCATGGTCTAACAAAAACCAACCGGTAACAGCCAAACCTGCCAGAGCAGCAAATCCGCCTGAATGCTTCACTTTTTTGAAAATCAAGTCTGCTAAGATAACAAACACAAGAGTTACTATTAGTGCAGTTTCAGGTTTAAAGAGGCTAATGCTCTTTGTCAATCCGTCAACAAATTCGTTTATCGGAATCATACTATAAACAGCTTAAGTTTTTGAAATTAATTTTATAGACCAAGAGAAGCGAAATTTCCGCTCACTTTTACAAATTCAATCAAATGATTTACAGAAGTATTCATCATGTCCAAAATTGGAGCAGGATTAATACCTAAATAAATCACTACTATTGCTAATGGCACTAAGCCTGCAAGTTCGATACCATTGATATCATCATGTTTGTAAACTTTACCTGTAGGATCCCAAGGGCCTTCCCATTTTTCAGGTAGTTTACCAAACCATACTTTTTGCAATGCCCACAACATATAAGCAGCACCCAGGATAATACCTGTAGCAGCGATCATTGTGTACCAAATATATGATTCGAATGCACCAATAAATATCATAACTTCACTTACGAAGCCACTCATGCCCGGCAAGCCGATAGCAGCAAACCATGCAATAGTCATTACACCTGTGTAAACAGGCATTTTGTTTGCCAAACCACCAAAATCATCCAAGCCTCTTGTGTGAGCGCGGTCATAAACAACACCCACTATCATGAATAGCATTGCAGTGATAGTACCGTGGTTAAACATTTGGAATATTGCTCCTGTCATCCCTGCGGAATTCATAGATGCCATACCTAGCATCACATAACCCATGTGAGAAACAGAAGAGTATGCAATCATTTTTTTCAAGTCTCTTTGACCAAATTTATGCTGCCCTAACGCACATAAAGCGCCATATACAATCGAGAACATACCTATAAAAGCAATATAGTCCTGAAAGTAAGCAACAGCTTCAGGGAAGATTGGCCATGAGATACGAAGCATACCATAAGTACCCATTTTCAAAAGCACACCTGCCAATATAACAGATATAGGCGTTGGTGCTTCTACGTGAGCATCTGGCAACCAAGTGTGGAAAGGAACTATAGGAACTTTAATTGCAAAACCTACAAACAATGCAACAAATGCAATAAGTCTCCAAGTCGAATCCAACAGCAAAGAGCCATCTTTGAAATTGTTAGGATTCATCATGTCCAGCAAATTGAAAGAGCCTGCAGCAAAGTACAGAGCAACCATCACCAATAGCATGAACACAGAACCAAATAATGTATAGATAAAGAACTTAATCGCAGCATATTCTTTTCTAGGGCCACCCCATATACCTATTAAGAAGTACATTGGTAGAAGCATAATTTCCCAGAATAGATAAAATAGGAAAAAGTCAAGGGAGATAAATACACCCATCATACCCATAACTAAAAGCAAATACATTGCAAAGTAGCCTTTAGCTGCTTTCTTGATAGACCAAGAAGCAAATGTAGCTACAAATGAAATGAGTGCTGTCAACAAAATCATAGGGGCAGATAAACCATCAATACCAATAAAGTATTGAATGTTTAAATCACCCAACATCGGAAGACCGGATAAGTGAATCCAATCAACCTTTTCGATGAATTGGAAAGTTTCCGCTTGATTTACACCGGCTAGTGAGAAATCAAAATTACTATAAATCACCAATGCTAATATTAATTGCAAAAAGGTGGTACCGGCAGTAACCCAACGGAAAAGATTCAATGACGTTGCTTTACTCGCTTCATCTTTACCGGATGGAATGAGCAATACCACTATCATACCTAACAAAGGTAAGAATGTAATCGCGGTAAGCAACCCAACTCCAAAAATCTCAGTCATTAATCCTCCGGATCACTAAATTATTTTACTTGCTAATTATCTAATTTTTTAGAATACAATAAAAAGTATTATCATAAAGGCAATAATCGTAAATGCCAAATATGCCTGCACTTTGCCTGTCTGTACTTTTCTGAACATCGCACCGAAAAAGCCGGTTGCGGTTGCAGATAAATTCACCATACCGTCTACAACGTATTTATCAAAGAAACTAACTGCTAAGGATGCTTTGTTAATAATCCATGCAGCAGCATGAACCACTCCATCTACTACCTTTAAGTCAAACCAGGATAGTACTCTACCCAAGTTAATTGTACCATCGATAACAGATGCCTGATAAATTTCGTCTATATACCATTTATTATATGATAACTTGTATGCAGGCTTAATAAGATTGGCAAGATTACCAGCATTAAATACTTTAAACTGATAGAATGCAAATCCAAATAAGATACCACCACCTGCTATTAGCAATGAAGCTATCATAGCCGGATAGTGTGCGTGATGCATTTGCTCTTCAAACTTAGTCGCAGCTTGATGTCCGCCATGAGCTGCTTCGCCATGGTTTTCCTCTGCTACTTCTGCATGTTCGCCGTGAGCTTCCTCACCGTGAGCCATAACGGCTTCGCCATGCTCTGCTTCCAAAGGCATCATAAAATCAAATTGAAATTCGGCAGGAACCACAGTCATTGGAGCTTTTACTCTGTCATGGAACCAGCCATCACCTGCATTAAAAGGATTCCATGCATAGAATACGGATATAGAAAGAGTAGCTAAAAGAAGCAATGGCCCAACTATGCGCCAGTTGTTTTCTTTAGTGTGCTCTGCTATATCTGTTTTAGCTTCACCATGGAAAGCATTAATTGCTAATCTAAACATATAAAACGCTGTCATACCTGCAGCACCAAACCCGGCTAATGGCAATAGCCAATGGCCACTAAGCTCAGCAAAAGCAAGTGTACCCGCTAAGATACCATCCTTAGACATAAAACCAGAGGTAAGAGGTACACCTGATATAGCCAAAGTAGCAATTAAAAATGCTGTATAAGTTAATGGCATAGTTTTACGCAAACCACCCATATTTCTTATATCCTGTGGATCCATATCATGGTTATGAGCGTGATGCATAGATTCGTGCATAGCATGAATAACTGAGCCGGATGCAAGGAACAAACATGCTTTAAACCAAGCGTGAGTAACCAAGTGCATAAATCCGGAAGTGTAAGCTCCCACACCGATTGCAAGTACCATATACCCCAACTGAGAAACAGTCGAGTATGCAAGTACCTTTTTGAAATCGGTTTGAGTAATAGCTATAGTAGCAGCTAAGAAGGCAGTTATACCACCTACATAAGCTACAAATATCATAGCATCTGCTGTCAGCATTGGGAATATCCTTGCTGTAAGGTAAACACCGGCAGCTACCATCGTAGCAGCGTGAATTAGTGCACTTACAGGCGTAGGTCCCTCCATCGCATCAGGCAACCATACGTGCAATGGGAACTGAGCAGATTTACCAATAGCTCCGAGGAATATTAAAATTCCCGCAGCTGAAAGCCATGCACCACTGCCATAAGGAATATTTCCTGCAGCAATCTGTGCATAAACCTGATCAAACATAAGAGTGCCATAATTAACAAATAGAATAAGAATACCTATTAGGAATCCAAAGTCACCTACTCTATTAGTTATAAATGCCTTTTTATTGGCATTAGCGGCAGAGTCTTTTTCATACCAAAAGCCAATAAGTAAGTATGAACTTACACCTACCAACTCCCAGAAGATATACATATTTAAAAAGTTATTAGCCAATACAATCCCTAACATAGAGAATGTAAAAAGCCCCAAATAAGCGAAAAATCTCGGGTATCGCTTGTCACCATGCATATAGACAGTAGAGAACAGATGGACAAGAAAACTTATCAGGTTCACTACTACCAGCATAATGGCAGCCAAATTGTCTATACCGAGACCGAGTTGAATGGATTTGTTGCCTATGGAAAACCATTCTATCGTCTGCTGGATCATACCTGCATCAGCGTACGTAGTCAGCTTCGTAAACGAAACCACTATCGTAAGCAGCAGAGTAAGCCCTTGAAAAATAGAACCGACCACACCGCCAGCCTGCCCCAGTCTTTTTTGGCTAAATATAATAACCGTAAAGCTGAGCAAAGGCATCAGTATGATTATCATTGAAAGTAGTAATAAGGTTTCCGGTTTCATAATTCAAACTTTATACTATTGTTATATACTTTTTCAAAATACATCTCAAAAACCAAAAACTATTCTTTAAGTTTATTGATTTCATCAACATTAATGTGCTTGTAGTTTTGATAGATATTAAGCACTATCGCAAGAGCTACTGCTACCTCAGCCGCTGCCAGTATTATTACAAATATCGCAGCTATATGCCCTTCAATATTCAAGCCGCCGTATCTGGCAAAAGCAATGAAATTGAGATTGGCAGAGTTGAGTATCAGCTCGAGTCCCATAAGCACCATGATTGCATTTTTTCTGGTAATAATACCAAAAATGCCCAAGGCAAACAGCAATCCGCTAACAATCAAAAAATGTTCTAAACCTATGCCCATTTCACATTCCTTTTATTAATTAGATTCACGACGGGCTATAAGTGCCGCTCCTATAAATGCAACCAAGAGTAACACGGCTGCAACTTCGAATGCCAACAGGTACTCTGTCAGCAAACTTTTACCTATTTGATTAATAGTGCTATCTGTAATCGGTGCATCTTTTAGAAACCAGTCTACATTCATATACATCATTGTAAAAAATACAGCGATAAATGCAGACAATATGCCACCGACCGCAAAACTCAGTTTACCGACGCTACCGTCCTTTATGTCCACTCCGGTGATTTTCTGCGTAAGCATCACACCAAATATGATAAGAACAAGGATACCGCCTACATATACCATTAGCTGAGTTACGGCTATGAAATCTGCATTTAGAAGCACGTACATGCCGGCGACGCCAAAAAATGTAAAGAGCAATGAAAATGCCGAATACATCATTTTACGCGATAACACTACGCCTAAAGCAGATATCAGTATGATAGCAGCAAATGAATAAAAAGCCAGTTCAAATAATCCCATGACACAGTCTGTTTATTAGTTAGAATTTTCTTTACTTTCTGTATCGCCTGAAGCTTCCGCTTCAGCTTTAGCTTTGGCAGCCGCCTCGGCTTTTGCTTTAGCTGCCTCAGCTTTTTCTTTGGCAAGCATTTCTTTTTTCTCTTTTACTTCTTCTGCAGAGAGAGGAGAAAAATGATAAATCAAATCATCTCTGTGAAAAGTAGAGTATTCGAATTCTGTCGTCATCTGGATTGCCTCTGTAGGGCAAGCATCTGTGCATAACGAACAGAAGCAGCACAAAGCAAAATCAATATCGTATTTAGTAACCCAAGTCTTACGAGGCTTACCTGTGCTTTTAATATTAGGCACATCAGTCGCACTTTTGGCTACTTTTACGATTTCAATATCAATACAACCAACAGGGCAAGCTCTGGAGCATGCATTACAGCCATCGCACTCTTCCATATCTAAGTCGATACGGTTTCGTGAGTTTAGCGGCATGTGCCCGGATGTTATCGGATGCCATTTTTCAGGGTACTGCAAAGTCACTTTCTTTTTGAAAAGGTGCTCCAAAGTAATTTTCATACCCACCATAGTGGTTGAAAGCCCTGAATATATGTGTTGAAAATATCCTGCCATTATTTACTCCGATCTTTTACTAATTTTTAAAGACATAAGACCTTGCTACCTTACCATTGCCCAAAGAGCTACGGCAAAGAAACCGACAAATGCAATCGGCACCATTGTTTTCCAGCCTAATTCCATAAGCTGATCCACTCTGAATCTCGGTAATGTCCAGCGTAACCATATCTGTACGAATACAAATATACCTGCTTTCAACATCATCCATAAAGACTGAAGTGCAGGGTGGTTTAAGAAATCTCCAAATGGAGACTGCCATCCGCCAAAAAACAGAATTGCTGTCAATGCAGCCACAATAAACATATTGGAGTATTCGGCAAAGAAAAACATCGCGAATTTCATACCACTGTACTCTGTATGGTAACCCGCTACAATCTCTGATTCACCTTCCGGTATATCAAAAGGTGTACGGTTTGTTTCTGCAAGAGAAGCTACAAAGTACAATAAAAACATCATAATCATTACCGGTGTGATAAGTACCTTTCCAAGCACTCCACCGGCACCACCGAAAATAAACCAATTCTGCATGCCACCGCCCTGCTGAGCTATTATTTCCTGCATGTTTAATGTGCCTGATAATGTAGCTATTGCAAGCAACACTATGGCAGCAGGGATTTCATAACTCACCATCTGAGAGGCTGCACGCATAGCACCAAGTATCGAATATTTGTTATTGGAAGCCCAGCCACCCATCACAATACCGATGATAGCCAAAGCTCCAACGGCAAAGATGAAAAACAAGCCTAAATCAATGCCGGCAGGCACAAACACGCTACTAAAAGGAAGTACCGCATAAGCTGCATAAGCCGCTACAAACATGATAAAAGGAGCTAAATTGAATAATGGTTTGTTCGCTCCGTCAGGTGTAATATCTTCTTTTTGCAAGAGTTTAAATACTTCCGCAATAGGCTGTAAAACGCCTTTCCACCCGGTACGCATAGGGCCCAATCTATCTTGCACCCATGATGCTACTTTTAGCTCAAGAAGAATTGCTAAAAGAGCATATATGAGCACAAAACCTAAGGGTATAACACTTACAAGAAGTATAGTACCTAAGTTCTGACCCAACCATTCATAAACAAAATTTTGTTCCATCACAAATCAATGTATATGTTAATTAAATTATCTATCCACTTCACCTAATACGATATCTATACTACCCAATATCAAAATCAAATCTGCTAACATATAGCCTTTTGATATTTCAGGAAGTAATGCCAGATTTACAAAGCTCGTGCCACGTGCTTTGACCCTTTGAGGTTTAGCCGTGCCATCACTTACAATGTAAAGCCCTAACTCGCCTTTAGGATTTTCTGCTTTACAATAAAATTCACCTTTTGGAGGTTTGATTCTTTTTGGAACTAAGGCTCTCACATCTTCACTTGCATCTGGCAGCATTGCCACAGCCTGTTCGATGATTTTACAACTTTCTTCCATCTCGCGGAATCTGACAATATTTCTGTCAAAGCTATCGCCGACTGTTCCTACTTCGCCCCTACCTACAGGGATATCGAAATCAAATCTGTCATAAAGTGAATACGGTTCGCTTCTTCTCAAATCAAAAGGAATACCGGAACCACGTAGCACAGGGCCACTGGCAGCAAAACTAATTGCTACATCAGCAGGTAAAATGCCTGTATCAGCAGTTCTATCTACAAATATCCTGTTGCCCAAAAGCAAATTATCAACTTCTTTGTTAGTTTCCCTAACCGTTTTCACAATTCTTAGACAGTCTTCTTTAAATGTAGGAGGCACGTCGCGTTGCAAGCCACCTATCCACATATAATTATAAAGCAAACGTCCGCCGGAAGCTGCTTCGAATAAGTCTAATATCATTTCACGATCACGGAATAGGAAAAGGAAAGGAGTAAACGCACCGGCATCAAGCCCAAATGTTGCAATTGCAATCTGGTGATTACCGATTCTGTTTAGCTCAGCCATTATGATGCGGATAAGTTCGATTCTTTCACTGACTTTAATGCCAAGCATCTTCTCCATACCCATCACATAAGGCCATTCATTATTCATGCTGGAAATGTAATCCATTCTATCTAAAAACGGAATTACTTGCGGATAAGTCATAGCTTCGCTAGCTTTTTCCATACAGCGGTGCAAGTAACCAATGTGAGGAACCACCTCAGTAACAAGCTCGCCTTCCAGTTCTACTTCAAGACGCAACACACCGTGCGTAGATGGGTGCTGCGGACCAACATTTAGACGCATTCTTTCTGTGTCGACACGTCCAAAATCGTACTCTATAGTCTTTCTTTCAGCCACAATCACTACCTGAATTAGCTATTTAAAATTATCTTTCTACTTTTTTTAGTAAGGAACTTTAATTCCATTGTATTCATCAGGTTCTTTATAGTCCTTTCTCAAAGGATAACCTTCCCAGTCATACGGAGTCAAAATACGAATCAAGTTAGGGTGATCTTCAAAGACCACACCGTACATGTCGTATGCTTCGCGTTCGTGCCAGTTTGCAGCTTTCCATACATTTTCAACTGTCGGCACTTTCGGGTTTTCTCTGCCAAGAACTACTTTAAGCACAAAACTGTGTTTAAGAGTAACTGAATACAGATGATATACCACACCCAAATCATCAGACTGCTTGGATTTAAAATCCACACCACTCAGGCATGCTAAATAATCAAAATCCAAATCTTCTTCGTCTCTCAGAAACAGGCAAATATCACGCAACTTTGCTGGTTCGACTATAACATAAGAATCACTATTTTCTTCTTCATGAAAAGAAATAATAGATTCGCCGAACTCTTGTTGTAATTTTTCGTATATATCTTTTGCTTGCATGTTTATTTATTTTGTTTAGTATTACTTATCTTCTTGATTATGGTAATCGTCAAAGTCTGCTCTGAAACGATCAATCTGAATCATTCTATCTTCGATAGCCGCTCTGTCTTCCGCAGCCATTCTCTTGCGTTTATTGAAAACAGCTTGATTGCTAATCATTTCCTGCAGTTTGACCATACCTTCCAAAAAGGCTTCAGGTCTAGGCGGGCACCCCGGAACGTAAACGTCCACTGGGATAATACGATCAACACCCTTCAACACATGATAGCCATGTTGCCAATAAGGGCCACCTGCATTAGCGCAAGACCCCATAGAAAGCACATATTTCGGCTCAGGCATTTGCTCGTATAGCCTTTTGACTCTTTCAGCCATTTTTAAAGTAACAGTACCGGAGACAATCATGAAATCAGCCTGACGAGGACTGGCGCGAGGAATACATCCGAATCGCATAAAATCAAAGTGAGCCGCATTGGCAGCCATAAATTCGATAGCACAGCAAGCAAGACCAAAGTGCAAATACCAGTCTGACTTACTTCTGCCCCAGTTTAGAATTTCTTCCGCAACTCCAAGGACAATACCACCACCTTCGAAGGGTTTGTCCAGCCTGTCTAAAAGTCCCACGTCAACTCCCAGGATAAAACAATAATTACTTTTTCTTCTTTGGTATTACCAAGTCGTCTAACTTTGGTATATATGGCTGTGGTCTGTCCCACTCCAAATAGCCTTTTGCCCAGTCATATACCAATCCTAAAACAAGGATAAGCACAAATATAATCATAGCAAAGAAGGCATACCAGCCTTGTTCTTTAAACACTGTCGCCCAAGGAAAGAGCAACACCAACTCCACATCAAATATTAAGAAAGCAAGCGCCACAAGGTAAAATCGAGTATTGAACTTTACCCAGGGGCTACCAATAGGTACTTCGCCTGATTCATAAGTAGATGATTTGACCGGGTTCGGTTTACTCGGCCTTACAAGCGCGGCTGCAAATAAGCCAATGCCCACAAAGACGAAACCGATAATCATGAATAGTAAAATTATACCGAAATCAGTCAGCATAAGCGCGTCCCAATCTATAATTCGTAAAAACTTTACTTGCCGTTAAGCAACAAGGTAAAGTGGTTTATTCTTATCTAAGTGTGTGTTTCCGAATGCTAATTTACATAAACATGTGGAAAAAAACGACTTTTTTTTTAAAATAATATCCACAATCAACCGTTAGGCATGGCTAACATTTTTTATATTCAATTATCATAAAAAGAGTTAGCGTATATCTCCATCCAGTAATACTTTTTTTCTTAAATGTTTTCTTATGTATCTAAGGTGTTGTCGATTTTTGCTATTATACCCAATTTTTTGAAGTTTACCAACTATATATTGAATATTTTTACATTATATAAAAACAAAGGTCACCAAACTTATTTGATGACCTTAATGGCTTTTAATAGTTATATATATCTTAGTAAAATATCAACTGCACTATTATGAAAATTGGTAACAATACAATCAATGAAAATTTGAATATATAAGAGAAGAAATCAGGCATTTTGATATTCTGACTTTCAGCTATTGATTTCACCATAAAGTTCGGTCCATTGCCTATATATGTCATTGCACCAAAAAACACTGATGATGTGCATATTGCTTTTAATATTAGTTCCGGCACACCTGCAACCATATTCACACCTTGTGATATGGTCGGATCCTGAGCAACTAAGCCCAATGCCAGAGAGTGGAAAGTCACTGCTGTAGGGGCGTTATCCAAAAACCCACTCAAGCCTCCTGTAGCATAATAAAACATCTGCACTGAGTCGATACCTAAACTGGCGGCGTGAGTCTCTAAAAATTTTAATGCAGGCACCATCGTAACAAAGATACCTATGAAAAGGAACGCAACCTCTTCGATTGGCTCCCATGTAAACTGATTTGCCTCGCGAGTAGCCTTCTTAGTGACTAGCAAAGACAAAATAGCCATCAAAGCAATAACGCCTTCTCTAATAAATGCGAGATTATGATTATGATGAATTGCCTCAATAGTATTGCCATTGATAAATGCTACTGCAAGTACTACTCCAATTAGCCATAAAAAGTTTAGACTGCCTTTTATTTTGATTGGCCTTTGTTGCTCATGATCTAAGCGAACAGCTTCAGGATCTTCTTTTTTCCAATAATAATTATCTACTATCAAGTAAATACCTACTAATAAACCATTGACTAATAGCCATTTTGGCCAAAGAGATAAAAACCATGTAAACTCTGCGCCTCTGAGATACATCAAAAATAATGGCGGATCCCCCAAAGGAGTCATTAAGCCACCACAATTTGCAACAACTGCTATAAAGAACAGAATTGTATGTACTTTATGTTTTCTTTCTTTGTTCGTACTAATTAATGGTCGAATTAGTAACATAGCTGCTCCGGTAGTACCCATAAGCGATGCTAATATCCCTCCTATACCAATGATAGAAGCATTAATCGTAGGCTTAGATTCTATGTTGCCATCTACAAATATCCCACCGGTAATCACAAATAAACTACCTAGTAATACTATAAATGGGATATAATCAAATACCACCTGATGAATCAAAGCATGAGTCATACCGCTAAAGATCAGCCATGCCGCAGTTGGTATGCCTAAACCTAATGCTACTAATAACTTATTCTTGTTATGCTCCCACCAGTGACCTGCAACCAATGGAAACACAGCAATAGCTCCGAGCATTAGCACAAAAGGAATCAGAGCCCAAAGCGGAATTTCTTGTACATGTTCCATTTCCGAACATACCTTACATGTATTAATAAAATGAGATATACCATTTGATTTGCGTGACTATTATACAATTACTAATTTACGCATTATTCACTGCATATCAAGTAAAAGAATATTAAACTCTATCAATATTCTTTAGACTATTATCACTTTGCCATAACTCTATTGTCAATTATACTAAACAAAAAATATGTTTTATAGTACATACTATACTGCCGCCTATATGCGAGTCTTGCTAAAAGTAACGTTCTATTTTATGCAAAGTTTCGCTCTCCAAAAATGCGGACTCTATCTATAAAATGCTTATAGTATAGTCCATAATTATTTCTTTTGAAATCTTACCTCTAAGCAACGGTTATAAAAAAACTTGTCGGTTTATCTTCTTCTAAATTTACTCGTACCATACACACTTTACCTATCACTGGGTGGCATTACAGCAGACCATGTTAGCAACTAAGCACTAAGGCATACTTTCTGTACATAAGTATTAGTTAAAACATGCAACTCTTCATAATTATTTATTTGCAGTTTGATATTTTTATACTATATTATATACTACTTATTTTATTTTATAGTCCGTATAAATATGAATTATCAAGAAAAAAGTAAATCAGAACTTATAGAAGAGCTACAATCGCGGGATAGATTTATACTCAATTATGAGCAGATGCAGGAGCAAGAACTCGACTTGACTTTTGCTTGGACTGGTAATTTGGGGCACTGGCATTGGGATATTAAAAAGAACCTTGTAAAATTCAACAAGAAAAAAGCAACTGCATTAGGATATAGCGAAGATGAAATCCCTGAAAATGTAGGTTTCGAGTGGTTTACCGAAAAGCTACACCCTGATGATTATGACATGGTGATGCAAAACATGGTGGATCATCTTCATCATAATTCAGATATATACGAAGTGGAATATAGAATCCAAGCCAAAAATGGTGACTGGAAATGGTATCATGACAGGGGCAAAATTACTCAAAGAGACGAACACGGAAACCCTACCTTTCTATCAGGAATTGTGTTTGATATCACAGAAAAGAAAGCAATAGAAGAAAAGCAATCAAAATTAATTGAAATGCTTTCAGAGCAGATGAAAATCCAGGAAAATATCTATTCTGTTATATTTCATGATTTAGCAAATCCTCTAAACAGCATTATAGGATTTGCCAGAATACTTAAAGAAACTATTGAAAATGATAATTGCGACGATGATACAAAACGTTTCATAGATATCATGTACAAATCTTCTACCAATGCGATAAACATTACCAAGACTTTAATCAACTGGACTAAAGCGAAACGAGATTTTATTATTGATAAAGAAAGTTTTGATTTGTCCGAATTCTTAGCAGAGATCTTTGAAGAATTTGAAGTTTCGTTAAATTCAAAGAATTTGAAATATAACGTAAACATCCCGAATAACCCACAAGTTACAACCAACAAGCCCATTTTAAAAATTGCGCTTCGAAACTTTATGTCCAATGCTATCAAATATTCTAATAATTCCGGCTCGATATCAATAGCATTTGACAAGAATAATCTTACTATCTCAGATAATGGAGTTGGGATGGAACCGGATCAACTTCAAAAACTCTTCCAATCTAACTTATCGCCCTCTGTTGGAACTGCTTATGAAAAAGGACATGGTTTAGGCTTGATCATTGTTAAAGATTTATTAGACCAATCAAACATCAAGGTAGATATTCAATCTGAAGTTAACAAGGGCACAACTGTAACTTTGTTTTTATAAAATCAACATATAATGTCATAGAGTATGCTGTTTCAATAGATTGCATATTTTAGGCAATTACTTCCAAGTTCTAAAAGTCTGCTTTTTTTTGTATCTTGCCTTCTAATATTTTAACTAATCAAAATAGAACAATATAAGGCATAGTACGATGGATGTTAGAGTAAGATTCGCACCTTCCCCTACAGGCTACTTACACGTTGGCGGTCTCCGAACTGCACTTTACAACTACCTATTTGCCAAAAAACATGGTGGCAAGTGCATTTTACGTATAGAAGATACAGATAGAACACGCTTTGTAGACAATGCAACAGAAAATTTGATCAGCAACCTTAGATGGGCTGGTATCGAATTTGACGAAAGCTTAGAAAATGGTGGTGAGTTCGGCCCGTATATCCAATCCGAGAGATTTGACCTCTATACTAAATATGGGAAGGAACTCTTAGAAAAAGATCTTGCTTATTACGCTTTTGACACTTCAGATGAGCTGGCAGAAATGAGAGACAGACTTCAGAAAGAAGGTGGCTCTTTCAAATACGATAGAAATAAAATGAGAAACTCTGTTACCATGGGAATGGATGAAGCTAAAAAGCTTATAGATGCAGGCGAAAGTTATGTGATAAGAATGAAAGTGCCGGAAGAAGGTGAAGTTAAATTCAATGATATTATACGCGGGGAAGTGACTGTCCCTTGCAAAGATGTAGACGATCAAATCCTTCTCAAATCTGACGGATTTCCTACTTACCACTTAGCAAATGTGGTCGATGATCACTTTATGCAAATTTCGCACGTTATCCGTGGCGAAGAGTGGTTGCCTTCCACTCCAAAGCACGTTTTGCTTTATCAATTCTTCGGTTGGGACACTCCTGATTTTGCTCATCTGCCCCTTCTACTCAATGAAAAGAAAGCGAAGCTTAGCAAAAGACACGGAGACGTAGCAGTAGAAGATTTTAAAGCCAAAGGCTACCTAAAAGATGCTTTCGTTAACTTTATTGCACTATTGGGCTGGAATCCTACAGGCGACAGAGAAATTTACACAATGCAAGAGTTTATTGACCTCTTCGATTTATCTAAAGTCAATAAAGCAGGTGCAGTTTTTGATCTAAAAAAACTAGCGTGGATGAATCAGCAATACTTGAAAGAGTTAAACTCTGCAGAAGCTACTCCATTGCTCAAAGCTGAATTAGAAAAATTTGGTGTTAGTGATTTGGAAGAGGACTTTGTTGCTCAAATCTTTGACTTATTCAAAGAACGCGTTACATTTATCAACGAAATCCCTGAAATGACCGACTACTTATACGCTGAGCCTAAGGAATTTGACGAAAAATATATGGCTAAGAGATGGAAAGAAGACACTGCTGAAATGGTAAAACCGCTGATAGCTAAATTATCTGAATTGAACGAATTTACTCATGACAGCACTCACGACCTCACAAAAGCTTATTGCGAAGAAGCCGATGTGAAAATGGGACAGCTTATGCACCCACTAAGACTAATGCTTACAGGCAAATCTTCAGGTGCAGGTATGTTTGACACAATGGCACTTATTGGTAAAGAAGAATGTATGAAAAGATTTGAAACATTTTTAGCTAAAAAAGAATCCGGCGAGTTATAGATATGAAATATGTTTGGGCTCTTGGTCTTTTACTTGTTATTTGGGGCTGCTCTGCAAAGCCTGCCTGCTATAACGAAACGAATAAGAATCAAATAATCAGATGGGGCACTTTTTACGCAGCATCTAATACTTTTGACGCGTATGAAATGAATAGTGCTGCTGAGATTTTCTCATATACTAAAGCAGATCGTAGCGATTTAACTGAGCTTGGCCAGGCAGATGTAGTTAGGTTTTGTCCTGCCATGAGGTCTATAGAATCAAATTTGCTAAAGACACAAGCATACAGTACTCCGGGCGACACCCTACTCTTTATAGAGTTAAATAACAAAAATACTGACTTGCAGATGCGATTCGCATGGAATCACTCTCATATCAATACCGGAAACAAACTTTGCATTGCTGCATTAGATTCCCTTAATGCCCTGCGCAACAGTATAAAATAGACAATAATATTTATTTCCAAGCCGTTACTGATTTCTATAATAATCAGTAACGGCTTTCTTAATTCTCTAACAATTACTGTACACGATCTTGCGCTCAAGTCAAACAAGAGCTAAATCGACAGTAAAGTCATACCCCTGCATAAACATAACTTTTATACGATAAATTCGTACGCTATAGAGAAATTTCATCAAATACTTTTAAACCATAACCAATAATTTGGGTCTAAGTGAAAACACTAATTTTGGAGATATAATGAACAAGTTTACTGGCATATTCCTTATCTTGCTTTTGGTATATAGTTCTTCTGCTCAGCAAGGTAGAGGGCGCAGGATGCAAGGCATGAATATTGGCACTATCGTAGGGAATGTGATAGCTGCAGACACTAAAAAAGCATTGCCTTATGCTAATATTTTTATCAAAACTGTAAAAGATGATAAAACTGTTACCGGAGCTATCGGCAAACCGGACGGTAGTTTTAAGATTGAAAAGGTTCCTGTCGGAAAATACTATGCAGAAGTTAAGTTTATTGGGTATTCAAAAAAAATATTTAAAGATTTGACAATCTCTCCTAAAAATACTACTATAGATTTGGGCACAATCAAACTTGAACCCTCTGTTACTCGCACGGGTACAGCAGTAGTTACTGCAGAGCGTGAACGTGTTGAGTTTAAAATAGACAAAAAAGTAGTAAATATTGCTACTGATATTGCAGCACAAGGCAAAACTGCAGCAGAGGCCCTTGAAAACGTTCCTTCTATCAACGTGGACGTAGAAGGCAACGTAAGTCTTAGAGGTAGTTCCAACTTCACTGTATTTATTGACGGCAGGCCAAGCGTGCTTGACGGCAACGAAATCTTACAACAACTGCCTGCTTCTGCCATTGATAATATAGAAATAATCACGAACCCTTCTGCAAAATATGATCCTGACGGCATGGCGGGGATTATTAATGTTGTTACTAAAAAAGATATGCTAAATGGACTCAGCGGTCTCCTTAATGTTTCTGCCGGTACAGGTGATAAGTATAATTCTGATTTTACTCTATCATACCGAACAAAAACTTTTGAGTTCTTCGGTGGGTTTGACTGGAGTGATAATAATTTCAAAGGCAATGGCGAAATGGAGCAGGAAACATACTACACTGATAGCACTGTCTTTAGGCAAAACCTAGGGGAAAGACTCTTCGCTCGCAATGGGACAAATGGCAAATTTGGCGTAGGCATAAACATCACCGATGCTACCAATATTAAATTAGAAGCTAACATTGGAACTCGTGGATTTGAAAGAAACGCTCTCACAAAAGCAAGCCAATACTCTGATGTTCGCGAGGATAAATATTACTATACAAATGATAATAATGCGATTCGAGATAGAGATTATTACAGTACCTCACTAGACTTCCTTCATAAATTTGATGATAGTGGCCATCAGCTGACAGGTATGATATATTACTCATCAAAAGACGCTATGGGTACTGACTATGTCAACAAATTTACTACAGATCAAAGCTGGCAAAACAAAGTGCTTGACTATCAAACTAAATCTATAGAAGATGAGGAAGACGAAGATTATAGGTTCAAACTTGACTATTCCTTACCTCTATCAGAAACAGATAAGTTTGAATCCGGATGGCAAGGCAAAGTCTCAAAAGATTTTGAAAATTATACTTATTATAATCTCACCGATGGCGATTGGATTGTCGACGATATGTTTACAAATGTTATGGATTTCAAACTAAACATACAGTCCCTTTATGCTACATATAGCGGTGCTCTAAGTGATTTTGGTTATCAGTTAGGCTTGCGTGGTGAGTATACTAAAAGAACTATAGATGTGGCTGCAGCTAATAAAGTTTACACTATTGATAGACTTGATATTTTCCCTACTCTACATATGTCGCAAAAAATTGGTAAAAAAGATCAAATTCTTGCAAGTTATAGTCGCAGAATACATAGACCACGTGGCAGAGATTTAGATCCATTCCCTTCTTTTATAGATGACTATAATATTCGTATCGGTAATCCTGAATTAGAGCCTGAGTATGTAAACTCTATGGAAGTAGGGTATCAAAAAATGTTTGAGGGTGGCATGGTTTCTGTCGAGTCATTCTACAGATTGTCTGAAAATTTAATCACCCGTACAATTCAGACTCACCCTGATGAACCGGGAGTTTTTTATCATACAACATCTAACTTAGATAAGTCTCACACTGCAGGCTTAGAGTTGATGACTAATTATGCGTTCACGCCATGGTTTAACCTAAACCTTACAGGCTCATATTTCTATTATAAATTAGATGGCTCTCTAGATGGAGATGATGCTGTAAATAAAAGCACTAACAGTTGGAATTTGCGAGCTATGGGTAACTTTATATTAAGTAAAACGACCAGGGTTCAGTTTAATACATTTTATAATGGCCCATCTGTTTCTGCTCAGGGTGATGTAAAAGGATTCTTTGATATGTCTGCTTCACTCAGGCAAGACTTTCTTGACAGAAAGCTAACTCTTGCTTTGAATGCTAGAAGTATTATTGGTTCAATGAAGCATGACTTTACCACTAATGGTGTTAATTATTACACTCACAATATCTTCGAACGCGAAGCTCCTGTTATCTCCCTTTCTCTTTCTTATAGGTTTAATAACTTTAAGCAGGAAAAAGATAAAAATGGGAACGGTGGCGACGGCATGGACATGGATTTTTAGTGATTTAATAAATTATTAGTTCTATAGAAAAACGCAGTATGGTTTATATCATCTGCGTTTTTTTTGTTATGGAATAGTCAGGTTTTACTGTATCTATAATATTTACAATCAGCTCTATTTCTATTGCGATATTCTTAAATCTTATTAAGCACAGAAAATATTAGCTTTTTGCATGGTATATTGCATGTTAGCATATTTGCATGATACTTATCAGAAATAATATAATATAGGTTATAAAATGAGTGCAAACTCGAACGTTAATGTTCGCTCTGAAATAGGCAATCTGGAAGGTGTTATATTGCATTCACCGGGTTTAGAAGTTAAAAACATGACTCCTGAAAATGCCGAAAGAGCACTTTATAGTGACATTCTCAATCTTTCAGTTGCTTCTCGCGAATACCGCCAGTTTAGCGACTGCCTCAAAAAAGTGACTAAAACATTTCAAGTCAGAGAATTACTTACTGATATTCTCAAAAATTCAGAAGTAAAACACGAACTTCTTTCAAAAATCGCTTTCAAAGAAAACGCTGCAGAAGTTATAGAAGAGATTCACGAGCAATCTCCTGAAGATATTTCCCGCCAGCTTATCGAAGGTGTGATGATGAAGAAAAACACGCTCACAAGCTTCCTTGACCCTAATAGATACTCTCTTCGTCCGCTGCATAACTTTTTCTTTACGCGTGACGCTTCTATGACCATCAGGGATAAAATCTTAATCGGCAGGATGTCCAGCAATGTACGGGAACGTGAAGCTGACATAATGGAATCCATTTTCATGCATCACCCTGAGTTTGGTGTGACTACAGTCAATCCGGAAAACGCTGTTAAATTCGATCCAAAAATCGCTATTGAAGGTGGCGACGTCCTTGTAATTAAAGAAGACATATTTCTTATAGGTACAGGTCCAAGGACTACTTCTCAAGGTATTGACTTCATACTTGATGAGCTTAAAAAAATCGGCGAGAAAAGACACGTAATAGTGCAGGAACTCCCTCACGAGCCGGAATCTTTTATCCATCTTGACATGGCTTTCACTATGCTAGACACTGACAAGTGCATGGCCTACGAACCGCTTATACTAAAACCAAACAGATACCAAACAGTACACATTGAAATTGATAATGGTAAAGTAGTTTCTATCAAAAACGTGGAAAGTATACTCGATGCTCTCAAAAGCCTTGGAGTAGACTTAGAGCCGCTTTACTGCGGTGGTAGAGCTGACCTTTGGGTGCAGGAACGCGAGCAGTGGCACAGTGGCGCAAACTTTTTTGCGATAGGCCCAGGCAAAGTAATTGGTTACGAACGGAATGATAAAACAATAGAAGAGTTAGCAAATCACGGCTTCGAAGTGCTTCCGGGAGCGGACGTAGCACGCGGTATTATCAGCCCTGATGCTTATGACAAATACGTCATTACTATTGATGGTTCTGAACTTTCTCGTGGTGGCGGAGGCTGCAGATGCATGACTATGCCGGTCAGACGAAAATCTGTCAATTGGTAATTTGCTGAAATACATAGGTAAGTAAACTAACTGAGTGAGTCTCAATTTAGTAATTATCAAACCACAGCGTCTGAAATGATTGTAATGCCTTTCAGACGCTTTTTATGCAAATAGATTAAACCGGATTTGTCATGAGATGTCATTATAGGCCCTGTAAATGACCTTAGAACCAATGAGCATTCTTACTTCCTCTGTAAGAAAATATTCCGTAATTGCTTATTGATCAAGGGGTTTCAACCACTTGCCATTCAATGACTTTATAGCTTTTTCTTCTTTTCAAATGAGTTTTTTTGGCTTAAATTAAGACTTCTACTTTTGAAGCATTAAATATTTTAGTTTCGTCAATGAGTGGAATCGTTTGCCCATTAAACAAGACTGTTCCTTCTATAATATCTGTATGCGAGAAATGGGTATCTCTGTCTATAGCTGACTCTTCAAAAGTAATAATTTTATCAACAGAATCAGCAGTAAGAGCTTGATATTTATTGTTTATTTTAAATATTATTACTAACTCTGTAAAGTTTGATTGTAATATTTCGTACAATTCAGAAAATAGTCCTAAAAGTTCGTTTAGCTCCTGCTCTTTAGCATCTTCAGCAATTTTTTTGGCAGCTTCATAACCTTTTGTTTCTATAATTTCTTTTATTTCAAGCGCTTTGTCATGTATTCGTTTGTGGGGATTGACGAATCTATCAAGAAAATGATTTACTATATAGCTCTCGGACTTATAATTATCGAACCATACTCCGAACTTGCAAGCGTGTGGATTAGATGTAAGTTGAAACTCTCTATGCTCATCAACAGAAGAAATAAGTTCGTTCACCCATTCTTTATGATCTTGCTCTCTTTCTTTGAGCATCGAAATGAGAGAACTCATTTCTTTCTCTATACATTCCATACCTAGTAAAACACGCAAATCAATAACAGAGACAACTTCATCTCTCCTATTTATTACCCCTTTGTGTGCAGGATTTTCAGATGGCATGAATGTAAGGCCTGTACAATGCTTTACCTCCGCTATATCTTTTATCCTAATCACATATTTTGAACTGCCCAAATTGACAACTAAATATTTATTTAATATATCATTGCTCTGAATTGTATTGCTTGCCATTTAATTAACCAATTCTATAGTATAACGAATAACTTTTTAGCTGATAAAAAGAATGACACATTCAACCCATATAAGTATCAAGCACTTTTATGTTTTAATATCCATCATATATACAATACGATACTATCTAATAATATTTTATACATTTATTTTAAGCCCATCATCACTTTCTATCAGCTATATACAATATATTTAGATAATTATTTAGAATAGAACAACAGCCATTATAAGCAATTATCAAGCGATAGCTTGAACTTGACAAAGTGTAGCTGTCAGTATGATTAGCAATTTTGAAGGAATGATTACGAGTTTTCGTATTATAATACAAACTCTTCATTTTTTTGTTAGCTTCTTTTTACCAGAAACTCCGGTAGTGAGTTATATTATAGGAATTTTGGATAATTTTATTTTTTAAAGCTAAGAAGTATTAGCTAAAGATTATATAATAAAACCGCTTGAAAGATGTATCTACCTTATCAAGCGGTTTAAATAAATCCTATTACAGCTTATATGCTTATTTTTCAGGAGTGTGTTTGATAATTTCTACCAAAAGATCCCAGCATTTTTTAGTTGAAGATATTTGGATTTTTTCGTCCGGAGAGTGAACGTCTTCCAAGTTTGGACCGAAAGAAAGCATGTCCATATTAGGATATTTTTCACCAATAAGACCACATTCCAAACCAGCATGAATAGCTTCGATTACAGGTTTATGACCATATTTACCTTCATATATTTTCGCAGCTTGTTGAAGGATAGGAGAGTCTATATTTGGTTCCCAAGCTGGGTATCCGTCACCAACAGAAACTTCAGCACCACCAACTTCCATAGCTAATTTAACTTTTTGAGCTAAATCGCGTTTTTCAGAATCCATAGAAGATCTTTGGCTAGTAAGCATGTAAACTTCATCTTCATGAGTTTCAACGATAGCCATATTAGTAGAAGTCTGAACTAGACCAGGGATGTCCGGGCTCATTCTGTAAACGCCGTGTGGCATCAAATAGAAAGAGCGAAGCACTTTGCATTGGAAGTCAGAAGTCCATACTTTAGCAGGCGTATCTGTAGCTTCAGCGAAAACTGTAATATTTGGTTCTTTAGTTTTATATTCAGCAAAAACAGTTTCATGGTAAGCTTTTACAGCTTTTTCAAATTCAGCAACAGCGTCATTAGGGACAACTACTGTAGCGAATCCTTCTCTTGGAATTGCATTATGTTTGTTACCGCTGTTGAAGTCAGCAATACGAATATTCAATTTTTCAGACAAGTTAGAAAGTAAACGAGTCATAAATTTAGCAGCATTACCGCGTCCATCATGAATTTCTATACCTGAGTGACCGCCACGAAGACCTTTCACAACTACTTTATAAGCTTTACCAGCAGGAGTTGCTTCAGTTTCTAATTTATAGCTACCCATAGTGTTAAGACCACCGGCACAACCTATAGTGAAAGCACCATCTTCTTCAGAGTCAAGATTGATAAGGATTTGACCTTTAAGTATAGTTTCAGAAAGTCCCATAACACCAGTCATACCTGTTTCTTCATCAAGAGTGCAAAGCACTTCCAGATCAGGATGAGGAATGTCAGTAGATTCTAAAAGAGCCATACCCATAGCAACACCGATACCGTTATCAGCACCAAGAGTAGTACCTTTAGCTTTTACCCAGTCGCCATCAATCCATGTTTTGATACCTTCAGTGTCAAAATCAAACTCAACATCAGCATTTTTTTCACATACCATGTCCACGTGACCTTGGATAGTGATTGGTCTGCGGTTTTCCATACCTTTAGTGGCAGGTTTACGCATTACGAAGTTACCCGTTTCATCTTTCTCTACTTCGATATTTCTTTCTTTAGCCCAATTCAAAAGGGCAGCTACTAATTTATCTTCTTGCTTAGAAGGGTGTGGATAATTGCAAATGAATTCGAAATTTGTCCAAACAGCCTTTGGTTCCAAGTGACCTAGTACATTAGCCATTGTTACTTCCTTTTATAAATTCAATAAATGTAATAAAACCATTTCCATGTAATTGGTTAAGAAACACTGTAACTCTCTGATCAGCCGGAGCTACTTTCTCACCATATTTATCATCCATAAGGGCAATAATGTCCCTTACTTTATTTTTGCCATTTACAGCAAGCCACGCAGCAGTCCCGACATCATCAAGATTAGCTTTAATATACTTCGAGCCACCTTTAGGAATAAGTAACAACTCAAAGAAGCGATTATTAAAACGAGGAACAAGTACATCTACAAACCCATCAGCATTGATTTCAAAATCATGTACATGCAGAGGTGTCATGTCGAGATAGTTAATACTACTATACTTGTTTTTCTTGCTAAACATAAATACAAATCATATAGTTATACGTTCAAAAGCGAAATATGTTATTAATCTTATAGTATAAGTTAAAAAGAGTCTTTGATTTAACAAAGAAATATCGAGAAGAGAGTAAAAAAAAGAGGAGCTCCGGTTTGGAGCTCCTCTTACGAGAATATATCGAAGATTTAGATATTATCTAACAACGACGAATCGTTTAGAGATAACTTGATTATCACCAGTGATAACTTTAAGAGTGTAAGTTCCCGCAGGAATTGTAGCTCTATCCAAATCGATTTTAACTTTGTGTAAGCCCATAGAGTACTCTCTAGTAATTATAGGTTGAGCAACCAAAGTACCGTCTATAGCATAAATCTGAATAGTGATGTCGCGAGCTTCGTTCATGTCAAGATCGAAGGCTAAATCAGAAACAACCGGGTTAGGTTGAATTTCAGAAACAGTCATAGAAGTAGCACCGTTGATTAGAACGTTTTGCTCAGCCTGAACTTGTTTGTAACCATCAGAAGCAACGCTTACAAGTCTGTAAACATAAGTACCACCGATAGTAAGAGTAGCATCATCATCAGTAAGTTTGTAGTTTTTACCGAATTCAGATTGGTTAAGACCATTAAGAGCAGAATTATCTTCGAAAGAAGAAATCATTTCAAAAGGTTCCAAACCAGCTTGAGTCATTTGAGCTCTGTGAACTTCAAAACCAAGATTGTCTGTTTCTCTGATAGTTTCCCATTTAAGGAATGCTTTTACATCAGAAGAAGTTACATCAAAGCTACGAAGTTCGATATCTGATGACATTTCATCTTTAAATCTAGAAGTAGTTCTAGTTAAAGTAGGAGCGCCAGCAGTATTGTAAGTAATCGTTGCAGGTGTATACGATTGATCTGAATTAAATGCATATACAATAAAAGTATAAGTAGTATTCTGAGTCAATCCACCAACTGTCAATGTTGCATTAGAACCGAAGTAAACAACCTTAGCGTTACCTATTAAAGTAGAAGCAGTTGTGAAGTTGTTATCCGCAGCATAAGCTAAACCATTTTGAGGACCTGCACCAACATTAATTGAGCTACCTTCTTGAGCTAAAACTAAAGCATTACTTGAAGCAGTCCAAGTGAAGGCAATTGAAGTTTTAGATCTACCTAAGTAAACCAAATTAGCAACTTGACTAGGCAATGCCGAAGAAACAGAGAATACTGAAGAAACAGCACTTGTTACACCAGAGATACTTGCATTAGCAGTCAAATTTAAATTAGTAGCAGCATAACCAAATTGTAAGCCATCAAATGTTGCAACACCATTAGCCAAAGCTTTCGTGCCACCTGCAGTAATTGTAGTCGTATTAGTTACACCTAAAGTGATATTAGCAGCTTGGTTAATATCAATATTACCGTTCACATCTCTTAACTCAACAATAACAGTAGGAGCTACTGTACCAACTGAAGTGTTTTGAGGTTGAGCAGTATAAACTAGGTTAGTACCAATAACTTGAATTACATTGTTTGTAGCAGCGGTACTTGATGTATTTGCAAATGTAGTCATTGTCGTAGAATTTGCACCTGTAGTCACATTAGTATTTCCAAGAGCAAATACTAAACGTTTGCCGTCCGCTGCAGCAGGCATTGGATTGGCAAGAGTAAGTCTCAAGTACATATCATAAGTACCATTATCAGCACATGTTACATTCATGCCACTGAATGTTAAAGTAGACGCTCCAATTGTAGCATCTGCTAATTTAGCACCCGCAGCACTAAATAATGCAGCAGCATTAATATGAGTATTAAATGCAGCTTGATTAGCACCTGCAGCATTGATTGTCAAGGCTGTAATGATTGTTGGTTTTGTATCTGTATCAGTTGTAATATCATCACGTACTGTAAGTTTCAAGACTCTAGTACCTGAAGTGCTAGTAGCAACAACACCATTTGATAGTGAGCTGATACCGTTTGCTTCATTACCTGCGAATTGAATATCAGAGCGTGCATTTGCAGCAGCGCACATGTAAACTGTAAACAAGTTAGCTTCTGTACCGTTATTAGCAGCTATGCCAACAGTATTTTGACCACCTGTTACACTTACGTCTACATCGTTAGCGCAAACGCCTGCATCAGTGATAATATAAGTCATTGTGTAAGTTTGATTTCCATTACTCCAAGCACCTATTCCATTAGTAAACGTTCCGCCTACTGTTGGATCAAAAGTAACCACAGGAGCAGATTGAGCTGCGTCCATTGGTTGATCGTAAGATACTGCTACTGTAAAGTTATTACCGGCATCAGAATCTTCTACAAGTAAATCATTTACAATGATTGAAGTTACGTTTGCAGGAGTATTAGAAATAATAACGAACTCAAAGTTATTCGGATTTAGTATGCCCATGTTATTAAGAGCATCATCTGCAGTTACAATCACATTTACTCCACCTTCTACAGGACTTGAAGGAACTGTATAAGTGTATGTATATGTACCGTTACCAGTACCCGTAACGTAAGTTGCATTCGTGTTTGAATTATCAGAGAATGTCAACTGAACAACAGGTTCTTGTGTCAAACTACAGCCTGCATCAGCCAAATCAAATGTAAATGTAAGAACATCGCCTTCTACAGCATTGTCTTGAGATACATTCAAGTTTGTAAGCACTGGAGCTGTATTATCAATTGAGAATTCGTCACCTGCAGGAGAGTATTGCGTTGCAATATTTCCTTTAGAGTCCATCAAATCAAATGTAATGTTTACTGCACCTGTTGGATCTTGTTGATCAACTAAATAAGTAAATGCATAAGTGTTACCACTTGTATTTACTAAATCTAATTGCGGTGTATTTACTAGGCTAGCAATAGCACTTGTCATATTAACAGAAATGTTACTATGTTCAAATGTACCACAACCTAAGTCTTCTGCATTTACTGAGAAATGTACTAATGTACCAATAGCACCCAATACCGGAGCTGATACACATTCTGCATCATCAGCATAAGCTGACAATACTGGAGCCGAGTTATCAATCATGAAGTTAGCTGTTTCAGTAACTGTGTTACCAAAACCGTCAACTGCTGTAACTGTAATTACTGCTTCACCTGTGTAAGTATCACCTGTAGGAAGTGTATAAGTATATGTTCCATTGTTTTCTGTAAGTGTAGTTGCATTAGCTTCACCAAATGCTTGAGCTGTTACAGTCAAGTTATTGATTTGTGTATCGCAACCATCATTAGTAGCTGTTATACCAAATTCAAATGTGCCATCAATTGTTTGAGATACACATGTTGTTTGTGGTAAGTTCACTGCTAATGTTAGTGGAATTGTATCTACTGTTACATCAAATGTTGAAGTTGTAGCCATATTACCTAATGCATCAGCTGCATCAGCACTTATTGTTAGTAATCCTGAATCTGCAGCATCTACTGTGTAAGTAAATGTGTATGTGTCAGGAATTGGTTGGCTAGAACCGTCTAATGCTTGTGTAATTGATGATAATTGAGCATTTGCATCACCTGCAATAGCTGCAGAAATGTTGCTAACATCAAATGTAGCACAACCTACATCACTTGCATCTAATGTGAATGTTACTTCATCACCAATCATTACGCAACTCTTATCAGCTGTTAAAGCTAAAGTTGGAGCTGTATTATCAATTGAGAATTCATCTCCTGCAGGAGCATATTGTGTTGCAATATTTCCTTTAGAGTCTGTCAAATCAAATGTAATATTTACTGCACCTGTTGGATCATTTTGATTTACAGTATATGCATAGTGGAATGAAGTTCCTGTAGAACCATCTGTAGTTAAGTTACCTACTAATGGTAAACCACTTGAACTTGTCATCGTTACTACTATATCTCCGTGTTCAAATGTACCACAACCTAAATCTTCTGCAGTAATTGCAAAGTTGATTAGAGATGGATTAACAGTATTTGGCATACCTCTTACACATTCTGCATCATCAGCATAAGCTGACAATTCAGGAGCCGAGTTATCAATCATGAAGTTAGCTGTTTCAGTAACTGTGTTACCAAAACCGTCAACTGCTGTAACTGTAATTACTGCTTCACCTGTGTAAGTATCACCTGTAGGAAGTGTATAAGTATATGTTCCATTGTTTTCTGTAAGTGTAGTTGCATTAGCTTCACCAAATGCTTGAGCTGTTACAGTCAAGTTATTGATTTGTGTATCGCAACCATCATTAGTAGCTGTTATACCAAATTCAAATGTGCCATCAATTGTTTGAGATACACATGTTGTTTGTGGTAAGTTCACTGCTAATGTTAGTGGAATTGTATCTACTGTTACATCAAATGTTGAAGTTGTAGCCATATTACCTAATGCATCAGCTGCATCAGCACTTATTGTTAGTAATCCTGAATCTGCAGCATCTACTGTGTAAGTAAATGTGTATGTGTCAGGAATTGGTTGGCTAGAACCGTCTAATGCTTGTGTAATTGATGATAATTGAGCATTTGCATCACCTGCAATAGCTGCAGAAATGTTGCTAACATCAAATGTAGCACAACCTACATCACTTGCATCTAATGTGAATGTTACTTCATCACCAATCATTACGCAACTCTTATCAGCTGTTAAAGCTAAAGTTGGAGCTGTATTATCAATTGAGAATTCATCTCCTGCAGGAGCATATTGTGTTGCAATATTTCCTTTAGAGTCTGTCAAATCAAATGTAATATTTACTGCACCTGTTGGATCATTTTGATTTACAGTATATGCATAGTGGAATGAAGTTCCTGTAGAACCATCTGTAGTTAAGTTACCTACTAATGGTAAACCACTTGAACTTGTCATCGTTACTACTATATCTCCGTGTTCAAATGTACCACAACCTAAATCTTCTGCATTTACTGAGAAATGTACTAATGTACCAATAGCACCCAATACCGGAGCTGATACACATTCTGCATCATCAGCATATGCTGACAATTCAGGAGCCGAGTTATCAATCATGAAGTTAGCTGTTTCAGTAACTGTGTTACCAAAACCGTCAACTGCTGTAACTGTAATTACTGCTTCACCTGTGTAAGTATCACCTGTAGGAAGTGTATAAGTATATGTTCCATTGTTTTCTGTAAGTGTAGTTGCATTAGCTTCACCAAATGCTTGAGCTGTTACAGTCAAGTTATTGATTTGTGTATCGCAACCATCATTAGTAGCTGTTATACCAAATTCAAATGTGCCATCAATTGTTTGAGATACACATGTTGTTTGTGGTAAGTTCACTGCTAATGTTAGTGGAATTGTATCTACTGTTACATCAAATGTTGAAGTTGTAGCCATATTACCTAATGCATCAGCTGCATCAGCACTTATTGTTAGTAATCCTGAATCTGCAGCATCTACTGTGTAAGTAAATGTGTATGTGTCAGGAATTGGCTGGCTAGAACCGTCTAATGCTTGTGTAATTGATGATAATTGAGCATTTGCATCACCTGCAATAGCTGCAGAAATGTTGCTAACATCAAATGTAGCACAACCTACATCACTTGCATCTAATGTGAATGTTACTTCATCACCAATCATTACGCAACTCTTATCAGCTGTTAAAGCTAAAGTTGGAGCTGTATTATCAATTGAGAATTCATCTCCTGCAGGAGCATATTGTGTTGCAATATTTCCTTTAGAGTCTGTCAAATCAAATGTAATATTTACTGCACCTGTTGGATCATTTTGATTTACAGTATATGCATAGTGGAATGAAGTTCCTGTAGAACCATCTGTAGTTAAGTTACCTACTAATGGTAAACCACTTGAACTTGTCATCGTTACTACTATATCTCCGTGTTCAAATGTACCACAACCTAAATCTTCTGCAGTAATTGCAAAGTTGATTAGAGATGGATTAACAGTATTTGGCATACCTCTTACACATTCTGCATCATCAGCATATGCTGACAATTCAGGAGCCGAGTTATCAATCATGAAGTTAGCTGTTTCAGTAACTGTGTTACCAAAACCGTCAACTGCTGTAACTGTAATTACTGCTTCACCTGTGTAAGTATCACCTGTAGGAAGTGTATAAGTATATGTTCCATTGTTTTCTGTAAGTGTAGTTGCATTAGCTTCACCAAATGCTTGAGCTGTTACAGTCAAGTTATTGATTGCTTGATCGCAACCATCATTAGTAGCTGTTATACCAAATTCAAATGTGCCATCAATTGTTTGAGATACACATGTTGTTTGTGGTAAGTTCACTGCTAATGTTAATGGAATTGTATCTACTGTCATAGTATGAGTAACAGGAGCTACTAAAGTATTACCTAAGTCATCAGTTGCATTGATACTAATCATTGGAGTAGCATCACCATTTGCAACTGTATAAGTAAACTCATAGTTATAGCCATCACCAGCAACTGCTGAAATAGCAGAAATATTAGCCGGTGTACCGTCTGTAACTGTTACTGTAATATCGTCTTCGTCAAACGTACCACAACCAACGTCGTTTGCATCGATTTGGAATGTTACTACATCCGCTACTTCAACACAAGTTGGAGGGGTATTTACTAAAGCAAGTGTTGGAATATCATTGTCTATAGAGAAAGCATTAGATTGAAGGATAAATCCATCCATATCTTCGCTATCTACTATATTTATCTCAACAGTGTAGGCGCCGGTAACATCAGCTGCATTTACTAAATAAGTAAACTGAAGTTTACCATTTACGTCTTGCGGTTGGCCGATTGTACCATTAGCTAAGTCTCCACCATTGTAAATATCAACTTCAAATCCGTTAGGAGCTCCTTGAGCATCCCACAAAGCGATATCTTCAGTAGCACAACCAAGATTTTCATAATCTACGGCAAATGTTACTGTTTGACCTGCTTTGTAGCATGTAGGTACGCTAATTAAAGCATAATTAGTAATTGAAGGATTTGTGTTGTCTATTTGGAATGTACCCGCATTGTTTAGAGAGTCTGAATTACCTAAACCATCTGCAGCAAAGATATCTATTGTTGCAGTACCTGTACCGTCGTTAGCTGTTGCTAAGTAAGTAGCTGTATAGTTAGGATAAGTACCTGTTACGTTTGTAGCGTTTACTGTACTTGCAGGGACTGTAGGTAAAGTAATAGTTACAACCGGAGTTGCACCTGCACCACCGCAATCCGCATCTGTTACTGTAAATGAGAATTCAACTGTTTTACCAGCAGAAGCACATGCATTTGCATCCACAGAAGTAAATGCGATAACAGGAGCAGTATTGTCTAATTCAAAAGCATTAACTAAAGAAAGAGTACCAGTAGCACTGTTTCCATTGTCGTCTGCTATTGTAAGGTCGATTGTATACTCACCTTCTGCATGAGGTGTACCAGGTTCTGTAGGGAATACAAAATCTGCTAACCAAGTACCTTCCGAATTTCTAATGTTTGTTGCATTTATAGTAGTTCCACCAAGAGTTGCAGTTGCTGCGATATTAGTCGCATCAAATGTTCCGCAACCTGACTCAGTTACATCAAAGTCGATTGTAACTGTTTCGCCGTCGGTTACACATGTTGCGTCGTCGGCAAGATCTGCAACAACAGGACCGGTTTTATCTACTTCAAATGTTTCTGATACTTGCGTAGAAGCGTTTTCAGAATCATCATCATAATCTACATATAATGTATATGTACCATCTGAATATGTAGGATTATTAACTCTAATAGTGTCTGAGTAAGAACCATTAGAACCAGTAACTACTTTAGTCCAAACAGTATTATTTAATGCATTTTTGATTGTAATTGAAGCATCGTTGTCTCCATCTTCTGCACAATCTGTATCTGTAATGTCAAATGAGAAGTTAAATACGTCATTTGAGCAATCAGTTACAGCTAAGTTGTCGATTGAAGGAGCATTATTGTCTACTGTATAATCTGGAGTGCTTGCAGGGCTGTACTCTGTTACATTTCCAGCTGCATCTGTAACTCTAATCATAACTTCTACGTCACCATCAGCGTCACCAGATATATCTCGACTAGCAGTCCATACTTCGGCACCAATCGCAACATTACCCGGCATAATCATGAAAGGAGTTGCTGTTTCAGAGCCATTCAAGAAGATTGCTGTAGTATAATCACCACAACCTACTTCAAATACGTCAAAGTCAAACTCTACAATTCCACTAACGCATGTTGTTGGACTGTTGAGGCTATAATTGTCAACTACAGGAGGAGTATTGTCTATGCCAAATGCATCTACAATTGTAAGTGTTCCTGTTGCATCGTTACCTGCATCATCAGAAATATCTAATGTAACTAGGTAGTCGCCTTCAGCATAACCTGACTCTGCAGGAATTACGAAGTCTGCTAACCAAGTACCTTCCGAATTTCTAATGTTTGTTGCATTTATTGTTGTAGGACCATTTGTTGCAGTTGCTGCGATATTTGAAGCATCAAATGTTCCGCAACCTGATTCAGTTACATCAAAGTCGATTATAACTGTTGCACCATCTTTAACGCATGTAGCGTCGTCAGAAAGACCTGCAACTACAGGACCCGTTTTGTCTACTGTAAAGTTAGAAGTAACTTCTGTAGATGGGTTACCAGCATCATCTGTGTAATTTACTCTTAATTGGTAAGTTTCGCCGTCAACATAATCTACACCTGAGATATCCCAGCTACCGCTGTAGTCACCATCAAGAGTTGTTTCTGTTGCATCGATACCAACTTGAGCAGGAACTACATCTGTAGTCCATACAGATACTGTTGCATCTTCATAACCGTCGCCGGCACAATCTGTGTCAGTAATTGTAAATGAATAATCAACAGTTGCTGTTTCGCAATTGTCCACTACAAGACTTGTAATTGATGCTGCAGAATTATCAAGTACAAATGCATCTACCAATGATAGAGTACCTGTACCGGCATTTCCTGCATCATCTGACATTTCAATTGTAATATCATAAGAACCATCAACTGTAATACCATCGATATTATAAGTCAATGTTACTGTCCAAGTATCTACGCCTGCATCTGCTACATCAATAGTAGGTGTGATTGTTTCGCCACCATTGTCTAATGTAACTGCATTTGCAGATGTGATATTAGTTTCGTCAAAGATACAGCTATTTGAGTTTTCAACTTCTGTTACTGTAAATGTAACTTCGATATCATCCTGACCAGGAGTATCGCTGAAGCATGTACCTGCTGTTTGTTTAGCTAATGCAGCTGCTTCCGGAGCTACCTGATCTACACTTAAATCAGTATTTCCTTGTTCGTAATCTGCAGAAACTGTATTTAATTCATCTGTTGCTGTTGCATAAACATCTACATCACCGTTACCGTCACCGGCTACGATTGTATAAGTAAATGGATATACATCACCTGTAGGTGCACCAGCTGTAACTGATTCCAATCCACCAGGTAAATCTAAGTAAACTGTTACTACATCAACTAGTGAGCAACCAGTTTGACTAACTGTCACAGTACCACTAATAGTAGCACTTTCTTTCAAGCATGAACCTGCTTGAGTTATAGTCAAATCAGTAATGCTAGGAGCGTCGTTATCAATGGAGAATGCTGATAGCAAGCCTAAATCGCCTGTTGCATCATTCATTTCATCATCATTAATAGCTAAGCTAACATTATATGTACCATCTGTTGCATCTGCAATAAATGGAACTGTTACATCGTAACCTGATGTTTGACCAGCTACAACTGTAATGTTTGCTTGGATTGCACCAATTGTATTTCCACCACCTACGATAGTAGCTGTTGCATTGATATTTGTTTTATCAAATGTACCACAACCATCTTCTTCTACGTGGAATGTTACGTTTACTGTTTCTGTTTCTTTCACGCAAGTTGTACTTGCTTGAATATTAGATACCACGGGACCTGCATAGTCAACTGTAAATGCATCTGCGTCTACTACCTGGTCTTCTACTGAGTTGCCTGCGTTATCTGTTACATTCAATCTGATACCTATTGCTTCACCTTGTGGCTCGTCGCCTTGGATAGCATAAGTTAAGTCAAATGTATTATCACCTTGTGTATAATTAAAAGTAGTTGCTTCTGCTGAAACACTTGTCAATGTTCTTGTCCAAGCGTCACCCGCAGTGTAAAGTTCTACTTCTATATTAGTTGCTGTAATATCAGTACAGTTTACTGCATCATCTACAACTATGTCTGTAAATACTGCAGATTCTACAGAACCTAAACAACCCAAAGTAAAGTCTTGAGGTGTTACTGTAGGTGCGTCTGTATCTAATGTTAAGTCTAAAGCACCATCATCATCTGTTACTTCAGCATTCAAAGCTTCATTGATATAACCTGTAACGGCTACCAATGCTCCGTTTGGATCTTCTGAATCTACTGTGTAAGTAAATGTGTAAGTTCCGTCAGGATAGTTTCCGTTAACGGCTACAGGATTGCCTGCAGATGGTGTCATCCATACAGTAGAATTGTCTGATAACTCAACTTGAGCTTTTACATTTTCTATTGTACTACATGAAGTTTCATCTACATTTACTACCAATGTTGCTACTACGTTATCACCTGTACCCACGCATGTGCCGGCAGCGTTTGTGCTTGCTGTTGTAGTTACTGTGTGGTTTAGTGCATCTACTGTAAATAGCGGATCAGATAGTGTATTTAGTGTATTGCCTTCCATATCATAAGCATATACTCTGATTCTGTTTGCACCAAGATTTGCGTCTTGTGCTACTACTGTCATATCGTAGTCAAATGCAAAATCAGAAATACCACCTGTTGGAGCAGCAGCGTCAAATATGAAGTTATTTAATGTTGCTAAGTTTGAGTTTACTAACTCAACGTTACCAGGTGCAGAACCTTTGATACCGTTTATTGTATTACCACAACCTGTATCATTCAAATAAACACGTACTGTGTATGTGCCTTCGATAATACAATCTGTAGGAATACCTTGACCATCTAATACAAGTATATCAACTAAAGTTGGTGCTGAGTTATCTACGCTGAATGTTAAATCAGCTGTAGTAACTGCTGCATGAACTGCATCGTCTATTGTTGCATTAAATGTATAGTCGCCAGTATACTGAGTACCTGCAGGTACTGTTACTGTATATGTCCATCTATATGTATCACCAGCTTGATTAACATAGCTATCAAGGTTTACTGTGAAACCTGTCAAGTCGCTGATTGTGCACATTGCCTGAGCTGGTGTTACACAGCCTGTGAAATCTGCTTCTACATAGAATGTAAATGTATCTGCAGCTTTCAAACAATCATCACCTGCTAAGTCAGCACTTACGATGTCATCATTCTGTGGACCAGTGAAGTCAAGTGTAAGGTCAGTGTCGCCGTTGTCTTCTTGTGTTGCTGTATTGCCTTTTGTATCAGCTGCATCAACATAAACATCAACTGCGCCATCGCCTTCGTCACCTACTAATGTGTAAGTATAAGAGTAAGTACTATCACCATTATCAGTGATTCCACTACCTACTGTCAATTCTACATCTGCTGCAGTTGGGAAGTCTAATGTTACTGTCAAACCTGTAACATCGCCACAACCTGCATCCGATAATTCAAATGTACCTGAAATGTTACCTGAAGAAACACAACCTGATTGTGTTACTACAAAGTTTGCAAATACAGGTTCGTCATTATCTACATAAGTTGTAACAACTGAAGTTTCTGCAGTTGCGCCATTACCTAGTGGATCTGTTACATCAGCTCCAATTGTATAAGAGCCTGTTGCATCGCCTGCTGCAATTGGAATTGTATATGTATATACAATGTCGCTTTCAGGTTGAGTGATTGCAGGAGCAACACCCCAATTAGATAAGCCTGTTACAGAACCGTCAACTACAACGTCGCCTGCTGCCCAGTCTGCTAAAATAGCACAACCTGCATCTGCGATCGTAACTGTAAATACTAAGTCATCACCATCTGTCAAACAGCCGCTACTTGTTTCAGCGATTGTTACTGATGTTGGTGCTGAGTTATCTACTGTGTATTCTGTACCAGGATCAGCCGGAACGTATGTTACTTCGTTTCCTGCATTATCTAATACAGTAATTGACAAGTCATAAGCACCATCTGTGTCGCCGCTTACATCTAATGTATAAGTGTAAGTACCATTAGCACCACCCACTGGATTACCAAGATCAGCCACAGCATCTGCTGCACTTGATTCGTTGATTGTGATAGTGTTAATACCACTGACAGCACCATTTACATCAAATGAGAATGTCAAGGAACCGGATACACAATCATCTACTGTAGTATAATTATTTACCACAGGATCTGAATCATCAACGATAAAGCTATCAGAAGCAGGATCATTACTTATATTACCTGCATCATCCAATGCGCTGATATCAAATGTGATTGTTTCAGTGTCAGTTGCGTTAGATAAATCAATAGTATAGAATAAAGTGTAAACACCAGCAACAGGACCTGTCATTGAAGCAAGTGTTAAATCTGCTGATAAATCACCAGATGTACTACCTATTAGTGTTTCAGCCAAATTACCTGCATCAAAAGTACAAGTACCTGCTTCGGTAATTGTAACTGTTATAGATGCATCATTAACTGTTGCAGATAAATCTGTATAATAAGCATTACTGAATGCAAAACCTGCTATTGCAGGACCTGTGTAATCTATTGAGAATAAGTCTGATGTTGTTTGAGTAGTTGCAACATTGCCTGCAGCATCTGTTACTACTGCTTCAATTGTACATAGACCTTGGTCTTCTGTACCTTGAATAGTATAAACTACATCAAATTCTTTAGTTCCATCATTATAAGCTATAGAAGTGAAACCACCATTGACTTGATCAGTACCGGTTGTGATTACATCACCATCTAAATCTTTCAATGTAAGAGAGATAAATGGATCATCACATTGATCTTCTGTAGCAGGAATGCTAAAGCTTACAGTTTCACCTGTTTTAAAGCAATCACCTGCTGCAAAGCCTGTTGGTTCCAAAGCTGTAATAGTCGGAGCAGTAAAGTCGAAATAGAAATCTGCATCCTGATCTAAAGAAGCACTATTTCCGGCAGCATCAGTTAGATATACATCTACCGTTACTAAAACGTTTTCAGTTTCAGTACCTAATACATCGTATGTTACATATATCTTATCATCTACTGTTGAATAAGTATATGTATCATTTAATATTAACTCGATGTCTTGTGTGTCAATATGTAAGTAAACAGAGTCTACTGTAACATCGCCTGAGCAAAGATCTGATACAGGAACTTCGAAAGTAACCTGATCACCACTAGCCAAACAAGAGTTACTATTTCCGTTACCTGCAACGTTAGCTACATCACCAATTACAGGAGCAGTTCTGTCAACTGAAACTACGTCGATACCTCTACCTAAACCATCTGATGGAGTGTTAGAGTTACCGGCTTCGTCAGTTGCTACAACTACGATATCAAAATCGTCAGTTGCATCACCTGCTACGATTGTATATTCATAAGTATATGTATTACCACTTTTTGAAACAAATACAGCGTCTCTATCTGGATCACCATCATTTGTTTGGTTATCATCTCTTTCCAACCATACTGATAAGTTTGTTTCATCAAACGTACCGCAAGTTACAGGAGGGTCAATAGCAGTTACTGTAAATGTTACAGTAGCACCTGTGCCATAGCAGCTAGATGCATCTGATATTGTTGGTCCTACTATTGTTGGAGCAGTTTTGTCAATTGTAATACTTACTTCTTGTCCAGCTAAAGTATTAACTTTGCTGTCCGAAAGATCATAGTTTACTGTATGCAATCCTGCTGCATCACCAGCATCAATAGTTGTTTCATAAACAAACACATAAGATGGATTAGTAACAGTCTCATTTGCGTGTTTTACCAAATTATCAGTAAAATCACCAGAGTTAATTACTATACCACCTGCAGCATTCGCCAATGCACCATCCATTGTACCACAACCAACTTCACTTAAAGTCAAATGCAAATAAACAGTTTGACCTACTGAAGCACAAGATACTTCTGTACCCGCACCAACAACAGGGCTGTCTTTAAATACTGCACTTGTAATTGAAGGAGCTGTATTATCAATTGAGAATGTAACATTATCTGTTGCAGTGTTACCTGCATCATCTGTCAATGTTACTGTATAGTCATAATCACCTGTTTCTTCATTTCCGTCCATTGTATAATCAAATACATATGCCGGAGCACCTGAATTATCTAAAACAAAAGTGCCACCTAATACAGTTGTATTCCCACCTGTTTGAGCTATTGCAACATTTTCGTCAGAAATATCACCACAACCTACATCAGCCATTGTGAATGTTACTTCTAAGTCATCTGTAGCTGCATCAGCATAACAAGTGTTTGCATCTACTGAATTAGTAATAGCTAAAGCAACGCCAAATGTTGGATCTGCATCATCTATAGTAAATGTGCTATTTCCATTATTATCACTAGTCAATTCATTACCAGCAGGGTCAGTAACTGTCAGAGTGAAATCTTTTGCATCTGCAGTTTCATCACCTAGTACTAAAGAATATTTATAAGTAATATCATTGCCTACAGGAGTAGCGCTAATGAAGGTCGGACTATTTATAGTAGTACCAGCACCTGCACCATCACCAAATACACCTGGATCAAAAACTACATCACCCTCTACCCATTCTTCTGAGCAGAAGTTTTGATCAGTTATAACAACTGAGAAATATATAGTTTGATTTTCAGCATAACATGCACTTGTATTAGCAACGCTAAACTGGTCATCATTATACCAAGCAATACTTGCTACTGCTGGAGCAACATTATCAATGTTAATCTCTACTGTTGCTGTTTCAGAAGTTGCACCATTTCCAAGTGGATCTGTTACATCAGCACCTATTGTATATGTACCTGATAAATCTCCACCTGCGATTCTTATAGTATAAGTATATACTATATCATCACCGGAAAGTAAGATGCTCGTAGGAGCAGCCAAAGCAGCAGCAGCATTAGCTAGATCACCCAAACCACTTACAACTACATCACCTGCAGCCCAGTCTCCTAATACAGAACAACCTGCATCCGCAACTGTAACTGTAAAGACTAAGTCATTGCCCAACATCAAACAGCCGTCACTAGTTTCAGCGATTGTTACTGATGTAGGAGCATCATTATCAATTGTATATGATAAATCTGAAGTAGTTATATTACCTGCATCATCTGTTAAAGTATATGTAGCAATATAATCACCAGAAGCGTCACCGCCAGCAATATCATACTGAATGATTGCTGTGTAATCTTCACCAGCAACATTTTCAGTCCATGTATCAAATGTTTGTGTTACATCTGTCAAAGCCAGAGTATTTGATGTTGTAATATTTGCTTGATCAACAGTTCCATAACCTTGATCTACGACATTTGTCAATGTCATTTCAAGAGCTGCAACACCAGCTGTAAGACAATTGTCTGTCAAAGCTGCATTTGCAATTGTTGGAGCTTTTGTATCAATTGTAAACAACTGAGTTGATCCAACATCTGTTAAAGCAACATTATTTACACCTGCATAATCCTGTGCATCAGCTGCAACATCGAAGAAAGCATCTTGAGTGAATTCTTCGTCGCTTGTGCCATCTACAGAATAATAAGCAGTATACTTAGTTTCAAATGGGAATGTATCATCATCATCGACAGGAGTCCATTCACCATTTAAGAAAGTCAAAGTAGTTTGAGCACCATTTACACCATCAGGATCAACAGTGATAGTTGGCTCAAAAGACCAATCCATAATCTCATCAAATTCTAAAGTAATTGCATAAGTATTACCATTATGAGACTGTGCTACTGCAGTAGTAGGGAACAAATTCGCTCCCGACTCATCACCATTAGTAAATGTAATAGTTGGAGCAGTTGCAGCATCACATGTAAATTGAGCCTCATACCATGGAGCCATAGCACCATTTGCGATATAAGCAACTCTATAATAGTATGTATCACCACCAGTCAAACCAAATAATACCCAATGGTCAGTGTTCCCAATATTTAAGAAACTATAACCCGGAACCATAGTAGTAAAAGTAGCGTCTGTAGCAACCTGAAGGTAAATATTACCTCCGCTTGCATTTGTAATATCCCAGTCAATCCATGCCACATGCTGGTCTATCTCTGAAGCCAAATCTTGAGCATCATTAGCCAAAGCAGCAGCCGGAGCTGTAAACGTTGCCGGGTTAGTAGAGCGGGTAGCCGTGTTATAAGCTATATCGCCAGCACCTTGGCTATCATACTCATATACCATAAAGGTATAATCTGTACCCGGAGCTAAACCTTCTACCTCTAATTCGTGATTTGCACCAACGTAGAGGATTTCACCCACACCTAGTGCAGGGTTAGCGGCAGCAAGATTGCCTGCATCTACCACTGTATAGTCAGCGTTATCTGTAGGATCTGTGAATGCACCAGCCGAAGCTTCTTTCACTACTACAATATTACCATTACCGTCACCGGTACGCCATTGTAGCTTGAACTGCTTCCCAGGGGTTAACCCTGTGGAGGTCACAGATAATCTTCCCGCTTGCCTAGTAGGCGTGGTTGCAGCCATAGCATCCGGCACCGCAAGCACTACCAACATAAGGCAGAGCAAAAACAAGTTGAACACTCGATTCATAGAGCGTCTCCTAATTATTAAAAAAACAGAATTATTTGTCATATACCCATAGTCTTGGCACACTAATTGTCTAAACGTAACGTTTATTTGTGCCAATTTAGAACAAAATAAGAATAACTAGTCAGAATAGACTATTACTCAAATAAAATGTAAACAATTTTTACATATATACAAACTCTTTTTTCAGTTAAATATGTATTAAGGTGATATCTATTTTGTACAAGTCTCTGATATAATTCAACTTATGCTTATAATAATTTTTTCTCATATACCTACTTTCACTTATAATATATTAGACACATTCAAGTATTTCTAAATATATATACAGTATAATACAGAGTCTATATGAATATCAAAAATAGAGCCAATAGTTATAATAGTATCTTTTATATTAATATTTAAAATCAGATATCCGGTATATCAAAATTTTGCAGGCATTACAACTGATGAGGGCGCTTCATGCCTGGTTTATCGATATTATATTATTGATTATGAATAGCACTCCCTCATTCTAATAGTATATAACTGCACATTTATGTTATAATATATTGTAATTATGAGAGATACCATATTTTGGCAGTGATCTAAGACAAATCTTTATTATTTATATCACGTATATTTTTTGTAAGTATTTTTATTGCTGAAGAGGAATATTGTTACAGGCAAAGCAGAGGTGAAGTTTATACGTTCGTAGGGGAATTGTAATATACAGCCGTAGGGTTAACCCTACGGTTGCATGGTTGTTGTATGTGATTTTGTTACAGCCGTAGGGGAATTGTAGGGTTAACCCTACGGTTGTATGTGATTTTGTTGTATGTAAATGAATATTTTCAATATTATTCAGATTTAGTAGTAACTTTAATTACATTAGAAAATCCGGTAATGCCATCTTTCAGCAAAGCACGGATGCGGAAGTAGTAGGTTTTGCCCGCTTCGAGATCGTCAATGTCCCAATCTTCTATTGGCATAATAGTGATTCCGGAGTATGCCGGAAGCAACTGCGTAAAGTTTTTATCCTTTGCTACGTCTAACTGATAATTTTTAACATTTTCCATTTTTTCCCATCTTGCCAGGAAGTGATTATTCGTAACGTCTGCCGCTTCGATAGCTACAGGAGCAGGAGGCAGAGCAGTATAAGTTCGAATAAATCGAGGATTTTTCTTTTTAGGAAGAGCATAAACGGTAGTACTTCCTTTACCATTTGCCTCTATAGCAGCGATAGTATATTTTTTACCCGGCTCCAGGTCAAATACTTTTGTCTTTCCTTGCGTTTTACCGACATTTTTAGCGATACATGATGTTTTAGTACCTTTAACGAGAGATTCGCCATAGCCTTTATTAGGCACAGCTTCGTACTTGTTTTTTGGTAGTTTAATATCATTACCTTCAGCAATAAAGATAAAGGTAGCGTCGCCATTTCCTCTCATATAAGATATATCAACAGAGCCATCAGAGTTTTCGCTAACGGCAATATTACGAGGAGTAATAGAAGGGCCTTTAGGTAAAGTAGATATATTAAAAGAGTTAAGGAGCAAAGAGTAATCCGGAGATTTGTCATTTTTATAGCTATAAACATCTAATTTATATTCAGTACCGGGCATAAGACCTTTAAGATCAAGCTTATTATTTTTAACTTTCCCCGTAAATACCGGATAGTTTTTAGTACCTATAATATCATTATCTGCTTTTAAAATGTCAGAAACGGGCTTATACAGCACACCATTAGTAGGAGGAAAGTTAGAAGTTTTAGAATCGTGGAGAACAACAAGGAAGTTAGATTCTTGTTTCCCTTTGATAGTAAAGGAGATAGACTCCTGCTCAGCATCTACATTAGCCACTTCGTCAACAGCCAAAGCAGAGAGGCTAAGTGCGACGAATAGCATAACAACAGCGAAAAGGTTTTTCATAAGCATATCATTTGAGTTAAACATATAAGCAAATATACTAAAAAGCGCGCTATATATAAAAAAAAACGCGGTCTCTAATAAAAGAGACCACGTTTAATATATCTAATCTATTGTTAAATAGATTGTTTAGTCTAATCTAGGGATTAGTCACAAGCTACCCAAGAACCAGCAGCCATAACAACTTTACGTGCATTACCATTGTTAGTGTTAATACCAAGGATAGTGATAGCACCACCAGTATTATTAACAAAAGTAATAACAGTACCGTTAGGCCAGTTGTTTACGTCATAAGCCGGAAGATCACCAAGAACAACGTTACCAACACCAGCAGCTAAGTTAATAACTGAAGCATGTTGAGAAACGATATTGATGTTAGCAGCTACAGAAGCGTAAGACAATACTACTTGACCGGAAGCAACATTAAGACCAATACCAGCACCAGATTCAAGAATCATAGCAGTACCAGTGTTAGTAGCAATGTAAGCACCAATTCCTGTGCCAGCAGAACCGTCTAAGCTAATACCGTAGTTACCGTTAGTGATAGAACCAGCATAGATTGCTCTACCAGCTCCAGCTACGTTTTGACCTGAGAATACATGAGCGTTAGTAGATTGACCAGTAAATACAGAACCGTTAGTATTAACTAAGTTCACGATTGAGTTACCACCGTTGTTATAACCAGCACCGTTGTTAATCTGACCAGCAGTCATAGTAATATTTCCACCAAATGAAGAAGTACCAGCATTAGTGAAATCAGTACCAGCAGCATCAGTGATTGAAACAGTACCATCAAAGTTTGCAGCACCATTTACATCAATAACATCAGCAATTGCATCACCCAAAGTAACGTTACCGTTGAAAGTAGCAGCACCGTCAGCAGAGAATGTATTAGCACCACCAGAGATAGCAACCGGAGCGTTGAAAGTAGAAGTACCATTAACTGTAATTACATCTGCAGCAGCATCACCTAAAGTAGTAGCAGCAGTTGTAGTAACAGCACCGTCAAAGTTAGCTGTAGAGTTGAAGTCAGCAGCACCATTAACGTTAAGAACAACAGCAGTCAAATCACCAGTCAAACCAGTAGTACCAGTTACAGTCAAGTTACCACCAACAGCTAGGTCAGTAGTAGCACCAACTAAAGCAACATCTTGGTTGAAAGTAGAAGTACCGTTAACAGTGATAACATCAGCAGCATCGTCACCTAAAGTAACGTTAGTTGTTGAAGTTACAGCACCGTCAAAGTTAGCTGTAGAGTTGAAGTCTGCAGCACCGTTAACATTCACAGCACCATCTAATTGAGAAGTACCATCAACTTCTAAAGTAGAAGCAGCATTTGACAATGTAACATTTTGACCGAAGTCAGCAACACCATTTACATCAAGGTCGATTGGAGAAACAGCGTTATCTGCAATAGTTACAGCACCGTTAGCAAGCAAAGAACCAGTAAGAGTAGTTACACCATTGATAGTAACAGTTTTTGCAAAGTCAGCATCACCGTTTACATCAAGGTCAATGTTAGCACCAGCATCAACATCAGCGATAGTAACAACGCCATTAGCGTTAAAAGGACCACTCATTGTAGTAGTACCAGTTACAGTCAAGTTGTTGTTGATTTGAGCAGCACCGTTAAGAGTAGTAGCAGCTGCTACTGTCAAAGTACCACCAACAGAAGCGTTACCACTTGTACCAAGAGTAGTTAATGTAGTGTGACCACCAACATTAAGAGTACCGTCGATATTAGCAGTTGTATTAAATTCTGCATGACCGTCAACAGTCAAATCAGAACCAGCACCTGATAAGATCAAGTCACCATTGCTAGTAGTAGTACCGTTTAGAGTGATAACGTCAGTTGGCGCATCACCTAAAGTAGTATTACCAGTAGTAGCAAAAGTGTTATTTATTTGAGTTGCACCAGCAACTGTAAGAGCGTCAGATAAAGTAGTTGCACCAGTAACTGCAAGAGTACCAGTTAAATTACCATTTACTGCACCAATGTTACCAGAGAAGTTACCATCTACAGCACCAACGTTACCAGTAAATGTACCGTTAGCAGCAGCAAGGTCAGCCATAGAAACGTTACCAGTGAAAGCACCAGTTGTTCCAGAAACTGTACCACCTACTAAGTTACCATTGAAGTTTGGAGCAGTTACGTCACCAGTTACACCAAGAGTACCACCTAAAGTAGTATTACCAGTTACATTTAATGTACCAGTGAACACTCCGTTAGCAGCAGCAAGGTCAGCCATAGAAACGTTACCAGTGAAAGCACCAGTTGTTCCAGAAACTGTACCGCCTACTAAGTTACCATTGAAGTTTGGAGCAGTTACATCGCCACCAAATCCACCAGTACCGGCAACTGTTAAGTTACCACCGATGTTCAAGTCATTAGTAACAGTAAGAGCAGCGATAGTTGCATCATTTACAGTCAAGTCAGCGTTGCCATCTAAAGCACCAGTGATTTGAGCAGTAAGAGCAGTCATCAAATTTGCAACGTTAACATCAGTAGAGTTAACAGTAACGATATTACCAGTAGTTGAATTAACTGTAGTAATGTTACCAGTAGTAGAACCTAATGTAGTGATAGTACCAGTGTTAGCTTGGATATCATCAACTACCAGGTTACCGTTAGGCATATTTATTTGAGCGTTAGCACCAAGCATGTTGATTTGTGCGTTAGCGCCATTCATAATAATCTGAGCATTTGGATTTGTAGCAGCATTGAAAGTCAAGTTTTTAGTAGTAATGTTTACATCACCATCTACTGTCAAGTCTTGACCAACAGTCATATCTTGAGAGATTTGACCATTTTGAGCTGTCATCTGACCATTAATTACAGTATTACCATTAACAGTAGCGTTACCGTTAAGAGTTGAAATACCATTTACAGTCAATGCAGTAAGAGTAGAAGTACCTACAAAGTTACCGTTGAAGTTAACTGCAGTTACATCACCTGTGAATGTACCATTTACTGCTGAGATGTCGCCAGTGAAAGTACCAGTTGTACCAGAGATAGTACCACCGATTACATTACCAGTCAAGTCACCAGTTACATTACCAGTCAAGTTACCAGTTACATCACCAGTTACATTACCAGTCAAGTTACCAGTTACATCACCAGTTACATTACCAGTCAAGTTACCAAAGAAGTTAGGAGCAGTTACGTCTACTGTAAAAGTAGGAGCTACGTCAGTATAAACTGTCATTGCATCTACGATTGCTCTGTCGATAATATCATTATCAACTACATCACCCACTAACTGATCTACATCTAAATCACCAGTCAAAGTAGTAGCTGTAGCAGCATTACCTACTAAGTCACCGATAAAGTTAGGAGCAGTAACGTCTACTGTGAAAGTAGGAGCTACGTCAGTATAAACTGTCATTGCATCTACAATCGCTCTGTCGATGATATCATCATCAACTACATCACCCATCAACTGATCTACATCTAAGTCGCCAGTAAGAGCGATAGCTGCATCAGCAGTACCAGTCAAATCACCTACGAAATGAGGAGCTGTTACATCATTTACAAATGTAGGAGCAACTGCATCATAAAGAGCAACGTTAGCTGTCAAACGATCATCTGTTAAAGTACCAGTAGTGATATTATCAGCATTGATATCAGTAATCATAGCACCGTTACCTGCAAATGTAGCAGCATTAACTGCACCAGTTACATTTGCATCGCCACCAACTGTGATGTCATTTGCAATTGTGAAAGAACCAGTTGTGATTTGGCCAGCAACGTTTACATCACCAGAGAAATCAACATTTTTATCAAATGTCAAGTTAGTACCAGCAGCCGGAGCAGTTAAAGTAATTGCATCAGCGCCTTCACCAATCATGATAGCGTCAAGAATTTCTAAGTTATGACCATGAGCTGTAGAGTTCCAATAGATATCGCCCATAGTTACTAAAGCAATTTTATTAGGAATGCCTGAAGTATTTTCGATAACTACAGCACCAGTTGGATTTGGATTAGTAGCTACGTCATACCAGCCATTAGTATTTTCATTATTTGCTGCAAAATGACCTGCAACAGCTAAACCATTGTCAGCCATTGAAGACACATTGATACCAGTGTGTACTTGATCAGCAGTAGCACCAACAACATTGTTAGTTACTTCCATGCCCATTGAAGCATAACCGTTATCTGCATTTATATTTGTAGTAAATTTAGAACCGTAAGAAAGACCTTCCATAGTAGTAAGGTTAGTAGTTACTAACAAAGCACCTTGAGAAGATTCGCCATCAGTAGTACGGTCGATGTGAGCAGTTGCAACATTATCGCCACCGCCAATTACTTTCAAGGCTTCGCCGTTTGTATCAGTTTGAGGAACTTTTACATAGATACCGCCGCCTTCTACATCAGTTTTAGTGATGTCGATAGCAGTAACGTTTTCAGTTGGGCCATTATGAGTAATAGGAAGAGTGAAATTAGCATCTTTCCACATTGGAGCTTTCGCAATTGGATCCCAAGTCATTACTTGACCGTTAACAGGAACTGCATCATAAGAGAATTCCCATTTGCCATCTTTCCAGAAGATAACCTGACCATTTGCATCAGCACCGTCAACCATATCTAGTGCAGTTGGAGCCATCCAAGTAGCATTACCACTTGCGTCAACCATCATTTTATAACCTTCCATCGCGCCAGCAGTACTCAAGTACATAGGAGTGATAGAACCAGGAGCTACTAAATCAAGAACAGCACCCCATGCAGCAGTACCATTTGCACCTACGTACAATACTGTACCTTCAGCAGCACCAGTTGTGTTCAAGTTTTCTAAATCAATAGCACCAATACCGATTTTGTCACCAGTTACAGCTCTAGGAGCAATAATTGGATCTGGGTAAGTACCAGTTAAATCACCAGAAGCAGGACCAGATGGAGTAGTAGATACGTTAGGAGCTAACATATTTTGAGTAATACCACCATCAGGGATGTTATTTAAAACAGCTTCAGGTTTAATAGTTGGGTTAGGGAAAGTACCATCAAGATCTCCACCAGCAGCACCCATTGGAATAGCCATTACGTTAGGATCTAACATAGCTTGAGTAACGCCACCGTCTACTACGCCAAGAGCAACAGTAGCAGTGTCAGCTGTAGAAGCTGCTTTAGCCATACCAGCATAAGGAACCAAAGACATTGCAGTTCTAGCATACGGTGCTCCACCGCCTACAGTTACTTGCAAGAAGTATTGGCTATTAAATGGTAAGTTAATTGGAGTTGTTTGACCCAAATTAACATTGAAGTAACCTTCGGTTACATTTACATTCTGTGTTTCTGTCCAAATCGCAGTTCCACCAGTTTCGCTTTCAAAAATTTCGAAAGTCATAGAAACGTTTTGGTCTAAACCATGTTTCTGATCGTCTAATATTGTACCTTGATAGTTAATTTGGTCTGGCAAATCTGCCGGTGCAGCTTGCACTCTACCAAATGGTGCTAAAACGAAGGCAACAATAAGTAAACCGAGAAGAAGAAGTCTCTTCATTACTTTGCACTCCTAAACGATGTTATACAAAAAAATCTCATTTTATTTTCTTTATTCTTATTCAAATGATTATTTAGCAACAACCATTACTGTACGCACTGACTTAGCTTCAAAGTTAGAAGCGCCAACCGGTCTAACTACTACTTCACATAAATATGAACCGCTAGCTACATCAGCTCCACTGTTATCAGTAACATCCCAAGCTTGAGTAACTACACCTGATGCTTGACCAACATTAAATGTTCTAATAGTTTTACCACTCATGTCATAGATGTTAATTGTAACTTCGCCGTAACCTGGCATTTCGTATTCGATAGTTGTAGAAGAAGACACTGGATTAGGATAGTTTTTCAAACCATCATTTGTAATCACTAAATTTTCTTCAACTGAAGTTAGGTCTTCTTCGGGAGACCAAAATCCTTGGTATAAGGTCCAGAGTTTCCCTTCTACCTGAACATCTGTATCACGTTTGCCGATTGCAGTCTGTCCCATAACGCCGGAAAGTGTTTCCGAGTTGTTATTAGTAACAGCCACCATGCCACCGGAACCAATCACAGATTTTTGTAGAGTATATTCTTGCGCAGTAGCAGAATCCGCTATGAACGGAAGCGCTATCCCACAGACCAAGATATACTTCATAATGTTTTTCATGTGAACACTCCTATATACTGACTATGTATATTATTGTAAATTACTTTCTCTTATCAACTTATTTATTGAACTTAAGACTTATCAAAGCCTTATCCCTTGGCTTGTATATAGTACAATAATTATGCCAAAGTAAGACACACGTATAATAATACTATCCGAACCTAAAAAGACAATCCGAATTGATAACGAAATTACGATATTTCGCCTTAAATAACAAAAAAGAATTTATTTCTAGCATAAGATTTATGATAATTATTTCCTTAATCTTTACTCTAATGCTTCTAACTTTTTATATTTTAACTATTTACAGATATTTATAATGGAGTTTAGACAATATAAAAACTCCAACTAAACCTAAAATCAGATTTAGCTATAATATTCGCTTTCTCTTTGATTTCGATATTTATTGAGCGCTTGCATGCCAAATAAGTACTTTGGGACATGTAATTGCCTTATGTGGTTTATAAATATTTACTTCATGCTGCAAATTTAATTTAACTGAATCACAAATGAATTCCAAAAACTTTTTTATTTTTGTTGTACTTTTGTACTATATTTTTTATTTATCGAGCTATAAACATGAAACTTCACAATCTCATAGCACACTGCGTCCAGATTGATTCTAATATAAATACTTCTGCAAAACCTGCAGACAGCACTATATCAGAGTATTTAAAGCAGAACAAGTCTATCGGCAGTAAAGAACGTAAGTTTGTTTCAGAACTTATATTTTTCGGATTAAGGCATCAAATACTAATCAATCATTTAACTCAATGTATTAATTATAATCTTGATTCCCAAACTAAATTTTTCTTGATTGCAATTTTATTGCATCCATCAGTGGAATCAGGCTCTGAGTCAGTTAGTTTTGATGATTTATATAAAGTTATTGACAAAACTGTGGAGCCCGATATTTTATTAGCTATTCAAAAGTATTTCACTCCAGAGTCTTTGACGATAGACATTTTAAATAATTGGAAATCATCTATTTTAAATGTACTTAGCTCCATCGAATCTAAAATTCAAGAGAAGGATAAAGAAGCTTTGTGTTTGAAATATTCTTTTACTTTGCCTGTATTTGAAATGTTAGAATCGATATATTCTTACGAAGTTATCGCAGATATGTTCCAAGCTTTATCGTTACCTGCCACAATTAATATTAGAGTGAACACATTTAACACCAATATAAAAAAACTGACTGAAAGTTTGTCTAATTCTATCGATATTAGATATTTAGAGCCTAGCAGCATGCTTCCGGATTCTATCAATGTCTTGCGACGTGCTAACTTGCTGCAAACTAAAGAGTTTATACATGGAAGATTTGAATTTCAGGATGAAGGCAGTCAGATTATTTCTTTTGTGCTGGATCCGAAACCCGGAGAAAAGGTTTTAGATGCATGCGCCGGCGCCGGCGGCAAAACCTTACACATAGGCAACCTGATGGAAAACAATGGTCTTATTATGGCTACTGATACCGGTAGTAAACGCTTAAACGAAATTTTGCCACGTGCTAAAAAGTCAGGTATAACTATTATAAAAACAGAGCTATTACACCTTGGCCAATCTAAGGTTGCTGAGTATAGCAAGTATCTATATGACAAAGTACTTATAGATTCCCCTTGTACAGGTTTAGGCACTGTAAGAAGAGCTCCTTTCCTTAAATATTCCATATCAAAAGATAAGTTAGAAGAGTTGAATAGACGACAAATAGGCATATTACAACACTATTCTCAGTTTGTAGCTGTGGGTGGGATTTTAGTTTATGCTACTTGCTCCATTCTACCTCAGGAGAACAGTGATATTGCTTCGCTATTCCTGAAGAACAATCCTAACTTTGAACCTTGTAGCCTAAATGAGTCTATCAAAACTCACAATATAAATCTTACTCTAACTGATGAAGTATCAGAGCTTTACCTGCAACCACACATACATGGTACAGATGGTTTCTATGTTGCTAAATTCAGGAGAAAATCTTGAAGATAGATAATCTAATAATTGATTTCGGAGGGGTGCTATACGATATAGCCCCCAATGAAACTCTAGCACTATTCAATAGTTATGGTGCTAAACAACTTATTTATAGTGATTTAGCTGATATGCAGGTGTTTAAAGATTATGAGACAGGAAGTATCTCAAGCTTAGGATTTATACGTTCTTTAAGAGATATCTTTGTAATAGATAATAGTATATCAGATGAGCTTATCACTGCCGGATGGAATAAAACTCTCGTTGGCATTTTCGATAACTCAATAGAAACACTCAAAACTTTGAAAAAACGCTATAATCTTGCCTTGTTGAGCAATACTAACGAACTTCACTACTTGCATTTTATGCCACATTGTCAAGAACTTTTCTCAATATTTGACAGGTGCTTCTTTTCACACCAGATAAATATGAGAAAGCCTAATACCGATATATACAAGCATGTAATAAGTGACATGGGGTATAAGTCTTGCAATACTACCTTTATAGATGATTCTGAAGCTAATATATCAGGAGCACAGAAAGCAGGATTGCACACTTTTCACATTACTCCTGACACATGTCTGTCAGATTATCTACACACTGTTTAACTATATACACAGTTTTTGACTCATTATAGAATATCACAATAAAGCTCTTTACACTAACTAAATAAATTGAATAGTTTTATTTCTAACAATAAATCCTTATCTTTATAATACTTTTGTAAATATGTTTGAAAGCACCAGAGGATATGAATTCTTTTTGGGAATCTTCTTTTATAGTAGTTGATGTTGAAACTACCGGTTCAGATCCGGAAAAAAACAAAATAACTGATATAGCTTGCATCTTGGTGCAGGGCGGAGAAATAGTAGACGTTTACGCATCTTTAGTAAATCCACATCAGTTTATACCGCATTTTATTTCTAATATGACCGGTATCACTAACGAAATGGCGTTTAATGCGCCGGAAGCATCTGAAATATTCAAGGAAGTCAGTAAATTTTTTAATGTACCTAACCCTATATTTGTGGCACATAATGTAAATTTTGACTGGTCTTTTGTTCAGCGTTCCTTTGTTCGCGAAGGTTTGACTCCTTTAGAAATGCCAAAACTATGCACACTTAAATTATCCAGAAGGCTTTTGCCCAAAGATGATAAAAAAAATGTTGGTGCATTGGCTGAGTTTTATGGTATCAATATAAAAAATAGACATAGAGCGCTGGGAGATGCAGAAGCGACTGCACTTATTTTATTAGAACTTCTTGAAAAGGTGCAAGAAGAACATGAAATCACTTCTATTGATGACTTGTTACATTTCCAAAATAGACCTGTAAAGGCATACTCTCTAAAACCTGATTCTGTAGAAAAGCACAGTAGTTGCATAGAATCTATACCGGACGAACCTGGTGTATACTATTTCTATGACAAAAACGGAAAGAATATATATATTGGTAAAGCGAAATCTTTAAAAAGCCGAGTACAGTCTTACTTTAGAAACGGCAATCTTACTTCCAGAAAAGTAGCCGATATGGTAAGAAAAATAGAAACCATTAAATGGGAATGCTCCGGCAATGAGCTATCTGCTTTAGTTTTGGAATCGCGTGAGATAAAGCGAGTGCAGCCAAAATACAACGTATTGGAAAAACGATATTTAAAATATCCTTTTATAAAAATTACAGCAGATATCAATTACCCAAGAGTTCAGATTTGCAATGAGGTTGAGAATGATGGCGCATCTTACTATGGGCCTTTCAAAAATTATTCTTTTGTAAATACCATTGTTTCTATTATAGATAAAAAGTTTGGGCTCAGGAAGTGTGAGATAAATTTAGAGAACTCTAACGTAAAGCCCTGTTTTTATGCTGATATCGACAGATGCATAGCACCTTGTACGGATGCCTGCACGCCTCAGGACTATGCAGTAGAGGTAGATAAAGTAAAAACATATTTGTCTAATTTTAAGAACGGTGTACTGACTGATCTTGAAAAAGAAATGGTTAGACTCTCTGAAGACTTAGATTTTGAAAATGCTGCTAAAATTCGCGACCAAATTCACGAGATAGAAAAAGTAATGGCAAACAAACCTGAAAGCAATGCCGCTACAGGCACTAACAATATGGTTTTTATAATGCCTGCAGACTATAGAGAAAAAACGATAGATATATTTTTGATTGTAGAAGGCAAGCTTGCCAAACAAACAACATTAGGCAGGAAAGCTCCTTTAGATGATTTAATTGAAGATATACACCACTTCTATTTCAATGGTAACCAAACAGATAAAACCATAACAATGTATGACATTGACGAAATTAGAATAGTAAATTCATGGATATTTAAAAATATTGATTTTGGCATATCCTGTTTTGTTGAAAATACAAATGAAAATGACTTTATTCAAGAAGTAGAAACTTCTATTCGTCAAATATCCTTTAGCTAAGCTATTTTTTGTAAGTTCATCCTATTTTTAAGCTTTGCGTGCTACAAACATTATTTTTTTGTATATTTATTTGTTTGTATATTTTTATTGAAATCCTATGCCACAAATCCTAAAAGATGATATTAAGCAACAAATCAGCAATGCTGCTTTTAAGCAGTTTGCGGCCTTTGGGTTTAGAAATACCTCAATGGCGAATATTGCTAAAGATGCCAACGTTTCTGTTGGAAATATATATAGATATTATCTCAATAAAGATGATATCTTTTATTCTCTGATCACTCCTCAGTTTGTCAATAAATTCAAACAAACTATGCAGATTAGGGTCAATAAAACCGGTACCAAATTTTTCAATGTACTAAAGAGAAAAGCACCGGCAAATATTATTGACCGTGAAGTCATTGACTTTTACTTCAACTATCGCCTGCACATCGTAATCCTATTGGACAACAGCAAAGACACTGTTTATGAAAATATACGCAGAGAGCTCAAAGACATGGCTTATGAGTATATTCAGCAGTACTTCAAACAAAACATCTCTCCTGAATATGAATTAGATAGCGAAAAGAGATTTTTGCTTGATATTATTTATGAAAATCTTGTTTACGGTATCCTGAAAATTTTAAAAGAATACACTGAAAAAGAAGATATAGAGCGAGCATACAAATCTCTTTTGGGTTACCATCTATATGGTTTGCTTGGGATTTGGGAAACTCCTGATTATATTTCAAAAGCATAATTTCTATAGAAAAAAATTTTTTTATTTTTTTTGATTAGTTTGTGCATCCATATTCTCTATCAAGACTCATACTGAATAAGAGACATAATAATTGAAACTTTGTTCGACTATTTCCGTTTCTGTCAAAGTATTTTAAACATACAGTCTTTTTGGAGAAGTTTTTTCAATGCAGAAATTAATTATACAAATCCTCAAGCTTAGCAGCATCATGCTATTAATAGCAATTAATCTAAGTGCTAAAAATGCGGCTTTATCAGCGGAATACGCTTCAATGAGCGGGTTCGTTTACGACAGCGAGTCAAAAGAAACTCTTATCGGGGCTACTGTATATTTAGTAGGCACTCAAAAAGGTGCTTATACTAATAAAGCAGGCTTTTATTCTGTAACAGACATAAAACCCGGGAAATATACTATCCGCATAACTTACGTTGGATATGAAAAATTAGAATATGACGTTACTTTAAAAAAGGGCCAGTCATTTCAGAAAGAGATTTTCCTAAAATCTGCTATTGTTTCTACCAACTCGATAACTGTTACTGCAGAAAGAGAAGTCGAAAAGCGACAAATCACTGTTAGTAAGGTAAACATACCTATACAGCAAATAAAGGAAATCAGAATTGGTGGCGAATCTGATGTATTTAGGACTTTGCAGTTATTGCCCGGAATTTTAACATCTTCTCAGATTTCTAGTGGTTTATATGTACGAGGAGGCTCGCCGGATCAAAATCTTGTTCTATTGGATGATGCGGTAGTCTATAACCCTACTCACTTGTTTGGATTTTTATCGACATTCAACAGTGACGCTATCAAAGATGTAGAGATGATAAAAGGTGGTTTCCCTGCTGAGTATGGAGGGAGGATGTCTTCAGTGCTTAGCATTACGCAGAATAACGGTTCTCAAAAAGAAGTAAAGGGAATCGGTTCCCTTGGGATAATAAGCTCAAAGCTCAGCCTTGAAGGTCCTCTACCCGGAGATATAGATGGTTCTTGGTTCCTCGGAGGCAGAAGGACTTACTTCGACCTAATAACTTCGTTTATGGCTGAAAATCCAGAAGATCCATTCCCGGATTTTAACTTTTACGACTTGAATGGAAAGCTTACTTTAAATTTATCACCTAGAGATAAACTTTTTATATCAGGCTTTAATAGTGCCGATGCTCTTAATTATGACTCTTACGGAGTGGCATTTAATATGGATGTGGGTAACAGCCTTGCTGCTCTAAAATGGACTCACATCTGGGCAGATAATTACTTTAGTAATCTAATAGTATCCAGAAGCCATTATTTCAATAAATTTTCAGGTGACCAAACCGGTTTTGAATTTTTGATAAATAACACTATTACCGATAACTCTATTAAATATAAAACGGAATGGTTAGCAAGCGACATGCTTACTGTAAAAGCAGGCATCGAATATACTAATTTCCATTTTGAATATTTACAAGATTATTCAGGTGATATATCAGGTGATATAGACACAACAACAGCAGACGTAAAGACTGATTTGGATTTGGATGATAATAATTATAGTATGTATTTACAAACTAATTTGCAAACAAATCAACACCTTTCCTTACAACTTGGTGGAAGAGCAAACTATTGGGAATTAAGTGAGCAGTTTACCTTTGACCCCAGAGTTGCAGCAAAGTACCAGTTTAACGAAGGTTTTGCAATTAAACTCGCTTGGGGACTGTTTCATCAAAACTTGAGACTTGCTACGCAGCCTGATTTTAGTTTCTTTGATACATGGATGCCATCTGACACAACAGTGCCGGGGCCCGGAAGAGCTGATCATTACATACTTTCAATCGAAACCAGACCAATGGAAGAATTGGATTTGAATTTTGATTTTTATTATAAAAAGCTACATAATATAAACGAACTAAACCGACAATCTTTAAATGGCGATAAGGTTTCTGACGTGCTGTTCTTTGGTAAAGGAAGAGCTTACGGTGCAGAAGTTTTCCTACAAAAAAAGTTTGGAAGATTGACCGGCTGGGTCGGTTACGGTCTTGGATGGATATATGCACAGTTTGATACCATTAATGGTGGTAAAGAATTTAGACCAAAATACGATAGGTTGCATGATTTGAAAATTGTAGCTCAGTATAAACTATCTGAGGATTGGGACATAGGAGCTACTTTTACATTCCAAACCGGACAGTCCTACACAGGTGCAACTTCCAGATTTCAAACTAAACTGCCTGGGCAAAGCTATGGCGACGGTAAAATCGTTCCATCACAGAAATATGGACTACGATTGCCTCCTTCGCATCAGCTTAACGTAAACGCAAGTTATAAATTTGGTTTATTGGGACTCCCTGCGAAATTAATCTTAGATGTATATAATCTTTATAATCGTAGAGATATCTGGTTCAGATATTACAATACACAAGAGAAAGTAACGACAGTGGAAGATGTAAAACTGTTACCTATTATCCCAACTGTATCTATTGAAGTTAAGTTTTAAGGAGTAAACTAAAATGCAAACTATAAAATATATTTTAATAACTATATCTCTTGCGCTTATATTAATCTCGTGCGGAGATGATGTCCCGACTGACTATAAAGAAGAAATATTTGTAGAAGCTTATCTATTAGTTGGAGAGCCAATACAAAATATAGTTGTTGCCAAAACACAACCTGTAACAAGTACTTTTGATTACGAGAAGTCTTTGATGCGTGATGCACAAGTTATTATTAAGACTAAAGATAAAGTCCTGCCTCTTACAATAGCAAGTTCTGGTGAGCAAGGTTTTTACTATGAAGATTCTAACTATTTGATAGAAGAGAATACTGAATATACATTAGAAATAACAACAGCTGACGGAAAAGTAATATCAGGAATTACCACTACTCCACAAAAAATTGAATGGATAGATAGAATACCTGATCCTTTGCAATATCCTATAGATTCTCTTAATCCTCCTACATCCGATCCGATTAGCTGGACAGGATCTAAAGGAATTGATTATTACATCATATCTGTAAACTGTTTAGACACTTTGGAATATGGTATTTATTTCGACGATGTCCCTGATGAAGAATTAAATCGTAGAATAGAAAGACCTTGGACTAACGATGAAGATTTTTACGACATTGCGAACTTTGGATTTATACCAAACACTGAAACAAAAATAGTATGGGCAATATTCAAATGGTTCGGAAAAAGCGAAACCGTGGTATATGCACCTGACAATAATTTCCGAGACTGGTTTATCCAAAACCAATGGTTTAATAGCTATGATGAGAATTTGTCGTCCGTAGATGGAGCTATTGGGGTATTTGGTTCTGCAGCTGTAATAAGAGATACTTCTTTTGTGTTAAAAAATCAGCCTTAGCCAATATTTTCAAGTCTAATGAAAAAAAACTGCCATATTAATATCTAATGTGGCAGTTTTTTTTGTTGGGACAATAAAGAATATTCATCCCAAATTTTTAATTTGAAAAGGTAAAAAAAGCTCTAAAGCCATTGAAAGGTAAGGGGGTGAAACTCCTTGTACAATAGGTAATATCGTAATATTTTCTTACAGAGCAAGAGAGCATGCTCTTTGATTCTAAGAGCTTCAAATCGCAAAATATATATTTACTTACTTTTCTCTTCGATATAAGCAGCTAAGGCATCCGGGAAAGGAGCTAAAACTCTTTCGATTACTCCGTGCATCAGAGAAATGATTACTCCATAATTAGTAATCGGCACACCATGTTCGTGAGCTTTAGAAATTCTGTTTAGCTTTTCAGTGCGGGTAAGCATGCAGCCACCACAGTGAATAATTACTCTGTAGTCTTCGATATTATCAGGGTAGTCTCTACCGGCAACAACATCTAATGCCACATCTCTTCCCATAAAACTATTAAGCCATTTTGGTATTTTTACTCTTCCTATGTCATCCTGATTAGGGTGGTGAGAGCAAGACTCTGCAATCAGAACTTTATCATCCGGTTTTAAAGCGGCAATAGCACCTACCCCCCGGGCTTCCGCTTTTAAATCTCCCTTGTATCGGGAAAACAGAATTGAAAAAGTCGTACAAGCTACATCTTCCGGGGTATCACGTACCATCAAATCAACTACTTGCGAATCGCATACTACCAAATCCGGTTTTCTACCGAGAGCTTTTAAACTGTCTTTATATTCAGTTTCTTTTACAACTACGCAAAAAGAGTCATTATCTAAAATATCTCTAATAGTTTGCACCTGAGGTAAAATAATTCTTCCTTTGGGAGCTTCCGAATCAATAGGAATAATAAGCACTACGAGAGAACCTTTTTTAATGATATCACCCAGTAAAGGAGGCTCCTGAAGTGCACTTTTAGGTGCTATCTGCAAGACATGCTGTTTGAACTGTTCAATATATCTATCTCTATTGTTCAAATCAGTAGCAGAGCATACCATAATGTTTTTAGAATACTTCTCTACTTCCTGTAAAAATTGAGTACTAGGCTTGACCAAGTCACTTTTTGTAACTGCGATGACAAAAGGAATATTTTTCTTATTTAGATTATCACAAATTTCAGATTCGAACTCCGTCCATTTATCAGCTTCCACTATCAATGCTGCAATGTCAGCTCTTTCAAATATTTTCCTTGCTCTTTCTACTCTATGCACGCCCAGCTCCGAAGAATCATCTATGCCTGCAGTGTCTAAAAACACAACCGGCCCCACCGGAAGAAGTTCCATTGATTTTTCTACCACATCAGTAGTAGTACCCGGCACTGGCGAGGTCATCGCCACATCCTGATTGGCAATCATATTTAAAAAGCTGGACTTTCCTACATTGGTTCTACCAAAAAGTCCTATTTGCAAGCGAAGTGATTTAGGAGTACTAATCATTTTATAAAAGTCCCAAAATTCGTTATAAAGAAAATCTAAGTCCTAACTTTCAATAGTTACCTGTATGGTAACAGCCCATAATAACGTTTCAATATAAATAATATTCCTAAAGGATCTGTAAGCAAAAAGAGACACTTAAAAAAAAGCGTCTCAATGTCATATTACTTTATTGTAAATCCCTATGTTTTCTAAGTAAGCGGTAAAGTCCTCTTAGCACTAATAAGTCATTACGACTAAGATGTGGCAAGTTTAGTAACATCTCTATCTCTTTTGCATAGCCACCGGTTAAGTATATTTCCGGTGTCTCGCCAAAAAGTTCCTCTTTAATAATCTTATTGGCAATTTTTTCAATTGCACCGGAAATGCCATGTACTACACCTGATAAAATTGCATCATTTGTGTTCTTGCCTGCACCGGGAGTACTACCTAAGTCTTTTGGCACAGTAAGATCTGTATGCTCAGACAAAGACTTAAGCTGAGTATAGGCTCCGGGCATAATAGCTCCTCCTACACACACACCGTCTTTATTGATAGCATTGACAGTAATTGCAGTACCACAGTCAATAGTAATCAGTGGAGGTGGAGATGTTTGTATAGCTCCTTGCAAACCAAGCAATCTATCCGAGCCGATGCCGGAGATATGATCATATTTAAAATCTGCATAATCTCTCAAGAGAGTTTCTGCATCAATTATAGAAAAAGTATCTAAATCTTCGATGTGTTCTAAAAAGTTATCTTTTTTAGAGGCATTTACAGATGATACCGCCGCGTATACATAGATGTTATCAAAACTGTGCAGATATTCTTGAAGGTCTTTGACACAGTTTTTCCCATATTCCAAGGCAACTAATTCACTCCCGTCAAAAGCTTTAAGACGTGAGTTGCCTATATCAAAAGCAATATATTTAGAAAGGTTCAAGATTATACCTTATTGAATCACCATTATCAATTATTTTTTCTTCGTTAGTAGATGTTGAAATCGCTAGTATTCTGCCGTCGGGCAATAGTCTTTGAATAACTACCAATTCGTCAGTATTAAGAATTTTTGCAGTTTTACCAATTATCCTAAGCTCTTTTTGCCATTGATTGAAAATATCAATATGATTGACATTTAAAAAATCTATCAATTTGGAAGCAAGCATATTTGTAAGTTCTACGTTATCGACCTTATAGCCTAAAAGTGACAAGGAAGTCGCCTTATAAGAAAGCTCATCAAAATCAACCTGCTCATTATTGATGCCGATTCCAATTACAGTCCTTGTGCACGAAGCACCAAGGAATGTATGCTCTGCCAAAATACCTGAAAGCTTTTTATATGTATCTTTTACTTTGGCATAAACATCATTTGGATATTTTAGCTGAAAACCATCGAAATTAGTCAGTCTCTGTAAAACTGATTTGGTTGCCAGGCAAGCTAGTATCTGATACATTGCGATATTATCAATTGCCAAAGGTCCAAATTCGTGATTGATGCCTAAGGAAGCGTATACATTAACTCCGTAATCTCCCTTCCATGCGTGTTGGTTTCTACCTCTGCCATCAGTTTGAAAGTCCGCAGTTACAAGCACTAAAGGATGAGTTTCCAATAGCTCTTTAGCATAGTCATTAGTAGAAGTTATTTCTCTAAAGTGTTCATGATGTAAAGAATATTCCATCTTATTCCTATTTTACGTTTTGTTTTAGATCATTCAATAAATTAATAAGTATCTTATTGGTAGCTTTCGCAAAAGCAATATTTATTGACTTTGCATCTTCGCCGTCTCGTTCAACAGTCTCTTTGTAAATCTTCTTATGCAATATAGGACTCTCTTGTCCTGATTTATATTCTTTTAGGGTAAATTCGACTTCCAATGTAACTGAATAGTTGTCAGTGTCATCTACAGCATAAGCCATAGCATCTATTATCTGAGCTTCCAAAGTTAATTCCGGCACATTGATACTTACAGAATTACTGACTGTACCTTTCGCCGCCAAGCCTGAGCGAGTCAATTCCGCAATAGTTCTGTTTCTGAATAAATCAGTAAAGTCTTCTATCCACCTGTGATAAAACAAGCGATGAATTTTATTATCATCTCTTTTTTCAATCATTTGATCAGTGTCAAACTGAGATAGCGTCACAAATGGCTTTACATATATAGAGTAAGGAATAGAGCCATTTGGCATAATAGACTCAGCAGACTGGTCTGTCATGTCATAAAAATGTATTTCAGGATACTCAGATTTGATACTGAAACACGAATTAAGTAAAAATGTGAGACATAATATTGCGAACAAGGATTTAAGCATAATAAAATTTCTTATTAGTGGAGCTATTTCTCTAATTGAATATAATAAGATATGTGCATAAAAAAAAATATTTGAACATGCAAATTTTATTCTCTTGAAAAGTATAGGAATATATCTGCATTGTAATGAAGAGTTTCGTGGAGTTTGGTGTAGTTATAATGAATCATGCAGTAATTCAATAATATAATCCCTGATTTTTGAAAATATATTAGGATATAACAGAATTTTATTTTATAATGATATAGGAAGACTAAGAATTGAAGCAATAAGAATATTTGGCACAATAATTTCATTATATAAGTTACAATCAAGCACCTATGACATTATGTCACTAATTATTATACAATAAATCAGACTGGTAGCTTAAAGGTTCAGAATCAAAACACGGGACAGGAGATTGAAAATGGTTGAGAATATAAAAGTTGAAGCGCGTGAAGGCATAGTAGAAAATAACAACGAACTTGAAGCTATTGGCAGGAGTGGTAATATGGAACTTGCTCTACAAATTGAAAATCTTTTTAAAACTGACAGAAAAAAATTCCTAGGTTTTATCAGACAAAGAGTCCGCAGCCATGAAGAGGCAGAAGACATATTACAGGATGTATTTACTAACGTTTTAGCTGCATCTGCAAATGTGCAGAAACCTATTGAAAACATTGCTTCATGGGTATTTACTGCTGTAAGGAACAGGATTATTGATTCTTACAGAAAGAAAAGAGCTGAAACTTTTTCAGATATGCAAACACCAGGTCAAGCTGAGGACGGCGTGGATGCTTTTGAAAATTTCTTGGGGGACTCCTCAGCATCTCCGGAAAATGATTTACTTCGCAAAACAATCTGGGAATCAGTGCAAGCCGGTCTTGCAGAGCTTCCTGACGAGCAAAGAGAAGTATTTGTCAGAAATGAGTTTGAAGGTATTTCTTTCAGAGAAATGTCTGAAGAAACAGGCGTAAATATAAATACTTTGCTTGCACGCAAAAGATATGCAGTACTACATTTAAGAAAAAAACTTAAAGAACTTTATCAATCAGTCAACGACAATTAAAATTATTAGTCATATAAAACGTATATATTAGGGTAAGTTAAACACTTACCCTTTTTTTATTTAAAAAATATTTCTTTAAGATTGCACATGTCATATTGTCACTATGTCATTATGGCATTTCGTGGCTACTTTATAGAACTATTTGTCATCATTCTTTTTCTATTGACAATTATACTTATCAGGTTAAAGCCAAGTCATTTTACAAACCTATGTTTTTAAAGGACTTAATAATCCCCGATATTTTAAGAAAATAAACATTTTAGATTTTATTGTACCCACGGATAAATTTATTTACTACCACGCCATCCGTGGCATACCACGTAATCCGAGGGAGGATTTATGAAAAAGTACTTTGAGAAATATAAAAATATAGCAGTCTATGGGATGAGCTCAAACCCAGCAAAACCTGCTTTTACCGTTCCTGTCTTCATGAGTGGCCAAGGCTACAATATTATTCCTATAAATCCCAAAGCGGAAGAAATAAACGGAATCAAAGTATATCATTCTTTAAAGGACATCCCTGAAAAGATTGAGAAACTAAATGTATTTCGCCCTTCAGAGGAGGCGGTAAAGGTTGTAGAAGAAGCAATAGACCGAAAAAAAGCTAAAGGAGATATTAAAGTCATTTGGTTTCAGCTTGGAATAGAGAACGAAGATGCAAAAATTCTTGCTATGGAAAATGGGATCGAAGTAGTGCAAAACAAATGTCTTTATGTTGAATATTTACAATCTTAGTTTCCTTTTGCTTCAGATATTACTAATGAAAAGCGACACGAAATAAGCATCTCGTGTCGCTTTTATAGTTATAATTTATAAGTAATAATTCTTATTCTGCAGGAGCTTCTTCTTCAAAATCAATAAAGTCTTCTACTTTATCCCAACCGGAACCTCTTCTTATCAAATAAAACTGTTCTTCAGTCATATCTATCACTGTAGATTCTCCCAGAAAGTTATAAGTCTCAGAAGTAACTACTACATCTACTAATTTTGAAAATACAGCAACTAATTCTTCTGCTTCAGTTGGCATATTATCTTCTCCAATCTTTGCTGATATGGAAATAATAGGGTTACCCACTTCTTTCAAAAGAAGCTGAGCCAATGAGTGATTTGGTACTCTTATACCAGCTGTGCTTCTTTTAGGATTCTGTGCATACTTTGGCACTTCTTTAGATGCCGGGAGTATAAATGTATATGGTCCGGGAATAAGTCTCTTGATAGTTTTATATGCTTCGTTATTTACTTTAGCAAACTCAGAAATATTAGAGAGTGAATCGCAAAGGAAAGTAAGTGACTTATTAGTAGAAATACCTCTAATCCTACGAACTTTTTCAATTGCATTCTTGTTTGACAAATTACATCCTAATGTAAAACCTGTATCTGTCGGATAAAGAATCACTGCTCCGCCTTTTACTGCATCAGCAACTGCGCTGATTTTTTTCATTTCCGGTGTCTGTGAATGGATATTATAAACTAATGCGCCCATACAATTCTCCTGTATAATAATGGCTCAAAAATGAGGTAGCAATCTATACCTTTTTTCTTTTTACAAAATAGAAATAAAAAGGCAATCCTATTACTACTAATAATAGACCAAAAAGTGAGTTAATTATTTGAGAATTTCCTGCATTGTAATTTACTATGTCATTATATAGCGTTAGCATAACATACACGAAGGAAAACACTGTAAAAATTAAAGGGATATATGGGTATCCCGGCACTTTATAAGGCCTATCTTTGTCAGGGTGTTTTCTGCGTAAAACAAATATACCCCATGCTCCCAGTCCATAGAATATGAAGCTAACAAATATTAGCATATCTGTTAAAATATCAAATGTGCCGCTAAGAACTAGTATACTTGCCCAACTTGCCTGTAACATTAGCGATTTAGCAGGAGTTCGATGCTTTGGATGTAAATAGCCGGCAAATCCAAAAAACAATTTATCTTGGGACATCTTATAATACACTCTGGATGATGCCATTATAGTGCCATTGGCAGTGCCAAAAGTTGATATCATTACAGCCGCGGATACAAAGCCTGCCCCCACTCCACCTATTGCTACTTCCGCAACATCTGCAGCGACTAACTTGCTCTTTGCCATTATTTCTATAGGTAGTACATACATAAAGGCTGCATTTATCAGCAAATAAGTTACAATAACTATGGACATACCGATAATCAATGCCTTAGGTATATTTATTTGTGGGGACTTTATTTCTCCTGCAAGATATGTAATATTATTCCAGCCATCGAACGCCCAAAATGCTCCGGCAAAGGCAGCTACAAAAGCTCCAAACATTCCTCCTGAGCCAAATGTCATATTTTCTACAGGCATTAAATTGTCTGCGGTGCCTGAGGAAGAAAGGAATGAAAAACCAACTAAAGCCGCCAGTGCAAGTAATTTCATAGAAGTAAAGACTAGGGATATTCTACCTCCATATTTTACTCCAAAATAGTTTGCTGAGGTTAAAAATAGAATAATTGCTATCGTCAACGATTTCACACCTATATCGTATAGAGGATAAATGTAACCTATATATGGAATATATAAATATATACTCTTTTCAGTTTCAGGCGATAAACGAGGCAAGGAAATAAAATACTCGCTATACTCAGAAAATACATAAGAAATAGACGCTATAGAACCGGACTGAATCACTGCAAATATTGACCATCCATAAAGGAATGCCCATAATTTACCGTACATTTTTTCAAAGTATACATATTGACCACCTGTCTCAGGGAACATAGAAGCTATTTCGGCATTAGTCAATGCACCGAATAAAGTAAAAATCCCTGCCACAACCCATACAAGTAGTAGCATCTCCGGCGAGCCTAACTGGTCTGCCATGAATGCCGGTTTCTTAAAAATACCGGATCCAATCATAGCACCTGCAACAATGGCTATAGTTGTATACAGTCCCAGATGAGGTATCAATTTGTTTTCTTTTTGCATAACTCCATCATGTAATAGTTTCTTGCAAAGATAAGAATATGAAACTAATATAAGAAATATTTTATTAAACAAAAATATTTATTAAAATAAAGCCATTGCGTTTCTCTAAATACAAGTTTTATATGTTGTTAGTATTATCCCATAAATATCATTCGAACAGATGAAAAAAGCTCTAAAGTCATTGCGTGGTAAGGGGTTAGAACTCCTTATTCAATAGGCAATTAGGTAATATTTCCTTATATAGGAAGCAAGCATGCTCATTGGCTTTGCGTTTATTTACAGCACTATAATGACATCTAATGACAAATCCGGCTGATGAAGTAAATTAGCCGTTTCAATGTTCTTTTTATTTACACAAAAAACCTTACAAACCGAATGTGGAGTAGTTTGTAAGGTTTTTCTTTTTAATTACAGCAGTTATTTTATAAATGCAAACCTGCATCCAATAATTTATTTACCATTTCTATGGATTTTGCTTCGGAGTAGAAACGTAGAAGCGGTTCAGTGCCTGAAGCTCTGATTAGAAGCCATCCTCCATCTACAATAAACTTGAAGCCGTCCTTTGTGTTTATATCTTTTACTTCAAAACCGGCAAGAGTCTTAGGAGCATTTTTAGCTGCTGTAAGCACCCTGTCCTTCACTTCCTGTGTTACTTTTACGTCACGGCGAGCATAGCGGTGCACGCCAAAGTCATTGTCTAACTCTTCGCATAATTCTTTTAATGTCATATTTCGCTTAGCCATCACTTCCAGAAGCAATAGACCATTGAAGATCCCATCTCTTTCCGGGATATGGAGTTTCGTACCAAGACCGCCTGACTCTTCGCCCCCGATAAGGACTTTGCCTTGCGCCATAAGCTCTGCAGTATATTTAAAGCCGACCGGTGTTTCATGTAAAGTTATTCCTTTTTCTTCGCAGTACATATTTACCATATTAGTAAGCGAAACGGTTTTTACCACTTCACCACGTAGACCTTTTTGCTCGTACAGATATCTCATAAGTATCATAAATACTCTGTGTGAATCTACAAAATTGCCGTCTTCGTCTATTGTTCCAAGTCTGTCAGCATCACCATCAGTGGCAAAACCGATAGTATATGGCCCTTCCTTGACTTTTTTCATAGTATCACCAAGGCATTCGCCTATTGGTTCAGGATGATCTACATTTCCAAAGCCCGGATTCAAATCTGCATTAACTTGGTCTATATCAGGTAATATTTCGTTCAATACTCCTATGCCGGCACCGTGCATCGGGTCAAAAAGAATTTTGAATCCACCTTTCCGTATAGCATCCAAATCTATGTTGGCTTTTACGTGCTCTAAGTAGGAGCTCTGCACATCAAGTATTTGTATTTTACCTGCGTCCACGTATTCCTGGAAAGTCTTAAGGCATATTTCAGGTTTTTCCTCAAGTATTGGTTTCAATTCTGCTTCTAACTCTTTTACCTGCTCAGGAGTAGCCGGGCCACCAAAAGCAGCTTTCAGTTTATATCCATTGTATACAGCAGGATTGTGGCTTGCAGTGATTACAACTCCTAAATCGCATTCCATTTTAAGAGTTTGGAAAGAAAGCTGCGGAGTAGCAGCAAATTTTTCGCTCATAAGCACATTTATTCCATTTTCAGCTAAGACCATAGCCGTTTCAGCAGTAAACTCTTTGCCAAGGAAACGGGTGTCGTAACCAATCATTAGCTTTTTCATGTTGTGTTTTTGCATATAGCGGGCAGTAGCAAGAGCCACAAAGCGGATATTTTCAAAAGTAAAATCGCGAGCAATCAAGCCTCGCCATCCGTCTGTACCAAATTTAATCATGATAATTTACTCTTATTTATGTTTAGCGATTCTGTTTATTTATTCTCTTAGTAGATATTACAAAGAAGAAGCACTTTTGGTTTAATTGTATTTGAAAAATACGAGAAAATATGATAGACTGTAGGCTGTTTGCCTTAAGGTTTCTAAATACAAACTTACAAAATGCCATTAGAGAAAGCAACTATGCAAGTTTACTGATTTGTGTGGAAGTGTAAGTTAATTCGTATTCTTTGTGATCTATTTGACGCAAGGGCGTAGATAGACTTATTTTTTTTTAGTATTTATTGTTTTTCCAATTCTATAAAATTGCTTCAAATCAATAAGCAGCACAATTGTATTTATCAAAAATAATGGCATATATACTGATATATAGATAATATATTGGCTGTCTATAATATTTATATTGCGCAATATCTTCGATAATAGTACAAACATTGTAATATAAATGACACCCAATAAAATGCTGCGTTTTTTACTAAAAGATTGGAATTTTTGAATCATAATAATATATGTCAAAATAAATATAAATATGGGTAAAATCAACAAATCCCCTCTCGAAAGACTCCAAAGTAAAAGGCTTAATAATCCTATTATTATTCCGAAAAAAGTCCCAAAAAAAAGTATAAGTAACAAATTCAATAAATATCGACTAAATAGTAATCTCTTCTGTTTGGTTGTTTTTTTGGCTCATTGTTTTTTAGTCCATTTTTATTATTACCTGTTGTATTTTCTTCAATAATAGTTTTAGTAAGTTTCTCACCTACTATTTCTTACCGGCACCAAATCATCCCATTTGATTTGTTTATCTTCTAATAAAATATTTTTAAGTTCATTATTAAAATATATCTTGTTATATGAAAGCCCACCTTTTCCATATGACTCTGCTGATCTTACTATAGGAAATGAGACTTCTTCTTTAAAAGGTGGAATAAAGTCATCATAAATTGGATTGAATTTCTTAGTTCCACAAACTTCACAAGTTTCTTCCACATATTTATCAATGTCAATTGGATATTTTAATTTTGGAATTTCAAGTTGTACAATCTCCTCAAATGGAGTATCTTTTTTATGTTTTATAACTTCACGGTTACCTATACCTAGTGGTTCTAATCTTTTTAAGTAATATTCTTTCTCCACAAACAAAGAATCATACTCCCAAATTGGAGTAAATAGTTTGTTTTTTATTAATGAAGGTATTTTTGACAACCTAAAAGGATTTATTTGATTCCTTTTAGATTTACAATTTTGACACAAAGTATTATCAAAAACCAACCTTTCATATTTATAATCATTATCAGGCTTAGCATATCCAAACTCTCTGAAACAACCGTATTGAACATAATCAGCTTCCAGAACCTCTTTCTTTGAGAATCTTGCTTCGAGTCGAGTTCTAGAAGTTTCACCAGTCATTAAAAAATCCCTATGCTCTTCAAAGAACACAACAGGGACAGTTATAAATGTATTTTTTTTAAACTTTATCCCATGTCTTTTAATAAAATCTACTTTCTCTTCAACGTTATGATGTGTAATTACGACTATTACATGTTCCATGGTTTACCATCCAATAGTGTCTAAATATTTCTTTAAATAATCTGATATCTCAGGAAATTCTTGGTGTATTTCTTCAAGTGACCAATCTTAATTTGCTGTTGCATACTTATTCCCCCAGCCCCGCTATTTCATCATCCCTTGGTTATCGAGCCATGTCGAGATGCAGTGACCTTGATAGCGTCTTCTTCATTTGAGAACTTATCAGGCGTTAGTATACCAAAGAGGCGCACCGTTTGTAACCTGCACGAGGAATAAATATTAACTCTATGTCTAATGACTCTTATCTTTAGAATATAACACCAACTCCAAACTTTAAATACATTGTTATTTCTATTACAAACTATACAAATATACGTTCATTTCAGGTATTTTGCAAAAATGCTGCTGACAGGAGATCTAACCCTGCCAACAGCATAAACCGAGATTTGCCATTAGAAAAGATATACAAGCTTTAAAGCCATTGACCTGCAAGAGGTTGAAACCCCTTGTTCAATAAGCAATTACGTAATATTTTCTTACAGAGGAAGTAAGCTTGCTCATTGGTTCTACTGTTATTTACCGGACTATAATCACATCTAATGACAAATTCTGGATAAATATAAATATAGGATGCGATAAATTTCTGGCGCACACTTACTAGTTAGTCTACTACTTTATAGCCAACCTTTTCTATAGCTTCTATGATTTTATGCTTTGAAATATCGCCTGCTACTAAGGCTTTTTTTTCTGTTAGGTTCACCATTACTCCGGTAACGCCCGGCAGAGCTTTGACAGCAGATTCAACATTATTTGAGCAGTGATTGCATGACATACCTTCTATATTAAACTCTTGAGTGGTGTCCATAACTATTTCCTTTTTAGATTTTCTAAAATATTTTCTATAAATAGAAGCCAGTAGCAGCAAGCCAAACGAAAGCCCAGCTACTAATTTTATTTCATAGCTTAAAAGTTCGTGCTGGTGATCCATTAGCATCAACTGAGGAGAGAAATCCATAAATGAAAAAATATAATCAAGTATATAGCCCATCAATATAGATAAAACAATCACAGAGCCTAAATATATACTAACTATTTTCTTGCCTAATGTATTCATTAATATAGTCAGACTGGCAGCATTTGTTGCAGGTCCAACTGCCAAAAATACAAAAGCCACACCCGGAGAGAACCCTTTAAGCATTAGCGTAACTGCTATTGGAATAGAAGCCGTGGCACAGATATACATCGGAATACCTACAACTATCATTAGCAACATCCCAAGTATGCCACTGTTTAAAGTTCCCTGCTCAAAAAAGTTATCAGGAATGAAGTAGGCTATAAGCCCGGAAATAATCACCCCGGCGACAAACTGTATAGAAATGTCATCAAGAAACTCAACAAATGCATATTTGAACATTTTGTATAGTTTGTTACCTTCCGGAGCTTTTTCTTCATTACTTTCGCACCCACATGAGCCATCAGAGCATGTTTCTTGCTGCGCCTGATTTACAGGCTCTTGCCCAATAATAGAAAACATGCCGGTCAAGTCTTCATTGGCCTTTTGCAAGTCAGGAGACTGCTTTTGCGGTTTCCTTTTGCCAAAAGCAGCAACCAGCATCCCTCCGGTTAAGCCCATTATCAGAGCCGCAATAGGTCTGAATATAGCAAATACCCACCCCATCATTCCGTAAGTAGCAATAATCGAATCAATCCCGGTTTGCGGTGTGGAAATAAGAAAAGAGGTGGTGGCAGAACTAGCCGCACCATTCTTTTTCATATAAACAGCAGTTGGGATTACTCCACAAGAGCATAAAGGCAGAGGGATACCAAATATCGCAGCTTTAAAAACTGAAAGGAGACTGTTATCGCCAATATGCTTTAACACTAAAGCTTTAGTAAAAAAGAGATGTAGAACTCCTACAAAGAAGAGTCCGAAAATCATGTATGGAGCCATTTCCAAAAACAGCGTCCATATCTCTACAAGTAAGTCAATCATTTTATCCATCCGAATTAGTCATAGCTAAATATAGTATATAATATAATCAAAGAAATCTTAAATCCAAAACAAACAGTGTGTAAAAGAATGACATAGAGACATATTATTATATTCGCTTAATATTCATGTTTCTACAATGAGGATATGCATATTGTTATATTAATTATAATATACATAGAGTCCCCAAAAAGAAACTAAGAGTGTGATTTATGCTTTTCCTTGATAATGTCTTACCTCTCTGTTGCTTTTATTATTTGAGTTTAGAATATATACAGCTTAAAGATACAATGAGATATAAGATCTCAGTTTTATATTCATTTAATTTGTGGCAAACTGATTTAGGATTAGACCGTTATCTGTTTGATTGATCTAATAACATTTTTAGAATTATGAGGACTTGCACGAAATGATTATCCAAGTCTATTAAAATTTTAAAATAATAAGTAGTCTAAAGACAGTTTATTTAAGAAGTCCTATAAACCTATCATACCAATAACTGTTTTGTGAGCTAATCTTATATTTAGGAATAATTTAAAATAGATTTAAGAAATTAATGCGAGAATTGCATATAACTCCTTGACAATAGGCAATAAGGGATATACTTTATAGTGGAATATATAATAGTTTAGTATAAGCTAAGCGATATGTGTTATTTTAATATTAGTAATTGCTAACTTGTTGTGATATATTGGATAATATCCATCAAAAAGAGTAATTTTGCTTTTTAATACGAATTTACTGACTTATTTTGAAATTCTAAGAAGGGGATACTAATGCAACCCACCAATATTATGGACTTCCTCGCAAAAATAGAACTTTTTGCTGATTTGAAAAGTGATGAGCTTAAACTTGTTGCTGACATGGTAGAACATAAAGATTATGCCGAAGGCGAAATTGTTTTCGAACAAAATACTGAACGCCAGCATGTATTCTTTGTTTATGAAGGTGCTATAGAGCTTTTTGTAAGTGGTACTTTTGGCCAGGGTAAAGTCATTACTCGTTTCGGGCAGTATGATTTCTTGAGCGAAGGTGCATTTATGGATAACTATCCTCACTCTACTTCTGCTCGTGCAGCTCAGGAATCAACAATTTTAAATATTCCGAGAGTTAGCTTTAAAGAGTTTTTAGAATCATACCCTGAAGTAGCAGTAAAAATTCTTTCAAGAATTTCAAGAGTTATTGCACGCAGGATGAGACACACAACTAATCAAGTTGTTGATGCTGCTGCTCAGTATATTTCCGGACGCACTCGTAGCGAACATGATTTATTAGGCGACAGAGATGTACCTGATGAGGTTTATTACGGTGTGCAGACTCTAAGAGCTGTAGAAAACTTCCATATTAGCGGCATTAGCATTAACCACTTTCCTGCATTGATCGTCGCTTTAGCGCAAGTTAAAATGGCTGCAGCAAAAGCGAACTGCGATCTTGGCTGGATGGACGCTAACGTTAAAGATGGTATCGTAGCTGCGTGCGAAGAGCTTATTAATGGTAAACTTCACACTCACTTTGTAGTAGATATGATACAAGGCGGGGCAGGTACTTCTACAAACATGAATGCTAATGAAGTTATAGCAAACAGAGCTTTGGAAATAATGGGGCATAAAAAAGGCGAATACGAATACTGCCACCCTAATAATCACGTAAACTTAGCTCAATCAACAAATGATGCTTATCCGACTGCTTTGAAACTTGCTTTTATATATCAAAATAAAGAACTTGTAAAAGGTTTGAAAGGCTTGATTGAATCTTTCAAAACTAAAGCTAAAGAGTTTTCTCATATTATCAAAATGGGACGCACTCAGCTTCAAGATGCTGTACCTATGACTATGGGACAAGAGTTTTCTGCTTTTGCTTCTACTTTGGAAGAAGAAATCCATCGTTTAGAAGAAAATTCTAAATTATTCTTAGAACTTAATATGGGTGGGACTGCAATTGGTACAGGTATCAATGCTGATCCTAAGTACAGTCCGAAAGTTATGGAACATCTTGTGGAAATAACAGGTCTTCCAGTTGTTCTTGCTTCTGATTTAGTAGAAGCCACTCAGGACACGGGTTCTTTCATTATGTACTCTTCTGCTGTGAAACGTTTAGCTGTTAAATTGTCTAAAATTTGTAATGATCTTAGACTTCTTAGCTCAGGCCCTCGCACAGGTATAAATGAAATTAACTTACCAAAAATGCAACCGGGCTCTTCTATTATGCCAGGTAAAGTAAATCCGGTAATCCCTGAAGTAGTTAACCAAATTGCATTTAAAGTAATTGGTAACGATATTACTGTAACAATGGCAGCAGAAGCAGGCCAGTTACAACTTAACGTAATGGAACCGGTAATCGCTCAAAGTATATTCGAATCAGTCGAAATGCTTAAAAATGGTATGCATACTTTAAGATACCGTTGTGTAGATGGCATCACTGCGAACGAAGAAGTATGCCGCAAATTAGTAGAGAACTCTATTGGTTTAGTTACTGCTTTGAATCCGGTACTTGGATATGAAAAATCAAGTAAAATCGCTAAGGAAGCGTTAGAAACCGGCAAATCAGTATATGATTTGGTATTGGAACACAAAATGCTTAGCAAAGAAAAATTAGATGACTTGTTGAAACCAGAAAACATGATTCAGTCAAGAACTTTCTAATTTTTTATATATGTTTCTAAATGGAAGGACTGCTCTTACTCAAGAGTAGTCCTTTTTTTAAATTCTAAATTCAAGTGAAATACTTGGAAGATTGAATAATATTACATATATTAAAACATGAAGTTTAATCATGTATTCCTATCATAATAAGTCATCTATTAAGGGTATTAATAAAATATGTTGCTATTTCATTCTTAGTCAGAATGAGGCATATAATCTTCAACATATACTAATGGTTAAATATTACCTGTCTTAGCATATTCCTCAACTCACATATAATATTTTATACAATAAAAAAGGTGAAGAAATGGCAAGAAAGGAAAAAAGCATCGAATTATTAAACAAAGCGATTGCTGATGAGCTTACAGCAGTGCATCAGTATATGTACTTTCATTTTCACTGCGATGACCAGAGTTATGATTTATTAGCTCAGCTTTTCAAAATGACTGCTATTCAAGAAATGATGCATATTGAGATGCTTGCTGAACGAGTTTTGTTCCTGAAAGGTGAAGTAGAAATGACGACTTCTGAACCGGTCAAAAAAATTCACAATGTAAGAGAAATGTTAGAGCTTGCTGTTAAAATGGAAGAGGACAGCGCAACTGATTATAATCTGTGGGCTAATGAGTGCTCTGCAAATGCAGATTCCGTATCTAAAAAACTTTTTGAGTCTTTAGTTGAAGATGAAGAAAAGCACGGAGATCAATTTGATGTAGAATTAGAAAACTTAAGTAAATTTGGTGATAACTATCTTGCATTGCAATCTATTGAAAGAAGCAAAACTATTTCAATGTCCGGAATGCCTCCAAAAGCATAATGTTTTTTTATTAGTATTATTTGATAAATATTAACATCGATAGAGGCACAATGTTTGTTGTGTCTCTTAGTTTTTTATAGTGATACCCTAGCATATACTCTGCAATATCTTTCTATTTCTCTCTTAGCACTTTCATTTGTATTAGCGAAAAGACTATTAATATCATAAAGAGAGTGTAAGCAATAGCGGATGCATAGCCCATCAAATCTGACTCTTTAAAAGCATTTTCGTACACTTGGTATACCAATGTGGTCGTAGAGTGCAAAGGGCCACCCTTAGTCATTACAAACACTTCTACAAATACCTGAAAAGACTTGATGCTGTTAATAATCAAAACAAACATTAGAGTTGGTCGTAGCAGAGGGAAAGTTATTTCCCAGAACTGTCTCATGGGAGAAGCTCCGCTTAGCTCAGCGGCTTCATACAAATCATTTGAAATAGTTTGCATGCCTGCCAGGAATAGAACCATATAATAGCCCGATGCCATCCAGATATCCATTGCCATGATAGACATGAGCGAGGTAGAAGGTTCTGCCAGCCACCCTCGTTCCGTTCCACTAAACCCTAACATTTGCACAAGCGCATTCACATAACCATCTATTGAGTAAAGATTAGTAAAAATTAGCGCAATTACTACTAAAGCGGTTACCGATGGCATGAAATAAGCTGCACGGAAAAAATCTTTAAGCCTAACAAATTTCTTATTCAGCACATTAGCCATAAATATAGCTAAAGCAGTGGTTATAGGCACGCTACCAAGAGTAAAGATGCTGGTATTAGTAAGTGCTTTCCAAAACAACTCATCGCTAAGCATATTTTTATAATTATCTAAACCTACCCAAAAAGCTTCTCCGGTTAAAGTATTATACTCAGTCATGCTCATATAAGCAGAGTACAAAAGCGGATACAGCCAAAACACCAAGAAAGTAAGAATCCATGGTAAGAGCATAATTAATGTATTGAACTTAGATTTTGTGTTATTCATCAGGCAAAGTGCTCCATCAGCATTTTATATAAGAGTTGCAAAGGGAGACCTACTATGTTATAGTAACACCCTTCTATTCTATTTACAAACACGGCTCCAAAGTCATCCTGGATACCATAAGCACCGGCTTTGTCCATTGGAGAGCCGGTAGCAACATAGGCTTCTATCTCACTATCACATAACTCACGAAAACTTACTTCGGTAGCTTCATAACTTACATTGCACTTATCCGCAAAGCTGTCATAAATAGCAACTCCTGTAAAAACAGTATGCGTGTTATCGCTCAGAGTTCTCAGCATTTTTTTAGCATCGCCCTCATCTAAAGGCTTTTCGAGAACCGTGTCTCCTAAGACGACGATAGTGTCCGAGCCAATAAAAACAGCATCTGAATTGGCAATGACAGCCGCAGCTTTTGCCTTCTTTGAGGCAAGCTGCATAACATACTCTGCCGGTGGCAGGCAGTCCGAATTCACTTCCTCAATGCTTGCAGGCATTATGGAAAACTCCAGCCCCAACATCTCAAGGAGGAACTTGCGTCTGGGCGATTGGGAAGCAAGAATGATAGGCTTATTTATATCAATAATCTGATTAATATTCATTGCTAAAACTTGAATTATTCGGACAAAATGAATAAAACAAAGATAGCAAATATATCTTAAACGTGTGAGGCTCTATTTGCAAAATAGACAACAGTACTGCTATCATGCAATTGATATTAAAACAGTACTTTTATTTGCACACCATATTTTTGATAGATAACATCTTTTGTATTTATAACACTTGCAAAGGCTTGGAGAGTGTTATTTATCAATAGCGACATCATCTGACACACAAGTGCGTATATTTAATAGCTATTATATCAAACAGATTGCAATTTTATACGTATATATAAATATAAATTATTTTTAGAATACCTAAAAGAAAATACGGTTTATTACAATTGTTTTATTTATATTAAGTAAGTTTATTATATCAATGCAAATATTTTATTTGCTTTTTTGCTATTAGGAGTACATCATGGGAAACGAAAACGTTTATAGATATTTTCTTTGGGCACTTGCTAAAAAATACTGGCAGGCAAAAGGGAATGGTGAACTTAATAGTGATAGCCTCGAAGAATTTAACCGAACTCAAAACAATGACTTGAGTATTCTTAAGGTTTTGAAATTACAATTCTTAGCTACTGCAGCACAGATTATTAAGACAAAAAATACTGATATTTTGGATAAGTTTGGTCAATTTAAAGCTTTGCCTTATGGGCCTGTAGATGTAGTCCTTTATAATTTACTAAGGAATGATAGACTAACTAATTTATCTGCAGGAGTTCACAATTTACAAATAACCAATATAATTGACGAAAATGTATTAGCTGCTGAAGAAAGAGAACTGATAAACAGTAGCATTTCAATTATGATGGGCTATAATCCTGAGTTAATAAATTTGGAGGCTAAACATTTAGTTAAATTGACTCATAGATGGCCTGAGTGGGACAAACCTTATTCGTTTGCTGAATCATTAGGTAGGAAATCAGCATTAATGCACCTTGATCGACTAACTTCAAATGATGTTGATCGTTGCACCGATAAGTATTGGAAGATCTGATTATGGATTTGAAAAGTAAAATAAGCGAAGCATTAAAAGGTCTTGAGTTAAACTTACCAGAATTTAATGAAAATCAGAAATGGTATGATGGTAATACTGATCAATTTATTGATGATTTGAATGAGAATATTGTACCATTTGAGAAAAAAATAGACCAACTATCTTTACTTATTAATACTTACATATTGGATAATTCTATTAATCGACTTGACTTTTCGACAGATATAAATTGTTTTGATGATTTTGATTTTTCGATTGGAACTAAATTTGACCAATTTAGATCGCTCATTGAAGATAGCAATATTGCTTCTAAAAAAGAGTTCTCTAGTCATTTAGATAATGCCAAACAAAAAATTGTAGAAAAGAAGATTTATCCTGTCTTAAATACACTGACAAAATTAGAGAATATTGTTGAAGCTCTGAGATATAAGTACACAAATAAAAATATAATAGACCAAGGTTACACACTACAGCTTTACGATTATATAGAATCTCTTCCCGTCCCAAAAATTCAAGAAGATGAATCCCTTCGTATAGTTCATAAGGACATAATTATCCAGTATTGCACACATGTGAATATTTTAGCTTTGTGGATAGATCATAATCTATTTATTCCGACTAAAAACTTCATGCAGGTGTTGAAAATAAAAAACTATTTAGATAAGTTATTATTTAAAGTACGAGATACAGACCTATTCTCTCTATATGAAAGAGAAGTATTTGAGAAAATTGTATTAAAATATAATGTACTTATCAAAAAACAACTTGAAGAGTATTTGTTACTTAAAAATGATAGCGAAGATGAAAATTTAGATGAAAGTAGGAATTTTACTGTTTTTCTTGACAATCAGCCTAAGAAGCTTAATGAGTGGATACCAAACATACAATTCTCAATTATTGATGCAATACCTCAATCCACAAAATTAGATATCAATAAAGAGAAAATTTTTGTGGATAATTGCAAATCTGAACTTAATTACTCAGATATTTTTGCCAAGGCAACAGAATTGAAGAAGGAAATACTTAAAATAAACGATAAAGAAGTTTTTCATAAATATTGTTTCGAATTATTTCATTGCTATACTTTTCTAAATGGGTTCTCTGTTTTTTTGCTAACAAAAAACAGCCAAGATGATATACCTGAAATAGAAGGATATTTAAAAAAAGCATTGTCACTTTTGAATAAATATAAAATCAAAAATTATTATCCATATAGAAAATTTACTCAGCATTTTACTGAAATAATTTCTAGTGAGACAATTTCCGATAACGATTTTCATACCTATTACGCTAAAATAGAAGATAGTCTTGAAATGTTTCAGCTACACATGGATTGGTGCAAACATTTTGGTTTTGTGACTTTCTTGGCTAATCCACATTCAAATATGCATAAGGTTGAATATTTTATTGATGAAGAAAAAATCGAACATGAGATTTCTATTGTGTCCGGAAATACAGATCCTATTGATTATAATTTTGAGAAAAGAGAATTTGAGAAATATAAAATGGCTCTCTCTCAAATTGAGCAAAGAAGAAAATTACATAAAGAAGTTAAAAATTTAAAGAATACGTATGACTCGATAGATTCAAAAATAAATGATACTAAAGAAAAACTCAAAGACTCAGAAAAAAATTCTATTCAAATACTTGGTATTTTCTCAGCTATTGTTCTTTTTACAACAGGTTCTATAAGCTTTTTTAAAGAAAATATGGTAACACCAGCTCAATCTGTTGCATTCATTTTAGGCTATGGTTTTGTACTAGTCCTTTTTATTATCGTCTTGCATTATGTCTTTTATTATAGACATAGTGATGATGAAGTTCTGCAAAAAAATCAAAGTACTCTACTTAGATATTTATTTATTGGACTCTTAGTAATAGGACTGTTTATTACTATAAACACTGAACCATTTTTTTCGTGGTTAAAAAGTTTATTCTAAATTGTTCCCCCTCCCCCTCCCAAAAAAAATCCCTACCAAAAATAAAATAATTTGTATTAACAGAAGTTTCTTTATATTAGAGGATTATGCTGTTTATATAGTTAGGGGTAGTTATATAAATGGCTTATTTAAAACAGGCGGTGACTTTCCTTTTTGGTTTGCCTTGACTTTTGCGTTTTGGCTAATCCCTCAGGCTGTGGCACTCGCACATTTATAATCGACATTCACACATATTCTTATGGAGGCGATTTTTATGTATAAGTTGCTTTTTTTGCTATTTATTTTATCTATGCAGGTGACTGTCTTTGCGGCTAAGCCGGTGATAGATATATCTCCCCTTCCGAGCAACGAACGTTTGGAAATCTGGGAAGAATCTGAAGAAATCTTTACCGAAAAGGTAATGGAATACTACCATAAGGCTACTTTGCTCTATATGCAGGCGAAACTCTCCGGCTTCGAAACCAATGAGCTGATACTTCCGCCTAGCTTTGAGCAGCTTTCCGATATGGAAATTCAAACTATTAAAGATTATCACGCTTTGGCGATGAAATATTTCGCGATTGTCGAATCCTTGCCTGAGATTGGTAACCGTGAACAAATTGACAAACTTCGCAAAGAACTCTTTGTTCAGATGAATGCTAACAACGAAATGGAAAAACGTCAATACGAACTGGCGTTGCAGCATAATGATCTGGAGTTTTATAAAAAGAACTGGAAGGCTGCTCGCGAAGAAGCTGCAAAGCTAAATCGTAAGTTAGACTCTGCTACAGCGGCTATGGATAAATATCTTATCCAACGCGAAGGTGAAATCAGAGCCTCATACGAGCGCAATGTTCGTAGGTTTACTCCTGTGTTTTCTATTGGTGGCACTGCTAATAAGCACTATTTCCGAGAAGACGGAATTAATGATAAAATTGCTTTTGGCGGACAGTTTACTTTTAATCCGGAACCTGTATTTGGTTTTGGTCGATATTTAGAGATTTTTGGTGAGTATATCGTGCCAAGATTTGTAACAGACCAAATCACTCAGGGCGTGAAGCTTAGTGATAAGTGGAACTCACAGCTTTACACTATCGGCTTGAATCTTAAGTTTGACAATGTGATAGATCTAAAGGATTTTACCGGGGGCATAAAAATAGGTGCCGGACATTTCTGGGGCAGCGGCAATTTAGATAATGTAGATTATGGAGCTGCCACTTTCGAGGGAGAAATGATAAGATTTGAGATGTTTGTAAGGAATGCAGATATATCACTTCCTTTAGAGTTGTTTGTAGCGTATAACAGCTATTTTGCATCGGAGTTCGTTTTTGATTCCCGCTTGCAATACCTAAATTTTGGAGAGCCTCAATTTAACGTACTTACAATGGGTGTCAGACTTGCTTTATGGAAAACTCCCGTATATGATAATTAATCGGGAGATAAAATGAAATATATAATATTTACAATAATGCTTACTGTAGGACTCACAGCTCAGGATATGGAGCAGGCTATGCGTTGGATAAAACTCGGCAACACATACCGCATAAGCCAAAACTATCCTAAAGCAGGCGAATATCTTAAGAAGGGCTTAGTAGAAATACAAAACTGTGACGACTACACCTCAAGATACTGGGAAGCTGTTGCAAATGAATATTATGCTTACCTGTATGAAGATATAAAGATGTACAACGAAGCCAAGCAGCACTTTGACAAAGCTCTTTCTATTTACGAAACAGTGATAACGCAAAAGGACGGTAGCCCTTATGCTTTGGCGCAGGTCATTAGGCAGCGAAAATTAAGGATTGATTCTCTTATTCAAGCTGAAAGTGGACTATTTCTGCAAGTTGTGAAAGAAGAGCCTGTCGAGCAAATTGATGAAAAGGCAAGCGCAGGGGAAGATATTCCGCTACCGGATACAGTGTTTTTAGAAGCAGACAGCAAATCTCTTACTTTTGATAATCAGAAACTAAAAAGCTTTAATTTCATTATTCCTGAGCGAGCAGAAACTATCTCCGCAAGGAGTAACCGCATCAAAGAGATATCACCTATGATTACCCGATTGCCAAATCTAAAATCACTTGATTTGGAAGATAATCGCATAAAAGATATTTCAGCGACTGTGGCAGATATGGACAAATTAGAATATCTGAATCTATCTCGAAATAAAATCAAAGATTTGCCGGATGCAATAGGTGATATGAAAAACCTTAAGTATCTTGATTTATCAGACAATCGATTAAAAGAGTTGCCGGCAAGCCTAAACAATTTAAAGAATCTAAAGGTTTTGGATTTGAGTAAAAACAAGATTCCATTTACCTCAGTAGAAAATCTTATAAAACAGCTACCAAATACTAACATAATCCACGACGAATACTCGCTCGCTAAATAAAAAAAACAGCTCGTCTCATCGCAAGAGGCGGGCTTTTTTACTGCCACAACATTTTTTATATTTCTTGCCCGAACCACACGGACACAGGTCATTTCTACCTACGGACCTTATATTGTAGGTTTTAAGTTCTTTTTTGCTCATTTCGCTTGAAAATATTTTTTCTAACATTACATATAGTTCTGGGTGTTTCTCTTTGAGCAATCGAGGACGCTCAAAAAAGTACTCAGATGCTACGGAGAAGAACTCTGCATTGTTTGTGCCACCGTATGGATTTATATCTGAGTTATGAGTTGCTATTTCTTCAATTTTACGATTAATGAGGTCTAACCACGGGATTGTATATTGCTTTTGGAGTAGGGCTTTGGGTACCCCGTCTACGGCTCCGTCAGATTTGTCTATCAGATGGACAAATTCATGTATAGCAGTATTTTTTTTGTCATTTTCTATAGAGAATCCCTCTTGGAGCGATTTTTTTGAAATAATCATTTTGCCGTTCATAACACCTGTTCCAACCATGCCAAGTATGTTGCTATCCGCAGTTCCAACTCCATATTTATCATTAAATCTGTCTGGATACACTAATACTTCCTCTAAGTTGTAATATCTCCAGTCAGGAAAATAAAAAACGGGTATTATTGCACTTGATGCTACTAAAAGCCTGTCTGTGTCATCAATTTCACAACTTATGCCTGTTACTTTGCAGTTCGCTAAAAAATCTTGCACACGCGTTTCAAAAGATAATTTTTCGATGTCAGAGAGTGAGTTATAAAAAGCAACATTCTTTTGCAGAAACGACTTGTGCTCTGCCTGCATCAAAGTCCCTTTTTTTCGTTTTGATTTGCTAAATGCTAAAACAAATGCTCCGTACAATAGAGCCAAGAAGATCAAAAGTGAAATTATTATATAAAACATAAATATACTCTGAGCAATGTTAATATTTCTCTTGCAAATATACTCAGTTTCTACTATTAATCCCATATAGCTATAATAATAAATCTGAATCCCTTAACATGGCCTTGTAGTTAGATGCTGTAAATGCTCGTAGAACCAAGGAGCAAGCTTGTTTTCTAATGACAAATTCCGGGATAAATCGAAAAGAAGATATACCATTTGCCGATATATCTTCTTTTTTTAAAATAAACCATATAAAATCTACTTAGATAAGTTCTGTGCGTATTCTTCTGATTTTTGCACCAACAGAATTCAATTTTTCCTCAAGCTTTTCATATCCTCTGTCAAGGTGATAAACTCTGAGAACCTCTGTAGAACCTTTAGCAGCCAGTGCAGCTAAGATTAATGAAGCACTTGCTCTTAAATCTGAAGACATAACAGTAGCGCCTTCTAATTTATTGCCACCTTTTACAAGGGCAGTGTTATCAACTACCTCGATGTCGGCACCTAAACGAGTAAGTTCAGGTACATGCTTAAAGCGGTCAAAGTAGACAGTGTCAGTAACTCTGGAAGTTCCTTTTGCCATCAGCATATAAGCAGTCCATTGGGCTTGGATATCAGTAGGGATGCCGGGATAAACTGAAGTTGTAATATCTACAGGCATAATCTCTTTCCCAGCCTGAAGTCTGATTGTATCACTATTTACATCTATTTCGCAACCTGACTCTTCCAGTTTGGCAATAACTGCAGACAGATGATATGGATTTACATTTTCTAACTCAATATTTCCACCGGTCATTGCAGCTGCCATGAGATAAGTTGCTGCTTCTATTCTATCCGGGATAGTAGTTTCATCTACAGGTCTCAGTTCGTCTACACCTTCAATCATAAGTTCAGTTGTACCAATGCCTTCAATCTTTGCTCCCATTTTAACAAGCATTCTAGCTAAAGCTGTTATTTCAGGTTCAGCGGCAGCGTTAGACAGTACAGTTGTACCGCTGGCAAGAGTTGCCGCCATCAGCACATTGCCGGTAGCTCCAACACTCGATACATCAAAGTGGAACTTTGCACCTTTTAGTTTTTTTGCTTTAGCAATAACATAGCCTTTTTCGAGCGAAACTTCTGCACCTAATTTTTCTAAGCCTTTTAAATGCAAATCCACAGGACGTGGCCCCCATGCACAACCGCCTGGCAGAGAAACTCTTGCTTCTCCATATCGAGCCACTAAAGGACCTAACACATAAAACGAAGCACGCATTTTCTTTACATGTTCATAAGGAGCTTCTACGCTGTTGATTTTGCTAGTATCTAAAAAGAGTTCGTCGTTATTAAGCTCTGCGAATGCACCTAAAGAACCTAATAAGCGAGACATAGTCCACACATCGCGTAAGTTAGGTGTGTTTTTCAAATGGTATATGCCCGGTGCAAGTAAGGCTGCAGGCATAAGAGCCAAAGAGCCATTTTTTGCACCTGATACTTTTATTCTTCCGGATAGTCTATGACCACCTTCTATAACTAATTTATCCATGTATGTCTTATCAGTTGAGTTACAAATATTCAGGATATGCAATGTAAGGAAAAAAAATCTTATATCAGATTATTTGTTTTAGCCTTTACCGGCATACCTGAGAGGAGCTAATAGAAATGATAAAAGGCAAGCGAATTTTAAAATCTGCTTGCCTCTTTAAATCTTTTTTGAGAAACCGTAACTACTTGATTTCTTTATGCACTGTGTGCTTACGCAAAAATGGATTGTATTTTTTTAATTCAATACGTTCCGGAGTATTTTGCTTATTTTTCATAGTAGTATATCTAGATGCAGGAACGCCATTTTTTTTGGCTTCTGTGCATTCCAATGTAACTTGGATTCTCTGATCTTTCTTAGCCATTGCCTTAACTCCAAAATACTATTTTATAGAGAAAACAAATATAAGCAGATATAATGATTCTGCAAAACTTTTTCCATATTTTTGGGGATTAATTGTTTTTTATCTCTCCAAAAATTGAATTACAAATATAGTCATTTATAGGAAGAATACAGCGGGGATTTAGTACAAACATATATTTTTTATGTATGGCTTTCGCTCCCTTAGGCGAAACACCTAAGACCAATAGTTAGTTTCGCAACTAAAAATTCTTTTCTACAAGGATTCTGGTTAGGAAGTTTAAGCCAAGCTTATTGTCGCCTTCTTGCATTGAAATATCTTTCTTTTTAAAACCAAACTCAGATATTAAAATGCCTTTTAATTGTGCAGCTTCCACATCTCTGCCATTCGGAAATATAATTTGCAGCCTTTTAGTCAGAAAAGAATTTTGCAACATCATGGCAATTACTTCTTTGTTTGATAAGCTATTAACATCTGACAAATCTAAAAAATATTCTTCGTGCATTTTCCCGAGATAGTCTATAGAGGTTCTGTTCCTGAGCTTTTTCTTATTGATGATAAAGGAATAGTCGCTATTGCCTTTGAGCTGCTCAGTATCTAAGCCGATGAGCTCAATATTAAGTGAATCTACTTCCCATAGGTCATCTAAGTGACCGCCTAAATTATAAGATAATTTACGTGCATATTTATCACTATTATAAATAGTCTCGTGCTCCTCACCAATAGTTGCAACTACTTTCCAGTGATTCACTTCTGCTTCCGGGCGTGCATTTAGAAACAGCTCTAAAATAGGAGGATCGGCAGTAGTTTTACTGTGCACAATTTCTACAGGAGAAAAATTCTGCTGATTTGATACGCTTATAGTAATATAATCTGCATCAGTATATACTACTTTTACAGATATACTTGAGCTTAGTTTGGACTCAATCATTGTGATAAGTGACTTAGCATCAAAGTCTTTACTGCACTGTATTTCTACTTCAGAACCTGATAATCTTATTTCCGAAAGAATGATTTTGAAGGTTTGGTCGCAGTATTCCGTCTGAAATTTATTTTTGCTCCTGCCTTCGAGATATTCTTTAGTGAAACTTGAAGAAAATGAGCAGATGGAGTATTCTTCTTTTCTAAATATTTCTATATCCGCTACGAGAGCAGATATTTGATACTCTACATTTGTTTTTCCATTTATAGAATTTTCTGATATCTTACCTGCCAAAAATAAATCTAAATCGCCGATGCTGCCAGGTCTATTGGAAGCAAACATAGCAAGATTATTGGGTAAGGTAGTGAAGTCAGATTCGTCAAACTCAGTATTTAATCCATTGAGCGGGCGAGGAACAGACCATTTTGCGTCATATCGCAGAGATATAAAGAGGTCATAGCCTCCCTGCCCTGCCTGACCATTAGAAGCAAAATATAAAGTATCAGAAGATGCAAGAAAAGGAGTTATTTCATTACCCGAAGAGTTAAGTTCTTCCAGAGGCATTGCATTGCCCCATGTGTCATTTGACTGACGGAATGCAATCCACAGATCAGTATCAGAGTCATTAGATAATCTATTACTGACAAAAATCAAAAAAGATTTATCCGGCGAAACAGTCGCCTGAGCAGTAAATGCATCGGACTGAAGACTATCTAAAAGATATGGTTTTTGCCACTGTTGCTTGCGTTTAAGAGACTTATGTATATTCATTACAGGATAAGTACTTGTTTGCTTAAAAACTGATACATAGGCTTCGTCTTTAGTATAAAACGAAATATAAGCCCTGTTATCTCTTTTTTGATTAATGTCTCCATCAAGCAAGTCAGGCTTGCTAAATGTGGAATCTTGCTGAAAGTCTGATACATAGTAATAAGAGGTATTTAGCCTGTCAGAATTAAAGTAAAGCTTATTTTCGTATAGATTAAACGCAGGAGCAATCTCTGCACTTTCCGAATTCAATTCACTAATATTTCTCAGTACTGACCACTGATTAGAGAATGTCGGTGAAATAATAGAAAAACAGAGAATAATATATATAACTATAAGCTTCATAAATTTGCGTGTTTAACGTTTGAATAAAATGACAAGTTGGCACTAAGTTCTACTTAAAACTTTACTCAGATTTACAATCTATTTAAGAAATAGTTTTATGCAGAAACCCTAATCAAGCAATTTAATAAAATTCTTTTCTTTTCCGAAGAGAACTAATATATCATTATTTTCAAATATAAGAGTAGGTTCCGGTACGCCGGTAACAATATATTCTTCCTTAGAAGAAAATATCCCTTTTGATATTGCTTTCCTTTTTACTGTGACAAGGTTTAGGTCATATTTTTGCCTGAGTTCAACTTCGTTTAAGGACTTTCCAATCAGAAAGTTAGGAACTTCCACTTCAAATATCCCATACTCTTTGGTAATTTCAAAAGATTCGATGAGCCCTGGTATCATGAGGCGTTCTGCCATTTTACTGGCAGCGTAAGCTTCCGGCACTATCAGCTCTTTTATGCCCATCAGCTTTAGTAATCGTTCGTGCACAGGAGAAATAACTCGATTGATAATCTTTTTGACACCTATTTCCTGCAATACAGCAGTAGCAGTAATACTGCTTTCAAACCCTTCGCCAATAGCAACTATAACTGCATCCATATCTTCAATGCCCAAGCTGGTCAAGGCTTTTACGTCCATCGCATCAGCTTGCACCGCCATAGTAACCTTATCTTTCAAAGGAGAAACTTTATCTACATCTATATCTATCGCGATTACTTCGGCGCCTTCGTCAGTAAGATCCAAAGCTAAATTAGCACCAAAGTACCCAAGCCCAATAATACAGAATTTTTTAACAGCCATATTTTTTATCCTACAATTATATTTTCTGTTGGAAGATTATATTTAGGCGAATCGCCGGGATTGTGAAATGACAATAAAAATGCCAGCACACCTATCCTGCCTATAAACATAAGCAAAATAATAATATATTTTCCTGTAAAAGATAAATCCGGAGTAAGCCCTCTGCTAAGTCCCACAGTGCTTATTGCAGAAGTAGTCTCAAAAATCAGTGCCATTGTATCTTTGCCCGGTTCTGCCCATACTAAAGCAGTAGAACCAACTCCTAAAGCCAGCAAAGAAGAGATAATAACTAAAAATGCTCGTTTTATACTCTCAGGTGCAACTTCTCTTTTAAATACTCTGATTTTTTCATTGCCGCGAATTTGATTAATCAATGCTAAAAATGTTATGGCAAGTGTTGTGGTCTTTATACCTCCACCAGTAGAGCCCGGAGAAGCACCAATCCACATTAAGATTATCATTATCATCATTGCCGCAGGAGCGATAGTGGAAGTATCCATTGAATTAAATCCGGCAGTCCTTGCGGTAACCGACCAAAACAATGCTTGAAACATTTTCTCTAACTCAGATAAATTCTTTAATGACCCCATACTATCAGAAAGATATATCAGTATCATACCTACAATAATTAGAATAGTCGTAGTAACAATAACAATCCTTGTTTGCATAGAGAACCTTAGTACATTTCTTTTAGTGCGGCGAATCCAAGGTTTTTGCATTACAAAATTTGCAAAAACACCAAATCCCAAACCTCCGGCAATAATCAATATTATGATAGTGCTCAAATAAGAATAATTATTGGTAATATTTTCTTGCATAAAGCCGGATGGATAAAGAGAAAAGCCTGCATTACAAAATGCAGAAACACTATGGAACACGCAATCATAGAACATCGTTCTATCAAAAGAGGCAAATGTACCACCCAATGACCAATATAAAAACAATGTTCCGGCAATCTCAAATATAGCAGTGAATATAATAATTTTTGATAGGATTGACCATACTTGACTTATGTTATCCTGACTAAGCATATCACGCATCATTACTCTAAATCGGAAAGAAAGTCCCCCTGCAAATAATGCTGCAAAAAATGTGGTCAAGGTCATCACTCCTAATCCTCCAACCTGGATCAAGAAGAACAGTATACCTTTCCCAAATGTAGACAAAGTGTCAGGAACTGCTATCGTAGAAAGACCTGTAACGCAAACCGCACTGGTAGACGTAAAAAGTGCATCTGTTAAATTTAAAGAGTGCCCCGGCAATGTTGCTTTGGGAAGTAATAATAATATAGTTCCCAGCACAATAACGATTAGGAAGCTAAGGGCAAATAGCGACCCTGGATGCAATTTTAAACGGGAGACGAGGTGGTTATAGCGTAGCACTTTTAGAATAGAGACTAATATTACGCTTAGCTCAAAAGTGGCTAAGTAGAGTATCGTAATCTTTTTTGGGTCAAAATCAGGAAAAAGGAATTCCAGAAAAAAGAATATTTCTTGAGGAAAGATAGTGCCCAATATAATTAGTAAAGTGAAGAAGTTCTCTATCCACCGCTCTCGCAGGTACTTCTTATGGTCTTTTACTAAAAACCAACGGAATAGCTCCTGTGCCGCAAAAAGAACCACAATGGCATCTGTTGCATAAACAATAGTATCAAACCAAAACGTTGAAAGCCGATAACCGAGTATAAGCAATAAAGAAATAATGGCTAACAAGCTTAGGAAAACCAGAAAGCGATCTAACCATCGTTTTATAGTATCGGTCTTTTTAATATCAAAAAAGGGTAGCAATTTATAGATTCCAAAAAGTATTTAATCTATCCTTGTTTTCCATAAAATTACGAATTTTTTCAGTTAGTCGCTCTTCCAGTACTTTAATTGCATTTATCCAAACAATGTCATCAGGATTATCCTGAGCATGAACATACTGTCTGAAACGACTAATGAGGACTTCCGCATCTTGTACTTCGCCCATCAGGGACTGGTAGTTAGCTAAAGATTTAATATAATCTTCAGGCAAATCATTTGCTATGACAAAAGCTTCTACCATATATCTAAATTTTTTAAACTGCAATCGTACATCATGTATTGTTTGTGGAATTGCACTATCCACAGATTGTAATTTTGCCTGTAAGTCAGCAAACACATTACTTATTACTTGAATTGCTTCTTCAAAAGTAGCGTTATCTTTGGTAAAAGTAGCATCTAAATCCATTCTTATAAAGAATATAAGAGCTTCTATCTCTTTTTTACTAACTCTTTTGACCTTTTTTTCTATTTTTTTAATATAAGACTGCTCCCAAGCTAGTAACTCGTAATAGAAAAAATCAAAAACTGAATAGTCTTTTCTAATCTTAGTAATAGAGTTAATCATTACTTGAGTGTCTCGCAGATTAGAAAATATTTTAAGCTGTATTTTCAGCAATTTTCTTAATTCTTCCAAATATTTAGATGTATAAATAGTGCTAATCATGTCAATCGAAGCTAAAAACCTACGACTACTTATTCTAAATTTATGCACATTCCCCTCAGTGGACTCTTTTCTGCAATTACTGAGTCGTTCCTGATACTTTAGCCAAAGAGAGTCTAACGAATCTAATCTGTACTGATTAAATCCTTCTTCAGTATTCGGATATTTTAAATTATGCACCATTTCAGTTTTTAGGTCTTTTGTGTTTATAGCAGTAAGATTATACATTATCATTATACAAATAAATATGAACAAAAACAATCATTTACAAGATACCAATATTTAGGCATTTACTTAAAACGTAATAAGAATGTTATAGTTGCAAACCGAACTGCAAAACACGGTAATTTCTATGAAAATAGTAGAAATGCACTGCATATAATTCTATATTGTTTGAAATATCTTAATCTTCTATTATATTTGAACCCTGTATTGGCTTTCATTACCCAATGATATTAGTCTATAATTAGCCAAGCAATAGGATATAATTATTTTGAATTATATTTTGCAACAAATTCAACGAAAGCGAGTATATTAATATAAGAGCGTAAAGAAAATCTATTTTTTGTAAATGTCAGAGATTCTTAGGAGTATTTTATATGACATTGCACAGATTGAAAGTAAAAATTCTAATAGGTATGGGGCTTATAGCTCTGGCGGTAACTCAAATAGTTACTCACCTATAAGTCTGGGGCACAATGCGTGATTGTTTACGGGGGAGTTAAAGAGCAGGCATAACACTCAAACGAATATAATTAAGGAATGTATTTGAAATAACAAATGCATTCCTTTTTTTTATTAGGAAAAGATTTATACTTTACTGTCTCAAATTTGTATTAGCACCGTAAGGAAGTAAGTTGGACAACAAACAGGTCTTTTGAGGATCTATAATTGTGGTTTTTCGCCTAGGTGATGTTTAATGCAAAAATATATAGAAAATTTATATTTAGATTGATTATCATTCTAATTTTTCAATATAATGCTTATAATTGCTATAATCGGCAATTGTTAAGATGACTTGTGTTAAGATAGTGTTAAGCTCCAATATGGCATAGTAGTTAGCGGTTTTGCAAATTGGTTTATTACAAAAAAGCTTTATATATTTGTATTGAAATTTTAAAAGCAAATTTGTAAAAAGAGCTATGAAAGTATATATATCATTGATTGTAATCTTCTTTTTATCTGCTGTATTGACTTTTGCAAGCGAAGGCACTGATAGCAAAAATCAAGTTGAATTATATGCTACAGCAAAGAATGCAGAAAAAGTAATTTTTGAAAATGGAAAAGAGCAGAAAGCAAATTCTGTTATGCTTTTTGATAATCAAGGTAACTTGATTAAAGCAAAGAGATTTGATGCTCCTACAAAACTTGATTCCATAGAAATTAAAATTGAAGCTAACAAAGAACGACTTCTATCTGCATATATTGAATTTGACTCAGGAGCAACTAAAATGCTTAAAGTCAATTCCGGAAATTAAACTTTGCAATAAAGACCGAATTTAGTTTTTTATGCATACCATTTGAAAAAACACACCCTTGATAAATTCGGTCTTTTTTTTTCGTCTCCATTCTCTAAGTATATTCCTTACACACTTTCCATATTAACCTATATATGCCTAAATCATGTTTTTATATTAAAGAACATCAATATAACCAAATAGAAATATGAAGTATTAATTGATGAAATTTGTAATATTGTAAATAATATCTTGTTTATTACTAAATTTTTAGCTATTATAATCCTAATATTAAAATAGATAAACTATATTGTGTAAATATGTGTTTCCATGCAATACGTTTAATCTGTTTTAGACTTTATATCACTCGATTTTATATAATAAGTTTTAGGGAGAATTATATGGACAAGAATCGTGTTGTTATTATTGGTGCTGCAGGTCGTGATTTCCACAACTTCAACACTATGTACAGAAATGATGAAACTAACGAGGTAGTGGCTTTTACCGCTGCTCAAATTCCTGATATTGATGGTAGAAAATACCCCGCTTCACTAGCTGGCGAACTATACCCTGATGGGATTCCGATTTTGGCAGAATCAGAATTGGAAAAAATCATCAAAGAACATAAAGTACACGAATGTGTTCTCTCATACTCTGATTTACCTTACGATACAGTAATGCACATTGGCTCTCGCGTAATGGCTGCAGGTGCTAAGTTTTCCATGATGGGCTCCTGTCCTACTATGATACAATCTACTAAGCCGGTTGTTTCTGTTTGTGCTGTTCGTACAGGTTGTGGGAAGTCTCAAACTACTCGTGAAGTAGTCCGCCAACTTATAGCAATGGGTAAAAAGGTAGTTTCTATTCGTCACCCTATGCCTTATGGTGACTTAGAAGCTCAAAAAGTGCAACGTTATGCTAAAATCGAGGACTTAGTTAAACACAAATGTACTATCGAAGAAATGGAAGAATATGAGCCACATATTGCTATGGGTGGTGTTATATACTCCGGTGTGGACTATGAAGCAATTCTTAGAGAAGCTGAAAAAGAAGCTGACGTTATCGTCTGGGATGGTGGCAATAATGATATGAGTTTCTACAAGCCAGATTTAAATATTGTAGTTGTTGACCCATTGCGTCCTGGCCATGAAATAGCATACTATCCGGGTGAAGTAAATCTTAGAATGGCTGATATTGTTGTTGTAAATAAAATAGATTCAGCTTATCCGGAAGATATTGATCATGTACTTGATAACATTAGAGAATATAACCCGACAGCAGAAGTAATCATGGCAGCGTCTTCTATTGTAGTAGACAAGCCTGAACTAATCAGAGGTAAAAAAGTGCTTGTGGTTGAAGATGGTCCTACGTTAACTCATGGAGAAATGGATCTTGGCGCAGGTATCGTAGCAGCTCGCAGATATGGTGCGATTGCACTTATTGACCCTCGTCCATACACTGTTGGCAAAATCACAGAAACATTTGATAAATATCCTGAAATAGGGATTTTACTTCCGGCGATGGGATACGGCATCGACCAAATGAAAGACTTGGAAACTACTATCAATAATACGTATTGTGATTCTGTAGTTATCGGCACACCGATTAACTTAAATCGCTTTATCAAGATTGACAAGCCAAGTGCAAGAGTTAGCTATGAACTTACAGAAATTAGCTCTCCAAAAATAGGAGATTTGCTTAGACAAAAATTTGGCAAATAGAGATAGCTTTTTATAAGATTATTGTCGCTCAGTGAACAAAAACTCTGAGCGACTTTTCTTTTTGCAAATCAATCTGATTGGCTTATATTGAGAATATAAAGTCTTCTTACCAATGAATACACATCTATGAATATATTTATTACAGGTGCAAGCTCCGGTATAGGGAAAGCATTGACTTATGAATTTTCGAAAAGAGGGCATAATCTGTTTCTTGCTTCGAGAAATACTGAAAAGCTTGAATCTATTATCAACGATATTAATCGACACAATCCCAATTCGGGCGATTTTACAAAATGCGATGTAACTCTCAAATCAGATATCGAACAAGCAATAAAAAGTGCTTATAAATCAATGAGGAGTGTTGATATTGCTATACTTAACAGTGGAGTTGGCGGAAAGTACTTCTTCAAGCAGCCCGTGGAATCTGACTTTAAGAATGTAATGGATACTAATTTCTATAGCGTTTTGCACTGCATGGAATACCTTGTGCCGCTTATGATTAATCAAGGGAAGGGGCATATATCTGTGGTGAGTTCTATGGCGGATGTTCGAGGTTTTGAAAGTTCCGCACCTTACGGAGCAAGCAAGGCGGCTTTAAGCATCGCGATGGAGTCTGCCAGAGCAGAACTTGCACCGCTTGGGATTACAGTCTCGACTATACGCCCGGGATTCGTAAAGTCCTCCATTACCGACAAAAATAAATTTAAAATGCCGTTCTTAATGGAGACAGAAATTGCTGCAAAGTTAATTGCTACAAACATCCTAAAGGGCAAAAAGCATATCTATTTCCCTTGGCAGATGAGATATATTTCAAATTTACTCAGATGTCTGCCGGACAGTCTTTATGATAGATTAAACAAACACTTACGTGGGTAGGATATTATACTCAAAAATGTTATTAGAACAGACAAAAATACATTTAAGCCATCGAATTGAAAGGGATTGAACCCCCTTGTTCAATTAGGAATTACGTAATATTTTCTAACAAGAATCAGGGAATATGTTCCGAAGTTTATAGTCATTCACAGCACTTTTGATCACATCTAATGACAATTTCTAACTAACAAAACTTTATATTGTTGCTTATAACTAATGTAGAGCAAAATCATGGACTTGCTCTACGCATCTACAGAACGAGTACTACATAGTTGGAAACAATCAGTTAGCTTCTTTTTGCCACAAACACTTGATACAATCTCAAAAAAAACGAGATAGCTAAAACAGTAATCTTAAGTTAGCAAACCATATTTGAGTCGCAGCATTGTTTCTTATGCTTTTTGGACTCTCTTTATTTATAAAATGGCACTGTCTTTCTCTTTTGTACTTTTGTTTTTTGAATTGACAAAATAGATAGAGGACAGAATAACAACTAAGCCCACTATGTGCAACAACCCAACACTTTCACCATCAAAAGCTCCCCAAAGCAATGCTACAATAGGAATAAGGTAAGTAACAAAAGAGGCAAAGAGAGGGTCTGATTTTTGTATAAGCTTAGCAAATAAATACTGGGCAAATGCAGAGCCTATAACTGCCAGAATTAATATAGCCCCTAAGGAATAATATACCTGTTTGGAATCAAAATCAATAGTAGAAGTGTCAGTAGTTACTAATATCCCGAGCGCAGGCAAAGCCATCAAACCAAACGCAAATGCAGCAAGATCTTTACTGTCGTAATCTTGAAGTTTCGCTTTTAGTAGATTATCTGAAATCCCATAGCATAAAGTTGCAACCACGACTAACAAGCCCCAAGCATTATTTATATCAAAGGCGAAGGCATCTCCACCGGATCTGGCAAAAGTTATAATAATAGCTCCGGTCAATCCAATTACAACTCCTAAGATTTTTTTTAAATTGAATTGCTGTGAGAAGGCAAAGATTCCGATAATCAGAGTCCAAAGAGGAACCAAAGAATTTAATATACCAGCCATAGAGCTTTGGATATGGCTTTGGGCGAATGTATAAAGAAAAGGAGGCAAACCGACTCCAAATGCACCATAGAAAAATAATATTTTATATTCTCTAAAAGTAAATTTCTTCAGTTTTCTTAAAAAAAATGGCAAAAATACGAGAGCCGAAAACAAAATACGCAAAGCACCTACCTGCTCAGGAGAAAAACTAATAAGCCCCCATTTCATTAATATAAATGAACTACCCCAAATTAGACTTAGTATAAATAGGATTATATATGATTCTACAGATTGCTTTTCCATTTTGCTTCTTGTTAGTTTGAAAAGAAACAAAAGTATTTAAATAGTCTATAAAAGCAAAGAGATAAAACTAAACACTTAAAAAGCAATGCCTTGTTTTTTTAGCCATTGTTTAACTTGAATAGAAGCTCTGGAGTTAGAAGGTGTAAACTCTAAAAACTTTATAAAGTCTTTCCCTGCATCGTCAAGCATTTTCTCAGCTCTAAAAGCAATTCCTCTATTCATATAAGCCTGAGCACTATCCGGCTTTAGCTCTATTGCCAGAGTAAAGTCTTCCAACGCTTTTTTATAGTGTTTGATTTTCATGAAGGAGTTGCCTCTGCCAATATATCCTTGAAAAAGGCGAGGATTAACTGTTATTGCTTTACTATATTCTTTTATTGCTTCTTTAAACTGTCCCAAATTAAAATAGGAATTAGCAATGCCAAGGAAAGCGGTTTCCAACAGAGGATCCATTTCAAGAGCAAATGTAAAATCATTGATTGCTTCAGAAAACTGCTTATTGTTGTAATATGCATTGGCTCTATTATAATATAGTCTGGCTGATTTCGGGTTCAAATCCATTGCGCGAGTATAATCTGCAATAGCTTTATCATATTGCTTTAAAGCAAAGTGAGCAATGCCTCTGTTATTATATGGATCAGCTAGAGTTGGGTTTAATTCAATGACTTTTTTGAAGTCTTCTATGGCAGCTTGATAATCTTTTTGCTTACTATGGACTAACCCTCTATAATTATACGGTATCCATGCATCCGACTTAACACTAATCGCAGAAGTGTAATCCTTAATTGACTGGGAATAATTACCCAAAGCTCCATGAGCTATACCACGTGAAGTATAAGCTTGCTCATTAGATGGATCAAGTTCAAGTACTTTTTTATAATCAACTATTGCTGTTTCAAATTCGTGTTGTTCAAAGTAGCAATTTGCACGGTTAAAATAAGCGAGCATATAAGTTTGATTTTTTTCAATAGCTACTGAAAAATCTTCAATAGCTCCTTTGAAATCTTTAAATACCTTTCTGCACATACCGCGTTTGTAATACGCAAAAGATAAATCAGGATTGAGCTCAATAGCTACAGTCAAATCATCGGCAGCATTTTGATAATGTCTGATCTCATAATAAGCTGAGCCACGCTTAAAGTAGGCAAAAGAAAACTCTTTATTTAGGATAATGGCATTATTATAATCAGGAACTGACTCCTTGTATTTATCCATAGCAAATAAAGCATTTCCTCTCTTAAAGAAAGCAAAAGCTGCTCTTGGATTTAAATCAATAGCTCGGGAAAAGCATTCTACTGCTTTTTCGAAGTCTTGGGCTTTGTAAAACTCATCGCCTCGGTCAATCCAAAGTTCAGAGTCCTGCATATTATTTGCCATAAATACCTCTGTATATTTTGAACTAAAGCATCAAAATTAGTGCCAAAATAGACTATTATGATAGTCTATTTTAAATACGTACCAAAAGTATTTATCTTGTTATATGTAAAACAATAGAAAAATCATATTTTATATTTTCTTTGGGTTTCTCGTTTTTGCTCTCTTTCCTTGATTGCTTCCCTTTTATCATATTTTTTCTTAGGTTTGGCAACGCCTAGCTCTACTTTAGCAAAAGGGCCGGAGAAATAAATGCGAAGAGGCACTATTGTCATGCCTTTTTCTTGTGTGAGGTTGCGAAGTTTTTTAATTTCGTTATGATTAATAAGTAGAACCCTATCACGTTTTGGTTTGTGATTTTGGATATTACCATGTGTGTATTCGTTTATGTGGCAGTTATAGAGTATAAATTGATTGTCGTCTTTATTTTTGAATGCAGCGTAAGCATCTACAAGGCTGCATTTGCCTTGTCTGAGCGACTTTACTTCAGTGCCCTGCAAAGCAATACCCACTTCTAAGGTAAAAACAATGGAAAAATCATGTCGTGCCTTTCTGTTGCTGGCGACTAATTTTTCTTCTCTTTCAAATGTATCACTTGCTATCATTTATATATTCTATATTTTACTTCTACAGACTTACCATAATATACAAAAAAATCCTTCGACATTGTCGAAGGATTTGCTGCCCCGTCAGGGCTCGAACCTGAACTCTTCTGATCCAGAATCAGACGTGTTGCCTGTTACACCACAGGGCAGTGTTGCTCTCAAGGAGTGATTCCAATTTATGGCTTTTATTCCAAAAAAACAAATATATTTTTCTGCCGTGGACAAAATATTTTACATTATTTGAACCAAAATAACCACTATTTTGAGGTGATATAGACTTAACCACCAATATTATAAGTATTGTAGGAAATCTGAAAAAATATAATAAGCTACATAATTATTTTTGAAAAAATATAGGAAAAATCTAATTGGTTTTGAAATATCACAAAAAAATAAAAGATATAATAAAATACCTCCACAGAATAAAAAACCTCCGAAGACAATATCTTCGGAGGCCGTTTCATTTAAGTATATATTCTTCAAGTATTTTTTTTAAAATTCCGGCACTGTGTTCGCAGTGCCGGGCAGTATTTGGAGGTAATTCACAATACTGTATGTCTGTCAGTTGGCGTTCCCTATTTACGTTTCCTGTCGGAGTACAATAGGAACTTTTCAGCAGCATCCTTATCATCAGCAAAGACCAGCTTTGCAGCGTTGGACACTAATTCAAGCCTTTCCCACAATTTATTATATGCAGCTATTCGCTCTTGAGTTTTAATCGGGCGCAGGCTTTTAATTTCAGCCTGCTTATTGATATTTATCTCCAGCTCGGAGATTGCCTTTTTAAAGTCCTTCAAACGATTTTCATCAAAGCCATTTGAGTGCAATTTTTCCAAATTCTCGGTTAAAAGAATTCGGACAAGGGTATTTTTCATAAGAGATAGCATTTTGGGAGCAGAGTATCTGACTTTAGAAAAATCTGACTTGCCAAAGGCTTTCATCTTTGCCCGATTTGCCGGAAAGCTAATCTTGGCGTACAGCAAAAGTATATTCATCTGTTCAGTAGCATTCTGAAGAGACTTGTATAACATCTCGGTTTGCTTCTGCTGTACTCCGAGGACATCCCGGTCTTCCTCTATTTTTTTAAGAACGTTTAGCTCTTTCTTCCATTCATTCAAAAACTCATCATCAAGCTTCGGAAACAAAGATACAAACTTATCCTTGTTATTCCTATATAATTTTAAGATATTAAGCGATAAGTTTTCAACATCTTTATCCTGCAAATTATATCGTCTTGTATCTTTTATCAATGTACTATTCCTGTTATGCTCTATGCAATATAGTATTATATTTTATACTATACAAATTATATTTAGAATAGAATAAATATTTTTACTATAAATAGGAATCTAATATAAAATATAACATAATGAATAGTTTCAGTATTATATAATATTGCATCTAAACAATATAATATTGTATATGTACTTCTATAATTATAGAAATATAGTATTGTTAAGTAAATAATATATTTGCTGAAAAATATACATCTCTCTCTGCGCCTTTTCCTATTATTAAGTATTCTTTAAAGGGTAGACTTTAGGTATGTCTTCAGTGTCATAATCATGTTTTGGATTAATAGATATATTAATATTTCTTTAAATTTAGTAATAGTTTGGTGGATTGGCTACAATATTCTAATTTAAAGACTTAGAACAACGAGATTTTGAATGATTATATTAATAAATGTGGATTGGGAGTTATAATGCACGACGTAAGAAATGCTAAAGAGTACACTAAATGTATTCATGCCGGTACTAAACAAACACCTGAAGGTGCCGTAGTTACACCTATTTACCAAACATCTACTTTCCGTTTTCAAAATGCAGATCACGGTGCAAGATTATTTAAAGGCGAGGAAGAAGGCTATATCTACACTAGAATGAGGAACCCTACTGTAGAAGCTATGGAAGATGCGGTTGCTATTTTAGAAGGTGGCTACAAAGCTTTAGGCGTAGCGACTGGTATGGCTGCTTCTCATACTATATTTACTGCTTTACTCAAAGCCGGTGATCATGTTGTATGTAGCAATGCTGTCTATGGCCCAACTTCTACTTTACTTCTTAATATTTTCTCTAAATTTGGTGTAGAAACAAGTTTTGTTAATACTACTTATTTAGATGAAGTAAAAGGCGCAATGAAAGACAACACTGTGCTTGTGTTTGTAGAAACCCCTGCTAACCCTACTATGTGTATCTCTGATTTGGCTGCTATTGCTGATATAGCTCACTCTCATGGTGCCAAATTAGCTGTAGACAACACGTTTATGAGCCCAATCATGCAGTCTCCTTTCGAACTTGGTGCTGATTATATTATGCACTCTATGACTAAATCTTTGAACGGACACGCAGATGTGGTTGCCGGTGTTGTTATTGTTAAAAATGAAGAAGATTATGCACACTTCAGAAAAACTTTAAATCACACTGGTGGCACTATTGATCCTTTCAATTCTTTCTTGGTACACAGAGGCATAAAAACTCTAAAAGTAAGAGTTGAAAAACAAGCTGAAAATGCTCAGAAAATTGCTGAATTTTTAGAAAATCATCCTAAAGTTGATTGGGTTAGATATCCTGGTTTGGCTTCTCACCCACAACACGATTTGGCTAAAAAACAAATGAAAGGTTTTGGCTGCTTAATGTCTTTCGAGCTTAAAGGTGGCTTAGAAGCCGGTAGAACTATGATGGACAATGTTGATGTTTATCAGTTAGCTGTTTCTTTGGGCGGTATCGAGTCATTGATCCAACACCCTGCTTCTATGACTCATGCAGGCATGACTAAAGAATGCAGACAAAATGCAAATATCACCGATGGTTTGGTAAGAATCTCTTGCGGTCTTGAAGATGTAGAAGATCAAATCGCAGGCTTGGCTAAAGGCTTAGATATGATTAAATAAGTTTGCCATAAATGCAAATTTTAACAAAAAGCTATCTTGCTGTATAAGGCATGATAGCTTTTTTTTAGACTATTATTTTTACTAAGTAAAAAAAGAGACTCCGAGGGTAGGGGGAGTCTCTTATATTTTTCCGAACACTTATTTGTGTACGACTTTTCTTTATAAATACCTATTCCATTGCGTGCTTAGATAAGGTGTCGGAAATTTTAGTCAATTGTTATTTCTAATTCGTTTGGTTTTTCCGGTTCTGTTCTTAATATTTCCAAGTTTAGCACTCCGTTTTCATATTTAGCTTTAATGCTTTCTTTATCAACATTTTCAGGCAATATAAAAGAACGGGTAAAACTGCCATAAGTTCTTTCCGAGCGAATTAGGCGCTTGTCATCTTCATCCTTTTCTTCAAATACGCTTCTCTTTTCACCTGAAATGATAAGCATATTGTCGTCATTTACCTTAACCTTTACGTCTTCTTTCGCTATACCGGGGAGTTCCGCAGAAACCCAAAATCTATCATCCTCTTCCTGTACGTCTATTTTTGGCATCCAAGCAGAAGTATTAAACACCATACTTCCTCTGTTAAATCCATCCATCCATCTGTCCATTCTGCGGATTACACTGTCTACTCCGGTAAAAGGATCATATTTTACTAAAGTCATTATACACCTCCGTAGGGTAATTTAACAAAACTATTTGGTCAATTATTTAGGTAAAAGCTAAAATCCAATATTTCCAATCTTAATATTCAAAACTCGAACAAAATACAATCAATGTCATCCTAATCAATATTGACTTCTACTTCTTTTGGCTTAACCGGCTCTTTTTTACTTAATGTAATGTTTAAGACGCCGTTGTCATGTTTAGCACTGATAGAGGCAGTATCTATATTTTCCGGTAGTTGGAAAGAGCGGGAAAACTCACCAAAACTTCTTTCAGCTCTGATATATGATTTTTCCTTGCATTCGTCTGTTTCTTCCTTACATCTTTTCTTTTCGCCTTTTACCATAAGTACTTTGTCTTCGTTTACGGTAATTTTAACCTGCTCTTTCGGAATACCGGGAAGCTCAGCAAAGAGCCTCAATGTTTTTTCGTCTTCTATTATATCAATCGTAGGGGCAAAAGAGCCATACTCTACTCTATATCCTTTTTCCATATCATCTACAATTTGTCCCATTCTTCTATTCATCTTTTCAAATCCTCTAAAAGGATCAAATCTTACAACACCCATTATTCTATCTCCTATATATTTTTAATTTATTTGATGCATTTTTCTAAAGAAGAGTCCGATGCTTCTTCGCTGTCATTCTGTTCTTTTAATAAGTGGTGCTATGAAAACGCCCTGATAAGTCGTATGCCTAATGCTATGGTATTTGTTTTCACACCGGACTCTGTCCTCAATTTATTCTATATTGATATTAATCTCTTTTGGTTCTTCAGGTTCTTTTTTGCTTAGTGAAAGCTCCAATAAGCCATTTTTGAAAGAAGCTTTGATGTCATCTAAGTCAATATCTTCAGGGAGAACAAAAGACCTTGTAAATTCACCAAAAGAGCGTTCAATGCGAATTTGCGATTCGCCCTCATTGATTTCAGGTTTTTTCTTTTCACCTTTGATAGTTAAAATTCTTTCTTCATTTACCGATACTTTCACATCTTCTTTTGCCAAACCGGGCACCTCTGCAGATACCACTACTTTATTATCATACTCAGTGATATCTACACGTGGATTGAATCCACCTTTTTCGAATACAAATCCTTTTTCCACTTCGCCTGCAATATTTTGCATTTTGCGTGTCATGTTTTCAAAATGTCTAACCGGGTCGAATTTAATCATTGTCATCTCTAAATCTCCTATGATATATTTGCTTTGTTTATTTCAATTTCGCTTACGTGATAGAGTATTAGCAAAACCGTGCCAAAAACAAAATACTGCCATAATGGCATTTATGACAGTCATTACGACACACCGCAATGCCGTTGTGACAGTTTCAGTAATATTGAAAGACATTTTGACAGAGTGTAGTCTGCCATTTTTACATTTGTGTTAGAATTGTCCATCATATTTGAAACTGAGATTAGAGCTTGCAAGCTATTTCTATTTCTGTTACTATTTCGTCCAATATTCTAAAAGCCTCTTACGTATCATATAGTAAGTATATACTTAGTACCTTGACTTACCAAACAATACTGAATAAGATATACCTAAATATATTTTTTAACTTGTATTAACTACATAAAATTGGTATCCTTGCAATTATAACATGTGATTGATTGAGAACACAATGAAACAGATTCGACAAAGCCCGGAGGAGCAACTTCAAAAACTCGCTTCACGCTTAAATGATGAGAAGGAAGCTCTCTCTGCTAAAATCCAAAAACAGGATCAGGAACTGTCCGAGTTGCTAATTTATTCGGAGATGGTTGTTGTTGAATCTTCTCAGGATATGAAAATTCTAAATATTCTGGGTGATATCGAACATGTTTTCGAAAATGTAGCTGCTCAAGTAGAGCGTGGTGCGAATCTGACTATGCTGGTGGCAAAAGCGACTCAGGCAACTCAAAACAGAACAGAAGACTCTGAGGCTGAAGATATTGTTGATATTGTTACCAAATTTGTACAAAGCCCTCGCTCAGAAAAGAAAATAGAAATACTTGGAGTGAAGGAAGAAAGCGGCGAGCTGTTTCTGCTGGACTGGAAGATGTTAAAAGCCGGAAAATTGATTAAATCCTATTTTAAGATTACTCCTACTAATAATATCATCAAGCAGACTACTGATAAGTATGAAAACGCTCTAATCGACAAAGATAAGTTTTACGGTCAAGTATTTGAATACTCACATCGGGGGGTTACTATAATTAATCCTGACGGGAAAATCATATACATCAATACCTCTGCTAAGGATATGTTTATTTCAAAAGATAACAAGCTTATTAAAACAGAATCCTTAATAGGTAGAACTTTCTTCGAGATTTTCCTTAATGATGATACTGAGACAAATAAAGAAAGACAAAATAAGAATAACCAAGCATATATTACAAAATCATCTGTTACCTACGTTTCGCAAACTCACGAGGGCGACATAAAGTACGAGATACACCCGATATTTAACTCTAAAAGGGTAGTTGTTTCTTTAGCAATTTTTAGCACTTTACTTAACTCGAATGTGTCCGGAGCCTTAGATAATAAAAAATTGATGTCTACTCTAAAAACCCTATATTCAGAAAAATCTATACTTACAGAAAGAATAAAAGAATTAGAGTACAATCATAAGTGGCTTATGAAAAACAGTCGCGATGTAGATATACAAAGGAAAAAACTATTCTTTTATCTAAATAATTTGCCGATTCCTATTTCTGTTATTGATTTAAAAACAAAAAAATACGATTTTGTAAACCGTGAGTTTGAACAAAGTATCAAAAAGAAAAGAGATGAAATAATCGGGCATAGAGATGTGCAGGTTTTTACTCAAATGGAAGCTGACTTTTTGGATGAAGTATTACTAAAAGGAGTAGAAAGTAAGCAGACTATTCCAATAAAAGGACTCGTCTTTGAAGGTATGCAGGCTATTATAAAAAGCCAGCAAGATACACCTTTGTATGCGATAAGAGTTTTTACTAAAATAAAATAGGAATAAGTAGAATGGATAAACCTTTAGTAGGCATTATCATGGGCAGTGATTCGGATCTGACTACTATGCAGCCGGCTGCAGATATATGCAAAGAATTTGGTGTTAAATTTGAAATGAGAGTAGTCTCTGCTCACCGAACACCGATGGATATGGCTGATTACGGAAGGACTGCTCACGAAAGAGGAATCAAAGTAATCATAGCCGGAGCAGGCGGAGCAGCTCACTTGCCAGGCATGACAGCAGCATTTTCTCCGTTGCCGGTGATTGGGGTGCCGGTCAAATCAAGCACTCTAAGCGGTGTAGATTCTCTGCACTCAGTTGTACAAATGCCTCCGGGAGTTCCGGTAGCGACAGTAGCAATAGGTGGTGGTAAAAATGCGGGCTTGCTGGCTATGCAAATACTTGGAGTAGAAAATCCCGAAATACTTAAAAAAATGATTGGCTATAAGCTTCAAATGGCAGATGAATCACGAGCTAAAAACAATAACCCTGCTTTTACTCAAACATCTTATAGATAGATTGGAATATTTACTAAAATATTTCATCAGAAAAGAAGAAATAGCTCTAAAGTCATTGAATGGCAAATGGTTGAAATTCCTTGTCATTCAACAACTATAATACTTTACCATCTTTCCTAATGTCACATTAGCACAAAACCAAAAGAGACATACACTTGATAGTATATGTCTCTTTGTACGAAATCTATTTCCGAAAAGCTTATAGAATGTATCGGCTCATATCTTGATTTTTTATAATTGAGCCTAAGTTATCTCTAACTACTTTGTCGTTTATCTGTACGTCGTTGCTTTCTATGTTATCCGGTGCATTAAATAATGTTTCTTCCAGTAGGGTAGACATTATCGTATGCAGCCTTCGGGCACCAATGTTAGTAATTTCCGAATTAACTTGAGCTGCCAACTTTGCTATCTCTTTGATAGCAGACTCATCAAAGTTAAGCTCAATTGCTTCAGTTTTTGCCAATGCCTGGTATTGCTTAATCAGAGCATTTTCAGGAACAGTCAAAATCTTAACAAAATCCTCTTCTGTCAAGCTATTTAGCTCTACACGAATAGGAAAGCGTCCTTGAAGCTCAGGCACTAAGTCTGACGGCTTAGAAACATGGAATGCCCCTGATGCTATGAATAGCACGTGGTCGGTCCTTACCGAGCCGTATTTGGTGTTTACGGTAGAGCCTTCTACGATTGGTAGCAAGTCTCTTTGCACACCTTCGCGGGAAACTTCCGGGCCACTACCTTTGGAGCTTTTAGAGGCTACTTTATCTATTTCATCGATGAATACAATACCCGAATTCTCGGCTCTGCGAAGTGCTTCTTGCACTACTGCATCCATATCTATAAGTTTTTCAGCTTCTTCTTTTTGAAGCACTATCATTGCATCTTTAACTTTGAGTTTGCGTTTTTTCTTTTTCTTAGGCATTATGCTGCCAAAAAGGTCTTGCAAATTCATTCCCATTTCGTCCATACCCATAGGGCCTAAGACTTGCATATTAGGAGTGCCGTCAACTGTTATATCCAGCTCTATTTCGCGTTCGTCCAAAACTCCGTTTCTAAGCATCGCTCTAAACTTTTCGCGAGTTCGGCTGTTTTCTTCTTCATCTTTTTCGTCAGTGTTATCAAAAGAGGGAGATTTTTTGACAGGAGGAATAAGTATATCTAATACTTTATTCTCAGTAGCTTCGCGAGCTAATTCTTGTTTCTTTTCAGCTTCCTCTTCTCTTACTATCGCCACAGCACGCTCCGCCAAGTCTCTGATCATAGACTCTACGTCTCTGCCTACATATCCCACTTCAGTGAATTTTGTAGCTTCAACTTTCACGAATGGAGCATTAACCAGCTTGGCTAGCCTTCTTGCTATTTCAGTTTTACCTACGCCCGTAGGTCCTATCATAATTATATTATTTGGCATTATCTCATCTCGGATATCGCCTTCTACATTTTGTCTACGCCATCTGTTTCTGAGAGCAATAGCAACAGCTTTTTTAGCTTCTTTTTGACCGATTACGTATTTATCTAACTCGGCAACTATCTGCCGAGGAGTAAGCTCCGCTTTTTTTCCATCTGAAGCTACCGGTAAATTATTTTCTTGTACCTTTATATCCTTTTCCATAGCTTTCCTGATTTTATAATTCTTCTATCACGATATTTTGATTAGTATAAATGCAGATGTCGCCTGCTATTTTAAGTGATTCTTCTACTATTCCCTTTGCAGAAAGGTTAGAGTGTTTGTTTAAGGCTCTGGCAGCTGAGAGAGCATAAGATCCACCGGAACCGATAGCAATTATATTGTCGTCCGGTTCGATAACGTCTCCAGTGCCACTGATAAGTAATGCAGTATCTTTGTCCATTACCACCATCATAGCTTCTAACTTACGAAGATAGCGGTCAGTCCTCCACTCTTTAGCAAGGTCTATAGAAGCTCTTTGCAAGTGGCCGTGGTGGGATTCTAATTTTTCTTCAAATCTTTCTAAAAGAGTAAAAGCATCAGCCGTAGCTCCGGCAAACCCAACCATAATTTTATCATTATACAGTTTTCTTACTTTTTTAGTGCTGTGTTTCATTACGGTATGACCGAAAGAAACCTGACCGTCAGCTCCTAAAGCAGCTTTGCCATCTTTAATTACGCCGATTACGGTAGTAGAACGGACTTCAGGGTAGTTCTTTTTGCTCATTTTTTCCTTCCTAATTCTTAAAATTTTGCGAATACGTCTCTACTTTAAAAATCTGATTCTTTATTTATTCCCGGATTTGTCAGAGTCTTAGATTAGTGTCATTGCACCTGAAAACAAATGCAATTCCTACTCTCAATAATACAAAGCACTCTTTCAAATATTATCCTAATTAATACTCGCGTTTAAACGGTTTGAACCATGTTTCGCCAATGCTGAAGTTAATCGTCAATTTTGTAAAATATTCTTTAAGCAAGCCATTATTAGTAGTGCCCCTCATGCCTGCAGTAATTGAAGCATCTAAGACTGCAGTACCCGGCAAAGGCATTTTCATACCGTAAGAAGCATAATACTCTTTGATAGCGTTTCCATTGACATTGTAATATAAATCTTTCATGCCTACGCCAAAACGATATGAAATTTTATCATAATAGTCTGCTAAAATGCTTTTATTTCCTACTCTTTCTACACCGAAAGACATTCTCCATGAGTTGTCATACTTAAAGTCAAGGGAACCTGCTCTATAAGTATAATCGGTAAAGTTTTGCATCTCGAAATCAGCACCAAGAATAAACTTGCCAGTAACATAAGCTACACCAAGTCCAAATCTATCAGGCACTACCGATGTATAGGATGTTTTATAAGTAGTGTCTAAATCTTGGTCGCTTATAGAAACAGGAGTGTAATCTTTTGTCTCGTTATTGATATCTAAAGTTGGGTTCTTTTCAAAAAATGCTCCGGCAAATATTTGCTTGTGCCAGTTGTAAGCAATACCCAATTTATAGCCACCACCTTCGAAATCATCTTTAGCACCACGCACTCTATAATAAGTATCTACATTAAAAAGATTAGTAGTGTTTGTATATTTTGCTATCCCAAAAAGTGCAAAAACCTGAGCTCCAAGAGTGAAGTTATCAGTTATGTGCATTGAATATCCAAAATGCAACTTAGAAATGCCACCATTTCCATCAAACACATTTTTACCTTTTAGAGTGTCTTCTCCTGAGATGTGAGAAATTGGAGATGAAATAGAATAATTTATTGAAGAGTAAGGCTCCAAGCCAAAAGAGACCGCAGCCCCCATGGTAGTATCAATCATAAATAAGCCATTTAAGCCTGTGATTTTGCCATTGTTTTGATATTGCGTATCGCTGTTATCTGAAGTTACTATATGCTGGTTGAAGTTATAGCCTATTTGCATTCTGGTTAACTCTACAAAACTCCACATCGCCGGGTTAGTCTTATTAACTCCGTGAGAAGATGGGAAGGCTATAGAAGTTTGACCGATACCGTCATAAGCTGCACCATAATTTTTATTCAAATCTCCAAAGCCAAAAACTGAGTAATTGGAGCCACCTTGCGAGAATAAGTCTGTGGAAGCAAACATAAGACACAAGACCAAAAATATCTTTAACTTAGTCATAGTTATCATTACTTCCTGTTTTTATCTACAATCATAGAATATACTATATTAAATTTTGGACGCTTTTCAGGATCGGCAGCATCCATACCATAAAATTTCAATCTATCTAACTTTTTGCCTGCATCGCCGGAGCGATTAATAGTCATCTCTACAGTACCTTTCCCACCGGCTGCTTTTATATATTCCACAGCTTGCTGCATAAATTCTAACCTAAAGACACCATTTTCATCACCTGTAAAAAAGTAGCTGATAACTGTGGAATCTTTTTTGTAAAATTGTGCTTCAATTATGGAATCTGCAGGGAAGTTCCCTAAGATAGAGTTCTCTTTGTCCAAAGTAAATTCCAAATAAGATTTATGGATGCCGGCTCTTAGAGGTATTGCCGATACATCTATTTTCATTTCTGCCAATATTTCAGCATTAAGCATCATATCAAACTTACCCTCACTATAATCGTCCAAGTTTACCATAGAAGCATCTATATTTGACTTGGTTGCAATAGTATCTATGCGTCCGTCTTTATGGTCATAGATGATTTCAAGTTCAGGATAGCCGACAATCTCATCATTACCGGTGAGCTGTGCAGTAAAGCTGCTAATATGGTCAGAATTGTCTCCGGGTGCTAGAAGTAGTCCCCAGTTAGTCAAGGTCTGAGTAGTATCTCTGTCATCTTCAGCAAGCCATCTCAAGTAATCTGCTTTAAATTTATCAGTAGTCAAATCAATTTCAATTCTTTGCATAGAATCCTGCAAAGGAATCTCAATCTGAGGACTTGCAGTGATATCAGACTCTATGTAATCAAAAGGCGTATTCCCTGTAAACACAGAATCCCAAGTAAGATCAAAAGTCCATAATTTATTAAGCTGATATATTTTCATGCTTTGTGTAGTATTTGCCGAATCACCTAATACATATCGATATGGCGATAGCTTCAGTTTAATAGAATGAATATCTTCTACCTTCAAAAAGCTCAACAAACTATCCGGTAAAGCTCCGTCAAACCTCAGCAATGAAGCAGCCCTTACTCCATTAGATTTGCCTACAAAAAAAGCTTTTGTGTTTGCTTGTAATGTAGGACGATATTCCGATTCCAAAGAAGCTAAAATACCATCAGTTTCACTATTTAAATTATGAAATGATAAAGTATCATTTACTAAAGAGTACCCCACAGAAGTAGGTTCGTCATTACAAGAAAACAGGAAAATAGAAGATGCTACTACAAGAGCAGTCGCAAATAATTTATGCACGTTGCTAAAGATCATACTCTGGCCAAACCTTTCAAAATTATATTAATGATTGATATATGTTTACGTATTTATCTACAGACTTGCTCCAAGACTGATCTTGCTCCATGCTTCTAATGACTAATTCCTGGAAGCGATCTTTATCAGAGAAAAGTTCTGTAGCTCTTTTTACAGCTCCGATTAAGCTGCCTTTATCATACGAATTGAATACAATAGAGTTACCTTTTTCTTCATCTTTGTCAATATCGTAAGCAGTTTCGACTATGCCGCCAACTCCATGAACAATAGGCATTGAACCATACACTATGGAATACATTAAGTTCAATCCGCAAGGTTCGAACTGAGACGGCATAAGATAGAAGTCGCTTCCTGCCTCTACCATGTGAGCCAATTTTTCGTTAAATTCATCAATAAATTTAAACTTTTCAGGATATTTGTCAGTTATAACTTTGATTTGATCTTTCAAATCATCATCACCTCTTCCCAGCATAAGTAACTGAATATCCATTTCCATAAGCTCTTCGATAGATTCAAGCAAAAGAGGTATACCTTTTTGGTTATCTATCCTTGTAATCATACCGATAAGAGGAGTCTTAGGTTTATAGTCAAACTCAACATGATTGATTAGTTCAGCTTTGTTATGTAATTTATATTCTGCGAAGTCATCTTCATATTTTTTAGGGATGCTTTTATCCTTTCTCGGATCCCAAGTGCATTTATCTATGCCATTTAAGATACCGGAAAAAGTGTCGCCTTTTTCTTTCAGTACTTTATCAAGTCCATTATTGAGAGATTTATCTTTCAGTACTTCCGCAGCATAAGTTTCGCTTACAGTGGTTACCTGATCTGCAAAAATTATCCCGCCCTTCATAAAGTTAAATTTATTTTTATGTTTAAAGTGTGTCTTTAGTTCTTCAGGCATTCCTGTTTTATCAAATACAGAAAGAGGAGACTCTCCCTGAGTGCCCAGGTTATGAATAGTAAACACAGTTTTTGTATTGACAAATTTATCTGCAAAAACGTGATTTACATAAGCCGGGATCAAGGCTGTCTGCCAGCCATTGCAATGTATGATGTCAGGATACCAGCCAAGGAGCATGCATGTTTCCACTACACTTCTGTTAAAGAAGATAAAGCGTTCAGGATTGTCAGGATACTCTTCCCAAGTAACCGGGTCATGGTAAACGCCTTTTTTGGAATCAAAATATTTATAATTGGTAGTGATATAAGCTTGGACTTTGTTCCTTGAATTTTGTACAGACGATGATTTAACTGTCGCCAGTTCTTCTTCGTCACCCATCGGAATCGGCATATCTTTCAATCGATTAATCTCGTGGATACGATTTTTACGTTCTGAAATAGTGCCGTATTTAGGAAGCATAATACGAACGTCGTGACCTAAATCCTTAAGAGCTAAAGGGAGAGAAAAGGCAACATCGCCTATTCCACTTTCTTTTGCAAAAGGATACACTTCGCTCGATACGAAAAGAATACTTAGTGACTTAGCCATATATTTTGTTTACGCTATTGTAAATTATAGTTACACAATCTGCAAAAATACGGAAAAACTACTAAAGAATGAAATAATACGTACAAATATTCCGTTTTAATTCCATTTTTTTTAAAGGATTTAGAGAATTGTTTTTATTACAAGTATTCTTTTATACCTATTTGAGTCTGATTATATCGCAAGCGAAGGATTATGCAATAAAAAAATATATTTGGAAATCTTTAAAAGTATTTTTTTCAGTATATTAGCATATATTTTTCTTTTATGTAAGTTTTAATATCGCATCCAAATCTTATGAAAATACTAGATTCACAATACACAACTATCTGGGCTGATAGCAACTCCGATATTCAAGTTATAGATCAAACTAAAATTCCATTTTCTTTTGAAATCAAAACTTTAAAATCAGGCGTTGATGCTTTTCATGCAATCAAAGACATGATAGTGCGCGGAGCTCCGCTTATAGGCATAACCGCGGCTTATGGAGTTTATCTTTATGCTCGGGAACTGCGTGATAGTAATAATTTTACGAGTGAGCTGATTGACTCTGCAAAGCACCTCATAGAAGCTCGCCCGACAGCAGTAAATTTGAAATGGGCTGTTGATAAGCAGATTCAGTTCGTAAAAGATAGTAAGCCAAAGGAAACTATTATACGAGAGTTACTATCCTCCGCAAATAGAATGGCGCAGCAGGACATAGAAACAAATCTTGCTATTGGCAGGCATGGTCTGGGACTCATAAAGCAAATTCAGGATGAGAAAGAAAAAGTCAACATACTTACCCACTGCAATGCAGGTTGGTTTGCCACAGTAGACTATGGAACTGCAACAGCTCCAATTTACTTAGCAAATGAGTTGGGGTATAATGTGCACGTTTGGGTAGATGAGACGCGCCCAAGGAATCAAGGGAGTAAAATCACTGCTTATGAACTGCTCAACGAAGAAATCTCTCATGATATCATAGCAGATAATACAGGGGGGCACTTGATGCAAAATGGCATGGTAGACTTAGTAATAGTCGGTTGTGACCGAGTTGCTGCAAATGGAGATGTGTGCAACAAAATAGGAACCTACTTAAAAGCTTTAGCTGCTTTTGATAATAACATCCCTTTTTACGTAGCAATGCCATTAAGCACATTAGACATGACACTTAAATCAGGGAAAAATATACCCATAGAAAAAAGGCATGGTGACGAAGTCCTCTATTTCCCAGGGATGTGTCATGATAAGGAAGTAGAAATTTTGACTTCACCTAAAGAGTCCACTGCCGTTAATTATGGGTTTGATATTACTCCGGCAAAGCTTATCACAGGGCTCATTACCGAAGCAGGTATAATCCGTCCGAAAGAACTATTGCTAAAATACTCATTAGACAAATAAATGGAAAAAGAATCCTACATAAAGTTTAATTGCCAACATACATATCAAAGTGTTGAGTTGCCTCAGCAAATTGATATGTTGATAGAGTTGGGCAATGCGTTGAAACACAAAGGACTAATCGGGAAGATTGATGACACTATGGGGTTTGGTAATATTAGTGTTAAAGATACAAAAACCGAACTAATATACATATCAGCATCTAAAACAGGTATTCCGTGTAAATATACGAAAGAACATTTCTGCAGAATTGATGAGTGGAATGCTGAAAAAAACTTGGTAGTCTCAAGAGGACAAATGCCTGCCAGTTCAGAAACATTAAGTCATCTTGCTGTATACGAAGCACTGGCTTGGGTTCGTTATGTAGTTCATATTCATTCTGAGAGCTTGTGGCAAAGCTTGCTTGATAAAGGACTAACAAGTAGCCAAGACATTAAATACGGCACAAAAGAAATGTATTTTGAAATAGTTCGTTTACTACGTGAGTGTTCAAATCAAAACTTACTAGTAATGGGTGGACATAAAAATGGTCTAATATTTTGGGATCAGGATATAGCTTCTTTAAAAAAAAGCATATTTACTTAACATGTTACCAGCAAAAATAGATATTAATTATATTCTATCGTATATTTTGCTATTTTTGAAAGTATAAAAATTTTCAAAGGCTAATGAATACTAATTCAAATAAAAAAATCCAGCTACTAATTGTTGAAGACGATTATACTTTTTCTTTACTAATCCAAAAAAGATTAGCACACGAAAATTTAGTCATTTCTTCTGTATATTCTGGCAAAGAAGCGTTGTCAAGCATACGTAAATCCCAGCCGGATTTTATGTTGCTTGATCTTAACCTTGGTGACATGAGTGGATATGAATTAGTGCAGCTTTTGAAGAAAGAAGATATCTGCCCAAAATTCCTTTGCATTACAAGTATCGATGACCGGACTAAGACCGTAGAAATGATGCAAGAAGGAGCAATGGACTTTGTCTTTAAAGATCAAACATTTTTCGAGCTATTACCTGCCAAATTCAACCACGCAGTCGAAAAAATAAAATATGAACGTGAGTTGGTCTCTGCAAAGTCCCAGCTTGAGCAAAGCTTGCTAAATTATAAAAATCTGTTTTCAAATTCGCAAGATGCTATATACTTTACTAATCTAGATGGCAAACTATTAGATTTTAACGAAAGCTTTGAAAGTCTGTTTAAATATAGCCGTGAAGAACTAAGTGAAATAAATGTTGAAAAGCTTTATTACTATAAAGAAGACAGAAATGACTTTATAAAAAGAATAAAACAATTAGGGTTTTTAAAAGAATACGAAGTTAAGCTTAAAGATAAGCAAGATAACATCCTACACTGCCTGCTTACTGTTACTCAGCAGCAGAAAGAAGAAGGCTATATTTATCAGGGCATAATTCATAATATAACTACCAGGAAGCAAGCACAAGACGAACTTGCAGAGTCTAAACAAAAATACTTCTCTTTATTTGACAATATGAATGAAGGTGCCACTTTAAACATTTTACAGAGAGATGAATCAGGTACAGTTATAGATTACCTGATAACAGATGCGAACCCTGCCTTTTGTAGCATATTTGGATTTAGATGCCCAACTGGCTATAGCGTAAATGCCAGTGATTTCTTTGGTATGGACAAACCTTTATTTTTAGATAAATATCTTTCTTTGTTTGATGCCGGAGCTACAAATATTTCTTTTGAACACCACTTCGATAATATTGACAAGTATGTTCACATTTCTGCCTATCAAACAAGAAAAGACGAATTTGCCTCAATTTTTACTGATATTACAGTTAATAAGCAATCCGAAATAGCTCTTGCACATAGCGAAAATAAATTCCGCAGCATCGTAGAGCAAGCCACAGATGGCATCATACTTATAGATAATAAAGGAGTAGTGCTGGACTGGAACCAATCCCAAGAAATAATAACAGGGCTTGCGTTAACTCAAGTACTTGGGAAAGAGCTCTATCAGATAAACATCGAGCTTGACGAAATACCATCAAAGGAACAAGAAAAATTTAGGAACACTTTTAATAATACATTAAACTCATACTTAAACGACCTAAGATCAGAAGAAGTACTCTTTTTCGAAAATCCGGACATCTTTCCTAACTACATCAACGGTAGAAATATAAATACCATTTTATTTCCCGTTGAAACTACTAATAACTTGCTTTTTGGTGTCATAACCAGAGATGTTACTTCAGAAACTACACTTCAAAATGAATTGTTATATTCCAAAAAGCAATGGGAAAAAAGCTTTGATGCTGTACCGGATTTAATGGCTACACTCTCCGAAGATTTCATGATAGACCGATTAAATCTAGCAATGGCAGAGTATTTGGATGTAAATATCAATAAAGCAAAAGGTATTAATTTATCAGATGCCTTAAGCAATCGGTATGGTAAAGAGAACGTTCACTATAAAATATTGCATTCTATCAAGGAAAGCCATGAATATGCTTCTTCTAATATACGTATGGATAATTATCTGATATCAACTTCTCCTTTATACGATTCGGATAATAATTTCTCAGGTTTTGTATATTTGGCGCGTGATATTAGTAGAATAACACAAACAGAACTTGCTTTAAGAAACAGTGAACAACGATATAAAATGCTGATTGAAAATGCTTTTGATGGCATTTACCTGCTCAAAGATATACAATTCCAATATGTAAATAAGAGTTTTTGCAGCATACTTGGCTTTACAGAAGAAGAACTCTTAGATTCGGATTTCTCGATTAAAAACATACTTACCAAAGAGTCTATGAGCATTACAAATAGAAGGAAAATGCTTAGACTTGAGGACCAGCCCTTGCCGAATCCGTATATCATGCCTTTTAAGAAAAAGGACGGCAGTATTATCTATGCGGAGCTAAGCACCGTTGGCATAAACAAAGATGATAAACTCTCAGTTTTAGGTATCGTTCGGGATATAACGGAACGAAAGTTACTAGAAGACAGAATGCATAATCTCAATAAAGAGCTTGAGCAAAGAGTAGCAGAAAGGACTTCGCAGTTGGAAGAAGCTATGTTTGATTTGCAAAAAGAAATCGTAATCAGAAAGCAAACTGAAGATAAATTAGTACTTGCAAAAAATGAAATTACTGGTGCATTCTACAGAGAAAAAGAACTAAATGATTTAAAATCACGCTTTATTGAAATGATTTCCCATGAGTACAGAACTCCGTTAACAGTAATTCTTTCCTCTACATACTTGATTGAACGTTACACTGAAAATATAGAGAATCAAAATCTACTTAATAGCGTTGATAGGATTCGAAAAGCCGTCAAAGCTATGACAGATTTACTGGAAAACGTAATGCTTGTAGGAAAATTCCAAGAGCAAAATTCAAATATTAACCTTATTGATGTTAATTTTGCTAGTATTGCGCAGCAAGTTTATAATGATATCAAACTGATTGATAAGGAAGAGCATCATATTGATTTCAAAGTTGAAGATATGCAAGAATTTTCAAAAACTGAGCCTTCTATGCTCAGACTTATCATGCTTAATTTAATGACTAATGCGATTAAATTTTCTCCTAAAGGTAAAACAGTAACTTTCAGTTTGCGTAGCACTTCCTCACAATATATTATTATAGTCAAAGACGAAGGTATTGGCATTCCTAAAGATGAGCAAGAAAATGTGTTTGAACCATTTTATAGAGCAAAAAATGTAGGCGCTATAGAGGGAATGGGGCTTGGTTTAAATATTGTAAAAGGCTGCATCGATCTGCTAGGGGCTCAAATTACTATCACTTCTTCGCCCGAAAGAGGCACCGGCATAATGGTAACAATTCCAAAAGTATAAATTGCCTTTTTTATCATTTTTACACTATTTACATTATTTAATTTTGACATGATAGATTTAAATGCTAATATTGAAGTAGCTATAAATCTTTATAAGTGCAATGTATTAATAAGTGCAAAAATAAATTAAGGTGTTATTATGTACAATCCGAAAGAGCAATTTGCTTTATCTAATCCTATTTCTATTATCACAGGCAAAGATCCAAAAGACTTCACTCGTGATGATATTATCAAAGTAATTCTTGAAAAAAAAATTGAACGTTTGTCTTTTCATTACACAGGTATCGACGGCAAAATCAAAGAATTGAGAATACCTATCACTAATCGTCAGCAAGCAGAAATGGTACTTACTGATGGCGAGCGAGTTGATGGCTCATCTCTGTTTAAAGGTATTGTCGACCCCGGTAAATCTGATTTATACGTAGTGCCTGTTTATAAAACTGCATTTCTAAATCCATTTGTAGATAACTCATTAGATTTTATATGCCGGTTTGTCGACAAAGATGGAAATTTAGCTAACTTTGCACCCGATAATATTCTACTTAATGCTGCTAATTTATTCCGCTCTGAGACAGGAATGGAACTTCAGGCTCTTGGCGAATTAGAATTTTTCCTTCTTTATAACGAAGAAGATATCCTCTTCCCTGCTCAAAAGCAAAAAGGATACCACGCTGCTGCTCCATTTGTTAAAACAGGTAAAGTGCTGACAGAAATGCTCCGTTATATCACTCAGCTTTGTGGTCACGTTAAGTATGCCCACCATGAAGTTGGGTATATGGATCATATAGATAGTGACTCTCCCGAACTTCACGGCAAAAAAGCAGAACAAGTCGAAGTTGAATTCTTACCAATGCCAATCGAAGAGATGGGAGATGTATTAGTACTTTCTCGTTGGATTATCAGAAACGTAGCTTTCCGCCACGGCATGACTGCTACTTTTGTGCCTAAACTTGAAAATGGCCATGCAGGTAACGGTATGCACGTGCACATGCTTGCTCAAAAAGATGGCAAAAATGCCATGATTGATGAAAGTGGTGAACTGTCTGAAGTAGCAAAAATTATGATTGGTGGTCTTTGTAACTATGCTACCAGCATCACAGCTTTTGGTAACACAGTTTCTGCATCTTACTTGCGTCTTGTGCCGCACCAGGAAGCTCCAACTAAAGTATGCTGGTCTGCTATGAATAGAAGTGCTTTAATAAGAGTGCCTCTTGGTTGGACAAATGTAAGCAATCTGGCTTCTCTTGTAAATCCTCAACAAACTCAGAAGGCAGCTCCGTTTAATAGTAAACAAACTATCGAGCTTCGCAGTCCTGATGGCAGCTGTAACAGTCATTTGCTATTAGCTTCTATTGCTACTGCAGTAGAGTGGGGATTTGAAAACAAGAAAGAAGCGTTAGAGCTTGCAGAAGCTTCTTACGTTGCTGTAAATATTCATGAGACTAATACAGACGGTCTTGCTGAGCTTGCAACAAGCTGCGCCGAATCTGCTGAGATATTGCTCAAATCTCGTGATTTATACGAAAGAAAAGGCATTTTCCCTCCACAAGTTATTTCTAATCAAGCGAAAATGCTTCAGCATGAAAACGACAGTGATTTGAATAAACGCCTAATGGCTTTGCCTGATGACGAAAAGCTTAAAGAATCTAGAAGAGTAATGCACAGAGACATTCACAAACATTAAAATTAAGATTCTTTTTTCAATATTAATAAGCCCTCAAAATACATAATAGCTATTTTGGGGGCTTTGTTTATAGCGAAACATAGTTATTCTTATCAACTGAGATTTGTCATTAGAAAAGACATAAAAGCTTTAAAGTCGTTGAATGGAAAGGAGTTGAAACCTCTTGTTTAATAAGCTATAACGTAATGTTTTCTTATAAGAATCAGGGAAGATTTGCCAAGATTCTATAGTCATTCACAGTACTTTTGGTAACATCTAATGACAAATCCGGGATTATCAACAATAATAGTTGTAAAAAAGACAAATTTATTATTTTAATAGTTTTGCATTAATCGCTTGAATGTGGCATTTGCTTGTTATACAGATACTTACTGAGTAAAATCACTTCTCTATTGACTCCGATTACTTTATCAGCCGGATTAGCAATAATAATTCGGCGATATCTTTATCTATACAAAACATATCAGGGCTTTACTATTACATTTGCCCATACTTCAGCAAATATTATTATATTTGCTATACTTAGATTATTTGAAATCGAAATTTGGAAAATGATATGAAAAGAACTCTGATTACTTCGGCTTTGCCTTATGCAAATGGGTATATCCATCTTGGGCATGCTGCAGGAGCTTACTTGCCTGCTGACATTTATGCCCGCTACTCCAGATTGAAAGGAGAGGATATTTTATACGTATGCGGTTCTGACGAGCATGGCGTAGCTATTACCATTTCTGCAGAAAAAGAAAAAGTTACTCCTAAGCATATTATAGATAAATACCACTCTGCAAATAAAGCAGCTTTTGAAGCTTTCGGAATGAGTTTTGATAATTATTCCAGAACTTCTATTGAATCACACCATGAAACAGCTAAAGAGTTTTTTGGTGACTTCCTTGAAAAAGGATATTTGATTGACAAAGAAGAAGAGCAGTTTTATGATCCGAAAGCAAAAATGTTTTTGCCGGACAGATATGTGGAAGGCACTTGCCCTAACTGCGGTGAGGATAGAGCCAGAGGCGACCAATGCGACAAATGTGGTGCTTATTATAATCAGATAGAATTGAAAAATCCAATTTCGACTGTTTCAGGGGGCACTCCTGAAGTTAAAAAAACTACTCATTGGTACTTTAGGTTCGATATGTTCCAGGAGTTCTTAGAGAAATATATTGAAGAAAAATCAAAATACTGGAAAGATAACGTAATCCAACAAACTCGTAGCTGGCTTAAGCAAGGCTTGGCTGAGCGTGCAATTACTCGAGATTTGGACTGGGGTGTCAAAATTAAAGAAATCCCCGGAGTAGACAAAAAGAAAGCAGAAGGCAAAGTGCTCTATGTGTGGTTCGATGCAGTCTTGGGTTATATTACTGCTACTAAAGAATATATGAAACAGCATGACAGACCTGACGATTGGAAAAAATGGTGGCAGGACGAAGAAACAAGATATCTTGCTTTTATCGGTAAAGACAATATAGTCTTTCATACGCTTATATTTCCGGCTATGCTTCATGCTCGCGGTGGATATATCTTACCTGATAACGTACCCGCTCATGAGTTTTTAAATCTTGAAGGCGAAAAATTCTCCAAATCTAAGAACTGGAGCATTGACCTTCGTGACTTTATTGCCAACCACAGTGGCACATATTACATAGATGCACTAAGATATACCTTAGCAACCAATTTCCCGGAAACAAAAGACGCTGACTTTACCTGGAAAGATTTTCAAAGTAAAAACAACAACGAATTGGCAGCTATCTTCGGCAATTTTGTAAATCGCTCTCTGCAGTTTACGCATAAAAACTTTGATGCTAAAGTGCCTTCTCTTCCTGAGAAATACGCAAGGGTTCCTGCAAAATGGAATAATCTAATTGATTTTATGAATGAAAATCCTGATAAAGAAATCAACAGAGACGACTATTTAGAGTTGTCAGATAATGATTTGGCAGTTATAAAAGCAATACACTCGGGCTTGAATAAAATATCAAGTTGCTACGAGCGGTTTCGTTTCCGCGATGCAATAATGGAAACAATGAATGTAGCTCGTGCGGCAAACAAATATTTCAATGACGAAGAACCATGGAAAGCAGTAAAAGACGATGCTGACAGAGCAGCCAAATCACTATACTTCTGTGTCCAGCTTGTGCATACTCTATCTATCATTTTTGCGCCGATAGTGCCTTTTGCATCTAAGCGAATCAGCCAGATATTGGAAGTGCAGTCGTATACAGGCGAAGCAAATAATGGCAAAGAGCTAAGAGATATATGGTATCTCGCAGCTTACCCCACTGTGGAAGAAGGACATACATTTAGAAAACCGGATTTGATTTTTACTAAAATAGAAGATGAATTCGTAGAAAAAGAAGTAGAATCACTAAAAGTAGCTGCTGCTAAAAAGGCAAAAGCTGAAGAGCTATCGCAATTAATAGAGTTCGATGATTTCATGAAAGTTAAACTTAGAACTGCTACCATCATAGAAGCAGAAAAAGTGAAAAAGTCTAAAAAGCTATTAAAATTGCAAGTAAAACTTGGCGATGAGCAAAGACAAGTTGTTGCTGGAATCGCGGAGCACTACGAACCGGAATACTTAGTTGGTAAAACAGTAGTAATGGTAGCTAACCTTAAACCTGCTAAGATTATGGGAATTGAATCTCAAGGCATGATATTAGCCGCTAATACTGAAGATGGCAAACTATCCTTCCTTTCACCTGAAAAAGCTGAAATAGGCGGCGGAGTAGAGGTAAGGTAGTAAGAATCAATATCAATATATGCAATAAAAGCTACTTCTTAATATAAGAGGTAGCTTTTATTTTGTTAAATAAGGGGGCACACATCAAAAGTATAAAGATGCAATGCCAAAATTCATGTTTAAAATCTACTAAAACAGACCAGACTATTCAAAAACAAATTTTAAGATAAATAAGGATGCGAGGACTATTGTAATCCAAGACACATCTTTGAATTTGCCTGATAATACTTTAAGGATAACGTAGGACAGCATACCAAAGACCACACCCTCTGCGATACTATATGCCAATGGCATCATTATCACTGTCAAAAACACAGGTATTGTTTCTGTGATATCGTCAAAGCTTACTTTCAATATTGGTGAAAGCATAAAAGCACCTACAAGAATTAATGCCGGTGCAGTAGCAGCCGTTGGAACCATCAAAAATAACGGCGCTAAAAACAACGCAAAGAAGAACATCCCGGCTGTCGTCAGAGCTGTCAAGCCGGTTCTGCCACCCTCGGAAACACCAGATGCGGATTCGACATAAGTTGTAACTGTAGAAGTACCTAACATAGCACCTACAGTTGTTCCAATTGAATCAGCAAACAAAGCTTGCTTTACTCTTGGCAATTTACCGTCTTTGTCTATCATATTGGCTTTTGAAGCTACACCGACTAATGTTCCAACAGTATCAAACATATCTACAAACAAAAATGTAAACAGCACTACTAACATATCTTTAGTAAAGACTTGAGAAAAATCAAATTGGAATGCAATAGGAGCGATACTCGGCGGAGCAGATATAAGACTATGGTCTGGTAAGTTAGTTACTCCAAATGGAAGACCTAACAAGGTAGTAGCAAATATTCCGATAAGAAGTGCACCTTTTACATTTTTAGCAAGTAACACTCCACTAAGTATAAGGCCAAATAGCATTATCAGAACATTTTTATCATGTATGTTGCCTAAGCCTACCAATACTGCATCATTATTTATAATAAGACCTGCATTTTGCATACCTATAAATGCAATGAAGAGTCCTATCCCTGCGGATATGGCATGCTTCATGTTTATTGGTATTGCATTTATTATCAGCTCTCTGATATTAAATAATGTCAGTAGAAGAAAGATGATACCTTCCAGAAAAACAGCAGTCAGTGCGAACTGCCATGAATATCCCATACCCAGACAAACAGTAAATGCAAAAAATGCATTTAGTCCCATGCCGGGAGCCAAGGCAAAAGGCAACTTTGCCACTAATGCCATTACTAATGTTGCAACTATAGATGCAATCGCGGTAGCAGAAAAGACTGCTCCTTTATCCATTCCTGTAGCTGATAAGATATCAGGATTTACAGCTAAGATATATGCCATCGTCATGAAGGTAGTAATCCCTGCTATGACTTCCGTCTTAACTGTAGTCTTATTTTCCGAAAGTTGAAAGAATTTTTCTAACATAATAGTTTATCTGTATTATTTACAAAACTCAAATTAAAAAGACCATTTTACAGCCAAAGTCGGATTGATCATCATTCCTTTATTTGCAGCAAAGTTATTGCTTATCTCTATTTCAGTACCAACAGAAAGCTTTTTAGAAACATTGTACCAAATTTGAGGCTCAGCAAGAAATATAAAATCTGATACATCTTCATTGCCATCACCATCAAATACCGGCGCTTCTTCTTTCCAGAAATCAGCAAAGCCTGCGAAAGTAAACATATTATCCATAAAGTGAAGAGCCCAAACTCCTGTCAACTGAAAAGAAGCATAGTCAGTATGTTCTATATGTTTATACATAGCCTGGAATGTAAAAATACGGGAAAAGTCGCGAGAGGCGAAAGTGTAGTGAGCACCAATCAGCCATGCGTTATTAAATGCAAAACCACCACTGTTACCACCATTATACTCAATATGAATTTCAACAGGCTTATCCCAGAATTTGAGACCTCTTGCTATCTCCATATAAGCACCTGAAACACTGCCACCTGAACCGTAGTCCAAATCAGTAAAAGTAAAAGTACTACCATACTCATCCGTTTTGAACATCTCAAACGTGGTAGTATAATACTCACGATCTTCACCAAAATCGTAATGCACTTGAAGATTTTGAGCATTAGCAGTAATAGCTAAAGTTATGACTGCTACAAGGGTTAATAGAATCTTTTTCATACCCATCCAATACATTGTTATGAAATCACCAAAATTTATATCGTTTTTGTACTATCCTAAGATAATAATTATAATTCTATAGAGAAAACAAAAATACTCTATATTATAGATATAGTATTTTTATAAGCAAATAGATAATAATCCAGCCATTTAAATTATTGGGTTAAGATGAGTACTGCTTCTATGTTACAGAATATAATAACTGTATAAGTATTTTATCAGGTACAAGCCTAACTTTAGAATTCGAAATGTCTTATTACAAGGGTGGATAAGAATGGAAAGGAGTATCTTTAAAAAGACACTCCTTATTTTCTATTCAATTTAATCTAATAAAACAAACAAATTGGTGTCGTATTCGGCAGAAAGGATAAACAGACTATCAGGATTAGAGTTTGGATATGTCAAAGTTAATGGAGTTGAATAAATACAAAATTCTGAATCATAGTTTGTATAGTAGTCAGTCGTTGCTTTAAAGTAAATTTTAGATTCGTCAGATGAGAATTGGGAACCTGTCCCCATGCCTCGATAAGGCGATTTCAATGAATCTGCCTGTGCAGGATTGAACATCCAACCACTACTCTTGTCAAACAACGCGATACCGCCTCCACGCCACTGCTTGAAGAATTTACCATCTTGCTTTGAGTACATACCATAAGCGATATAGTCATTGTACTCATCCATAAGCACTGTGTTGCCGGAGTTAATATTCATAGCTTGCTTGTTGCCATCATAATGTAGAATAACATCCTGATTGTCTGCACTAATAAAATAAATCTGCGAAGCTCCCTCAGCAACTCTACTATATCCACCGTTAGCTAAGTCCCATTTGACTACGAATTTATAGTCAATATGATATGAGCCCATATCAGTACCATATCCATAAGCACTAAACAAAATAAAAGATTCATCCTGCGAGAGTGCAAAACTTCCATTCATTGATCCGGCTTCAGTGTCATAACCTTGCTCCGGCTGATCCATAATAAACTGACTTAGGCCTCCTGAAAATGTATATTTATCAGTTTTGGGGTTATAAATACATAATTGTCCTTCGTGTGAATCATCGTATGGATTATCAGTTTCATAGACTGCTACAAATGCAATCCTACCATCAGAAAAAACCTGTGGGCGTACTGCCGGCACGCTCCAATACATATCTTCTTCCATAGAAGGAGGTATCGGAATAATATGAACATCAGTCGGATTGCTTACATCGAAATATGCTATAGGTGTATATCCTTCCGGTGGACTATTCCTATATGTGTAAGCCAATCTTCCGTTTTTGTAATCAACATAGTCGTTGCTCGAATAGTAAGGATAGTAGGTAGATAAAAACTGCACAGTCTGTCCGTTATTACTAACCAAACACATACCGTCTTCAGTACCGTGCGAGCCCCCTCCATTATAGCCTACCAAAAAAGTCAGCGAAGATGGTTTATTTGGATTGTCAACTATGGGATCCGTTCCTGAATCGTTACACTCACCTCCCATTATTGCAAATATTAAGGCTCCTGAGAAGATAACTTTTAAGTATCTTCTCAATCGTTTTGAATAACTATTAGGCTTTTCCATAGAGATCTCCGTATAAATACAAAACAATAATTCACTTTTCAGATATTTCTATAAACGAGAGCACTTACATTCTCTTATACGCTCATTTAAATAGTTTAAGTCACTGAACTTATATCGAAATATCAAATACATCAATATTTATCTATAAAAATACTATATTAAGGTCACAAGAAGTAAGGTATAATTTAAATGTCGAGATATTCATTATGGTGAGTAATTGTATTATAGATGGAAATCCCAGCATATTTTCAAGCATGAGTATGTGCGGATATAAAGATCTTAAAAATGAAGGTTATGCTTGCAAGGTGGATTGGAATATTCGGATGTATGAAAGGGGGATGCGTTACGATTACCTAATAGATGAGAAAGGTAATGCAGTTGGTGGCGTAGAGTATTTGCCGGCAGAGCATTCACTTAGACCAATACATGCACCGGGATATTTAGCAATAAACTGTCTTTATATCATGAAAAAATCTTATAAAGGGCAGGGATTTGGAGCTCAGCTGTTGGAGAAATGCGTAAACTATGCTAAAGAAAATAACTTTGAAGGAGTAGTGGCGATAGTAAGAAAAGGCTCGTGGATGGCAGACAGCTCTTTATTTTTAAAACAAGGTTTTGTGAGTATAGATAAGATAAATAATGGATATGAAATAGTATCTTATTGTATAAATAATAAAGCAGATTTACCGAAGTTTAAAATAGAAGCTATACCTGAGAAATACAGCACAGGACTTCACATATTTTACTCATGTCAGTGCCCTTATACTATTAAAGCGGTAACAGACATAAGGGAAATCGCCAAAAATGAATTTGATATACAAGCAAATGCTGTTAATCTTGAGGAAAATAATTTACCCAAGTTCTCTCCCTTTGGCACTTTTCATATATTGTATAACGGAGAACTTATTGCCTTTCACCCTGTTAGTGGCACCAGATTCAGAAATATTATGAGAAAGAGAATCGAATAAATATAAAAATGTAAACATTCTAAGAGCTACATAAAATATTGAATCTTCTCATGAAGTTCGATAAGTTACTGCATTAAAAGAGATATATTATATTGACTTTTATCTGTATAATCACTAAATGCTTTATATTTAGTACAAAATTATATACCTTGCAATAAATATATATACTCATTTACCCTTCATAGATTTATGAAAAAAAAGATTCTAGTGCCAATTGCAAAAGGCACAGAAGAAATGGAATTTACTATCATTGCAGATATGCTCCGCAGAGCAGGTGCAGAGGTAGTAATTGCCGGTGATAAAGAGATTGTAGTATGCTCCAGAGGTATTAAAATCCTACCGGATATTTTAATAGATGATTTGGACATGGATGAAAACTGGGATGCTGTTTTTATTCCCGGCGGTCTTGGCGGGACTGAAAATTTAACTAAAAACAGTTATTTTATTGATATACTCGAAAAACACATTAAAGAGAATAGATATTTTGGTGCGATTTGTGCAGCTCCTATGATTTTTTCAGATCATAAATTTATCGATAAGAATGCTGAGATTACCTCACACCCTTCTGTAAAAGACAAAATATTATATGGCGAATACAAAGATAATTGCCCTGTAGTTGTTGCGGGTAAGATGATTACCGGCAGAGGTGCAGGCACTGCTTTTGATTTCGCTTTAGTGATTATAGAGCAGCTTTTTTCTAAAGAGAAAGCTGATGAAATAGCCAAAGGAATTGTATACAAGAAAAAATAGCTAAAGGTCAGAAAATGCCAAGTGCAAAATTTGAAGTCAGAGGACTCGTGCAAGGAGTCGGTTTCCGTTTTTTTACGGTAAGGCATGCTAAGTCCTTAGGACTCACAGGCTATGCAAAAAACATGATGGACGGAAGTGTTGAGGTTGTAGCCAATGGCGAGCAAACAAGTATTGAAAGGCTGCATGAATTGCTTAAATTAGGTCCTGAGAGAAGCCAAGTGGATCAATGCTCTATAGAATATTTAAACTCAGAGATTCAGTTTACAGGATTTGACAGACGCTAATGTTCAAAGTGCTTAAAATATTGCTTTTTTTTCTAATAGGCCTTGCTCCGCTTAGGTCAGAAAATATTCCGATTGAAGAGTATTTCCTCAGAACCGGTAAAGGTGAGTTTAAAATAGCTTACGTACTAAGTGGTGGTGGTTCTCGAGGAGCAGCTCAGATAGGAGTACTAAAAGCTTTGGAAGAAAATGGCATTTACCCGGAGTATGTGGTTGGCACGAGTATAGGCTCTATTGTAGGTGCATTATACGCTTCAGGCTATACCGCAGATGATTTGGATTCAATAATCTGCAATGCTGACTGGGAAGATATTAGATCACTCACGGACAATTCAAATCGTAAAGATTTATTTTTAGATCAAAAGAAAATAGAAGATAGAAGTATTATTACATTATACTTTGAAGATTGGGATTTAGTAGTGCCGGAGGCAGTAGGGGGAAGTGAGAAATACAGAGAATTTTTACAATCTTTGTTTTGGAATGCCCTTTACCATACAGATGGAAATTTCAACAATTTGAAATATGTTTTTAGGGCAGTAGCTACTGATTTAGTATCAGGCAAGTCCGTCGCATTAGAAAACGGCGATATCGTTTCTGCCGTGGAGGCCAGCTCAGCTGTTCCGCTTAGATTCTCGCCGGTAAGAATAGACTCTATGATTTTAGTTGACGGCGGTATCCTTTCAAATATACCAATTAGTCACGCCAAAGTATTTCATCCTGATTTGACTATTACTGTCAATACTATTTCTCCACTGCATAGCCCTGAAGAGCTTAATAATGCTTGGAATCTGGCTGATCAGTCTATTTCTGTAGCTATGAAAGTATTCAGCGATTCCGCTTCGAAAGATGCTGATATTATGATTAAGCCTCCTATTGATTTTCATAATAGCTTAGATTTTACAAATCTTGACACGCTTGTTGAATTGGGCTATCAGGAGGCAATGAAGCAAATGCCTCAAATATTAAATAAAATCAGAAAAACTGCTACAGATAGTAACTCTCATTATGATAAGATTCGTAAGATTGAAGTGCTTGGATGTTCTGATACCGAACTATTCAAATCAGAGAACTTTTCCGAGTTTTATAATATGCCTTTTACAATAGATTTATACAGGCAGATTACAGAAAAAGTATTGAAATTGTGCAGAGAAAAAGACTTTTCATTTGCATCTGTTTTTAGAGCATTTTGGCAGGATGACGAAAAAATACTTAAAATTGAAGTCGACCCGGGTATAATAAATAAAATACAGATTTTTGGTAATCATAGCACTAAAGATTTTTTAGTTTATAGAGATATTCCTTTCAAGGAAGGAAATATTGTCAGTTCCAAGTTGTTGAATGTTGCATGGCTAAACCTGATTACTAATGAGCTATTTGACTATGTCGTGCTTGATGCCAAAAGATCAAAGGATGGCAAAGGTGCCGATATTATAATTACTGTACGTAAAAAGCCGCGACAAAATTTGACCCTGAGTGGCAGAGTAGACAATGAAAGGAATACTCAAGTATCTGCCAGCTTCAGATATCTAAATCTGCTAAATTTAGGATTTGTATTTCATTCAGATATTATGGTTGGCAATAAAGATTTTGATTACCGAATTGCTTTCGATAATCCAAGGATCTGGAACACATTACTTAGTATGAATTTTTCTGCATATACTGAAAATCGCAAGTATAATAATTTCTATGAATCAGAACAAAATCAGAAATTCTACTACGAGAGTGTCCCGGGGCACACTACTAATGAGCACCGCTTTGGGGTTTTAGCATCAATAGGTACACAGATTGATAAAAATGGCTTTGTAGGAGTTGCCACAAAATTTGAACGCCAAAGGTCGTATTTAGATACAATGGAAATTAAACCGGACTATATCTCTGTTTCAACTATTAACATAGGTACGCTATTCGACAATAGAGACAATATTGATTTCCCAACCAAAGGTCACTATTTGAACTTATCTTTAGAAACAACTTTTCTGCCTACGGAAGATCAGGTTTCTTTTTCAAAAGTTACCGTAAAAAACTCTGCAGTCTATTCGTGGGGAGCCCATACTTTAGAGCCTGAAGTCAGATTTGGCATTGCAGATAAGACGCTCCCTGTGGCAGAAATGTTCGAACTCGGCGGTCAAAACGATTTTGCGGGGCTGAGGGAACAAGAGCAGCGTGGGCGGCAGCTATTAGCAGCGACTTTAAAGTATAGAATTAAATCACCTATTGATATTATCTTTGACACTTATTTGTCACTCCGCTATGATATAGGAAGTATTTGGTCAGTTCCTGAAGAGATGAAACTCGATAATTTCAAGCATGGTATCGGTATAGATTTGTCTTTTGACACACCTATTGGCCCTGCTTCTTTTACTGTTGGTAAAAGTTTTTATTTCCGTAAAAACCCTAATGGCGTTGTAAAAGGCCCGACTTTATTTTATTTTAGTATCGGGAAAAAGATATAATATCATTTAGGATTTTGATTAATGACTGATTTGTTTGTTGTACTACTCATTGCCTTTTCATTGGCTTTAGATGCCTGCGCAGTATCTATAGCAGCAGGCTCTTACTTCAAAAAAGCCACTGCAAGGCAAAAATTCAGACTCTCTTTTCATTTTGGTTTGTTCCAGGCACTGATGCCGGTCTTGGGTTGGTTTGCAGGCGCTACAGTTGTCGAATACATCAAAGACTTTGACCATTGGGTTGCGTTTCTTTTACTTACCGGTATAGGAGGTAAAATGATATATGATGGCATAAGTGGCGAGGCAGATAGAATCAATAAAGATATATCAAAAGGATGGTCTCTTATTGCATTGTCAGTTGGTACGAGTATAGATGCACTTGCAGTTGGATTTAGTATCGGTGTGCTTGAAGGAAATATTATATTACCGAGCATAATTATTGGGTTGGTGGCAGCTATTATGTCCTTAATAGGCATTAGAGCCGGGGAAGTATTTTCTTCCAAATTTGGCGATAAAATGGTTGTTGTAGGTGGCATCGTGTTATTTATTATTGGTGCGGAGATTGTTATCGACCATTTAGAACTTTTTTAGCAACATTATCATTCTTATAAACGTAACTACCATAATACATACTCATATCTAAACGTGGTAAAGCAGATGGGGCAAATATTTAACAGAATAAACAGAATAGCAAAAGCTAAATTATCGGATACCAAAGAAGATTTTTCTGCAAGTTTCTTTTATTCTAAATCGGAAGATGAAGAGTTAAAAAGAGCAATAGAGGAGCTAAATCGGGCAGAAAAAGAAGAATTCGAGAAAGAAAATAAGCAATCTAAGGAAGAAAGCTTTGATACTTCTAAAAAAATGGATATATTTTTGGCATCCAAGATATTGGATGTTCCAACAAACGCTTCTTTTGATGAAATTAAACTTGCTTATAAACAAAAAATTAAAGAATATCATCCAGATAAAGTAGCTGCATTAGGAAAAGAACTGCAAGATTTAGCAGCACAAAAAACAGCTTCAATAAATGTTGCATTTAACTTTTTTAAAGAAAAACACTCAAAATAAATATGAAAAAAGTTATAACAGAATCGCTAATAATTTTAGGAATAGCCATCTTGATTGGGTTTTCTTATAATTCTATATTGCCGGATGGGAAGGCTCTTTCTTGGACACCAAAAGACAAAAAAGTTCCCGATACTACTCTTTTTTCAAATGCTAAAGGCAAGCACAAGCTACCGGATGCAAAGGCAGGTGAAATACTTGAAGTTACTTATAATCAAATGCTTAGAATTGTAGATAATCCTGATTTCTTCATCATAGATGCCCGACTTGAAGATATGTATGAAGAGGCTCATATAGGAGATGCTATTAATATTTATCCTTACTGGGATTCTGATAGAATCTTAATGGCACTTCAAGAAGTGCCGTATGATAAGACAATAGTGGTATATTGCGACGGTGGAGCTTGTGATTTAAGTCATTTAGTAGCTGAAACATTGGAAGAAATAGGTATAGAAAAAATCTTTCTATATATTGGTGGCTGGGAAGAATGGGTAAAGAAACAAAATATTCAATAATCACAGATTAGATATGGTTTTCAGCAGCAAAATAGAAAAAGATGTAAATAAGCTTATGCAACTTAGATATGGGATTATTGGTGATTCTGCTCCAATGAAGAGAGTCATTGATAAATTAATGCAAGCTGCTCCTACCGATTTGACTGTGCTAATTACCGGCGAAACCGGAACCGGCAAAGAAGTATTTGCAAATGCGATTCACACTTTAAGCAAAAGAAAAAGCAAGCCTTTCATTTCGGTAAACTGTGCAGCTATTCCCGAGACCCTGCTTGAGTCTGAGCTTTTTGGACATGAAAGGGGTGCGTTTACAGGGGCGACAGATCAAAGATTGGGCTTTTTCGAATCTGCTCATAATGGTACGATATTTTTGGATGAGTTAGGAGAAATCCCTCTTGGCACTCAGGTGAAGCTCTTAAGAGTGCTGGAATCAGGCGAATTCTCGAGGCTTGGCTCATCAGATATTCGACAGATAAATGTAAGAGTGATTGCTGCTACTAATCGCAATTTGGATGAACAAGTAGAGAAAGGTGACTTCCGACGTGATTTATACTATCGCCTTAATTCAGTTCATATCGAATTGCCTGCATTAAGAGAACATGCCGAAGATATACCTGCTCTATTTGATTTCTTTGCTGAAAAAGTTACTCGCAAAAACGGCATAGATTATCAGGGTATATCTGCTGATGCTTTAAACATATTAAAAAGGCTGCATTGGTCGGGCAACACTCGCGAGCTACGAAATATGGCAGAGACGATGGTAACCCTGGAAAAAGGAGATTTCATAACTCCTGATATTCTAAAAAAATATATACCTGCAGCATTGCCGGAACATAAATTATTACCTATATCAAATAACAATGCTCTTGTCTATGTAGATAAAAAAGAAGAAGACAAGTCTAACCTTGAACTTGGACTTATTTTCCGGACTTTATTAGAGCTAAAGGCTGATGTCAGCGATGTTAAACGCTCGATTAATGGCTTATATGATGAGATAGCTATACTTAAAGATAAAGAAAATGAGTTGATTTACCGGTACGATGAACCTTTGATGCAAACAGAAAACTCAATGGACGAACTTGAAAATAAGACTATTAGCGAAATAGAAAAGATTATGATAGAAAAAGCTCTCGAAAGGAATCATGGCATTAGGCGCAATGCTGCAAAAGAGCTGGGCATAAGTGAACGAACACTATATCGAAAAATTACAGAGTACGAACTCAACTAATAAACTAGAAAATAATTGATTTACGGATATGATATGAAAAGAGTTGCAGTTATTATGGCAGGCGGATCAGGCGAGAGATTTTGGCCACTATCAAGGAAAAGGAAACCGAAACAGCTTCTTAATCTTAACTCGAAAGACAGAAGTATGATTCAGGAATCTATAGATAGGATAAAGGACCTTATACCTCCTGAAGATATTTTTATCATAACCGGCTATATGCTTTTAGAGCCTTTAAGGAATGCTCTGCCGGAACTTCCTCCTCAGAACATCGTTGCAGAGCCTATGAAAAGAAACACTGCTCCTTGCTTAGCTTTGGCATCTTCTTTTATTTCAGCTCGCTACGAAGATGAAGGATATAAAACTGAAGAGATTTCTGTATCAGTGCTAACAGCTGACCAAAGAATTTATCCTACTGATGGATTTGTGTCCACAGTTAAGTCCGCATTAGAATTCGTAGAGCAAAATAAGACTATTTGCACTATCGGGATTACTCCTTCGCGCCCTGAAACCGGTTATGGCTACATAGAAGTTGATAAAATATTTGATACATCTGAAAAAATAAAACCAGTGAAACGCTTTAGAGAAAAGCCAAATAAGCAGACTGCTCAGGAGTTCCTTGAGGCAGGTAATTTCCTTTGGAACAGTGGTATGTTCTTTTGGCGTTTGGATTATTTTAATGAGCAGTTAGCAAAACATTTACCTGAAATTGGCAAGCAGATTCCGAAAATGCAAGAAAGACTAATCCATCGCACTACTCATTTTCATGATGATTTGATTGGCAACCTTGATACAATATTTAAAGCTTTTCCAAATATCTCTATTGATTTTGGATTGATGGAAAAAGCAGATAGTGTTTCTGTAGCCAAAGCTGATTTTAGCTGGGATGATATAGGCTCGTGGGATAGTCTTCATAGGACTCACGAAGCAGATAAAGATAATAATATTTGCTTAGGCAGAGTTTCTACCATAGATACAAAAGACTCTATAATACTAAATGAAAGTGGCGATACAAAGCTGATATCCATACTTGGACTTGACAATATCGTGGTAGTAGATACTGGCGATGCTTTGATGATTTGCCCTAAAGACAGAGTGCAGGATGTCAAAAAGCAAGTAGAAAAAATACGTGAAGACCACGGCGAAGATTGGCTTTAAATCTGCCAATAATTATTTAAGTTTTTTTGCAATAAGAAGTCTCGATGAATTATGTCGAGACTTTTATTTTTTATAATTTCAAATTTCCAAATTCATAATTTCTATTTATTTCTTATTTTTAGTCACACAAAATATTGCCAATTCAATAGTTATGCTACAGGACGCTAATAGACAAGAATTTGGTTGCCATATATCTTCGCTAACTATATGTTTAACAAGCTTTGCTATTTATGTATTTAGGAAGTTTTAGATTAAACTAAGGGAGCATATTACATTTTTCATGTTTATGAGAATAGTTTTCAACATTGTCACTTATTTATTAAAGATTGCAAGATTTTTTGCCGAAATCATATACTAAGGTGAAAATATTATATATCGGATAAGATATAAATTCAGTATATTGATACTTATAAAGTTATTTGTCATCATTATTAATGATACATCATGCAATCGACAATTCCATTTTATATAGCAGACGAAAGTTCAAACGTTTTGCAGACTCTACACGGAATAATAGCAAAAGCCTTTCCTTCTTCTCCGGTACGTAAATTTACCGATGGGGCAGATCTTTGGTTAGATCTCCAAAAAGAGCAAGGTCTGTTTGTTGCTATTATGGATATCAACCTACCTAAAATCGGGGCTCTCCAAATAATAAAGAATTACAAAAAAAATGAAAGTTCTGTTGGCAGTTATGCAATTGTAATGACTTCATCTAAGAAACCCGATGAGAATCTACAAACTTTGCAACATGGTGCTAATGATTTTCTTGGCAAACCTTTAAGTATGGATCATTTAATTGCAAAATTAAGAATTGCAATTAACACCATTAACTTAGAAATTAAAATGAAATCCCAGCAGGAAGATTTAACAAAAGTAGCAGGCGAAATTGAAAGTGGCTTTATGTCATTTCTGCAAAATCAGGAGCAATTACTACTTGGTATTGAAGATAATGTGATGCAAAGAATGAAAGAAGCTACTATATGGATAGCTAATCAATCGAAAAAAATTAATGAGCAGGAAGCTATTGCACTGGAAAAAGTTGCTTCTTTAGCAATGGTTGGAAGATTGATGCTAGATCCTAAAGATATGAATATGCCAATAATGAAAGATGGCATGGTCAATGGCGAGAAGGCAAAGCTCATCCCGGAAAATGTCAGAGCTATTTTAGGAAATGTTTCTATTTTCAATGAGGCTGTAGAGACCATATCATCCATTTATGAAAACTATGACGGCACCGGTATACCATTAGGTAAAAAAGCTTGGGAAATCCCTTTGGGAGCTAGAATATTAAGAATTATTCTTGATTATGAGGAAATGATAAAATCAGGCAAACCACATATCAAAGCATGGGAAATATTAGAGAAAGAAACCAGAAGATTGTACGATTTGAAACTACTTGTACTTTTTGATCAGTATTATGCTTTCAAAACTAAGGATAGCAAAGATAAGAGAGAGAAACCTGTAAAAATTCAAGATATTAAATCCGGAATGGTTATTTCAAGAAATGTCTACACTGAGTCAGGTATAAAAATAGTTTCAGCCGGAACAAGATTGGACAATACCATAATAAATAAAATTTTGAATATAACTGTGGAAGATTCCATTATTGGGAATATTTACATCAAATATGATTCGATTAGAGTTGTTGCATAATTCCAATTCAATTTTTAGGAATATATAATGCCGTGAATATTCGCGAATAGGACACGGAATATGCTCCATTTTTAGATTGACAAATCTAAGTTTACTTAAACGATTTTATTCCTTCCACACGAAGTCAAAAAGCAAATAGGAAACACTTACTATTAAACCACTGTAGGCGGTCATTAGTCTGAAGTTACCATCTCCCCCACTGACTCCTCCGTCCATTGTATAGCGAAAGGATTCTATCCCAAGTAATATTAGTGGCACTAATATAGGAAACGCCAGCACCGGAAATAAAGCATTTTTACTATTTCCTTTGGCTATTAAGGCAGATATAATAGTTGTTGCTCCTGCCAAACCAACGGATGCCAAAAGCAAACTAAGCATAAACTGACCGAAGAATGCTACGCTAAGATAGTCGTTAAAGAGGAAAAACAGTGCAATAGCAAATGCATTAAGGAAAATCGAAAGGAGTATGTTAAAAAGCAACTTGCCAAAAAATACTGAAGCGGAATCTGTGCTTATCTGCAGTAGAAAGCCCGTGCCACGTTCCTCTTCGCTTATAAAGGACTTTGCTAATCCTGTCATTGCAGAAAAGAACATAATAATCCAGATTACGCCCGAGGCAGTCGCAGTTTCTAACTTAATGCCTGCAGTCGAAAAGGCAATCATTATTATAGTAGTAAAAATAAAAAGCAAAATAGCAGAAACGGCATACCTTGTTTTTAGTTCGCTCTTAAGCTCTTTTTTGAAAACTGCATTTATTTTTTTAATATTCAAACCAATGTCCTTTCATTTTACTAAGCTACAATATAAAAAAATCTAAGTTTGCTCCAAAGGCAGAAAAAGGCTACTTCTCTTCAGGAATTAGAACAACATCTTCCATGTCCCACCGCTTTTTGAGTGTTACTTTTTTGCTGACTAAATAAAATATTTCAGAGTATGAAAATGGGAATGCAGTGCCAAAATCATATTTGCCATTTGCATTCGAATCTAAATATGCCTCAAATGTATAATCGCCTTCATGTAAACCACTTATCGACCAAGTGCTATCCAAATTTACTTTGGTCTCATGCCTCTTGCCTTTTTTATCCAACATTACGACAACCATATTACCTATATCAATTTTAGAATTTACCTTGCCGGAGCAAGTCACGTAGTTTCTCAAATCTTCTGTTTTATATCTTATTCGAATAATTGTATCCTGTGGACGTTTCCCGTTAACGCATTGAAATTTATTCAGATTAAACTCTACTACGTACCATTTATTGCCCAAGTAGTCTTTTTCAGGCAATAAGCGCAAAGTAGCCCCTCTATTTTCAATCCTAAAATCAACAGCAGTAGAATCTTCCATTTTTATAAATGTTATAGCAGAAGTATCTGTAATAGAAAAAGCATCACTAAGCACCAATTCAGGATAACTTTGTATAGGTATGTTTTCAGTAGAGTCTTTGATATTAAATGAGCGTATCAATATGTCGTTTGTGTCGGGCAACTCACTGGCTATTAGTCTGCAGGATGCAGAACTGTCCGGCATTTCATTTCCCGTAGAGTCCTTCAGCACCGTGCCGTTATTAGCATATAAATTCCATATAGAATTAGTATCTATTGCGTTATCTATTCTTAAATACCATTTGGAAAAATCCCCATTAATAGAGAATACATCGGTTACACTCCGGGTTTCATTGTTATCATTTTTCACTATAAAAGACTGAGAAGAAATAGAAGCAGTATCTATGGATTCGTTAAATCTAACTGCAAACATCTTTTCGTGTATAGTTTCTGCATCCAACATAGCAGGTGGAGTAATGTCCGCCGCGTTGCCTATTTTCATATATGCAAACGGCACTATAGAGTCTCTGACTTCATAGTCAGCCGGAGCAGATGCAAACTTATCTATACCTTCCGTATACCTATTATCGCTAAACTCATCAGACACTACAAAGAGTCTATATTTACCCGGTTTTAGCGCATTTAGTTTAAAGTTCCCGTTTGTACCAAGTTGAGTTCTATATTTGGGCTTTACCTGTCTGATATCTAAAGTGTCCTCGTCATAATCATTCAAGTTGTAAGCATAAATAAAGTTACCTTCCGGCTTATCAGAAAACAATCTGCCAACTATCTTACCTGAATCAAGCACATCGCCGGTAGAAAACACAAGCGAAAATGCCTGCGATGGTTTATTACCGTAGTGGTCAGTATACCCTGTGCCCAGCTGAAATGAGTATGTTGTATTAGAATCCAGACCTTCGGAAAATTCTACCGTAAGCTCAGTGCCACTCCAGTCAAAAGCCATTTTAGCGGCAGGATTAATAAAGATACTTTCCTGCACATTAGCCTTCTTCATATACTCGCTAAACTCAAGTTCTATCTCATTGCCGTCAAAATTAGTCGTGCTCATTGCCGGAGTAAATTTTTCTATGACAGGCGCTGCCACTATGCCCGGGCCGCCTGAAGGATCTTTTATATTGGCACAAGCAAAGACTAATAGAGCAGAAACAACAATATATATGATATATTTTACATTCATATAGCTAAAAAAAATATATTTTCTACTTCAAATTTCTTATTTTCAAATATACCAAAACAATATGTAAGTTTCAGTAAGCAAAAAAGATAATGATAGATAAATTTTTAAAACAATATCCGAAATTATACAAAATCTACAATCTTGCAGATGAATTCATAGAAAGAGTGGAATCACATCACTTATTTATGATTGCAAGTGGAATTGCCTTTAATATTCTACTCTACCTTATTCCTTTGTTTTTAGTAACGCTTTATATCGTCAATCTGTTTTTAGAGCCTTCTAATTTTCAGGCTACTCTCACAGGTCTTGTCCGAGAGTTGCTTCCACCTACCAAATCAACGGAAACAATACTTACAGAAGTGCTCAAAGAAGTTAATAGTATAATAGAATTTAGCTCAGTCTTTGGATATATTGGTTTTGGAGTTTTGCTTTGGATTTCTTCTACTTTGATAAGTTCACTTCGCACAGGTCTTAATGCAATTTTTGAAATTCCTTCTCCACGAGTTTATTTCTTTTATAGATTTAAAGACATTATCCTAACTATAATACTAACGGTCCTGATTTTATTATATTCCTATGCCGTCCCGCTTATACTTTTTACTACAGAGCTTTTAGAAAAAAATATAAATAGCTTATCAGTATATATAGATTTAGAAATCTCGGGTTTCCTAATAGTTCTTATTCCAGTGGCAACAACTTTTCTACTGTTCTATTTTATCCTGCGATCGGTGCCCAACCAAAAGCTGCCAAGGAAAATGCGATTGCTAGCAACGGGCATTAGCGTATTTTCAATAGAGCTTGGCAGATATATTTTCGGATGGTACATAAGTAGCATAAGTAACTATAGTAGATTTTACGGAACTTATGCGATAATAGTATCTATCGCTTTATGGATATATTATTCCTCACTCATTCTCTTGCTTTCAGCAGAGCTCAGCAGATTTGTGTTCAAAAACGAAGAGCTATAAAAACAATGGGTTTCCCCGGTAAATAAATATGAGGCTAAAGGAGTCAATTCCAGATGATAGGGATAAAGTAGCGAATCATGAACCAACGTCAAGTAGTATTGCTTATGATCCCAATGCAACAATAATGTCTGTAGTGAATAACAATGAGGTCATTAATAATAACTCGGTTGCTGCACATGAATTAATTGGACATAGTTTTGATATTGACCAGGGTAAAGTAGATATATCGACATATCCTCAGCATCCTTCAGCTGATAGACCAGTTCTTAAAGCTGAGGTCAATGGAATAGATGCCGAAAATGTTATGCATTACAAGAATGGAGAATCCTTGAGAGGGTACTATACTTACCCAGGTGATATTCCATTAAATGATTTAACTGTACCTAATGAAGTAGTTAAAAAAGTTGATAATATGTTAAATGATAATAATACAGAGTCAAATGGGCAGCTTTTTATTCCTAAAAAGGATAATACAAGAAATAAAAAAAATATATATAACTATCAAATAAATAAGGTATTAAAAAAATGAAACTAGAACTCATATTACTGATAATTAGCTTTTTTGTATTTCTATCATGTTCAAGAGAGACTAGTTGGACTTTGATATATCATTCTGAAGAAACAAAAGTACAAGTTGATAATTTTCATAAGAATTCCATTGATTCCATTTATCCCATTGATCCTTGGGAAAAAGTTATAATGATTATTAACAACTGTGAGAAGTTATATGTTTATATTATGACAATAATGGATTTAGATCAAATATTTGAAACTTTAAAATATAATCAAAAAAATAAATCTCTACAATCCAATGTAGCAATAAGGCTGCTAAGTAATAATATAGTAAGATTTGATTTATGTGGAAAAGATCAATATATTAAAAAAACTTTCATCACTCACATGAGTAGTGAAATGTCTAAATATTTCATAATTAAAGACGATAGCATTGGATTAAAACAAAAATATGTATCAGATAGTTCATTTAAATATAAATATTTTCAAAATATATTATCGGGTGATATTGTAAGCTCAAACAATTATGCTGGAGAAATTGAAATAATAAAAAGAAAATAAACATGTTTTGCTTTTTAAATTAGAAAGATGAAGCATCTAACTATCTTGTTACTAAATAAGTGTTAGCAATTGTGTATATACATGGAATTAAGCTGGATTCACTGGTATGGCATCTCGACATAGCTCGATAACCAAGTGATGATGAAATAGCCGGTGTGGGGAATAGTTTCAACTTTGGTGCAAGGCAGTATGATAGCAGGATAGCGAGGTGGTATAGACAGGATCCAAAATCTAAAAAAGGTCCTAATTGGTCAACATATAAAGCATTTATGTGCAACCCAATCAGATATAGTGATCCTGATGGACAATGGGAATGGGACGAGGTTGGAAATCTTACGGCTCAAAAAGGTGACCAAGCTTGGTCTCTTGCGAGCTTTCTCGGAACAAGTGTGAATAATTCGCTTAACATGTTAGCAAGATCTGGATATCAAGTTAACGAAAAAGGTATTTTAAATTTGAAAGTTGGAGAAAAAATATATTCGCATAATTTATATATAGTAGAAAAAGATGTAAGTGGAGCTATTGTTGATGGTAACTTAGAAGCAGTTAATCATTATTTTAAAGGCAATGGTGAACCTGCAGATGTCGGAGACAATACTACAGATGATTTAATCTATTCTATGGAATTTATTGGAATACACGAAAAAATAAAAGGAAAAGGAATAGAAGAAGAGACTGGGAACTTTGGTGTTAATTTAACAATGACAAGAACTAATGGATATCTTAGCTTGTATAGTTTTCACGCTGGTAGAACTAGGGTAGATTATCAACTTACTAATAGTAAACAAGTAGGACATGTTAAATATTCTTTATTCGGAAAAGATGGATTCTGCGATCCTGATTATCCAGAAGAATACAAATATAAATTATTTAATTACTTATCTATGAAAATATTTGGTGCAAAATTTTTTCCTGAACCTGATGGCTATGGTCCAATGTTTGAGTTCGAAGGTGGTACTCCCTACCACTACAAGAATAGAACAATAGAATACTTTTTTAAACCATCTAAACGTTATTTAAATTCTGTAAAAGAAAATAAAGAAGAAAAACAAGATGACTAAAATCACTATTAAATATCTTTTTTTTATCATACTATTTATAACGTCAGCGTATTGTTTTATTACCTCAGATTATCAACTGAGTTATCTGGGAGATAATATTTTACCTAACAGGTTCTATACATTAAATATACCTTATGGAATTAAAACATATTCAAATAACTCTTACTTTAGAAATTTTTATCTATTGGACATAAATAATTTTCCTATAATAGGTGAGGGCTATAAATTTGGTAATTCAGATCTAGAAATTATTAAAATTAAGTCTTATGGATATAATGATAGTGAAATATTAGTAAGGTATTGTGATAGTTTAAATATGATACGGTTCAAAGAGCTGTATTTTATAAATAGCAAAGAAATCAGTTTTAGAGAGCATGAGGTAAAAGATAGTATATCATTAAAAGAACTATATACATGGATTGATTTAGATGAAAAAGACACATCTGGACTGTATTTTGATCGATTCATAAGTATGATATTTATATTTTTGTGTATTGTATACCTTGTGTTGAAAGTATGGTTTAAAGTGCGTAGGATTTGAACATAAATAACTATAATAATTTGCAAACAGTAGAAATTGTTGTATTGATATATTAATTATTGGAAAGATAGTTCTCAATAGATCATAAACAATACGAACTAACTGACCACCTTGGCAATGTGCGCTTAACATTTTCAGATTACAGGTTGAAAACAACTAGCTATAACAGCCCAAGATTAAATGTTCTTTCAAGAAAGGGGCTCGCCCCGTAAACTACTTCCCATTTGGTATGCTGATGCCGGATAAGTTCGTCAATGAAGAAGACTCTAAACCACGCTTCAAGGTCAATACCTCTCGACTAAGCTCGACAACAGTGAGCATAGCGAGCGATGTGCTGAGCCTGCCGAAGTATCGAAGCACAACTGCATGGAAAGTGAAGAGAAAATAAAATGTGACCCATAGATATATATATCCAAGAGTCACATTTTTGTTTTAAAACTTAACTACAAAATCAAATAAAGAGCATTAGAATAATCTTCTTTTTATGGTTTGTTTATTTCTCTTAAATCAACCATATATAAATCGTACTGCCCCTCGCCACCATCTCTGTTGCTTGTAAATATAGCATATTCCCCTGTCGGAGAAATAACAAAAAATCTATCGTCTTTTTCAGAATTTATGGGCTCTCCAAGATTTACCGGCTCTGACCATTTATCGTTTTCAGCGTCGTAGACAGTATAATATAAATCATAAGCACCGTAACTTGGTTCTATATCGTTAGCTGTAAAAATCAACGTTTTCCCATCATCTAAGGCGCAGCAAGGTTCTTGATTGCCACTATCAGTTATATCTTTTATCAGTTTTGGAGCCTCCCAGATTTCACTTCCAAAATCATAGTCACAATACCAGATTGAGGAATATTTCTTAGGCTTATATTTTTGGGTTGGGACTTCGGGTCTATTACTGGCGAAGTAGAACCTTGACCCGTCAGGAACAAAAGTTGGCATAGATTCAGAATATTTAGAACTTAAGTTACTACTAAATAGTTCCGGAATTTTCCAGCCATAATCAGACCTTTCTGTAATAAAAATATCATTCCCCCCATACCCCCTTCCGGAACTAGTTAAAACTATAAATAGTTTTGTATAGTCAGGACTAAAGCAAGTAGTACCTTCGTGTAGATATGAATTTAGACCTCGCAGAGTAGAATTAGGTTTTGAAGTGTCATTTTCAATATGAATAGGTTCAGAAAATGTCAAATCCTCAGACACTACTAATTTCCATATATCATGAGATGGAATGTCACTATCAATAAAAGGATATGAACCTTTTCTATTTGAGGTAAAATAGACTGTCCTTCCATCAAAGTCAATAGTAGGTGCGTATTCAAATACGTCAGAATTTACCTTTTTACCAAGGTTAATCACCTCATATTTTTCTTTGAGAAATGGAACTTGGGAGAATAAACCGAGCGGAACACATAACAATACAACAATGGCAATTAATTTCATTTTATTCTCAACAAACATAAGTTATACATTTGTTCAATTTACTTCATTTTTATGGATTGCAAATGTTATAACTCACCTATGATACAAAAAACGCAGAGTATTTGCCCTGCGTTTATAAATCAATATTTTGAGAGGTGTATTCTATTTGCCTGCTCTAACTTTCTTTAAAGCTGCTGAAATAGGGAATACTGTTTCAGAGACTGCTTTGCCTAACTGATCAAGGGGTACTAATCTGTGAGGCACACCTGACTCTACTACAGTAGTCGGCATAGAAGGTGCCACAGCGGTAGATGGGTCTTGTACGACTATAGTTCCCTTCACAGAAGCAATCTGGGAAGCACCCTGTGCACCATCTCTCCCGAGTCCTGTAAGCACTACCCCTACGGTATATTTCCCAAAAGCAGTAGCGGCACTTCTAAAAAGAGCGTCCGCAGCAGGACGAACAAAGTTTTCTTTTGGTCCGTCATCTAATGTCATTCTGAAAGTTTCAGCTTCAATCCTTAAGTGTTTGTCGCCGGGAGCTATATATATATGACCTTTTTCAGCCTCTTGATTATTAGTAGCCAATCTGACTTTCAGAGAAGTTTCTTTTTGCAATCTCTGTGAGAATGTTTCCAACATCCAAGCCGGACCATGTTGCACAATAAAGAAAGCAGCATTAGTATTTGCTTCTACTCCTTTAAACAATTCAATCAAAGTTGGAGGCCCGCCAGTAGACGTTCCAATCACCACACCTACGAATGGAGGCACAACATTGGTGTCTCTTGTTACAGTCGTATCGACTGGTTTTGGAGCATCCTGATATGTTTTTGCTAAACCATCTTGCAGCCTGGTAAGTAACTCCTGCACGTCTATTGGCTTAGCGATATAATCATCTGCGCCTGACTCTAAGGCATAAGAGCGAGCACCCTCAGACACTAATGCAGTTATCATAATAATATATGGTAAGTGCTCCATCTTTTCACGCATTTGGCGGATAAGTTCTATACCATCCATTCTTGGCATCATCCAATCAGTCAAGACAGCATCAAACTTCTCTCTACCGAGGTGATCCATAGCTTCCTGTCCGTTATTTGCGACTACTACAGAGTAGTTAGCTTTCGACAAGATTCTTTTTAGAAGGATAGAATTGGTAAGCTCGTCTTCTACAATCAACAATTTGTACATCGCAGACATAATCTATTTCACATTATTTAAAATATCGTAATAAATATAGTAAAAAAAACAATAAGTACAAGCAACTATTATAAGAAACGGCAAAATACTTAAAATATTTAACTCTTTTCATTCCAATTCATAAAAAAGTTGCCCAGATAGAAAAGGGGTGTACTTACAATTTTCTGCTCTAATCGATATTTTTATCGTGATTTGATACATGCTGACTGCACAGCTTGTGCAATTTTTCTCCCATCAGGAGTGCTTAATTGGGCATTGCCTTGATTTTTTGGATCTGATGTTATTGCAACAATAAGCTCTTCTTCAGGGAATACAAAAAACAGCTGCCTTCCGTTGCCGGACATAAAATATGTGCCATGCTCAGGATAGCTCCACCACAGGTAACCAAAGTGTTTATCACCTGCTTTTACGACCGCGGAAACCATCTTTTCAATATATTCTTTATTGACAATCTGTGCATTACCCCATTTGCCCCCGTTCAAAGCTAATTGAGTAAATTTTGCCATTTCTCTTGGAGTTGCAATTATCCCAAAGCTTCCAATAGTGTATCCGTCTTTATAGCGTCTCCATTCCCAATTTTGGAACCCAATTTTAGAGAATAAGACCTCATCTGCCCATTCATCAAGTGGTTTTCCAACCTGATTCTGAATTACTGCGGCAAGAATCGTTGGGTCACTGTCTTTATATGTAAATTCTAATCCTGGCGTACTTTCAAAATCTTTAGCCAAACTGTATTCTACGAAAGAATCTGGGTTTTCCTGTAATATCTGAGAGTCATCTCCACCCATACCATAATTTTTGAAATTCAAACCTGATTGCATGGTCAATAAATTTTCTATAGTAATATTAGCCTTATCGGGATATTTTTTTATCAAATCAGGCAAGTATTTGCTAATCGGATCATCTATCGATTCGATTATGCCTTTGTCTATTGCAATTCCTGCTAATATTCCTATTATCTGTTTTGTACATGACCAAAATGCTCTTGGAGTTGTCAAATCAGAGTTGTTTTTAGTATAAGACTCGGCTACAATTTTTCCGGATTTGAATACAGAAAGACTCCTAACCATCCACAAATCTTCTCTGTTGTGAAAATCATGGTAAATATTACTTAGCTTAGCTAAGTCAATACCGGCTTCTTCAGGAGTAGCTATTAGCCAGCCATCGTTCAGGTTTGTAGGATTAAAAGTGTGCAATTCCTGCTTCAAAGGGCCCTCTGTCATGCAGCTTTGCAACACAATTAAAGTTATTATAATAGCTAATATTTTCATTTATTTATCTCCCATATAATAGTTGAAGCTCATGCCATGATATAGATATCTGAGTTTTGGTTCTTCAAAGTAAAGAAGATATCTGAAATCATAAGAGATAGAATAATCCGGCTGTAACTTGTCAAAAACATACTCAACACCGAAGGACAAATCTGTTGCCAGACCTATCGTTCCAAATTTCATGTTCGAATGCATATCTGACAATATGTCGCTTAGAGCAAGAGAATAATTATACTCATCTTTTTTGACGCTCGGTCGAGAATAGAGTCCAAGTGCTGCAAGAGAAAGCCTAAAATTTAGTTTGTCTTTGTCGAAACTGTACCCCGCATTTATAGCGGGTGCAAGTTGAAAGCTACTAATCCAAAAATCATGACCCATCTGTAAGTCGGGATATAAAGCCAAAATATAATCAGATTTAAACGCCAAACCGTAGTAAACGACAAATTCGTCGTTATACTTAGCCTCAAGTCCATAAAAAACTTTTATCGGCTGAAAACTAATGTTGAATCCAAGAACTTCATGACTTTCTGAGAATCCAAATTTTAGTTTAGACTCCAAGTCAAGTTTAGATTCGCTAAAGTACTTAGTGTATCCATAGCCTAATGTCAGCTCCGCTCCGTCAAAAATAAGTCCGTGATTATAATCTTCGTCTATTTGCTGCCAGTCTAGTCCAATTATTATTTTATGCTGTGCAGCAACGGGAGACCAGCCCAATGTTGCAAACACAAACAAAGCAATGATTACTTTTGCCATAAGTAAAATCCTTATTTTTTAATTACTTTTCCGGATCCGTTTAGAATGAATACTTTTTCCTGTGGTTCACCGCTATAATGTAAATCACCGCTTCCATTGATTTCAACTTTTAGAGAGCCGCTAATATCTTCGATATAAACGTCACCCGAACCATTGATGATTACATCTGCGTTTTCACTAACCATAAGGAATGTATCGCCACTTCCGTTAGTTTTGACATTGGCTGTTTTGGTAGGCATATCTAACAAATCTACATCACCGGAACCGTTTAATTCGATAGCCTGCTTGTCAGATTTACCTTTAATTTTAAAACTGCCAGAACCATTTGAGATAATGTTTGGATCAAACTCCAAAAAATCAGAAGTCCAGTCAGCACTTCCATCATTTTCTAAGGTGTTAAAGTTTTGGGCATATATATCGAAATATATATCGTTCGCATCAAAGCAATCATCCTTGCTACCTATTTTGAGGAATTGGTCGTTTATCTTATATTCTATCAAATCAGCAATATTAGACTCTATATAAGCTGAAACTTTAGCTTCCCCCGAATGCAATTTGACAGTACCTGCAAATGGATTTTCCACACTATGAAAGTCTGCCAAATCATATTCATAAGTCATGTAGTTATTGTTACCTGTGATGCAGTTGTCAGAACTGCAAGAAATCATAAACACTGCAATAATTGCAAAAACAAAGCACCTAAGCATTACGCCCTCAAGAAAATTATGTATATTTGTATAACTACTCAAATATAAAGAAATTGCAAATACTAACAAAGTTAGTTTTATGGCGAGAAAAAATTATAAGCAAGAAATCATCAAAGCAGCTTCAATGTTGTTGTCAGAAAATGGATATGCAGCCCTCAATATGAGAGCTATAGCAAACCGAGCAGGAATAAAAGCAGCAAGTATCTATAATCATTTTTCTTCTAAAGATGAGATTGTGTTTTTGCTTATGTTTGAAGGCAGGCAAATTTTGTCCGGGATGCTTGCAGATGGCATAGAAGCCTGCGATAGTTTGGACTGCAAGATATTCGCTTATCTTGATAATTTTATCAATTTTGGCTTCAAATACCCCGAGTATTATAAAATAATTTTCATGACAGCCTATCCACCGGAATCTATGACTTTAGTAAAAGATAAAATAGCCAGAGAAATAGAGCCTGGCTTGAAAACTCTTGCTAGCATACTTGCAGAGCATTTGTCAATTTCGCGAACAAAATCTATGTACATAGGTGAAACTCTATTTCACATTGCCCACGGGCATGTTTCATTGTCCATTTTGGGCAGACCAGATTTTTTATTTGATGTGACACAATGTAGAAAACATTTAGAAAATATAATAAAAATTTATGTAAGAGATCTGAAGCAGAATAGGAATATTTAACTATCAGTATTTTAGCTTTTCGCATTCCATATTTTACATTAGCAAAAGTGCATATTTTGAGTTATATATATCAGAACTTTGGTAAAAATATCTTTTGCTTGTAAAACTCTCTTGTATGACTATTACTTCTTCGTATAATTGACCTGAGGGTTTAATAGTTTTGATAATAAAACTAACGGTATTAAATATACTCTTAACTATTGTTTAGAAACATAATTAAATGCAGATATTTCGACTTTTTTTTCCGATATTGCATTTATAACTTAGAAAAAGTGTAACTTATATCTTATAAACTAAAGAATGATTTAATGCTATGAAAACTCAAATTGAACCTTTCAAAATTAAGTCTGTAGAGCAAATTCCAATAACTACTGTAGAGCAAAGAGAGCAGTTTATCAAGGATGCGCATTACAACCCATTTGCATTGAGATCAGAGCATGTCACAATCGACCTTTTGACTGATAGTGGTACAACTGCAATGAGCTCGAAACAGTGGGCTGCCCTTATGGATGGTGATGAAGCATATGCAGGTTCCAGATCTTATTACAAATTTGAAGATGCTGTTCGTGAAATCACTGGTTTCAAACACATTATTCCTACTCACCAGGGTCGTGCTGCAGAGAAAATATTGTTTACTTTATTAGGTGGCGAAAACATCGTTATTCCTAATAATACTCACTTTGATACTACTAGAGGCAATATAGAATTTTCAAAAGCAATGGCTGTTGATTGCCCTACTGAAATCGGTACTAAACCTGAGGTTCTAGCTGACTTTAAAGGTAACATGGACATAGATAAACTTCGCGCTGTAATTGAAAAGCATGGCGTAGAAAACATCCCGGTTGTTATGCTTACTGTTACAAATAACAGCGGTGGCGGTCAGCCAGTTTCAATGGAAAATATCAAAGAAGTTAGAAAAGTTTGTGATGAGTATAAATTGCCTTTATTCTTAGATTGCTGCCGTTTTGCTGAAAACGCTTACTTCATCAAAGAAAGAGAAGAAGGGTATGCAGATAAAACAATCATGGAAATTGCTAATGAAATGTTTTCTTATGCAGATGGCGCTACTATGTCAGCTAAAAAAGATGCACTTTCTAACACAGGCGGTTTCTTAGCGATGAACGATGATAAACTTGCTGATAAATCAAAAGAGCTTCTAATTATTACAGAAGGGTTTGTTACTTACGGTGGATTAGCTCGCCGTGATTTGGAAGCATTGGCTCAGGGTTTCAAAGAAGTTATGGAAGAAGACTATCTTAAATACAGAATCGAACAAGTTCGCTACCTTGGCAATCTTTTAGAAGAAGCAGGTGTTCCTATCTTGCGTCCTACAGGTGGTCATGGTGTATATTTGGATGCACGCAGATTTGCGCCAAATATCAAACCGGAACATTTTCCGGGTCAGTCTATTCTTGTAGAGATTTACAGATTATCTGGTATCCGTGCTGTAGAAATTGGTTCTTTAATGTTTGCGAAATATGATGAAAAAGGGAACTTTATTGCTCCTCCAATGGATTTGGTACGCTTGGCTATTCCACGCCGCGTTTATACTAAATCTCATATCGAATATATCGCAGAAGCAATTATCGAAACATATAAAAATGTTGATAAATTGAAAGGCTTGAAAGTTACTTGGGCTCCTGAGTTCTTGAGACACTTCACTTGCCGCTTGGAATATATCGACTAATACATAGAGAGATCTTATCTATAAAATGAGACACATTGATTCAATTCAGTGTGTCTTTTTTTTATTATGGTAGATATGTAATTAGAAAGATATACAAGCTTTAAAGTTGTCTGGCAAGGGCTTGCCCCCCTTGTTCAATAGGCAATTACGTAATATTTTCTTTCAGATCAAGAGAGCATTTTCCATTGTCCTATAGTCATTCACAGTACTTTTGAAAAACATCTAATGACAAATACGGGTTTAACGTAATTAGAAAATCAAATCACAGATTTAAATTTAAATCGATGGCTAACAAGTATAGATTTTAGCCTACAACTTATAAATAAATCAACTTTGAATTATATTTTAGCAACTTTCTTACCTCAACTGTGTATTTCAATTAAAGGCATTAAGTATTGCGAAATGTCACAGTATCCCACAAATTAAATTTTCAATTATAATTTAGAGGTAAGCATTATGAATAATGCTCTAAACAATTTACGAGCTTGGTGGATTTTCATGGCTATGATTATCACATCCTCAGTAGCAGCTATGTCTGCAGTGCCTTCTGCTCCTGAAGACTTGGAAGCAGCAAATAATGGTAATAATTTGTCATACTGGACTTTTTTGAAGTGGGAGATGCCGAACAACTCACCTACTTTCAATCGCTTTGATTTCTATGTAGCTGAAGGTTTTACTTCTTCCCTGGCAGAATTCACCCTTAAAGACACATTAAGTTATTTACAGGATTCTATACCACAGGATTCATCTGGACATTACTTCCATGCACTCGGAGAATTTCCTAAAGGAGACTACACCGCATATGTTACCGCATATAATGCTGATGGAGAATCAGCTCCTTCAAATTTATTAGAATTTACGATACTAGGCAGCAAAGTGGATAGTAGAATATATTTTACTAATGACTACCCTGAAAACTTAAAACTTACGAAAAATACTGCTTGGACTTATGATATCGATGCAGAATGTAAAGAAGATATTACAATTAAGTATGAAATTGCTGATGCCCCTCAAGGTATGGTCATTGATGAAAACACTGGTGTTATTTCATGGACTCCAACTGAAGGTGGTAGCTACCAGTTTTTAATTTATGCTTACGAAGATGGAAATGAAGATAACAAAGCACCTTTCTGGATGGATGTCTATGTGTATAACTGTGAAACACCTCCTGTAGTTAGAGGAACAGTAGAAAATAAAGATGGTGAACCTATCAAACAAGGTAAAGTTTATCTTTATACCGCCATGGTTGATTCTACAAAAGGTCCTCGCCAGTTTTGGGGGGGAATTGAAAATGGCGAATTCTCTTTTGAAGCAGATGCAGGACAATATGAAGTAGTAGTTGTTGCAAATGGTTATAAACCAATTTACCTTCCAAAAGATGGTAATACTGAATATATTCCTTTGGAATGTGGCGTTTCTGTTACATTTGCCTTTGAACTAACTAAAAACGATTGGAATAAAGATTATATTAGATTTACAGCTTACCCTCAATATTCTGATAAAAAAGCAAGCATAGGAGAAGAATGGAGTTTCGACTTTGAAGCAGAAGCAAAAGATGATGATGCTGAAGTGAGATTCAGACTTGAAAATGAACCTCAAGGTATGACAGTAGATGCATTAACAGGAGTTGTTACATGGACACCTACCGAAAGTGGTTATCATTCATTTAATATCGTAGCTTTTGATGCAAATGATAATGCAGTAGAGGCAAGAATGAGTACTTATATTGATGTAATGACTTGTTTAGAACCTATAAAAGTAACAGGCACAGTATATTATGAACCTGAAAATCCGGGGGATGAATTAGTACCTGTAAGAGATGGTGCATTTGCTGTACTTATTTCTACTGAAGAAATTGACAGTACTAACCAAGGAAAACACAACGAATATAAAGCTCCTATCATCGATGGTGTATATTCAATCGATGCTGACGCAGGTACATATTACTTATGGTTTGGTGGCAGAGGCGAATTTGTAGATGAGTATTGGGAAAATTCATTGTATATGTCAGATGCTACGCAGATAACTCTTGAATGTGGTAATAATTATACATTTAACCCACTTGTAGAAGAATATATATTTCCTACAACATATCAAGTTTCAGGTCAGGTCAGAGATGAAGATACAGGCGAAGGTATACCTTATGCTTTTGTCGAAGTCATTGGGACAGAAGATTCCAATTATAGAGTCTTCACAATAGCTGCAACAGATGATGAAGGTTACTATGAAATTAATTTGTACGAAAACTACGAATATATTTTCAGAGCTTCTGCAGATGCTTTTGGCAATATACCTCCAATGGGAGATAGCTCTGAATACATCAGATATATTCCTGAATATTATGAAGATGTGACTGATATAATGGAAGCAACTTCTTTTGTAGTTACAGAAAACTTAGTTGATATCGACTTTGATTTGCAAAAAGCAGCAAGTTATGACAATAAACTTGTTGGTGCAGTACTAAATAACGACAGCACTGGTTATGTTCCTGCTTGGGTAGTCGCGTTTCTTGTAGAAACAGATCCTAATAATAAAGAACATTTAAATTGGGGGCTTACAACTAAAACATTAGCAAACTCAGGTGTGTATTCTTTTGAGAATTTATTCCCGGGGGACTATATCCTATTAGCGTTCCCTGAAGATATGGAATATGCACCGGGCTATTACTTGCAAGGCGATTTAGCTACTTTAAACTGGAAAGAAGCAACTCGTATAACAGTCAATGCCACAGACGCATATTATGGTAATAATATCAGACTGCCAAAAATGAAAGATATTATTGGTAGTGGAATAATTTCAGGTAGAATTGGTAAAAAAGGTAAAGATGGTGGTATAGTTAAAGGCCAAGGCGAACCTATACCTGGTGCTTTGGTCTATACAGTTGACCAATATAGTAACATTGTTAAGTTTGAACGCACAAATCAGATTGGTGAATTCCATATAGATGAATTGGCAACCGGAAAATACAATGTAATAATTGATAAAGTAGGTTACAACCAGTTATCAATGTGGGCTGACATTACTGATGAAAATAGCGAAATAGACATTGACTCTATGACAATGAACGAAGCTCCAACATCTGCGGAAGATAAAATATTTGCAGAAATAAGCCTTTATCCTAACCCAGTTGTTACACAATTAACAGTGAATTTAGGCACTTTAACAAGTGATGCAAATATCTGCTTAGTAGACCTTACAGGCGTTACTTTGTACAAAGGCACTGTTTCGTCCAATGAGAACCATAAAATAGATGTAGAAGGCATAACATCAGGCATGTACTACCTCAAAGTTACCATCGAAGAAGAAGTAACAGTTCTTCCGGTATCTATAACAAAATAAATTAGATTAATCATATTTTATATTCAAGTAGGAGTGCCCTTCGCGGGGCGCTCCTTTTTTTTAGGAATTTAAGAAAATATAGAATATCATTTCAATTATTATATCGCAATATATACCTTTGTAGAACAAATTTATGAATTTGCTCTACGGAGATGTAATCTGATAAATCAATTAGTGATGTTTATTCAAAGTGCAAGTTTATATCCTCTTCCTGTAGAGGAGCCATGTTTGGTCTTCAAGAAATCCGTCAACTTTTTTCTTTTCAACTATAAAAAAATACTTTCTATATATCTGCCTTCACAATGCTGTTCTTAGCGAGTACTGCTTAGTTCAACAGACATTAAATGTATAGTAAAATATTATTTTAGTAACTTTTTTAAATGTTTTAGGTAACGTTTATATTATTCTTGTGTAGTTCTAATATAAGACATAGCATTCCCTAATCTATTACTAACTAATATCGAGGTAATTATAATGAAAAAGTCTACTCTAAAATATAACAACATATTGATGCTGATGGCAATGATGATTTTCACTTCCATTTCAGCATGGTCGGCAGTGCCCTCAGCACCGCAAGAGTTAGAAATTCCCGGGCAGGGTAAGCATATATCAAATGGAATATTTTTAGGATGGAAGATGTCGGATACTTCCCCATTATTTCAGGGTTTTGCATTCTATTTGGCAGAAGGTAGAACTCATCAAACTTCCGAATTTTCACTTGTAGATACTTTAGTCGGTTTATCCGGTGAAAATGCAAATGGTATCGAGCATTTCTTTTATACACTAACCGGCATAGAAGCAGGTGATTATACGATATATGTGACGGCATACAATTCGGACGGAGAATCACTTGCGTCTAATTTTTTGGATGTAACTGTATTAAATCCCGAGGTTGAAAGCAATATATACTTTACTAATATATATCCTGAAAATTTAAAACTTGCAAAAAATAATCAGTGGACTTTTGATCTAAAAGCTGAATCTCAAGATGACATCAACATCAAGTATAAACTTGGCGATGCTCCTGCAGGTGTCGAATTAAATGAGGCTACAGGAATGATTTTCTGGACTCCAACAGAAGCAGGCAAATACAGTATTTTATCTTATGCTTATGAAGAAGGAAATGAAGATAATGAATCATCGTTTTGGATTGATTTATACGTGTATAACTGCGATAATCCTCCTGTTTTTAATGGCACTCTTAGCAATGATCAAGGAGAGCTAATAAGACAAGGTAAAGTTTACTTATATTCGGCAGTGGTAGATCCTGTACTTGGATCCAAACAGTTTTGGAGCAAGATTGAAAATGGTAAATTCTCGATTGAAGCTGATGCAGATGAATATAGAATAGTAGTTTATGCTAATGGTCATAAACCATTTTATATACCAAATGAGGAAAATAAAGAAACTTTAAAACTGTCATGCGGCGAAGATGTGGATATGTCTTTTGAGTTAGAAAAAAACGAATGGAACCAAGAATATATCAGATTTACTTCTAACCCTGTTTATCCTGACCACAAAACTACTGTAGGAGAGCACTGGAGCTTTGATTTTGATGCTGAAGCAAAAGAAGATAATATCGACATTAGATACTCCTTAAAGGATGCTCCTGAAGATATGGTAATTGATCCTTTGACAGGTATCGTTTCTTGGACTCCTTCTGAAAAAGGTTTCTTTAGATATACAGTAGAAGCCTTTGATAAAAACAATCAGACAAAAAAAGCTGTAATTGGTTCTTACGTAGAAGTAGTTTCGTGTCCTCAACCGATTATCGTAGCCGGGAGTGTAAATTACGAACCTGAAAAAGAAGGTGAGGACTTAGTCCCTGTCAGTAATGGTGCATTTGCTCTTTTAATTGGTATTGATGAAAATGGTAATGCAAATGGTTCAAGACAATATAGCTCTGAAATCAAAGATGGACATTATTCTATAGAAGCAGATGCAGGAAATTATGTACTTTATTTTAGTGGATGTGGTGCATTCCTTGACGAATACTGGTCTGATGCTTCTAAAATCCAAGATGCTCAAGTATTAGAATTAGAATGTGGCAAATCTTATAGCTATAATGAATTAGTAGAGTTACATGAGTTTCCGAAGATGTATAAAGTATCGGGTAGAGTTACTGATGAAGATACAGGAGAAGGTATACCGTATGCGTTTGTCGAGGCACTGATGAATACTAATCAAACATTTAGACTAACTTCAATCCAAAGAGCTGATGAAAATGGATATTATGAAGCTAATTTGAATGACCAGTACGAGTATGTATTTCGAGCTTCTTCTGAAGCTTTTATGACTACTCCTGAACAGGATTCTGTAAGTGTTGATTACTATCTTCCTGAATATTATGCTAATGTGACAGATATTACAGAAGCTACTACAATCTCTTTGACAGAAGATATAGAAAATATGGACTTTGCACTTACTAAATCTATGGATTATGAAAATTCATTAGCAGGCAGTATTGTTGACTCGGATGGGAACATTCTACGTTATACTTTTGTATCTGCATTTATGCTTGACAAACAATCAGATAATAAAGAACATGTAAAAATGTCTTTTACTGCTCAGACAGATAAGAATGGCAACTTTTCTTTTAATAATTTGATGCCGGGAGATTATATTTTATTAGCCTACCCATTATATCAAGCATTAGCTTCAGGCTACTATGTTGACAGTGAATCGTCAACTTTGAGCTGGAAGGACGCTACGCGTATTAATATCCAGTCAGGTTCTGAAATTTCAGGGAAAGTAATTAAATTGCTAAAAATTACCAGAGTCATAGGAAACGGTTCTATTACCGGAATAATTAGCAAAAATAGTAGCAATGGTGGCATTGTGGAAGGTAGCGGCGATCCAGTTAGTGGTGCAATAGTATATACCATTACCGATGATGGTGAATTAGTTGAGTGCCAACGAACTGATAACTTTGGAGGTTTTAGCGTAGAGAATTTGGAAGTTGGAAGCTATAATATTAGAATAGATAAAATAGGATTTGATCAACTATCCTTATGGGCTGATATAAATAATAACAATAAGCATATTAATATCGAAACAATCAGCTTTAACGATAATACTACTTCTGTAAACGATCAAGTTCTTGCTGAAGTAAGTCTTTATCCAAATCCTGCCGTTTCATACTTAACAGTGAACTTAGGCACTTTAACAAATGATGCAAATATCAGCTTAGTAGACCTTACAGGCGTTGCTTTGTACAAAGGCACTGTTTCGTCCAATGAGAACCATAAAATAGATGTAGAAGACATAACATCAGGCATGTACTACCTCAAAGTTATCATCGGAGAAGAAGTAACAGTTCTTCCGGTATCTATAACAAAATAAAACAGATTAATCATATTTTATAAATCAATAGGAGTGCTCTTAACTGAGTACTCCTTTTTTTTATGTGCACAGCATGTGTATCAACTCTAGGGTGAAAGTATCTATGTATATACCTCGGTTGGACAAAATAACTTTTTGGGTAAGTACTTTGAAGAAGCATATCTACATATAAATAATATTCTAACTTCAGAGCTTTTACCTATTTAGTCAAAGATTTTGAATAGATTTAACAGAATGATAAAGATAGTTATAGGGATAATATATTTAATTGAAATCTGCCATATTTTGCTAATTTTAGTAAAATGTTTCGACCCGTTTTTCAGCTCTTCAGCTGCCTTATCTGCACCCCATACCCATCCGACAAATATACACAACAATAATGCACCAAGAGCCAAAGACAAATCCCCAAACAGAAAACTCATCTGACTAAGAAAATCAGGGGAAGTAAAGTGCTCACCAATAAGTCCAAAATTTGTAAGCGAATCTACAGCACCCTGCGATAAAGCGGCAGGCAGACCAATAAGAAATGTAATAAAAGCTACTATCCAAACTAATTTTTTCCTACTTAACTTAGTTGAGTCCACAAAATACGATACTGGCACTTCCAGTAGCGAAATAGTGGAAGTTAAAGCTGCTATAGAGAGGAGAATGAAAAATGCAGCTCCTACTATCTCTCCGGCAGGCATATTAGTAAAGAGTTTTGGAAAAACTACAAATACGAGTGTCGGGCCTGCCTGCGGATCTTCGCCTAATGCAAAAAGAGCCGGGAAAATAATTAAACCTGACATTATGGCTATAAGAGTATCAAATCCGGCAATGTATAAGCCTGACTCTGCGATATCTTCCTTTTTAGTCAAATAGCTGCCATAGGTTACCATTAGCCCCATGCCAAGGCTTAAAGAGAAAAATGCCTGACCTAATGCACTCATCACAGCTTTTCCGGTAATTTTGGAGAAGTCAGGATTTAGATAAAAATCAAGACCTTTAGATGCGCCTTCCAAATTATTTGAATAGATTGTCAGAGCAAAAAGTATCAGGAGCAACACAGGCATCAGCACCTTGCCTGCCTTTTCGATACCTCCTGATACCCCCTTAGATACTATCAAAGCAGTTAGGGACATAAAAAATGCAAAAAGACTTATCACATATACCGGGTTTGCTATAAATTCAGAAAAACTACTAGTATCTGCAACAGCGGTCTTATAGATATACCCAACTGTCCAGCCCGCAATTACTCCATAAAAGGCGAGTATACCAGTTCCTGTTAAGATTCCTAAAGCTCCAATCCATTTCCAGTATGATTCCGGTTGAATAGTATTTATGGCTCCGATGGCATTTTGATTAGAGTGCCTACCCAGTGCAAACTCTGCATATAAGTATGGCAATCCAATAATAAATACAAAAAAGATATATAATAGTACAAAAGCTGCACCACCGTTTTCACCAACTGTGTACGGGAATCTCCAAATATTACCCAGGCCGATAGCCGAACCTGCTGCCGCAAAAATAAAACCGAGCTTAGAGCCCCATTGTTCTCTCTGAACTCCCATCATAACTCCTAAGCAATTATGTATAGTGATATCTAACACAAAAGTAGTGATAACTGAATTAACTATAAAGGAAAGTAGAAATAAAAAAAGGCAGATTCAGTTATAAACTTAAGAATCTGCCTAATCTGTTTTCTATTCAAGGAGCATGTGAATACGAAAATCATCTTGTTTAATATTTAGTACGCCTAATAAAATATTTGGTTCAATAACAAATTCGCATCACATAATATAGACACTTTACATACTGAAAAAGTTACACATAAATTTACGATTCTACTTAAAAATATTACAATTAATATCATTAATAGTTATATAAGTAATTGTAGCATCACTTTTTCTCATAAAGATAATCTCTTAGCTTTAGATATAATCCACCTGCTGATTTTTTTGCAACTTTCTTAAGATTCCAATAGAACCACTGCCCAAAGCAAGTCCCAAAATTTCCGGCTGCCAAATTTGCCAGAAAATGAGCTTACCAGATGAGTTCTTTCAAAGTTTATGCGATAAGAGTGATGCACTGACACCACCATCACCAAATAAAGCATAAAAGGCTTTTTGCTTGTACCATAGTCTAAATATGGTAACATCTATAAAACCTAAGATACCGCTTCTCTTTATTTAACGCTTTACTCTGCGCATGAATCGTCCCGGTTTTTCTTTAATAATTACTATTCCAAGCAAATCACTAAACGAGTCCATCCATCGGCTCAGTCCTTCCGAATCAAATTTTGCTCCTTCGTGGCAGATAAGTACTGTTTTCATTTATTCTATCTAAATATTACAAAATTGAAACATCTAAGAAAGTGGTGTCCGCAAGTCTTCGCAATTTACTTATTATGCAACTCAGCAGTTTTATCAATTATTATCTTTGCACACTCTGTTTTGCTCATTGGAGGGTATTGGGTTTCGCCTGCTCCTTTTATAAGTAATGTAATCGTATTCATATCTATCCCAAAGCCACTCTGAGGTCTGGAAGCAGAATTAACAACTATCATATCTGCATTTTTTGATTTTAATTTCTCTCTGCCATATTCTATTTCGTTGACAGCTTCGAGAGCAAAACCTACCAGAGTCTGATTCTTTTTCTTCTTTTTGCCCAAAGAGGCTAAAATGTCCTGAGTTTCTACTAACTGTAGAGTAAGCTCAGGGCCGGTTTCACTTTTTTTCAATTTTCCGTCAAAAGGCTTTTTCAAAGTATAGTCAGCCACTGCTGCACACATAATTCCTATATCTGCATCCGGAAATTCCACTACTGTAGCATCATACATCTCTTGCGCAGTGTACACATTAATAGTAGTGACACCTTCAGGCGGATTGATGCTCACAGGCCCTGAGACCAACACAACATTGGCTCCTGCATTTCTTGCAGAGGTAGCGATTGCATATCCCATTTTTCCCGAGGAATGATTCCCTAAAAATCTCACATCATCTATTTTCTCATGAGTCGGACCTGCAGTTATAACTACTTTCTTACCTTTTAGAGTTTGAGGCTGATTTTTTTCGGCTATGGTTTTTTTCATCTGCTCCAATTGAATCGCAGCATTTAGCTTGTCTGCATCATGATTATCATTAATGACTTTAGGAGGTGAAGGTATTATGCTACTATCTTGCATAAAGACTCTTTCGGAGTGCTCTTCGTAAACCCAGCCTTTAAGCGCTCTATATACATAATCTATCACTACACTAATATCCGGCAACCTACCCGGTCCAATAATTCCACTGGAAAGTTCACCTTCTCCCGGAGGTATGATTAAAGCTCCGTCAGCCTGCATCTGTCTGATGTTTCTTTGGGTTGAAGGATTGAGCCACATAGTTGAGTCCATAGATGGAGCTATCAGCAAAGGGAGCTCTCTAGGCAATGCAGTAATTACAGTAGTCAGAGCATTGTCGCAAATTCCATTTGCAAGCTTGCCGAGTGTGGTTGCTGAGCATGGCGCAATAAGAGCCAAATCAGCCCAGTGAGCTAACTGTATATGCCACGCGCCACTATCCTGTAAATCTTTATCAAACATTTCCACAGCAACCGGGTTACGAGACACATTGGTAAGAGTCATAGGAGTAACGAAGTTCTTTGCCGAAGGAGTCATGATAACATTGACATGCGCACCTAATTTAATAAGTTCCCTGACGATAAGGGGACTTTTATACGCCGCTATAGAAGCAGTAACGCCAAGCAGAATTTTTTTATTTTTAAATATTGATTCCATACTGATTTAGCTATTTGAATGTTTAATTTGTTTGGATTATTATTTGAAAAAATACAGATAAAACGGCAAATTTCAAAGCTTTCACGTAACATAATATAGTACAAGCTTTATTAATATAGCAGTATTTATTGGCTCGTTTATAAAATCAATAGATTTGCTGCCAATTTATAGACAAGCCATAAACATATTTAGCTTAGAGATTAAAAAAAATTATATACACTAACTTGCATTTATGTCTTTATTTTTTACTAATTTGCAAGCTTAGGCAAGTGGCGTTTTGAATTATGTTTTCCACGGCATGTAAAGCTACTTTGCATTATTGAACTAATAAAGAAGAAACATAAGATGAACGTAGTTGCTATAGTAGGCAGGCCTAACGTAGGTAAATCTACTCTTTTTAATAGATTGACAATGTATAAATCTGCAATAGTTGAGTCCGAACCGGGCGTAACCAGAGATAGGATTTATGGCAAATCCGAATGGAACGGTAAAATATTTACTCTAATCGATACCGGTGGATTTATTCCCGGCAATGAGAATACTATGGAAAAAGCCATTCGTGAGCAAGCAATGATTGCTGTGGAAGAAGCTGATTCTATCATCTTCTTAGTTGATTCAAGAGATGGTGTTACTCCGTTTGATCAAGACATAGCAGTATTGCTCAGACGCTCTAAAAAGCCCGTTACTCTGGTTGTTAACAAATGCGATAACAACAACTTGGAAGATTTTGCTTATGAATTCTGGAATTTAGGTTTAGATCAGCCTTATCCTATATCTGCAATAAACGGACATAATACAGGCGATTTCTTAGATAAAGTAGTGGAACCTCTTAAATCAGAAAACAATGAAGACGAGGACAAGAGGCTGAAAGTTGCCTTTATTGGCAGGCCTAACGTTGGCAAATCTTCTCTTACGAACGCTCTATTGGGTCAAGACAGAATGATTGTTACTGACATACCGGGCACTACTCGCGATGCAGTAGATTCGATAATTAAATACTACGGTGAAGAAATTGTTCTAATTGATACTGCAGGGCTAAGAAGAAGAACCCACATTAAAGAAAATGTGGAGATGTATAGCACTTTTCGTACATCACGAGCTATTGAGCGTTGCGACATAGCAGTTTTATTAGTAGATGCCACACGCGGCTTAGAAGATCAGGACAAGCGAATACTGAACCAAGCAGAAACTGCACGCAAAGGCCTAATCATGGCTATTAATAAATGGGATTTGGTAGAAAAAGACCACAAAACTTCTATTGAGTTTACTAAGAAAATCAGAGAAGATTTAAAAACTTTCGACTATGTTCCCATAGTTTTTATCTCTGCTGAAACTAAGCAAAGAATTGCTAAAGTGCTTGATATATCTAAAGAAATTAAAGAACATAGAACCTTTAGAATTAAAACCTCTGAGCTTAATCAGAAGTTACTTCCTTTGCTGGAAAGAACTCCTCCTCCGAATATCAAAGGAAGAGATTTGAGAATCAATTATGTAACTCAAGTGAGCAGTGAACCTCCTGTTTTTGCATTTTTCTTGAATTTCCCTGAGCATCTTCCGGATTCATATAAAAGATTTATGGAACGTCAAATGCGTCAGGTATGGAATTTTGAAGGAACTCCTATTTCTTTTGTTTTCCGTAAAAAGAACAAAGATAAATCTGAGTAATATATTGCAGATAAATAGATGTTAAGCGAAAGGCTCTTGTCTCTACAGGAGCCTTTTTGCAGTTATTGCAAAAATGTCGTTAGAAATAATGAAAATGGCTTTAAGTAGTTGAATGGCAAGGGGTTGAAACCCCTTGTTCAATAAGCGATAACGTAATATTTTCATACAGTGAAAGTAAGCATGCTCGTTGGTTCTACGGTCATTTATAGCACTATAATGACAGCTGATTACAAATCCTGTATTAATATACATTGATTGCTAAGTACATATTTTTACCAAGACTTAGATAAATTATATGTTTGTTTTATAGAATATTGTTTTTATTTTGTAAAACTCTAGTTAATATCTTTCAAATATTGTTTTTATACAATGAAAAAATCCGGTAAAAAAGTCTCCTGGAAGAAAATATTTCTATTTACACTTCTAACTTTTGCATTTGTTTGTATTGGACTCTTCATATTTATATATAGTTACAGTAATACTCTTATTGCTGTGCCTAAAACTAAAAGAACAATCACTACCAAAGCTTTAACTCAAGATACTTTGCCACAGGTTGCTTTAGAATTCTATAAAGCAATTATTGATACTAATGATACAAATATTGAAATTATTAAAATTAGCCATGCAAAAGATACTGTTGTGCACTTTGGCATAGATAAGTTTGCAAGTAAGGACTATAAAAAAGTATATGACGGAGAAAGAATAAATATTGCCCTTACCGGTGTGGATGCTCGTTTAGGCAGCAAATATAAACATGCGGATGCTAACCATGTATTTTCTTTTCTGCCTGATTTAGGCAAAATTGAAATAATCTCAATCCCACGTGACACAGAAGCGGATGCCGGATACCCGGACACAACAACATTTAATAAACTCACCGTGTGCCGAGCTTCAAAAGGTAGAGCTTTCTATCTGCAGGAATTAGCTCGCATAGCCGGTCTTGATAAAATACATTATTATGTAGAGTTTGGATTTTCGCAGGCGATGGGCATTTTAGAGTGGCTCGGCTATAAGGATGCAGGTTCGCAGCTGCAAGTGCTAAGGTCAAGAAAAGGCTTTGTACAAGATGATTTCCAAAGGACTTATAATCAAGCTCAATTTATGAAGCAAATGATTTTCCTTAATTTTGACAAGTTTTCCGGCATTTTTGGGGATGTGATGCTTAGCAGTGGTTTGTCCTTAGTAGACAGCAACATAGATAAAGCAAAAATCAGAGCATTGCTTAGCCGATTAAAAATCAATGGCCTTACTGAATCTATTTCAAATATTACCGTCAATGTAAAACCTTCTCTTAGGCTTAATTTCAATGTTTATGATTTCTCTGATCCCCTGGTAGTCAAAGAAATGCAAAATAAAGTAAACGAATATTTTAACCATTCTTTTGTGATCCCGGATAGTGTGCAAGTTACTGTGAATAATAAAGTCGAGACTCTGCTTGAAGCTGCTATTATCAAAGCAGAAGCAGACTCTACCTTGCACCCTACTTTAGTTATAAACCGACTTAGAACATATTTCGATCAGCGAGCATGGCTTCAGATAAGAAGTAGAAGCAAAAGAGACTCAATCAGAGAAAAGATTCACTTATTACTAAGCAATGCTTATGATAAAAAAGGTGAGCAATCTAATGCAAAAAATGTACGAGATATAATTGCAAAAGAGAAAAAATTCTTCAAATTTTGCAATGTACAAATTGATAAAGAAGATCATTCTTCAAACATTAACACTTTAGATACTCTAAGCAAGTACTAAATTAACAAGGAATATAAATGAAAGAGTTGATTTTAGTAAGGCATGCCAAATCAAGCTGGGACGACCCAGATTGGACAGATTTTAATAGACCACTCAATAAAAGAGGTCTGGCAGATGCACCTTTTATGGCACAACTTGCTTCCACTTGGGAGTTCAAACCTCAAATAATCATTTCAAGCACAGCAAATCGAGCCTTAACTACATCTAAAATATTTGCTGAAGCTTTAGAAATAACAGAAGATTACTTTTTTGAAGATTACAACATCTATGAAAAAGGGCCCAAATATATTATATCAAAGATTAAAAATATAGACAACAAGTTTGATAAAGTGATGCTTTTCGGGCATAACCCGGATATTACTTCGTTAGCGTCTTATTTTACAGGACAGTACTTCGACAATGTACCAACTTGCGGTATGATTCATGTCAAATTTGATATTGAAAAATGGACTAATATCGAAGAGGAGAATGGAGAATTAATAAGATTCGAATTTCCCAAAAAACATCCGGAAAGAAGATAAACTTCCATTTAACAAAAAGCTCCAAATTCTTAGGAGCTTTTTTATTATTTAGCCTAATTGCTGTTTAACAGGTTTATCATCAGAAAATCTGTAATACTATGTATGTAATTGTATAACAAGTAATTATTTAAAACCTACATAAATACATAATGAGACTATTATAAAGCAGACTACGCCAACCCACATACAACAAATCCTTATAACTTACTCAGTTATAAGGATTTATAATTTTCTTTCTGTGGTCGGGGACGGAATTGAACCGCCGACACGAGGATTTTCAGTCCTCTGCTCTACCAACTGAGCTACCTGACCAACTCTCTCTAGAATACAAATATATATGGATTTTGGATTTTTTGCAAATATTTTTGAAATTATTTAGATTTTTCTTTATTCAGATTGTCTTCTATTACCGCGTGTACATTTTTCATCAGTTTATTCTCAGCTATTCTGTCTAATTTTCCTTTGTTTTCAATCGGTTGGTCAATTATAAGTTTTACTTTTGTGCGAATAATCTTCTTAGTTTTCGGATTGTATACCTTCCATGCATCTACTAAAGTAATAGGTACTATTGGCCGCTCAGCCTTAGAAGCAAGCATAAAAGCTCCTCGCTTAAAGTCTCCGAGCTCGCCGTTGTTAGATCGTGTCCCTTCAGGAAATATTACAATAGAACTTCCGCTGTTTATTTCATGAACAGCAGTTTCTATAGATTGCATAGCTTTTCTTGGATCCTCGCGCACAATAGGAATAAAAGGAGATTTTTTTAGGGCAAATCCAAATATTGGAATTTTTTCCAGCTCTTGCTTATAAATCATCCTAATATCATCACCAAGCCCATAAATCAATAATGGAATATCGAAGACGCTGGTATGATTACTAATAAAGATATAGGATTCCTGTTTATCTAATTTATCCATGCCAATAATTTCAAGGTCAATCTTACTATTTTTGATTATGTGCCTTGCCCATCTTTTAGAAAGGAGATTGAAAGACCTTTTCCCAAAAAGCAACATACCTACTGCTACAAGAGCAGAATCAAATATGGTAAAAAAACTAATAAGAGATATACGGAAATAGGAAGCCATGATTAGTCCTTTGCTGCTTCAAGGCAGTTTGCATCTTCAGATGAGCAAAGTATAGTGCATATACTTTTTACTGTCTGATCTTTTACTGAGTAGTATCTTTGCAAACCTTGAGCTCTACATTCTAAAATATTGTTTGTAAGAAATAATTTCAATTGCTTTGAAACATTTGCCTGAAGCAAGCCTGTTTCTTCTATTATTTCAGTAACGCATTTCTCGCCACCAAATAATGTCCGCAATATTCTTAATCGGGATGGCTCTGAAAGTATTTTAAACTTTGTTGCCAAAATATCAAGTTCTTCATCCGTAAAAATTTTCTTTTTGGAAGAATCCACCACAAACCCCCTTTGAAGTATCAGGTTGATTGATATTTAGTTTTATTTTTAACTTTTATATTAATAGCAACATCGAGCATAGTAAAGTATAATATATGCATAATATGCTATAAATAAAGATATTCTAAATATTTATAAAAAACAAATAGTCCTTAGACATTTTCAAGATTTATTGTAACGGGTAAAATATCTAACAATATCTATGAATATATTTCGTATTGTTAGGCACACCTAAATATATATTTGTATCAAATAAAAGATTAAACAATATGGCATTGCATACTTACAATTGCGCTAAATGCGGCAGAGAAAAACAAGTTGATTTGGAACCGGGACAAAGCATCGAGGATGTTAAAACTTCTTGTGGCTGTGGCGGCAAATCAAAAAACAAAAACAGTCTTGATTTGTTGAATAATAACGAATCAGGTTGCGGCTGTGGCGGTAATAGTTGCGGTTGCAACTAATAAAAATATTTGAATCCCAATTCAAAAAAAAGAAGAAGAAGTCTGAAGTGTTTGTCAGGCTTCTTCTTTTAAATTAAAATGATTATCCTTTGAAATGCAAATAAAATATTTAAACACATCCTGTCGGCTTTGACAAACCGGCCACCTTGCAAGCACCCTTTGCAGGACCTGATGGGAATAGCTGATAGATTTGTTTTAAAGGAAAACCCGTATCTCTGCAGAGTTTCCTTATCATCGGAGCGATTCCATTTTTTTGGTAGTATTCTCTCAAGTAGCGAAGTATCTTCCAATGATCGTCCGTCAACTCGGATATTTCTTCCGTAGAAGCCAAAGCCATAGCTATTTCTTCTGTCCACAATTCAGGCTGTTCCATAAATCCTGCTTCATCAACTTCAATTTTAATGTCTTTGTACTCAAAAGTCGGCATAAGTATCCTCCTTGGATGGAATTCAGTAATTTAAATTTTATGCTAAATATATAACAAAAAATTCAAAAAATAAAGAGAAAATTATATGATATTGATAATATTATTTATATTATATAATATCTTAGACCATGTATGATGTATTATATGTAATACAGCAGTCTTATTCTGATTTTGTATTATACTATATAATTATTTGCTAATTGGTATTTCTATATAGAAAGTAGTGCCTTCAGGCTCTTTGCTTTCAAAATAAACTTTACCACCAAGATATTTTTCTGTTAAGAGTTTGATGCTGTAAGTGCCTAAACCTCTACCAGTTCCTTTAGTTGAAAAAGACTTTTTAAATACTTGTTCTTTTACATGTGTGGGCATTACCGTTGGGTTATGTACAGTAAAACATACCGAATTTGATAAAGTCAAGTTGCATGATATTGTAATCTTGCCTCCCTGGTATTCGGCTTCATAGGCATTTTTCATAAGATTAGTCAGCACTCGAGCAAGTATAGCTTTGTCGGTTTTAAACTCAATTTTTTCGAGGTCATCACTTAAAACTATCTGTTCCTTCTGCACATTATATAGCATAGCTAGGTTAGCTGTAGTACTTACGATATCGCAGCTTATTGTAGTTTGCATATCTATATTTAAACTTCCGTTTTCAGCTGCCATCATTTGTTTTTGCGATTGGATTTCATCTATTAGCTTCGTGGAAAAATCACCGGCAAGTTGCTTATATCGCATATATTTATCGGGTAGTTTTACATTTAGTAAATATGATAATGTAGAAATACCGGTTGCTGTATTCATTATGTCGTGAAAAAATAGTTTTTCTAAAACTTCTTTGCGTTTTGTGTCGCTAATATCAGAAAGCGTAAATACTACAAAATTACTATCCTCTATAGTAAAATGAGAAGAGAACACTCTCATCTGGTAAGCATCAACATTGTCTTTAGTGATTATTACACACTCATTTTCATTATCACTGCCTGCTAGTCCTTTTTTTATAGACATCACAGCACCACAAAATTTACAAGATTTAGAGTCACCACACCCTGACAGCTCATCCCGGGAGTGCATACAGCCAAATATCTCACCCGGACGCTCACCGTAAATATCATTTATATCTTCAAGTCCCAAGATAGATTTAGTTTTTTTATTAGCGAAAACTACTTCCCGATTGTTGTTAAGTATAAGAATCAATTCCGGAACCTTATCAAACAGAGAGTGGTATGAGGAGTCGGAGTTGAAATAACTAATCTGTTTGGATAACTCTTCGGGAGAAGATCTGCCAAAGGAACTATATTGGTCTCTTTTATTCATTGTGATCTCCCTGCAAGTATGACTAATTGTATGATAATATATATATTAATACAAGCTCAATCGAAGTGAATATATCATAACTAATAAAACAAATATAATAATATTTTGGATTTATATTGAATAAATATTGTATCTGAGAGCTAAAGCATATTCATTTTACTTAATTGTTCTATGTTCTCGTATCTTCTTATATTACTATAGGATATGATATAAATATCATAATATAGTTTATTTTGAATTATCGTGAGAAAAAAATACCATGTCGCAAAAGGCTATCAAAATATTTCTAAATGGGGTGGAAAAGGTGGGTAATATGCTACCGCACCCAGCTACACTTTTTGGATTGTTTGCAGTCACTATTTTAGTTTTGTCTGCTGTTTTTGGTTCAATCGGGCTTGAAGCCACAGACCCGGTAACAGGTGAAATCTATAAAGCAATCAATCTTTTAACAAAAGATGGCGTACATGATATACTGCTAAAAATGGTGACGAATTTCACTGCTTTTGCTCCACTTGGGATAGTAATCGTTGCTATGTTAGGTATCGGCCTTGCTGATGACTCCGGTCTGATTGGAGTTCTCATCAGAGGTCTTGTAATATATTCTCCTCTTAAGATGCTGACTTTTATAATAGTTTTTGCCGGAATTATGTCAAATCTTGCTTCCAGTGTAGGGTATGTGCTATTAGTTCCTTTGGCAGGTACTATTTTTATGGCTGTCGGAAGGCATCCAATTGCCGGAATGGCAGCCGGATTTGCCGGTGTTTCCGGTGGTTATTCTGCAAATCTAATTCTTGGTACTATTGATCCACTACTTGCCGGACTATCGCAAGAAGCAGCCAGAATTGTTGATCCTGCGTATGTGGTAAATCCAACATCTAATTATTTCTTTATGGTAGCTTCAACAGTATTAGTAGCAGTGCTTGGCACTTGGGTGACAGAAAAAATTGTAGTTCCAAGAATGGGTAAATTCAATGCAGAAGACCATGAACAGGAAAATATAGAGCATCTCAGTGCAATAGAAAAGAAAGGACTAATACGCTGTGCTATCTTATTTGCTGTATTTGTGATTTTGGTTACTATTGGTCTTGTTCCGGAAGACGGCTTGCTCCGCGGAATGGATGGCGGATTGCTTACGTCGCCTCTCTTAAAAGGAGTTGTTGCAGTACTATTTATAGTTGCCGGAATTATGGGTATAATTTATGGTGTAAGTGTTGGCAAATACAAAAACGACAGTGATGTAATGAAAGGTATGACTGACTCAATGAAGTCATTAGGAGCATATTTGGTATTAGTTTTCTTTGCTGCACAGTTTGTGCAATATTTCAACTGGAGCAATCTGGGTATCATTTTAGCCATTAACGGCGCTAACTTTATCCAAAGTATGGATCTTGGTTTATTCCCTCTTGTAATCATGTTTTTGATATTTTCAGCCATGATAAATCTCGTGATGGGAAGCGCCTCTGCAAAATGGGCATTGCTTGCGCCAATCTTTGTGCCGATGTTTATGTATCTGGGCTACACACCTGAACTGACTCAGGTAGTTTATAGAATAGGCGACAGCACAACTAATATCATCAGCCCAATGATGAGCTTTTTTGCACTAATCATTGTATATTTCCAAAAATACGAAAAGATGCCGGCATTGGAACGCTGGTAGCAACAATGCTTCCATATACAATCGTATTTTTCATCGGCTGGGCAATATTCTTATTACTGTGGCTGTGGCTGGGCATTCCGTTAGGTCCCGGAGCAGGAGTTCATTTGTAAATGTATTTATAGTTTTATCCCATAAGAGTTATAATAAATATAGCTCTTATGGGGTGGCTTCTTTATTGGGATAGCTTAAGTATTGTCCACCTCTTCCCTACTTCGCATACAACTACAGGCTTTCATTCTAATGTTTTCTATCTAACTTCTGCATTAGTATAACATTTTCTATTGTGTCATTTCTTAGTGTTTCTAATAACTGTCCGGATTTTATATTCCAACAGCATTTTATTATCTTTTATAATTAATATTGAACAATATGTTCTTTTAACCTGGATTTGTCATTAGATGTCATAATAGTGCCGTAAGTGACCGTAGAATCAAGTAGCATGCTCACTTCCTCTGTAAGAAAATGTTACGTAATTGCTTATTGAACAAGTGGGTTCAACCCCTTGCCATTCAATGTCTTTAGAGCTATTTCTTCTTTTCAAATGACATTTTTGGGATTAATAGAAACGAATACTACAAACTAAATAAATAAGTTACTTAAAAACATTGAGGTTAGATAAATGCAAAATTAGAGAATATTGCGGAGAAGGCAAAATGAGGATGGGTACATAGAATAATTTTAAACTAAATACTATTCTTTTTCGTATATTATAATAAGTCGACTTTGCTATCTGAATAGGTATGTTGAGCCGCAAAAATCAAAAAAAAATTGTACCTCGGTTTAAAACCGGGGTTTTTTATTTTCTAACTATACCTAATGTGTCTTGAGAACTTGCCTCTTTAAGTAGTATGGGTTCCAAATTCAAAAATAGCTTTTCGACATTATATTTTTTTAAACTACCCTTTGGGTACTCTCTTCTATAAAGTAAGTGTACAATTGTATCAACAGATTGAATGAAATATGAGTGATTAGAATTCCTCATAAAAACATCTTCAATTATGTTATTTGTAGGAATATCTCTATACTTTGTATAAAAGGATGGAACTGGGTTGTACACTCGCATCTTACGCAAAAGCGATCTAATTAATGGTTCATTTGTATCATCTGAGATTATAATACCTTTCTGATCTCCTGCAGCTTTTTTGAGAAAAGTATCATATCTTTGTATCATTCTAGACCAAGCCAGAGTTTGATACTCTTCATACGAGTTCAAGTCTTCCTTATTCAAAGAGATATTTATAACTTTTGAATTACAGAAAATAAGTGGCAACTCTAGAGAAGCAAGTTTTAATATTTCAATTCTATCTTTTTTACATATTTTTTTGTATGCATCGATTTTATTGATCCTTATCAATTCCGCAGCATGTAATTCAGTTTTCAATAATAAATTATATTTTTCTTTTAGAAGATGACGAAACTTTTTAAGTCTTCTTAAACATTCTGACCAATCATCGAAAGCTACAATAATACCACTAAGCATAAAGTGCTTAGAACTAAATTCTGTATATTTTCCGGGATCACCACTTTCATCTACGTAAAGTATATACATATATATAGTTCCAAAAATAGTTTTTACAATGAATTCTCTGGTTTATCTAAATTCTGATCTCTAAATTTTTCTAGTTTTTCTATTATCTCTTCAAGTTTTTTACTCAAAACATTAAGGTTATATATTTTGATTTTATCAGTAATGCCCTCGTGGTTATCAATTTCTTCTTTAAAGTCTATTAGGCTTTTCAAGTCTTTGATTTGAGGCGTTGTTTTGGTATTCTCCTGAAGACCACCATTATATAGATATAAATAATTCAATATATATATAAAGTGTGTATAAATTCTGTTCTTCAAACTTTTAAGATGTATAGCTAAACTCTTTCCACTTACTTTTACAAAGAAGGATCTATTAAAAAATGTATCGTCACTGTTTTGAGTACTTAAATCGTTCAAAAAAATACTGTGCATTTAGATTATCATTAATATTTGAAAACATATTGGCAGATATTTCTTCGAACTCTAAATTATCAAAAAGAACTAACTCAGATTTAGTATACTCCTTTAGATGATGAAAATAATCTATTTTACTAGTACTGAATTTATATTCGAGATTTTCGAAATCATTCCCATGATATACATAATATCTATCATTCTTATCGAGTCCTTTAATATATGATGATAATAGATATTTTGCTCTTTTTATGATTTCATTTTCCAGCATAGTCAAATACCCTTCTTCAACTAACAATAACAGCAATCCAGTCATAATGAATATTGTCCTTAATGCTATATCCTCGTCTTTGAAAAAAATATCGACCAGATTTGATTTACAAAGTTCAAATTCATCTTCTTCAAGACTCCACCACTCAGTAAGTCTCGTCCATTTCGCAACATTATAAGTTGAAAATAGTTTAGTTTTCTGAATCTGTGTATTAATATCTGATTTGTTTAGGTACCCTTTTTCTAAGTAATCGCATAGGTATTCTGATCGATAGGCTGAATCATAATATTGGACATTAAGTTCTTTTGTTAAATCTGTGTATTTATTACTTAATGCCGATTTCTCTCTTTTGAAGTCATCATTGAGCATATATTCATATTCAAACTCACTACCATCAAAATATTTTCTATTACCGGAATGAAATTCCATATAAACTAGAATAAATAAGAAAATAAAGTTATCTAAAAACTCCTTATAATTTTTATGTTTAACATACTGATTATCAATATGCTTAATAAATCTCGCTAAATCCTTCAGACAGTGTCTTAGTAAACGTAAATTATTAGTTTTAGAGGCTACAAATACTCTTATTATCAAATCTTTACGATCATAGAGATCCGTCCGTATTTTAATACTGTCTTCTGACTTATCTCCGATTTCTTCAATAAAATCTTGAATCGCACTTTCTACATCACATTGAATCTCTAAGGTTTGCCCTATGATTTTCTCTTTTATCCGTTTATAATCTTCATTTTCATTATTCTCAGCAGATTTGATTTTTACTTGATCACTAATAATTATCACATTGCAATCATAATGTTCAATAAAGTAGTTAATATAGCCAAGAACTTCCGCTAAAGGGATTGTACATCTTTCCAGGTCATCAAATACTATAATTTTTTTGCCACTAATTGTAAGTTCGTCATTTTCAAAAATACTCATTATATCAGGTGTGACAGAAATCTGACCATCTTTTTTATTATCTCCATCTTCTGAGAAAACATCTATGTTAACTCTTAGTGCAGCTTTAGTAATACCGGCTAATATTTTCTTGCCTTTTTGAACGTACTTAGAGTATAGTATAGGAAAAAGTTGCTTCCTCATTTCATCATTAATTTGGGAAGTTTTACTTAATCCAAATAGGCTTATATAAATAGGCTTGAGTTTTATCTCTTTATCTTCTACTTTAAGTAATTTCTCTTCTTTATTCCAATCTTTGATAAGTTTTTTTATATAGTGAGTCTTACCCGACCCCCAGCTGCCTGTTATCATTACTGCATATTTTGGTTTTGTTATCTCTGAAAAATATTCAAGATACTCTTTTACATGTTCATTCATATCTTTGGTTTCTTGTTTCTTTTTATAACATGATTTATATAATAGTTTACGTATAAGTCTTTTGAAATGAGTTAATAATCTCATGATATCAGGAATATAATATTTAATATCAAATTGCAATATACGATTTTAGTATAAATAATATTAAGTGTAATCATGAGAAGAAGAGATTAACTGTTCTATCTTTTGATCTGATTTGAATCCCACCTACAACTCCAATATAGCAGGTTTAGACGTGCGCTTCGCTCGCTTAACAAACTTGTTGATACCTATATCCCCTTTTCTGCAAGGATTCTTGCCAGAAAAGGGAGGTCTAGTTTGTTTTGACCTTCGCGCAAAGTGATGTTCTGCTTCTTGAAATTATATTTCGCAACAAGCAGTCCTTTGAATTTTGCTGCTTCCAGGTCTTTTCCGTTTAGATAAATTTTTTCGAGTTTTTTATTTAAAAAGGAATTGTCAAGCATAAGCAATACCATAGGCGCAGGGCAAAAAAAGCCCTGCACATTGAGTGATTGTCACGCTAACTTACAGATCACCTTGGCAATGTAAAACTAACATTTGCAGATTACCAGTTCAGAGAAGAGTACTCTCTGCCAAGGCTTAAGGTTATTTCTAAAAATGATTACTTCCCCTTTGGTATGCTGATGCCTGAAAACTACTATCAGGATCCGCTTACAAAACCAGATTTGACTTAAACGGCATGGAAAGGAAAGATGAAATAGCAGGTGTGGGTATTAGCTTGAATTTTTGAGCCTACCAACTTAATCTCATAATGTTATGAGTCAAGTAAAAAGCTACAATTTCTATAATATACCCACTTAGCTAATACTATTCTTGAATAAGAGAAAATGGAATGGTATATTACAAATCTGGTTTAGACAATAAGAGTTTAAATTATTATTATCATTTGCCCAAAGGTAACTACAATAATACTTTTACGTATAACTCTTATGAAAACAGATACTTAACAAATAAAATAAATCGAAGAGAGAATTTATGGCAGAGAGAAATGACACGCAGCTTGTTGCGGAGCTTGCAGCCGCCATCAAGCAGGTAAAATCTGAAATTGGAAAAGTTATTATAGGTCAGCATGACGTTATAGATCAATTACTTATTTCGCTTTTTGCAAAAGGCCACTGCCTTCTAATTGGTGTGCCGGGTCTTGCAAAAACGCTTCTTATCCGCACTTTGGCGCGTACCCTTGATTTGGATTTCAGCCGTATCCAGTTTACTCCCGACTTAATGCCGGGCGACATCTCAGGTAATGAAGTAATCGAAGACAACCTGACGACCGGAGCTAAAAACTTTAAGTTTGTAAAAGGCCCTATTTTTGCAAATATCGTTCTTGCTGATGAGATTAACCGTACGCCTCCGAAAACGCAGTCAGCACTATTGGAAGCAATGGAAGAGCACTCAGTCACAGCTGCCGGCACTACTTACAAGTTAGCAGAACCGTTCTTCGTACTTTCTACCCAAAATCCGATAGAGCAAGAAGGGACTTATCCTTTGCCGGAAGCTCAGTTAGACAGGTTTATGTTTAACTTATGGTTAGACTATCCGACTTTTGACGAAGAAATGGATATTGTTCGATCTACTACAGCCGAGTACAAGCCGGAAATTAATAAAGTCATAGATGGCAATAAAATTATCGAATATCAGGAGCTTATAAGAAGAGTTCCCGTTGCTGATAATGTAATCAAGTATGCGGTGAAGCTCGTTAGAGCTACTAGACCGGAAGAAAGTGAAGTGCAATACATACGTGATTATCTAAGCTATGGTGCAGGGCCTCGCGCATCTCAGTATTTGATATTGGGAGCAAAATCAAAAGCTGCTCTTCAAGGCAGGTTTTCACCTGAAATAGATGATATCAAATCAGTAGCTTTATCTGTTCTTCGCCATAGAATCGTAACTAATTTCAGCGCAGAAGCAGAAAACATTAGCACTAATGATATCATCCAAAAGTTGATTGATAGTGTAAAATAAAGAGTATTAATATATACTATAAAGATAAAAATGTCGTTAGAAATGATAAAATTGGCTTTAAGTGATTGAATGGCAAGGGGTTGAAACCCCTTGTTCAATAAGCGATAACGTAATATTTTCATACAGTGAAAGTAAGCATGCTCGTTGGTTCTACGGTCATTTACAGCACTATAATGACATCTAATGACAAATCCGGGATAAAGATAAAAGATATTTATTTGTAGGGGCACAATACATTGTGTCTCTACAAATTCAGATACTCCTATCTCTCCATTCTTTTTACAATCCAATTAAGCAGATATTCTTCATCAACTATAGTCCAGGAGTGGCATTTCCTGTTGCCTTCGCGATCGAATCCCTTATTAGAAGTAGTCACCAATTCTATATCTTTGTTACCGTTACTGATCTGTTTGTTTACAAAACCTGCGATATCAAAAGAGTTAATATCATAATAGCTAGCACCTCTTTCTTTAATCCACCAGTCTATATCCGGTTCATGAAACATGATAATCGAAGTATTTAAGTAATATTGTGCATTGCCCAGTGTAGTGTCTGTATGAGAGTGAACGGAACTTTTGCGATAAACATCCAGGTTTTCTTCAGGTGTACCTATATATTTTGGGAATTTATCTAAGATCAGATTAGCCTCATAGAGCATTCCGGCTTTAAAATATTTCCTGTGCTTAAGAGCCGAATAGTAAAATCGTTCCAGATCCAGCGGTGAATCAACAGCAAAAACGCCACGAATTTTTATACCATATTGTGACTTGCCTTCATTGCAGTATTGCGCAAAACGAAGCGCCCTAGTTCCACTTGCAGAAATGCCACCAATGAAGATATTCTGTTTTGGAATATTGTAATCAACAACTACTTCATTTATCATATCATCCAGAAGCGCAGGTTCTTCATCAAAGTAATATAATTCCGGGACACGCTTAGATGTGGTTGTAAAAATTGTCATTATACCATCTTCAGCAGCCAGTATGTGGAGCTTAAATCTGCTCTTTTTTGATATATCCGGCAAAGAGCTAAAGTCTCTAATAATAAGCCCTTTAATGTTTTCAATCTCAGGAATAACTTTTAGGTAGCAATTGACAGTGCTGTCGCTCTTATCACGATATACATATTCAAAAGTCTCTGCAGCTGCTGCTAAAGTCGAAGCGAGGACACAAATTATAAGCTGTAAAGCATATTTCATATAGATGCTCCTAATTCAGATATTTATATATAACATATAAGAATTTAACACGGTAAAATCTATATAGTTCGATATGTTAAGTTGAGACACAATATATTCTGCCTCTGCACCAAAGAGTGCATTTTATTCAAACGGTAAAAAGTCAAAGAAGAAGTCTATAGGATCTCCATTCTTTGTATATCTTCTAAGAAAAATCTTATTTTCCCCGGCTATAGTACCTGAATATTTTAAGCTAATTGGATTATTATGTTCAGAACCATTTGATTCTATCTTTGTTAAAAAAATAGATATCTCAGCCCCATTGATTTTGAAAGTGCCCTTCAGGTCATAATTTAAATCCGCTGAATTTTGCTTTTTAAGTATAGTAGGAGAGTCTTCACTCATGAATTCCATAAAAACATCTCCATTTTCATAAAATCTTATATAAGAATATTTGTATTTAAGTTCTTTCTCAATTAATTTAGCACTTGTCGAAGCTACATACAAACCACTGTACTTCACTTCATATTTTTCAGATAGTCATTCACTTCCTTGTGCTTCAACAAAGGTGATTGTCTTAACGAAATCATCAAACTTAGACAGATTAATATCATAAGTACCTGGTGTTGCAGTAAACGCAATTACATATCCTATTTGATTTTTATAGACGAATACTATTTTAGTCTGATAAGTTATTCCCATGTTTCTGGTAAAAACTAAATGAGAATTTAAAGAATCAAGCACTTCATGTGATGTAATTGTTTTACTTATCCTACTATACTCATGTTGAATCAGATCATCCATATTCTTAATGTCTTCTCTTTTATAAGCAGTTATTGTAACTGCATTTTCAATTTTATGTTTCTCTAATTCACTATAGACTTTGGGCATACCCCAATCTATGATTGCCCTATGATGGACATGATCATCCTTCAATTCTCCATATACTTTCCAATCTGAAGGCACTTGAGCTGAAAATCCATATTTCTCATTTTTATATTCAGTTTGACAGAATAGAGAGACCGAGAGACTAACTAAAACAAGCAAATAAACTATAGTTTTCATTGTTTTTTCCATTTGATTTGTAATACATCATATATATCTTACTCTATCCCCAAAGTCTCGAGATGCTTGACTTTGTGGTATCTGAGAGCAGCTTTGATACATTCTTTTAATTCCGGAACAGGCAGTTCCTGATTTAATTCGAAGATAATTGCACGCTTCCCTTCATATTGGAATGTTTTCTCATAAACTAAGCGAAAAGTTTCTACTAACCTGCTCGAGCATTGGAAGTATAGTGCATATTGGTCAGGAGATTTTGCTTTCCAGTCCATTCTAAGAGTGCTGCCTATCTTTGTGATAAATGAAGGTTCACCCCATTTGAGTGTTTCTTCAAGCTCTGCTATTTCGGGCATTTCCTCAGCAGTCTCTTTAACTAAGTCTCTGAGATATCTCATTTTATCACGTACAAAATCAGGATAAGCATCAAAGATTTTTTCTATTTCAGAATTTGTAGTTATGTGCATAGAAGTTCCATTTTTAATTTATCTAAAATATAATCAATATTGTATTAATTCCATAATTAAAGTAGTAATCCTATTCGAATATTTAATACATACATCTAACTATGCTCGCTTCCCAAAGCCTTAATAATTCTTCTTAATTACAATATTCGTAGCTCATACGGGTTTATTAATATTTAAGATAGTAATCGAACTAAGGAATAAAAAATGGCTGAACCCGGTCTCTCATATAAATACGAATTTGCAGCAGGTAAGCCTACTTTGTTGTTCATACATGGCTTTATGGGTAGCGGACAAGACTGGCAACACATAATTCAGCAGCTATATGGAAAGTACTCAATACTTACAATAGACTTGCCGGGTCATGGTAAATCTATTTTAGATAAAGAAGAGTTTTACTCTTTTCACTATGTGAATAAAGCTTTAAATACTATACTTGACTTCCTCCGAATTGAAAAAATTATTTTATGCGGCTATTCAATGGGCGGGCGTGTTGCTTTGCATTACGCTAGCAGATATCCGGAGAGAATAAGCAAGCTGATTTTGGAATCTACATCACCGGGTCTGCATAGTATCAAAGAAAGAAAAGACAGGCAAAAGTATGATGCCCTGATGGCAGAAAAACTTGAAAATATACCATATACTAAATTCTTAGTAGAATGGTATCAGCTGCCATTGTTTACGTCACTTAGAGCGAATCATAGACATTATGATATTATTGAATCTAAGAAACAGAACTCTTCTTTGCATCTTGCTACTGCTTTGAGAAAAATGGGAACAGGAGAGATGGAACCAATGTGGTTTAAGTTGAGCTATCTGCCTATGCCCACTTGCATAATTTATGGTGAGTTAGATGAAAAATATGCACAAATAAGCCGACAAATGCAGGAATTGATACCAGATAGTAAGATTTATAAAATCAATCGCTCAGGTCATGTACCGCATATAGAAAATTTACATGCTTTTATCAATATTCTGACAACTTTTATTGAATAAACCCAATGTACTGGGAATTGCTTATTGGACAAGGGTTTCAAACTCTTGCCGTTCAATGACTTTATAGCATTTTCATCTTTCTAAATGACATTTTTGGGTTTAAGGGTAAAATGACAAAGACAATAAAGCGAATAGTAAGAATATCTCTGCTGATTTTAACGATTTATTCTTTATCCTTAGTGCCATGGATATTGGTTAAGGCTTGGATTTTACCGCTGCCTGCAACTGTTCAAGAACAACTGGATGAAGCTATCTCGCATGGATTTGACGGCATTATTGTGTATATAGATGAAAAAGGTAAATCGCCTGTTTCATATGCGGCAGGTTGGCATGATAAAAAAAATAAAATACCTGCTTACCCTGAAGCATTGTTCAAATTAGCAAGTGTCAGTAAATTATATAAAGCAGTGGCAGTTGCAAAAATGGCTAAAAACGGCTTCCTATCTTTAGATAAAACACTTGCTTATTACTTACCGGAACTCAAAAATAGAATTGAATATGCTGATAATATTACCCTAAGAATGCTAATGCAGCATAGAAGCGGTATCCCAAATTATACTAACACAAAACGCTACTGGGCTTCGCCAAAAGAGACAAACGAAGAAAGACTGGAGCTTGTATTAGATAAGCCTGCAAATTTCGAACCTAATGAAGAATATGAGTATAGCAATACAAATTATCTACTGATTTCTGAAATTATGGATAAAGTTTTGGGTTATCCTCATCACAAATATCTAAAAAAAGAGATATTTGACAGATTAGGTCTTAAAAATACATATTTTTCATTGGAAAGAGTTGACTTAGAAAGTGTTATGAGCGGTTATCATGTTGGGTATCCTTTAGATATTAAAACTGATAACCAGGGGATGCTATCAACAGCTGAAGACCTAGGTATATTTATAAGAGCACTTAATGACGGATCAATATTTGATGAAGGTGAGTCGGAAATATACTCGTCAATTTATGAATATGGTCATACCGGACTAATTCCTGGATATCAAAGTATAGCAAAGTACCATAGAGACATAGACGCTGTAATAATTCAATTCACCGGTCCAACATATTTCGAAGGATATAATTGGAACTTATCAGAAATTGTTTATAATAGAATTATCCAAATCGTGAGAAAAAAGAGAGTATAAGAGCTATGTTCTCAAAAAATAGGACTTTCCAGATTTCAATCAGGTCGATATCACAAATATAGGAAGTTTCTATTATCCCGGATTTATTGAATAAGAATCGAGTAGGAGGAGCATGATTATTTCATGCTCCGACCTCTCACACCACCGTACGTACCGTTCGGTATACGGCGGTTCGCTAAACACGACACTTCAGATATATACCTTCAAGGCTGGTATATCCCAAGTTTGCAAGAAAATTGTTAGTCAAAGTATTATGCAAAATTCCGCTGTGTGCTACTCGGCAATATCCCTTTCGGGTGTTACCATTACGGATTGCGTTAAATTGCGTCATCCCAAGTTTTGCTAAATTTGCTATCCTTGTTTTCACTTTCTTCCACGTTTTCCATATACACATCCGTAGCCTAAACCGTATCCAACTGTCTAAATCCCTGAGATTCTTCCTTCCATCGGCAATTTTAAAGTAATTTATCCAGCCTCGTGTCATTACATTAATAAGACTGAGCCTGTAGTCCATACTTATTGACCGCCGTCTGGAAGTCAACTCTCTGATTTTAGATTTAAAGCGTTGGTAACTTTTATCGCTGATTCTTATCCGCCAACATCTACGGTTGTGATAGAAAGCAAAACCAAGTAACGTGCTTTTGCTCGCAACCCTGATTTTACTTTTCTCACGGTTTATTTTCAGTTTTAATTTCTCTTCGATAAACCTGTAAATGCTTGCTTCTACCCGTTTGGCGGCTTTTCTGCTTCGCATATATATGCTCAAATCATCTGCATACCTCACGAATTTGTGCCCTCGCTTTGCGAGTTCTTTATCCAATTCATCTAATATTATATTCGACAACAATGGACTCAGCGGGCTACCTTGCGGAGTTCCTTTACTCCTTTGTTCAATACGACCATCTGACAGTATCCCTGTTCGCAAAAATTTGCGAATTAAATCCAATACTCTTTTATCTGTAATTTTCTGAGATAGCCTGCTCATTAGCCTGTCATGGCATACTACATCGAAGAACTTTTCCAAGTCCGTTTCGATTACTTTCGTATATCCTTGATTTAGATAGTTCTCTGCATGTTTGACGGCTTGATGGGCTGACCTGCCTGGACGAAATCCATAGCTTTGTTCAGAAAAGTCAGATTCATAGATGCATTGTAGATATTGAGATATGCACTGCTGTATTAAGCTGTCTATTACCGTTGGAATGCCAAGCTGACGCTTGCCTCCGTTAGGTTTCGGTATTTCTACCTGTCTTACTAAACTTGGCTTATAACTTCCGTCAAATATTGATGCCTTCAGGTGTATCCAGTGCGCGTCGAGGAAAGGTTGAAGTTCATCAACGGTCATTCCATCCCCTCCGCTGGCTCCTTTATTCGATTTTACTCGCTTTAGTGCCCTCGATACATTCTCTGTTGCTAATATTTGATCAAGCAATTATAAGTCCTCCGTGTTTGGATTGATTTCCATATTTACAGCCTGCCACTAAGCTCTCTTGACCTATTATCTGTTTCCAACATACCCTCTGGTCAAGTAGTTCAGATTACTGATTTTCTGCTGTCTGACATGGCTCGGCTATGCCTATAAATCTCGTTCCGTTTAACGTTCAGCCCTTCACTTACCTTGATAAGCTACTATGGCGTCTGCTGACTTCTGAATTCTCACCCATATATCACTGCATGAGTTGCCGTGTCCTTTACAATTTCAAAGAATGTTTGGCATGAATTCAGATCTCCCCAGGTAAGAATATCAACTTTCACCTCATATATCTGCCGGATCTACATGCATAAGTTTCGGATAGTTTTGGGCTTTGTTTTGATATGCAAACTCGCCCGCTTATACCTGCCTTATATCCGATTCCTGTTCGTCAGACCAAGGTTTTGCCGCCGACTTCCTTCAGATTCCAACTCACGATGGACACCCTTGTCTTTAGCTAACGATTCCCACTATCTAGGCTCGTTCGGGACTTACACCCTATAGTTAATACCCATGCTGGGCGCACACTAAAAAGGCACTATCTTTTTTTGAAGATAATGCCTTTGTGTAATTTATTTTATTTCTACTGTTAAGTTTATCGCTTCTCGATTTTTACATTTTTAGGTATTGTAAAGACTGATTTGTCTATCTTTGGATTTTCATCTATTTCTACCGCTTCCACTGTTATCTCTCCAATCTGAGTTTTTTTAACTATTTTAAGAGTAACGTTTTTCCATGACCAGAAAGAATACTTATTATCCGGAGTAGTGAATTTTTGAGTAACCCTTCCCAGTATTCTGCGACCGTCTTCAATAGTTGCTCCGGCTGCGAGCATAGTTTCTCGCTGAATATCTAACAGATTTGTTTTCTTTAAAGAATCTGCATGGTCTAATAGAGGCTGTAAGCTATATTCAGTGCCAACATTATTGAGAAGCGACATGTCGTAATATTTGTCTATCAAAGTAAACTCCGCTACATGGATTTGTTGCAGCATCCCATTCTGATTTACGGTGCCTTTTGTTTCTTTTTTTTCAAGCATACCAAACTGATCAAATATCAAAGTTTCCGTACCGCTTATAGCACCACTAATTTTATATTTTACTTCAGCTTTTTCGATTTTGTATCTTTCATATTTAGAGTTTTTAGCAGAGTTTAGAGTGCCTAAAGCTATAATAGTGCAAGCAAATAGAGCAATCAGGCTTTTAAGATATGACATAGAGTCTCCTTGGGTAGTATATTTGAAATTAAGAGTAAAATAAGGAAAAATATTTCCAAACTATATTATTATTTATAAACCCGACAACTTAATGAAAACCTCTCACAATGACTCTAGCAAAATAATAATCAGAGTCCTGTATGGGCGGCAAAGTATTGATGCCAAAGATGTCATCAGAAAAGACAAAAATGAATTTAAGTCATTGAATAACAAGAAGGTGAACCCCCTTATTCCTTTATGAATTATGTAATGTTTTCTAACAAGAATCAAGGAATATGTGCCGAGCTTATATAGTCATTCACAGCACTTTTGATCACATCCAATGACAAATCTCGGTTTATGCCCATTACTCAGGTACTTTACATAATCTGCAGATTCTCTCGTTGACATAGGAATATAAACTAAATATAGATATAAATTTGCAACTCCAACTATAACATTAATGCCAGCAAACAATGAATTAAAAATTTGTTCGTTTAGGAGTTAGCGTTTTGGGAATATAACTAATCGGTTTTTTAAAATGAAAAACAACAAGTCTAAGCAAGACACAGATAAGCTCTATGAAGAAGAATCTTTGATTACTGAAACCGGCGAATCCTATAGGGATAGGGTTTCAAATATTGATAAAAAGGGCAATAGAGTCTGGATTTATCCTAAAAAACCTAAAGGCTCGTATCACAGGGCTAGAGCGTTTGTTGCTACTTTTTTGATTTTGCTTTTTTTCGGACTACCCTTTGTTACTATCGGCGGACAGCCTTTTTTGTTATTAGATATTATTAATAGGCATTTTATTATATTTGGTCTTGCCTTTTGGCCTCAGGATTTTCACCTGTTTGCACTTGCTTTTTTGACTATTATAGTCTTTGTGATACTGTTTACTACGGTGTTTGGCAGGATATGGTGTGGATGGGCTTGCCCACAGACTGTGTTCATGGAAATGGTGTTCCGAAAGATAGAGTACTTTATCGAAGGTGACGCCAATGCGCAGAAGAAATTAAACAATGCTGACTGGACAGGAGATAAGATATTTAAGAAAGGTGCAAAATATTCTGTTTTTGCATTCCTTTCGTTTTTGATAGCAAATTTTGGTCTGGCATACATTATTGGTATTGATGAAGTATTTAATGGCTTACAGGCAGGGCCTATAGCTAACCCTACCGGATTTATCGGAATTATGGCTTTTACAGGAGCTATTTACTTTGTATTTTCATATTTCAGAGAGCAGGCTTGCACTTATGTTTGCCCTTATGGCAGACTGCAGTCTGTGTTGCTTGACAAAAATTCCATTATAGTTTCTTATGATTTCATGCGTGGCGAGCCAAAAGGCAGATTGCAAAAAGGTCAAATAGCCGAAGGCAATGGCGATTGCATCGACTGCGGATCATGCGTTAGAGTGTGCCCTACAGGCATAGATATTCGTAATGGCACCCAGCTAGAGTGTGTAAATTGCACAGCTTGCATGGACGCTTGCGACGAAGTGATGCTTAAAATAAACAAACCCAAAAAGCTGATTAAATATGCGTCTTTAAATCAAATTGAAAACGGCACTAAGTTCAAAATGACTCCGCGAATTATAATATATTCGCTTGTTTTGACTTTCCTTATTATATTGACAGGGACTCTGTTGCTAACCAGAAGCGATGTGGAAGCTACGGTTTTGCGAGCGTCCGGCTCTTTATTCCAGGAGTTACCAAACGGAAATATTTCCAATCTTTACAATGCTAAAATCATCAATAAAACGTTTGAAGATATGTCAGTAGAGATTAAAATGCTTAAACCGGAAGGTAAAATCAATCTAATTGGTAGCAAAACACTAGATTTGCAGCCGGAAAGTCTTGTAGAGGCCACATTCTTTGTTGAGATGGAAAAGTCACAAGTGCCATTTACAAAAAATAAAATTGAAATAGGAATTTTCTCAAACGGGAACTTGATAGAAAGCACTACTACCAATTTCCAATCTCCGGGGAGATAAATGATGAAGTTAAAATTGAATTGGGGAACAGGTATAGCCCTGTTTTATATAATGTTTGTTTTGTTTTGGGTAGGCAACCTGATATTTTCTGCTACCGTGCCTATTAACTTAGTAGAAGAGGATTACTACGCCCAGGAAATGAAATTTCAAGACAAAATAGAAATGCAAAAGAACTCACAGAAGCTTGCAGAACAGCCGATATTGCAATATGCGGATAACTCGTTTCTAATTAAGTTGCCGTCTGAGTTTAAGCCTGCTGATATCCGCGGAGATTTGCACTTTTATAGACCATCTGACTCAAAATTAGATAAACGTTACGAGTTAGATCTGACAGCTGCGAATAGCCAAGTATTTGATGTAAGTGAATTACAAAAAGGAGTTTGGCGAGCAAAATTAAGCTGGAAAGCCGGTGAGAAATCTTATTTTAATGAAACACTATTTAGGAAATAAGCCAGAACAAAAAAGACCAAAAGGATTAGGGAAAAAGCTAATAAAGCTGTAAATTTGTTATAGTCCTTTTAACTAAATACCGGAGTAAATTATGGAATTGTATGTAGATACCGCCAATATAGAGCATATCAGAGAGTCTGCTCGCCTTGGTTTTATTTCCGGGGTTACTACTAACCCGTCATTGCTAGCTAAAGAAGATCCAAATGTAGATATCAAAAAAGAATTTTAGAGATACATGAATTAGTTGGTGGGCATTTGTCTGTAGAGGTTAATTCTACAAATACGGAAGGGATGCTAAAAGAAGCTGATGATATTTTATCATGGTTCCCTGATGCGACTATCAAAATTCCTATGATTCCAAATGGTCTTGCTGCCGTTAAGGAACTTTCCCAAAAAGATATCCCAACAAATGTTACTTTGATTTTCAATGCCACTCAAGCATTGGCTGCTGCTAAAGCAGGAGCAACTTATGTATCCATATTTATGGGTAGATTAGATGATATCGCTATCAGTAGCAAACAGGTAATCGAAGACGTTTGTGAAATATGGGACGTACATGGCATCGAAGCTCAAATAATCGCAGCTTCTATCAGACACCCAATGCACATGATTGATGCAGCCAAAGCAGGTGCTGATATTGCGACTGTTCCTTATAATGTATTAATGCAATCACTGAAACATCCTTTGACCGATATTGGCTTGCAACAGTTTATGAATGATTATGACAAAATGCAAACAGAACGTCAAAAAGTAATGAGTGTGTAAAAGAATTTTCTTAAGTAAAGGTCGGTAGATGCCGACCTTTTCTTTATATTGCATTTTGTAGTTTTTGTTACTTGGGAATTGTAGTGGCTAGAGATTATTTCGGACCGGAAATTTTAATACATGCTTATAAAGAGGGATTTTTTCCAATGGCAGAATCCCGCAATGGTGAGATATATTGGCATTCACCTGATCCGCGAGCTATTATTCCAATAGATGTAACAGCTATGTCACGCTCACTAAAGCAATTTATCAAAAAAAGAGACTTTGAATATAAAGTCAATACTGCATTTGAAACTGTTATTCGAGCTTGTGCAGATAGAGAGGAGACGTGGATTAATGATGAAATTATTGACTCTTTCTGCGAACTCAATCGCCTGGGCTTTGCTCATTCTGTAGAAACATGGGAAAATGGTAAGCTTTTGGGCGGACTCTATGGTGTGTGTATAGGCGGAGCTTTTTTTGGAGAGTCTATGTTTAATTACGAAACAAACACTTCTAAAGCCGCATTCTATGAGTTACTACGTATCCTTAATAAAAACAAATATAAGCTTCTTGACTCGCAATATATTAATCACCATACTTCCAACTTGGGAGCTATCGAAATTTCAAGAAGTGACTACCTCAATCGCCTCAAAAAAGCCTTAGTAGCAGATTGTAAGTTCCTACCTTAACACTATAATTCCTAATCTTACTATTTCATAAAGCAAGATATATTTTTGAATAAACATTAGAACTATGTGAGAATCTTACAACGATATAGCCGTATAAAGAAAATGCTTAGTATGCAGACAATAATAGATGTATTTGTCTACTTATTTTTGCAACAACATATTATCAAGTTATAATAATTATCTTTATAGTGAGTATCAGGCTGTTGTAAGTTTTATTATCCATAAAATGTTAAATAACTAAAATAATTGATTCTTTTTTGCTTTATTTGTAGTCGTACAAAATTTGACTTTTGAAAATCGGATTGGGATATGAATCTTCTTATCGTTGGTGCCGGCAGCGTCGGTGTTCGTTTAACTCATAGGCTGTCCCTTGATAAGCATAATATAACCATTATTGAAAAAGCCAGCTCTAAGGTGAAATATGCACAAGAGCATTTAGATGCTATGGTAGTGGAAGGCAATGCAACAAGTATAGATATTTTAAAAGCTGCAGATATTCAAAATACTCAAGTATTCGCAGCTATGACTACCAATGATGAAGTGAACTTGCTTACATGCAAAATGGCAAAAAAGTTTGGTGTGCAGACTACAATTGCACGCGTAAAAAATCCGGATTATGCTTCGCCTTCTTTTATGTTATCAAAAGAGGAACTTGGAGCAGATTTTATTATCCATCCTGAAAAAGAAACTGCAGATGCTATAATTAGACTAATCAAGCAGTCAAATGCTACTGATATAGTAGAATTTGACGAAGGTAAGATCCAATTTTTAGGCATCAGGTTAGACCAAGGTTGCCCAGTGCTGCAAACTCCCCTCAAAGATTTAGGGGAAACTCATGGCAATCCCCCTTTGAGAATTGTTGCATTAAAACGCAAACAATTTACAATAGTGCCAAGAGGTGAGGACAGGCTTTTGGAGGGTGATCAGTTATTTATAATTTGTGCCCCTGACTATATGTCTAAAGCCTTAGAGTATTTCGGTAAAACCAAAAAAAATATAGAAGATATTATGATAATCGGTGGCGGGCAGGTAGGCAGATTTATCGCCAAAGCTCTCGAAACCGAAATGAAAATAAAAATAGTTGAAAAAAACAGAAAAAAAGCAGAAAAGCTTGCTTATGATTTAAAGAAAACTCTTGTTATTAATGGTGATGGCTCAGACTTAGATTTACTTACTTTTGAAAATCTCAATGAGATGGACGAATTTATAGCTGTGACCGGAGACGACGAGACAAATATTATAACCAGCTTAATCTCGCGCCACCTGAAAGTGCCGAGAACTGTGACACTAATCAAGAAAAACGAGTATATGCCTCTAACTCCCTCCATTGGCATGGATGCTGTTGTCAGCAAACAGCTAATCACCGTTAATGCAATCCAAAAATTTATTCGCAGCAGGCAAGTGACTCAGTACGCTGAGCTGCCGGGAATGGATGCGGAAATAATTGAGTTTGAAGCGAAAGAAAAGTCCGCTATTTGTAAAAAGCCTTTGATGGAACTAAAATTCCCTCAGAACAGTCTGGTAGCAGCTGTATTGAAAAATGGGGAACAGCTTGTAATTCCTACCGGACATACGCAAGTAGAATCCGGCGATAGAGTAGTAGTATTCGCTTTGCCCGGAGCTGTAAAAAATGTAGAAAAGATGTTTTGATAGAGGCATATGAGATATAAAATAGTAATAAGAGTATTAGGTTTTATAACCATGTTTTTAGGAGCGTCTATGCTCCTTGCTCTTCCGTTTTCTATGTACTACGGAGGTGGTGATACTTTTTCGATAAGCGTAAGCTCCGGCATAACAACTTTAGTCGGAGCATTGGCATTTTTTCTTTTTAAGACCAAGCAGGAAGTTCGTCCCAAAGAAGGATTTATGATCGTGGCACTGGGGTGGATTGTATTTTCTGCCTTCGGAGCATTGCCCTACATAATAGGCAACTATATTCCTTCATTTACTGATGCATTTTTTGAAACCATGTCAGGCTTTACTACCACAGGGGCAACCATCTTAACAGATATAGAGGTGTTGCCGGAAGGTATATTGTTGTGGAGAAGCTTTACGCATTGGGTAGGTGGCATGGGAATTATTGTGCTTGGCATAGCTATTCTACCACTCTTGGGCGTGGGCGGTATGCAGCTCTTTAAAGCTGAAGTGCCTGGGCCAATAGCCGACAAGCTTACGCCTCGTGTTACAGAGACAGCTAAAATACTTTGGGGCGTTTACGTACTGCTTTCTGTGATAGAAACTATATTGCTTATGCTTGCCGGCATGAATTTGCATGAGGCACTTTGCCATACATTTGGCACAATGGCTACCGGTGGTTATTCAACTTTAAACAAGAGCGTAGGCGGATTTAATTCGGCATATATAGATTATATTATAATTATCTTTATGATTATAGCCGGTATGAATTTCTCACTTCACTATAGGATATTAAAAGGCAACATCAAAGAAGTCTTTGTCAATAGAGAGCTTCAGTTTTACTTTGCTATTATTGTCTTTGCTACTTTGGGTATCGGTATAGATACTTATATCAATAATTACTCTTCTATACTTGAAACTCTGAGGTATACACTTTTCCAAGTAGTGTCTATTATAACTACTACCGGATTTGGCACCGCGGACTACGAACAGTGGTCAATCAGTTCACAGTTAATACTGTTTCTGATAATGTTTGTAGGCGGCATGGCCGGCTCTACAGGTGGTGGCATGAAAGTAATGAGAATCTATCTCCTTTTTAAATTTGTATATGCTGAGATAGTTAGATTGGTGCATCCTCAGGCAATAGTTCCGATTAGAATGGGGAATATAAGCGTAAGTAGAGATGTGATGATGAATATACTGGGCTTTTTCGTATTATACATGCTTATAGCAGCTTTTTCTTCTCTATTTTTAACCTTCCAAGGATTGGATATAGTTACGTCTATTGGTGCGGTTGCAGCTACTTTAAATAATATTGGGCCGGGCTTAGAATTGGTAGGACCTACGGATAATTATGCATTCCTATCCGGTGAGGTCAAATGGGTCTTATCCGGGCTGATGCTATTAGGAAGGTTAGAAGTTTATACAGTTGTGATACTACTTGCACCTTCTTTTTGGCAGAAATAAAGAGTTTAGTCCGTTGTATAATATTTTTTCTTAATATGCATTAAAAACCGAACTAAATATATAATTTATCTGTATTTAATTGTACTTTGTGCTTAAAGTCACTATCAGAACTCATTCTAACTTAAAAGCACTTTTGTTTCGACAAATCTGTTCCTTTTTCGTCGCTTATGTCGAAATATTTTCGTTTGCAAACAAATTTTCAAGTTCGCTATACCCCTTTATTTAAAGCAAATTGCACTCTCCCGACTACTCTCCATTACAAATTGGCATAAGAATTGGGATATGGGAAATATTGAACAACTTATAGGTTAGAGGTACATAGATGAATAGATTTTTGAAAGTATTAATTGTCAGCTCATTAGCCTTTGTAATTTTTACAGTTTCCGCACTTGCTTGCGAAATTGACTTCAAAGTACTTAAAGGCGAAAAATCAACTTACTCAAAAGGCGATATTTTAATTGTAAAAGTAGAAGTCTTTTTTACTCATAAAAGTTGCCCTGAAGGTATCAAAACTACTAAATTTCAACCCAATGGCTTTGAAATAGTTAAAGGTACTAAATGGCGAGAAACTTCATCCGGTCAGTTTGAGAGAAAACTAAAAATCAAAGTAACTAAATCAGGCAAAGGTAAAGCAGTGCTAAAAGCAGTACGGAAGTGTGATAAAGAGGGTGGATTAGGTACTTTTGAAGTTACTACTAAATAAGGTTTTAATGATGAGAACTGTCCTTGCTTTTTTATTTGCACTACTTATTTACCAAGCTACGTATGCAGAGAACTGTAACACATGCGCCGGATGCGCTGCTTTTCCTAAAGAGGCGGCTACGGCGACTGAAGAATTAGATAAGGACAGTTCCCCTTTAATTGAAAACAACTCATCTGATGATGAATTTCAGGACTTCGAAGAAACAGAAGAGCTGCGAGCAGTAGCTTCTGAAATGGATGAATTCGAGGATTTTAATGATGACGAATTTACTTCTTTTGATCAGGAAGATGATGAATCTGCAAGTCTAAAACAAGCCGAACACTTACAGAGCCGACTAAACTGGGCACTATTTGCTTTGCTGCTGACCGCTGTAGCCGGTGTATTTGTTCGCTTTAAATCCCTTAGAAAAACAAGGATTCTATTTCTTTTAGGTACTCTTATATTTTTTGGCTTCTATAATGGCGGATGTCCCTGTCCTATTTCTTCCTTCCAGGAAATATTCCTTATTGGCTTTGGAGTAAATATCCCATGGCAAAATTTAATTTGGTTTCTTGGCTTAATACCATTGACATATATCTTTGGGAAAACCTGGTGTGGCTGGGTCTGCCATCTTGGTGCTTTTCAGGAATTCCTTTACAAATCTAACAAATTGGAAATACTCAAGTCAGCCAAATCCCAAAAAGTGATGCGGTGGATTAGAATAGTGTTGCTTATAGCACTTATTGCGCAATTAGCTATAACACAGACAAATTGGTTTTGCGCTATAGATCCTTTTAAAGCAGCTTTTAACTTGTTGGCATTTTATAATGTCACATGGATCTTACTTGGACTTCTACTTATAAGTTCATTGTTTATGTATAGACCTTTCTGCAAGACTGTTTGCCCTATTGGCCTTGTTTTAGGCTGGGTACAGATGATACCCGGTGCCTCAGTTATAGCATCCAAAAAAGATAATTGCAATTCGTGTGTAAGCTGCAATAAATCGTGCGATATTAATGCTATTACCCGCGAAAACAAAATCTCCACCATTGATAATACAGAATGTATGGCTTGCGGCGACTGCATAGATTCTTGTAAAAAAGAAGCACTTACATTTGCAAGGAAATCAAAATCTAACCCTACCATTGCAAAATGTACAAATCAGGAATTAGTTGAGATAGATTGGAAATAATATTGCTGTTACACTTCTTTGAAGAGTTAATGTGTACAAATACAATCTTACTCTGCCAATAAGATGACATATTCTATCTCTTATTTCATGAATTGCAAAATATAGTTTAATTTCAATATTAACCCGATTAATCAGTCTTGTACTTATTCTCCTTTTTTTCAACAACAATTAGTGATATTTTAATTATGAACAATCATATCAAAAGCTTGTTTTATGCCTTGTTTGCTATATTGCTATTTGGCAATATAGCTTATGCAGGTGGAGGAAAACCCACAGGAAGTGAGCTCCCGTTGGACTCTGCCTTAGCAATTGCTTATTCAAAAAACCATGAACTAAAGGCGCTCAAAGCTAGCATCAAATCTACAGAGGCTTCGGATTATGATTATTTCCCGCTTGCCTCACCTTCTCTTAGCATCATGAAAGAAGGAATTGATGCCGGAAATTTTACAGAGCAGAATATACGCCTTAGTCAAACAATTACATCCCCAATAACTTGGATTTATGGTAAAAATGCTGTTTCTAAAAAAGTAGAAGCAGAAAAAATGGCGTATGAAAATTTGAAATTGGATGTAAAATCTAATGTAAAAAGAGCTTATGCAAATTTGTCTTACAATCTGAAAATGATTGAATTAAGAAGCATGCAGACAGCTCTGGCGGACTCTTTAAGGCAAGTAGTCATTTACCGTGCAGAAGCTGGTGTAGCTACCGAATTAGAGACCCTAAAGTCAGAGATATTCTATCAGGAATCGCTTAACGAACTCAATGATATCAAAAAGGAATATCACGTAAGCCGTTATGCACTGTTTACAATCATCGGTCTCAATCCGGATGAACAGAGTTATAGAATAAGTTTCCCTGATACTTTGAACTATATTGAGTTGGATATCAAGCAGGCGGATGCATTATCTGCATTAAAAGAACATCCTGCAGTGCAAGCTCAGCAGTTCAATTACCAGTCAGAAATAGAAAAAATAAAGTCAGTTCGTGGTAAGATATTCCCTGATTTAAATCTAAGCTGGTACAAGCAGGATTTTGGTACTGGTTATAATCAATATGGATATGAAATTGGAATTTCCGTTCCGCTTTGGTATCCGTTCAAAGAATCCAGGCAAAACGAAGTATATGAAATGAATGCAGAACGAACAAAGAACAATATGGAACAGACAATTTTAGAATTTAAACGGAATATAGAATACGCATGGCACGGATACCATGAAAGTAATCAAAAAATAGACAGATATAATACCCTTATTCGCGGAAAAGCAGGTCTACTTTTGACCTTAACATTGGAAGCATACAAAGAGGGACAAATTAGTTTGCTTGAACTTCTCGATTCTGAAAAAATGTATTTATCCAATGAGATAAAATTTTATCAGGAGCTTAGAGATTACTACTTACATATTATTGAACTTGAAAAATATATTGGTAAAGACCTTGTTTTTACCTCAAAATAGGAGTTAAAAAAAATGAAACAACTTGTTTTTATTACGCTTTTTCTGGCACTTATATCGTGCAGCAAACAGGAAAATTCTGAATCAAATATTGCTACCGAAGACAAAGCCGCAAATGGCGAGATTGCTTTAATTGAGCTAAACTCAAAACAGGCTTCTGAAATTACAATCCAAGTGGCGGAAGCTGTCAAAGGGCAGGCAGAAATGAATATTGTAGCTCCGGGTCAGGTGTTTCCATCACCTGACAAAATAGCTATCGTGGCAGCTCCTTTGAGTGGTAGAATTAAAAAAATATACGTCCATGAGGGCGATAAAATAGCTGCAGGGAAGCCTCTTTTGGAAATCGAAAGTCTCGAATATGCCAATATGATTGCAGAATTTCTGCAGTATAAAGCAGAATTAGATTACTCCGCAAGTCAGGTTCGCAGATTGGAGCAGTTGACAGAAAAGAAAATCAGCTCAAAAAGTGAATTTGAGAAGGCTAAATCAGACTTAGGTAGGACCAAAGCCTTGCTTAGTGCTGCTCACTCCAGATTGCTGGCGGTTGGGGTCACTCAAAAACAGTTAGATACATGGCAGGATGGCAATACGCCGGAACCTGTAATAACAGTGCTATCGCCTATTACAGGATTTTTAAACGAACACTTAATAGACATGGGGCAGGCTGTAGAAACTTACGAAAAACTGCTTACTGTGATTAGTACAGACGAAGTAATGATCAAAGGTTATCTTTCTCCAAATGAAGGAAATGGAGTTTATGTAGGAGACTCTGTCTTTATAAAAAACAGGAAGTTTGATAAGCAGGGTGGACTTGCTTCCGTCGTAAAATCTATTAATCCGGCTTTAGATCAAGATAAGAAATCAATAATAGCTAATATTATCGTTAAAACTAAAGACGCTTGCCCTATGCCGGGCCAATCAGTAACGCTTAGTTTCCAATCGAGGACACAAAGTAATGTAATAACTATACCTGCTATTGCTATCATTTATGATGGTAAAAACGCTGCTGTATTTGTACAAAAGTCAGCAACTCAATATGAAAAAAGATATATAACAGTTGTGAAGTCTGATGACGAAAAAGCTATCGTAACAGGTGTAGAAGAAGGCGAGAAAGTGGCAATAAATGAGCTCTTTACTCTGAAAGCATTGAGCAGATATGAACAATTTTCAGAGTAATAGGAGGAAAGAACATTGATTTTAGATAAACTTATAGATTTTAGCTTCAGGCAGAAAGCAGTTGCTCTTTCGCTTGTATTACTTATGGGCATTGGTGGTTTTTTTGCTTTTAATGAAATTCCACTAAACTCTTTGCCCGACGTTACTCCTATTCAGGTGCTTGTCATAACCAAAGCAGGCAGATACTCTCCTTATGATGTAGAGAAACTGGTTAGTTATCCAATAGAAAATGCAATGAACGGCCTTCCGGAAGTCAAAGAAGTCCGCTCTATTTCGCAGTTTGGTTTGTCTGCTGTTACTGTTGAATTTGAAGAAAATACAGATATATATTTTGCTCGGCAGATGGTCAGCCAACGCCTGCAGTCTGTCGTTGACGAGTTGCCTTCCGGCGTATCTTCGCCTCAGTTGGGGCCTATCTCTACTGCACTTGGCGAAATATTCCAATATGTAGTCAGGGGTGATGGATACTCGCTTACAGAGCTAAGAACAATGCAAGACTGGATGATAGCCCCGCAGCTTAAAACTATAAAAGGTGTTACTGAAATTACGGCTTTTGGTGGTTTTGTCAAGCAGTATGATGTAACTATAATGCCGGGGCGGATGAAGAACTTAGATATTTCCCTGGAAGAAATATTAGTTGCCATTGAGTCGAACAACAGCGTTTCGGGTGGCAATTACTTAGAGCATAACCGCGAGCAGTACATTATCAGAGGCTTCGGCCAAATCTCCGACACACAAGACATAGAAGATATTATAGTAAAAAATCTAAATGGTCGCCCTATCTACGTGGCAGATGTTGCAGATGTTAATATTGGAAAGCAACTCAGGCAAGGTGCTGTGACAATGAACGGTAAAGGTGAAATTGTTACAGGTATCGTAATGATGCTTAGAGGCGGTAACAGTCAGAAGGTAATTAACAGCATAGTAGATAAAATTGAGACTATAAATGAAGGTCTTCCGGAAGGGGTAAAGATTGAAAAATTCTATGACCAGTCTGATTTAATCAAACGAACTACTGACACTCTAAAAACTAACCTATTAGAAGGTGGTTTCTTTGTTATGGTAGTACTTTTGCTTATGCTGGGAGAGATAAAGGGAGCAATAATCGTAGCCACTGTTATCCCGTTTTCAATGCTTTTCGCCTTTATAGGCATGAAAGAATTTGGCTTAGCTGCCAATCTGATGAGTCTGGGAGCGATTGACTTTGGGATGGTCGTCGATGGCTCAGTTGTGATGGTCGAGAATATTGTCCATAAACTACAAAATAATGATGGGCGAAGTAAGACGGAAATAATGCTCAGTGCAGCTAAAGAAGTCTCTCGGCCGATATTCTTTGGGGTAATGATTATCCTTATGGTTTACGTACCTATTATGACTTTTAGCGGCATGGAAGGCATTTTATTTAGACCAATGGCTATTACAGTTATGACAGCTGTATTCGGTTCGCTTATTCTTGCACTTGTTTATGTGCCCGCTATGTCAGCTATATTCTTTAGAAAAGGGATAAAGCTTAGAAAAAACATTATAATGGATAAAATCAAGCCTCTTTACGAAAAATTCCTAACTAAAATAATAAACAAAAAAGCTATAGTGCTGGCAGTTGCTGTGTTAATATTGACTTCGTCACTTATGCTTATTCCTTATCTGGGTACAGAATTTCTGCCTGAATTAGATGAAGGTTCTATTCTTATCGAGCAGGTAAGGATGCCGTCTGTTACTCTGGAAGAATCAGTTCGAAATGCAAATAAAATAGCAGACAGTATTAAAACTAATATCCCTGAGGTGCAGGCTGTTGTTCCTAAGACAGGTCGCTCTGATTTGGCAAATGACTGGATGGGAGTGCATCAGACAGATGTATGGGTGTTATTGAAAAATATGGATAAATGGCGTCCGGGTTTGACTAAAGAAGACTTGGTGGAAGAGATGAAACCATATTTAGGCCACGAACCGGGGCTTGCTTATAACTTTACGCAACCTATTGCGATGCGTGTAGATGAGCTTACTTCCGGTGTAAAATCTGATGTAGCTGTTAAAATCTATGGCGAAGATCTGGAACAACTTAATTCAATAGGAGCTTCTATACTTTCTGTTGCTCAAAACTTACAGGGTACGGACAATTCTTACCTTGAGCAACCAATTGGTCAGCCTTATCTAAACATAAAAATAGATAGAAATGCAGTGGCAAAATTTGGGATAAATGTAGATGACGTGCAGAGAGTCATCGAACTAGGTATCGGTGGCTATGCCGGCGGTCAGGTTTTCGAAGGGCAAAAGCGATTTGATATTGTTCTTAGATTCCCTGAGCATATCAGAGATCAATTTGAAAAGATTAAAAATTCGCCTGTGGCACTGCCTTCCGGTGGCTTTATTGCTCTAAAAGACGTAGCAGAAGTTATACCTGAAGAGGGGCCGAGAGAAATAGTAAGAGAAAACGGTTGGCGACGAGTGGTAGTAAGTATAAATTTGAAAGATATTGATATTGGCTCTTATGTAGCAAATCTTCAAAAAGCAGTGAAAAGTGATTTGGATATACCTTCAGGATATTTCCTTGAGTATGGCGGTGCTTTTGAAAATCAGCAAAGGGCTATGAATCACTTGCTAATAGTCGTGCCATTGTCTCTATTTATAATACTTGGTTTGCTGTATCTGATGTTTGGCAATCTAAGATATTCGTTCCTTATATTCTTAAATCTACCATTTGCTCTTTCCGGTGGGATTTATATACTCTTCTTCAGAGGCTTATATTTATCCGTCTCGGCAAGTATTGGCTTTGTTGCTTTATTTGGTGTTGCGGTGCTAAATGGTATAGTTTTGGTAGAACATATAAACGTGCTAAGGAAAAGAGGATTTAGTGTTCGTGATGCAGTAATTCAAGGTGCAGCGGACAGACTTCGCCCGGTACTAATGACTGCAATGGTAGCAGGGTTTGGTTTCATTCCGATGGCATTTAACACCGGCCCCGGCTCCGAGGTGCAGCGTCCGTTGGCTTCCGTAGTGATTGGTGGTTTGATAACTGCCACACTATTAACATTGCTGGTGTTACCGACTATTTACGAATGGTTAGAGAACAGGCAGACAAAAGAAGAAGTTCAAGAATAGAGCTTAAGATATTGTTACTGTCCGCATTAGAAATACATTTTTTAATGCGGACTTTTATTATAATCCAGATTTGTCATGAGATCAGTCAAATAGATATATGCAGTTATATGAATGCAGCAACTACCCCCCCCAACTTTCAGGGCACTCCCTTATTTTACAAGAAGAAGAATTACTTACTTCTATATCTGACATAAGCAACTATTAATTATATGGACAGTTTTTTGTTTGCATACTTTTAAAAATAATCTCTTTACATTTTACTAAGTGTCCATACAAAAAGAATTAGGGAGGTTATCATATAAACAATAATCAATACTCCTTTTCTTTTCCGGATTCTCTTTTCTTCTCCATACCACCGCTCTTTATCCTTCTTTAAATTCTTTTTATTGAAGAAAAATATCCCGTTTAATATATAGATTCCTAGTCCTATAATTCCTGCACCCACCGGAACAAATTGAAATGAAAACAATAAATATAATATAGCAGCTAAATTAAAAAACTGGAAGAACGAAACTACAGCTCTAGAATAGTATTGAGGATAACTGTTTTCTATATCGGTTTTTACATAAAATTGGGTCACCCTGTAAAACATATACTCAAAGAAATAAATAGCCACTTCCTTTTTACTTAAATGGTACTATTTGAATAGCATAAAAAACCTTCTTCAACTGAACTCATTCCTTTTCCAGCATCAAGCAACTTTTCGTTAGAAGCCTGGAATTGACACTTCCATAATTAAATAGAGCATGTATCTAAATCATTTCTATATCATTGCCCATTATCCAACCTACATTACCATCTGCAAGTCTGATTTTTTTCCAGTCGCCTAACTCATCAAGTACTTCCAGCTTAGTCCCTTCATGCAAAATAACTAAATCAGTAGAAGTGTCATCCGGCGAAGTTTTTACATAAGAGCTTTCTGCAAAAACAATCGCTTCTTTGAGATTTGTTTCTTCGTTATAGGTTTGCATAGCAAAAATCAAACTCAGCACTGTAATAAATACAAGCACAGAAGAAGCCATAAAAGTGATTTTTTTGATGCTTGGCACAGAACTGTATAAAAATACAATAAACGACGCACCGCCTAACCAAAAGGCTAATATAGCTAATCCGCCCCACATGCCTGAGGACAAAACACCTCTGACACCATGCCACCATTCAGTGAAAAATGGCTTAGGTATAGCTTTGATTTTATCTACTGTTTGCAAGTTTGCAATTTTCAAATTGAAATTAACATCTTCGTCGCCGGGAGCTAAACGTTTAGCCCTTTCAAAATTTAATATAGCTGACGGTATCAGGTTTGATTTAAAATAAGCATTGCCAAGATTATAGTATAGCTCCGGCGTTTTATACCCCTGCTGAAGTAAGTCTTCGTATTGGTCTATTGCCGTAGAGTACTCTTCTTTCATATAGTGACCGTTTGCTTCTTTAAAAGCATCTTCTGATGCATCAGCAAATAAACTAAATGTAAAAGCAAGCAAAACAGTCAAAAACATCATTATATTTTTCATTTTAAACCTCCTTCAAGCTCAGTAATTGCCTTAGCTGCATCTCTGTAAGTACTTTCCATATCTGTAGCCATTCCTGCCGGTGCGTATCTGGCGAACTCACATTTTTCAATTATTTCTAAGTATCTATCTGTCAATTCAGGATTTATCTTATGTTTTGCCAAGGCTTCAGCAGCCTTGTCTTTAGTAAGCTCTGCAGTTGGAATCGAAAGTTTATCACTCAAATATCCCCATAGAGCTCTTACCGTCTCTTCGTAAAATCCGTCAGAGTCATTAGCATCGAGATATTTTTTAACTAAAGCGAGACGCTTTTTGACTACCTTGCTGGCAAACTTATTTTTCATCGCCATTTTGTCGTTAGAGAATTCTTCATTTTTCTTTTTAGCTACCAGTACTACTAATACAAAGCCAATAGGAGCCAATAGCAATACATAGAAGAAAGTAGTGCCGAAGAAACTCTCTGAATCTTTATAAAGTTTTGCATCAGTTTTAAGGAATCGAATATCTTTTCCTAAATACTGAATATTCTCTTTGTTTACATTGCTAATGCTGCTGCCTGCCGGTGCATCTTTACCTTTAGCAATTTTTAATGTAAACTGATCGGAGTTTAAAGTTTTATAAGACTGGTCACTCAAATCAAAATAACTAAAGTTTATAGGTCCAACTTTAAATTCACCGGGATTACGAGGAATAATTAAATATTCGAAAACTTTGTTCCCTGTCGATCCTCCTAAACTTGCCTTTGTATTATCGGCAGTTTTAGGGTCATAAACCTCAAAATCAGGAGGGAATTCAATATCCAAAGGCTCTATCATGTTCATATTACCTTTCCCGCTGATTTTTACTTTGAGCGACATAGGCTCATTGGTCGCACCGACTGTGTTGTCAAACCATGCTTCCATTTTGAAGTCGCCCACTGCACCGGAAAAGCCTAAAGGTGCCCCTGACGGAGTATCTTTTACATTAATGCTAACCGAAGGAGATTTTGCATTATATTCAAAATCACGATACTCACCTCTATTAAAAAAGTCATCAAAAAGACTCCTCTGTCTTCTTTGATTACTTTGTATCCTAAGTCTGGCTTTGAGTAAAAACTCCATAGGCTCAATTAATAATTTTCCTGTTTTCTGAGGGTAAAGCACTGCTTTTTTTAACTCATAAACATCGTAGCGGATACCATTTACAATTTCGGCAGATCTTTGAGTTGCATCTAAGTCGTCCACCCAAAAGCCATCAAAACCTATTTTAACTTCTTCATTGCCAATAATACTTACTTGAGGATGAATATATAGCTTGTATGAAGCATTTATAGCTTCACCAATATATACATCTCGCTTGCTGATATTGGCTTTAATAAATATGTTTTTTTGCAAGAAATCTCTAGCCTGCGTGCTAATCTGAGATTCTCTGTTTTTAGTTGCTTCTCTTCTTTGCTTTTCAGCTTCCGAAGGAGGAACAACATTTACAGTCAGACTGTTAGACTTAATCGTTTCGCCCTTAACTCTTATAGAAGCAGGGCTAATGTTATAAGTTCCTTCTTTTGGAGCAACTATGTAATAAGTGTAGCTCAAAGAGCGAGACATTGCACCATTAATAATTTGCATGCTTTGACTGGTATTAGGCCCTGAGACTACTTTTAGTCCTCTAAAATCCGGGCCTCTGAAGTTCGATGCGTCTTCATCCACAGAGAATGATACAGTAAATCTTTCTCCCTGAGTAACAGGATTTTGACTAAGTGATGCTTTGAATTCTGCGGCGTACGCAGAAGCAATCACCAGTATAAACACAACTATGTAGCTACTTATTTTTTTCATCTTATTTCAAATATTTGTTTCCAAACCCATACTAATTGATATTACCAATTCTTCTCTATATTAACTTTTTCGCCTTTTTTACCTTTTTTGAATTTAATCTTTTGTTGTATTTTTTTCTCTTGATTTTCAAGAGCTTTCAGCATACGCTCAGCATCTTGTTTTGATATTTCGTTTTTCTTACGTTGAGGTTTTTGCTTGTCTTTATCACCTTTTTGATCTTTATTTTGTTCACCTTGCTGTTGTTCTTTTTGTTCCTGATCTTGTTTGTCTTTTTGTTCTTGATTTTGCTGTTGCTTATCTTTATCGCCTTTTTTATCTTGATCCTTTTGGCCCTGTTTGTCTTGATCTTTTTGATCTTCTTTATTCTGATTCTGCTGATCTTTCTTATCTTGATCTTTTTGGTCTTGTTTGTCCTGATTCTGCTGATCTTTCTTATCTTGATCTTTTTGGTCTTTGTCTTTATTTTTATCTTTATTTTGTTGCTGTTGCTTCTGTTGCTCCATTAGCTTCGCTTTTGCATATTCTAAATTATAACGTGCTTCATCATCATCAGGATTTATTTTAAGAGCATTTTTATAGGCATCTATACTTGTGTTATATTGCTGTTGTTTCAGAAGCGCATTACCAAGATTGTGATAAGCAGCAGACTTGGTAATGTCGTCTAAATCTTCGCGAGTCAGATTGTCAAAATATTCAGCAGCTTCTTTATACTTACCTTGCTTGTATAAAGCGTCGCCAATATTAAAATTTGCCATTTCTGATTCGTGTTTGGCTTCTTTAGCTTTTCTATACTCCAGCTCAGCATCTTCAAATTTCTTTTCGTTATAAAGTTTATTGCCTGTTTCCAAATGTGTATGTTCCACTTCGTCAGCAAATGTAGTGCAATAAGAAACGAAGAAAAGAAGTGCAAACTCTACAGTGTATTTCAATATGTTCCTCATTATCATTTCTCTTCTCCTCCAAATAGATTCATAGATGTAAGAAGTCTATTTTTGGATTCTGAAAGCATAAACTCCAAAATTAATAACAAAAGTGCCGGGAGAATAAAGTACATATATCTGCTAATATAGTCAGTATACTCTTTAGAGGCGAACTCTTGCTTTTCCATGCCAGCTATCTCGTCTAACAAGTCTGAGAGTTCCATATTTGCAAGCGAAGCTCTAGTAAATCTACCACCGCCAATTTCAGCTATCTGGGAAAGCATTCCTGCATTAAGTTTAGAAATTACAGTATTGCCTGCATTATCTTTATAGTAGGAATCTACTTGGCCATTCCTGTATTTTGGAATAGGTGCACCATCTTCCAAGCCCATACCTATTGTATGGATAATAACATTATTCTCAAGAGCCTTTTTTGCCATGCCTAAGGCATCGTCTTCATGGTTTTCGCCATCAGAAATGATAATCAACGCTTTCTGTTTTTTGTTATCTTTCGAAAAAGAGTCCATAGAAAGCTTGATAGCAGAGCCCAAAGCAGTACCCTGAGTTTTAATCATTTCTGTGTTGATGCCTGCAAGTAACAGCTTTGCAGCCGAGAAGTCAGTAGTAAGTGGCAACTGCAAAAATGCATCACCAGCAAATACTACAATGCCGATTCTGTCATTTTCAAGCTTGTCTATTAGCCTACTTACCGCTTGTTTTGCTCTCTCTAAGCGATTGGGTTTAAGGTCTTCTGCCAGCATAGAATTAGAAACATCCAGAGCAATCATTACTTCCACTCCTTTGCGTTTCACCTCTTGCAGCTTGGTGCCAAATTGCGGATTGGCGACACCAACGATAAATAAAGCCGATGCAAATAGAAATATTATCATTTTTACTGTCGGCTTATATTTAGACGTATTCGGCATAAGCCTTGCTACAGTAGCAGGATCGCCGAAAAGTTCTAAATTCTTTTTACGCTTCCACCTAAAATATACATAAAGTAAATAAAAAGCGGGAAGCAATGCCAAAAGCCATAAAAGTTCTACATGTTCAAACCGAAACATTAAAAAACCTCCCACGAGTTCACATTAACTATGGTTCACTGCATTTCTGCAATTACAAAAATATAAAATCACTATGTGTAAAACAATTTACGAACAAAAAAAGATAAAGGTTCACTTATTCTTTGTATTTATACTTTTCTGTTATTCCCATTGGCGATACTATTCTAAAATCATTCATCCCCGAGTTGTCAACAAAAACGAACTGCCTGTTGTTTTTATATGTCCATACCTCATAAATGTTAGTATCTCCATAGCGCGAACCTCTCTCTGCATTGCGAGGAGGGCCGTATATTACGTATATCATCCCCATGTCTGAAAGCCAACCTTCACGGTGAGATTTGAATTTTCTATTAGAAAATGCAATGCGAGAGTAATATTCCTGGAATGCTTCATTTCTTTCTGTTGCAGGCGTTGGGTCTAACTTATCCCAAAACTCTTTAAATAATTTTTGTTTTGTAGCTTCATCCGGCGCTTCTTCCATCATCTCTTGTTCGTCAGAGCTGGCTACATATCTGAGCTGACGAATTGACTCGTTTATATCTTTTAAGACCATGCCGCCAATCGTCTGCGAAAACTTGATAGAACGTTTAGCGACTGCCAGTATCTTATCATTGTCCTTTGCGGTAAGAGTTAGAGTATATTTCCCTGTTACCATATCCTTTTGTCTTGGTATTTTAATATACTGCTGGGTTGTTCCTTCGTCAATTTGTTTAGTGATTGCTTCGCTTTCTGCAATAAGTTTGTCAGAGTCATCTTTGATGTCATAGTAAAAATCAACAGACTCTATACCTTGCTCATTGTAAATCTCAAAGAATATGAAGAAACCATCTGTCAGGGCACCGATGTCATCATTTACATGCGGAGTGGCTGTAAATTTTCCGTTATTTTCTTCTATTGTGCTTACTAACATAATACCACTTAAAGAAAACTTAAAAGCAGCAAAATCAAGTACAGTCATATTTCTGCTTTTTTCTTTTTCGTTTTTATTTACTTCATCCCTAAGTACTACCTTGACGTTGTAATTGCCGGCCGGAAGGTGAAGTATCATTTGAGTTGGGTCAAAGTCTCCATCTCTGCCTTGTGCCTCAAAGTAATCTTTGGTAACTAAAGTCTGCTCTTTTTTATCAGTAAAGACCTTCCTGCCTTTATCATCAAAAACAGAAACAACTAAGTTATATTTAGCTCCATAAATCTGATTATTATTGCTAAACATAAGAGATTCGTAAGGAACAAGTACGAATACATCTACCCTTGCAGAATCGTTTATTTCACCTTTAGAGACTATTGCGTCGAAGTAAAAAGGCTCGGAGTTGCCCAGCTCTATATTTTGAGCAAACAAACCCAAACTGTATAAAAAGAAAGCTATAACTGATAAGTATAAATGTCTCATGTTATCCTCAATGATTGTATTTCATCTTTGACGAAAAGCCTAAAATATTACTGCATTTTGCCACATACAAAGATATTAAAATAAATTAGTTGCTACTAACCTATATACAATTTGAATGTAGTATTTGTTACAAATATTCTCAATGTTTTGTAAATAAAAAGCTCCCGTCTCTAAACTTCAGAAACAGGAGCTATTTACATAATCTATATTACTATATTTATATCATCTTTCTAAACATAAACCAGCCACCTGCAATTACAAATCCGCCTGCCAAAATTATCAAACCCCATTCAGGCAAAGTAGGTACTACGCCAATATATACCTGATTTGAATAATAAGTTTGTCCTCCTGCTGTCGCATAAGATCTTACGTAATAGCCGGGGCCAACTACTAAATTTGTAGCATTGGAAGAAAATGTAAAACTACCGGAAACGTGCGAACCCAGAGCAGTACTGCCCTGATTACTTCCTAAAGTGGGAGCTTGAGAAGTGCTCCAAACTAGGCCATGTTCAGTATAAGCTGTATTATTAAGGGAAGTTATGGATGCGTCAACGCTGTAATCTGAGTTGCTATTTTTTGTAATATTTGTAATTTCTGAAGCTATTGCAAATCCAAATAAGAAAATACTACCTGTTTCGCCCAAATTGTTTTGACCTACCATAAAATCACTGTAGGGTGAACTAGCTATCGCGTAATTACCTGAAACTGACACCCTATAGCCAAACATGTCGCCAATCGCTATATCACTGGGAACTAAAATTTGTGTTTCGGACCAACTACCGTTCTGTTTGTCAAGCTTGTAAGCTCCACCGGAATTGTTTTTGCTATAAGCGCCAACAATTGCGTAATCTCCGGAAATCGAAACAGCGGAACCATATCTATGTGAGGCGTTTCTATCCGAGGCAACAATTTTTTGTTGTTGACCCCAGTTATTGCTTCCACCTTGATCTTTATAAAAGATATAAGCACTGCCAGCGTGTTCCTTAAAGTCTAACCCATCAGCATCATAACTTTGTCCATAAGCGCCAACAATAGCGTAGTCGCCGGATATAGAGACAGAAACACCGAACCAATCTTCTGCTGTTTTATTATTTAAGGCAACAATTTTTTGTTGTTGACCCCAGTTATTGTTTCCACCCTGGTCTTTGTAATAAATGTATGCACCACCGTAATGAGTCACAGCACCTTCATTTTTGTGTGGAGCCCCAACTATGGCGTAGTTACCTGAAATATATACAGAGTAACCATACCAATCGGCAGCTTCTCTATCAGAGGCAACAATTTTTTTGACTTCTGCCCAACTCCCATTTTGCCTTTCAAAGATATAAGCACAGCCTATGCCGGCATCCTTACCATGAGCGCTAACAATTGCGTAATCACCGGAAACGGATGTTGAATATCCAAAGCGATCGCCTGTATCTCTATCTGAAGCAACAATTTTTTGAACTTCTACCCAACTTCCATTGTGTCTTTCAAAGATATAAACACTACCGGAACTGATAAACTCATTATTACCATCAACATCATGATCTTCTCTTTCAGCTCCTACAAACGCGTAATTCCCTGAGATAGCCACAGATATACCAAAAGCATCGTTTTCTGCTCTATCACTGGCAACAATTTTCTGAACTTGAGTCCAAACACCATTCTGTTTTTCAAAGATGTAAGCACTGCCTGCATCTTTCAGTGAATCTTGTTCCAAAGTATTCTCATCTTCAATCCAAGCACCAACTATAGCGAAGTTGCCTGATATGGATACAGATACTCCATACATATCATTTGCTTCTATTTCCAAAGCATTGGCTTTGATTAATTCGTCCCAAGTCTGTGCTTGCAGTCCGCTTGATATAAGCACAACAGATATGAACAAAAAAGATAAAATTCTCATTCAATATTTCCAGTAAATATAAAAACAAATATAGTATAATTAGAGTTGTATTTATAGTTGAATTTAAATCGAATATTACATTTTTCTTGAAATCTATTGTAAAAAAAATATCACGTAATTGATTATTGAACAGGGGGTTTCAACCCCTTGCCATTCAACTACTTAAAGCCATTTTTATCATTTCTAATGACATTTTTGGGATTATACTGCTCACATACCAAAAAAAAGGCACACATTGCTGCGTGCCTTAAAGTATTTAAAGATTAGATATCTAATCTTACTTGTCTTTGAGCATTGTTTTAAGGAATAGAGCTACTGATTGGGAGTAGTAGTCTCTGTTGCCTTTTTTACGGAAGCCGTGACCTTCGTCCATTGCGAGTAAGTACCACACATCGCCTTTGTTTTCTCGGATTTTAGTTACCATCTGTTCAGCTTCAGAAGCCGGCACACGAGGGTCGTTATAGCCTTGAATTATAAACATAGGTTTTGTAATATTTTGAGAGTTATTCAAAGGAGCAATTTTTTCCTGGAATTCACGCATTTTTTCGTCTCTTTCATCGCCATATTCAGCTCTTCTGAGGTCTCTGCGATAATCTTTTGTGTTCTTAAGGAATGTAACAAAGTTAGAAATACCAACAATGTCTACGCCGGCAGCTAATCTGTCGTTATAGTTAGTCATCATAGCAAGTGACATGTAACCACCATAAGATCCGCCAAAAACGCATACTTTTTCTGAATTTAGTTCAGGCTGAGTAGCAATCCAGTCAAGCAATGCTCCACCATCTTTTACAGAATTTTCTCTGTCAAATCCGTTGTCTAATTTCAAATATGTTTTGCCATAACCTGCGCTACCTCTTACGTTTGGAGCAATAACAGCTATACCAAGTTCGTTTAGCCAGAACTGATAAGTAGAAGCAAATCCCGGACGGAATTGACTTTCAGGGCCACCGTGGAAGCTAACAACTACAGGGAAAGGACCTTCGCCTTTAGGTTTGTAGTAATAAGCAGGAATCATGCGTGGTGTGCCATCAACTTCATCAAAAGTAGGATAATGAATAAGTTGTGGCTCTACAAATTCATCAGTATTTAAACCACCTATTTCACTAAATGTCCAGCGAGTAGTTTTGTCTGCAGCCAAGTCAAGCACATAGACATCGCCCGGAGAGTCTTTAGTGCTGATAGTCATAGCAAGTTTTTTGCTGTCGCCGGAAAATTCATAACCGGAAACAGTTCCGGTAGGAATTGATTTCGGCACAAATAGTTTATTCGTTTTTGTGTCAAGCATATAGAATTTGGACATACCGTCTTCGTTCACAGAAAGAGCAAGCAATTTGCCATCAGGAGACGGAACCATGTTTTCAATATCCCACTCTATTTCATGCGCTACCGGAGTAGACTCTTTAGTATCGAAATCATAAAAGTATAATTTCAAGAATTCATTGCCAAGGTCAGAGAGATAGTAAATACCCTTGCCATTGCGGGCAAAAGTAGCAACGCCTGCACCCATAGCAAACTCTTCTTCTGAAGTAGCAAGAGGAGTAAGCTCTTTAGTGTTAATATCTAAAATTTGTACGGAGTTATTAGTTATTGACTTATAGTTATAAACCAAGAGTTTACTGTCATCCATAGACCAGTCGATAGGGCCCCAGTGACCGTCTGATTCGAATATCAGTTTAGCATCAGCAGGGTTGTCTATGCTTGCTACATAGATATCCATATCTTTGCCATTGCGTTTATTCGAAGTATAAACAAATTTATCTCCTTTATGACTCCAAGCTGCACCGCCGTGGCGTGATTTGCCGTCAGTCAACAATTGGGTTGAGCCATCTTTAATATCATATTTATAAATCTGATATGCTTCGTTGCCACCTATGTCTTTAGTTAATAGAAACATTTCTTTTGACTTGTCAGGGCAAACAGAAACGCCGCCTACGGGTTCTGAATAAAACGTAAGCTGCTTACGGGCACCGCCTGCCATGTCCACTAAGTGAACTTGGCTTGTTTCAGCAAATCTGGTATTAATAAAAATACCATCACCAAATATGTTCCAACCGGAAAAACTTGCACCTCTGATATTGGAATACTGAAGATACTTGTCCGAGATTTCCTGTGGAATTTCAGGAATGTCTTCAATTACCAACTGCCCTACCTGACGCCTACCTTCATAGTCAGAAGTTACAGCACTGTTTTCAGCTTTCTGAGCTTCGTCTTTGGGCTGGCAAGAGATAACAAATGCCATAGACAAGGCAAAAAGTAGAAAAAATGAGTGGAATTTCTTCATCATACTCTCTTTAATAAATATTAAAACAAATAAACTAATGCTGACAAGATAATCCGATTGCAATCGTATTGCAAATTATTTTTGAGTGCTTTGTTTGAGGATTTAAAATTAGGTCGGATTTGAGCAATAAATATTGTTTTTAATAGCCTTAGATACAAATCGTCAAAACCTTAGAACATCATATATAATTATTTTATATATTTGTAGTCATTATTTAGTACAAATTATATTTATTATCTCAAATATTGAAGGTAAAAAAATGAAATATTTTGCTTCTTTACTTGCGCTGCTTATATGCGTTGGTTCAGCATTTTCGCAACAGACAGGAAAATTTGATATCACCCTACAACATCTGAATGCTGCCCGCACAGTATCTCTTTACATTCACCCAGACTACGATTCTGCAAAAACTTATGACGTTATGGTTATGTTGCACGGCAGTTCAGATTCTTCTTATAGCATGGTTAGTGTCGCTCAGCAGGCAGTTGCTGGGGACTCTACACTAAAAGGATGTATTTTTATTGCACCGGATGGCGGAGATGATCCCAATAGCGATTTTTATGTCCCTAAAGAAGATATAACTATAATAGATAAATGCATAGATTATGTTAAAGAAAATTATAATATCGATACTAACAGAATATTCCTAGAAGGCTTTTCTTTAGGCGCTAGGTCTGCAATGTGTTATGGTTTAAACAATCCTAGCAAATTTAACACTCTTATACTTAATACTCCTGCAATACAAGGCCCTAAAGATGCTATGAATACTTTAGCAGACCTTGATATAATTGAACGAATTAACTACCGGAATGCCAGCCAAACACCTATGCTTATCACTAAAGGATCTGATGATATTCTATATGCAGAACCTATTCAAATGGCTATTGATAGCTTGATTAAATACAATGGGAAAGTGCTTCAATGGATATTACCCTCTTCGGGACATATTATACCTCTTCAATCTTTCACTATCGGCAAAAATATTTTTAATGGTAATATGCTTGGTCAAAATCGTATAGATTTGCTGGAAGTCATAAATCCACAGAATACTCTTTATGCAGTACCAAATTTTACTTTTAAGTTTAGAAATTGGGGAAATAACGAGGTGTTCTCTTGTAAATTTAAAATAATAAATGGTGAAAAATCAAAAGAATATCCTTGGGGTGGATCTTTGGCACCATTTGAAGTAATGGCGTATGAAACAGAATTTCCTAAAATGCAAGCAGGTCTAAATGAGTTTAAAATATGTATATCGGAAATCAATGGTATTCCTACTGAATCTCCAGATACAACAGTTAAACACATATTTTATACTGAAGAACCAAATTCTTTGCCATATGAATTTGATTTTACTAAAGACAATCCTTCTGATGCAGAATGGTCAATAGAAGAATCTGCTTCTCTGGAAGCTTGGGAAGGTTACTCAGACGAAGAAACCACATGCGCAGTTAAGTATACAAATACTACTTTAATGTTCTTCAATTATGATGGCTTCCGGGAAGATTTGATTTCTCCATTCTTTTCTTTTAAGGGTGAATCAATGCTAAAAATGTCATTTGATGTATTGCATAACTACTTCCTATACAATTCTCAAGAGCAAGAATATAAATACGGAGATACTTTAGCTGTATCTATTTCTACTGATGGTGGTGAAACTTTTGAAGAAATTTACAGTAAAACGGAAGAAGAGTTAGCTACTTATGCCACTCCATTTACTGATGTTCAGGATCAAAATTTCATTTATAATATAGTGCCAAAAGAAGAAAATTGGAGAACTGAAACTATTTATTTATCAGAATATGCGAATGTAGAAATAGCTCAGATTAAATTTACAATCAAAAACGCTATGGGTGGGCTTACAATGATTGACAATGTAAAAGTTGAAACCGAGACTTCTGTTGAAGAAAATAGCAGTATTTCAGATATTAATATCTATCCTAACCCGGCTGCAGATTATATTACAGTAAATGCAGCTGACATTAACACTTATAAAGTTGTTGATATGCTAGGCAATGATTTAACTACAGGCGTGCAGTCAGTAGGTAATACTATTAATGTATCTTCTTTAGTTTCAGGTGCTTATACCTTAATTTTAAATGGTAAAGCGTATAACTTTGTTGTAAGCAAATAAGATAATGTTTGATATATTCGATATTGAAACAGCCATTTATACAATCAGGCATAAATGGCTGTTTTTTGATTAAAATAGCCAACATAAAAATATTCTATTCAGCGAAGGCAGGGAATAAACCACATGTAACGATTACAAGATTATATGATAGACCATCAAAATTCTTCTTCTTTACACGACCAAATCAAAGTATTGCAATAACCCGCCAATACCAGCAACATAAATAAAAGAAAGACAAGCCAAATTATAATAGTATTGAGGCTTATTACCATAGAATTTGACCTTAATCTTATAATTAATTTCATTGTTAAATATTGGGAAACTAAAATTTGGCGTAAGTCTAGTATCAGATACAATTTACGACCAATGCCGAAACCTATCTATGATTAGGATCCTACTCTCCCGAATTTAAGGGTTCCATAGTTTTGAGTCCAATTATTTAGTTCCCATAACCCATACCTAAAAATCATCTAAACTTTAGAACATCATATATATATTTTTTATATATATTAGTACTCATTGATTTGTGTAATTTATATTTATCATTTCAAATATTCGAGGTATTAAATGAAATATTTAGCTACTTTACTTGCGCTGCTGATTAGCACAGGCACTGCTTTTTCGCAGGAAACCGGATTGATCAACACAACTCTTCCTCATTTGGGTGAAGACAGAGCTGTATCGCTTTATGTGCCATTAAACTATGATGGAACTAAATCTTATGATGTAATGGTAATGCTTCATGGTTTGGGTGACAACTCTGCAAACATGGGTACTTTTGCTAAGTCTGTGGCAGAATCTGATTCGATGTATAATAACTTTATTTATGTTATTCCTGACGGCGGTGACGATCAGAATAGAGACTTCTACGAACCCCGCGAAGATATTACTATAGTTGACAAATGTATCGACTATGTTAAAGCAAACTACAATGTGGCTGAAGACAGAATATTTCTTGAAGGCTTTTCTCTTGGTGCTCGTTCGGCTATGTGCTACGGTTTGCAATATCCTGAGAAATTTCATGCACTCATCCTAAATACTCCTGCAGTGCAGGGACCTAAAGATGCAATGAATATTTACGCTGACATGGGAATTTTTGAGCGCATTCACTATGAAAATGCAAGAAAAGTACCTATGATTATTACTAATGGCGGTGATGATATATATTACTTAGAGCCAATTCAGATGGTAGTGGACAGCTTAGAAAAATATGATGCAATTATGCGTCACTTTGTAATTCCTGATATGGGACACTCAATCGTTTATCAGGCGTTCCCGGTTGCACAAGTTGCTTTTAATGGCGACAATATGGGCAACGACATAGTAGAAATCATGGATATTGATGCACCAAACAACACTTTGGAAGAAACTCCTAAATTCAATATCAGATTTAGAAGTGGTGGTGATAACTCTATCACTTCATGTAAGTTTGAAGTTTCTAATGGTACAAACAGCTACGAATACACTTGGGAAGGCGATGCGGAGCAGTATGTTTTTGAATCGCTCGAAGTGGAAGCAGGCGCTTTAGAACCCGGGCTAAACGATGTTTCGTTCAAGGTACTTGAAGTAAATGGAGTTGCAAAAGAAGACGAAGAAGTAACTATACATACAATATATTATACTGCAGAACCTCATAAATTGCCTTATCTATTCAATCCTGCTCCGGACAACGAATTAGAGGATGACTGGTTTGTAGAAGAGTCGCCTCAACTTGAAACCTGGCAGCCTTATCAAGATGGAGACGACTATGCAATAGCTTTTTATAGCAACCCTACATTGATGGTCTTCGACTACGAAGGTTTCAAAGACGAGCTTATCTCACCTTTCTTTGAGATTGCTGGTATGGCTCCGTATTTATCTTTCGATGTTGCTTATAACTATTTCAAGTACAATATCCAAGGAACAGAATATATCTATTCGGATACGCTTGTAGTTGAAATCTCTACTGATGGTGGCGAAACTTTTGAAGAGATATACAGAAAAACAAGAGATGAGCTTGCCACTTATGATGAGCCTTTCAAAGATATATTTGAACAGGCTTATATATATAACGTTAAGCCTGCTCCGGAAAACTGGAGAACTGAAAGAATTGATCTTAATATTCCTTATACCGAACATGCTCAGTTCAAATTCTCTGTTTATGGCGCTATGGGCGGTATGACTATTATAGACAATATATTATTAGATCCAAATGTTTCAGTCGAGGAAACAAACGAAGAAGAAATCTCCGTATTTCCGAACCCTACAACTGACTTTATAACTGTCAATACAGAAATGACAAATTCATTCAAATTGGTTGATATGCTGGGGAATGATGTTTCTTCATTTGTAAAAGCAGACGGCAAACAGCTTGATTTAAGAGCACTTTCAGCGGGCGTTTACTACTTAATCCTTAACGAAAAAAATGTAAAAGTCGTCGTACAATAGTAGCTTTATAGATTTTCATATCAAAGAGCATAGGATGCAGGTCTTATGCTCTTTTTTATAGGTGCAAAATAGTATAAGTAAATCTCTTCTATCTATAATATAAAGCCTCTTTCTTTTCAGTAGTGTAGGTATTGATATAGTTAGAAATAATACGCGCTTGCTATGTGCTTATTATGATATATCAATGCCTTCTCATATTGTTACTCGATTTAGTAAAATACTAAAAAAAGACATTTCACAAAGCCGATAATATCGAAAAAACTACAAGCTATCCTTTGCTATTTGAAAAATATATTATTAATTTCAAATATACTATCCGGAAAGGAATATGTAGTAAAACAATATATATATATAATTTGTACATATCAACAAATATAGTAAAATGACCTTAGAATATTTCTTTATAAAAAGTAGTAATTATTTGTTTAAAAAACCTATTTTGTTATATATAGCAAGGAATAAAACATACAATCAATCGTCGAAAATATCAACCAGTAGATTAGTATATCAATATAATAAGGAAATGAGGTGCTTATGAGTTTACGTGTACGAAGTAAAATCGTATTGCTGGCAAATATATGTATTACTTTGCCTTTAATAATCATTATTTCAATAATTTTTGTTGAAAAAAACATTACAGCTGAAGAAAATCTCAAAATAATAAATGAGATGACCGAAGATAATTTAGGGCAAATAGCGAAAAATGTTTATGCAATGTGCGATGCTGCAAACAGCGTTATTAACTCAAAGCTTAATAGCTCTATTAAGCTCTTAGAAGAAAAAATAGACCAAAAAGGTGGTTTAAAATTAGGCTCAACTAATGCAAACTGGAATGCTGTTAATCAGTTTGACAAGACATCACAAAGCATAGCCATACCTAAGATGATGTTAGGAAATAGATGGATTGGTCAAAATACAGATGTAACTTTAGAAACTCCACTTATCGATAATGTAGCAGGCATTATGGACGCTACATTTACTGTCTTTCAAAAAATGAATGATCAAGGCGATATGCTTAGAGTCGCAACATCTATTCAAACTTTAGACGGAAATAGAGCTATTGGTACATACATTCCTGCTATAAATCCAGACGGCACTCCTAATAAAGTAATCTCTAAAATATTAAACAAAGAAGAGTACAGAGGCTCAGCTTTTGTAGTAAATAAAGTATATCAAACATTATACAAACCTCTACTTGATAACGCCGGCGAAGTGATTGGTATCCTTTATGTTGGGGTTAGACAGGAAGAAGATGAGGGTATCAGAAATAATATAATGAATATCAAAGTCGGTAAAACAGGCTATGTATACATTGTTCAGGGAAACGGACCAAAAGCCGGTGAGTACGTAATTTCTTACAAAGGCGAAAGAGATGGTGAGAATATCGCAAAATCTAAAAATCCAAAAACTGCGAAAGTAGGTCAAGGTATTTTGGAAACAGCAAGTAAAATCAAAGGCAAAGAATCCGGTGTATTCTCTTATTTCTGGCAAAACGAAGGTGAATCTGAACCTCGTGAAAAAATTACTCTTATAAATTACTACGAGCCATGGGATTGGGTTATTGGTGTAGGCGCTTATAAAGATGACTTTATGGAGATGAACGAAAGGATGATGTCTGCATTGAATTCCTTAATAATCATTTCAGTAGTGACAGCACTGATTATAAATGTAGTCTTAGGTCTTTTCATTTTCGGATTTATAAAACGTTTGATGCAACCTCTACAGGATATGGCAAATGCTGCTAAAAATCTTGCTATGGGTAATCTTAATAATAAAATTGAATACAACAAAGATGATGAAATAGGAGAGCTGGCTTCTTCATTTAGAGATATGCAAGGTGGAATGATTAATATTATTACTGAAATTGATAATATTAACAATAGTACTTCAAGGGGAGAGCTAGACCATAGAGCCAATTCAGATTCATTCCAAGGCTCATACAAAGATATCATTGTTGGCTTGAATAATACTCTTGATGCCGTTATCAGCCCTCTAAATATGACAGCGGAGTATATCGACAGAATCTCAAAAGGTGATATTCCGCAGAAAATCACAGAAGATTACAGAGGAGACTTCAACGAAATCAAAAATAATATTAATCAACTTATTGACACTCTGAATTTCTTTATTAGCGATATGCTGGGAATGTATGAGCAGCAAAAGCTGGGCGAATTAGATGTAATGATGAAATCAGATAATCTACTTGGCGCTTATAAGCAAATGGCTGATGGAGTTAATAACGTAGCGTTGATTCATATAAACAATACTTTGAAAATACTTGATATCCTGAAATCTTATGCTGAAGGTGATTTAACACCAGTCTTAGAAAAATTGCCTGGTAAGCAGGTAATAGCTAACGAAAGATTAGATTTGCTAAGAAATACACTTCGCAATATCATTACTGAACTTAATGGAGTTGCAGTAAATATAGAAGAAGGAAAGCTTTCATACAGAGCGAATGATAATAACTTTGACGGAGCTTATAAAGATATTATAGGTGGTTTGAATAATACTCTTGAATTAGTAATTGGGCCATTGAATGTAGTTGCTGATTATGTAAATAATATTTCTATCGGCAACATTCCTCCTAAATTCGAAGCAGATGCAAAAGGTGACTTCGTTAATATTAAAAATAGTGTTAATACCCTAATTGATAATTTAAATTCGTTTATTGGTGATATGCTTGCGAATTACGAAGTACACAAAGCCGGAGACGTAGATGCATTTATTGATTCTACTAAATATACCGGCGTTTATGCTGAAATGACTAATGGGGTCAATAGCTCTGTGAAATTGTATACTTCTTTATTAGGCGAAATCTTAAATATAGTAGAATCTTATGCTAATGGCGATTTCAATCAAGTATTAAAAGAATTGCCTGGTAAGCAAAAGGATGCCAATGACAGAATGGACTTACTTCGCACTAATCTTCTTAATGTAGTTACAGAGCTAGAAGATTTATCTGCTGCTATCAGAAAAGGTGATTTGGACTACCACTGTGATGCAAGCAAGTTTAAACAAGATTGGGCAAAATTAGTTGATGGTCTGAATAACATGAAAGACGAAGTTGCTGCACCTGTGAAAGCAATAAACGGAGTTCTGGGCAGGATTGCGGTTAACGATCACACAGTAGAATTTGATGAAGGCTATGAAGGCTTGTGGTTAGAGTTACAAAATTATACTAAAAACGTACTTACACGAATTCAAAACGTAGTTAGAATTCTAAAAAATATTAGTATCGGTAATCTAACAGATGTGATTGATCTTAAAAAAGTAGGTAAGAGAAGTGATAATGATGAACTCATTCCATCTATGGTTCTAATGATAGAATCTATTAAAGCTCTGGTAGATGATGCAGAGATGCTCGCTACTTCCGCTGCAGATGGAAATTTGAGTGAACGAGCAGACGAGGAAAAACATCAAGGCGAGTATAAAAACGTAATCCGGGGCTTCAATAAAACGATAGATAACTTAGTGGAACCGCTTAGAATAGCAGCATCATTTGCAGATGCAATCAGTAAAGGAGCTACATTTGACAAGCTAAGCGATGATTACAAAGGCGAATACAAAATAATGACTACAAATATAAATGTTTGCCTTAATGTGATGGAAAACTTTGGACAAGATATATTTAATCAAACTCAAGCTTCTATTAATGGGAAGCTGGATATTCGCTCCGATGTTAGCAAATACGAAGGTAACTGGAAGTCGATGGTTAGCGGCATGAATAATATAATGGATGCATTATCTGCTCCGTTGGCAGAAGCCGGATCAGTTCTGGAAGAGTTGGCTTCAGGAGACTTGAGGGCACGTATGCAAGGCGAATATGAAGGAGAATTTGACAAGTTAAGTTTAAATATCAACAAACTCGGCGACTCGCTACAAGACTTAATCAGAAATGTGGTAGAAGTGGTAGAAGCAGTTTCAGTAGCTTCAAATCAGATTAGTCTAAATTCAAATACTGTTGCTTCGGCCTCCCAAGAGCAGAGCTCGCAGGCAGAAGAGATTGCTACTGCAATAGAACAGATGGCTCGCACAGTGTCTGAAAATGCAGACAATGCTGTCAATACATCTACTGAGGCAAAAAACAATGGAAATATTGCCAGTGAAGGTGGTAAAATAGTAGAACAAACTGTTCTAAAAATGCAAGACATCGCTTCTGTTGTCAGTCAATCAGCTAAAAACATACAAAAATTGGGTGATTCCGGACAGCAAATTGGTCAGATTATTTCAGTGATTGAAGAAATTGCTGATCAAACGAATTTGCTTGCTCTTAATGCTGCGATAGAAGCTGCCAGAGCCGGAGAGCAAGGGCGTGGATTTGCAGTGGTAGCAGACGAAGTGAGAAAACTTGCGGAACGCACCACGGAAGCTACAAAACAAATATCCAAAATGATAAAAGGCGTGCAAGATGAAACTGAATCTGCAGTGCTAATCATGAACAAAGGAAATGTTGAAGTTAAGTTGGGTATTGAGTTTGCCGACAAAGCAGGGCAGTCGCTATCAAACATAGTTGGAAGTACAAATAAAGTACTTGAAATGATAATGCACATTGCATCTGCAAGTGAAGAACAATCTGCGACTACTGAGCAAATTGCTAAAAATATAACAGGCATTTCCAGCGTTTCTCAAGATACAGCAGAGCAGATTTCTCACATTGCTGAAGCTGCAAACCGCATGACCGATTATACTTCACAGTTAAACTTGGTTATTAACCAGTTTAAAATAGAAAACTATACAGATAATCAATCTGATTTAGAATATGGTAGCAGAGATTCAAACTACCTATTGCCTAAGTAATTTGAAAGATTATCTTGCTAATTTAAAGCCGTGAGTTGTAAAATACTCATGGCTTTTTTTGTTGATTCTTTAATGAAACAAATCATTTGCCTATATCTTGCAATATTCACTAAATATATTCAATAATATTGATTATTAACATAACATATGCTATATTAGTAATGTTATAAAAATAAAGTTTTGATTCTGAAAAAGGGGCAATATGAAATTTATTCAAATGTTAACGCTGATGTTTATCAGCATGTATGCAGCTCAAGCTATTGAGTGGCAGGAAGTAGATGTACCTACAGCAGGTACTGTCGAATGCTTTTTTCAAAAAGGTGACGACATCTTATTAGGTGCAAACGGTATAAAAGTCTCTAATGATGCTGGAGTAACATTTTCTTATTCCAATAAATTAGAAGATTTTTCAATCGAAGGGATAGATTTGCAAAATAACATTTTCTTCATCAGAAGTGTATATATTACTGATGCAGGTAATTATATTACTGTCCCGAGCAATGTCCCAATTTTATATTCAACTGATAAAGGAGAATATTGGCATAGTTCTGAAATGAAGGTCAATGGTCGAGATTGTAAATTTTATGAAACATCCAATGGATTATATTTAGTTCATAGAGATGGTGTTCTACTTTCTGAAGATGACGGTAAAACATGGACAGAAATATTGACTCTGGAAGAGGATGAAGATGCGTCATACTTTGAAATGTCAGGCAATGATGAAATTCTATTTGTATTAACAGATGATATGGGTGAAAATCGAAATATGCTTGTATTTAATTGCACTACTAAGTCAAAAAAAACCTATAATATGGATAAGATCCTAGATGATTTCTATCTTTTTGAAGATAAGTTATATGGCTTTGATGATGGTTACATGGCTATAGTTGATACTTTATGGCAATCTTCAGATTATGGTCAAACTTGGCAAGCTTCTATATCAACAACAAATCTGATCGTAGAACAGTTGCAACTCAATGCTGAATATTATTATCATAATGTTTTATTAGCAGAAAAAGGTGTTATTGCTGTAGATGCAATTTGTTCAGATTTTGATATGGAAAATACAATCATTATTAGCTTTGATAATGGAAGTACTTGGACAAAGATTGAAAATGCTGAATATGATAGAGATATTTATTATTTTGATTCCAAAGTCGAAAATGGAGATTTTTACTTTAACTATTTAGGGTGGAATAAGTATAACAAAGAAAATCATGAGTTTACGAAAGTAGATTTCGATTTTCAGGATGTAAAATATTACCGAGACTATGGAGATCAAAAAATTTCTGTTGTTAATACAAGTACTTCACGTGATCTGTGGGAGAACTCCGATGGAAACTGGTCATACATCCAAAACTTCAATGAAGTAAATCAATTTTATTTTGCTATGTCCGGCGAATATTTTGAAGTAGATATTCATGATTTAGTTAGATATTATGATGGACAAATTGATACTATAGCCGGTAGTCAAACTGGTGATTTTAAAATACTAAGAGAATATCAAGACGGCTCAATCTTAATGATTCTTTATGATGAAGATGGTAGTTATGATCGAAACGCAATCTTATTGAAAAATGGTGTTAAAACCTTATTAATAAAAGATACCAAAGATGGATTTGATTATGATCCTAAAACAAACACTTTCTACTATGTAGAATCATACGATGATAAGAAACCAATGCTGTTTATTGGAAGTCCTGAATTAGGAGTTCAAGATTCATTGGAACTTAAAAACCAAGGCGACATCAATTATATTTCTGATTTTTCATATCAAGGAAATACTATGATTTATCAGATTGGTTACTTGACCTATCTAAGTGATGATGGTGGACAAACTTTTATATTCCTTGAATATGATAATCAAAATTTAATTCCAATGAGTGTCAAAGTATATGCAGATAAGTATTATTTGAATACAGCCTTAGGTTTATTATGCTCAGAAGACGGAATAACTTGGGAAAGTTTACTTGAAGATACATTTAATGGCAACGTTTATGTCGTAAACTACGAATTCGATCTTGAAGGCTATATATATGCCTACACAACTATGGGAACCTTCAAATCCGCAGAACCGGTTTCAGTAGCAGAAGAATCTAACAAAAAAGCTCAAAATATCAGCATAAACATATACCCGAATCCAAGCTCAGATGTTCTAAATTTTGACTTTAACGGTCAGGTAGAAAACACAGCTGTGGTAGATTTAAATGGAAATGTAATTTCATGTCCGCAGACTTTAAACTCGCTTGACATAAGCGAGCTAAGCTCCGGTGCTTATTTCTTGAAAGTTACTTCAAATGGTAAGACTTACTACCGCCAGTTTGTAAAAGCTGAGTAGTGTCAAAATCAAAATTAACAGCCGCAAAATTTATGTTATTGCGGCTTTTATATCTTTTAAATATTTGAGGTTAATAGTGAAACAATTATTTGCAATTATTGCGTTGTTATTTAGCGCTTCCGTAGTATATGCTATAGAATGGCAGGAAGTTGATGTACCAAAGTCAGAGTATATTTATTATGTAACCCAAAAAGGTGACGATGTACTTATATGTGGTGCAGGTGTTAAAATTTCTCATGATGGTGGAGAAACATTTGAGTATTCTAATAATATTAACAATATGGTATTCGAAGGAGATACTATAAGAACTAATGGTGTGCTCAATACAGCGTGTTACATTTCTAATTCAGGAAATTACCTTACTATACCTAAGAGAGGTTTTGTACTATATTCAACTAATAAAGGTGATGTCTGGGAAGTAACAAATATTTCTTCAGATATAGACTATCCCGAATTTTTCGAAGATGAAAACGGAATTTACTTAGCTCATGAGGAAGGACTTAACTGCTCTACTGATGAAGGTATAACTTGGACTGAAGTATTAAAGTATGAATATTATGATGATACTTATAGTACATACTGCTTACTCAATAACAAAGTTTATTTGTTTGACCAGAGTTATTATGATGGCAGTCAGGTGGTTCACATTTTCGATACAGATTTGCAGACAATTGATAGTTTGACTTCAGATAGAAATATTGATCATGCTTATGTCTATGATAATCTGCTATATGATTATACATATTCTAATTATCCTGATGGATATGATACATTATATAAATCTACTAACGGCGGAGCTAATTGGGAGTTTGAATTAGATTTCAGAGAGAAAATTAAAGATCAACTAAAGCCGAATGCAGACAGTATCACAATAAAAGATATTGATGCTGAAAATGGTAAAATCTGGCTTAGCTATGTGATTAAAGAAAATGATACGACAGAGCTAACTTATTATGCGTTTAGCCCTGATAATGGTACAACATTATCTGCTGTTAATATTAACGAAGAAGATTTTCCATTAGGATTTTATACTACATTTTTGGATGGAAAGATATATGCATTAGGACATAGTCTCGTGATTTTTGATGAAGCAAGTACTAGTTTTAAGCCTCTTGATTACGATTTCCCAGTTACTTATATGTATAGAAAATTTGATGACTTAGAAATAGCATGGAGCTTACATGACGGGGATGGCAATTTACTTTCTTGGGAGAAAAGTGCTGAGAATTGGGAGCTTAAGTCTTACCTTGAACGTGGTTCTTATATATCTATGCAGGGAGCAGAACTTAGCAATAGTTATAATTATGTTGAACAGGAAATGGGTGTCAACATTAAGTATAAAGATATCTTAGATACTGTCATTTCTAACTGCAGATATTTAGATCAATGCAGACTATTAGAAGATGGTAGCACAGCTTTTGTTTTACGTGATAACGACACTTATAATAATAGAATCATTAAAGTTAACGAAGGTGTGGTATCTGAAATCAAAAGTGATGTGGATGGGGAGATAGATTACTGCTTGGAAGACAATTCGTATATGTATATAACAGAAAATGATGATATATATTATTTGTGTAAAGGATATACCAATACTACAGAGGAAGATAGCTTAGAGATAAATGTGGGTGATGGGTATCTATCAATCCGTGAGTTCTCAGCTCAGAAAAATAAAATAATTTTTAGCACATATGATTCTCTTTATATCAGTACAGATGGTGGTCAAACTATCCATGCTTACGATAATAGTAAATATTTTTCCAGAAAGTCGCAAATATTTGTAAAAGAAAACTATTTCTATTTCCAAAATATTTTTGGTTTGTTTAGATCCATTGATGGAGCTACATGGGAAAATTTATCTGAAGAAGACAATATGATTGCCAAATATGAATTTAATACAGAAGGTTACATTTACGCTTATACTGCCATGGGTACATTCAAATCTAAAGATCCGGTATCTGTAGCAGAAGAATCTAACAAAAAAGCTCAAAATATCAGCATAAACATATACCCGAATCCAAGCTCAGATGTTCTAAATTTTGACTTTAACGGTCAGGTAGAAAACACAGCTGTGGTAGATTTAAATGGAAATGTAATTTCATGTCCGCAGACTTTAAACTCGCTTGACATAAGCGAGCTAAGCTCCGGTGCTTATTTCTTGAAAGTTACTTCTAATGGCAAGACTTATTACCGCCAGTTTGTAAAAGCTGAGTAGGATATCCTTATACCCTTTATCAAAAGTCATGAGTTGATTAGATCTCTCATGGCTTTTTTTATAGGTATTAAATCCAATTTTACTTTGTTTGATATTTCTTTTCAAGTTCGTAGATGCTGTATAAAACATCATTTATTTTGATGGCAGTCAGAGAGCCACTTTCTGTGCTAAGTAAGATATGGGGAGAATTGTATGGCGTCCATGGCAAGCCGGCGAACTCTTGTCCGGAAAGCTCGTACATGCATAATGCCGGAATCTGCCAAGCGGCAGCGAGATGCACTGCGGCGGTGTCCGGTGTCATAAGCATATCTACAGTGCTTAATAGGCACGCCCATTCGTGGATAGAAGAAACTTTGGGCGCAATTAATGCAGAGGTTAGCTTTTTAATCTGAGATAACTCATAAGAGTAGTCTTCTGTGCCAAAACAGATTATTTCATAATCAGGTCGTGAAGAACTTAATTTATTGATCAAGCTTACTTGATTTTCTAAACCCCAGAACTTATTGCGAGTAGAGCCGGATAGATTTATTCCAAATCGGATTTTCCCTTTTTTCCCAAGTAGATTTTGGGCAAATTTCTTGTCTTCATCTGATATTGGATATGCAAGATTTAAATTCTTTTTGTCAGGCTTTATATAAAAAGGTAATAACAGATTTGCTATCCTGTCTACAATATGGTACTCCTGTTTATTGAGTAGAGGAACAAGATGTGAGTAGACGTGAGCGTTTGCTTTTTCAATTCCTAAAGAATATTTGGGCTTTGCAAGTTTGACGATTAGAGAAGATGTGGTGGAAGCATTGTCATAAAGATCCAGTACTAAATCATATTTTCTATGTCGTAGCTTTTTAAGCAGCACTATATTGTCGAGTGCGTTTTTACCATATTTATAGAACTTATTACAAAAAGGTTCAAAAGCCCTTTTTGCGCCATAATTTCTATGACTTAGTAATATATCAATTTGAGCACTGGGGAGTGCTTTGCGTATTTCCTTAAGGATAGGCACAGACACAAGAACGTCGCCTATTCTGTCCTGCCTCAAAACCAGTAGCCGATTGACATTCGCATTGGTAAACACGGCAGCAGGCTCACTTATTTCTTGCTGATATGAATGATAAGAAAGCGAAGACGTTATCTTGTTTCTTATGTATAGTTCTATGTTCTTCAAAATGCTCATCAGTAGAAGCAAAAATAAGGAATATGCAAGTTATATCTATGGAAAAAGTAGGTTTTACTAAAGATTAGCATATACTTAACAGATATGAACGTGCGCCAAAGATCTGTCAATCCACCTAATCGCAAGGGCTTTTCTATTATTCCAAAAATGTCATTAGAAAAGAAAAAAAAGCTCTAAAGACATTGACTGGCAAGGGGTTGAAGCACCTTGTCCAATAAGTAATTACGTAATATTTTCTTGCAGAGGAAGTAAGCTTGCTCATTGGTTCTACGGTCTTTTACAGCACTATGATGATATCTAATGACAGATCCGGGATTATTCTGTCCCGGATTACTAATAAATACTTGCATTGCAAAATAAAAAAATACCACACAGCAAATTAAGGCTGTGTGGCGCTTTACATATTAAATATATTCGCAATTATGCGTTTAGCTTTTTAATTAGATTTAGAGCAGAACCTGCCTTAAACCAAGCAATTTGAGACTTGTTGTAAGTATGATTTGTCATGATTTCTTCTTTGCTTCCGTCTGCATGGTGCAAGATTACTTTAACCTTCTTGCCGGGAGTAAAATCACTAATCATAACATCTACTGTATCATCTTCCAAAATCTTGTTGTAGTCTTCCTTATTGTCAAAAGTGAGCCCCAACATACCTTGTTTTTTGAGGTTAGTTTCGTGGATACGGGCAAAAGATTTAGTAAGCACAACTCTTACGCCTAAGTGACGTGGTTCCATAGCTGCATGCTCACGTGAAGAACCTTCTCCGTAATTTTCATCACCAACTACAATAGAATCTATACCTTTAGCTTTATATGCTCTTTGTACTTTAGGTACTTCGTCATAGCTTCCGTCAAGCTGATTTTTAACACTGTTAGTTTCTTCATTGTAGAAGTTCACAGCACCGGTAAGCATATTGTCAGAAATATTATCCAAGTGGCCTCTGAATCTCAACCATGGACCAGCCATAGAAATATGGTCAGTCGTACATTTACCTTTAGCTTTGATGAGCAATTTAAGACCTTTAAGATCTTTGCCATCCCAAGCAGCAAAAGGTTCTAAAAGTTGCAAACGTTTAGAGTCAGGAGCGACTACTACAGACACCTTGGAGCCATCTTTTGCAGGAGCAAGGTAGCCCGCATCTTCTACGTCGAAACCTTTTTTAGGAAGTTCATCACCGGTAGGAGCATCAAGCATAACCTCTTTGCCATCTTCGTTGATAAGCTTATCTGTCAAAGGATTAAAGCTCATGCTTCCGGCGATAGCAAGCGCAGTAACGATTTCGGGAGAAGCAACAAAACCGTGAGTATTCGGATTACCATCATTTCTTTTAGCAAAGTTTCTGTTAAAAGAAGTAATAATAGAATTTTTCTCTTTTTTCTCTGCGCCATGGCGAGCCCACTGCCCAATACAAGGACCACAAGCATTCGCAAGCACTACACCGCCAATATTTTCAAAATCATTTATAAATCCATCTCGCTCTATAGTGTAGCGCACTATCTCAGAACCCGGAGTAATCGTATATTCTGATTTTACTTTTAAGTTTTTATCTACAGCCTGTTTTGCAAGAGATGCGGCTCTTGAAATATCCTCATAAGAAGAGTTAGTGCAAGAACCAATTAGACCTACTTCCAATTTTTCAGGCCAGTCATTTGCTTTGACCGCTTCTGCCATTTTACTGATAGGAGTTGCTAAATCAGGAGTGAAAGGGCCATTGATATGCGGCTCTAATTCAGACAAATTGATTTCAATAACCTGATCAAAATACTTTTCAGGATTGGCATATACTTCTTTGTCACCTGTTAGATATTCAGCATTTTCTTTTGCCATGTCTGCTACTTCTTTTCTGCCTGTAGCCGCAAGGTAATCATACATTTTTTGGTCAAATCCGAAAGTAGAAGTAGTAGCGCCGATTTCAGCACCCATATTACAGATAGTACCTTTGCCGGTGCAGGATAGAGACTGAGCTCCTTCGCCGAAATACTCAACGATAGCACCTGTTCCGCCTTTTACAGTAAGAATACCTGCTACTTTGAGTATAACGTCTTTCGCAGCAGTCCAACCACTCATCTTGCCTGTCAGTTTCACACCAATAAGCTTAGGATATTTAAGTTCCCATGGCATACCTGCCATCACATCTACTGCGTCAGCACCGCCAACACCAATGGCAACCATTCCTAAACCGCCTGCGTTAGGCGTGTGTGAGTCAGTTCCAATCATCATACCACCCGGGAATGCGTAGTTTTCTAAAACTACTTGGTGGATAATGCCTGCTCCCGGTTTCCAAAAACCAATACCATATTTATTTGAAACAGAAGCCAAAAAGTCATAGACTTCTTTATTTGTATCTACCGCGACTTCTAAATCTTTTTCAGCGCCAACTTTTGCCTGTATAAGGTGGTCACAGTGCACTGTAGATGGAACTGCTGTAGTATCTTTTCCGGCTTGCATGAACTGAAGCAAAGCCATCTGAGCAGTTGCATCTTGCATAGCAACTCTATCAGGACTAAAATTAACATAATCTTCGCCGCGTTTGAAATCTTTTAATTCATTTTGCTCGTAGAGGTGAGCTAAAAGTATTTTTTCCGCCAGAGCTAGAGGCCTGCCTGTTACTTCTTTAGCTTTATCAACCTTAGTTGCAAAAGAAGCATAATGCTTTTTAAGCATGTCAAGATCAAAAATCATTACGTTGCACCTATATTTTATAGAAAGAATTACATTACGAATTACTGCTTATATGCCATACGTATTAAACCTTATTCAAAGTATAAGATTTACACCAGATTCGCATTTACTTAACACTAAAAGAGTAATTTTACTATCGAAATCTATACTTGTACCATCCTTTTAGGGAAAAATAATGTTTAGACTCCGTCTTAATCTATTTAGCAAAGTGTTTGGCTTTGCAGCTCTTTTAGAACTTATTATGGTCGTTATTGTTCTTTTTTCAGTATTTGCTTTCAATACTCAAAAAGAGAGAGACGACTTCCGAAAGATTCAATCTTTGATGTTAGAAGCTAATCACCAAAGAAGTGACTTCTCAAAATACAGAGATTCTAGTTCTGTAGCACAATTCAATAATAAGCTTAATACAATTGACAATATATTATTGGATTATAGAGACGATAATACCATATCTTCATTTCTATTAAAGAAGAAAGATTACAAAAAAACATTTGAATCTTATCTGGCTATCATGTCAAAACGCGGTCTGGATGAAGAATCCGGCGTAGAAGGTCAATTTAGAAAATCTGTGCATGAGTTGGAATCAAAAATTAAAGAAATTGACTCCAAAGATATGTTAATCTATATGCTTCAAGCCCGAAGAAGCGAAAAAGACTATCTAATGAGGGGCAAAGATAAGTATGTTAAAAAAGTGAATGCAGCAATCGCTTCTTTACTAAAAAGTGCGGAATCGGATAATATTAATGAGTCAGATTATAATTCTATAAAAGAGTTGGCAAATAACTATTTAGTTGCTTTTTCTTCAACTGTTGATATTTTTGAAAAATTGGGAGAACTTGAGACAACAGTTATAGAAGACGAGGCAGAAATAATAGCAATCGTAAAAGACATTTGCTTAGCTAAAACAGAAAAAGCAGAAATGATGAAAAATGTACAGTACATGGCTGCCGGTTTATCTATTTTACTGGGATTGCTTTTATCATTTCTTATTGCTCGGGGCATCACAAATCCGGTTAACAATTTGCAACGCCTGGCTAAGCAGATTGGTGATGGAGACTTTTCTGTACCGGATAAAGTCAGAGCCAACGATGAAATCGGTGAACTTTACAACTCGTTTACTGACATGACTGCCATACTTTCCGGCCTGATAAAAGATATAAATCAACTCACTCATTCTGCCGCCGAAGGTAAACTTAGCGTACGAGGCAATTCTGATCAATATCATGGTGGTTTCAAAGAAATTATAGATGGTCTAAATCAGACGATGGATAATCTACTTATCCCGACTAATATTACTGCCGAATATATAGACAGAATCTCAAAAGGTGATATCCCTCCTAAAATAGAAAAAGAATTTACTGGTGATTTCAAAGAGCTGAAAAACAATATGAACACTTGCATTGATGCTATCAATATGTTGATAAAAGATACTGATATGTTAGCAAATGCAGCTCAGACAGGCAACTTAAGTACAAGAGCTGATTACACAATGCACAAAGGCAACTTCAAAAAAATAGTTTTAGGAGTAAATCAGGCATTAGATGCCATTGTCGATCCAATTACCGAGGCGGAAGAGATACTAAAAGACATTGCAAATGGGGACTTAACTGTCCAAATGACCGGGACATATCAAGGTCGAATGGATATGCTTAAGCTCAATATTAACACCCTTGCAAATACATTTAGAGCTTTAATTAAACAAGTATCTAATTCTGTTACTACTGCTGTTGCCGGATCTCACCAAATCAGGATGTCTACAGATGAATATGTGGTAGCTTCCAAAGAAACGGAGATGCAGACTAACTTAGTCGCAAACTCTATCGACGAGATGAGCAGAACTCTTACCGACAATGCTCAAAGTACACATCATGCTACTGACATGGCCGAAACTAACAGAGATATAGCTACAGCCGGATTTGAAATTGTGGGCAAAACTGTCAACAAAATGAGAGATATCGCAGGATTAGTAAGAACTTCAGCAGAAGAGATAGAGAAACTGGGCGATTCTTCAAAAAAAATTGGTGAAATTATATCTGTAATCGATGAAATAGCGGATCAGACAAACTTACTCGCTCTTAATGCAGCGATAGAAGCTGCCAGAGCAGGCGAGCAAGGTAGAGGCTTTGCTGTAGTGGCTGATGAAGTAAGAAAATTAGCCGAACGAACTACTGATGCAACCAAAAGCATCACTACAATGATACAAGGTATACAACAAGAAACTCAGAAAGCTGTAAATGAAATGGTGCGTGGTACATCCGAAGTTACTATAGGCATTGAGCTTGCCGATCAGGCAGGAGATTCATTAAGCAAAGTTGTGAGCAGCTCTGAGGAAGTTCTGGATATGATTAATCAAATATCTGCTTCAAATGTAGAGCTGTCTGCTACAGGAGATGACATAGCCAAGCATGTAACACTAATTTCTCAAATGGCTAAAGACTCAGTAAAAAGCTTAGAAGAAATTTCTGATTCGGCTAATAATTTGGATAAATTGAACAGCAAAACCAGCAAGTTTATGCAAAACTTTAAAATAAGCACACACAATGGTATAATGCAAAATTCAGACATATTTGAAGAAGATAACTACTATAATGAGAGGCAAAACTTAATAGCACTTAGCGATGGCAAGAATTAACACTGAAATATTTTTAGAAAAGCTAGAGGCTGTAAACTAAACTCTATTGGACAGAGTTTAGTTTACAGCCTCGGTTGCTCTGAAAGGTCGGGATAATTGACGCCATTTAAATAGCTGTATATTTCAATATATTATCTATTTGACTATTCTAAGTACAAATCTGGCTTTATTCTATTTTATTATCTTGATTGCACTAACGCTTCGTTCAGATTTTATTTGAAGTAGGTAAGCTCCTTTCGCAAAATCTGTCATATCGATAGATATTTCATTTTGATTTGATATGGTTCCTGAAAATACATTAGTTAGCGAAGCTCCTGTGAGGTCGCATAAAACTATTTCAATATTTCTATCAGATTCTGCATTCATAGTAATATTTAATCTGTCAACGACAGGATTTGGATATGCTTTGACGCTATACAGCACTTTCCCGGCGTTATCCTCTACTCCTGTAGTCTTGAAGAAATCTTCAAAAAGGAACTCTGTAGCTTGTATCTCCCAAGAGCATAGCTCCTCTGTCGATAAAGATAATAATATTTTATTTTCAGCAGGAATAACTTCTATTGTCTGCAAATTATTTGGAATACCTGCTGCATTTTTCAAAACTTCCCAGCTGCCTGCAACTGTAATTTGGTCATCTATACTCAAAGCTTCTTGTAGCCTATCATACCGGTCGCAATCTATAGCGGGTTCTAACTTACGAAAATGATTAGTAGCCACTAAGTTAGTGCCACTCACATTACTATTTTCGCCCAAGACTCTGCTTACCGTGCCATAATCCATACTCGATTCGATGACGATAGCACTGTCACCATTTGCAATAGCACCTGCGGCATCTACAATAAAGCCACCACCGGTAGTGTTTTTACCAACAGCATCAAATACATCTGCAGTATTACATTGTCCGTCTTGGTTAAAGTCTTTCATTTCTATAGCATTTCTTATAGCCAAAAATATTGGCTCAACCTGTTTGCCAAATATCGAACCTTCGGGTTTGTTCCCCATGTGCTGGAAGGCAACCAAACTGCTTTCATTAACGCCGGAAAGGCATCCAAATAGACCCGGGAAGCCAAATGACACCCATCTTTGCTCATCTTCTTCATCAGGATTAGTAGCAATTACGATATGATTGTTATAAAGCCATGATACTTTTTGCCAGTCCAGATGTCGAGTAATTACTAATTCACCTTGAAGCGAAGGGTCTTGCATTGTAGCATCTCCCCAGCTCATAATTGCAGAGCATCCAAAAAGCGATTCTAACTCTACTATACTATTAGCAAACAACATATCTTTAGCCTCCAGGTCTCTCCCTGCCAGCTCTTTAAATCTATTTGCATAAGGAGTTTCATTAAAGCCTTTGGCTATGCCTTGCGCTTCATTTTGATATTTATCTTCAACAATCAGAATGGAATTGACCACAGATGATAATGTAGCATATTGAGCCATATCATTTTTTAGCAAGTAGCCGATAAAATAATCTACAAGAATAATATCAATCTGCTCAGCCATTAAATTACCGTAAGCATATCCTCTTTCATAGTGATTGCCCCATAATTGTAAAACAGGGATACTATTTATCTCTGTCAAATTCCCCTTGACTTCTTCAGCATTTACCATATTTAAAAAAGGCAACGCAAAAACGAGCAGTATAGAGTAGATAAGCTTTTTCATAAAGACACCTTATAGTATTTTATATACTGTTTATACAAACTTTTGTATCATCACCAATAAAATATTTATTGGCATTATAAATATATATAATTATGTTGTAATATAAAATTAGTTTGTTGCTTGTGAAATACACTATTATGCTTGCACATTTAAGCAAATATAAAATCACAATATTCTTTATTGTTTTCTGTTTTTCTTTTGCACTCTGCCAATATTTGAACTTTGGTGTGGCAGGTTCAGCATATCTTATTGGTATTATGATCATCACAATACTGTTATGCTATATAAAGCAGCTTTATATATTTTCATTTGTGTTTACAGCGATAGTAGTAGCTCTGAGTATAAACATTACTACTTCCAATCTTGTCTACGATTACCCAGCGAAAATTATTAAACCTGTACCAGGTATGTTTAGAGGTGAAATTTCTGATGTATTAAGACAAAACGGCAAAGTAGTCAGTCTCCTTTGCAAGGGAGATGCAAAATGCAAATATCTACCAAACCTTCATAAGACTACTCTCCTGATGACTATTTTTAAAAAGGACAGTACTACATACAAAGCAGGGAGTGAAATAATTACTCCGATCGAACTTCGTCCGCCTCGTCCGGCAAGCCTCCCCACAGACTTTGACGAAATCACTTATGCAAAATCCTTAGGTACTAATTATTTGGCATTTACTTCCGGAAAGAATGTCGCCATTACAGACCAACCAACCACCTTAGAATCTCTTCGGGAGAATGTTTATTCTCATATATATAGTTTACTGTCTGCTAATATGCACAGAGAAAATAGTGCTATTGCTTATGCTCTTATAACCGGCGATAAAACTAAAATCCCCTGGCAGATAAAAAGAGAGTTTGCTGTAGCCGGCACTGCTCATATTCTGGCAGTGAGTGGCCTACATGTTGGCATTATTGCAATGGCTATTTATGTTTTGCTGGGATTTATTGCGAATCTAAAGATTAAGTTTTTCAGTTTTTCATTTTTACTATTTACATATATCTGGCTGACCGGCTTTCGTATCACAGCTCTACGAGCAGGAATAATGGCGGTGTTGTATCTCTACTTTCAGCTAAGGCAAAGGCAAGTCAAAGCTATTAATATCATTTCTTCTGTGGCGATGATAAATATATTACTGCATCCTATGGTGATTTATTCCGTTGGGTTTCAGATGTCTTTACTTGCTATTGGTGGCATTGTTCTATTTTATGGAGAGATTAATTCTCGTCTGAAATCGCTATTCAAAATTCAACATGAAGACTCAAGATTTGTCTTAAATTCGTTATCTCTGTCGCTTGCTACTTCGCTGACACTTTCTCCTCTGATAGCATACTATTTCAATATGTTTTCCGGAATAGGCTTTTTTGCCAATATATTAGTTGTGCCAGCAGCAATGGCAGCACTTAGTTTTAGTGCATTGGGGTTAATATTTAGCTATGTATTTATAGGCACTCTCTTTTTAAATGGTGCAGATTTGATTTTAGCCCTTATGGTATTTATTAATAAGATAAATGTAGAAATGTTTGCGTTCCTTCTGTTTGAAAATAATCCATTCTATTTGGCAAGTGCATTTACTCTGATATTTTTGATTTTACTATATATCAAAAAGGGATTTTGGAAGGTAATGCTCTCCATTTCTGTAAGCACTTGCATCGCTTTAATTATTATATATCAGAATAAAAGTGATAATGGCGTAAACATTTACCCTCGCGAGCAGCTTACCGCCGTAGAGATAAGCACCCCGGGTAAAACCCTATATATACTTAGTGAACGAATGCCTGACCAGTATGCCAAAAGAGACATTGCCTTAGAGAACTATATTGCATCTAAAACTGACGAGTTATATATCGGCATTACAGGCAATAGTGGCATTAAACTATGCGATAATTTGAAGGATAGTATCGCGTTTACTCAGATAGAACTTGACCACAAATCACAAAAGGCAATAGAAAATTCATTAGATTTGCAGCAGAGACTTCCACAAATAATAAATCTGACTAAATGAAAAATATTGAAATAAAAAGCCCTACGATATTTCCTGCAGAAATAAGTGCAGGGATTACTCTTGCAAATAAATATACATTTCCCCCACATGGATTTTCGATATTCCCGGGGCAGGTATTGTCCTCTGACGAAGTAGAGCTACACAGGCTAGCATTAGCTAAGCAACTAAAGGTAAATCGCGATGCAATGGTATTCCAGAAACAGGTGCATACAGACGGAATAAAAGTTGTTAGCGAGGGTGCAGAAACAACCCAATCAGACGGTATGCTTAGTAATCAGAGTGGTATTGTGCTGAATGTAACCGTGGCAGACTGCTGTGGTATTTTAATTTATGACAAAGCTACTAAATCTATAGCAGCACTTCATTCCGGCTGGCGGGGGACCTCTCTCAGCATGGCAGGCAAAGGGATCAAAAAGATGAAGGAAACTTATGGTACTAATCCTGCAGATTTACTTGTTTGGCTAAGTCCCTGCGCAGGTAAAGAAAGCTATGAAGTAGAATGGGATGTAGCTCAGCACTTTGAGAAATACGTAATTAAAAAGGACAGCACTAAGTTCTTGCTTGACATACGAGAGCCAATAAAAGACCAGATACTGCATGCCGGTGTGCCCGAATGCCAGATAGAAACAAGCACCGAATGCACAATTCAGAATACACTCTACCATTCATATCGGAGAGATAAATCTGAATCCGGCAGGATGTCAGTATTCATAAAAATTGAGGATTAAACTGCCAACATACTAGCAGTAGAATTTATCCCTCCCCCAAAAAAGTTAGCTATTTAATATTTGTAAAAAAATTAGCTATTTTCTTATTGCTTCCACTTCTTTACGAGCATAGGCATTTGGGCAAATGGAATTTTTTTATATCTTTTCTTTGCCTCATGTGTATCATTTATAGATAGTATTTGCACATTGTTTAATATATTTGTTATTATGAATGAACTAACTCCGAGAAAAAGAATATGAGAGCAACCGCTATATTGATATTTGTTTTGTTTGAATTGTTTAGCTTCTCTGCGCAAGCAGATACTTTTTACATACCTGACACTACTCTTGCTATGGGGCAAACATATCGAATACCGGTTTATGGAGTAGTCTCCAAGACAGGCATCATAGAATTAACATTATCATATAGTGCAATAGATTTTGATATAAAAGACGTTACTTGCGGAGATTCTACCGCTATATCTCAGATAGATTTAAAAGATATAGACATTAATGATTTTAAAAACTCAACAGTGCATATAGTTGGTAATACTACAAATATTGAATCAACAGTCATGTGCTATTTACTGGTTGAGCCTTTGGTTTCCCCCCATAAAAGCAGTCAAATAGAGTCCTCGTCGATGCTGTTGTCCGGTGAAGTGCCGGCACGTTTTAAAGCATGGAAAGCCATTATTACTCTGGAAGAACCATATATCCCTAAAAATGAAACTTATCTATCTCAGGCTCGTCCAAACCCCTTTAGAGAGTCTTTAGAATTTAATATTGGTCTTGTAGAAGAAAGTAAAGTAGCTTTCTATATCTACTCTGCCAGCGGAGATTTGATACAAAAGGTTCCCGGCGACCAAAACGCGTTTGAGTACTCAATAAATAACGCAGACGGCTTCGCAGATAAATTTGTTACTGGGAATTATACTCTAAAGCTTGTGCCAAATAGAAATTTAGTACCATTAGGGCTCTATGTAATATTTATGGACACAGGTAAAAAAATCTATAAATCCAACTTTATTTTCATGAAGTAAGTTCGGAGCAATCTTGAAAAAGCTAACACTAATAATATCTCTGTTTCTTTTTATCACAACTAATTTCTCTTATGCCTATGACGAAATGGCTATAAATAAAAGCCCACGAGGCAATGAGTTTTGGTTGTGTTTTACTCGTAATTACAAAATAGAAGCCGGTAAAAAAGCAAATATTCTTAATCTGGAGCTGTTCATCTCCGGCGATCAGGATGCCAATGTCGAAGTAGAAATTTCCAGCATTAACTTTAAAAAGAAGTTATTTGTGAATGCAGGAACTATCGAAAGTATTAAAATTTCGCCTATGGCAGAGATTCGCAGTTCCGAAATAGTAGAAGAAGACAGAGCTATTCACATTACTTCTGATACTCCTATTCAAGTATATGGCCTCAGTACCAGATATCAGACTACAGACACTTACTTAGCATTACCTACGAGCGTGCTCGGCAAGGAGTACAGGGTAATGTGTTATAATTATGGTATAGAGTTGATGCCTCAGTTTGCAGTAGTAGCTGTGGAGGACAATACCGTAGTTACTATAGTGCCGGAAGTAGAAACCGAAGGCGGAGTAAAACCCGGCGAGATAATGAGAGTAGTCCTTAATAAAGGTGACGTTTATCAGGTATCTGCCAAAAAAGACCATCTCTCAGCTCGTAAGTGCGATTTTACAGGGACAAAGATCTCTGCTACTAAAAATATTTCCGTATTTAGTGGCCACCAATGCGCTTATGTCCCTGAAAATATCAAAGCGTGTAATCACTTAGTAGAGCAGATTCCTCCTATATCTACATGGGGTAGGCACTTTTACGTGGGTAAATTTCAGGACAGGTCAGAATACCGTTATAGAGCAATGGCAGACCAAAATAATACTAAAATATACGAAAATTCGAGACTTATAGATATTATCAATGCCGGTGAATTTGTAGAAAGAGCTTCAAAAAAAAATGTATTGCTTACATCGAATAAGCAGCTGTTAGTTTCTCAATATTCTTTAGGGTTTAATAACGGTGACTCCATTGGCGATCCAATGATGATCCTTGTAAGCCCAACTCAGCAATTTTTGAAGAAGTACAGATTTGCCACTCCTGTAAACGGAGAGTGGAATCACTATATTAACGTTGTAGTGCCTACAGAGGCTATCACTTCTCTAATATTAGACGGCTACCCGGTTGATTCCTCAAAATTTGAAGTATTCGGACTGAGTCGATATTCAATTGCCAGCTTAAAAATACCATTTGGCACCCATACTATAGCAGCAAACGAACCGTTTGGTTTGTATTCTTATGGTTTTGGCTATGGCTACCATTCCTTTGATGCTTATGGCACTATGGGCGGCCAGTCTTTCAATGATTATATCCCTATCGCAGACACAGTACCACCTGTGGCAGTAGTCAGAAAGAAAGAAAGCACCGGAGCTCAGCTAATAGTCAGAGATGATAGAGAAGAAGATACAGGACTGAAACGAATAGATTTGACGTATGCTGAAAATATTGATGCCACCATAGTAGACTTTGACCCGGGAAGTTTGCAGGCTGAAATAACTATTAGAAATCTTGATAAAAATTCGGTTGGTAAATTAGTCTTTTCAGCTATCGACGAATCTGATAATAAATCTACATTTACAATCTGCTATATCAAAAGTCAACTGACTAATAAGTTCGAATATATAGTCAACGATGGCGATCAAGTAGAATGTGTGACACTTGATTCTTATTTAGCTGCATATTCAAATCTGTCTTTTATTAACCACAGTGCTGACTTTGGATCGCAGGGGAACCTGCTGACTCCGGGAACTTTCTCTGACGCACAGGGCATAGGTTTTGGCTTAGGTGTTGCTTACGGCACTAAGCTTTCAAGCAACTCTTATGGTTCTGTCAGATTGTCTTTAGAAAATTTTGCAGGTAATCTTCTCGCAGGCGACACTATCCCTTCAGATTACACTCACGACATTGATGCAGAAAGTAAAATTTGGGAAAGCACAAAACTTGACCCGAACATTTGGCATGTATCATTAAGCTTTGCCGGAGAGTATTACTTAGCGAGGTATTTTTATCTTCTTGGTGGCATTAACATTAATATCGCTATGGGTAGTAGTTTTGATAAAACCAGAAAGATTGCCTATCCTGACAATCTATTATATTCTGACGGAGCTGCAGAACACACAGAAACCATGGACTTTGACTCTTTCAAGTCATTCAATATTGGCGCTTTTGCAGGCTTCGGTTTAAAAGCGGATTTAGATTATCGTTATTCGGTAATCTTCGAAACGTATTTAAATCCTAATTTGCTAAATTTCGTAGACAAAGGCAGTTGGAAAACATTAGGGTATAGTCTTCAGATTGGTATAAGATATAGAATATAAATAAGAGATTCAATAGCAAAATTAAAAGTAAAAGACGCACTTCTGTTAGTACGTCTTTTCTTTTTTTATAGTCATTTTAAAACCTATGGTCTGCGAGTAAATTTGCTAAAATCAGGTTTACGTTTTTCTACAAAAGCATTTCTGCCTTCCTGACCTTCTTCTGACATATAAAACAGCATAGTCGCATTTCCTGCTAATTCCTGCAAGCCTGCCTGACCGTCGCAGTCTGCATTTAATGAAGCCTTCAAGCATCTCAAAGCTATTGGTGAGTTTTCTAAAATTTCACTACACCATTTTACTGTTTCTTCTTCAAGATTTTCATAAGGCACTACTGTATTGACTAATCCCATATCTAAGGCTTGCTGAGCATCATACTGGCGACAGAGGAACCATATTTCACGAGCTTTTTTCTGACCTACGATTCTAGCCATATAACTGGCACCATAACCGCCATCGAAAGAACCAACTTTGGGGCCTGTCTGACCGTATATTGCATTATCTGCGCTTATTGTCAAATCGCACATCATGTGCAATACGTGGCCACCACCAATGGCATAACCGGCTACCATAGCTATAATTGGTTTTGGGCAGGTACGAATTTGTCTCTGAAAATCTAATACGTTTAGATGGTTAACTCCATCCTCATCCTTGTAGCCCGCTTCACCCCTTATTTTTTGGTCACCGCCTGAGCAAAAAGCCTTTTCGCCTTCACCTGTCAGAATAATTACCCCAATCTCTGAATCCATGCGAGCATCTTCCAAAGCTTTAGACATTTGCATAACAGTTTGCGGACGGAAAGCATTCCTTCTTTCAGGTCTGTTGATGGTGATTTTTGCAATGCCCTCCATTTTGTGATATTTAATGTCACTATATGTAGCGGCTTCTATCCAGTTGAAATTTGCCATGGTTTATACCTCTTATATTTTATATCAAACTTTATAATCTAAAAAAGCAATTTAATATTTTTTTTTAGAAGTTTGATTATTTAGTCAAAAGAGGACATTGTGCTATTCAAAAAAAATACAACTAAATATTAGCTTAGTCTATTGTAAAGAATGGTAATTAGCGCTGAATTTCGGATATTTAGCACCAGTATATTGCTCTAATGTTATATTTAACAGAAATATACTTTTGTGCTATGAGAAAAATATTTAACTTTGTTGTATAGTCCAATAAATTGGATTCATATCCGATTGTAAATTTTAATAAGATATAGATATAGGATTTAGAAGCAATATGAAAAAAATTGGTTTACTGATTATCTCTGCTTTCCTCTTAGCAACATCAATAAATGCAAAAGATATAAATCAAGCAGACTTGACTGAATATGTAAAATATCTTTCTTCGGATGAGCTGCAAGGCAGGTTCCCCGGTACTAAAGGAATTGAAGCAGCTGCTCAATACATTGAAGATAATTTTACTAAAGCAGGCGTTAAGCCTATCAACGGTACTTACAGACAAAACTTTGAAGTAATTACCGGCATGGATTTAGGAGAAAACAATTTTATTCATTTCGGCGAAATGGCTATAGATGCCGGCGCGCAATGGATGCCTACTTCATTTTCTGAGAATGGCGAAGTGGAGGGTGAATTGTTTTTTGTAGGATATGGAATAACTGCTCCGGATTTGAAATATGACGACTATGCCGGCATTAACATTAAAGATAAAATTGCAGTGATTCTTACCTCTACTCCTGAAGGAAGTGGTACTAATAGTGATTTCTATTCATATACTCAGCTCAGATATAAAGCTACTAATGCCAGAAATCACGGAGCTGCAGCTGTCATATTCGTTCCGACTATGGAAGAGGAAGACCATGCTCCTGAACTGGAGTATGCCGCTATGGTTAAAAATTCCGGAGTTATCGCAGCTTTTGCTACTCATGAAGCTTTCAATCAAATCATAGGTGAAGGCAAAATTAGAAAACTTGAAGAAGAGATGCGTAATAAAAAATCTACCGCCAGCGCGGATTTAAATCAAAAGATTAGAATGACTATAAATTTGCAAGATCGCAAACAAAAAACTTCTAACATTATTGGTGTGGTTGAAGGTACAGATCCTAAATTGAAAAATGAGTATATAGTTGTTGGTGCACATTATGACCACTTAGGGTGGGGCGGACCTTCTTCACTTCACAAAGGTGTAAAAGCGATTCATAATGGTGCAGACGATAATGCCAGCGGAACTGCAGGCGTTATTGCTTTGGCTTATAAAATCGGTGCTGCCCCTCTAAAACGTTCCGTAGTATTTATGGGATTTAGCGCTGAAGAGATGGGGCTTTTAGGTTCTTCTTTTTATGTACAAAATCCAATCAAAGAGCTTAAAAATACAATAGCAATGTTTAATATGGACATGATAGGACGCTTGAGAGAAAACAAACTTACTTTATTTGGTATTGGCTCATCACCTCTTTGGAAGCCTCTTGCTGACTCTTTAGCTAAGGCAAAACATATTTCTGTGATAGAAAATAATGAAGGTTATGGACCAAGTGACCACTCTTCTTTCTATAAAGAGCATATCCCCGTTATTATGTTCTTCTCAGGCACTCATGGCGACTATCACAGTCCAAGTGATGACTGGGACAAAGTCAACTATGAAGGCATGGAAAAAGTGATTGATATGGTTTATTCTTATGTGGAAACTGTATCAAACAGAGCAGAAAAGCCTGAATTTATCCAAGTAAAAGAAGCTGATGATAAAGCGGAAAGAGGCAGACACAGTTATAAATCAGGAGCATGGTTTGGAATTATTCCTAACTTCGAAGAAACTCCTCTCGGTTGCAAAATATCAGGCACAAGCCCCGGTAGCCCGGCGATGAAAGCAGGACTTCAGGAAAATGATATTATCACTACTATTAACGACAAAGAAATTAAAAACTTACATGATTTCATGTATACTGTACGTGAGTATAAACCCGGTGACGTAGTTAACGTAATTGTGCTTAGAGGTAAAGATTATACAGAGAAGCACACGTTTAAAGTAAAACTTGCAAATCGTGTGAAATAATTTGAAACTTTAAAAAGCTCTTAGCGTATATCTATATAAATCATACGCCCCTTTTTGAAAGTCTGCCTAAAGCGATTAAAGCTCAGGCAGACTTTTTTTTATATCGAAAATTTGAACCTATGGTGTAAATTCAGCATTGCTTAATTTACACCATATACATACGCTGCTTTATTTTTATTATGTTTAGGATTAAGCTTATACAATACCCAATCAAGTAAACTAGGGCTAATTTCTTTTTCCTGAAGTAGAGATATATTGAAGTCTGTTTCTACTTGTGAAACTCTGTCTTGGAGTTTATCCGCACCATAAAATATAAAGTAATTAGGCATAGAGTATTCGTTATCTTTAATCTCAGCAAGAATCATCTCTGAAGTATTTTTTTTAAACAATTCGAAAACAGGTACTTGTTTATTTAAATAAAAAGTAGGTTGCTTTATGCCACCCATTCCGCCCATTTCGACGACGACTCCTTGCACATTAGCCTTATCAGACAGATAGTATAGTGATTCTACTCTTGTTTTTTTACTATATGTGAAAGTGAAAGCCAGTAGAATTATCGTATTTACTATCCAAAACCAAACCCACATTCCAGTAAGAATCTTATGTTTATTTTGCCAAAAAGTAGATTTTTTAACGTAATTGTCCCAGCCAACAATACCTAAGATTATTATAAATGGAATCACCGGCAAGATAAATCGCTCTTGTTTATTTGTGTAATATGAGTGAAATACAAAAAACAACATTACCGGTAAGTATATCATCCAGTTTTCTTTCCATGATCTTAACCATCCAAAAATTAAAAACCCTCCAAGAGGTGGTATAAGCAAGCCAAATATCAATAATAAATATTGATACCACGGACCGGAAGCGTAAGATGCAGCAGAGCTACCATCCAGGAAGATATATTGGATAGGCGCTGCAAAAGGATAGCCCCATGCTATCCAATCTACTATTCCTTGAGTTAAAGATATAAAAAGTAGAAATCCGAGAGAAATATATGCTAAATTCAAGAATTGTTTTCGGAATAAATATATGAATCCTACACCACCAAGCATAAGTAATGTTTGATAACGAAAGATAAAAGACATACCGAAAAGCAATCCTGCCCAGAATATTTCTTTGCCTCGATTATGCTTGACAACCAGATACATTGCCCCCATCAGAGGAGGAATCGTGACCATTTCAATAAGATTGCGGACACTCATAAACGGCAATATACCAAAGAGGGCAAGCACTAAGCCGACCTTCTTAGCAGTTTCTTTGTTACCTATATGCAATGCTATCAAATAACCGAAATAAACTATTAAAAGCGAGTAAAAAGCGTGAAGAGTACGAACTATGTACATCTTTGTCTGAGGGTCTTGCACTCCAATAGAGTTTAAACCTTGAAACAGATAGTAATGCAGGGAAGGATAAATAATGCTATGTCCGTGAGGTTCATCTCTACTTTCCCAATAGGAATAATCATTAATTATATCATAAGGCTGCTGAATCGGACCAAAATGATCATCATGCATTCCGTAACCTTTTGCAAAAATCGCGGCAACTAATCTGACTAATAAAGCAATAATTAAAATTGCACGCAAGGGATGTTCGCTCAAATATTTTTTCATCTTTTTTTTGATTGGCAGTTTGTAAAAAAGCAAGATATTACAATATTTTGGTTTTTAATAACGATAATATCATATAAAAACACAAAAGACAGCTTCTATTATGCTGTCTTTTATTAAATAATATATTTTCGAAAAGTGTAGAATAATAGAATCAAATGATTTCTATTGTTTCAGACTTTTTACTATTGCATCAAAAACGTCATCTACTTCTAAATGATTCATGCAGAAGTATTCTTTGTTTTTGCATTTCGGACTAAAGTAGCAAGTACATTCCTTCCTGGGTTGCACTATTTCACCTCTACCGTATAGCTCAAATTCGTATGGGTTGAAGATATTATTCATAAGCACTAAAGGTTTCTTTAGTCCTATTGCGATATGCATTCCCATAGTTACAGCCGAAACGACTGCGTCTGTAGTATTTACGAGGGAAATAAATTCAGGTAAAGAGTAATACCCCAGATAAGTTGCATTGGTTTTTTTTTGGAGAAGCTTATTATTTTCATCTTCTTGCTTTCCGCCTAATAGCAATGCTTCATATCCTGCATTTTGTATTTTAGCGATTAGAGCTTCCCATTTTTCATTTGCCCAAAGACGAGAGACCCATCTGGCTCCACAACCTGTATTTAATCCAATAACAGGCTTGTCAGTGGTTTTATAATCCCACTTGACACTTTGGTCGCAGTCCAGCAAGTAATCCTCTCCTGAGAACTCCCAGCCACATATTTCAAATATTTCTTCGGGGTAAGACTTTCGATTTGCTTTGTTTAAATCATCAAAGAGTCCTGTATTGAATTTGTGTATAGCTAATTCATTAGCAGGAGCAGGTCTTCCATTTTCTAATATGAATCCATATTTTGTGTTCGCATCGACTTTACTTGCCAATGCACAAGCTTGGATATCTTTATCTAAATTTATAAGTACATCAAATTTTGTTTGCTCTAAAATTGTAGTTGTTTCTGCATCATATTTAAAAACTTTATCTACTATATCAGGAACAATAGCCGGTGAGTATGTAATCCACCATATTTGAGCAGTCGGATATTCTTGTTTGATTTTTGGTATAAGAGTAGTAGTGCGAATTACATCACCAATAGCACCAAGCTTAATTATCAATATTTTCTTGTCAGTTTTGTCATAATATTTGCAATCAGAGCAGTGGACACCTTCATTTTTATGATATTTGCAAGGGATGTGCCCCAAGAAATGCCTACAATCACTTTTATAAATCACTATAAACCCTAATTAAAATTGGTACTGCAGAATAAGAGAAAAATCTAAAAAATATACATAAGACTCGCTTATCTCTAATCTATTAGTAAACGTAAAGAGCTCTCCACGTTCATCATCTCTGCCAAATAAATTTAAGACTCCAAGTCCAAGACCAATATTGACAAATATTTTCTTATGCAAGTGCCCTTCTACACCGAGCCTTACAAGACCACCCCATCGAGCAGCATTAGATTTAGAAAGACTTGCCACTTCTATATCTTCTTCATTTGGGGAAAGAAAATCAAATTCTTCAGTATATTTAGAACTTGTCACCAAAGAATATATAATTTCAGGCCCGAAGTATATTTTGGCTTCAGACGAATCTATATCTAATATAGAAGCATGAAAACCTATATTCATTTTTATTAAATCTAAATTATGATGGTAACGAGTCAGAACCCCTTGCGAAGATGCAGGTCTTGTTTGGGCAGCACCCATAAAGTTATGTGATATCCCGATAGGAATTTTATAATCTTCCTGCTTATCGAGATAAGCAGATAGCTGCACGTGATATCCCGGCTGACCTCCACCCATTTGACCACCGATGACTAACTTGCCTTCTTCATTAACATTTGGCATTAGAGACATCGTGTTTAAGTTTTTATCGCCAGCTTGTATAGAAAAAACACTCAAACCGGCACCGATTTTAAAATGGTCTATAAAGCCACCATCAGTTTTGATTGTATTTTGCTTTTGAGCATGCAAAAAGCCCATAGGTAATAAAAGGATAAGCAAAGTATATATATTTAGTCTCATAAGAGCCGCTCTTTTATATTATAGTTTTGTTGTTTAAACGAATTCTTTATTATAAGCTCGCCAAGAAGTCCCATCGAAATGAATTGAACACCAACTATGATAAAAGCTATTCCCATAAGGAACAATGGTCGTTCGCTTAGATATGTCAGTCCCATTGCCCATTCAACTGCCAAATATGTATCGACAGTAAGACCAAGGAGGACAAATAATGTTCCTAATAAACCAAAGAAATGCAAAGGTCTTTTCATATATCTAGTAGTGAACATGACTGTCAGTAAATCTAAGAATCCATAAAGGAATCGAGAAAGTCCAAATTTTGAAACGCCATAAGGTCTTGCATGGTGCAACACAGGTATTTCTGTGACTTTAAAACCATCCCAGTGCGCTAATGCAGGCAAGTACCTATGCATCTCGCCATATACCTGAAGCCTTTTAGCAACCTCGCGCCTGTACATTTTAAATCCACAGTTGAAGTCATGCAATCTAATTCCACTAGTCTTTGAAGTAATATAGTTAAAGAACTTTGATGGAACAGTTTTAGTAATAGGATCATGTCTTACTTTTTTCCAGCCTGAAACTAAATCCCAGCCTTGGTTTATAGTTTCAACCATTCTTTTAAGCTCTTTGGGGTCATCTTGCAAATCTGCGTCCATAGTTCCAATTAACTTGCCTTGTGCTGCTTGAAATCCTACAGAAAGAGCTGCAGACTTACCATAATTTCTACGGAATCTGATACATTTGAAGTTAGGGTTTCGCGAGTGAATTCTTCGGATAATATCATACGAATTATCAGTCGAACCATCATCAATAAATATTACTTCCCATTTTTCATTAGCAATGTCGTTTAGCTCTCCTTCCAGAGATAAAGCAAGCTCTTGCAACGATTCCTCTTCATTTAGCAATGGTATAACCATAGAGATATAAATATTCTTCCTATTATCTCTCGGGACGTATCTATTGTCTTGTCTTTGCTGTCTATTTTTATATTGATGTTGATTTCTATTATCTCTATTTTGCTCCACGAAGCAGCTCCGATACTATAATTTTATGAATTTTTTAGATTGCAATTTTGCATTATAATCAATTAGGACAATATTATAAAATCCTTTTTCCAAATTAGAGATATCAACTACTTGACCATTATAGTCATTATTTAAAACTTCTCTGCCAGTAGCATCAAATATTTTATAAGACTGTATATTATCTACATTTATTTTTAAATACTCAGATGCAGGATTAGGGTAAACAGATATATCAGTTTCTTCTTGACTATCTTCTACAGAGACAGGATCCTTGAATACCAAAGTAATTTTAATCTTTTTCCAAGCATCATTAGTCAAGGTGCATTCATTTTGAGCAAGCATATCGTAGTAGAATAAATCAACTGAAGAATAATCATCTTCTATATAGGCAGAATCTAATCTCGGATTCTCGTGTATAGTCCATTTGAGGGTCATTTCTTCATCGCCAAACTGCGCATCCATGATATAAACTACTTTATATGAACTTTCAATATTTTCTTTTCTGTAGTCTATATATGTGCAAGTCGAATTACCTTCAGTAAATTTATCGGGAACTTTAAAGAAACAATGTAAAGTACCACCCATTCCGTGCCCGGGAAACTCATACTCATTAAAAGGAGCCTCTCCGTCTATATAATCAGAAGCATCAGGATGCACCCCGATTTTAAGATTATTTTGTACTTCACCTTTTGTATTTGTAGCTTCAATGTAAACAGTGTATTGAGCATTGGAGACTGTGACAAACACAAATAAGAAAACGATAGTGTAAATATATTTTATCATAATAATAAAGACCAATATGTTTCTATTTAGTTACTTACAAAAGTATATAAAAAAAAGGCAACATTTGTAAAAATGTTGCCTTTTTTATTTATTATCGCTTACTTAACAACAACAACTTTCAATACAGCATTGAAACCATTAGAATTAAGTTTGCAGATGTAACTACCAGAAGTTAATGCAGCAGCATTAAAGTCTATAGTGTTAACACCGGCATTAGCAACTTCGTTGTTTACTAAAGTCATTACTTTGTTACCTAATTCATCAAACAATGTAACAGTTACATTATCTTGAGTAGGCATGTTATAAGTAATAGTTGCATGAGAAGATACAGGGTTTGGACCTACTGTAAATTCAAATGCAGTTTCATTAGCTTCAACTTTAATCACTTTGATAGAATTTGATTCTGTTTCAGAAACTTCGATATTAGAGTTTTCACCTTTGTTGATGAAACCTAATACTCTATTAGTCAATGCATCTACAAATTTATAATCTGCATCAGCATTTGACATAGAGATAGAAACAGGATAAGTGATACCTTGCAAATTGATAATGTTTTCGTTAGAGTTAGAAACATAAGTTCCTTCTTCAAAACGAGCATCAAACAATTCAGCCATTGGTGCAGGCGGCATTTCAAATGTTGAAGTAGCAACATTGTTAGCAGCCAAGTACAATTTAGCATTGTGTTGTGCATTATCAAAAATGTTTAGTTCAGAGCTAGCAGCTAAGATAGCTTCATTATTATTGAAAGAAGCTTTAGGACTCATGCCACCTTGTAAGTTAAGGTAACCGTTAGCATCAACTTTAATCCAATAACCTCTGCCCGGATCTAATACATTTACAGGAGTATAACCACTTTCTTTACTATATTGATAGATAGAATGTGAGTGAGTAAATTCAGCTGTAGGTAATTCACCATTGAATTCGTCAAATAAGATTTTCGCAATTGATGTTTTTATAGTTGGGCAACCAATAGCATTCCAACCACCTTTATCATCAGTATCACCAGGATATACTCTTACAGGGTAACCGTTAGCTACTGATATTTCAGATATATAAGCACCAGCAAATTTAGTATCTACCAAATTATTATATTTTATGAAATAACCATAACCCGGTTTAACTACATCAGAAGGTTCCCAAATGTTATAAGCAAAATGTTGTGGTTTTGTTACAGCATTTTTGTAAACGTTTAGGTACTCATTGTTAATTGGAGCAACAGGAACAGAAAGTAAGTTCCAACCTTTTTGGATAATAGCATCACCATCAACAGTTACATAATCAACTACTGAAGGTAGAGTATATTCTATTCTGAATTCGTTGATTTCAGGATCAGAAATATAATAGCTACCATTAGCAACTCTCATATTAGTTGCTTCTAATGGTTGACCGTGTAAGATAGAACGGATGAATAGTTGAGCTCCATCAGGGAAATCAGCTTTATCCCAAGAAACAACTACAGGGTAGTTTTGAACACCATCAGCTTGAAATTTAACTTTATAGATGATAGAGTTAGTAGTATCTTTTGAAGATCTAATGTCTCTAGAAGAGTACAATGGAGCTTCTGTATTAGGATTGATACATTGGAAACCATAAGGAATCAATGTTTCTAATACAGGATCAACTGGATAAAAACGAGCACCAAAGCCAGTCATATCATATAAATATGCTCTTTCGCCGAATAACATATCTACGTCATCAGTTGCTCTAGGAGCAGTACCAAATACTAATTTAGTTGCGTCTCCAGTTGTACCTCTTGAGTTACGTATGTTTAATCTGATACCAGTACCATTGCTAGCCAGAGTTGGTTCGTAAGGGCTACGGAAGTATATAAATGTAACTTTAACTCTTACAGGAGAAAGTTCAGCATTTTCAGATCTAATTGTTAGGTAACCAACATAAATACCTTCAGATTCTTCTGCAGAACCTTTGATTTTATCTTTGTCACATACGATTTTGATAAATACTTTTTTATCAGCACTACCAACAGTATTCATAGGATCAGCTTGGTTCATGATACCATTGTCAATCCACATACCATTTTCAAACTCTTTAGAATTACCTTTTGTTACTTCTTCAAGGTCTAACCATTTTTGGTCAGATTCGATAGTAATATCTCTTAGTCTAGTACCGGTAACAATATTTTGTAATTCTAAAACTAACTCGCCTTTTTCAGATGATTCATCTGAAGCAGTAAGTTCTTTAGTAATTTCCCAATATGCACCACTTTGTTTACTTACGATTGGATCATCTTGTTGATTAAAACCAATTTTAGGTAATTTATCCATAACGCGAAGGTATACAACACCTTCGATTGTAGGTTCTGTAGCATAAGTTACTTCATTAGAATTATTGATACCACCCAAACCTGTTTTTTCTGTTGGATCTGGATAAATACCAATGATATCCGGGCTTATTTCTCTTAGTTCAGAGAAAGGAGCTTCTTTTCTAATATTTAAACCATTATAAGAAATATCTTGTCTACCAATATAGATAGGAGCGATTTTTGTTAAAGGGTTAGCCGCATTAGGAATAACTCTAAATTTAACAAATACTAAAGGTCTAAAGTTAGTATGTACTGGTAACGAATCACTAGAGCTACCAACTAGAGTAAATTTGTGACCATGTTTTTTGTTATCAATACTTGCGTTTGGCATAATGTCTTCCAAATAAGTTTTATCTGGTTGATCATTAGTAGAAATTTGCCATCCATTTGCAGTTGCAATAACATTTCCGTCTTCATCTTCCCAATTTGAGAATTCAGAGACACCTGCTACTACAGTTTCGTACCCCATGGCTCTAACCATAGTAGAATCGTAGTACAAATCAAATTTGAAATCTTTGATTGGTTCAGGATTAATTAGTTCATGCATACCGGTAGTAGGACGCCAGTTGTTTTTGATAAATATCGGTACCAAGAATTCTCTTGGACCATTATCAGAAGGAGCAACCCAAATTCTGCCATCAGGATATAAACTTTTCTCATAACCAGATTGCATACCGGTAAGAGTTAATACCGGAATTTCGGGATTTGCCGCTTGAGCTTTTTCAAATGTTGCAAATGAAAAGCCCATGACAAGCATCAAGCCAAGAATTAACTTGGAAGTCAACCCTTTTGCTTTAAAAGCATATGTCATTATAACCTCCACTGAGTTATTTAATATTTAAATATTTTACTTTTTCAATTTTGTTTTGGGCTTTTATGATGATCAAATACAAGCCTGCATTTTTATCATCAAAGCTTATTATATCAGTATCTTGATATTTTGAGCAGTTTCCGTTCAAATCATATACTTCTACATTATTTTTAGGAACTTTTATTTGAATTTGTTGATTAACAATATCAAACATAGTCTGCTCATTTGTTTCTGTTACGCTAGTCCTTTTATAAACAACAGTTTGTTGCGTATTATAGATTTGGGTAACGCAGTTACATTCATTTACGGATGTAATTACTGAATTAATATTTTTAGTAAAATCTTCGTCAACTTTGCGATACATACTGTATTTAATAAAGCTTTGATTTTCGTTATCTAAATTTGACAATTTAAATATAAAACTAGAATCATTTTCTAAGATTTCATCAATATTAATTCCACTATTTTCAGAAGTAAAATCACTAAATCCGAAGTTATCATCTTTATCAAGAGATAATTCTAAATTTTGTATTCTTGCTTCTTGTGGCAAATCAAAGAACAACGAACCTGATATAGTATCCAAAGTTCCAAAATTCTTTTCATCTTGTTCAAATTCTACTTTAGCATATCTATTTTCGCCTTCTAACACATCGCCATAGATGTAAGTAGTATCGTTTTTGAAGAAAGGTATTTTACTTTCAGATGTAAAAGACAATTCTTCTACTACTATCATTGCCGAGTCTGCACAGTCACCTAAATACATAAATCTAAGATTTACTAAAGGTAACTCACCAATTGAAGGAGTATCAAAGTTAGTTATAGTACCTATACTACCTAAGATATGATTACCGCCTTGTTCTTCTAACTTTATACCACCTGAAGTAAAAGGTTCTGATAAAGTATTGATAGTGTAGGCATTATCAAAAAACAGTTTATCACTGTCAAATTTAACATACAAAGTAAAACCAAATAAAGAATCAGCTACCGAAATAGGACCTAAATCTAAAGGTAAAGTAACATATCGTTTTGAACCGGCAAATAATTCTTCACAAACATCTGCTTTAGATTTAGGATTCATTTCCAATGTATATTCTTTAGAAATGCTCGGCAGACTGCTCATAACGAGCAGCATACCGAAACATATAATATTTAAGCAGATTTTTATCATATTATTTACTCAATACAACGTTTTCTGTTACAGAAACATCGTTACCTGATAATCTGATAATATACACGCCATTTGCAACAGCATTACCGTTATCGTCTTTACCGTCCCAAACATATTCATTTCCACTAACATCAAATGATTTAACTTTGTTACCTAACATATCGTAGATAGCTAAGTTCATATCATTAGTCATATTAGCATTTACGCTAAATTTAGCATTAGAAGCGAATGGGTTTTTAGATAACATTTTGATGCCCATAGCAGCGTTTGAAGATTCAATTTGGCTTACTGTAGAAGTCAAATCTTCAACTTCAGTTTTATTCAAGCGGATACCGCTTAATTTTACTTCTTTATCGTTAATGTTAACTTCAATGTCGCAAACTTTAGAATCATTGCTTAGGTTTTGGTTTGCACCAACTAAAACAACTCTGTTTGTAGAGAAGTTAGTAAGCATGTCATCGTTAGCAACTTTAACATCAACAACATTAGCATTGATATCAAATTTAGTACTGAAAGCACCTTTTACATCACCATTCACATATATTGGAATAGTATAGTTTCCGTTAGGAAGTTTAGACATAGTGCCAAGAACTAAGTTAGAAGCAGCTGCATCAGCATCTATAGCTGATTTACCTTTATAATCCAAAGGATGGATCCAAGGCAACTGAGAAACTTGACCGCCCATGTATTCTAATACATATGCTGCATCATGTTCGTCACATTCAAATCTGATTTGTTTGATAGAAGCAATTGCTTCTGGTAAATCATCAGAATATACTTCTGATCTGTATTTGATGTATTGCTTGTTATCATCGATATCATAATAATAACGACCATCGTGAGTAACGTCACCATGATAAGCTTGTCTTCTTCTGGCATCATCCAAAGGTTGGCCGGTAGCAACAGACTTCATGATAATACGAACATCATTTATAGTTACAAAACGATTTTGTGGTTGACCTTCGTGGATATTACCTTCTGCTTTAGAGAAGTCAACATCACCATCACCCCACCATTCTTCAATTTTGTTTGTAGCTTTTGCAATATATCTGATTCTAGCGTCAGAGCGTTGATCAGAAGGTTGCCATTTGTTAGTCAAATCTTGACTAGTTTTTTGCAAATCTATATTTTGATCGAAAAGAAGACCATTCATATAATCTTCAGCTTCGCCTTTGATACCAACAGAAGCATCTTTATAGACTACAACAGTATTTGGGGAATTAGGATTTCCACCGATACCGCCATAACAGAATTCGATATCGCCTTGTGCTGAGTAAGTAGAAGTTGATTTATAAATAATCAACTGAAAATTAGCAACACTAGAAGGCTGATTTTTATCATTTACATTCAAATTTTTCCATTGAACGATAAATTTATCTGATTCTTGCATATAAGATATTTCAGAAGCCAAATAGTCATTTTTTTCATCTAATGTATTTCTGTAATAGTGATCACCCCAGAAAGGAGCTAATACGTTTACAGGGTAAGAAGAAGATTCGATAAACAATGCTTCTGCATCTACTGCTGGAACCATTGGTGGATCTACCATAACCATCTGACCATTTTGATTCAATTCATATTTGCTGAATGTCACAAAACCGTTTACGTTGATATAGATAGAGCTATAAACTTCTCCATTATATTCAAAGTCGAAACCTAAGTCTACATGATAATAACCGTCATCATAATCAACTTCATCCGCAGGAGGCAATACAAATTCTTCGCGCGGTATCACGGTTTTATCATTATCATTTAGCTCGGCATATGGAACTGCGGTTACCAATGTAGCAGGCTGAAACTCAGTCCATATTTGAGCTTGGAGATTTGGTGATACAGCTGCTAAACTCGCAATAGCGGCAAGACCCACTGCAACCTTTTTCAATCTCTTCATTTTTAACTCCAATTTATTTGTTATTCTCTTTTTCTACTTTAATTAGGCAGGTCTTCTGAAGCGAAGACCTGCTATTTTATTGTATTATTTTACTAAAACAACCGGCATAGAAGAAGAAACGTTACCTGCTTTCATTCTAATAGTGTAAGTTCCACTTACGATGCCTGAATTAACATTCCATTCCATGTTATGAGTACCTGCTTGGTAATCACCAGTGTTGATTACTTCTACAACATTACCCAAGATATCAATCAATTCAAATGATACTGTTTGAGGTTGAGTCAAAGTAAATTCTACGTTAGCTCTGTTAGAAACAGGGTTTGGACTTACAGAGTTCAAACTAGTAACTAACATTTCGTTATTATCAACACTTGAACGTGGATCATAAACGATTACAAAATCAGTAAGAGCTAAGTCATTGATTGTAATTATACATTCAGAACCATTTTGCTCGAATTGAACTGTAGATATATGGTTTCCTTCAGCAGATTTCATATTGAATGAGAAATAGTTACCATCAGTAGTTAATCTGTCTTTGATGAAGAATTGACCTTCACTTTTGTCAGGAATTTGGTCTGTATTCCAAGTAATAGTAACAGGTACTAATGGTCCAGTTGCACCATTTTCTCCACCTGGTTGGAATTGACCGTTGTATCTAAATATACCATCTACATTAGAAGGATAGATATTTCTTGCAACACCATTAGTGTTAGGAATATCCCATCTTGCATCAAATGCATCTAATGGAGGTAATGGAGCTAATTCAAATTCGCAATGAGTTTCGTCTATAGTACCAACTTCAGCTTTATCGTCACCAAAACCAGTAGTAGCATTTGCAGGAGCTGTACCAAATTTCAATACTTTAGTAGCACCAATGCTATTTTGGATAGTAATATCTGCAACGAAATCAGTAGGATCTGCTAATCTAATAATGTAAGGGATAATAAGTTCTTCACCATATTTATCAGTTACAACGATTAACAATCTAGCAGAAGATTTGTCTAATGGATTTCTGTCTAAGTCTAAGTTAGTAGCAGTAATTTCCACATCTTGTTTTTCATCGATAGGGCCTTGTAAAGTAGCTGGGCTAAAGTTAAATTTAGAAGTAATATTTTGTCCTTTAGTCCAATCAGAATTTGCATAATAGATTTCTATTGTCAATTCTTCTTCTTCGCCATCGATGTTACGTAACAAGTCTCTATCGCTTATAGTTACTTCATCTCTAAAGTTACCGCCCAAATCTGCACAAATTACTTCTAATTGGTCTATATAATTTGGAGCATGGTTTAGAGAATCAACTTGTAATTGAAGTACTTTGATTGTAGGAAGACCTTCTTCATCTCTTACAACAACGAATACCGGATCAACTTTTGGAGCGTCAGTTACACCTGGAGTACCAAATAACAAACCAGAGTTTGCATTGATTTTCAACCAAGCTGGAGTTGCATAATCTAAGTCAGCAACATTGAAACCTGCAGCAGTTAATTCGTCCTGTACATTCCAAACACCAGCTTCAGGGAAGCAAGGATCTTTTGGTATGTCAGCGGCAGCGATATCATAAATAAGTTCGAAGGTATGTTCTTGATCAAAGTTAGCATCTTTTACATGAATCATTCTGTTAGAGTCAAGTAAGTCGATATTGTAATCTTCATCTTCTTTAGCATTTTCTAAAGTTTCAGTAATGATTTCAGGTGCAATATTGATAAGTACGTGGTACTGTTGCATAGCTAAAGCACCATGACCATCATTCACAACGATGTTCATAACTGTATCTAAGTTTAATGCACCATTTACTGATTTGCTGTCAGCTTTTGGAGTCAACAAGTCAAATGCAGTAGCTCTGTCGATTCTAATATTTAACTGACCTTTGCTAGTGAAAGAAACACCATCTTGATCAGCAACAGTAGCATCGTCAAAAGTCATCATATAATCAGAAGAAATCCAATTAGGAGCAATTTTATTGATTACTGTGATACCGCTTGGATCATAACCATCACTATCAAAGTCATCACTAAATATGTCTAAGTCGATTACATTTCCGTCGTTATCGTAAGCTACATGTTGGAAGCCATAAGCTGTTTTACCATAAGGGAAGCCCCAAGGTGTACGGCCAGCAGCAACATCATGTTTAACTGCCCACTGATCTTCCATTTCATCATCAGTATTAACGTCAAATTTGAAACGTAATTTATCTGTCAAGTTTGCTTTCAACTGACCATCATCTGTAACATCACAAGCAGACAATGAAGGTAAGTATTCTACCCAAGTCATTGTGTTACCTTGTGCATCAGTTCTAATTTCAACAACTTCAGTAGCATTGTCAATATTAGTTTGATCTCTCATGTCCACAAAATCTTTAAATTCTGGAACTGAGTCAACAACAATCAATTTGAAAGTGTACGAGTTAGTATAGTTAGTACCAAAGTTGATAGTATCTTGTTGCAAGAATCTTGCATTATCTATATCATAAGCTTGAGCATGGAAATACTCAGGATATGTTTCGATATATTTATCTATTTCAGATAAATCAAAGTTAGGATCGTAAGCTAACAATGAATCTAATACTCTGTAGTGAGGAGGGAAGTTAGATACTGTAACAGTAATATCTTCACCACCAGGAACTACAAATGGATTCAAAGGAAGACCGCGGAATATCATGTAACCATTTGCTGAATCAGCAACTGAAGGTACACTTAAACTAGCGATATCAGTAGTAGTTCTGTAAACTTTATCAGTCATCAACCAACGAGAAGCAGCTGTGTTAGGATTTACATTCCAATCGTAGTACAATTCAGAATATTCATCACCAGCTATTTCAGATCTTGGATCGATAAATTTGTTTAAGTCTTTTGCAGTAACTTTCAAGATAACGTTACTGTTATTATTTCCTAATTCATATTTATGATCTTCAAGTACAAATTGGATGTTTTTGAATTCGTCAACTGAAACGTTTTCTAAAGCAGAACCATCTGCATTAGCTTTTACATATTCAGGCACTTCTGTTTGTAATTTAACTACATCACCTGTAAAGTCAGGAGCTGGAGTAGATTCAGAGATACCGAATTTCATACCATCTTCGATTGCTTTAACAACGCCTTCTCTCCACAATACTGTACGAGAAACGATTCTAATTGTATCACCAACGTTTACTGGAAGTGCTTTATATCTTTCACCTGCAAAGTAAGTTTGGTTACCATCATTAGAAACTGGCATATCAGGTCTGTTGCTATAAATTTTTGCGAAGTTACCTAAGTTATAATCATTAGTTCCTTCTAATACAGAATACTTACGACCTTGAAGTGCAGCACCGTCTTCATTATAAGGGTTGCGAGCTAATTTTTCAAGTAAAGGCTGACCAGAACCTAAGTTCATCAAACCTTCTTCGTTGCGACGATACAAGAATTTATTTGTTCTGTTAGTAGAATCCGGAACGAACTCAACTCTACCGCGGAATACTTCTTTATTTGCACCATCTTCAGCAACCTGATTCATATTTATGCGAATATAATCAGTAGTAGTTTCGTTAATAACGAAGAATACTGTTTCATTTGTTATAGATGTATCGTGGTTAGATCTTTCAACCATACCATCATAATCAACCATAGCTTCTAAGAACATTGGGTATCCGATTGGATGAGAATCTTCTTTAAAATCTGTGATTAATTTAGAAACGATTGCATCTTCTTCCATATAAGGATCACGAGTTAAACGACGAACGTATTTACCGTCGTAAACTTCACCAGTTGCATCATATCTATCTACAACAGGAGCGATACCAACAGCGAAGTCTTCAATTGGAGACATTCTACGTTGACTATAGTCAGCTGTTTTAATATCAGTACCTTTGTCATAGATGTCATATACACGACCTGACATCAATAAAGTTTCTTTTATTGAATTAGTACCAGGAAGAGTAACATCAGCAACGTCATTTACCAATGGAATTGGAGTATAGTTATATTTGTTGTATGATTCGAACGGACCTTGTTCTCTTGGATCTGCCAAAGAAGTAGGGTCAGCTGCATACATAAATTTCATATGTGTTTCGCCGTCACCTTCGATAAAGAATGTTTCGAAGCGAGCGTTAGCAATACCACCACCAGCGTTAGGTAATTCAAATACTAAGTTTGCTTGAGTTTCACCCCAATAGTTACCACGTAATGTGTCAGTACCACCAGAACCGATACCAGTAGTACCAGCTAATAGACCTTTACTGTTAGGAGCATCCGGCAATCTAACGAAGAAACGAGCATTATTGTCTTTGACAGTATTTGCAGCTTCTGAATAGATATAAGATGGTAATGGACCTTGAACTTCACCATAAATAGTAGCACTAGCTAAATCACTAGAAGCTAAGTTTTTAGGGTTTGAGTTTGGATTGAAAGGACCATTGATAGTATTTTGTTCCCAACCATATTGGTTTCTGTCATCAACTTTATTTTCAGCGATCAAAGATCTGTTGAAGATAAGTTTTAAATCGTAGTTATCAGAATAAACTGCAGAACCAGTGAATGCTTTGTTAGCAACCATTCTAACACGGTTGAAGTTTACAGAGTCAATTCTACCAATTCTGTTTTGAGTTACTGAGTCAAGGATGTATAAAGCACCACCAAGACCAACACCATTTTCAGGAAGCATTACTTCTTGATGTCTGCGAGTTACATCTTCGAAACCTTGATCTGCAGGTTTCACAGAAGTCCACTCAGTAGAACCATTAGTAAGTACAAGACCAGCATCACCAACAACATAACCTTTTGAAGGAGATGAGAAGAAGATGTCAGCATAAGAATAGTTTTTATATTTGCTTTCAACTTGTTCAGCAGTCCAAGTAGTACCACCATCAACAGATTTGAAGAAAGTACCATACTGACCTAACAAATAACCTGTGCTTTGACCAACAAAGTAAACTTTGTTTAGTGTTTTTGAAGCTGGGCTATTAGCATTAATTGACCAGTTATCGCCTTTGTTTACTGTTGTAAGCATAATACCATTTTCGCCTACAGCATAACCATCACTAGGGCTTTTAAAGAATACTGAGTTCAAGTTAGAAGTTACACCGGCAACTGTTCTTAAAGTCCAGTCTTGACCAGCGTTAGTTGTTTTCAACATAGTACCACGATCACCAACAATGAAACCATTGTTAAGACCATCATTGAAATCAACAGAGTTCAAATGAGCAGTAACCGGCTGAGTAGCAGTCCAAGTATTACCTGCGTCAATTGTTTTTAAGATATAGCCGTTGTCACAAGCAGCAAATGCTACGTTAGTACCAACGAATTTAATGTCATTGATTTTTGCAGCTACAGGAGTTGTCATTTTAACCCAAGTATTACCTGCATTTGTTGTTTTAAGAACAACACCGCGGTCACCAACTACATAACCAGTTTGGTAATCAGTAAAGTGAACGTCAGTCAATCTATAACCAGTACCTGATGTCAAATATTCCCAATCAGCACCACCGTTAGTAAACTTAACAATCAAGCCACCCATACCAACGCCGTAACCAATGTTGTTATCCAACCAGTTAGTAGCGATAATATTGCTAGTAGTTACTTGAGTTCCTTGATTTACTTGAGTAGCACCTGATCCGTTTTGAGAAGCAAGAATATTATCATCAACAATAGTTTCATTGTTGTAGAATCTTGTCAACATTCTAACGTCAGGAGGGAAGTTTTCAGAATCATAAGTAAAGACATCATTATAAGAGTTATAAGATGTAGGCATACCATTCATATCATAAACAACTTCATCAACGTCAGTAATAAAGAAACGTTTAGAAGAAGTTTGAGGGTTAACCATGCAAATTGCACCACCATTACCATTATAAACAGTATTGTGAGCAAATTCAACACCTTTTACCAAACTCAAGTCAGCGTTAAGAGCATAAATAGCTCCACCACCACGAATTTCCGGCTTGTTAGTATCGTCAGTAATATCTTTACCAACCATATTATTAATGAAAGAAGCTCTAACAAAAGAACAAGATCTTTCATTACCGGTAAGTAATGAACTTGCATTTGGAATTCTCAAATCAATAGCGCCACCAGCATAACCGGCTTTGTTATTTTCAAATATTACAGGGTAGTTACCACCGTAACCGATAATTTCTTTAGAAGCTACACCACCGGCACCGTTTACAGACATTGCTCTTTTAGAGAATACTGCACCACCGAATGTTTGAGCTACGTTATCAATAAATTTGATATTAAAACCATAATCTCTTGTAAGTAATGATTGGTCAGAACCACCAATTACAGGAGATTTAGAGCGTTCAACGTTACCATCAACGAAAATCGCACCACCGGCACCAGCTTCGTTACCTTCAAACAATGTAGCATTGTTATTAGCATCACGAGCAGGACCGCCTACTACTTGCAAACGTCCGATAGTATTTGCATGGAAAACAGCACCACCCATAGAGAAGTAACCACTGTTAGAACCAGCAACATCGTCTTGCAAGAATTTAGTATAAGTTTTATTATATTTAAATTCACCTGCTAAAATCATAGAAGTGTAGTCACCGATGTACATTGCACCACCACGAGCACCTTCAGAGAAGCCTACTGATTGGTAGTTACGAGCTTCATTACCTTCAGCTACGAATTCATCAGCGTCAGCAAAGGTAATCACGTCACCGTGAGCATCTTTGATTGAATTATTGATACCAAAACCAACTTCGATTTGACGTGGATTAGCACCATAGAAACCTGCAACATAAATTGCACCACCCTGAGCAGAGTTACCATATTTTTGTGGGTAATTTGCAGGGTTTTCAGTATCGTCAACAACTACGTCAACGCCACCGATGCTTTTAATAATTACATTAGCTAATTGAACTTTGTTACCAGAGAAAGTAAGATTACGCATACGGCCTAAATATAAAGCTATACGACCATCATCCCAAGCTTGGCGATCAAAGTCAGTTGCAAAAGGTTCATTTACATCACTATCAATATTATCGATAGCAGGAAGTGGGTTATTTCTGATAACTTCAGAAATTTCACCTTTCGCATTTAATATCTGAGGGTTTTTATCATAAGAATATGTTGGTAAAGAAGCAACATTTTTAGGATAACCTTCAGGAGCTTGTAGAATTTGTAATGCACCGCCACGATTACGAGCCATGTTATTTACAAATTCGCAATCAAGCAACCAAGTTCTAGAAGACATAGTAGTGATAACACCACCACCACCATTAGTCAAGTTGCGAACTTTATCATTCATTTGAGCAGTGTTACTGCCAAATTCATTACCATTATAAATAGGGTCTCTATCTACAGTAGTATCTTTTTTAAAACCTTCGAAACGTGCGTTTCTAAAGAAAGCAGCTCTTGCACCTGGTAATACCACGATGTGCCCCCATTCTCTAGAAGCATTGTTTACAGGTTGTCCGATAAAGTTAATTTGAGCAGACTCAACTGCAACATCAGCACCACTAACTCTTTTCCAAGGTTGAGTGTTTAACAAGATGTCAATTTTCGGATCGAATTGTAAACGAGCATTTTTAAACATCAACGCTTGTTCAAAAGGAACTACAAATTTGTGGTCGCCAACAGCGTCACCAGCTCTGTGGTTAGCGTCAAGCATTTGAAAATCTTCGATTTTTCTAGTCATCGTATCTACAACAACATTAAAGATAGTGTTGTATTTAGATGGATGAACAGATAAGTCACGAGTAGTATTTACATCTACAGTACTAGTGTTAGATGTATTTTCTAAACCACGGATAAAATAAGACATATCTGCATAACCGGTATAACCTGAACCAGTTGCGATAGGATTTACACCATCCGGTGATTTAATGTAATTAGCAACAGCTTCACCATCTGCGATGATTCTACCACCAACTGAATCAATAAGTCTTGAGTTAGGATAGAAATACACTGTTGTACCCGGCTCGATAATCAAAGAACCACCAACTACGTAATTTTTATCAATTACATATACGGTATCCTTTTGGAACAACCTCACATCCCCGGGTGCTATTCGACCGGAAACATAAGCTTGCGGTTTTTGAGCCATAGCCGGTCCAAATCCTAGGACACAGAGTATTACAGCTAAAAAGCTCAAACGAATCAATCGTTGCATGTTACCTCCAAAAAATAAATACTTAAATGAAAAAATTTATTATACTATTTATATTGTTTCACACTTTTAGAGCATAAATTTGTGTAATATGTAATTACTCAATTTTCATGCCAATACGCACCAAGCCTGATTTAGCAAGCGTTGTAAACTCATTTTCATAAGTGTCTTCAACTATTTCACTATACATATCTTTGGCTTTATCGCTATTATTTGATGCCTCAAATAACTTACCTGCATAATACTTATATCTAAATTCAGTGTTTTTCTGCATTGCTAGCTGGCTTGCTTGAATGTAATAATCTGCTGCTTCAAGAGTTTTGCCTTCTTTTTCATTGCATGCGCCTAGCCCTGCTAAAGCACCCATTTTCAAGACTTTAGAATCACTTGATGAAGCCATATCAAAATATTTTGTAGCTTCTTTTGTATTATTTTGAGCCATATAAGCAGTTCCTGCATAAAGTGCAGCCATCATTCCCTGATCTGTGCCAGAGTAAGCTTCTGCTACTTGAGGAAGGCTCATTATTGACTGGCCATCATACTTTACTGACGGATCGCCGTTTAATGCTTTGTCGTACTCTCCATTGAAATAGTAAGTCTGGATACGAGCAAGGGCGACGGAAGCTTCATTAAGTGTTTCTTGTTCCTGGGACTTAAAGAAATACCCGGCAATTAAAACTACTACTAATCCGGCAACTCCTGCTAAAATATAACGACCATATTTCTTCAATTTGTCAAAAATATCTTCTTGGTCGTCTATCAAAATCTCGTTCTCAACCTGTATCATTGGATCTTGATTGAGCTCTTCTTGGTTTTTCATAATAACCTTTCTTCTATATTTTTAAAATACTTAGCACGCCCGAAGGGAATCGAACCCCCAACCTTTGGAACCGGAATCCAATACTCTATCCAGTTGAGCTACGGGCGTAACTATACTATACGCTCCTTAGCCTACAAATATAAAACACATACCTTACATTTCCAATCTAAATTGCGAATGAATTCAAGGTATGTGTCTTTTATCTGATGTTTCTTGTCAATGCTATTCCACAGTGTCAGGTTTTTTACACATTACACAATTTGTGTCAATTAGAACCTGACAGTTTCCAAAGCTGCTGCTTTGACATCTGCTACGCTTAGCAATATAGCATTTTCATATTCTTTAGCAAAACCAACCGGAGAATTTTTAGATCCAACTCGTTTTACAGGAGCATCTAAGTATTTAAACATCTTGTCTGTTATCTCTGCTGATATTTCTCCGCCAAATCCACCGATTACTCTGTCTTCATGTGCGATCAGCACTTTGCCTGTCTTTTCTACTGACTCGAACACAGTTTCCTTATCCCACGGCGCTAATGAACGAAGATCTATCACCTCTGCTTCTATTCCTTCTTTTGCTAACTCTTCTGCTGCAAATAAGGACATGTGCACTGCACTTCCGTAACTTACTATCGTCAAGTCCTTTCCTTCTCTTCTTATCTTAGCTTTACCAAACGGCACTATAAAATCATCACCTGGCTTTGGAGTAGATGCTGCTTTAAAGTTATAAAGAAATTTTGGTTCTAAAAACATTGTAGGTCCTTCTGAGCGAATCGAATTCCTCATTAGTCCAACTGCGTCATCTGCAAATGCCGGATTAACTACTCTTATGCCCGGCTGAGTGGTAAATATTGCTTCAAGATTTTGTGAGTGATACAGACCACCTTGGATATAACCACCGCTTGCCAAACGCAATGTAACATTTGGCGAGAACTGACCTTTTGTTCGCCAGTACTCATGGGTTAGCTCTATAAATTGTTCCATAGCAGGCCAGAAATAATCTGCAAACTCAGCTCCTTCGATTACTACTCTAATATCTTTGTCATATCTGCTAAATCCATTAGCAGAACCTACAATTAAATCTTCTGCAATTGGCGCGTTAAAGATTCTGTCACTACCAAACTCCTCAGGCATTCCCTTTACTATATTAAATACACCACCTTTGCCAATATCCTGTCCCCACATATAAGTTTTAGGATTTCTTCTAAACTCGCCTTTAAGCGCAAGATTTAAACCTTCCAGATACGATATTTTATCTGCATTTGGGTCAATGTCTTTTTCTGCATTGTCACCTATATTAATGTATGCAGGAGGTAACAAATATTCCATATAAGATTCGCCGTTTGCATTTGGAGCCGCTTCTGCTTTATCGGCAGCTGCAAACATTTCAGTTTTGTTATCATCTTCTATTTTCAACAACTCTTCTTCTGTCAGGAATCCCCTGTCAATAAGGTGCCATCTAAATTGCATAAGTGGATCACGTCTTCTTACTTCATCTAATTCTTCTTTATCTCTGTATTTATCTTGTCTGTCTGAATTTGAGTGAGATGTAACTCTATCGCAATCGGCATGCACCATAGCAGGACCATTACCAGCTAAAGTATATTCTTTGGCTTCTTCTAAAGCTCGGTATGCATCAAATGGATCGCGTCCGTCACATTGTATAATTTTTAAATCTTTCATACCGCGATAGTTGTCGGACACTACGTGGTTTGCAGTTTGATCTTTGATTGGCACCGATATGCCATATTTGTTGTTTTGAATAACATATACAACAGGCAATTTTTCTAATGTTGCCGCATTTAATGATTCCCAAAAGTAACCTTCAGAAATAGCAGATTCTCCACTTGAGTAATATGATACTATATCATCATTGAACTTTTTAGCTGCTCTTGCCAATCCCACAGCATGCAAAGAGTGGTTGCCCGTGCATGATGAAACATTTTGAATATTGATAGATGGTTTGGCAAAGTGGTTGCTCATGTGGCGACCGCCGCCGGCTACGTCAGTTTCTTTACTTAGCCCGTTTAGTATTATCTCTTCCGGAGTAATACCTGCCGACAAGCCTGTCATCAAATCTCTGTAATAAGGGAAAAGATAATCTTTTTTTTGTCTAAAGATTCTGCCTAATGCTAACTGAATACCGTCATGGCCTGCAAAAGATGCGTGGTAAGACCATCCTTTCGCCATTTTCAAGTATAAAGCCGCTTTTTCGTCTAACTTTCTACCGAGTTGCATCAGTTTATACCATTCAATAACTTGTTCTTTGTCAAAGCCTTCGAAATTATATTTGCTATAAAGCTCAACTTCTACTTCTTTTCCGTTGAACATCATTTTTTCTATTTGTGGCTTAGCATCTGCTTTAGCCCTTTTCGCTGTTGTTTTCTTAGCTGGCATGATTTTATCCTATTTATTTAATTAATACTATCTATTTATTTTGTCTTAGCTAACTATATTGTTCCAATAGGAATAAAACGTACATTGCTAAAAGAGATTTTATACTAACTAAAATTTTAGGTATTCCGAAATATATTTAGGATTTATATCAGGAAATAATGAAGCAATTTGGCCTATTATTTTCCCAAGACGGTTCATATCACCAGCTTTTATTTCCGCAGCTATTAGTGGGTTCTTATTCATGACTGTTTCTATACAGTTATATATGTAGTCTTCATTGTAATTATAAATCATTTTGTGCAAAGAAGCATAATTTTTAGGGCTAAACTTCTCATCTGCATTAGCAAGCTTTAGTAGCTCTATACAACTTTTTTGACTAATATGGTCATCAGTATACAGACTAACAATCTCTACAAAAGATACTCTAAACTGATATTTTCTGTTTGTATTATATATGGATAGAGAGAGAATGTTAAACAAGGCGTTTGGTTTGACTATATTGTTTGTTTTCAGAATTTTATCAAAAAGCTCTGCCTCTGAAGGATTATCTCTGAGGTACTCAGCTGCATTCTTTTCCAAGCCGTATTTTAAATATTGTAGATGCTTTTCATGAGGCAGTTCTATATTAAACTGTTTAACTTTGGGCACTTCCATAATTGGAATATCAACTTCCCTTATATATCTGTAGTTTTCTTTTGTTTCATTGTTTCTGATAGGGTAAGTTTCTCCGCTTGCTTCATCTATAGTTCTGGTTTCAGAAACTATTTCTTCCTCTTCGTCTAATATTTTCTTTTGCCTACTCAACTCATAATTAAGAGCTTTTTCCATAAACTTAAAACTATTGATATTCTTTATTTCTACTTTATATGCAGGTAAGTCCTCACCTCCTGACACTGAAATATTAGCATCGCATCGCAAATCTCCATTTTGCATATTACCATCGCAAATATTCAGGTAAACTGCCAGTAGACGTAAATATTTAAAAGCCATCACAGCCTCTTGAGGAGTTTTGATGCAAGGCTTGGTTACAATTTCTATAAGAGGTGCGGAGGATCTATTGAAATCTACAAGACTATACTCCGCATGATGTATAAGTTTTGCCGCATCTTCTTCTATGTGAATCTGCTTAATGTCAACTGACTTATAATCTAATTCAAGTTTCCCATTTGTAGCCAAGGGAAGATAGTGCTGGGTAATTTGATAACCCCTTTGGCAAGTCTGGATAGAAGTAGTTTTTTCCTATCAAATCTAAGTGTTTTACTTGGTGTCGATTTTAAACTATGGGCTAATAACAGACCTTTGCGAATTACTTCTTTGTTTAAAACCGGTAGAGTGCCGGGATACCCCAAACAGTAAGGGCAAATATTAGAATTGGCATCACTAATTTCATTATAGCAGTCACAAAACAATTTTCGTTTTGTATTTAATCTAAGATGCACTTCTAAGCCGATATTGCAATAGTATTTCTTCATACACGTTCTTCACCATACCTGTTTTACATTATAATTCAACAGTATTTATACTGATTTCTGTATATTCTTTTTATGATTAATATGCAAAATACATATATTATTGGAGATCTTCATGGTTGCATCCATACTTTACGTTTTATGTTATATCTCAAGCTAAACGTAACAAAAGATGATATCATCTATTTCATGGGCGACTATATTGACAAGGGGCCTTCTTCGAAAGCAGTTTTAGACGAATTGATAATGCTAAGTAATAAAGGCTTTAATATAAAACTTCTAAGAGGCAATCATGAGCAGATGATGCTGGAAGCCGGCCTATCAGAAACTAACCATCAATTATGGCTAAAAAATGGTGGTAAGTTCACTCTTCAAAGTTTCAAAGCTTCTGACGTACATTCTATAAATGTTACTTATCTGGATTTTATAGAAAGCATGGAATATTATTTTTGAATTAGAAGATTACATACTGGTGCATGGCGGTTTGGATTTTAACCAAGAGAACCCACTATCTAATTTGTCAGATATGCTCTGGATTAGAAACAATAAGGTCGATAAACTAAAGACCAAAGGGAAAAAGCTGATAGTTGGGCATACCCCTGTAAGCCCTTTAGAATCTTACCAATCCGTTTCTTCTGATATAATTAAGTTAGATACCGGATGCGTATATAAATATTTAGATAGTAATTTAGGTTATTTGACTGCTTTCCATCTTGAGAAGCAACAGTTTGTACGTGTAGAAAACATGGATACATAACTCTCCCGAGTCAGCACCTATTTGTTTCCATATTTATCAAAATACTACCCTCATTCTGCCTTAGGCAAAGCATTTATAATCATATCACCCAAAATATTACTTACTTCCAATCTAAAATATTATTACTATTTTTGTATCTTATATAGAATAGACATATAAACTAATGCCTGAACACAAATTGCTAAAAGACTATTATAAAATATTAGGACTGAAAAGAACCGCTTCTACTGAAGATATAAAGAGTACATATATGAAATTGGTAAAAAAGTACCATCCGGATGTAAATCATGGTAATGAAGCTGCCAATATTCTATTCAATGAAATTATAGAAGCATATTCGGTACTTGGGAATTTATCTACCAGACTGGATTATAGTCTTGCTCTATACATGCAGGACGATATACGCAGAGAAGCATGGGAACAACTAAAGGAAAAAAAAGGTGGTAATATCAGATTGACCTTAGAAGATCTATAAAGCTTTATAAATTTGATCGAAATCGGTGAAGTCTTTAAAAACATGCTCTGCCCCCAGATTTTTCAGCATCCCATCATCATAGTAATCTATACCTACGAAATTAATACCAAGAATTTCTGTTGCCTTCAAATCCCAAGCTCCATCACCTATATAATATATATCGCTATAATCTCCGTGAAAATCAGACAATTTAATAGCGTGCTTGATTATTTCAGTGCGATTTGAATGTTTATTGCAGTTAGCATAAGGCAAATTAGAAATGTCATATCCGGCAGACTTAAGCTTGATGAGACCTGTTTCTTCCCATGACCCGGTTGCAATGGCTACTTTGTAACCTTCTTTTGAGCATATATTTCTCAAGAAGTCTATGCCCCCTTTTACCGGCTGAAATCTGTTTGGTTCTTGTAGGCTAGTTTTGGTGAGGCAAGCTTTGAAATAGTAATAGACCAGTCTTTTCTCTTCGGGACGGGGTTTGCTATTGCAAAGCGTTTTACAGATAGCCATGAGCATTCCGGTATCAGTTCCCGTACCCTCTTCCTTAATTTTTTGCCAATCTAAGTTGGAGATGTCTATTTTAAGCATTTCTTTCAGGGATTCACCATAGCAATAGTCATCTACATTAACGGTATCCGTAAGAGTTCCATCTATATCGAAAATAACTAACTTCATAATTTGATTCAGAAAAGTTTAACTTGCTATAAAGTACGCAAATATGTGCAATAATTCAATAAAATTAGCTGTGTTTTTGCATAATTAAATCAAACAATTAGACCTCAGTCTTTACTCTATTCAAATTGCATATAATCTCTTCATAATATGCTTTTTCTATATCATCAATATTGTCATCCATTTTGATTAATTCTAAAAGTTTGTCAGTTAAATACCGACAATCTATATCTCGATCATTCAACAAACAATCAATATTCGAGTAAGGTTTCATACGTAAATCTCAGTTCTTCGTTTTTATGTGCTTACAAATTTGAACTTTATTTACTTAATAGACAAGCTTTTTTACTACATGTTTTTTTTAACTTGATCTTGCAATATCTGCTTATAATCAATATATTGCAGCAGTTATAAATATTAATAAATACGACTCCACAAATGCATATTACAGTATGTAATGATATAGATTTGTTCTTTTATATATATTTAATTTATTTCAGCCGCTATAGTTATAGCTTTAGTATATTCTCTGCCAAGCTGTAAGGTGCAAAATCTATTTCTCGCAATGTTTTGATATTAGTAAGTCCCCCTTTTTCAGGTCTTTTGGCTTTCTGTACCAGCTCTTCCGGGCTTATAGGCTTAATCAGACTTGTATCATATTCCAATAGATTTGCGATTTTTGAAGCTATTTCATATCTGTTAAGTAAATCTGAACCTGCAACATTATATACGCCTCTGCTGTCCTTTTCTATAAATCTCAACACACACTCCGCAATGTCTGATGAAAAGGTGGGATTGCCTGATTGGCCGGTAATAATATTTATTGGATTATTCTGCTCAAGGTTTGAGATAATCCAGCGAATAAAATCTCCTTTCCCGTAGTTTGATGGGCCATATACAATATTGGTTCTAAGTATCAAAAAGTTATCAGTATGTGACCTAATTAAGTTCTCACCTGCAAGTTTTGATTTGCCGTAAAATGAAATTGGATTGGGCACATCATCTTCGCTATAAGGCCCTTCTTTTCCATCGAAAATGTAATCCGTAGAGAAATGTATGAGTTTAGATGAAAATGACTTAGAAGACTTTGCTAATATTTCGGGCAAATCTGCATTCAGCGTCATGGCTTCCTGCTTGTGATCTTCGCACCCATCTACATTAGTATAAGCCGCCGCATTGATAATAATATGCGGTTCGAAGTCAAATAGTACTTTCTTCAATAGCTTCTTATTAGTAATATCTATATTCATAATATCTACATTCGGCAGAAAAGACTTTTCGTAATTAGCGCTTAGTATAAGTATTTGGTGGTTTGTCCGTGATTTCAGGCTATTGCAGATGGCTTCGCCGACCTTGCCAGTAGCACCTAAGATAAGTATTTTTTTAAGCATATATTTTTATTTCAGATTTCAGTTAAAGCAAATATTTAACTGCAATATAAGCTAATAAAATTGAATATCGAAACATGTACCCAATATCTAAGCTCACGAATCACCACAAATGGATTAATACATCAATTTGTTCATAATTAGATTGTATACATTATTTTACCATATCATTTATTTTGATTATATAGCTTCTATTGGTAATTCAAATCAAAGAAAACAAATGGAAATCCTTATACTTATAGTATATGTTATTTTGTTAGTAGTCATTTCTGTGTCGTCTTCAAAAAAGATAAACAACTCAAACGACTTCTATGCTGCCGGCAAAAAAGTAGGGTATAAAGGCGTATTCGCCAGCCTGCTTGCTACTATTTTGGGTGGCTCTGCGGTGATTGGCACTGTAAACTTCAGCACTTCACATGGCTGGGCCTCTGCATGGTATATGCTTTGCGCAGCTATTGGACTGTTATCATTAATTCCATTTGTACCCAAAGCCAGGAAGTATGCTAATTATACGATATCAGAACTAATAGGGAACTTTTACGGACGACAAGCTCGCAAATTTGCCAATATTTTAATACCTATTGCATGGACAGGGGTTACAGCAGCACAAATTATAGCCGCAGGAAAGATACTAAACGCGTACGCAGGCATAGATTACACTTACGCAGCTATTGGCTCCGGAGCAGTATTTATTGCTTACACTATAGCCGGTGGGCAGAAATCCATCATAAAAACTGATGCACTGCAAGCCGTGCTTGTGATCGCATCGATATGCCTAATCTTTGTTTTTGTATATAGCTCTAAACCTATTCAAGTAGTACCGGTGCAAACTCTTGCATTTCCTTTTAACAGTACGTTTTCTCCATTTGATCTGATAATGTTGCTATTTACATATTCTACTACATTTCTTGTTGGCCCTGATATATATTCACGTATCTTTTGTGCCGGATCGGATAAGAACGCTTCTAAGGCTCTACTTTTTTCTGCTTTGGTGCTGATACCGATGGCATTTATTTTAGCATATTTGGGAAATCAAGCTGCCCACTTATTTCCGGCAGATGCATTTAAGTCTCAATCCGCATTGATTTTACTTGTCAAATCGGTTCTGCCTCATTGGGCTGTTGGAATAGTCATCATTGGTCTGCTGGCAGCTGTTATGTCTTCAGCTGACTCTATTTTACTAACTGCCGCATCTCTCATATCAGATTTAAGAGGAAAGAATTTGCAAGCGAATTCGAGCATCAGACACACAAGAGTTTCTATATTGAGCATAGGCATCATAAGCATATCCATTTCGCTTTGGTACAGCAATGTAATAGGAACATTTCTAATAGCACTGTCTGTGTTTTCGGGTGCGTTTATTGTGCCTGTCATTTTTGCGTTAATGGGGTATAAATGCAGAAGTTCAATCTTTGCAGTAAGTGGCATGGCAGTTGGTGCTAGCATGGCTCTGGCAGGCAAGATACTTGGCATAAGTGGCTACAAATTTGCCGGAGACATTTTGGTTCTTTCTGCATTTGTTGCAAACGGCATATTAGTATTAGCTCCTACCTTAATTAGGCGCTTAAAATTGGCTTTTGAAGGATAGAGTTTATGTAAAAGTATATATTTAATGTATTTTCTTGCCTATCTTTGAGCCTTGCAGACTCTCAAATTCTCTCCATTCCCCTCACATTTCACACTCCATGACAAGAGAGGGGTGGATTTTGAAAACTTAAAAAGCACAAAGGACATAAATCTTACATCCTTTGCGCTTTATTGAAACTATTTACTTAACCACTACTTTTTTGACTTTTACGTAAGACCTAAATGTTCCGTCGTACATAGCATTTGCAGAAAGAACACCTTGCTTATAAGTGCCTTTTGTAACAGCTCGGCACTGATAGTAGAATGTTTTGTTAGGCGAATTTGGAGTCAGTGAGGTAAAGATATTTATTTTATCATCTCTCATATCCATATATTCCGGTTCGTTTTGGCTCATCCAGTTAAAAGATGGCGCATCTTCCTGAAGACGATCGTTTACTATTTCAAGCCCGGCGGGGAGCATATCAGTAATTGCTATGTTTTCAGCATAAGTAGCAGAGTTCTGCAATTTGATTTTAAGTTCAACTATTACTAAATCTCCAACCTCAAATTCAGCTTGTATTTCGTTGCCTTCTCGGTCGAAATATTTCCTGCGAACCTCTAGTTTGCTATCTATTTCCTCTACATCACCGCTATTAGTCAGACCTTTTGCTTCGTAGAAATAATATAAGTTCTCAGACCCTGTAGATTTCACTTTAGCATTTTTTCCTTCAACATTTACTTCTGCAAAGTTTTTATCTAATAGTTTTTTGCTTTCTCCGGCGTAAGTAATAATGCCGTTTGCTTTGCCATTTAAAGTTTTGCGTGAAAGCTTGCCTAGCGCCATTACTGCATAAGCCATATCATTGGTAGAGAGGTACTCTCTGTCATTCATTTCAGTTGCTAAAGTTTTAGATAGAGTTGGGATAAAAGCGTTAGACGGATCAGTATCTAAAAGCACCATAAGAGACAAAGCCATGTTTCGGATATAAGATCCGAAGCTGCCGCCTGTTTCAGTACCGTTATCTTTTATTTTTTCTACGTTATCAAGTATGTACTTCGCAGTCTTTTTGTCACCGGAAGTAGCATAGGCGCCAGCTAACAGATATTTCGATTCTGTGCTTAGAGTTGTCAACTCATCTTTTATTTTGTTAAGAGCGGAGTTGTTATATCTGCCTGATAGAGCTAAAACGTAATAAGCGTATACAGTTCTTTTAGGGAAGTATGGTTTGTATAATGTTTTCCCATCGAAGTAAGAGTAGTAAGTTACAGGTGCAAAAGTTGTAACCTTACTTTCAAGATATGATAAAAGTTGTGATAGCAAACCGTCACTTACCTTGTATCCTGCCTTTCTTGCTTCCAAAAGGAAATGAGCTGCATAAACTGACACCCACTTATTGGCTTCTGAGCTACTGCTCCAGTATTTAATCCCACCATTCCATGATTGCAAAGTTGCCAGTTTAGTAATGGCAGCATTCACATTTTCGGCAGCGGCTTTAATGCTATTACGATTATCCGGCTTATCACTTATTGGTAGCAAATCTGCAAAATATAATTGCGGGAATGCTTTTGATACTGTTTGCTCAGCACAGCCATGTGGATAGCCTAATAGTTTATACATATTTTCCATTTGCTCAAGCAAAGGCGATTTGGAAATAATCACTTTGGCAGAATGTGTTTCCGGGATAAAGTCATCCAACAAGTCCAACTCTATTGCATCATTTGGTTTTAATGTCCCAAATTTTGAAATTTGAATAAGGCTTGACGGCGATTGAATATTAATATAAGTCTGATGCTCAAAAGTTTCTCCATGGGCTTTTGCTTTAATTGTTATCATCTCTTCTCCCAAAGATTCTAATGCTTCTATAGGAAAAGTTGCTTTAGCTTGCCCTGATTTTTCTAATTTGACAGATGCCTTCTTTTTACCGGTCAATTCCAAATTTTTTGATAATAACACTTCAATATTGCAATCGCTTGCTTTTAGTTCAGTATTTCTGACTGTAACAGTCATGTCGAACTTGTCACCCGGATAAAGGAAGCGAGGTATAGAAGCATTCATAACAATAGGATCTGCAACCTTCATTGGTTTCTCTGCTACACCGAAAGCTTTGCCTTTGTAAGCTTGAGCCATTATCCTTACCTCGCCGGAGAACTGCGGGATATAGATGGGCACTTCCACTTCGCCATGTGCATTTGCTTTTAGTATACCACTCCAGTAGGACAAAAGTTTTACTCGCTTATTAGCAAACGGGTTTTCGGCCAAGTCATTCAGTTTCATTGCCATAATACCCTCCCCGGCTCCGGATTTTGAGGACGCTATGTTTAAATCAGGATATAGACTTTTGTATAAACTATAAGTATTAATATTCAAATTCATTGGGCTGTAAAAGAATTTATATGGATCAGGAGTTTTATAGTTACTGATTTGCAAAATACCCTCATCCACAACAGCCATTGTAATCATAACTTCCTGATTCTTTTTATCAGTTTTTACTTTTATCTTTTGTGTGCGCTTAGATCTGATTTTTTCGGGAGCTTCTATTTTCATATTTATTTTATTAGCAGCTTTGCGAACATCTAAGGACTTAACGCCCATTGCCACAGTAATAGGAAGAGACTGACTATCTACAGGTCTGTACAGAAGTGCCGAAATGTAGACATTTGGCAGATAATCTTCCTGCAAATCTATTATCATAGAAGCAGTTTTGTTTTTTACTTCTAATATTTTAGAGATGTATACATCCTCTCTTTCTATAGTTACAAGCATTTTACCGTCAAAAGGTGTTTTAAATAGAACCTTGCATTTATCTTCTAATAGATATTCGTCTTTATCTGTTTCAATTGTGATATTACCTTCTTTGTTTATCTCTACATTTTCAGAAGAGTTGCCCCATCCGCCCCAGTTGTAGCAGTAAAGTGAACGGGCTACGTAGTTATCACTTCCGGGAGCTTTTACTCTTATTTCATAGCTACCATACTCCTGAGGAGTGAAAGTATATTTTGTGTTTTTATCATATATCGTTATCTCTTTTTCTTCAAGCACAGTACTTTCTAATTGAGAAGTATATCTATACCTACCATCACTGTTTCGCACCATGACACTATGCCAGACATTCCTTACGAGAGCAACATTTGCGACAGTTTGGCTTGCAAATTTCCCATTTTGATTTACTACTGTCAGAGGTACGGCTATTGCCTCCCCTGTACTGTTATAGTAGTCAATCTTTCCTATTCCATAATAATATTCCTGCGTAAAGATGTCTACGTGCTTGTTTTTATACACAGGTCTACCATTTTCATCAAACACAGTTAGGAGTGCATTACAGCTTAAGATACCATTATCTCTAAGCGAATTGTGCATGGTATATACATCTCTAATCTTGCCATCTTTATCCGTTTTACCTTTGTAGAGGTCGTTTCGTAGATTTGCTTTTTTTAGGTATTTTGAATTGTATCGATTGCGACTGTCTTCTTTGGACTCTAAGTCAAAATCATAATCTGCATATTTTTTAAAGCTAATATGTTTCTGGCTGACTTCGTAGTTCAGTTCATAATTCATATCTCCGGCAACCGAACCGTATAGAGTTTCTACCGTTGCTTTTACAATGATGCTGTCTAATACGCCGTATTGCTCTTTATCTGTACTGAGATTGATACGGAGCTGCTCAGGCATAAATTCCTCAATTTTAATCTCATAACTGCCAAGCCATATATCATTATTTAGCATATAGCTAATATAATAAGTACCGGTAGGAACAGAAGCAGGCATATAGATTTTTTTACTAAATCCACCTTCCTTGTTTAGATTTATCTTCAGAGTCTTATATTCATTACGAGTAGGCGTTTCAATCTTTGCAATGATTGGTACATTAGAAAGAGTATTAAGCTGTTTATCTCTGATTATGCCGGCAATAACCACAGTGTCGCCGGGGCGGTAAAGTTTGCGGTCACCATATAGAAATGCTCTATAGTCATTATTGTTATTTACGTAGACATCGTAGTCATAAACGTCATGTTGATTTTTATAATCAAGTTTAAGATAATTCACATCGTTACCATAGGTGGCATATACAAAAGCGGGATTAAGCTGCACAATACCATTTTGGCTATAATTCTTGATTATTGCTAACCCTTGCGAGTTAGTAGTAGCAGAGTAATATTTTTGATTTTTACTGCTTATCACTCCTACTTTTACATTAGCTAAAGGAGTGGCGGTTTTGAGAGAATTAACAAATACATATAGCTTATCTTTGCTCTGCTTAGTAATGATGCCTAAATTAGACAAAGATACCATCTGACTTACCATAGTAGAATATTTATCATTCGGGTCATAAACATCTATGACATAAATCCCGGTTTCAGATATATCTGTTTTGGGGGAGAACTTAAATAACTGTGTGTTGCCTTTACTAGGCATTTGGTCAACTTCATAGGTCTGAGAGAAAATTCTATCACCATATTGAGAAGAATGATAGCGAGTATTTTCAGAATACTCACCGTCTTTGTAGTTATAATTAGTATAAATTCCTCTGTCAAAGAAATGCACAATGTTGTTTTCGTATATTTTATGAATATCGATTTTTACAGTTTTGATACCAAGTATATTTAGCCCGATATTTCTGCTAGTACTTTTTGCCATATAGAAATTATTTTTTGATGCAAAAGATATACTTGGTTCGGGTTTTTCAATAGTAATCAGTTTGCGATAATCTTCTTTAAGAGTTTTATTATAAACACTCTTTATGGATTTATCTAGTATTAGCTCGTATGTAATGCCTTCTTTGAACTGCCCTTTGATTAGAATCCCAAACTTTTCGACACTTAAGTCAAAAGCAATAGCCGGATCTAATTTGATTTTATCTAAAGAAATACTATTGGGTACAATTTCCTGATTAAAGAACAGCTTGATGCCTTTTTTGTCAGACTCCGCGATTATGCCTACTTGACTTACTTCTAAATCATCCAATAATGGAAGTTTTGCAGTTAGCTCAATTTTATCTTCGCTTTTCCAATTAGTATTATATATCTCTAACTTGTCCTCTAAAGTAATCTTCAAATCTTTGCCTGCAAACTTCACTGCATCATCAAACTTCAGTTCAAATTTTACTTTCCTATGATAGTATTCGTTTAAGCAGGTAAAAGGAATTTCATTACCCTCAACGGTAAAATGTATTTTCCGTTTTAGAGTTGCTATATCTACATCGTAGTTAAAGTCAACTTCCTGATAGAGCACGTCTCCCGGTGAAACTCTATTAGTACGCCACTGATTAAGTCCTGTTCTTGCTTCAAATTCTGCAGCGGAAAAAGTAAATTCCTGATTATCTATAGTTTTAAGACTATCAAATAGCACAAGCATCGCTTCGTTGAATTTTATTTTATACTTAGTGCCCGGAGTGAGATTCCTCATAGGAGTTATAGCGAGAGTATACATGTCTTGCCAGTATTCACTTGTTTCCAGCTCCGGAGTAATTGTAAAGTATGTATCAAAATCATATCTCCCCATAATGTTTGCATCCTTTAGTTTATGGCTAAAGGTAAATGTTATCGGATTGTCCGGTGTGATTTGGGAATCCTTGTCTAGACTATTTTGAGCCACAGAGAGTTCGTTTTCACGAAGACAGGAACTAAGTAATAAGGCAAGAAACATAAAGATAGTCAGGTTAAATTTCACAGGGCACCTATGGAGTATATTTGGGGAAATAATATCATACTAATAGTAGTGCTAAAATATAAAATATTATATATAATGTACTATTTATTATTAAGACAATACAAAATAAATAATTCAGACTGAAGTGCTCGTAATATCTGAGACTTTTTAATTGTACCAAAATATTCTAAATCTCTAATTTGGTTAGTGCTCAGCATTCTGCTTTACTTTGGAGGTAAGCTGATTGTTTATTTCTTTCTGAAATTTTTAGCTTCTAAACAAATATAGATGGTAAATTCTCTTTATCTACACAATTCATCCCAAAATTTAATCTCTTTTCTTACAATAAATTAGTAAATTGCATAGTTTAGTTAAAATATCTTTTGTGCAGAAACAGCGGTGCTTTAATATGCTTCTATCTATTAAATGGCTTAAAGAATTAGTTGATTTCGATTTGACTGTTGAAGAGCTTGACCAAACGCTTACTATGCTCGGTATCGAGGTAGAAGGTGTTATCGATTATTCTAAGAAATATGATAAATTTTATATTGCTAAAGTGATTAGCAAGGAAAAACATCCCGATGCGGATAAACTTTCTATTTGTAAAGTTTCGGACGGTAATGAGGAAAGAACTATCGTTTGCGGAGCTCCTAATGTGGATGCAGGGCAAACAATTGTACTTGCTACTGAAGGCGCTTTTGTGCCGGGACCTGAGTTTGAAATCGCCAAGAGAAAAGTTAGAGGCGTAGAATCTAATGGTATGATTTGTAGCAAAGACGAACTCGAACTTGGCGAATCAACCGGCGGTATATGGGTACTCCCGGAAAATGCAGAAATAGGACAGCCTCTTGCAGATTATTTAGAACTCAACGATACTATTTTTGACATTTCTCTTACTCCGAATAAAGCTGACTGTATCAGCCATTTGGGTGTAGCTCGCGACCTAGCGGCTTACTTGAGAACTAAAGTAAAAACAGAAAACAAAGCTTTAGATGAAAAAGGGGAGAATATTTCAAACTCATTGAGTGTTGAGATTTTAGATGCTGAGAAATGCCCTCGCTACTCTGCAAGAGTTATTAGAAATGCAAAAATTCAAGAGTCTCCTGACTGGCTCAAAAACAGGTTAATTGCTATCGGTCTAAGACCTATCAATGCTGCTGTGGACGTAACAAATTATGTTATGTACGAATGTGGCCAGCCAATGCACGCTTTTGATTTGGATAAAGTGGCAGGTGGCAAAATTATAGTAAAGACTGTAGAAAATAAAACTAAATTTACTACTCTAGACAGCAAAGAAAGAGAGTTAGACGACCAGATGTTAATGATTTGCGATGCTGAAAAGCCAATCGCTATCGCCGGTGTTATGGGTGGCGAAAATTCAGAAATTACAGATGCCACTACAAACATTGTCTTAGAGTCTGCATTTTTCAATCCTTCTTCTGTCCGTAGGACTTCAAAAAAACTTTATATCCAGAGCGACTCTTCATATAGATTTGAAAGAGGTGTGGATCACGAAAATATAGTTAATGCTTTAAATAAAGCTACTGCTATGATTGCTGAGTTTACAGGTGGCGAAATAGCTGAAGGTTTAATCGATGTTTATCCAAATGAGATTAAACGTAAAGAAATTAAACTCAGATATGAAAGAGCCAGAAAGATTATAGGTATTGAAGTTAGCGATGCAGATATGAAAGAAATGATGCAAGCACTTAACTTTGTAGTTATCAGTGAAGATAGCGAAGGTATCTTATTGGAAGTGCCTCCATACAGAGTAGATGTTACTTTAGAAATTGATTTGATTGAAGAAGTTGCAAGACTTTTCAACTATGACAATATAGATCCAAATTTTGCTTCTGCTGTTAATTTCGGTGCTTACAACGTGCCAAAAGAATTGTCTTTGCCTCCTAACCGCAAAAAAGTAAGAGATTATTTGGTTCAAAACGGATTTAACGAAATCATTACTCAAAATATGTTAGATCCTAAATCTGCTTCTATATTTGGCGATAATCACGTCACATTAGCAAATCCACTTGGCGAGGAACTTTCTATATTGCGCCCATCAACTATCGCGTCAATGCTAAAAACATTGAACCATAATATCAGAGTGGGCAATAGCCGTATGCGTTTGTTCGAACTTGGAAAATCATTCCACAGAGTGGATGAAAAAGTACCTACTTTTATAGAAGGCTTTATGGAAAAACAAGAGCTTACAGTTGCCATTGCAGGCAAAGCTTTTCCTAAACAGTGGTCTATGGCAGAAAGAGATGTAGATTATTATGACATCAAAGGCGTAGCAGAAGGCCTTTTAGCACAACTTAGAATCGAAGGTTTAAAATTTAAAGAACTTAAAGAAGAAGCTCCTGCTTTCTCAAAAAATACTGTTGCTGTAATGAAGAAAAAGCAAATAATTGGCTATGTTGGCGAAATAGACAGTAAAATCAAAAAATATTATGATTTAGAAATGCCTGTGTTTGTGGCATGGTTCGACATGAGTGAAATAAATGCTTTAGAACCTGTGCGACCTTACTACAGTAAAGTAGCACCATTCCCTGGTTCTAATAGGGATTTGGCATTCATCGTAGCGAAGGAAGTAAAAGCTGATGATATACTAAATCAAATAGTGCAAAACGGTGGTAAACTGTTACAATCGGTGAACATTTTTGACGTGTACGAAGGTAAAAATGTAGACAATGGCAAAAAATCACTAGCTTACAGCTTGCATTTTGCTTCTCCTGAAAGGACACTGAAAGATAACGAAGTAGATCAGGCAACAAATAAAGTTATTAAAGCGATTGAGAAAAAATTTGAAGCTGAGTTGAGAGGATAATATTAGACATCCACCTTACTTTTCATGGCACCCCTCCAGAGGGGAAAAATGCAGCAAACTATTTTAAATATATCACGTTCTCTGAAGCATACTATTTACAAAAGAGACAAAGTAGTTAGCATACAGTATATTCTGCTGATAGAGCTCGACTACAAGAAAGAAACAGACAATCTCAACCGTGGGGTTACCCCCACGGTTGTAATAAGAGACAAGCTCTTGTAACAAATAGAAAAGATACGTTTAAATTATGTAGAGTCAATTCATGAGTTGCCTCTACATAGTCCTAAATAAAGAGCTGACAAAAAGAGTACCTACTGAAATAGATACTTGTTATCAGTTAATATATCTCCCTGTACAACTGTACAACAAAAAAGATAATGGAATTATGCAACCGGATAAAAATATACAATTATTAGTAGAGAAACTCTGGGGCTCGGTAGGTAAAGCTGCTGATACGATAGAAGTTCTCAAACTGGAAAAGATTGAACTGCAAGAGCAAATCAACTCGCTAAATGCAAGGGCAAATAGCTCCGAAGAAGAATATTCTAAAGCAAATGAAAGTTATTCATCTCTGCAAGCAGAATTAGATACTAAGGAAACTGAGCTTGCTCACATTAAAGATGAGCTCGAGAAGCTTACTATTGAATTATCCGATAAAAATGCTATTATCCAAAACCAAAATGATGTATTTGAGAAACTTGCTGACCTCAAAGAAAAGTTAGATTTCTTTGAGGTTAAAAGTCGCACGGTACCGGTACTAACAGAAAAGCTGCATGCTGAGTCGCAAAAAACTTCAAAGTTAGAAGAAGAAAATAATAATCTTAGAGCTCAGTTAGATGAGTATATAAGGAAAACAAATGATTTGGAGCTTAGCCAAAAGGATCATGTCCGTAAAAACTTTGAACTTATTAAGCTCAATGAAGAAATATCTAAGCTAAAAAACAGAAATGCTGAACTTAAAAACTTTGAATTCAACTATAATAGTCTTATTCAAAAGTATAATGCCGATCAAGCTAAAATTGCAAAACTTAATGCCGAACTGCTTAGCTTGCAAGGTATCAACAAAAATTTTATTACTGACAAAGCCAAATTGGAAGAGGAGCTAAACTCTCTCAAAGAGCAACTCTCCCTCAATTCTGCCTCCTACAATGAGCAAGCACATGCTTATTCCAATCAGGCACAAAATATTGAAGAATTGAATGCAAAAATTGAAGAATTGCAGCAAATTATTTCAAATAAAGATGCAGAAAATAGTTTACTCAGCGAAGAATTAGAAATCTTGACCGCTGAACTCCAGGAGAAAGAATTAGAACTTTCTTTGGCTATGGAGCAGCTTGCTGTTTCGGAAAAACATATCACTGAAATAAACACTCATACCGAGCAATTACAGTCAAAATTAAGCAATATCGAAGCTCATTCTTTAGGAAAATCACTTGAAATAGAAGACCTTAAAAATACCTTGTCATCTATTAGCTACCTTGAAGCTAGTGACTTAAATAGTTTCCTCAGCCTTGAAAAAGATTTACAAAGAAGAGAAGATTTTATTTTAGAGTTAGAGTCAAATATATTTGAATACGAATCTGCTATTCACGGACTTAAACGCAAAAACGCAGCAATCGAAGAATCAATGAAAGATTTGCGTCACACTTTGGCGATGAAAGATAGCAGCGTTAAAAGTATGGAAGTTCGCATAAGGCAGCTTGAAAGTGAGTTAAATTCAGAAATAGCTAAGCTTAACGACACCGGAAAGGCAAAAGAAAATCTCAACGAAGAGTTAGCCTCTGCAATCAATGAAAAGCACTCTTTGCAAGAACAGCTGCAAGGCTTACAGTCGAAGCTGGATGAATCTATCAGAAACAACTCGTTATTAGTCGATGAAAAGCGTAAACTCAAAGAAACAACTGAGTCTCTTGAAAATGATTTGGATAGTTTGAATATTAGTATTCAGGATAAAAATGAAGAACTTTCTATGATGGAAGAGGACTCTAAAGAGACTTCAGAAAAAATCGAATCTCTTAATACTCAGCTATTAGATGTCCAAGATAATTATGACACTGCAAAGCGTCATCTTAATAATTTAGCTGATAAATTGAATGCTACTGAACTGCAAAAAGCAGAATTGGATTCCAAAGTTGCTTTCCTTGAAACCGAACTAAATGATAGCGAAGTTTATAATGAAGTGTTTGCTGCTAAGCTCGATGAGACAGAGAAAGAAAAAGCACTATTAGAAACTAACATTATCAAACTTCAGAGGGATTTAGACATTAGCTCTAATCACAATGCTAATTTCGAAGAAAAACTCTCTGCTCTGTTGCTACACAAAGAACAGCTTGAAGATTATCTAATCAGTCACAGAGAAAGTAAATCTGCACTTGAAGCTAAAATTACTCAGCTTGAAACCGAACTAAATGATAGCGAAGTTTATAATGAAGTGTTTGCTGCTAAGCTCGATGAGACAGAAAAAGAAAAAGCGCTATTAGAAACTAACATTATTAAACTTCAGAGGGATTTAGACATTAGCTCTAATCACAATGCTAATTTCGAAGAAAAACTCTCTGCCCTCTTGCTTCATAAAGAACAGCTTGAAGATTATCTAATCAGTCACAGAGAAAGTAAAACTGCACTTGAAACTAAAATAACTCAGCTTGAAACCGAGCTAAATGATAGCGAAGTTTACAATGAAGTGTTTGCTGCTAAGCTCGATGAGACAGAGAAAGAAAAAGCGCTATTAGAAACTAACATTATTAAACTTCAGAGGGATTTAGACATTAGCTCTAATCACAATGCTAATTTCGAAGAAAAACTCTCTGCCCTCTTGCTTCAAAAAGAACAGCTTGAAGATTATCTAATCAGTCACAGAGAAAGTAAATCTGCACTTGAAGCTAAAATTACTCAGCTTGAAACCGAGCTAAATGATAGCGAAGTTTACAATGAAGTGTTTGCTGCTAAGCTCGATGAAATTACCGTTCAAAAAACATCCTTAGACTCTAATATTATAACAGTTCAAAATGATTTAGAAGAAAAGTCTAAAACAATCTCTGATCTCAGAGAAATCAACGAATCTGCGAATAAGCAGTTGAGAGATGTGAAAAATGAACGGGACAAAATCAGAAGAGATCTAAAAAAAGAACAAGCAGATGTTAGAAAATATATAAATACAAATAACTCCCTTGCCGGAACTTTAGCAGTGCTTGGCATGGAGAAAGAGTTACTTGAACGACGTTATGAAGATATGGAAGAGGCTTACTCTAAGGCTTCAGCCAAGTTGGTTTCTATAGCAGATAATGCGAACATCACCAATAGCCAATTAGAAGAGCTTAAAACCAGATTAGATTCAAGGCAAGAAGAGCTTAAACTATTTGCCGGAGAAAAAGAAGAATTACTTGTTCGCATTCAGGAGTTAGAATTAGAATACGACGAGATACGAGAGGAAAGAGAAGCTTTGAGCGACCGCATTATACTTGTTAAAGCTGAAAATAGCAACCTAAAAGACTCTTTAGATAATTTGCAGACAGACCATCAAAATAGTATAGGTACTATAGCACATCTTCGCAGTGAGATAAACGAAAAGCAAGATGAGCTATTCCAAATGTATGCGACTAAGGAAGATGTGGCTGGCGAGTTGAATAGGACTAATGCAAGCCTTGACGCTTCTAAATTGGAAAATGAAGCTCTTTCAAAAATATTAGATTCCCAAAAAGCAAAACAAGTAGAATTAGAAAGCACCCTAAGCACTCTTAACTCAGAATTGCAAGCTGTGACTCAGCGTGCAGCAGAGCTATCTATAGATATTTCTAACATTACTGATAAGAACACTTCACTGCAATCAGATAAAGATAATCTTGAAATGACTATAGAAGAATCGCAAAGGCATTACTCTAACTTAGTAAGTAAGCTAGAAGAAGCAAAAGCTTCTTTAGGAATAAAGGAAAGATACAGCAAAGAGTTGGAGCAAGAGATATCTAAACTGGAAGAGGATTTAAAACTTTCAGATGAGAGCAAATCAAATCTTGAAAATAAACTTATTGCTTTGACTGAGCTCAACGAGATGCAAAAACAAAATCTCAGTTCTTTAGAATCAGAGAAAAAAGATTTATTTTCTAAGATTGAGACAGCAGCGCGAGAAAAATTGTCAATCGAATCTGAGCTTAGTGATTTGAAAGGTATATCTTATAAATATGAGAAATCAGAAGGCAGAAATCAGAAGCTAAATCAGACTATATTAGGTTTAGAAGAAATAAATCAGAACATCCGCTTCAGGTATAACGAGTTGGAAAAAGAGAAAGAAAAATTACACAGACGTAGTGAATATGTTACTAAGTTAGAAAAAGAAATAGAAGATTTGAAAAATCAAATGAAGACTCAAAGAAGCCTAAACGAAAAGATACAGGAACAAAATGAAAATTTAGAATCCTTAATCCGTACCAGATATGACCAAATACGAATACTGGAACAACAATTAGGTGATGCGGAGCAACGAAATATAGCGTTTGAAGCAGAAAGAGACTCTATCAAATCCGACATAGATAAATATATAGAGAAAATAGACAATATGTTATATTGATATATTATAAAATTTTCTTTACTTTAATCAGTCTTTATAGTATAAAGATACATACATAAAATTTTCTTTGGTTTTTATAGTATATTAGGCTATATTTACATAGTTTAGCCTAAAAGTTGAAATATAGTTTATTTTTTTAGTTCTTTACTCAGACAATATAGATAATGGCAAAAACAATAGATGTAGTGATAGGTGGCAAGCACTTCTCTTTAGTAGGAGAAGACGAGCAATTGATTCTAAATTCAGCAAAGTTAGTTGATAAACAAGTAACTGAAATGGAGCAAAAGCATAGGTCTTTGCCATTTAATACGGTATCTGTATTAGCGGCGTTAAACATAGCCGGACAGAATCAGCAAAATGAGAAACAAAAAGATATTGATACTCAATATTTGATAGATCAATTAAACATGATGTCAGAGAAATTAGATAATTCCATAGATTTATAAATTTTTTACTTGACTTATATAAAAAAACTTTGTTATCTTATATGCAGAAAGTATTTCATACTACAATGAATGCAAGATTTGTTCTTTCAAATAAATTTATGTGCCGCATAATTTTGTCATTGTCACACGAATAAAGAACTAACATTTTTTTAAAGGGAATTAGACTCTATTTATTGATAGCGGGCCACATCATACTTCGGTATGTAATCAGCTGCTTATAGCCAAGGTGTATAGCTATTTGCAGAGGGTCGGTGGATTATAGAAATATTTAGGCTTTTACCCACTGTGTCTAGAGAGTTCTTTTTACTCTCGTGGATATAAGACAATCAAAATTATGCGGTTTTTTTTTGCCGCTAATGATTTTTCGATACTTTAGTGTATAGGAGTAATTGACCGATGAGTGAACAGATATATCTGATCATTAGTGTAGTGATAGCTATCGGCGGGTTCGCTCTTTCTTATATATTTGGCAAGAAGCAGATTACTGTTAAACTTGCTGAGCTAGATAAGAAGGCGGCTGACTTGCTCAAACAGTCCGAGAAAGATGCCGAAAACCTTAAAAAGGAAAGACTTCTTGAGGTTAAAGAAGAGTGGCATAAAAAGAAAATGGAATTTGAAAGAGAATCACAGAAAAGACTTGAAAAGTTTAGTAAAAAAGAAGATCATCTTCAAAAACGAGAAGATGGAGTTGAAAACAAGCTTGATGTGATTCAGAAAAAAGAGATTAACTTACAAGGTTTTGAAGAAGATCTCAAAAAAAGAGAAGCTAAATTGGATGAAAAATTCAAGGAAGCTGACAAGTTTGTCGAACAGCAAAACGCCAAACTTGAAAAAATTGCCGGACTTACTAGAGAAGAAGCCAAAAAACAATTGATTGAAAACTTTGTTAACGAAGCCAAAACTGAAGCTGCGTCGACTATCAATCAAATCCGTGAAGAAGCTAAAATCACTGCTCAACGAGAATCTCAATCTATTATCGTGCAAGCTATCCAAAGGACTGCTTCCGATCACTCTGTCGAAACTACTGTTTCTGTAGTTAGTTTAGACAGCGACGAAATGAAAGGTCGTATTATCGGTAGAGAAGGTAGAAACATTCGTGCCTTCGAAGCTGCTACAGGCATCGATCTTATTATCGATGACACCCCTGAGGCGGTGGTTATTTCCGGTTTCGATCCGTTTAGAAGAGAGGTTGCTAAAAAAGCTCTCGAAAAACTTATGCTTGACGGCAGAATCCACCCTTCAAGAATTGAAGAAGTGGTTGGTAAAACTCAGAAAGAACTTGAAGAAGAAATCTACCGCATTGGTGAAAATGCCCTTATCGAGCTTGGTGTACATGGTATGCGCCAAGGCCTGATGAAGTATATCGGTAAGATGAAATATCGCTCAAGTTACGGACAAAACTTACTTAGTCACTCCATCGAAGTGGCTTACCTTTGTGGCATTATGGCTGCTGAGCTGGGTTTAGACCCCGCTTTGGCTAAACGCGCAGGCTTATTGCATGACATTGGTAAATGCGTTGATAAAGATACTGATGGGCCTCACGCTCTTATTGGTATGGAACTTTGTAAGAAAAACAAAGAAAATAAAATCGTTTGTAACGCCGTTGGCGCTCACCACGAAGATATTGAAATGGAATCTCCTTATGCAGTGCTTGTTCAGGCTGCAGATAGTATCTCAGGTGCCCGCCCTGGTGCAAGACGTGAATCTTTGGAAAATTACATCAAGAGACTTGAAAAACTCGAATCTCTTGCCAATGAGTTCGAAGGTGTTCAGAAAACATTTGCTATCCAGGCAGGTCGTGAAATCAGAGTTATTGTTGAACCTGAAAAAGTGACTGACCAAATCGCTGATGATATGGCTAGCGAAATCGCTAAAAGAATCGAGCACGAAATGGAATATCCGGGACAAATCAAAGTCGCAGTTATTCGCGAGCGTCGCTCAATCGCTTTAGCAAAATAAAGAGAATATCTAAACTTACGATATAAAAGACTTCACCCAAAAAGTGAAGTCTTTTTTTTAGTCTAAATAAATGCTTCCTACTCATCATTTCTATACTGACTTAACATTACCCCAGATTTGTCATTAGATGCCGTAAAGTGCTGTAAAAGACCGTAGAATCAAGGAGTATGCTTACTTCCTTTGTAAGAAAATATTACGAAATTGCTGATTGAACAAGGGGTTTCAACCCCTTGCCATGCAATGACTTTAGAGCTTTTTCATTATTTCAAATGACATTTTTGGGATTATCCAGATAACTATTGAATTCGATACCTTTTTGATTTGAGAAGAGATCTTCACCAGAAAATGCACTTTTATCATCATTCCATTCTTGATAGTATTCAATTGCGTAACCTAGTATATTTGTTGCACCTCTTGAAAAACCATTTGTAACTCCATGCTCTTGTAATGAACGATCAACTCCAGCCATCAAAAAAAAAATGCTTCATATCAATCCAATTTTCCCCCTTTTTGGAAAATACATATCTTGGTTGAGCCGGATCCCCATAAAAAGCATCTTTATAAGTCAATAATATAAAGCTAAGATTTGTTACATCTGGATTTCGATTATTCTTGACTACAGTTGCTATTTCCTCAGGGGAAGCCGCTTGTACTTGATTCGGCTCTTTCCCATTCTCATCCGCCAAGCTCACAGGATTATTCATACTATACTGGTACGGTGACCATGCGTAATATTTCTCCCATACTTCGACTCGCGACGCTCGCGGGTATCGAGCGTAGTCGAGATGCAGCAACCTTGGAGTGTGCTGAAGTTCGCCCAGCTCGCTTTCGGTGTCTAGTTGTCAAAAAAGACTCAAGCGACTCAAGGCTTGAGTCAAATGGATTGCTGTAAATTTTTATCAGAAAAGTAAATACTTCATACACCTATAAATAAACATGTTCAAATTTCGGAATCGTATCCATGTTTTTTTTGAGTGAATCCAACTCTTCTTTAGATCTAATTCTCCATGTTCTATAGAAACGATGTGGCAATGTACAGTTCCCATAATAAAAGGAATCTATTCTTATCTCTGGATAATAATCTAACGTATTTCTTTCTATAAGAGGCAAGTAAATTGTATCTATATTAATACGTGTAACATTCCCACGATATTCAGGGTAAAGATTCCTTAGTAGATTAGTATCTAAAGTAGTAAATACCTCAAAAGTAGTAGAATCAATCCCGTCACTATAAAAAGAGTCATAACTAGTGTAATGATGCGGTGTAGTGTATTCAACTAAGATTGGTTTATTCAACCAAGAAATATAAAATGCTTTTTCTATAAATTCACCATTTGTTTCTCTAATTGCTATTAGATTTTGAACTCTGAAAGCCAAAAGATTGCCTAACTTCTCATTATGTTTATAATGTTCCTCCTTCAAAAATGTAAAGGAAGGATAGTAGATTACTTGATCACAATTTGTAAAAATAATACTATCTTTAGAAAAATAATGTTTTATTTGTAAGTACGAGTCGATAGTCAACATTTGCCAATGATGGTATTTTACTTCAAAATTTGTTCCCTGTATATTATATCCAAGAAGTTTTAGGCTATCAACTACTGGAATTTTATACTCATTTTTTGGAATATTAAATCTAAAATTATCGCTTCCATTACTATTGCTACAACTGCACAATGCTATAGTCAGTACTATACTACACAATATAGTTAAAGTAGTTTTATTATTTAATAAAAGATGTACCATTTTCTATCATCTCCCTCACAGCTTGTTGTACTTTACCATTTAGTTTATTCCTAGATTTTTCTACCTGAGAGTTATTGCCTGCTTTTGTAAAAGCTTCAATATCAAGCAATAAAAACGTGATTTCATCCTTTAAAGCTTGATTATTAGTGCCTTGTAGATAATACATTGCTTTAAAAGAACCGGTTGGTTTTCCTTGCTTATCGCCTTCATTATATGTACGCTCAATACTACTCAAGCCAGCTTTTACCATATTGGGCTCCGCTAATCCCATCGCCATTGAAGCTCCCCAAGCAGTATATTAATCTTCACCCATTGTATGAATAATTTCATGAAATGCAGTACCTTCCTGAGATAATTCTTTAGGATGCATAGTATTCATAAATATTCTATCACCACCTCTTGTAGTAAAACCTCCAACAGAACTTACTTCTGCGTAAGGGGTGATATATAAAGTATTATTTTTAAGAAAATTAGCTACTTTAGGAGCTGAGCCTTTCCAAGAATCATAATAACCGTTAATCATCCCCGCATAGCCTCCTTGACTGATAGCACATAGAGATGAAATAGTCTTCAAATTTTCATTTACCCTAGTAAAAGCACCACCTACAGATGCATTCACTGCCCACTTCCCATTCCAATCCGCCAAACTAATCGGATTATTCATACTATACTGGTACGGTGACCATGCATAATATTTCTCCCACAGGGGATCTATTGTAGTAAACCTGCCTAGCTCGTAGTCCACTTTTCTTACGCCGTGGTCGCCCAGTTCGCTTTCGGTGTCAAGTTCCTTGCCGAGGTAGGCGGTATGTAAGATTCAGCTACGAACATAAAAATAATTCCTAGAACATTTTAAAACAACACAATTCTTCCACCTGCCTGTTCCTCCAGTATTTTTTGTTTTAAAAACTCTAAATATTGTTGCGTAAACATATTTTCGGATAGCAATATATTTGCTTTAGAACTTTTTAATATACATTCTGGTATAAATTTAAGTTTATTATTACTAACATTTAAATATTTCAGGCTACTGTTTTTGCATACATCTTGAGGCAAACAAGATATATTATTGTACGAAAGATCTAAGAATTCTAGTTTATTCAAAGAAAATAAATTAATTGGTATTGAAATAAGCTTATTATGTGATAGTTGGAGAAAACTAATATGTCTAAAATTTGAAAAATCAAAGTCAATGGATACTAATTCGTTATGCGAAACATCTATTAATTTAATTTCCTCTAATTGCATTATTGATAGAGGTAATGTATTCAATTTATTATAAGCAACTGAAAGTATCTGTAACTTTTTAAGCAACCCAATTTCAATTGGCAAATGGCTAATACAGTTATTGGATAAATCCAATTCTTTCAAGACAGTATTAGACAATTCTATTTTTGGAAGTACGCAAATATAATTATTATTAATTGATATTTTTTTGATGTTAGGTAATGTAAATAATATCTTGGGTAGACTAAGTAGTTTTGAGTCAACAATTTGTAGTTCTTCCAGACATGACAAATTGTCTAATGCAGTCGGAAGGTTCTCAAGATTTGATATTATAATATTCAGAACTCTTAATTCCTTCAACAATGTAATATCATTTGGAAGTTTTTTAATTTTTGACTTCTCAATAGTTATTTCTTCCAACTTTTTCAAGTTAGAAATCCCCTTAGGAATAAATTGCAACGATTTTGAATGTATTTTTAGATATTTAAGATTTGCATGATTAAAAATAATACTTGGCAATACGGTAAAACTGTTGCTCGAAATTGATAGACCATGAATATTATCTACTGCTTTTATCGCATTTATGATACCCAAGCTATCGTCGCATGAAATATCCAAAATCCCCAAATTAGGTATAGAAGCTAATTTGTTACAGTCTTGCTCTGAGATTACTCCACATAACCGGACGGTGTTTGTGTTTTTGTTATAATCAAAACTTTTAACAGATAGTGAGTCTTTAGCTAATACTTCAAGACTGAATATAATAGTGCATAATAATAACAATAATAACAATCTATATCTATAATATAAAATTACATCGTACTCTCTAATTGTTTTCATAATAATACAACCTTATTATTTCATATGAGTTAAATAGTAAAGACTTTAATTTTTTTTATAAGGATCTTACTTTGCTTGCTGAATTAAAGTGGAAGTTGCCTCTTCATCAATTTCAGCATTTTCTACAGCTTCTTCAAAATCTTCAGCATTTTGTTCCGTACGTTTTTTCTTAGCTGCTCTTTCAGTAGTATGAATATATTCATGTAGAACTGTTATGACAGCTTGGAACACTTTGCCAGGGAACATAACCTCATCGTACCAATCTTTTGAGTCTTTACTCATGCCACTATCATCTAAATCCAGATTATTATTCCATGTAGAGAAAACAAAATTTGTAGGTTCATAACACCAACCATTTAAGGCAGTCTCACCGTCAAAAAAATTAATCATAGGGGATTCACTGAGAGATAAAGTCCCATTTTTCCCTGCATCTTGTTCTGAATCTACTTCCTGATAAGTAAGTGCTTTCAAGATTTGTTCTTCAGTACTTATCTTTGTTGACAACCTAGTTCCATATGTTTTTAGTGCATCCATTATCGGTCTATTGTTTTCAACAAATGATTTTAAATTTTTTAACATAAATGCCATTTTAGGTCTTTGTTGTGCTTGCTCAGTAGTAATCGTAAACTTCCCATTCTCATCCATCAAACTCACAGGATTATTCATACTATACTGGTACGGTGACCATGCATAATATTTCTCCCACAGGGGATCTATTGTAGTAAACCTGCCTAGCTCGTAGTCCACTTTTCTTACGCCGTGGTCGCCCAGGTCGCTTTCGGTGTCTAATTCCTTGCCGAGGTAGGCGGTGCGCTGGTCGTCGTTATCCCTTGGTATTTGCTTGCCAAATGGAAGATAATCACATTTTTCGGTTTATTTAAGATTAGAATACAATTCTCAAACGACACTTTCAAGCTACTGTGCAGTATATAGTAATTTATTTTCCATGAGTGACTATTAATACTTTACTATCTCTCTTTTGTATTTCGATATATGCTACACCTCCTGCCATAACTGGACCTCCATGTTTCGCGGTAGGGAAAAAACCTTCTAATACCCAAATGCTATCTTTTACTAATTCACAATTAAAAGGTCTTTGTTCTAATATTTGCTCTCCATAAATAGTTAACAAGATTGCCTCTGCTATTGTGACTGCAGTTTCTGCATTTGGGACAGCATCTTTAAAATTTAGAACATTATATTCTTGATTATTCGAGCCTCTATATAAATCATTATTCATCACATAGTGTTTTTGCTGAATAACGGAACAACTATTTAATGCAAGTAAAATAATTATTGCCAAAAAAGTAAAATATTTCAAGACGACCTCTCTCAGATTGTGATTTTTTCTATTTATAACTAATTTATTTCATATTGATATCATGACTTTAAAAAATTGATCCAATTACTTTTAAGACAGAAGATACCGTACCTACAACTTGCTCCACAATGGTAGGACTATTAATCCTAGGACTTGTATCTTTTGGTTTAATAGTAGTGGCACGATTTGGTGATTTTGGATCGCTGGGTATTATATTTGAGACAACAGCTGGTTCAACAGAAGTATTTGTAATTACATCCATAAATAGCAATTGTCCAGCAGGCGTTACTAAATATGAATCCATGGATAAACCATTGATGTTATCTATATCTCCTTCTGAAAATTGATAACTCAAATATTGTTCATTATGAGCTGCATGAGTATGTAACAAAGCATATTCCGAAGCTCCTTCAGGTATCTCCATATTATGCGGTGCTGATTTTTCTCCACCTCTATTCGCAACATTATAAGAAAATTACCCATTAATCACATACATACAAGAAGCATACTCGCGATTAAGAACTATAGAAGTCCCATTATAATATAGCGCAAAATCAAGTGCTGCAGCAATCTCTGAACCAAAGAGCTGCCCTGGTTCTTCTCCATTCCAATCCGCCAAACTCACAGGATTATTCATACTATACTGGTACGGAGACCATGCATAATATTTCTCCCATACTTCGACTCGCTACGCTCGCTCAGCAACCTTAGAGCGTGCTGAAGCTAGCCCAGTTCGCTTTCGGTGTCTGGTTTATAAGATACTATACCTAACAAAAGGATGTTAGGGATAGCTTGTATAATAGATTAGATATCTCGGACAAACTAATATTTTACCTTGTTTTCACATGATTCTGATAATGTTTTTATATTCTCATCTAAAACTTTCTGAATACTCATTTATATGTACTAGTAAATCAATATTAATTCTATCATTTTCAAAATATGATATATATCCAATAAAACAACTGGAGCAAATATATAAAGCATCCTTCTTAGATACTTATTTGTATATTTTAGTGCTAAAAAATAAGTCACTCCTACTACAAAATATAAAGCAATTAATGACCGTGAGATAGAACAACAACTATCGAAATTTACATTATCCGTTTTATCATCACTAATTATTATAGAATTGCTATTAATTGGTACACCAAACTTTTGTGCTCCTAAATAACTTATACCATCGTATTTCTTAACTAAAAGCGATTTAAGACCTGTTAAAGGAATATTTAACTGTATTTCTGAATTACTCTTTAGTCTCAAGGTGTAATTCAGAATACTCATTTCAATTGGTTTCGTTAAACTTATAGTATTGTCTTTTCTAGACATACCGTAAAAAATTATATCTATATCCGAATTATACTGATTTAATATTGTAACGACACCAGATTCAATAAGTCCATTTCTATCCTCTGAATTACTGCCTAAATAATCCATGACAAACAACATCATATTTATCCATAGCAGTGATAAGCTAAACAAAAACAAAACTAGCTTTCCAAAACTATATTTAGTTTCCACCATTGGGATCTCCATAGGGTAGTGTGTAATAATTCGTCGCATCATCTGTTGGATAAACACACTCAAGAATTTCAAAATATTCAAGGAGTATTGTATCTAATGATTTAGTTAAATTACCTTCCTCATCAATATAATTATCCAGATAACTATTGAATTCGATACCTTTTTGATTTGAGAAGAGATCTTCACCAGAAAATGCACTTTTATCATCATTCCATTCTTGATAGTATTCAATTGCGTAACCTAGTATATTTGTTGCACCCCTTGAAAAACCATTTGGAACTCCATGCTCTTGTAATGAACGATCAACTCCAGCCATCAAAAAAAAATGCTTCATATCAATCCAATTTTCCCCCTTTTTGGAAAATACATATCTTGGTTGAGCCGGATCCCCATAAAAAGCATCTTTATAAGTCAATAATATAAAGCTAAGATTTGTTACATCTGGATTTCGATTATTCTTGACTACAGTTGCTATTTCCTCAGGGGAAGCCGCTTGTACTTGATTCGGCTCTTCTCCATTCTCATCAAAAAAACTTATCGGATTATTCATACTATACTGGTACGGCAACCATGCGTAGTACTTTTCCCACACTTCGACAGGCTCAGCACAGGCACTTCGACTCGCTTTTTTCGCGGGTATCGAGCGTAGTCGAGATGCAGTGACCTTAGAGTGTGCTGAAGTTCGCCCAGTTCACTTTCGGTGTCAAGTTCCTTGCCGAGGTAGGCGGTGCGTAATAAAAAAAAAGACTCAAGAGGTATGAGTTCTTGAGTCATATTAATAAGAACATAGTGTTTATGCGCCACTAACGTTTCTATAAATTCTGGCAAATTTATTTGAGAATAACAGCATACTGTTACATTACCTGTCCAAAATCCACTAGAGATGAAACTATCAGAGATTTGAGCATAATCCAACTAATCATATCTTTTACACTTCAAGTTGCTCATATATAGACTTAATAAATTTAGGCAGGATGAAAGGTTCTATTTTTTCTGCCTGACCTGTCTCATTGTCTATTATTACATTGACACCACAGATTTTTGTATCTTTTTCTGCGAGTTTGTATTTATGTGCTACCTGGAAGCGAAATCGTTTATATGCAATTTCTTTATCCATTCCGACCACAGAATCATACGGCCCTGTCATGCCTACGTCAGTAATGTAAGCAGTCCCGTTTGGCAGAATATTGGCGTCAGCGGTCTGTATGTGCGTGTGAGTGCCACAAAGTGCAGAGACTCTACCATCCAAATGCCATCCCATCGCCATCTTTTCAGCAGTCGCGTCAGCATGAAAGTCTACAAACACATTTTTTGTTTGTTCACTGATAGACTTCAGAGCGCTGTCGGCAGCACGGAAAGGACAATCTATCGAATTCATAAATGTTCTGCCCTGTAACTGGAGCACAGCCAGTTTCTTACCGTTTTTCTCAACAAAGGTGTATCCCCTGCCTACATTTCCGGGAGGATAGTTAAGCGGACGGAGCACGTTGTTATTAGAAGAAAGTAGTGGCTTGCCACCCCAGTTATCCCAGACATGATTGCCTGTAGTCAAAACATCAGCACCAAGACCAAAAAATATTTCTGCTTCCGTCTTGGTCAATCCTTTGCCGCCTGCAGAGTTTTCGCCATTGATAATAATAAAATCAGGTTTATATTTTTCTCTCAGTTGAGGTAGCATTTCTTTGCATGAGTTAATGCCCGGATCTCCCACGACATCACCAATAAACAGGATACTAATTTTTTCGGACATTTTTTTTCCAATATCTATTTAGAATACAATGCAATTTACTAAATTAGGAAACGTTCTGAAACCTTATTCAATAATTTTTGTTAAAGAATATGAAAATATATACTAAAACCGGAGACGCAGGCGAGACAAGCTTATTTAACGGAAGCCGCGTAAAAAAGCATAATAGTCGAGTAAATCTTTATGGCACGGTCGATGAGCTAAATTCTATAATTGGAATAGCAATATCTTTTTGTGGGCATGAAGAGTTTACAAGCCTATTGCAAAAGCTCAGTCTTAACTTGTTTAATTTGGGGTCGGACCTTGCTACTCCATTAGATCCAAAACCTAAATTTGAAGTGCCTCGAATCGGACAGTCCAATATTGATGAGTTGGAACAGCTAATTGATAAATTTGATGTAGAACTGCCAAAATTGAAATATTTTATATTGCCGGGTGGCTCTCATTCTGCTTCATTTCTGCATCAGGCAAGAACTGTTTGCCGCAGAGCGGAAAGGTTAGCTACGGAGCTGTCGGAAGTTGAATCTTTGGGAGAGTACGTAGTTAAATATCTAAACCGTCTATCAGATTTCCTATTTGTAGCTGCAAGATATGCAAACAAAGTGGACGGCAGAGAAGATATTATGTGGAAGCCATAAAGAAAAGATGTTTCTATGTGATACATCTTTCTAATCAGGCTTGACGAGTCACAGCTTCTATATGATACTTCAGTCTATATAAAGCATTCAACTAAAAGCTGCTTATAAATTAGGCAGCTTTAGTTTATTTTAGAGATGCTTTAAGCTTATCTATATCTTCCGTAAATTATTTTTTTAGCTTCTGATTCTAATAGAAAATTACCGGCATAGTCAAGAACTGCCAAGCCTGACTGCTGTTATACTCCAAGCGCATTAGCTAGATTGTTTTGAGAATGGTTGCATTTATAGCTTGAATTTGGCATTATTTTGCTCTTTGAGAAATACTATATCGAGACCATGGACTACTCAAGCAACATCAAATGAAACCAACTCCTAGTAGTTCTCTTTAGCGATTTATCTGAAATTGTCTAACATATAGCAAATTTCCTCTACGGGGTGCTAAAATCCGATAAGTCGCAAAGCATTGCAGCTCTACGTAATAAAGACTCTTTTCCTACTATTCATAGACTTCTCAAACAAAATTGCTGTGAAAAGAATACAAATGCGAATTCTCCAGGACATACTCAGGCACATCAACATTCATAAATGACTTTTAAAATAAGAACTTAAGCCTGTGCGTATATAGTTATAGGTTCTGAATAGACTTAAAAATCTCCAATCTTTGTTAAAAATAAACATTTATTTGCCCACTTCTTTACATTATATTTGTAATATTGCATAGAAGGCGGTTTTGTATTTTATCACCTTTACTCTCGGAGTCTCAAATGCCTATACCTACTCTCTTAACTGAGATTGAAATAGATGAAAAATTGGACGCCCTTCCACTTTGGAAAAGGCACGATAAAAACATAGTCAGAGAATTGGTCTCTGTTAATTTTGCAGATGCTGTCGGCAAAATAAATGCTATCGCGGTGCTGGCAGAAACTGCTGACCACCACCCTGACTTATTACTCTACGGATGGAATAAAATTCGCGTTTCTCTTTCTACTCATGACGCAGGCGGGCTCAGCGAAAAAGATTTCGACTTAGCGGAAAAAATCGAAGAAATTGCTTACTAATATTTTTTACAATTATATATAGGACCTTATAATATGAGTTCTCTTATTTTAGATATTCACGGTCGTGAGATTTTAGACTCTCGTGGCAATCCTACTGTTGAAGTTGACGTAATTTTAGAAGATGGTTCTTTCGGTCGTGCTGCAGTGCCATCAGGTGCATCTACAGGCGAACACGAAGCTCACGAATTGCGCGACGGCGACGAAAACAGATACATGGGTAAAGGTACTTTGAAAGCTGTTGAATTCATCAATAATGAAATTGCTGACGCTTTGGAAGGTATGGATGCTGCTGAGCAAAATCAAATCGATAGAATTTTGATTCAAATGGACGGCACTAAAAACAAATCCCGCTTAGGTGCTAATGCTATGCTTGGGGTTTCTTTAGCTGTAGCAAAAGCTGCTGCTGAATACCATGGCATGCCTCTTTACAAATATTTAGGCGGCGTAAGAGCTCACGTTCTTCCTACTCCAATGATGAACATCCTAAACGGCGGTAAACACGCTGACAACACTGTAGACATCCAGGAATTTATGATTATTCCTCACGGTGCGCCTACTTTTGCTGAATGCTTGCGCATGGGTACTGAAGTATTCCACGCATTGAAAAAAGTATTAAAAGGCAAAGGATATAACACTTCTGTTGGTGACGAAGGCGGATTCGCTCCTTCATTGAAATCAAACGAAGAAGCTTTTGACTTGATCCTTGAAGCAATCGAAGCTGCAGGTTATGTACCAAAAGAAGAAGTTTCTTTAGCTATTGATGTTGCATCTTCTGAAATGTTCGAAGACGGCAAATACAAAATGTTTAAATCTACAGGCAAAACTTTCACTTCTGATGAAATGGTAGAATGGTACACTTCTTTAGTAGAAAAATATCCTATCCTTTCAATTGAAGACGGTCTTGATGAAAATGACTGGGAAGGCTGGAAAAAACTTACAGACAAAATCGGCGATAAAGTACAGTTAGTTGGTGACGATTTATTCGTAACTAACCCTGAATTTTTAGCTCGCGGTATCAAAGAAAACATTGCTAACTCTATTCTTATCAAAGTTAACCAAATCGGTACTTTGTCAGAAACATTAGAAGCAATCAAATTAGCTCAGGACAACGGTTACACAACTGTTATCTCTCACCGCTCAGGCGAAACAGAAGACAGCACTATCGCTGATATCGCAGTAGCAACTAACTCAGGTCAAATCAAAACAGGTGCACCAAGCCGCTCTGACCGTGTTGCAAAATACAATCAGCTAATCAGAATCGAAGAAATGCTTGAAATGGACGCAAAATTTTCCGGCTCTTGCCCATTCAAATTTTAAGTTTATTTCTGTAATATAGAATATATAAAAAGAGCAGATCGAAAGATTTGCTCTTTTTTTGTAGCTAATTTTACAGTTATGTTCTTAAATCAGTATTACTACTTCTTTTTAAATATAGGTTTCGTTCCTATCTTAGGTTTCTGATATTCAGGTTCGTCATAAATATCTCTCAATAATTTTTCTACTTCAGTATCGTATCGATTATCTTCTCGCATATCAATATACATTCTTCCTTTTAAAGATTCTGGGATTGACTCGATATCATCACCTAATCTTAACAAAGGTATAAATTTTGTAGTTTTAATTGAGTCAGCCAAAAATGAAGCTGAGATAATGGAATATTCGTACCCAACTCCACCCTCTAAGTTTTCAGTTTTTTTCTTATAATTAGGAGTCATTACACAAATTACTCTTTCTGATTGAGAAATAGATTGTTCCATAAAATTTGGTAGCATTGTACCATATTTATCTAACTCCCATCTATCAAGTATAACATTTATCCCATTTTCCATTAGTTTTGTGGCGAACTTTAAAACCCATTCTTTATGTTTAGAATCGTCCCAAGAATATGATATAAATACTTTTGGGCGACTATCAGTATTGACATCTTCTTCATTCTGTTTCCTGGTAAGCAATTTAGTTGTTTCAGCATTTTTACTACCTTTATGCAAAGAAGAGTCATTTTGTTCAATGTAGATTTGTAGTTTAGCATAAAGCTCAAACCTTTGTTCTTCAGAGAGTGCGTCGATCAATTCCTTGTAATAATGGAATCTTGAAGTGGATTTACCCTCATTTTTTCTAACTTCTATATAATCGCCATAAGTTCCAGGAATAGTATCGCAAATTTGTAAAATAACATCATAAAATTTTGGCCCACCTAGATAATAAGGAGCACTATCTTCCTTGCCTATCACAGCCCATAGATTTTTAAAAGTTTCTTCCCAATCAGTATCTTTATTACTAGGCACTATCCAAGGCTTGTTTAACATATCTTGTGTTTTTTCATCATCATATATGTAATCAAATCCTTTCTTAGTTAATCGAAATAATTTAGATCGAGTATTCTCATATGTGCAATAACCAGTATAAATCAATCCATTTAAGACTGTATCAAACACTTCTTGTTCCTTAGGATTTAGATGATTTAAAACGCTAAATCGGATAGTTTTCCACAAAACTATTTCCCCCTCTTTGCATTTTGTGTCACGAAATTTATCAAAAATCAACTCTGCTAATTCTCTTTCTGTTTTCATATTGATTCATTATGTTGCATTTTATAATATCTATTTGTAATATAACAATTATTTTTATAATTATTATACTTACTTATTACTGAATATTTCTTCTTACTTTCTATTCTTTTGGAGTACAAAAATATATTCCACAAAAACAAAAAACCCGAGACATCTCTATCCCGGGCTAAATTTCTAATATTTTCAATGTCAACTGAAGAGCAAATCGCTTTCCGGTTGTCGGAAACAATATCCTGGTAGGCTTAGCGGTTCAAATAGCTCCTTTTACCTTGCTAAGCCAATTTCAGATCTTTGCACAGCCTTAATACACCTTATACTCCAAGCCCAAAATTACTTTCCTTGTAGGTGCTAAGTTGCCTACCATCTCTGTGTAGTAGTAATCAAAGAGATTTTTAGCAGCTAATTGTATCGTCATCGGGAGTGCCGATTTTGTCAAGTCATAACTTAAGGATAAATCTACTACGTGCGTATTTACATAAGAAGCATAGTCATTTACCTGCTGACCTAATATTGCATCCAATGCTCCCGGCTTAGTCATGTATCTATAGTCAAGAGCCACAGTCACATTTTCAAATTTGCTGATGATGGAACTTTTACTCATCCATTTATTGCGGTATTTCAGCTCTTCATCTGTATCTAAGTTTTTAGAATCTAAATAAGTAACTCCGGTGGTCAAGAGAAAATATTTATAGCCAAAACGCAATTCTGCTTCCGCTCCAAGTATTCTTGCTCGAGTGAGGTTTTTAAATATAATAGTAGTACCACCATCTGACTGAACAGTTGGCTCAATCAAGTCGTACATTTCATTATCAAAAATAGAAAAGTCAATACCATAGAATACAGTACTGGATATAGATTTTTCATATTTCCCGCCAAACTCGAATGACCAGCTTTTTTCAGGTTTGAGTGTAGGGTTCGCCACTACTACAAATCCCTGGAAGTTAGCTGTTGCAAACTTTTCTCCAATCACAGCAGCACGAAATCCGCTGCCTGCTGAAAGCCTAAAGTCTATACCAAAAAGATTATAAGAAATACCTAACTTAGGAGAAATCTGCCAGTTGGTAGAAATAGAATCTGTGCTTTCGTGGTCTGTTCTAAGTCCAAAATTGATAATCATATCCGGGAGTTTGTATTCTAACTGACTAAACAGAGAATATATCTTCTGATCATGCTCTCCATAAGTAAAGGAATTTACTTTGTTAAGTGTGAAAGATGTACCACCGGAAAGAAATAGATTATCCAAAATATAAGTATGCAGGTCAGCTTCGCCATAGTATGCAGTCGCATCAGACTCTCTGTAGTCTAAGTCATCTTCACTCAGAGAGTTAAAGAAATGCGTATTTAGCATTGAGTTTTTTAGATTCAAAGTAAGGTCATTAAGTAGATAATTTCCGGATAGATAATAGCCTATTTTCCGGCTGGTGAGCTTTACGTCTGTATTGGTAGCTGCTGGCGGTCGCGTAGCACTATCAAGACTATTCCAGTATACCCAGTCATCATTTTTGGATTCAGCACTATAGAATCTCATTTTAATCGCTCCCTGATTGTATCTGTATTGGAACGAAGGAGATATATTATAAGTTCTTTGTTCGTCGAACAATCGGTAGCTATTATCCTTGAGGTACTCACCTGAAAGGCTAAAATCCAGATTATTAAGCAACTCTCTCTGAGCAAAGTATAGTTTAGTAAAACTCTCAAAGCGAGGATAATCAGATATTTTCCATGTTTCATGCTTAGGCGAGGTATATAATCCTATTTGTTGGCTGATAGAAAGAGTATTTTCATATTTACTTTTAGTTTTCATATTGATGATGCCGCCAAGAGCGCTCGTACCATAAAGTGCAGAGCCTGCTCCTTTGATGACTTCTACTGTCTCTATTTCCTGCATAGGTATAATATCAAACTTCAAGTCATTCAAGTCAGCAGAGAGCATTGGTATGCCATCTATCATGTAGCCAACACGAGAGCCTGTACCAAATGAAAAGCCGGATGAGCCTCGAATGCTAACCTGATCATCGGTAACTAACAATCCGGGAATAATATCTAAGGCAGCTGCCACATCTGAATTGGGTCTAATAGCAATATCTTCCTGAAATATGCTGGATATTGAAATTGGTATCTCCTGCATAGCACTGCCACTTTTTTTACCAAACACATCTATTGATTTGGTTCGCACAGTTTTGCTCGCGAGATGTATTTTCTTTGGTGTGTCCGTAGGATAATTCTCTATGGTTTTCTTCTCTTTGCCGATAGAAGAAACAATCAAAGTAAACGACTTCCCCTCTATATTTTCAATTTTAAAATAGCCGTTTGAGTTTTTAACGTATGTGCCTTTTTTAGTGCCGTCGATTATAACGGTGGCACCAATAACACCTCTGTTATCTGTATCAAGCACATATCCTTCTATTGTGCCGGCCGTCATAGTCGCTGCGTTTAAAATTAGAATGTATAAGTATATAATATATTTCATGATAGCCTTAGAATGGTTGTTGTGGTAAATTATCAAAATCAACTGTAAAATTTGCCTCTAAAGACTTGCCTTTCTCTACGTTCAAAATATGAGGAACCTCATCTTCTTGGTACACCCCAACAGATTTCCACTCGAGCAGTCCACCATAATTTTGGGCTACAGCCAAGTATTCGATTGTAAGTGGCGCATCTTCTATTGTGATGACATAGTCAACAGAATTAGTGAAGAAATCTAAAGTATTATCTGTAAAAAGGATGTCACCACTAAAGAAAGCGGTCTGGAAGTCTTTCGGTGGAAAGTTCTTAATTCCTATAACCCGAAGGTCTTTAAGAGAGTCCACTGAAGGCCATTGACCTTTGAAAGTGATAGTGCCATAGATAGTGCTTTTGTTTTCGGGGAAAGTAGCAAAATTTGGTTCTAAGCCTTCCCCACACGAACCCAGCAGTATCATTAGCAAGATAAATATATATTTCATATTACAAATTCTATATTAGTTTATAAATATTTTACATAATACGAATAAAACTAGAAAAGCTTTGAGAGGTATTAAAACATTAAAATATTGACTACTAAAATGTGTGGTATTTACATATAAATATGCTATCTTATAAGATGGATAATTACAAATAATATATATTATCAAGCCATGACAAACATAATTAAATATCTCATTATCTCTGCTTTTGCTACTGTCATTTATATCGCTTCGCTTGACTATGAAGCAGTGAAGTGTGACGATACAGGGTTAATAGATTACTATACAAAACATGGAAATACAACAGGCTCTGTTATAGGTGAGTTTTCGCAATCATATTTGAATACTACTTACTACCGACCACTTGTAAATATCAGCTTTAGAATAGATGCGACTCTTTGGGGAAAGGACGCCGGCAAGTATCACAGGTTAAATATTTTACTACACATAGCATTTTGCCTGCTGCTATTTACTGCAGTGAAACGCCTCAGTGAAAGCGAATCTTTAGCTTTGCTCGCGGCACTAATATATGCAGTCCACCCACTGTTTGCTAATGCCGTTGCGTGGATACCGGGTAGGAATGATCTAATGCTTGGTGTGTTTGGGATGGCTTCGTTCATATATTTTGATAACTATCTCCAAACTAAAAAAATAAAAGATTTACTGCTAAATACAATATTTTTCCTATTAGCGCTCTTTTCAAAAGAGACAGCTATTATACTGCCTGTGTTGTTTTTTACTTTTGCCTATCTCAAGGAAAGTAAAACTGTTTTTGCCAAAAGCCAAATCAATATATACACTGTATGGTTTGCCGGGGGGATTTTTTGGTTCGTGCTGAGAAGTATGGCAGAGAAAGGGAAAGATGCGAATGTTTTCGGATTTGACATATTTATTTCAAACCTTAGGGTTTTGCCGGAGTTCCTCGGCAAATTCTTTGTGCCTGTAAATCTTTCTGTGTTGCCGACTTACTCCGGTATAAACTCGACGATAGGCATTGTTATCATACTGGCTTTAATAGGCTTGGTATTGTATACTGCTAAAAGTGATAAGAAAATGGCATTATGGGGATTGCTTTGGTTTGCGTTGTTGGTGCTACCGACTACGATATTCCAAAGAGGAAACGCTGATGAATGGAATGACTATCTATATTGTCGCTCTTATTTGCCTTTAGCTGGCATAATCTTCATGCTTGCAATTTTCCTCAAAGATAAAGTAAAAGACCTAAAGCCAAATTTACTTTTAGGTCTAGGCTTATTGCCCGTTATAGTAGCAGGTGCTATCAATTATCAGCATAGCGATGCATATAGCTCGCCTGTAACTTTTTATGAGAATGCTATAGAGCAGGATAGTTCCCGAGCTTACTATTACCAGATAATCGGGAATTACTACAGTGCCAAAGGTGACTTTTCAACTGCAGAATCGTATTTTCAAACAGCAGCAAGCAACCAATCTGGCTACTATAAAAGGTACTTTCAGCTTGGTGAAGTAGCTATGGTCCAAAAGGAATATAGCAAAGCAATTACTCATTACAAAGAAGCCCTGGAGCTTGCTCCAAAAGACAAAGCGGTACTCTTTGCTTTGTCACAGGCTTATGTTAGTGCTGTGCAAATTGATAGTGCAAAATCTATTTGGGGAGAGATGATCAAACTTTATCCTGATTCACCTGAAGCATATTTTGAGCTATTCAATATTTCTATATTTAATTTAGATTATGATAATATTGATTTGTACGGAAAAAAGATAATAGAACATGGTTTTCAAAATCAATTAGTATCGGAAAGACTAAACTCTATTGCTCAAAATGCTTTTAAGAGTAAAGCTTTAGAAGAAGGCATCTACTTTTGGAACTACGCTTATGCCCTTGATAATGCCAACACTAATCTTCTAAAATATGTTGCAGGCTCTTATTACGTGTTAGGCAATAAAGACTCTACTGCCAAATACTATAATCTATTTCAAGAAAGAGGAGGCAATTTGTCTCAAGCAGAAGAGAAAATGTACAACTCTTTTTTGAAGTAAGAAAAATATATAGAATGTACTTTTTGTGCTATATGATTACTCTTCAACTATTATTTGTAGATTGGAGTGCATTTTGACAGTACTTAAAAAATTCATATTTGCATAAATTCCATGAAGTTATGCTATTTTTTACTATATTAAGCAAAATACTATTAAATATCTCATAATATTACTTCCACTAAGCAGCTTAAATGCCTGAGGGATTATATCTTTATATTTGAAATAAAGGCTAAATATTTTGAGTAATTATCGTATTTTTGTATTAAGGAATAAACGATTTAGACAAAACACCAAACGAATAGAATATCTATGGCCCTTTTTAGATTATTTTCCAATGACGTTGCTATCGATTTGGGCACTGCCAATACTTTGATCTGGATGAAAAGTAAGGGTATTGTACTAAATGAACCGACTATAGTTGCCTTCGACCGCTCCAGCAAGCACATTATTGCTATCGGACACGAGGCTCAGTCTATGGTTGGTAAAACACATAAAGATATTAAAATAATCAGACCGCTCAGAGATGGAGCGATTGCTGACTTTGAAATAACAGAAGGTATGCTTCGGGCGTTTATACGTAAAGTATCTATGTCGTGGCAGCCGGCTCGTCGTGTTGTAGTATGCGTACCATCGGGTCTTACCGAGGTAGAAAAGCGTGCAGTTCGTGACAGTTGCGAACATGCAGGTGCTAAAGAAGTGCACCTTATAGCTGAGCCAATGGCATCTGCTATAGGGATTGGTCTTAATGTACATGAACCTATCGGCAATATGATTGTTGATATAGGTGGTGGCACAACCGAGATTGCAGTAATAGCTCTTTCCGGTATCGTAAGTGATACTTCAATTCGTATCGCAGGCGATGAAATGACTAATTCTATCGGGCAATACTTTAGAAGACAACATAATATACTTATTGGCGACCGTACTGCAGAAATGATTAAATGTTCTGTTGGATCAGCGGTTCAGCTTGAAGAAGAAATTGAAATAGAAGTAAAAGGTCGCGATCTTGTTTCTGGTATTCCGAAAATGATTCAGGTGAGTTCTGCCGACATTCGAGACGCTTTGGCAGAAGCTGTAAACGAAATCGTCGAAGGTGTGCTCAGACTTTTAGAAAAGACTCCACCGGAACTTTCCGCAGATATCTTTGACAGAGGCATCATGCTTTCAGGTGGCGGAGCACTGCTCAAAGGTCTGGATGAAAGACTTAGACGTGAGACAAGCTTGCCTGTGCACGTTGCGGAAGACCCACTGACAGCAGTGGTAAGAGGCACGGGAATGGTGCTGGAAAACTTCTCCGAATTCTCATCTGTACTCATAAAAAGCAGTAGATACTAATAATACAAAATATATGTACTTTATAAAAAGCGAGCTTGTTGGTTCGCTTTTTATATATTAGTGCGAATCGATGGTTTGAGATATAGCATTCAATGTTGCACTGCTAAGAGACAGCAACGCTGCTGGGCGCACCAAAAAAAAAGAGATACACATACGTGTACCTCTTATAAATCTATATACAATGATAGATATTAAACTTCTTACCTTGCAACATTCAACTTATGGATATATCTTTTACCCATAAACTGAATTTCTATGAAATACAGACCTGTAGCAATATTCTCCGTAGAGAATCTAACACTATTTTTACCTTGTGAAGCTTGATTTCTATATATTGTTCCAATAAATCTTCCATTTACATCAAAAAGATTTAAATTTACATACGAATCATTTGGCAATATAAAATCAATATTAGTCATACCTTGAGCAGGATTTGGATAGTTAGACACTTCCAATACTCCATAAGGTGATTCAAAAATTGAATTTGGATCATTACCCATTCCGTTAAGAGTTATTTGTTGAGCACCATTATCAGCATCACTTACAATGCTTAAGACTGCCATTTTGTTGCCTTCTGATTTAGGTGTAAACGTCACCTCTATATTATGTGCTTCTCCCTCTGCAATAGTCATAGGTAAATTATCTTTGACTACTGAATAGTTTGCTTTATCAGAACCTACTAAGGATAAGGATGTAATTTTCAAATCTGAATTACCAAGATTTGAAATACTGATGCTTGAAGTAGAATCCTTACCCAAGTCAACTTCGCCAAAATTATACTCGTCAATTACGTCTATAACCTTAGTGAATTCGAGTACTTCTGTTGCATTGCCTAATAATTCCACTTCGATAGTGGCATCTTTAGAATCAGAATAGAATGTAAGCACTGCTTTTTTAGTACCTACAGTAGTTGGTGAAAATTTCACTCTTACTGTTATTTTAGCACCAACTTCTAAATACTGTGGAACTTCAGTTGTCAGAGTAAACTCACTTTCATCGCCTTCGACTACTGCAATTTTAACACTGTCTATTTCTACTCTATAGTTTCCGACTGACGTCATATTTAGAGTTTTACTTTTGACTTTACCTGTATCCAAGTCGCCATAGTCAAGAGTATTTTGTGTAAGCTCTAATGCTCTGACTGCATTTTCCGGCTTGTACGTAAAATCTGTACTGGTGATATAACTACCGACATTCCAAAGTCGAGCAGATCCATTACTGGAACTTAACGCTGCTAAGTCGCTCTGGTAAAATCTACCATTAAGGAAGACATTAAAAGTCTGACCCAAATTTTCAGTAAATAGGATTTCTCCATTTTTAGATACAACCAATAGCTGATCAGACTCAGCAGGATTGAATACATTAATAGGTACTATGTCATGCTCAGTAAAGTTATACACTTTCTTATTCCATGTAGCGCCACCATCCTCAGTGCTTGCTAAATAAGTAACATCTGAGTCTGATTTTTCTTTATAGACTGCTATTCCATGTTCGCTGTCAGAGAATGCTAAAAAAGTAATTACTCCACCTAAATGTAAATTATAAGCAGTCCATTTCCTTCCTTTATTTGAAGAAACATAAACCCTGCCTAGTGTCGTACCGAAGTAACAATAGTCATCTTTTACAAAGGTACATTGCACTAAACCGGTTTCGCTTGTAAGAGGCGCCGGAGCAGATCTTTGAGTCCAAGTGTCACCACCATCCATTGAAGTAGCAATTCCCCAAGCACCATCTATAGGGTCGCCAAAGAAAATACCATCTGTTTCACTCCAAAAATGAAGACCATTGATAAATGAAGTCATTGAAGTCACATCATTTTCATCCCAATTTTGCCCCATATCATTGGTTTTGTATATTTTAGAATCACCCTGGTAAGAAGTTCCACCCAAATATGATGATGTAGAGGAAAGAGCTGCTGCAGCATAAATAGGAATGTCCATTTGACCAGATTCCCATCCGCTGCTATTAGAGCCGGCTACATAGTAACCGTAATAACCATATAAAGAGCCAGCTAACCAAAATGACTGAGCATCTGAGCTTGATATATCATTCCATTTTGCAGTGCCTGATAAAGGAGTAGTAGTTAAAGCAGTGAAATTATTAGAAGACTCTAACTCAATATCTAATTTGATAAGTTGATAGTTTATGTAGTTATCTGCTTCAAATTTTACTAAAAGTTGTACAAAGCCATCAAACCAAGGGTTTGATTTATCTAATGTTATTTCTGTATTGATTTGTTCTTCAAAGCCCGGTCTGATGTCAGGCAATGTAAAAGTAGACTGATTCACTGAAAGATAAGGCTCTAAAGGTATAAGCTCAACTCTAGTGTTTAATGATTTTGCTAAGTAGTTATGCACTACAAATGTGATTGGTTGAGTTTGAGTTTCAGTAAATACAAATCTAGAATTAGAGCCGTTAGAGATATCTGTAATTTCAAGACCCGGAATTCTATTTACACCATCAGCTAAATTAGGATTTACTGCAAGAGCCTTGCCTGCATCTGCTAAGCCAAAGAACATAGATTGCATTTCAGGAGCAAGCACATTTGCAGACGTTCCTCTGATTTGATGTATTATCTGTTTCGGAGTCCAATCTAAGTGCTGAGCTTTTACTAAAGCAGCTAAACCTGAAACTATAGGAGAAGCCATCGAAGTACCACTTTTTTTGGAGTATCCTCCTCCTAGCTGAGTAGACAATATCTCATCGCCGGGAGCATATACCGTAACTTCTCTACCATAATTAGTAAAAGAAGCTATCTTTTTGCCTGCTTTAGTGGCACCTACGTTAAGGACATTATCATAGCTGGAAGGATATGTTGGATTCAAATCTGTATAAGAAGATTCATTCCCTGATGAGGTTACTACCACAGAACCGTTTTCAAGGGCATAGTTGATAACATCTTGCTCATAAGCCGAGCTGCCTAAGCCGCCCCATGAGCAATTAATAACATCTGCTCCTAAATCAGCTGCGTAAGCGATACCGGCATAACCTCTATACACGCCGCCTGTGGATTCATCTAATCCACATTTTACGGGGATAATCGAGCAGTTGTAACCTGGCGATGCCACACCCGTCGAGTTGTTTGTAACTGCAGCAGCACAACCTGCCACGTGAGTCCCATGATCTGAACCGGTCGAAACGGGAGGAGTAGGGTTGTTATCTTCTTGCCACTGGCCTGCACTCATTTGCTGAGAAGTAGTATTACCAACTAAATCCCAGCCATGAATATCATCAATTTTGCCGTTGTTATCGTTATCTTCACCATCGTTAGCAATTTCGTTAGGATTAGTCCAAATGTTTTCCTGTAAATCGTCATGAGTGATTTCCACTCCTGAATCTACGATAGCGATTGTTACTTCTGCATTGCCTTTTTGAATGTCCCATGCAGCTTCCAAATTCATTTCTTCTATAACATACTGCTCTGGAGAGCGTGGATCATTTGGAGATTCAAAAGTTTTCCTTATATAAACAGGAGAAGCGTACTCTATCTGAGGATTGCTCATTAATTGTCTACATACGTCGAACGGATCAACAGGAGCATCATAATATACTTCATGTATATTTGAAATAGTGTTATTATCGCTAAGCTCAAGTGCTTTGAAGTTAGACATAGGCGTGATAATATTTTTTATGCCTAAATCCTGAATAGCGGACTGTATCATGCCATCAGGAAATGAGGCTGATCCTGAGAGTTGCCCGTAATTTGATTTTGTTTTTATGATAAACATATTTGGCATATATCTATCTGCTTTTCGTTCAATTACAAAATCACGAGATGGGAGAACTGTGCCATCACTCAACTGCACTCTTTGGCTTTTTATAATAAATTTTTCTGCTTCGCTTGTGCCGACTTCTTTAGGAAGAGCTGCCTGCATAAGAGGAGCGCCAAATAGCAGTAATACCAGACAAAGCCTAAGTAGTTTATGTAATACCATTTTGCACCTTTTTATAATGAAATAATAGTTATATGTTTTGATTTAAAATTCCTGTACTATTATAATCTCATAGCCGGAGGATTTATTGCCACAAATAATAATGCTGTGCGAAGTTCCTAAGGCAAATTGTATATCATCGGCTTTCTTTAGCGGCGTGATAAAGTTCTCATTACGTGCTTCATTAATCAAATAGTTCGCGGTTTGGTCATAAAATCTAAATACAAATGACTTCGGGATACTATCAGTTTTGATTTGATATGCTTCTTTATATTGCATCGAAGGCACTAAGAAATCCGAGTCTGATAACTCTTCATCAATCTCATCTACATCAGTTACGGACAGTGTTTCTACGTCAGAAGCTGTATGGATAGCTCTGTAGTTGAATTTATTGAACGAGGTATCTATTTTATCATATTCCAAATCAAATATATCAACATTGTCTTTAGAACCAGTCGCTATAAGCAAATATCTCTTTCCGGCGATAGCGTTGAAATCAAAGTCGGTGCCATTAAAATTAAATTTATGGCTCCCTTCGCTTACTGAAGTACCCAAAGAACCGGTATAGTTCATTGAAGCATTTATTAGTAGATCATCTAAACTAACGTGAGTATTGCCAACCCCGGCGCATGCATGCACCAACTGAATAAATGCACTTTCTTTTGCAGGCTGAAGCTGTTTGTTCTCTTGGCTCTGCTCTATAAGATACACACTATTCATAGTTTCCGTTTCAGGAATAATTGCAATTATATATTCTTTGCCTGCTTCAAGGGTAAGATTGCTAATATTAATCAGTTTTGCAGGCTCTGTAGGCCAAAATACATTTATTGGTATATCTCCGGGTTTAATGTATACTCTATCAGACAACTCGCCAAAACGCAATTTATCTGCGAGCACTATACCGGATTCCATTTGGTATACAGGATTGCCTGAAGCATCCTGTTCTGACTCAAAAGACACAGCTCCCTGTGAAAGAGTAATAACTTCATGGATATAATCTCCATTAATAACACGGACTGCTGCATTGTTCTCAAACGTTACATAATCATGATCTGTGATAGGAGGAATAATTACATGAGTAGATGCTATGTCTTCTTTCGAATCTAATACCGCAATGGAATAGTCAGATAGCACTTCCAATGAAATATCTGTTTCTTCTGTCAAATTGCCATTATAATAAGTGCCAAGCACATCGTCTTCCATAGAGTTGCAGGCAGCAACGGCGACATAACTGCCGTAATTTAGAGAAGCAAGGTTATCAGCTATCTTTTCATCAGGATTTTTTTGGAAGCTCACTGCTTCGTTTGAAAAATTGATTGGTCGTATATAGGTAACTTTTTCTTCTATTCTTGCAGGATATGTCAGTGCATCCATTGTATGATTAGTCTCATCCAAGAGCATCAGTTTTTCTTCTCCGGCTTCATTTCCAGTTATATATAAAGTATACTGACCTCTTGGCCTGAGAGAGTCCAATTGGAATAGTCCGATGGTCTCTTCATCAGACTGAACTATGCGAATTACTGATATAGCACTTGAACCTGCCCTTATGCCGGTCATAGAGCTTACTGACTTGTAATTTACATTGCTGACAATATCGTTGCCATTAGGGCAACCAAATCGGACAGTGTATCTTACTGTAGTGTCCGGATTTGCGTTAAACATCCTCAAATAAGCGAGAGGGTCATTTGCTACTATAGTTTTAGATGTATTATAAACTACTAAAGTATCTACCGGTTTATTTATCTCTGCACCTATTTTGCTCGGTAAGGCTACAAAGTTATAAGTCAAATTTCGAGAATATTTAAACATTCGTTCTCTTTGCAACTCTAAAGTGCCACTGTACTTCACACCCATAAATGCAGAATCAACAGGAGGATTCATAGCCTCTGTTATACCTTGAAAATCTGCAGGTAGACTTTCTACATCATCAAATGCCAAAGTGCGGGGCTGCCCGTCAGATGCAAAGTTTATAAAACGAACATAAATGCTGCCAACTTGCGAAGGAGGAGTTATTAAATCAGGATCTTCCTCGGCGCAATGCGTAAAAAGAATGGCAAGAAAAGCGAATAAGATTATTTTTAGTGTTTTCAAAGCAATTCCATTTTAATAATTCAACAAATATACAAAAAGGCACTTTGCATAGAAGGTAATATTAAACAAAATAAAAGATAAATTCAAATAATATAATAGCAAATATATTTATTCTATTATTCTTTTTGCGTACCTTTGTACTTAGTTATAAAACATAGATTTGGATAAGTTCGATGAGAGAGAAACTTAAATCAGTCCTAGAAAGATACGACTTAATAACTCAGATGCTAAATGACCCTGAAGTAGCCAGTGACCTCAAACGCATGCGTGACACTTCAGTAGAATATAAACAGCTCACTCCCGTTGCCGATGCTGCTAAAAAATATTTGAAAATGTGCGAAGATTACGACAGCAACAAAAGCCTTATGCGTGATAGCTCCGAAGAGAAAGATCTTCGAGAATTAGCTGAAATGGAAAATCAAGAGCTTGAAGGCGAAATTGAAAATATGGAAGAAGAGCTCAGAATACTACTAATCCCTAAAGATCCTAACGATTTGAAAAACTGTATTGTTGAGCTTCGTGCCGGCACCGGAGGAGATGAAGCAGGAATCTTTGCAGGAGACTTGTTCAGAATATATCAAAGATACGCCGATCACAACAAATTTAAAATTGATGTGATTGACTTTCAGGAAAATGAAAGAGGCGGATATAAAGAGATAACCTTCTCCATCAGTGGTGAAGCTGTCTATGGTAATTTGAAGTTTGAAAGTGGAGTGCACCGTGTGCAGCGTGTACCTGAGACTGAAGCCAGTGGAAGAGTACACACTTCTGCTGCTACAGTGGCTATTTTGCCGGAAGCCGAAGAAATAGATGTTAACATTAAAGATGAAGACTTACAAATAGATAGATTTAGAGCAGGTGGCGCAGGTGGTCAGAACGTAAATAAAGTAGAAACGGCTATCCGAATCACACACACGCCTACTGGTACAGTTGTGGCATGCCAGGATGAAAGATCACAGCTCAAAAACCTTGAAAAAGCTATGAAAGTACTACGCTCCAGATTGTATGAGTTAGAACTTTCGAAGCAGCAGCAAGCTATATCTTCTAATAGAAAATCTATGGTAAAAACCGGTGACAGATCTGAAAAAATCAGAACTTATAACTATCCGCAAAACCGAGTTACTGACCACAGACTCGAAGGCGATTCTAAAAACTATCCTTTAAAAGAGATAATAGAAGGCGGCTTAAACAGTATTATAGAAAACTTGCAAATAGCGGAACGTACTTCGATGTTAAATCAAGGTATTGCCGATAAAATCTAAGATGTGTGCAGTCTTTATTATATAAGAATATATTGCAATTATTTTTATTTATAAACGAATAAAGCTATATTAGTGCTTATAATCACTCAATACTACGACAAATAAATATGAAAATATCAATTGCTTCAGACCATGCAGGATTTGACTTAAAAGAACTTGTCTCTGTTTGGCTTAAAGAATTTGGTCATCAAGTTTTAGATTTTGGTGCTTTTTCGGGTGACTCTGTCGATTATCCTGATTATGCTTTTCCTGCTGCAGAAGCTGTTGCTGCGGGCATTGCTGATTTTGGTGTTATTATCTGTGGCTCCGGTCAGGGAATGACTATCACCGCTAACAAAGTTACCGGCATAAGAGCTTCTCTATGCTACAACGTTGAAATTGCAGAATTGGCAAGACTGCACAATAATGCGAACGTGCTTACTATGGGCTCAAGATTCACCGAACCTGAGTTGGCAAAAGAAATACTAAAAGTCTTCCTTGAAACTGAGTTCGAAGGTGGAAGACACATGATAAGAGTTGAAAAAATACACTCTTTGACCGGTTGGTAATTGCTTTCAAAACGGTAGTGGATAATAGAATTTATAAAGTCTTACTTGAGTACTTCTCAGTAAGGCTTTTTTATTAGCACTGCAGCGGATAGAACCTAGATTAGTCGGAGCAGTTATGACAGAGCAATATGGCAGCATCTTCTATATTCATATAAATATTAGACAAAAAGATTCGTATGATGGATACATAAATATATTTTTCTCTAAAAAATTATCCTTGAAGAGTTAAGTTTTCTAAGGCATTACCGCAAAATATCTAAGTCTATTTTATTTTTGAAGACAAATAGTTTATTTCTTTTGGAAAATGCTTATTATTTTTGTGACTTAGCTGGTTTTATAATATAATTGTATATTACCTGAAGTATTCCAAAGCTCGAGATAAAATATGCAACGGTTTATCAATTACATAGTCAAATTTAAAGAATATATCACCTTTGCCTCACTCACAGTCATCTGTTTAGCGCTGATTTCTATGGGAGATGTTTCTAAGCTTGGGGGGTATAGGACTGTCATAATCGGCACTGTCGGCTGGATGCAAGAGGCCTTTGCATGGATACCGAACCCAGGAGCTTTGAAAAGTGAAAACAGAGCAGTCAGAGAGCTTAATTTGCGCCAATCTGCAGAGATTACTAGAATGCGACATTCTCTAATCGAAAATAAAAGATTAAGACAAATGATAGAATTCAAATCCACTGCAGAGCATGAAGTGATAAGTGCGGAAGTAATTGGTAAAAATTCAATAGAGATGCGTAATACTGTCACTCTCAACCGTGGCAATAATGAGCAAATTGCCGAGGGAATGAGCGTAAGGACTGATGCAGGTCTGGTTGGTCAAGTGGTCTCTGCTTCCGAAGATTACAGCCTGGTGGAATCTATTTTTAATAGGAATGTGAGGATTTCAAGTAAAATACAAAGAACCAATATAGATGGAATAGTAGCATGGGAAGGAGATGAAGTTTTACTTTTGAAAAACATACCTACTTCCTTTGATGTGCAGGTAGGGGACGTGGTACTTACTTCTAACTTCACAAATAAATTTCCAAAAAATGTACCTATCGGCCAAATTCGAAGTATTGAAATTGAGCAAGGCTCTCTGTTTTTTAGAATTGAAATCGAGCCATTTGTAAACTTCTCTACTATAGAGCAGGTTTTTGTTATGAAATATATACCTGATCAACAGCGTTTAGATTTGATACAGAAGTTTGAAGAAAAACTAATGTCAAGGAAGAAAAAATAGATATGTTCCCTTATTTAGATCAAATAAGTACAAATAGAAAATCTAAAGGCCTCACGTATGTAGTCTATGGTTTAATAGCTCTGTTGCTTGCAGTGGCAAATTCGCTATTTATTGAGTTTATCGAAATAGGTGGGCTTACTCCTGATTTATTGTTGATTTTAGTGGTTTGGATTGCTTTGGCTGAAGGGCAGTTTGTCGGTTTGTTCTTTGGGTTTGGCATAGGCCTTATTTTTGATTTAGTTTCCAATGATGTCATTGGTACAAATGCACTTTCAAAGACTGTGGTTGCTTTTATAGCAGGGTATTTCTATAAAGAAGGTAAACAAGATAAAACTATCGGGAGCGTTCGCTTTTTGATAACTGTGTTTCTTGCGTCTGTGTTTCATAACATCATATACTTCTTTTTCTATATTAAAGTAAGTGAGATGGATTATTGGTCCTTATTTACCGAATATGGCTTGGCGATATCTCTTTATACTACTATAATGTCTGTTTTCGCCATGTTACTAATGATACCACGAAGAGAAATTAACAGGTAAGTATTTAGACTTCTTATTATGCACCCTTTAATACTAAGTATGATACTTTCTGCATATTTATAGTTGCATTCTGGCATAAGAACTGGATTTTGCGCTATGCTCATAGCCTAATCTGTTTTATAAGGGTAAATATGAAATAGAGCTACCTATTCTCAATTGATTAGGTAGCACTATTGTTTTGCCATGTATCTACTGCTTAATAAAACGTTTACTTATCTTTTCACCCTGATCACTAATGATTACTAATTGGTAGACTCCTGTTTTAAGAGAACTTATCTCAAAATCGTAATTCTGCTCACCGAAATTAGTCAGTTTATAGTTGCCCAGAGTTTTTACTGCCCTGCCGTTTATATCGAATATTTCTATATTCACTGAGCGAGTATCAGTAGCTGTAAAGCTGATATTTAAGTCAAACATACAAGGATTAGGTGCTATCTTTATATTGCTTAATGCTCCTGAAGAAAGGTCGCATATACCAAAGAAAGACTCTTCATCAAAACCTTTGCATGCTTTTTCAGGTTCCACATTCTGATTTTCAATTTTATCCAAAATAGCCAGCTCTTTCCTGATTGATTTAGAATATCTTTCAGGCAAGGCATTCAGGAACTCAGTTGTCGGAAGATACCATAGGTAAACCGGCCCCGGAATATTTTTAAATCCTGTTTCTATTTTTATAGGTATCAATCTATCAAGCATAGACAAATAAGGTGCATAGCTTTCGGGCTTAGAGCCAATCATCTCGAAATCATCTCCATCATGTACATAAATCGGTAAAATAATATTGGATTCTATTTGTTTTTGATAATCGTTGTCGTAATCCTGCTTTTTGTATAAACTGTTGATAGTTGCATTTTTTGCATAGTAGAAACAAGGTGAATTGTAGAAAGTAAATTTACTATTCATTGAAAATGCAACAGGAATCAAAGGATTATAATTATGCATTTTTTTCTTACTGCTCAAATCCTTATAATTGATATTGAAATATTCTTTACCCATAACGCCATTACTAAAACTGGCATCTATATTTTTCACCTCTAACTCTTCGAGACTAAATTGATAACGAAATCTACGTAAAGTAATCTCTTTCTCTTTATTTATGAATGCCATTGGATAAGAAATCTCGTTATTAGATTTTTTTACATCTAGCTTGCTTAGTTCTTTAGCATCCAGTTCCAGAGAATTAACTCCACTTGATTTAGTTTTATCCGACTTAAGTAAAGTAAGTAGTAGTTTTATTTCTTTACTTTTTTCCGGTATTTGACTTAAAATGTCTATCGTTTTAGAATCGCTTTGTGATATTTTTTTAAACACTTGTTTTGGAATTTTTTTACTCAAATAAGCAGATATTTTTTCTAATTCAGAAGATCTGATTTGAGAGTATTCACCTTTTGAATCTGTACCATAAATAGGAAGGTGGTTAGGAATAAAGCTCACTTTTGTCCATGGTAATTTCGCATCTTTATCAATAAAGATCGCAACTGTATTATCACTTTCAGTGTAATAATCACTCTCTGTAATTTGATATTTGTATTTAATGTCAGCTTGGTATCTTTTTGGAAGTTTAGAAGCCAACTCTTTGTTCAGTAGGAACCAACCTGTCAGTGTCATAGTTTCATCATCGTCTTTAATAGGGATTATTATATTTACAAATTTTTTAAAGACTTCTGCTGACTTATAACTTGTGTCAATATAAAAATGAGAATAATCTTCAAAAAGTTTGTCATCAGTAATTTTATCTACCTCAAATAAGGAAAGTTTTTTCTGGTATTCATCAGCCATGAATTTGCTTAACTGAATTGGAGGTGCAGGTGATAAAATAAAATTGTTGATATATGTATTCATGCCGGATTTTCTAGTCTTCAAAAGACGCATGGAAAGAGCTGTTATATTACTAAAATTCAAATCTTTGGCATCTTCTTTTTCAAGGAGTGAACTGTATGGATGCTCGTCATTTATATTCATTTCTTCGTATACTAAAGTGTCTTTATGTATATCATAACCGTTGTCTTCCAATTTCTCAATTTTAATTTTTGAAGCTCCGTCATACTTATCTTTAGATATATAGTCATTCTCAAAAGGTAAATCGATTCTGGCTTTATGTCTGTATATTATCTCATCATCTTCATAAATAAAGCCTATGTTTTGTGCTTCTTGTTTAGAGAGAACAATAATCGGATAGCCCATTAGGGTGTTTTGCTTCTCAGGCGTAGCCTTTTCATCCTCTTGATCAAAAAGATTAGAAATACCTCCTCTCATTGCGGCAAAGAGATTTTCGTCCTGTCCCTTTATATTCTCAGGAGAAAACTCAGGAGCAGAAATAGTATTTCTTAAGGTGTGAGATTTTGTATTCGTAGTTGACTGATTATTACTTGTACTTTGATTAACACTTTTGGCAGAACCTATGACTTCTGACATTACTTTATATTCGGTGTCTAAGCTTAGGATGTAAAGTGCTGTAACCAGTATACCTACCGCAGCTAAAGATAAAAATTTCATTATATGTCTCCTGAAAAAATTGGCTTTAAGTTTAATTTTGCCAATGTCTACGCTCGGAGTTTTACTGCATAATTCCTCTATCTCTGCCATTTCATATATCGGTTTGCGGTTGATAGAATTCTTTGCGATAATAAAGTATTGACTGAGAGTTCTCATAGTAATCCCCGCAAATTTGATAGAGCATTTGTGTACTTATGATTGGACTTATTATTCGGAACAGCATTTAATAATTTTGCTAACTGCTTTTTAGCTCTGTAAATTTTGACTTTGATGTTTGCAACGGAACACTGCTGAGCAAGTGCGATTTCTTTATGTGAAAAGCCTTCAATTTCAGCAAGAACCAGAGCTTCTGCTTTATCCGAATCTATTTCCGATAGGGCTTGATAAAGCTCTTTGATAGTCATCATATCTTCAGGTGTTTCCGCATCGGAAAACATCTCATCAAATTCAATAATGTCTACAAGCTTGAACCGATAAGTTTTGCGATATTTTTCTATATTTACCCTGCGCGCTATGGTAAACAAGAAGCTTAGCAAAGCTTTTTTCGAGTGCAAAGTTTCGATTCGCTCATAGGCTATCATTACCGTTTCAGCAATAATATCCTTAGCATCTTCCTTGTCACCGGTGAGGCAGAGAGTAAATCTCTCTAGCTTAGGCTTCAAAGGCTCGAAAAGTTCTAAAAAATCAGATTTCTTTAGCAAATTATTTCTCCGCGATACATTAGCATTCTATCAGGAGGTAGGATGAAAGTATAAAAGGTTACAAGGGATATTGTAATTTAAAGAAAAGATTATGGTCTTAGCTATTTTAGGCTCCTCTTTTAGTCTTTTTTCAATAGTTTAATCGTGAAAAATACCAAGCCACATGCAAGCAAGCCAATGACTACCCAGAGTATAGTTTTTTCTTCATTACTTTCAATATCACTTTGCGTATCATCAACTAACTTTATATCTTCGAAGGCTTTTAGCTCTGCAATGTGCTGCACTTTTGGGACTTTATCAAGGAAGTTTAAAATATCATACTTAGGAGTATAAATTGTTTTATTGCCCCAGTATAGATAATATTTGTATCCTGGCTCAAACCGTCCTGTTAAATAATATTTTTTTTCGCTTAGCTCTATATCTGAGATTTTCAGCGGTTGGTTGTCATGGTTTGAAATCTCTAACACTAATTGATCAGTTCTTATATTCTCATAATAAAAGGTATTATTGCTGTCAGAGTTTAAGGACAGCAATCTAATATTTAGGTATTTATTTTCAGTAGTCTTAGCCTTGAGATTAGAGGCTGCCCTATATTTAGCATAAGCTGTTCTTTGATAATCATATTTATAGTCAGTTTTTAAAGTTAATTTACTAAATGAAATCTTTTCCGGGAATTCTATGACAACTGTGGTCTCATTTGAAGATGAAACATCATTGCTGATATTAGGTATAACTGAAATCTTCTCTAAAGAATCATCCTCAGGTAAAAAATCAGTGCCGTATTTCTTAAGTTTTGGACTTACAAAATATGGAATTTCTATGGAGTCTCGATCAGAGACCCCATAGATTCTAATATCCTTTAAATCATTTTCCGAAGTAGCTAAAACTATATTAGGAATTTTTATTTTGTTCCAAGTACCTTCTATATTCTTTATTTCATAGCGATATTGAAAATGATCAATATCTGCTTTTAATATAGTGTTGCCACAGAAAAAACTAATTAGAGAAACACATAGAAATACTATTGCATTATTCTTCTTCACTTTCATTTCCAAATAGCTTGTTTTTAAATCTGGTGTACAGATAGGATGTTAATAACATTAATATGCCCAGAACTATCATAATAATAGTTTTACTGATTATGTGCAAATTAGATATATCATAAAAGAACAGCTTGATAATTGTGACGGAAAACAGAACCAAGCCAAATATCCTGAAATGCCGTTTGTTTTTTACTATGCCAAGTATAATAAGCAATATTGCTGAAACAGACCAACCAATACTTATGCCAAATTTATATGTTTCAGTAATGCCAGCCATATCCAAATTATGAATAATTTCACTGGTTAAACCCCAGACTGCAGCCAAAGCAATAAACAGCTCTACTCCAACCTTGATGTGGTCATAATCTTTTTCTCTGTCATAAGCTATTTTAAATATTATGGTATGTATAATCATAATGCCAAGTGCAATGTATCTGCTCATTATGTTAAACATCCCGTACCCCATAGAGTCTACGCCATCCAGTTTCAGGTAAAACTCTCTAAGTACGCTTATGTCCCATAAACCTATCATTAAAAACACTGCAATAGTAAGAGCAGAAAAAGAAAGGGAAACCTGTGACAATAGTTTAGATTTTATCTTATTCTTTGACAATATATTTAAACCGGTAAAAAATACTGCTGCATATAGAATTTGCCAGATATGGCTATGAGCCAGTGCAATCTCCAGACTATCATAATCTACAGGAGTTATTTGTTTTAAGTCTGAAATAAGATTATTAAAGTAATGAGTTATTTCCAGTGAGAACAAAAGATAAACAGATACAAGTAAAATAGTACTAAGCATTATGTTTATAGTGTTGAAAGGAATAATTCGCTTGTAATCTTTGTTGGTTTGATTTAAAGCAATATAGAGCATAACTGCTATCGCCGCCGTAAAAAGTGTACCTGTGAGCATATATTCGTTAAATATAGGCATCACTCCCATGCTTGACCAGTGCTCATATAAGTATAGTCTTTCTCGGAATAGAAATAAAATGGAAAATAGCATCAATATAAATGATATTATCTCATATTTCGGTAAAGCATATTTCCTGGCGAGACCCAAAAGCAAAGCGGCCTCCGCTATCCAAATAACAGGTATCACATTGCCGTCAAAGGCTAATGGTATTGAAATTGTAACAAACAGTATTACTGATCCTGCCAGCAAATGGATTATCTGCCTATCTTTTATGTCTCGCTTATGAAGCATGGTAGCTACAAGGAAGTGAAGCACTCCATTCATAAGTGCAAAAAAACCATTTCCAAGATTAGAATGGTACTCCAAGTTGATTATAATAGCAGAAAAGATATAGTATATCATATTATTAGACAATAGTAATCCTGTTAAACCGGGGTTATACTCTTCATTTCTCACAGTCTTATACGCCAGTATACTAGAATAAAAGATAATAAAAAATACTGTGGCAAAACCAAAACTGAGTCCAAAACTAGGGTTAGATAAGGAAGTGCTGTAGAGCAATATTATCCATGAAAGTATGGTGGATACATAGGTGAGAGGCTTCCAGTATTTTTTAAATGAAATTACTAAAAGGCCTATATTTATAATCGTCATATAGCTCAGCATAATCCATACCCTACCGGAACCGTCACTGGTCAGGAACGGAACGGCGTACGCCGCGACCATTCCGATATGTGCTATTACCTGCTTGTTATAACTCAGGGCTGCAATGACAGTAAATATCGTGAATAGAGCCATTAGTCCAAAGGCGAGTTCCTGCGGAATCAGGTCATAGAATTTATAAGCAGAAAAAGTAACAAAATAGCTTACGGCTGTTGCTCCACTTATCAGCACAGCACTAAGATTTTCGTATTTTTTTCTTAATACAAAAGAAAATACTCCCAAAGCTAATGCGGATATATACCCTGAAATAATTCTTGCAAGAGGACTTATTAAATTATTATCTATTGAGTATTTTGTTCCAAAAGCAATACCTAATATCAGTATTAATACACCTATTTTACTTATTAGATTTTCTCCAATAAACTTTTCAAGGTTTTTATCTGTTTTTGCTTTTGGGTTTTGTTTTTTCTGTCGATAATAATATTCATTTCTTGAATAATTTTCTTTTGGAGACTCTTGAGCTCGGTAGGGTTCTGCTTTTTCTGTGGCAGTTTCTTTGTAATCTTTCTCTTCTTCTTTAAAATCAGATTCCAAGATTGACTCAGAAAGGATTTCTTCAATAGCTTCTCTAGAAGCTGTAAATTTTTCTAATGATATTTCTTCATTCTCAGGGACTTTTTCCTCTTCTTTATCGGAAAAAGTTGTTTGCTGCGATGGTGTAACCAATAATTCTGGAGCAATAGACTCTTCTTTAAGCTTAGCTTGCTCATTAATTTCAAATTTTAGTTTTTCTTCTTCCAGAATCGCATTTTTAACAAATAGCAACTCATCTTGTGCAACCTTTATTTCCGAAAATAGAGCATACTGACTATCCAGTATTCTATCCATCCGGTCATTTAGACTGTTCAATTTTTCCAATTTCGAATCCATATTATTCTCATCAGATTATAAATAAATGCAATATGTATTAACTTATCAATAAAAGGTAAAACGTAAGTAAATAAAATAAGTTCAACAATAAAGCTTATTTGATGAAATATAAAGTTGATAAATTTAATATAAATAATTTGAATAGACTTATTATTTGGAGATTATAGCTAGTGCTTGAATGGATGTACACTCTGCGTTTAAACAAATGCTGAGATTAATTTATGTAATCCTTTTTTAACTCAAGGCTAAATGTGCCAAAGGAATTTGATTGGATCTTTTGGAGAGTAAAAAAAAGCCATAGATACTTAAACCTATGGCTTGATAATATTATAAAGTCTTAAAAATAGACTTATTTCATTCTGTCAGCAGCATCAATGCACATTGCCGCAAATTTTGCATCAGCTTTTGCATTGTTGCGTTCAGTTTCACCAAGTTCTTTATTTCCAATAATATCCAAAGCTTTGTCTATAGCTATTTGACATTGCTCAGTTTCTACTTCTGTACCGTTCTTTGCATTTTCAACTAAGATTGATACTTTGTTATTACTGATTTCTGTAAATCCGGTAGAGCAAGCATACCAAATACTTTTTCCATTGCCTTCCTGAATATGGATTAGACCAACATCTAAAGAGGACACTATCGGTGCGTGATTAAACAATACCTGAAAAGGAGATTTCGACCCCGGTAAGGAAATAGATTCAGCATTGCCACTGAATATTTTCGCTAAGGGAGTAACTATTTCGATATCTAATAATTTATCAGCCATCTGATTAGACTCCTATTTCATTTTTTTTGCTTTTTCATAAACTTCGTCTATTGTTCCACAATAAGAGAAAGCATTTTCCGGCACATCGTCGCATTCGCCATCTAAAATAGCTCTAAAGCCAGCGATTGTGTCTTCAATTTTAACATATCTACCTTCAAAACCAGTGAACTGCTCTGCAACAAAGAATGGTTGAGAGAAGAATTTCTGAATTTTACGAGCACGATAAACAGTAACTTTGTCTTCGTCAGAAAGTTCATCCATACCAAGGATATTGATAATATCCTGCAAATCTTTATAAGTCTGTAGAACTCTAACGCATTGGATAGCAGTATCATAGTGTTCTTGACCTAAAATGAGCGGATCCATTATTCGAGAAGTAGAATCAAGGGGATCTACTGCAGGATAAAGACCTAATTCTGATATCTGACGAGAAAGTACTGTCTTCGCATCAAGGTGCGTAAATGTATTTGCAGGAGCAGGGTCAGTCAAGTCATCTGCAGGCACGTAAACGGCTTGAACAGATGTGATAGAACCTTTATTTGTAGAAGCGATACGCTCTTCAAGCGCACCTAACTCAGTAGCCAATGTTGGCTGATAGCCCACTGCAGACGGCATACGGCCAAGAAGTGCGGACACCTCAGAACCAGCCTGAATAAATCTAAAGATATTATCTACGAAAAGAAGAACGTCTCTGTTTTCTATATCGCGGAAGTACTCCGCAACTGTAAGAGCCGTTAGGGCAACTCTCATACGAGCTCCCGGCGGTTCGTTCATCTGACCAAAGATAAGTGCAGTCTTGTCCAACACTCCTGATTCTTCCATTTCGCGGTATAAGTCATTACCTTCACGAGTACGTTCGCCAACGCCTGCAAAGCAGGAGTAACCACCGTGCTGCTTAGCGATATTATTAATAAGCTCTTGGATAATAACAGTTTTACCTACACCGGCACCTCCAAATAGACCAATTTTTCCACCTTTAGTAAATGGCTGAATCAAGTCAATTACTTTGATACCTGTTTCAAACATTTCTTTAGAAGTGGATAAATCTTTAAAATCCGGAGACGGTTTGTGGATAGAAGAAGTATGTTTCGCATTAACAGGACCTTTGCCATCAATAGGATCTCCGGTTATGTTTACCATTCGGCCCAAAGATTCGGCACCCACACCTATAGTAATAGGTGCATTAGTATCTGTTACTTTCATGCCTCTGACTAAGCCATCTGTAGAATCCATCGCAATGGTTCTTACTCTGCTTTCGCCTAAGTGCTGTTGTACCTCGCAGACAAGAGTAATCTCTTCGCCTGTTTCAATTGATTTCATTGGAATATGTAAGGCATTGAGGATTTCCGGGATATTGCCGGAAGGAAATTCAACGTCAACGACAGGTCCGATTACCTGAATTATTGAGCCTTCGTTCATATCGTTTTTTCCTTAGAAAAAATAAAATGTATATTAACTATATTTTAAACTCTGAGTAAGCTAGTTGTAAAATGTTACAACTAAGATTGAGGCTATTTTTAATAAAATAAGCAATTTTATGTAGATAGACAAAAGAATTAGTCTAAACAAAAAAAAGAAAAAGCTTTTATAATAACCCGACACTGTTTGATATTTATGAAATTTGAAAATGCAAGCCTAAGTAATGCAAAAGCCAAAGCTTGCTATATATGCTTAATTGACTGCACTTTCTAAGATAGTATAAAACGTATAAAACATTTATTATTTTATAAATATGTTCTTAGTTGCAATATTACGCTATGGATATATAGTGGCTTCTGCAGTAAGACTATTCTGTGGCTTATATATTTGCTAAAATCCTGCGACTCAGTAATACTTTTCGTAATTTTAATTGGATGTTTTCAAAAGTAATGTCAAGATCGTAGAGCCATGGAGCATTCTCTCTTGTTCTGTAAGAAAACATTACATAATTACTTTAAAGCTTATAGATCATTTCTAATGACAAATTTAGGTTTAAATGTCAAAAGCTCCTCTGCTCCAACAACAATATTCAGTGATAATTATGCATAAACCCGGATTTGTCATTAGATATCATCATAGTGCTGTAAATGACCGTAGAATCAAGAACTATGCTTACTTTCTTTGTAAGAAAACATTACTTAACTGCTTGTTGAACAAGGGGCTTTAACCCCACGTGATTCAATGGACTTAGAGCTTTTTCATCTTTTAAAATGACATTTATGGGATAAAAAAAAGCTGCCTCTCAAATCAATGGAAGGCAGCCGTTTTTTTATTTCTTATTTCAGATAAAAACTAAATTTTATTTAGCAATTACGAAAGGCAACTGAGTAGTATAGTTACCAGTGTTAGCTACAACAAAATATTTACCTGAAGCCATGTTAGCTACGTTGAAAGTAGTAGTAGCATCGCCTGCCACAGAGTTGTTTTCTTTTACAAGTTGAGCTACGAAATTACCGTTAGCATCAATAATGTACATATCAATCATTTGAGCTTTAGTGCCAACAGTGTATTTAACTGTTGCAGTTTCAGTAACCGGGTTAGGACCAACGTTTACAGAAACAAACTCTACAGAACCTGCCCAACCATCTATAACAGAAGAAACACCTTTACCTGCTATAGCAACAGTAACATCGTCGATGTTAGACTTGATAGTCATAGTAGCAGCGTAATCTTTAGTTTCAGTAGGAGTGAAGCGAACGTTGATTTCAAAAGTTGCGCCTGCAGCTACAGTCGCTGATTTATCAGAAACGATTTCAAAAGCAGCTGCATCAGTGCCGGACATAACTATAGAAGAAATGCTTAAGTCGCCGGTTCCTGAGTTAGTCAAAGTAAGAGATTTTTCTACTGCTTCAGAAGTTTCTGCAAAAGTAAGTTCATTTGAATTTAAACTAATTTCAGGAACTGCATCAGAAAGGCCTGTTCCGCTAAGAGCTATTTTCAATTCTGCATTATTCACATCGTTAGTTGCTATAACCAATTCAGCAGTGTATGCCTTTGCAGCTATAGGAGAGAATACAAGAGTAACATCTTGAGTTTCGCCCGGAGTAACAGTGTATTGTGTATTTTCAGATTTAGACTCTAAAGCAAAGGCAGAAGGAGTCAACCCTTTTTTAGAAAGAGTATAAGTAAGGTTTTCGCTACCGCTATTAGTGATAGTGATTGTTTTGCTTGAAGTTGTATTCATTGTTACTTCGCCATAAGCAATAGCATCATTAGTAGTGCCTGCAACAGCTAATTTAGGACCTGTAGACCCCGTGTTAGCAGTCAACCAAGTAATTGCTTTTTCAAGAAAAGTAGCATTAGTGCTAAACTCAGAGTTACCTTCGAAACCTGAAGAAACATAGATTACTCTACCTTGGTTTTCATCTTCCATTTTAAAACCGGTATACGCATCTCCATCTTGCAATTCTGCTTTAAGAATTGGGGTTGTGCTGCTGCCGTCTTTAACTGAGAAGAACTCAATCCAAAGATTGTATAACTGATTAGCTGCACCTGAGTTTAGAGTAAAAGCAATACCGTCAGAAACAGGATCGCCTGAGATACCTTTTATGTCTAGGTTATATAATTGACCTTGGTCATTAAATAACTGCTGAGTGCTAAGTAGTTCTAATCCCATTTTATTAAATAGGAAATTGTTTAATTTAGGTAATTGGGATGCTAATTGATCTGCATAAACACCTGAAATATCAGAGAATAACAAAACACCTTTACCAAGTGCCATCATATCTTCAGCGATACTGATTTCTGTATCAGTTAAAGGCCTAGTATCTGCAATATCAGTAGCTACAGCATATTTAGAGAAAATAACACAGTCATAATCCGTTGGAGGATAATTATCATATGTGTATTGTATTAAAGGCAAAACAGCAAAGTCTTTGCCGAATTTAGTGTTTTGCATTGGCATAGTATAAACAAAATCGTTACTATGAGATTGGTAGTATATATATTTTGTTTCTGCTAGTAAAGAGTAGAAACCAATACTTGACGGGTATGCGAAATACTCATTAGAGTTAATACCTAAAGTAAATCCACCAAAAGTATAAGCAGCTTGTTGGCCGGCAGTAATAGTTACATTAACGATTTGAGTTCCACCTGCTGCTATATTTGCAGTTAATGGAGAGATTGCTACGCTCCAGTCTGCAGGAATGTTAGAAGCATCTGAGAAGGTATAATCCATAGCACTACTGTTGTTATTAGTAACAGTAAAGTCCATAGATACAGATTCGCCTCTTTTTACTTTAGTGAAAAATTCATCCACAGTTGAAATATTAGGCATTACATCCAAAGTAGCAGTTGGATGCATAGTAGTAGTAGCCTGAAGAACTTCTTTACTTGCATCATCTTGAATCCAAGCAACGAAATAGATATTATCAGGATTCCATTCTGAATCCATCGTTACTGTAACTTGTTTCTCAAAGTTATCATCAACAATAGTAGTACCGTTAGCGTTGTCAAACATTTTGCGAGCTACCCAAAAGAAGTGCTCTTCACCATTTGGTGCAGTTTCACCTTCAGGGTAAGTGCAAACAAATTCAGCAGCAGCTATTCTAAGCTTTTTGCCAACTAATGACTGAGAAGAAGCTACAGTAATAGTAAGCTCAGAGCTGTTGCCATTACGAACTTCTGCGATAGACATATCTACGGGAGACATAGCAGTGTAATTATTCATTACAAGTTTGATGTCTGAAGTATCTGCAGGAGCGCCATCATAAGCATTTCCGTCAGTGTCAGTAGGTTGCACACCATTCACACGAACAACAGGCACACCATCTACGCTGTAGTAATTGATACGAGTGTCAGACATAGTAGGATTATGATCGTACATAATGTCAGAACCTGGGAAATTTGGGTGAAATGCTATTGGAATTACAATATCAGCATTATTTTCAATAAATGCTTGATAAGTAGGGTTTTGACTGGCACATGGACCACAGCTTGCATTGGTAAATTCTTCCATAAGAATCATTCGTGGAGAATCTGCGTAAGCATAACCTGCAGCAAGAAGCATCGCTAAAAATAGCATACTAATGCGTTTCATAAAACACACTCCTAAAAAATAAAAAAAAACAAGATTGATATTTCAAAACATAAAGTTCAATAACAAAATACTACTTTTTATATACTTATTTATATAGCATAGGTAGTCTAACTATATTTAAGATATGAAAATACCAGCTAATTAACAAGCCTCAAACTCCTTTTTTGCAGAAAAAACATATTTTAGTTCTATATCTTATTTGAAAAAATATGTCTTGCATATATAATATCTTTATATTATTTTTGTACTCTATTTCAATGATGGCGGGCGTAGCTCAGTTGGTAGAGCACCAGATTGTGGCTCTGGTGGTCGCCGGTTCAAGCCCGGTCGCTCGCCCTCAAAAGAAGGATATTCAATTTGATTTGGATATCCTTTTTTTTTATTTTATATCTAAGTAAAAAGTTTATGTAGTAAAAAGTAGAAATTCAAATCATGTATAAGTACATATTATTATCTATAGCTATCATAATTTCCACTGTCGCTTTACATTCGCAGGATAGGAATCATAGGTTGGACAGTCTGATGCGCAGCGGTGTTGCACTGCATAACACCGGAGATTACAGAGGAGCGATCAAACTCTATGAAGAGACTTTAAAGGAATACCCCGGAGAATCTGTAATTCATTACGAAATGGCAGTTAGTTATTTTGCGTTTGGCTATTACCAGAAAGCTTTAGAACATATTAACCGCGTCAACAGCCCTAATAATGAATACGGCGAAGAGGCAGTTCTCTTAAAAAGCTCTATTCTTGAAGCTCTGTATAGATATGATGAAGCTCAAAAGCTATTAAAAGCCGGTATAGATAAATATGGAGCAAATTGCCTGCTATACTATAACTTGGCGCATATAAATTTTAAAGAAGAAAAAGATAATCAGTCAATATTATATCTGATAGAGGCAATAAAAGCCAACCCTTCGCATGCTAGCTCTCATTTCCTCATGGGTAGAATTTTTAGTAAATATGCTAAAAAGTCTGAAGGAATGCTTGCTTTTTACTACTTTTTACTCTTAGAGCCTAACTCTGCTAAATCGAAAATATCACTAAAACTGATTGATAACTTAATAGCTCTTGGTGTTACGAAGAATGATAATGATTCTATAAAGGCTCAAATTTATATCACCCCTGACACCACTAATGTATTTTCTGAGTCTGATTTGTATCTATCTCTAATGGCTGCTAATACGTACGCTTCACATTTTGATGCAAACACCGACGATGAATTATTTATTTCTCAAACTGTTGCTTTCTTTTCCTTGATAGAAAAGACAATTAGGGACAATCAGCAATCAAATAATTTCTTACTGAACTTCTACGGCAAATTTTTTATTGATTTGCATAAAGCTAAGCAGACCGAAACTTTTTGTAGATATATAAGACAGTCTATTTCCAAAAGTTCTATAGATTGGCTAAAGACTCACCCAAGGGAATTAAAAGAGTTTGAAAATTGGCTAAACAGTTATTATTCTGATAAATAGTGTTGTTGCTTATATCCCGGATTTGTCATTAGATGTCATCATAGTGCTGTAAATGACCGTAGAACCAAGAAAAATGCTTACTTCATCTGTAAGAAAATACTAAGTAATTGATTTTTGAACAAGGGGTTTCAACCCCTTACCGGTCAATGACTTTAGAGCTTTTTCTTCTTTTCAAATGACATTTTTGGGTTTATTATTGAGGAATTGCACTTGTATATACTCTCTCCCCACCCCGGTAAGAACAGATAAGATTTGATAAAAATATAATTGATTGAATAGATAAGACTTGGAGCAATCTCTTATGTCAAAAATAGATAAAATACATGTTTTTAGTGATTTCGATGGTACTATTGCGGTTAAAGATATAGGTGATCAGCTTTTTAAAGATTTTGGCGAGTTTGAGCCATGGCATAGCAAATTATTAGCCGGAGAAATGGAGATATCTGAATACTGGCTTAAAGTTTGCAGTACATTAGACAAAAATCTTACTCCCCAAGATTTGACAAAATATGCCGAAAACTGTGAGATAGATCCTTATTTCAAATCATTCGCAGATTTCTGTGCAAGCAATGGCTTTCCTCTTACAGTAGTAAGTGATGGATATGATGCATATATAAATCCGATTTTAAAAAAGTTAGGATTGGAGCATTTGCCGGTTCATAGCAACCGTTTAAATTATGAAGATAGTGCCTTTGTGCCTATGTTTCCGGGAGCAAGCGAATCTTGTGATTGCTTTTGTGCATCATGTAAAAGAAATTCAGTACTCAATAGTACTGACTCTGATTCGATTATAGTATTTATAGGGGATGGTAATTCTGATATGTGTGTAGCAGAGCACTCAGATATTGTATTTGCTAAGAAACGACTGGCTGCATATTGCAATAAGGAAAGAATACCACATTACCCATACAAAACTTTTTTTGATGTCAAAAAGATTATGGAAGACATAATCAAAAAAGGGAAATACAGACCCAGACATCAAGCTGTGTTGAAACGTAAAAAAGCATTTGAAGTAGAATAAAATAGAGTTTCAGATGAAAAATACCCTAGTATTTTTATTGGCATTGATACCGTCTCTACTATTAGCCCAGACTAATAGAGAAATAGTTTTAAAAGAAGTAAGTATCAATCAGCGGGAAGCTGCTCTTGACTCTGATAGTTATCTTATCGGAAAAGATGATTCCATCACCTTCAACTATAGCATAAAATTTCCTGAAGGTGCCAAAAAAGAAAACTTCATGTATCGCTATACTTTTTCAGATGGTGATAATGCTTATACAAAAAACACAGGGAACCCATTAATTAGGTTTAAATACCTACAAGATGGTAAATACACTCTGCAAATTTCCGCGTGGGATCTGCTTGGAAAGTGGGAAACTGATTCATTAGTCTCCAACATTAAAGTTGATACACAGGAAGCATTTTTGCTTTCTAAACTAAATGACATAAATAATCAAAAAGATTCTTTGCTCTCTACCGTTAATAAGTTAAAGTCACAGCGGACAAAAGTTGAAAAACCGCCAATGTTTGATTATTTCTCTATTATTATTACCTCTGTTTTTTGGATAATAATTTCGGGCGTAATATTTGCTGTGGTTTATTCTAAAAAGACAAATATTGATACAGTAATTGATGAGTATGGTATGAGCAGCGATTCTACTATCAATTTGAATAAAGCAGAGTACGACAAGTTACTCACTGAAAATAGCAATCTGAAAGCAGAAATGGCTTCACTCAGAGCTCAAATTGAAGCTCTGCAATCCAGAAGTGAAAAGATGCAGGAACAGAACCAAGTATTAGAAGAAAACTTAAATAAAATCTCTAATAGTAAAACGGAGATAGAAGAGTTACAAAAGCAAAAAGACGAACTCTTTGCTGTGATAATTCATGATATAAAAAATCCGGTATCACTAATAAAAAGTCTTGTAGAACTCCTCCGCTCTTATGATTTGACTGCTATAGAGCAGCAGGAAATCATAAATGATATAGCAGAAACTACTGTCAGGATTGTCTCCCTGTCTCAGGAAGTATCTCGCATTTTAACTTTAGAATCGCAATTAGTAAATTTAGATTTGAATACCGTCCAACTTGAAGAAATTGCAAAAGATGTACATACAAGAAATAGAATAGCTGCTGAAAATAAATCTATTAATTTACTTTTTGAAAAGCAGAATGATTTACCTCCTGTAAAAGTGGATTCACAAAAAATAGATGAAGTTATAGATAACTTAGTCTCAAATGCCATTAAGTTCACTCAAAAAGGTGGGACTGTACGTATCAATACCTTGAAAAAAGATAAAAATATTGTGGTTGAGATTAACGATAATGGACTTGGACTTTCCGAAGGAGATATAAGAAAGGCTTTCCAAAGAGGCGTGAAACTTTCAGCCCAGCCTACTGCAGGAGAGCATTCGTCAGGTTTAGGGCTTTGGATTGTCAAAAAGCTCGTAGAAGCTCATAAGGGAAGAGTATGGGTGCAATCTGCATTAGGGAAAGGTTCTACATTTGCATTTTCTATTCCAATCGATGAAACTCATAAGTAATATCTTATATTGAAAATATCTACAAAAGCTATCTTGATTACATTTAAGATGGCTTTTTTTTGGTCAGGACAAATATCTGATGGCATTACCCCGGATTTGTCATTAGATGTCATCATAGTGCTGTAAATGACCGTAGAATCAAGAAGCATGCTTACTTCCTTTGTAAGAATATATTACGTAACTGCTTGTTGAACAAGGGGTTTTAACCTCTTGCCATTCAATGATTTTAGAGCTTTTTCATCTTTTCAAATGACATTTTCCATCTAACTAATTGTAACATAACCTGTATCTCTGCCAAATCAAGTGGATTTATGAGTCGCAAAGCATTGCGTCTCTACAATTTTTGAATATTAAGTTAGCTTCTTATTGCCAGAAACTCAGGGGTTGTATTAGGGATTTGGGTTTAAAAAAGTTGTATCTTTAACAATCACATCCTAGAATTTTCTTCTATAGAAATAGAACAGACAGAGTTTATTTTACACTGCCTATATCGTTAAGACATACTGGGATTAATTCTTACTATTATTTTATTTCTCCAACCGGTACAATACTTGCTGGCGATATAACTAAAAATAAGCTCAGACTCTTTAAGCTTAATATATCCATGAACAAATATCCCCAATACTATGTAGCATTTTGAATAGATGCTGTGTTTGTATCAGGGATTTTATATAAATAATATGTACTATCTCAAAAGCGTATTATTACCATTTAATAGCTTGAGCTGCGGAATCTGCTATTTTATGAGCCTCTGAAGGAGTGCCTGCTATGGCAGTAACGTGTCCCATTTTTCTACCGTTTCGGCATTGTTTTTTATTATAAAGATGAAGCCATACATTTTTATGCCTTAAAAGGTCTATTACACTTTCCGGAACTCCTACTCCATCTCTTTCTCCCAATAGATTGACCATAGCTGCGCCGCCTGCTACCAGTTTTGAAGAACCTAAAGGGAGATTGCACACTGCACGTATACCATTTTCAAACTGGGATGTGTAACAGCCTTCTATAGTATAATGCCCAGAGTTGTGAGGACGAGGAGCTATTTCATTGATTAATATATCATTATTCTCAGTAAGAAACAGTTCAACGCCAAATACTCCAATCCCATTAATTGATTCAACAGCTTTTAGTGCCATTTCTCTGGACTTCTTCTTTAAAGATTCCTCAATTTCTGCTTCTGCTATAACGGCATGGCATATATGTTTGTATTGTATAGTCTCAACGCAAGGATAAACTTCTGTCTGTCCGGATTGATTTCTTGCAACTATTACAGCAAGCTCTTTAGTAAAATTGACAAATTTTTCTGCCATTAGAGGTCTGTCTTTATTTTCACCGTTAAATCTATTCCATGAGGCATCAACATCTGTATCTGAAAAGACAGTAGCATTTCCATATCCGTCATAGCCGTATTTTCTAGCTTTAATTACAAATGGATAGCCATTTTCTTTACCAAAAGCTTTTGCTTCCTCTGCTGTATTTATTTCGTCAAACTTCGGTACAGGAATGCCCGCATTTTGAAATGTTTGCTTTTGAATAAATTTATCTTGGACCAGTCTCATGGTACCGGGAGTAGGGAAGACCGGTCTTTTAGATTGAACATAATCTAAAACCTCAGGATCGATAAATTCATTTTCTAAAGTAATAATATCTGCAGTAGCAATAAACTTATCTAAATTCTCTCTGTCTAACCATCCACCCGGAAAGTCAAGTTTTGTCATGTCTCCGGCAGGAGTGTCCGCATCGTTTTCAATAATAGAAACATTTATACCCATACGGTAAGCATCCAGAGCAAGCATCTTTGCAAGTTGCCCACCTCCAAGTATGCCTAAAGTAAGAGGTTTATCAGGATTAATTGTCGAAACTAACATAATACCTCGCAACAATAATATAATTTACTAATTATCCAATATCGCAAAATAAGCTATTTTTATGTTAGATAAAAGTCTATATCCATAGCACTTAGTTCTATATCTAAATATAGCAACTCTGAAAGATTATTTACGTATATTATATCACAAAAGATTTGACATTATATTGGTAGTATTATTATGACACAAATGGTAAAATCGAACAAAAGAGGTCTACTTTTAACTTCAATTTTTGGCATAGGAAATATATCTCTTTTAATCAGTAGGGCATTAGAAGGAAGAGTGTCTGATTTCACTTTAGGCTTTTTAGAGGGATTTTCTGTAGTATTTATAACATTGGGTGCCGGTTATTTGCTATTTTGTACAATAAAGAAGAAGAATCCACTATTCTTTTAAAACATGCCATTTGAAAATAAGGGGAAGCTCTAAAGTCATTGAATGGCAAATCCGAGTTTAAAAGATATAAACATATAGCAAAAAAGCTGCTCATTACTAAGCAGCTTTTTTATTTAAACACTCTTTTAGGAATTAATCCTCTTCAACACCACCATCTGCAGCAGAACGAGAAGCTCTGGAAGCTGCAACTGAGCAAATAATAGTATGATTAGGCACCCCAAATTTAACATTACCAGGAGCAATGTCTTTAACGTGAATTGATTTACCGATTTGAAGATCTTTTACATCAACTTCAACTGCACTTGGTAAATCTTTAGGCAAGCAAGTAATAGGGCATTTACGCAACACGTGTTGCATCACACCACCAGCACGAACACCCGCAGCTTGATTCATAAGCATGAATGGAACGTTTACTGTTATAAGTTTATTTTCTTCTAATACCTGCAAGTCAAAATGTTTAATTTCGTCAGTAATCGGATCGAAAGTAACTTCTTTCAAGACACAGTCAAATTTTTGACCGCCTTCAATTTCCAAACATACTTTTTTAGTATAAGGAGTAAATACAACAGAACGCATATCCAAAGGCTTTGCAGCAATTGCGATTGGTTCATTTGTATTAGAATAGCAGATTCCCGGGATTAAACCGGAATTTCTTACTTGTTTAGTTTCTTTCTTACCTGGATCTCTCTTTTGAACCTTTAATGCTACCTCTTTCATAGCAACACCCTTCAGAATATAGCTTATTAAATTATTTTATCTTTCAATTTCAAATAAAGAACTGATAGATCTATTATCATGTGTACGTATTATAGCTTCTGCTAAAAGCTCAGCAACTGAGACAACTTCTATAACATTAGACTGTCTCTTTAGAGGAATGGTATCTGTTACAAATACTTTCTCTACCGCTTCTGAGGCTTCAATTTTATCAAGAGCCTGACCGGAAAACACCGGATGCACACAAAGACCGAGAACCCTTTTTGCTCCTTTAGCTTTTAAAGCTTCGGCACATTTTACAAAAGTTGTCCCGGTATCTATCATATCATCAACAATAAGCACATTTTTATCTTCGCAATCACCGATTATATGCATAATCTCTGCGACATTGTGCTCTGGTCTTCTTTTATCAACCAGTACTAAATCAGCACCAAGTTTATTAGCATAAGACCTTGCAGTTTTAGCGCCACCCACATCAGGAGCACCAACTGCTAAAGGACTTAAACCTTCAATCTTTTTAACTCTGCGAATCATCACAGGCGAGGCATACAAATGATCCATTGGAATATCAAAATACCCCTGAATTTGCGATGCATGCAAATCAACAGTAATAACTCTGTCAGCACCGGCACGCTCTAATAAGTTTGCTACTAATTTAGCAGTCAGAGCCACGCGCGGCTGATCTTTTCTGTCTTGTCTAGAGTATCCGAAATAAGGAATCACTGCAGTAACTCTACTGGCGGACGCTCTTTTTGCTGCATCTATAAGCATTAAAAGCTCCATGATATTATCAGATGGAGCGAATGTTGATTGTACTATAAACAAATCAACGCCTCTAACATTCTCTTCGTATTTAACCCAGATTTCGCCGTCGGAGAAGTTTCGAATTGATGTTTTGGCTAACTTAATACCTAGATGAGTCGCTACTTTTTCTGCTAATGACTGACTTGATCTGCCACTAGCTACTTTAAATTCTGGCATTTTTTATTTATTCGCATTTTAATGTATAAATAAAAAAAAGCAGGGATGGCAGGACTCGAACCTGCGAGTGCCGGACCCAAAAACCGGTGCCTTAACCACTTGGCCACATCCCTTTATTTCTCGTCTCAATTAGGAGTACAAATATAAGGAGCATTTCAAACTTATGCAAATAAAATTTCAAAATAATTTGATTTTTTATTTGAAAAAGACTCTTACACTATCTCTTCCCATTCGTACTCTGAAGTAATCAGTGTACCTTGAGATTAATGTTTGCTTGTCTTTGCTTCTTGTTTTTTCAATTTCAATGAGCGCTACCGGAATTATTGAATGTCCCAGGCTATCAACATATTCGTCTACGAGCCCGAAGGATATGCTACTTATCTCAGGATATATAGCTTTTGACTCGTTTTTGAGTTGAGTCACTGTACCGGAATCCAAAGATACGGAATGTATATAAGTTTTCAAAGAATCTATTTGCCTATCTTTAGCGTCGTATACTTCTTTAGTCATCTCTATCTTTTTCATTACATCCATTGCAGCAGCTGCCATAGCCTCTTGCTTTATTTCTTCTCTTTGACTTTCAGGGACGTTCATCTGCACTAAACTCAGCTTTATTTCTTCTAAACCGTACTGCGAAAGAGCTTTTTCAAGAGCCGAAATGCTATCTTTGGGTATCGGTTCGCCGATCGCATACAGTTTTAATGTTGTTGTGCTGTCACCTTCTAAAAATTCCCATTTTATCGCTTCATACTGTGTAGTATTAAACCTATTTGTTACAAATGAAGTTGTATCTTTTTTTCGTTTTGCTTCTAAGATAACATGATAGAAGATATATCCTGATGGAACTATTACGATTGTTGCAAATATTGCAATCCAGCTTTGCATTTTCCTTTTGACTTTTGTGTCTACAAACTCTACTAAAGGAAAACTTAAAAATCTTACTATTGCGTAAGTAGATAATGCAATAAATACAGCGTTTATAAAGAATAAATAGAATGCTCCCCAAAAGAATGCTCCGTCTCCGCTGGCTAAGCCATAGCCGGCTGTGCAAAGTGGAGGCATCAAGGCAGTGGCGATAGCTACGCCCGGTATCGCATTAGTTTTGTATTTACGTGAGTTTGCCACGATACCCGCCACACCACCAAATATAGCTACGCCTACATCGAGCAATGTAGGACGAGTCCTCGCAAGCATCTCTGCAGTGGGCTGTCCTAATGGAGTAAGTAAGAAATATAGCCAACTGGTAGTTAAAGAAACAAAGACAGCTATACCAAAATTCTTTAAAGAATCTGACAAAAATGTTCTGTCACTTATTCCGATACTAAGACCAATACCAAGTATTGGTGCCATCAGAGGAGAAATAAGCATCGCACCAATGATTACAGCACTCGAGGAAACATCTAAGCCAATAGAAGCCAGCATGGCGGCGCTTACCAAAATCCATACATTTGCACCGCGAATCCCCACATCTTTCTTGATACTTTCTATAGTGCCTTCTACATCAGTTCCATCTTTGATGGAGACAATTTCAACGAACATATCTTTGAAATAATGAAATATGGAAAGCAATAAATCTTTCATGCTTTAACCTTAAATAAAGGAATTTGATGCTTTTAAACTCTATACAACAATTTAAGAAAAATATTGTATTAATCTAATAGCATTTTATTGGAATAGCGTTATTTGCTTTTCGCAGTCTCTCAGAGTAGTTTAAGCTATCATAATGCAATTAGTTGCCTAATTAGAATAAAGGCTTTCTTCAGCGTAGCAAATGGGTGATATAGTACATATAGTGGGACTACTAAAGCAAAAAACCGAACTTCAATGTGAAGAAACTCGGTTTTTTACAAAAATCAGAAAATAGAGTTCTATTTTTCTACAACAACAGGAACCTGTTGAACAGCAGAGTTATTAGCAGTTATTACTAAGAAGTATTTACCTGCTGATAAGTTAGAAACATCAAATTTCAAATTATTTTCACCTGCAGAAATCATAGCAGAACCAAGATTTGCAACAGTTTTACCTGTTACGTCTGCAAGAGTATAATCTACAGCTGTTACGTTTGTACCAGTAAAGTTATAAACCAAAGAAGCAGTAGTAGCTACCGGGTTAGGCATAATTTTCAAAGTAGAATTAGAGATAAACTCATCAGCTACTGAGTTACCTTCACCTTCGCCTACTAAAGAAATAGTAGAAACCGGTTTTTCAGGATCATTAGTGTTAATTACTAATTCAGCTAAGTACAAATCTTCAATTTTAGGAGTAAATTTGATTTTAATTTTTGTAGATGCGCCAGCAGCAAGAGTAATTCCATTTTCAACATCCACTAGTTCAAATACACTATCCTCATCTTTTTTGATAAGTACGGATGATATTTTTAATTCACCTGTTCCAGCGTTTGAAACTGTCAATTCTTGTTCTCCGAAAGTACTAACTGTAACAGTACCAAAGTTTACTTGTTTTGTATCTATAGAAACAGTACCAACATCACCATAAGTACCATCTACACTAACTTCATCAATCCAGCATGCATTGCCACTAGTGCCAGGGATAACTGACAATTTAAGAAGAACATTTTTGCCAACATAATCTTTTAGGTCTACTGTTTCTTTAAGATATTCTGAAGAAGCAGCAGGAATATATAATGCAGAGCTTGATCCAACATTAGTTTGCGTAGCAACAATGCTATTAATTTCCATCCAAGTTTCACCATCATTTTCAGAAGCTAAGACTTTAATTGTAGGAGCAGTACCACCGAATGTACCATCAGAATATGCATAAGAATAAGAAATTGTAGCATCAGTCAATACTGATAAGTCAGCTTCGCCAAAAATTAAATTTGCCGGTTTGCCTTCATTACCCCAAGATCCATGTAAGTAAAATAACACTGCAGTAGAAGTATTATTAGCACCTGTTACACCTGAAGCAATTTGGAATTTAGGATTTTGTGAAAAATCCAAGCCTACATTATTTAGTTTACCTTCAAAACTGAAATCTGCTTTAGAAAAAGCATTTCTATTAAAATGAAGGGCACTAAATTCAGATGAGTTGTCATTTTTAGTCCAATCTACTATTAGATGTCCGGTCACATCACTATTATTAATATTACTAAAACCAGAAATACTAACAGTATAGTTTCCAGTAAAAGTAGAAGCATCTAAATCACCAAAATCAACTACTGTAGAAGCTCCTTTAGCCAAACTTCCAGTGTAAGTTTCAGTATAATCAGTGCCATTTACAGATAAAACAACGTCAAACTGAGTAACTTCAGTATCAAATTCGTTAGTAACCTTTACTACAGGATTGAAAGTATTGAAGAACCATCCATCAGGATATACAGTTTGATCTTCCAATGCTAACATTACTTTATTTTCTGCAGGAATATCTACTTTAGCACCTGCAGCAGTAATAATATTAGCTTTCTCAGGAGCAATAAAAGCTACTACTTCTAATTCAGTAATATCTACAGGAATATTTTTAATTGTTTCCGGCAAAATAACTGTATAAATTTTTTCTTTAAATGTTCCGGCAGTAGTAACAGGGATTACATCACCCCATACAGATTCTGTAAGAGCCATTCTAAAAGCGTGTTGGTGTCTATAAAGTCCATCAGCTGTAACAAAGTCAGGATTAGTAGTTGCGCTTGCCTGGTAGCCGATTATTTCATTTTGGTTAAGAACAACAGTAAGGTTGTTAGTTGGATTCTCTTCATCTGCAGTGTAGTAGTATTCTACTTTCACTGTAAGTTCGCGAGTAGCAGGATTAATCATTGCTTCTACACCAAGATTCACAGGTGATGCTTGAGGTAAAATGCTATTAACTTGAGATTCCCATGCACCTCTATTCATTGCCCAAGGAGTAGTAGAACGGTTAATAGAGCCAGCAGGGAATCCACCAATGCCGGCCGGTTGTGAAAGCTCATCACCTTGATCAGTTCTAAAGTCAGGATGAGCAGCCACTTGAGGAGTAGAGTAGTTACTTGTAGTGTGAATGTTTATAGGGAACACACGACCTTCATTAGCATGCTCTATACCATTAGCAATTCTATGTCCATCTGGACAATAACCGCAATAAATACCTGTGTATTCTTCTAATACTACATTACGATTAGAAGGTTCTGTACTTACGATAGTTTGAGCTTCTGAAACAGCCCAAAAGCTTAACGTAATAGCGAATAATAATAGAAAACGTTTCATAACGTACCCTTGAATATTAAAAAACAACAATATATATAACGTATAAATTCATAGCTTAGTTATAACTACTGAATTGAGATTACAAAATAATAAAAAATATCCATTTTGCAAGCTATATATAGTGATTTATTTATAATGGAAATTATCTAACATTGTATGGTGTTTAGGTAAATAGCTGATATTACACGAGAATAGAGCATTTGAGAGAAGAAGTATATATAAATTATATATTACTTTTTTTACACTATAGATATTTAATGATATATACCTAAATAATAGCCTACATTTTTACCAATTATTGTAGATAATTCAAATATTTAATATTTATAAGATGTTATAGCCTGCTGTACAAATTCTAAAGGCATATTGCTAATCTCTGATATTTCTTCATTGCTTAATTGTTCCGTATGCAATCGGAAGCATAGATGTTGCATAGTTTCTCCTATTTCGACAATATTACCATCAGGATCATAAACCCGCAATACTTTTTGTCGCCAAGGTTGCTCGCAAATGTCGTGTACTAAATGGCAAAACTCTTCAACTAATCTATCTCTGACTATTTCTAAATTGTCATCTTCAAAATATAATTCAAAAGAGTTACTCTTGCTTTTAACAGGGAGACTAATTAAAGATTCGAAGTGAGAAGATAGGTGCAAAGCAAAGCCACCTTTAAACGCTACATTTTCACCAAAATCATATTCTATCTCTTGAGAAAGCAAATCCCGATAAAATCTAACAGATTTTTCCATATCTTTGACAGCAATCAGAGCACATTTATATTGCATTGTTTAAGACTCCGGCTCTATGGTTACCATGATGACATCAGTCCTTAGCATATTTGATTTATTGAGTTGAGTAATTTTATCCAATAATGCAGGATTGATTCTTGTATCAGGCCTGCAAATTACCATACCTTCTTTAGTGGCAAGAGTTTGATTAACCAGCATACCCAGCTTAAGTTCTTCTACAGATATTTCCTTTTCGATAGGAGCAGATGAATTACCGCCTAAAGTTGAACCAAAATTATCAGATCCTGTCGCGGTAGCTCTAGACTTCTCTTTAATCGCATCACGCATATTTGCCATATAATCTGACACATCCCTAGTCCAATCAAAATTAGTTAGTACAAGATCTTTACCATCCGGCAGCAGATTGTTGAAACGATGCTTTTTGGTAAATTCTTGGAAAAGTTGAAAAACATCTAAATCATACCACTTTGCATTGCGGAAGAAAGTTTTGATAGTTTCATCATGACGCTCTTTAGTTTCAGCAGGCGATTGTACCAACTTTTCAGAAGTTAAAAATTGAGGATACTTGCTATATGGCAATCTAAATACACTGTTGAAATATGTGTTTATAATAGTAATAATTTGAGCTTCCTTTGATATTTCCTTACCGGACAAATTATTAGGCCAACCGGAGCCATCATTATGTTCCCATAATTGCGCTAAGACTTGCACATAGGGTTTTAAACCAGGTATTTTAAGCAAGGAATTTAAGGATGCCTTGTAGTAAGATATAAATTCTTCTCTCTCTTTCGGATTTAATAAATCTTGTGGCTCAACTAAATGAAACTTTGCAGGCATGTTAAAACCTAAAGCCGGAAAGAGCAATGCAGATAGCACTGTTTTTTTAACATTTTCAGGTTTCAAATCCAACTCTTCTGCCATGAGTTTTATATTTTCAATAAGCGAGTTTGTTTTGTTTTTAAAGTAAAATCGCTTTTGAAAAGTATTAAATCCGTTAAGCATTTGAATAATGGGTAATGGAGATCCAGCTTCTGTATTAGTCACAACATCCGAGCTAGGAAGAGCTGTTGCTTTTTGATTTTTCAACTGTGCTTTTAATTGCGCTATAAGCTTGGAGTTATTTACTTTAGCTTTAAAAGTGTCAAACCCAACTTTTACCGCTTGGACTAATTCCATCTCTTCAGCAGGTTTAGTCAAATACATAAAAGCTTGTGCTTCGTTGATGGCCGCTATTATATCTTTAGGGTTAGAATACCCTGTTAGTATAATTCTGGTAGCAAATGGTACATACTTGATGCTTCGTTTTAAAAATTCCGAACCATTCATGCCGGGCATCTTTTGGTCACTTAAAATGACTCCGGGTTTAAATCCTTTTTCTAAAAGCTCTAGCGCCTGCATTGGATTTTCTGCAGTCTTGACATTATAATGCTTTTTAAACATTCTTTCGAGTATTTTCAGTAATGTTATTTCGTCATCTACTATAAGCAGATTACTTAAAGGGCTATTGGCAGTTTCTGGCATATTATTTGATTGTAATTAAAAATACAAATTATTGATTAGAAAGAGTTTAATTGAGTCTTTATTAAGTTATTTAGACTCTTATTGAATATATAAAGTATATAGTAGGTTAAAATTGTTTATATCAGATAAAATAGATGATATCTTAAGTAAAAATCCAATATACGGATATTTGTCCTTGATTCTGGCAATTGCATGTATAGTTGTAGAATTTTTATTACCTACTAATTATAATAATAGTTTGACAAATATGATATTGTTGGTTCCGGCTGTTATATTTCCTTTCACTATTAAATATAGGTTTGGTTTATATATTCTAATAACGACAGCCATTATACAATTTACCTATATGCTTGCGACTGGCTATTCTATAAAATTTGTAGCAATTGAATTGTTACCTATATGGATTATTGTGATGGCGGTTTATGTTTTAATCAATAAAGAGCATCATTATCGTTCAAATATGCAACAAGAGCTTTTACTCAGAAAAGACGTAGAAAAAGAAGCAGTGATGGAATCTATAATGCTTCAAGAGAAAAACACTTTATTAGAAAAAGAAATTAAAGAACGAATAAAATATCAAAAAGAGCTTGACAATGCAACTAATTATTACTTCAATCTGATAGAGAATGCTGATATCGCGATGGGTATTTCTGACCTTAATGGTATCATCAGCTACGTCAATGAAAACTTTACTGCTATATACAAGAGACCTAAAGAAAAAATAATAGGACAAGCTTTTGTAAATATGTTGCCGCCACTTGAGCAGAGTAAATTACTCAACATTTTTAACGAAAAAGTTAGCGGAGTACAAACTCCCGGCAATTTACGAACCCATATACTTGATGCAAATGGAAAGCTTATTCACGTTCATATTATTTCTGATTTGGTCTATGAAAATGATGAAGTTGTTGGAGTTAGAGCATATATTTGGGATATTTCCGACCAAGTTGATGCTGAAAATGCAGTAAGAGAAAGTGAAGAAAAGTTCAGGAGTATTTTTGAGTACTCACCTATGGGAATTTACCGAAGTTGTCCTGCTGGTAGTATTGTCTTAGCTAACCCTGCCTTGTTAAATATGTTAAAATTTCCTGATTTAGCGACATTTCAGGAGCTTAATTTAAATAAAGTACATCCTGCTATATATAATAGAAAAGAATTTATAGAGGAACTTCAGGAAAAAGGCAAAATAATTGGTAAAATCTCCGAATGGGAAAGATATGATGGTGCAATACTGTATATCAAAGAAACCAGCTGGACTATCAAAAATGACAAAGACGAAATCATATATTATGATGGTATAATTGATGATGTGACTGAGCAGGTGCAGGCGGAGCAAGAAAAAGAAAGACTTATAGAACAGTTGCTCAGTGCCAAAAGTGAAATCCAAAGACTTTCCGGCATGTTGCCAATTTGCTCCCATTGTAAAAAAATCAGAGACGATACAGGCTATTGGCACCAAATAGAAGTATTTATTGATGATCATTCAGATGCTCAGTTTAGCCATGGTATATGCCCTGACTGCGCACACAAAATATATCCGGATTATTCTGACGATGAATAGTGAAGTCTGCAAAGCAGGAGACTTTACTTCTACTTAACCAATCTACATATTCCTCCTACAAATTCTGAAAAGTCAGTTCTGGTCTTACTTTTCAGAATTTATATTTATCCTCATAATGTCATTTGAAAAGACGAAATAGCTCCAAAGTCATTGAATGGCAAGGAATTGAAGCCCCTTGTTCAATAATCAATTACGTATTATTTTCTTACAGAGAATCTAAGTCTGCTCGTCGGTTCTATGGTCATTTACAGAACTATAATGACATCTAATGACAAATTCGTTGTTATCTCTATTTTATACGCATAAGATATTTTAGGATCCTTATAATCACTTGTTTTATAAAGACATACAAATATATTTATATTATTTTTCAAAATTTATCAAACTATTTACAATAATTCTAAGTTTAGAACGATTCTAATTATGTAACAAATATGCAAAAGGTAAAACGATGGAAAATAACATAAAAGAGCTTTTAGTCGAAAATGGATTGCGATGCACGCCTCAAAGGCTTGCAGTCTACCAAGCACTTCTAGAAAGTGATACGCATCCGTCTGCGGACGAAATTTTTTACAAGACTCAGAGCATTATTCCGTCAATATCTTTGGCTTCAATTTATAATACATTAGAAATATTCGTCAGCAAAGGTATTGTAAAAACAATGCAGACCGACGGCGATACTCAAAGATATGATGCAAAAATGAATAAGCATCATCACCTATTTTGCACAGAGTCCGGCAATATTGCCGACTATCATGATGAAATACTAACAGAAATTATAGAAGATTATTTTCGGGACAAACAGATTCCCGATTTTGATATACAAGATATTGTAGTAAATATTAAAGGTAAATATCGGAGGTAATTACCCATGAAAAAGTACAATCAGATTGGAATCGATGCTGGAAAAGCGGACGAATTAGCTATCAAATTAAATGACCTACTGGCAAATTACCAAGTATTTTATATGAACGTTAGAGGTTTTCACTGGAATATTAAAGGTGATAAATTCTTTGAACTCCATGTAAAATTTGAAGAGCTATACAATGACTTGATATTAAAAATAGACGAAATAGCAGAGCGTATTTTAACTTTAGGAAAAATGCCTCTCCATAGTTACACTAACTACTTAGCTACTTCTGAAATAAAAGAAGCAGTGAATATTACTGATGGTAACCAATGCGTAGATCAAATACTCAATGGTATGTCTATCCTTATCAAAAAACAAAGAGACTTACTTGATTTGTCAGCAGATGCAGGCGATGAAGGTACTAACTCAATGGCAAGCGACTACATCAGAGAACAAGAAAAACTAGTTTGGATGTATTCTGCTTTTTTAAATAAGTAATTTCAATATTTTATAACTTATCTCAAGGATTTTTATCATGTGCGAAGAAAAACAAGGTATGCCTTTATTAGGCGACATGTTCCCGGAAATGGAAGTATTAACAACTCATGGCCCAATGTCATTACCAAAAGACATCAAAGGCAAATGGACAGTGCTTTTTAGTCACCCGGCTGACTTTACTCCTGTTTGTACTACTGAGTTTGTAGCTTTTCAGGAAAGATATGACGAATTTAGAAAATTAAACACAGAACTTATTGGCTTAAGTGTGGATCAGGTATTTTCACACATGAAATGGGTTGAATGGATCAAAGACAATTTGAATGTTCAAATTGAATTCCCAATTATTGCGGACACAGGCGCAGTATCTACTAAACTTGGATTCATCCACCCGGGCAAAGGTACTAACACTGTAAGAGCCGTATTTTTGATTGATCCGGATAGCAAAATCAGAGCTATCGTTTACTATCCACAGGAATTGGGTAGAAACTTAGACGAAATAGTAAGAATGGTAAAAGCTATTCAGGTATCAGATAAAAACAAAGTAGCTATGCCGGCTAATTGGCCAAACAATGGTTTGATCGGCGATAAAGTAATCGTGCCGCCTGCAACTGACATTAAAGCTGCAGAATATAAAAAAGGCAGATACGACAACTATGACTGGTGGTTCTGCTACAAAGATGCAGAAAAATAATCACCTTTTGGTGTGATATAAATCAGGGTTGCTCTTTATATAGGGCAACCCTTTTTATATATAATATCTTTTTTAGATAAAGACTCTTATTTTGTAACTACGTTAAACATTATTTCGCCTTGGAACGTATTTACAATTACTAAATTATTGCCGTCTTTTTCTGTTATATTCCAGCCTTTTTTTGTTGTATAATTACAAGTATAAGGTGATTCACTACCTGTAGCTGTGCCAATACCACTCCAGAAATAAATGTGATATTCTTTAGTAAGCACGTCAGGATTACTTACCACAGGCACACCAATCATTATTTCATATTGTTTTTGATTATTATCAGTACTAAAGAATCTAACTTTTGATATTGTTCTTGCCAAATCTTCAGGTTCGCAATCAATACCATTATAGTTTAGATTTTTGTAAGGAATAAAAGTATTATTTCTACTGATTGTTGTAGGTAATGAGAAGGTGATTTTTTTCGTTATTTCATCATAGCTTGTACCCGTAAGAAGATTATCAGGATGATAATCACCTAAATATGCAGACACAGTACTCCAATTGACATCTTTGTATTTGTCAGTTGTATTTACAGGAAGAATATATCCAAAAGGCATAGACTCTAAATTATCCGGTAAATTTAAAGTAACTTTTGGAGTGGGGGTAGGAGAAGTTGAAGAGTCATCGTCTCCACAAGCTACTACTATTGCACTAAGGCACAATACAAATAGCAAAGATTTAAGTTTCATTAGACCAGTATACATTACTTTCCTCTTGTTTTATAACGTTATAAAAATTTATTTACAAATATAAGGATATTATTTTAATTCAAAATAAATTTCTTTCAATATAAATAATTTTGATTCGATTTTTTGGAACTTTTATTTATATGCAGCGTATTATTTACTAAATAGAGAAGTATTTTAAATTCATATCAATTATTAAAAATATTTATATTATTTTGAGGCATATCAAAAAAACAATCCTTATCATTTGACTCCATTATATAGGAGTACCTATGCTTATCTTTTATCTGGCATGTCTTCTTTTCGGAGGCATATTACTTGGAGTATCTTTGCTTTCCGGAGGCGGAGATATTGATGGAACAGACGCTTTAGACGGCGGACATGCCGACTTGCACTCACTTGACACAGACTCAGATTTTGAATTTGACTCAGACACATCTTTAGATCATATAGAGATGTCTGATGCTGATTTGTCGCACGATATGGATCATCCGACTGATATAGTTAAGTTTTTAAGTTTGAGAAATGTGATTTACTTTACTGCGTTTTACGGCCTAACCGGCACTACTCTGACACTTATGAGTATGCCTTGGTTACTTACTTTTATCTCGGCATTAGGGATAGGAACTTTGTCATGGAGCTTTGGTCACCAACTGATGAAATACTTGAAAAATTCAGAGTCAGGTCAAGCCCTAACAAGTAACTCATTCATTGGGCGAACTGCCAAAGTAGTGTTGCCGTTGAGAAAAGACAAGGTCGGGAAAGTGCTCGTAAGATCCAACAATGAAATCAACGAATTGAGGGCAAAAGTATCAGACAGTGCTGATAAAGATGCTTTTCAAATCGGAGAAGAAGTGTTAATTATCGATTTCAGTAAAAACATTTATTATGTAGTTAGTACACTAAATTAGGAGATTACATCAATGCCCGAATTTATTTTAACGATGGTTGTTTTGGGTGCTTTTGCACTAATCGTAATATTTTTTGCCGTAAGCAAATTATTACTTATTTCGCAGCCAAATGAAGTAATTATTCTATCCGGTAGAAAAAGAACTATGCCGGATGGTACAGTTGTCGGATATAGAATTATCAAAGGCGGCAGAGCTTTGCGACTACCGTTCTTGGAAAAAGCTTCCAGGATGTCTTTGGAAACTATTCCGATAGAGCTTTCCGTAAGCAATGCTTACTCAAAAGGCGGTATTCCGCTTATTATTGACGCTATTGCCAATATCAAAATCAACTCTAAAGAGCCTGACTTTGGCAATGCAGTAGAAAGATTTTTGACAATGAGCGAGTCTGATATACATGCCATCGCCAAAGAAACTTTAGAAGGTAACTTGCGTGGCGTACTGGCAGCTCTTACTCCTGAGGAAGTCAATGAAGACAGATTGAAATTTGCTGATACTTTAATGGAAGAAGCTGATATTGATTTACAGAAACTTGGTTTGCAGTTAGACACTCTAAAAATTACTAATATCAGTGACGAATCAGGCTACCTTAACTCTATTGGTCGCGGAAAAACTGCTGAAGTAATAGCAAGAGCTAAAAAAGCTGAAGCTGAGAAAAATGCTGAATCGCAAGAAGCGGAAGCTGCATCGCACGAAAGAGCAGAAAGAGCAAAGATAATTGCCAGACAAAATATCGAACAGGCAAGAATTGAAACTGATCAGCAAATTGCTATTTCTGAAGCTAATAAGACTGCCGCTACTCAGGAAGCTGAAGCTAAGTCACGAGAAAGAGCAGAAAAAGCACAGGTAGAAGCAGAGCAAAACGTGCTTATCTCAAAATCTATTAAAGAAGCTGAAGCCAGAGAAACTGAAGCTTTAGCTAAAGCTCGCTACGAGCAAGCTCAGGCGGTATCGCAACGCGACATCGAATCAGCTCAAATTGAAGCTAATAAGATTATACAAGTTAATCGCGCTTTAGCTGACCAAAATGTTGAAATCGAAAATAACAATTTAAGGCTAAAAAAAGCTGACCTTGAAAAAATTGCTATCGTAAGAGAGCAGGAAGCTGCTGTTGCCGGCGAAAAAGCAAAAGCTAAGTTCGAGCAGGAATTAGAAACTGAAAGAATCGACTTGCAACAAAAAAGACTAATGGCTGACGTTATAGAACCGGCGAAAGCTCGCAAAGAAGCAGCAGAGCTTGAAGCAAAAGGTCAGGCAGCTTCTATTATTGAAAATGGTAATGCCGAAATCGAAGTGCTTAAACGCATGATTGATACTTACAAAACTGCTGACGGCAGTGGCGATAAAATTCTTATGCTCAAAATGCTTCCTGAAATTATTGATAAACTTACTTCAACTATTCAGGGCATCACTATCGATAAAATTACTATGGTTGACAACGGCGGTGATAGCAGTGGCAACCAAATTCAAAAATTAGTAAATCAGTTGCCCGGCTCTGTAGTTTCTTTATCTGAAATGCTTGAAAATGCAACAGGAGTAGACATCCTTAGCCATTTCAAAAAAGATAAAGACACAAACGCCGAATAAAAAACTCAATGATATGCTTTGATAAAATTAATCTCCCCGCAAGGATTTGTAGGGAGATTTTTTGTAATCTTATTGTACTTTGGAGATGTAAAGTATAATATAGATATCCTTATTGTACTTTGAATACGTAAAGTATAATATAGATATCCTTATTGTACTTTAGAGACGTAAAGTATAATATAATTATTCTTATTGTACTTTGGGGACGTAAAGTATAATATAAAAGATTCATATTATATTATTTTAGCCCCAAACATATACAGCAGCAATAAGAGCTTCACAGTCGCTAATAATTGAGATCTCTTCAGAATTCAAATCTTCTACAGATAAAAACTCACCCGATTGCATTATTACACTACCGGTTGGCATGATAAATTGTGCATTGCCTTTATACAGATAGAAAAAGGCTTTACAAATACCTTGCTCAGGTATAAAGCATACTGAATTTTCTTCGCTGATTCGCCAATGACTAACCTCGGCTTTCGTTGAGCCTGTAGTCATAAGGTTGAAGTCCGTACACTTACCTTTACATCTTGTAGCGAGATCACCCGGAAAGAAATGTACCTGCCAAGGTGTCAAGACTATAGGCTCTTTGTCTTCATGAGTTAGTTTTATATCGCCCATTAATGTCATAATCTGCCTGCTAACACCTGTTAATAATGTAAAGTCCGATTCTTCCAAATCGACACTTGCAGTGCTGATTCGGAATTCAAAATCTTTTGTTTTATAATCTGAGTTTTCCGGGTAGATATAGAGCTGAGCGGTAGTTCCGCCCGCCCAGTGTCCGATTTGGAAATCAGTTTTTGAAAGATGTTTGCAAAGCATAGCATTATCTCAAGAGGATTGTAAAATATCTTTACAAAATAATAAAAGAAGAAACACAAACTCCAAAAAAAAGGAGCACCAAACAGTACCCCTTTATAATCATATCTATTTTATTTAGAGCTTATCCAATAATTATCAGTTCGTCAGGAGCATCCGTAAGTTTAACGCCGCCACTTCGCGTACCTTGGATCATCCTTTTTAGATATATATTCTTATGCTATTTAAATCTATCTACAATATAGTTGTCATTTTACAGAGTATTATTATGATTAATAGAATATTTTATTTATATTTATTCCTCATTCATATTGCAATATTAAATTTTATCAATAGCTATAACATAATATACATAGGTCTATCCGGATACTAATTTTCCAAATATTTATAAATTAAAGGACTAAACAAATGAAAATGATTCTAACCGGACTGCTACTCCTAAGTGCAGTCCCAATTTTTGCGCAAGACTCGCTCTCTTACGAAGAGTTGCCGGAGTGTTTTTTTGAGGTAGATCAAAAATCTACTCATGATTTTATGAACGATTTTCAACGTGAGGTCGGAATTGATACTTGTGATAAATCCGACCTGTTACAAAGGCAAGGACTACATGAATGGCCCAAACCGCTCGATCATATCAATAGTCTTGGGTTGGTAGATGTTTTTTTTGAAGAACTGATTGATAGCAATGCAATATACAGTAATCAATTTATTGCAATTAATCTGGGGAGCCAATTTGAACTACATAATATTGTCAAGCCTGCAACTGAACTAATAGATGTAATAAAAATATCAGCCGATGATATAAAGGATAATTATAGCAATCTCTTTGCTGAACTAAAGAATAAATTAGACCAGATTGGGAGCTATGAAATATACGCTTATGCTTATCATAAAATAGAAGAGGGTGAATTCGAGCCATATTTTTTGGCTATTAGTTTCAATAAGTATGTTTCTTTCAAACATATTGAAGAGCTACTCACGACTTTAGAATTACATATTCACGATAAAGTAGTTCAACCACCTAATTCTGTAATTGATAAACCAAGTAAAAATCTTCAAATTCTTGATAATAACATCATCCTCTCAGACATCAAAGAAGCAGGCGACTACACCATTTTTGACATAAGAGGTGCTCAACTTAAATCAGGCAGGCTTGAAATAGGAACTGATAATATTATTGATATAAGTAGCTTAAGAGCAGGTGTTTATTTCCTACGAACACCTGAAGGAATTTTAAAATTTTTGAAAGAGATAGAATAGTGAAACACGTTTTTATTTTGATATTTTTTAGTACTTTGATTTTGAAACTAAATAGTCAAGAAATATCTTGGTCTAAAATTCAGGAACAATTAGACACATTTAACTATCAGCTTGATACTACAGGTCTCAATGGAGAATATGATTTCCGTACTTTAAACAGCAGGCTAAGCTCTAAGACAAATATTTTTCTTTCTTCAAAAGAAATCCTGTTTTCAAATCCTGTCAAAGACAATTACTACTCTTTAGACGAAGTTGAACATCAGGACGTCAAAACTAAGTTAGAATTTATTGCAGCACAATTTTCTACTTTTAATTTGAAATTTATTAGAGAAGGATCTGGAAAATTTAAACAACATTTTGAATTATCCTTTGATTCTTATGTTCCTTGCCAAAGAATTTCTAACACCTTCTTAAACAATCAGTACGCAACGATTCTATTTGAGCCCATTATATGTGAATATACATATATTCCGAACGAAAGGAGTTTAATTCCTTATATTGGGCTTGATCAAATTCAAAGCTCTGAAGCTAGTACATTCTTTACTAGAAATTATCACAAGAGAGGTTGGCATTGGGAACATTATTCACTCAGAACGCCTATTGCTTGGGAAATAACAAAAGGTAGTAAAGATATTGTTCATATTATTGGATATGATTTTTAAGCAACGTATGATTTTATATGCTCCGATGTTGAAATTAAAGAAACACCATATGATAATGGCAATTGGTTGCATAGTCAAGACTTTTGGAATGGAATATATAATAGTGAAGTAAACAATAATTACTATAAACAAGTTAATATGTTCTTCCTGTTCACTTTGTTTGCAATTGGACAAGCTAGAGACAACAATAGTATTCAAAATCTTTTGTTTTATAATCTGAGTTTTCCGGGTAGATATAGAGCTCGGTAGTAGTTCCGCCCGCCCAGTGTCCGATTTGGAAATCAGTTTTTGAAAGATGTTTGCAAAGCATAGCATTATCTCAAGAGGATTGTAAAATATCTTTACAAAATAATAAAAGAAGAAACACAAACTCCAAAAAAAAGGAGCACCAAACAGTACCCCTTTAATAATCATATCTATTTTATTTAGAGCTTATCCAATAATTATCAGTTCGTCAGGAGCATCCGTAAGTTTAACGCCGCCACTTCGCGTACCTTGGATTATCCTTTTTAAATATATATTCTGATGCTATTTAAATCTATCTACAATATAGTTGCCATTTTATATAGAATTATTATGATTAATAGAATATTTTGTTTATATTTATTCCTAATTCATATAGCAATATTAATTTTTATCTATATCTATAATATACATAGGTCTATCTGGATACTAAATTTTCCCAATATTTATAAATTAAAGGACTAAACAAATGAAAATGATTCTAACCGGATTGCTACTCCTAAGTGCAGTCCCAATTTTTGCGCAAGACTCGCTCTCTTACGAAGAGTTTCCTGAATGTTTTTTTGAGGTAGCTGCTAGTTATCAAAAATCACATACAGAAGAGGAATTTAGTAAGGAAAGAATAATTGGTATTGACACTTGTAATAGTAGTGAGATTTTATATAGACCATCTTGGCCTACTCCTGTCAATGAGAATAAGAATATGTTGCTTTATTCTCAATATAAATACGATTTAAGAAAACAAAATAAGATATATTCCAATTACTTGTTTAGTGGATTTTACGAAAATCACTTTGAGTCTTTGTTTGATGAAGTTGATGAATATCATGATATAAAAGAAGGTAGTATAGAACAATTCCGAGATGACTTTCCTGAGATAAAGGAATTTTTTAAAAATCTTAAAGATTCAATAGGTGATTTCAAAATCTATTTTCAGAATTACAAGTATAATGACAATGGTAAATATGATATCTTAGGTTTTAGCTTAGTATTTGATAAAATAGTATCTCTTGGATTCTTGCAAAATAATCTTGCAGAACTGAAAGTTTATTTTGCGGATACTTATTTTACAGCTGATTTAGAGTCTATTGAAGAACAAAAAAGTTTTTTGGTTGAGCAAAATTCAAATATAATTAAGTTGACGAATATACAAAACATTTTAGATATAAAAATATACGACATTAGAGGAGCACTGCTTGATTCTTTTAATGATATTCATGCTACAACTTATGTAATAGATATGAATAGTTATGGAGCAGGAGTTTTCTTTATACAAATAAATAATTTAATAATATCATATAATGGAGTTATTTAAGGATGAACTATAAAGTTATACTTTTAATATTAATCTACATAGGTAACAATAAATAGCAAAACCAGTTATATTCCAAATGAAAGGTCATTAGTTCCATTCACGGAACTTACCAAAATTGAATCAATAGGAACAAATCAATTTTACCCACGAAATTATCATAGTCGGGGATGGCATTGGGCACATTATTCTTTGAGAACGCCAATTGCTTGGGAAATTACAAAAGGTAGTAAAGATATTGTTCATATTATTGGATATGATTTTTCAGCACCGTATGATTTTATATGCTCCGATGTTGAAATTAAAGAAACACCATATGAAAATGGCAATTGGTTGCATAGTCAAGACTTTTGGAATGGAATATATAATAGTGAAGTAAAACAATAATTACTATAAACAAGTTAATATGTTCTTCCTGTTCACTTTGTTTGCAATTGGACAAGCTAGAGACAACAATAGTATTCAAAATCTTTTGTTTTATAATCTGAGTTTTCCGGGTAGATATAGAGCTGAGCGGTAGTTCCGCCCGCCCAGTGTCCGATTTGGAAATCAGTTTTTGAAAGATGTTTGCAAAGCATAGCATTATCTCAAGAGGATTGTAAAATATCTTTACAAAATAATAAAAGAAGAAACACAAACTCCAAAAAAAGGAGCACCAAACAGTACCCCTTTAATAATCATATCTATTTTATTTAGAGCTTATCCAATAATTATCAGTTCGTCAGGAGCATCCGTAAGTTTAACGCCGCCACCACGAGTCACTTGAATCATATCTTCAACTCTCATTCCAAATTTCCCGGGAATATAAACGCCCGGCTCTATCGCCAAGACTGCATTTTCAGGGATAATTTGGTCATCCATTCTATATGTTATTGTCGGTATTTCGTGTGCTTCCAGTCCAATGCCATGACCAAGGCTATGCTTGAAATAGCTACTATAGCCGGCTTCGGCGATTAAGTCTCTTGCCATGCCGTCTAAATGTTTACCGTTCATAGCAGGTCTAACACCTTCAATTGCTTTTTGTTGGGCATTACGGAGCATAGCGTATACATCTTTTTGCTCTTTAGTAGCTTTGCCGACAGCAATAGTTCTTGTGATATCAGAGCAGAAACCATTTACTTTAAATCCAAAATCCATGATAATGACATCGCCTTTTTTAATTTGCCTGTCAGTAGGCTTGCCATGCACAAAAGCACCACGTTCGCCACTGGCAACAATGATATCAAACGACTCGTCCTCAGCACCTAACTTTCTGCCTCTGTAAGAGATTTCCGCAGCAATTTCTTTTTCAGTTTTACCCGGTTCTATAAATTCAAGCATTTCTTTATAAACTGCTTCAGCTATTGCCGCAGCTTTTTTAAGAGATTCTAACTCCTCATCGGCTTTTGGTTGGGTGAACGGCTCGACAAGGTTAGAAGCAGGTTTGAATTTGATAGGTCTGATTTGGTTTCTGATATTAATAGCCGCAGAATATTCCAAATGATCAGCCTCAAAACCCAAAGAAACTGTTTTTTTCAAAATTTTATTATCAATAGCATAAGTCCAAGGGTCGCGAGTAATGTGAGTGTGCAAATTTGGCAAATCGTAAAGCTCTTCTTTTATTTGTTCTTCATATCTATCATCAGTGAGCAGGTGAAGCTCTTCTTCCATGATAAATAGAATTGCATTAGAGCCGGAGAAATTTGTCATGTATCTGATATTAGGTAAATGTGTAAGCACAAGCGCTTCTACTTTATGGTCTTCCATAGTAAAACGCAGCTGGCTCAATCGAATATCGATTAGTTGTGGGTATTTGTTATTTCCGGTACTCATAGTTTTGGCTGCTATTATTATTGAACAAAGTAATTGGGTGATTCTTTAGTTATATTGATATTGTGCGGGTGAGATTCTTTAAAAGAAGCTCCGGTAATTTGCACAAATTGGGCATTTTTCTTCATGTCCGGCACTGTGGCACAGCCGCAGTATCCAAACGCAGCTCTCAGGCCACCAATGACCTGGTAAACTGTTTCGCTGACATAGCCTTTGAAAGGGATACGCCCTTCGATACCTTCCGGCACATATTTAGAAATTTCAGCTTCTACATCTTGAAAATATCTATCAGCAGAGCCTTGAGCCATAGCACCCAAAGAGCCCATACCACGATAAATTTTAAACGCTCTTCCTTCGAATATTACTTTCTCGCCCGGGCTTTCCTGGTGACCTGCAAGCATATTACCAATCATAACGCAATCCGCACCTGCTGCAATAGCTTTTGCTATGTCTCCTGTTTGCTTTATACCACCGTCTGCGATAACAGGAATACCTAATTTCCCGGCATATTCTGCTACGTCCATTACGGCAGTAAGCTGAGGTACACCGACGCCTGCCACAATTCGAGTAGTACAGATAGAACCCGGTCCAATACCTACTTTAAGTCCGTCGGCACCGGCATCAATTAGAGCTTTAGCTGCGTCCGCAGTAGCTATATTCCCGGCTATAATCTGGATAGTAGGGTATTTTGTTTTGATTTTTTTCACCATCTGAATAACGCCTGCAGAGTGCCCGTGGGCAGTGTCTACAAACAAAGCGTCTACACCTGCTTCTATAAGTGCATCGACCCTTTTCATTGTATCGCCTGAGACACCGACAGCTGCACCAACTCTCAAGCGGCCTTTGTCATCCTTGCAAGCATTTGGGTGAGTCTTTTTCTTTTGGATATCCTTGAAAGTAATAAGACCAACAAGAACACCATCATTATTTATAACCGGTAATTTTTCAATTCTATGATTTTGCAGAATATATTCAGCCTCCTCTAACGTAGTTCCAGCCGGTACAGTAATTAACGATTCTTTAGTCATAAAGTTTTCGATTTTTTCAAGCGGGTCGGGCTTAAATCTTAAATCGCGATTGGTTACAATACCGATAAGCTTTCTGTCATCGTCAATTATTGGAATGCCTGATATATGAAATTTTTCCATAATGTCATGAGCGTCACTAACTGTATGGTCTTTGCTAAGAGTGATAGGCTTGAAAATCATACCACTTTCGCTTCTTTTCACACGGTCCACTTGGTCAGCTTGTGCTTTGATAGTAAGGTTTTTATGGATAACTCCTAAGCCGCCTTGGCGAGCAAGAGCCACTGCCATGTCGGCTTCGGTCACAGTGTCCATCGCTGCACTAAGCACTGGGATGTTCAAAGTAATTTGCTTAGTAAGTTTAGTGCTAAGCTGGGCGTCTCTGGGCAGTACCTGAGAGTATCTGGGCACTAAGAGTACGTCATCGTAGGTTATAGCTTGTTTGATAATTTTACTCATGATTCCCGCCGAAAAGTATTTAATATAAATTGTTTAATATACGGAATTTTTGCGAGATATTGAAATGAAATTAATGTAAAGGATTAGCAGATAAATGGCATAGAGGTTTTAGGCATGCCTTTAGTGCATCTGTAAGCCTGCAAAATCTCTAAGTATAAAATGAATACCAATAATATTGGAAACCTTGTATAAAGATATTATGTAATTAGCTTTGCCCTATAGGATTATTACAAGCAATTAGCCAGTGTGTATTATTTATTAATATGTGTATATGAATCATAACTAAGTAAATAACATGCAATATTAGACGTATTTGTAGCCTCTTATGGTAAAAGAAACTATATCGAGAAATATATCTCGATTTGTCTTTGAATTTCAAAATTTCTTTATTAATTTAACACAAAATTCTTTCTTTGTGAGTCTCCTAAGTATCTGATTAAAGATAACTTGACTCAAAAGCAACTAAGACTTAGATTTTAAATTTTGCAATTACTATAAAAGGACTAAAATGGCTAAGAACACTATTATTTGGACTAAAATCGACGAAGCTCCTGCTTTAGCGACTTACGCCCTTTTGCCTGTGGTGCAAGCATATACCAAAGGCACAGGTATTGATATCGATGTAAAGGATATTTCTTTGGCAGGAAGAATTATTGCTAATTTCCCTGACAAGCTAACAGAAGAGCAAAAGATTCCTGACTATTTGACTGAATTGGGAAACATTGCAAAAACTCCTGAGGCAAATATTATCAAATTACCTAATATTAGTGCATCTATTCCTCAGCTCCAAGCAGCTATCAAAGAGCTTAGAGAAAAAGGTTATGATATCCCTGTTTACCCAGAAGAAGCCAAAACTGAAGAAGACAAGGCTCTGCAAGCTCGCTTTGCCAAAGCTTTGGGCTCTGCTGTTAACCCGGTACTTCGCGAAGGAAACTCAGACAGACGTCCGGCTGATTCGGTAAAACGTTTTGCTCAAAAAAATCCTCATCGCATGATGAAGCCATGGCCGAAATCAGATTCTAAATGCCGTGTTGCACACATGTCAGAAAAGGATTTCTATGCTAGCGAAAAGTCTGTGGCAATGGATAAAGCTTGTGATGTTCAAATAGTCTTCAATGGCAAAGACGGCAGCACTAAAGTTCTTAAAGAAAAACTTTCTTTGGTAGAAGGTGAAGTTATTGATTCTTCTGTGATGAATGTAAAAGCATTGCGTGAATTCTATGCTGCTCAGATAGAAGAAGCTAAAAAAGATGATGTTCTTCTTTCTCTTCACTTAAAAGCAACAATGATGAAAGTTTCAGATCCTATTATGTTTGGCCATGCTGTTTCCGTATTTTTCAAAGATGCTTTGGAAAAACATGCAGATACTCTTAAAGAAATCGGTGCAAACGTAAACTATGGTCTTGCTGATGTTCTTAGCAAATTAGACAAACTTCCTGCTGACAAAAAAGCAGAAATAGAAGCTGATATAAATAAAGTCTATGAGACTCGCCCTGATCTTGCAATGGTTGACTCCCGCTTAGGCAAAACAAATCTCCACGTGCCAAACGATGTAATTATTGATGCATCTATGCCAAATGTTGTTCGCGATGGTGGCAAAATGTGGAATAAAAACGATGAGCTTCAAGACTGTATCGCTATGATTCCTGACAGATGTTATGCTACTATCTACAAAGAAATCATAGAAGATGCAAAAGTGAACGGTCAGTTTGATCCTTCTACTATGGGTAATGTTGCTAACGTGGGTCTTATGGCTAAAAAAGCTGAAGAATACGGCTCACATGATAAAACTTTCCAAGCTGAGGCTGATGGTTTTATCAATGTAGTTGACTCTGAAGGTAATATTGTATTAGAACAAGCTGTTGAAGAGGGTGATATTTTCCGTGCTTGCCAAACAAAAGACGAAGCAATCAAAGACTGGGTTGGTTTGGCAGTCAGAAGATCAAGAGAATCAGGCTCTCCTGTAGTTTTCTGGTTAGATGAAAACAGAGGCCACGATGCTCAAATCATCGAAAAAATCAATAAATATCTGCCTGAATTTGATACAAGCGGCTTGGAAATACATATCCTTGCACCGGTTGACGCTATGAAATACACTCTTCCAAGAGTTAGAAAAGGCGAAAATACTATCTCTGCAACAGGTAATGTGCTTCGTGATTATTTGACAGATTTATTCCCAATTCTTGAATTAGGTACAAGTGCAAGAATGCTTTCTATAGTTCCGCTTCTAAATGGTGGTGGATTATTTGAAACAGGTGCAGGCGGTTCTGCTCCTAAACACGTGCAACAATTCCTTAAAGAAGGTCACCTCAGATGGGACTCTTTAGGCGAATACTGTGCATTAGTGCCTTCTTTTGAGCAATTAGCATCTATGGGTAATGAAAAAGCAAAAGTCCTTGCAGAAACCCTAGATACAGCTGTTGGTAAATATCTTGAAAACGGCAAAGCTCCTTCAAGAAAAGTACATGAAATAGATAACAGAGGAAGCTCTTTCTATCTTTCACTTTACTGGGCAGAAGCATTAGCAGCTCAAGATAAAGATGCTGAACTAAAAACAAGATTTGAACCAATAGCAAAAGAATTAGTTGCTAACGAAGCTAAAATCGCAGAAGAACTTTTAGCTGCTCAAGGTCAACCTGTAGACTTAGGCGGATACTTCATGCCTGATGATGAACTGGCAAACAAAGCATTAAGACCAAGTGCAACTTACAATGCAATCATAGATGCAATGTAATAACTAAATTATATTCTCATGTCAAGGCCGGCTAGTATTATCTACAAGTCGGCTTTTTTGATATAATCTAGACGGATGTCTTTATATATTAAACATCGTCGAGCAAATTCATGAATTTACTCTACAAAAGTCAAGAGCTTCTGTATTATCGGAAACAAACAAATTGCTATTCGGGCAGTTCTTCATATTTTTTGTATTGATGTAGCTGAGAATCCCAATTTGCTTTTTTTGAGATAAAGATATGTCCATCAGGTGTTTTGTCCAGAGGAGTATCTAAACTACCGGCAGGAACCACAAGCAGTTTTCCTTCCATCTGAAGATTCGGTACAGGTGCGCCGCAATTACTGCAAAAATTCCTTTGATGTGGTGAATTTGGCACTTTATAAGATCGAACAAGCTCTTCACCACTAACCCACTCAAGTTTTCCTCCTCCTGAAAACAGATTAGAAGCATGTGCTGAGCCGCTACCCTTTTGACAGTATCCACAATGACATAGGAAGAAATTATTAAACTCTCCTGTTACTTTAAATTTTACCTGCCTGCATAAACAAGATCCTAAGTATTCCATTTATATTCTCTAAATACATTATATATTCAAAAAAAAATCCAATCCCTTTAAATTTGAGATTGGATTTAAATATATGCAAATCTTTTAGAATTAAATAATTTCAAAAAGCTCTTCTTGGCTTTTTCTTACTTTAGTCAAATGTTGCATCTGATCTTCTTCAGAACGATAACCAATTGCCACCATAACAGCAGATGTTAAGCCTTTTTCTTTCAATCCTAAAATCTCATCAAACTTAGCATTGTCAAACCCTTCCATTGGGCATGAGTCAATTGTTAACTCAGGACAAGCTGCAAGTAAAGTACCTAATGCAATATATGTCTGGCGAGCTGTCCAATTTTGCTTTGTATTATGATCTAAACTTAAGGTTGAATCTGTTGAATACATTCAAATTTCTTTTTTTGTAGTAAATCTATTGCTAATTTGCTTAGCTAAAATATTGAAATTATGGAAGAAGGTAAATGATTAGTTTGTTTTTAAGTGTACTCTGCTCGGTGTCAATTGCCATTATTTTGAAATATAATGACACAAAATCCGGGAATGCAATTTTATTACTGACAGGAAACTACTTCGCAGCAACCCTTACTACATTACTGATCTCTTTTTCAGATTTCAATTTTGATTTGCCACTTCCTTTGATACTGTTAGGGGCTTTTCTAGCAATATTCTTTGTAGGTTCTTTCTTCGCCTTTACCAAAGCTGTAAATTCTGCAGGAACGGCGTTAGCTACGGTAAGCTCCCGGCTGTCAGTCTTTTTGCCGGCCTTGCTGTCCATATTCCTCTATAACGAGCAGCCTACTGCAATGCATATTGCAGGATATACTCTTACCTTACTAACTTTGTGGCTATTCTATAAATCGCTCCAAAGCAATGATGCGAAAAAGCTAAGTCTTCAGGATTTATTATACTTATTTGCTTTGCTTGTAGGCATTGGTATTGCTGACTTTGGCATGAAAGTTTTTGAGGAAGAGTTCGCCAATGCAAGTAAATCTATGTTCTTGTTTTCGATATTTGGCTTTTCTTTTCTTTACACATTAGGTATAACATTAGTCAAAAGGATAAAAGCAGATAAACAAGTGCTGCTTAGAGGCATGGTGCTGGGAGTGCCTAATATATTTAGCTCTTTCTTTTTGATAGGTGCTTTAGAGACAATACCCGGCTACATCACTTTCCCTTTAGTAAATATTAGTGTTATTGTACTAACCGGCTTTCTAGCGTGGTTGATATTCAAGGAAAAACTGAATCCGTACGGCTTATTTTCTATAGCTTCCGGCATAGTGGCAATTATACTTATGAGCTTTTAAGAAGCATGGCATAAGCAACTGAGCTAATGTATAAATAAATATATTGATTCATGTTAAATTTATTATTGCTTGTAAGCATTTTTTCTTATATTTATCTTTAGTATAAAGAGACAATAAAAATTCTAATTTCGATCTGGGGGGATTGCAATGAGATATTTACTTTCATTGATCGCTATATCATTTCTCGTATTAACATACAAAGCTGAAGCTCAATCCGAGCAAGTTAGAAAATTGATGGGTGTAGTGGCATCCGGCAATGTGCAGAGTGCCAAAGCTCAAATTCCCGATTTACTAGCAGCATATCCTGACGATCCGGGAGTCCAACTTCTACATGGTGTAGTAATTGATGATGCTTTCAGAGCGTTTGATATTTATAAGCGCATAGTAAATAACTATCCTAATAGCGAATGGGCTGATGATGCATATTGGAGAATAGTCCAATTCCACGCGATACTTGGCGATACAACTAAAGCTAAATACGAGTTAAATAATTTCCGAAAAAGATTTCCAAAATCAGAATATTTACTTCCAGCCACTGATGTAGTTCGTTCTGCTGTTGGCTTGGCAAAGAAGCAAGAAGTGTCGTACGCACCCACTGCTCAAATAAATAGATCTGAAGCCGTTACTCATAAAATAGAGAATAAGCCCCAAGTAAAAATTATAGAACCTGAAGAAACCGCTCAAGCAGCTGTAAAGCCAATTCCTGTAAAAGAGTCTCCAAAAGTTATTACTCAGCATGATGAAGAGCCAATTGCACAGAACAATATGCCTTCAACCGGAAAATATGGTTTACAAGTTGGTATTTACAGCACTACCGGCGCTGCAAATGCTGAAATGAGAAAATTTATGAGCCAGGGACTAATTACCAAAGTAATTGAAAAAGATGTAGATGGTGACGCAATGTATGCGGTTGTGATAGGAGATTACTCTTCGTTAGAGTCAGCAGAAGCTGCAAAAAGCATAGTAGCAAATCAATGCAAATGCAATCCTATTATCTATAAAAAATAGCTCGAACATCTTATGTATATTTAAAAACAGAGAATATCACTAATAATTGATATTCTCTGTTTTTGCGTTATACATTAAGATAGGTCGATAAACATGCAACTTTGTATCTAGGCAACATACCGCAAAACCATTGTAAGACGAATTCTAAAAAAAAGCTTGTCAGAATTCCAATGAATATAATACTAATATTTTATATCTCATTCAGCTTTTCTAACTGCTTGGAAACAGCCTCTACTATCGTCATCATTTTGGGATAGTTCATCCGTTTCGGACCTATAAGACCTATCGTGCCTGTTGCTCCGGCTATAGTGTATGATGTTGAGATAAGGCTGTAGTCATTGAGAAATCCCGAATTTAACTCTCCTCCGATAAGGACTCTGATGCCTTCGCGATCTTCATTTTTTTCTAAAAGATGAATTATCATTTCTCTGTTTTCTACGAGTTCAATTACTCCACGAACTTTGTCAGGTTGATCAAACTCAGGGTAAGCTAAAAGGTTTTGTGTCCCGGCAATTATCAAATCTTCCTGAGTGTTAGTGCTAAATATTTTGTCCAATGAATCAGAAAAGAGTCTAATCAGAGGTGTGTCTTTCTTTTCAAAATCGTTAATCATAACCTGAAAATTATCTCTAAGATATTTCAGAGGATTGCCGACAATTTTTTCGTTTATATAGGCAGATACATTTTGAATATATTTAGTTTCTATCTCAATTTCCGCTTCCAATGTTACAGTGCGCACTATATTAGAATTTAAAGCTATAACCACGAGCACGCGGGTAGTTGAAATTGAAATCAATTCAATTTTTTCTACAATTAAGTCCGGCACTTGTGGAAGACGAACAATCCCCAGATAGCGGGAAAGTTGGCCCAATAGACCTGTAGCCTGCTTTAAAACTTCGGCGGAAGAAGTTGTACCGAGTTTTGTATGCACTGTGCTTATTTCATGGTCTGTTAGCTCTTCAAGCTGCTTTAGGGAGTCTACGTAGAAACGATAACCCTTGTCAGTAGGCACTCTACCGGCAGATGTATGTGGATGACTGATATATTCAAGTTCCTCAAGGTCAGCCATTACATTTCGTAAAGTAGCAGGGCTAAGCTTGATGTTGGAGCTAAGGTATTTTGCCAACACCCGAGACCCCACAGGCGTTGCATTTAGGATATAAAGCTGAATAATCCTTTTTAGGATTTGCCTTTCCCTTTCGCTAAGCTCTTCGTAACCATAAATGCTTTCTATATTCGACATAGTATAAATCGTCTCCTTTAAACATTGATATTAAAATAACAAAAATTGAGCAGAAATATTTTAACAAAAGAATATATATATCTATTAAGCATAATACAGTATGTAATCCAATGGCCAATCCTGAATTGAGATATTTTTCTATAGCTGACATAGCTTAGCGAAAAGTGCCACTAAAGTAGCTTATACGCCGAAGTTGCTGTTGATATATTAGAATGCAAGTAACAAAGCTTATAAAATTCTTGTATCTTCTTTTTTTGTTACAGAAATTCAGTATGAAATTGTATATTATATTATCCGTTATAACATATAATATTATAGATTTACCAAATTGTTTTGTGGATAGGATATTAAAATAATGACTAAAACAGATATAAAAGAGTTCAAACAAAGATTAGACTTTTACTGGCAGAGCCTTTCAGCTTATTCAGTCGTACTAATTGTATACGTGTTGCTAAAAGGCACGATAGAAAGTGGTAGTATTACTTTTGATTACCACGATCCTTTACTTTGGCTGCTGGGTTTGTTTATTTTTATCGCCTTGGTAGGACTATGCTTTGCTTCATTCAGGAGACGTGCTATCGTAGTAGAAAATGACAGAATCATTTTTAAAAACCGATTTGGCTCAAAAGAATATAAAGCTAATGACATAGCTAACATTTCGCTTGGACGAGATGGAGTGGTACAAGTAAAAAATCTTTATCCTATGATTAGAATTAAGCTTAATTCTCGAATGAGACTGCTTAGGATAAGACCTACTTTCTTCCACAATCCTGAAGAACTAATAGAAAAGATAGAAAATCTAAAAGCGGATTTGAATAGCTAATGAAGTTGTCTATATACATAGTATTTGGATTGCTTAGTAGCTCCTTTCTTTTTGCGGAGTTACCTACAAACATGCAAATACTTGACTCTTTAACTTCAAAAGTGCCGGCAGAAATAAAAGCTGACTTTCCTGAGCTGACTGAACTTAGCTTAGACTTCAATGAACATCCGAACTCATGGTATGTGGAGCAAAAAATAGTTAATTCCGGGCTATTTACCATTAAAGAGATAGATAGCACACCTAAGTTATCAATCTTGCTAAGCGAGTTTGGTGTCAAATATATTAGAATTAGCTCTGATTCGCTGGAAAGGCATATTCGTATAAAATACGAAGCAGTATTATACGACAATGGTATAACTAAACCGCACAAAGGGTTGGATTTAGTTGTTAAAGACCGCTTTGCTGAAAAAGATTTGCTAATTGTTGAAAGTTCGCCTTACCCTTTTAGTAAATCACCGGTTCCCGAGCAGGAAACAACATGGTTAGACGAAGCTTTAGAGCCCGTAATATTAGTTGGTTCGGCAGCACTTACAGTGATTCTGTTCTTTACGGTACGCTCTAACTAAAGCGGTAACAGGAACTTAATTGCTATGCCTTGCACGAGTATATAATACTTAGTCCAATCATAGCACTTATAATTAGTAATTGAAATAAAACATCTAAGATAATTGATTTGTTTTTTATCAAATCGAGTGCTATATTATTTTTTAGATAATAACGTTAATATTGTTTTTTAAGATATTTTACTTAGGAGAAATGAAATGGCAGAGCCTTTACACGTAACGGACGCGAGCTTTGATGCAGATGTAAAAAATTCGGACATACCTGTACTTATTGACTTTTGGGCAACATGGTGTGGACCTTGCAGAATGATTGCTCCGATTATTGACGAAATGGCAGGCGAATACGAAGGTAAAGCAAAAATATGTAAAGTAGATGTGGACAACAATCAGCAAATAGCTATGAACTTTGGTATCCGCTCTATTCCTACTATTTTAATCTTCAAAGGTGGCGAAGTGGTAGATACTATCGTTGGTGCAGTTCCGAAACAACAAATTGCAGAAAAATTAGATAGACACATAGGTTAAACTACTGTCTGATTATTCTTTAGATTTTTTACAGAGCTACCTTCTAATGAGGGTGGCTCTTTTTTTCGATATTTACCATATCCTGACCAGCATAATGAACTAGATTTACTAACGGAAAGCCAAAGTTGAAAAATACGATTGCCTTTATTTACAATGCCACATTCAGGCTATTAAACCAATACAAAAAAATATCCCTTGATTTTTGCTCTTAATAAAGCAGAAATCAAGGGATTTCTTTTACTCTTTGTCGTGATCCCGGCAGGATTCGAACCTGCGGCACCAAGTTTAGGAAACTTGTGCTCTATCCTACTGAGCTACGGGACCTAGTTTATTGTTTCGCTGCCATCCAGCATAAAACGAGAACCGAATTTTGAGTGATTATCAGGGTTTCTTAGGTGATTAGCTACAAACTGATGGATTGCACCTTTGTCAATATCCTGATTGCCTGATACCATTGCTTTTTCTATCATGGTCTCAATCTGATCATTATCTATCAAACCAAGTATCTGCAACTGAATCATTTCTCCCCACGCTTCTTTGGTAAAGAGATCTACTTCAGAACCTTGAATTACCCTGAAAGAGACATCAGAAGGAAATAATTCTCCTTTAAATAGCTCATCAGAAAACTCAACTCTATCTACAATCCAACTGAAAGCTGCCGATATTTCTGAATTTGAGTACCCCAGCTGCTTAAGCTTTGTCAAATCAATTTCAGACATGTCGCTTTTTTCTCGTAATTCGGAGAGCAAATATACTATTATTTCTATTATGCGTTCAAACATACTTTTCCACAGTTATTTAGCAATATATTTGTTTTCTAAAGAGTGCATATACTCTCTTTGCTCGGTGGTGGCATCATCATATCCGCAGAGATGTAAAGCTCCGTGAGCAGCAAGTCGCATTAGCTCATTAGTTATAGATACCCTATACTCCTTAGCCTGTGTTTCGGCGGTGTCCGCACTGATATAAACTTCACCGGCTAAAAAGTCTTCTTCATCCAAATTAAAAGTTATAACATCAGTAGGGAAATCATGCTGCAAGAATTCTATATTCATTTGATGGATGGCATTATCATCCAATATAATGATGCTAAGCTCTACATCAGTTTTTCCTTCTCCGGAAAAGACAGCTGCTGCAGTTTCCTTCATCTTTTTCATAGGCAGAAATTTTCTGTCTGTCTGGTTATATATATCTATTTCAATTGCCATAAATTAAGAATACTTGCTATAGTGGACGTAGATATTTCAAATATATTCTTACCTAAGCATATTATTGCAATTTTGCTTCTGTAATCGAGAGCTGCATAGCTGCAAGCAATACTGCAGGATCCAGCTTAGCAAAATCTGCATTTATAATTTCTTTTCTGATTTTGGAGAAAGAAGAGCAAGAACACTCTTTCCCTACAATTAAGCAAGAAACGAAATCGCCATCTGCGTTAACAAATATAATCTCATCCGGCTCAAATTCAATGTAAAAAGTGCAATCATGTAACTCATGGTATCCGTGCTGAGTTTGCACGTTTATCATGCTGCCTTTTGAGTCTCCTCCAAGAGAAACTTCATTATGCAGATTAATTACCATGCTCTGCTGTGTCTTAGTATTGCTAAGCTTCCATGAGTAAGCATTACCGTAATCTTTTACTTCCGCATCCAATAACTTGGAAATATTGGATATATCATCTTTGCTGAAAGTATATGCCATAATATACCTTTTTTAATAAACCGCTTTTCTATAATGTGCTTAGAGATTGTAGACAAAATAATAGTTTTCCAATAAGAAAACAAAAACATATTTCCTAATACAAGAAAAAGTAAGCATTTAGCCTTAAATAATCGAATTTTATTGCTTTATTCGCTTCAACCAGCTAATTCCCCATTTGCCGATATATATGTCTTCTTCAGCATACACCGGGTCTTTGAGAGCTTCTTTTAAAGTTATAAATTGCCAGCCGTCTGCTCTGAGCTTATCTAATAATCGTCCATAGTATCTGCTATTTAACAGATTTGCATGGGTCAGCAGGATATGTTTGATGCTTCTGCCACAAATGGCATGAGAAAGGCTATCGGCGGAGTTGGCAATTGCTAACATATAATCTAAGTATTCTTCTGCAATAGAATCAGCTGCATCGTGATTGTCTGATGCTATAGAATCCACATAGTATTTATTATACAAGTAGTCATCATTATCAATAGTAACCGGTGCTACAGTCAGTTTAAACTCTTTTATAAGCCAAAAAATACTATCCCGTCGGTCAAGACTGTTGCCTCTCTGCAAATATGAATATCTGAAGTATCTTTCAAAGTGAGGCAGCCCTGAAATTGCGGAATCGCACCGTTTCACTTCTTCCATATATTTTTTGGCAGATATATTATTTGCGCTTGGATGTGAATAAGTATGATTGGCTAAGTCATGCCCCTTGCCGGCAAAGTACACAAGTAATCTGGCAGTGCTATTATCTACACCGCTTCCAATTACAAATCCCGTAGCAGTAACATTCCGATTTTGAAGACTATCAGCAAGCTTAATCAAGATAGAATCTCTCTCCGCTTGATTTAATTTTGCAGAATATGCATAAGGCAAATCATCTATTGTAATTGCCATCTGTTTTTGCGCCAAGCTAATCGTAGCACTTAGCAGAAACAAAATAAATATTTTCATTTTTCCGCCAATTATTCAACTTGCAAACAATTAATTCATTGAAAATAATAAGAAATTTGGCCGCGTTTGCTAATTGGTTCACGCCCCAAAATCCTCTAAATCTCTACTTCCCTTTGGGCTAAGCTTTGGGTAAACTTTAGCTCAGCACATCGCTTTGCCCGAGGAGACTATATTCTTAAATTTCCAGCTAAAAAAACCTAAAGTCTACCGAACACTAACCACCCATCGGTATTCTCAGGACAAGGACAGTCCAGCTCTAAGCAAGAAATAGGAGAATTTACCTGAATCCTATTTCCGGCAGCGTCGTAGCCGAACGTGATTGTATTGCCTGCAAACAAACTCGTGGTTTGAAGCACTGCTAAAAGCAGCATTATTACTATTTTTTTGTGTTTATTTTTCATTTAATTTCTCTAATTAAGGATAAACAACTATTGTATCAGACTTCAAAACATCATCTATTGTAATAAAATGTGTTTTAAGAACTTTATATTCGTCTCTAATTACTTCCCATGGATATGCATCCAATGTGTCCGGATCAAAAACAAATACTGCCATTGTATCTAGAGGAAAAGTATCGATATACTCACCAATTGGGCTTGATATATACATAACCTCACTTTTATCAGGTGATATAGTTTCTGCATATTTTTTCCAGTCATTTTTTGAAGGTAACAGTTCTGGATATTGTAGTGAACCATATACACCTCGACCAATAAGTAGAGTTATATTTTTTTTTGATTTATTGAGCAAGTAAAGTTTATTTCTTGGGGGATCCATGACTATACTTTCACAAGAGCACAATATTAACAAAAAAAACCAGAATGCATACATACCAATCATGATTAATCCTCCCAGTATAAAGGATATTCATCAGTATACTTATTCCAATTAACATGATGTTCTTTTGTAAAATATATATAGGCTCTTCTATTCGCTCTTAATTCTGTCCAAAATGTATCATGTTTAGATAGATACCAGTAATCTCCGTCATGATATTGCCCTCCATTAACTATTGCAGACCAAAGACTTGGAATAGCAATATTAAATAAATATGAGTGCCCTAGTTTTTTACTGTCAAGATAATGACCGTACTCATGCATATACTTTGGATTTGATAAAACAAAAGCTTTAAAACTGCCCTCAATTTCTCCATCATACCAACAATGAATAAACTTACCAAGAGAAATTCCACCACCTTTTTTGTTTTCATTTGTAGTAAAAGTTGCTCCATCAAAATAATCAACACGATCAACCCCACCATTACCATTTATCCATTGTTGAAAAGCAGATCCGACCGAATTTTGTAACATTTGGAAAGTATGAGCACTCACTCCCTCATATACACCTCCAAAAAATGTTTGATTTTCATCAATATAAAAATTACCAAGCATAATTTTTTGTGCATTCCTGAAACTTGTAAAATCCCCTGTATAAATCCCTAAGGAGTAACAATCTGAATATTCTTCAGGAATATTCAGATGAGCAGTTATGTCACAATCAGTACTTGGCGGTTCTTGAGGAATTGCCTCGAATACTAACCACCCGTCGGTATTATCAGGGCAAGGACAGCCCAGCTCTAAGCATGAAATAGGAGAATTTACTACATTCCTATTTCCTGCGGCGTCGTAGCCGAACGTGATTGTATTGCCTGCAAACATACTCGCCGTCTGCAAAGCTGCTAATAGCAGCATTATTACTATTTTTTTGTGTTTATTTTTCATTATTTAATTCCTCACTCTCTTCTATCAACTGATTAACTAATGAGTCTAACTTGTCACTATGATAATAATCTATACAATTTTGGCTTATTAGTCTTCTTTTAATTCCTTGCGATTCTAAAAGATACTCTAAAAAAGGAATAGAATCTGCTACCAATTTTGCGCAACTGTCCAATATTGCATATTCCTTATCATATTCATCGGATAATGAAAAAACAACTCGAAACCCATCTTCTGACTTGTAATCATATCCTGTAATACCGTGGTCAATACAAGAGCACAGACTATATTCTTTAAACTGCTCTTTGAGTAATACTCGATATTCTTCTGTAGAGACGGTATCATCAATTTGCAGGTCTAAAAGAGTTTTTTTCTTATTCTCAGAATAGGTATTATTGTAACTAATTGTTAACAATATAACAACTAGAAGTATTTCAAAATATTTATTATTGCCTAATAGGATCATTACGGAATCTCCCAAAAACTGTATTGATAAAAGTGTGGACTATTTAAAAAATGTTTCCCAATGAATATTCCTTTATTTACAAGAGTCATATGACCAAGAGCATGAAAATCATTCGGTACTTTAGGCTCCATAAAATATATCCCTTTTTTGTTTGAAATTTCTTGAGTTAAATAACGAATACCTCTTATAGGACCAATTGGTTTCCATCCCAATGTGTTCGTCATATAGTTTTGAAGCTTTTTAGAACTTAGAAAATAATTTTTTCCATCAGCTCCTTTAAAGGTCTCACCTTTAATATAGGGAATCTCAGTATCAGATTTATTCAATTCTCAGGGCAAGGACAGCCCAGCTCTAAGCATGAAATAGGAGAATTTACTACATTCCTATTTCCTGCGGCGTCGTAGCCGAACGTGATTGTATTGCCTGCAAACAAACTCGTGGTTTGCAAAACTGCTAATAGCAGCATTATAATTATTTTTTTGTGTTTATTTTTCATTATTTAGTTCCTTTTGTTCTTTTTCCCATTGTTCTTTGTCTTTTAAAACCTTTATTGCTTTTTTGGAATGATTCTTTTGCGCTCTTTCATGTAATTCCTTTTTTTCTTCTACCAACTTAGTTATCAAAGAGTCCAGCTTTTCACTATTATAATAGTCTAGGCATGTCAAAATTATATCTCTACGTCCTTCCTTACTCTCTCCGAATATAACACCTCTAGGAATAGAATCTGCCGCTTCTTTTGCACAGCTATCTAAAATTGCTAATTCTATCTTATATTCTTCAGGATTTTCAATACTATAAAATGTACCCAAATATCCATCCTCTAGTTTTATTTCATATCCTATGATACCATAGTCTATACACCTACATAGGCTAAATTCTCTAAAATGCTCTTTAATTATTGATATATATTCTTCAATCGAAACAGTATCATATATCGCCAAATGTCGAAGACTTCTTTTTTCTTCTGATGATCCCATATAAAACATCGCAAAGAAAATAGTTGCAACACAAGCAACCATTAAAATCTTATTTAATAATATCATCATTAGAATTTAGGTCCTTGTTTTTTAATAAAATTATTAATTCTTGCATTTTGCATATTTTTTGGCAAACGATAATATCTTCTATAAGTTCCCCACCTTTATAGTAAACTATTCTATCACCAGCCTGTAGCTTAGCCGCGTTTGCTAATTGGTTCACGCCCCAAAATCCTCTAAATCTCTACTTCCCTTTGGGCTAAGCTTTGGGTAAACTTTAGCTCAGCACATCGCTTTGCCCGAGGAGACTATATTCTTAAATTTCCAGCTAAAAAAACCTAAAGTCTACCGAATACTAACCACCCGTCGGTATTATCCGGGCAAGGACAGCCCAGCTCTAAGCATGAAATAGGAGAATTTACTACATTCCTATTTCCTGCGGCGTCGTAGCCATACGTATAGGTATTTTGGGCAAACAAACTCGTGGTTTGCAGCAATGCTAATAGTAGCATTATAATTATTTTATTGTGTTTATTTTTCATTATTTAATTCCTCACTCTCTTCTATCAACTGATTAACTAATGAGTCTAACTTGTCACTATGATAATAATCTATACAACCTATAAAAATTAATCTACGTGTTATTCTATGTTCTTCATAAAAGTGTTCAAGTACAGGAATAGAATCTGCGACTATTTTCGAACAACTATCTAGTATAGTTAATTCTTTATAAAACCAATTAGGATCCTCTAGATCGTAAAAAACACCTTCTGATTCATCTTCTAATCTTAAATTATATCCTTTAAAACCATAGCTCAAACATTTGCAAAAACTAAATTCTTTAAGATGCTCTTTCAATAACAATTTATACTCTTCAACAGAAACAGTATCATAAATGGCTATATCTCGAAGACTCCTTTTTTCTTCTGTATTCCCCATATATATCGCTATAAAGAATACAGTTACAACGCATATTAGCATATACCTATTGTTTATTAATATATTAATCATGGCATTTCCCAAAATGTATATTGATAAAATAGAGGGGACTTAAGATAATCTTTACCGATAAAGTTACCTTTGTTAACAAGAGTCATATGGCCAAGAGCTCTAAAATACTTAGGATATGTAGGCTCCATAAAATATATCCCTTTTTTGTTTGAAATTTCTTGAGTTAAATAACGAATACCTCTTATAGAACCAATTGGTTTCCATCCCAATGTGTTCGTCATATAGTTTTGAAGCTTTTAGAACTTAGAAAATAATTTTTGCCATCAGCTCCTTTAAAGGTCTCATCTTTAATATAAGGAATCTCAGTATCAGATTTATTCAATTCTCAGGGCAAGGACAGCCCAGCTCTAAGCATGAAATAGGAGAATTTACTACATTCCTATTTCCTGCGGCGTCGTAGCCGAACGTGATTGTATTGCCTGCAAACATACTCGCCGTCTGCAAAACTGCTAATAGCAGCATTATAATTATTTTTTTGTGTTTATTTTTCATTATTTAGTTCCTTTTGCTCTTTTTCCCATTGTTCTTTGTCTTTTAAAACCTTTATTGCTTTTTTGGAATGATTCTTTTGCGCTCTTTCATGTAATTCCTTTTTTTCTTCTACCAACTTAGTTATCAAAGAGTCCAGCTTTTCACTATTATAATAGTCTAGGCATGTCAAAATTATATCTCTACGTCCTTCCTTACTCTCCCCGAATATAACACCTCTAGGAATAGAATCTGCCGCTTCTTTTGCACAGCTATCTAAAATGGCTAATTCTATCTTATATTTTTCAGGATTTTCAATACTATAAAATGTACCCAAATATCCATCCTCTAGTTTTATTTCATATCCTATAATGCCATAGTCTATACACCTACATAGGCTAAATTCTCTAAAATGCTCTTTAATTATTGATATATATTCTTCAACCGAAACAGTATCATATATCGCCAAATGTCGACGACTTCTTTTTTCTTCTGATGATCCCATATAAAACATCGCTAAGAAAATAGTTACAACACAAGTAGTCATTAATATCTTATTTATTAATATTTTCATCACGGTAACTCCCAAAAAGTATATAGATAAAAAAGAGGTGGCTTAAGAAAATCTTTACCGATAAATATTCCTATATTTACAAGAGTCATATGACCAAGAGCATAAAAATATTACTGTGTACACAAAGAAAGTGATAAAATAGCAAATTTTATTTATTTAACAATAATATATATATCTATAGTCAGTAATTATTTATTTTATATAAATTTCAATAATACGAGACATTAAAGCAAACAATTACAGCAAAATAGAATTACGAATTGTTTCCTGCCCATTTGAGATAAGTAAGCTTTAGTTCTTAACTTCTCTACTTATTATAGCACATACTGTATGACAAAGGAATCATATAAAAAAAGCACACCTTTTATGCAAAGATGTGCCTTGTAGAATAAAAACTATCTAAGTATAGCTTATTAGAATTTGACTTCTTCGATACCCATGTTTTTCAAGATAAAACCGTAGATGTCTGCAGATTGTTCCAAACGTTTTGAAACAGGAGTGCCTGCACCATGTCCGGCATTAGTTTCAATGCGAATCAATACAGGATTATTACCTGCTTGCTTAGCCTGAAGATTTGCAATAAATTTGAATGAGTGCGCAGGAACAACTCTATCGTCATGATCGCCCGTAGTAACCAGTGTCGCCGGGTATGACGTACCTTCTTTTACGTTATGTACAGGAGAGTATTTATAAATATACTCAAACATTTCCTTTGAGTCTTCAGAAGTTCCATAGTCATAAGCCCAGCCTGCACCGGAAGTGAAGGTATGGTACCTAAGCATATCTAATACACCTACTGCCGGGATTGCCACTTTCATTAGGTCAGGGCGCTGAGTCATAACTGCACCCACAAGCAAGCCTCCATTAGAGCCTCCCTCGATAGCTAAGTATTCGTTAGTGCAGTAATTGTTAGAGATAAGATACTCGCCTGCAGCTATGAAATCGTCAAATACGTTTTGTTTATTCATTTTAGTGCCGGCGTTGTGCCAATCCTGACCATATTCACCGCCGCCACGAATATTTGCTACTGCATAAACGCCACCCATTTCCATCCAGACAGCTCTTGTCACACTAAATCTTGGAGTAAGGCTTGCGCTAAATCCGCCATAACCATAAAGTAGCGTAGGATTTTTACCATTAAGCTCTAGACCTTTTTTGTATGTGATAATCATAGGAATTTTAGTGCCGTCTTTAGATTTATAGAATATCTGTTTAGATTCGTATTTATCGCTATCAAATTTGATATCCGGCTTCCAATATACTTCAGATTCACCTGATTTTGGATTATAAGCAAAAATGCTGCTAGGAGTTTTGTAATCCGTGAAAGAATAATACAAAGTTTCCTGTTTTTCTTTTCCGCCAAAACCGCCTACAGAGCCAACACCCGGCAAAGTGACTTCTCTTACAAGATTGCCGTCGTAGTCATATTGTAAAACTTGCGAAATGGCATCTTTCATATATAAAGCAAAGAAATAACCTGAGCCTGTAGTTGGTGAAAGTACGTTTTCAGTTTCAGGAATAAAGTCTTTCCAGTTTTCTGGAGTAGGATTTGCAGCATCAACAGTAACAACTTTAGTGTTTGGAGCATTTAAGTTAGTCGATAAGTAAAGTTTGGAGCCAACTGTTTCCATCACTTGATTATCTGAGTCAAAATTATCAACTACCGTTACAAGTTCAGAGTTTGGCTTAGTCAAGTCTTTCATATAAAGCTCGTTACCGGTAGTAGAGTTTGCCGCGGAGATAAATAAAAATCTCTGATCATCAGATACATAAGCACCGCAATATCTTCTTTTCTTTGCGGAGTCATTGCCGAAGATTACTTTATCTTCAGTCTGAGGAGTACCTAATTTGTGGTAATAAACTTTGTGCTGATCAGTTTTAGCAGAAAGTTCGCTTCCTTTTGGTTTATCGTAGCTTGAGTAATAAAAGCCTTCATTACCTTTCCAGGCAATCCCGCTAAATTTTACATCAACCAATGTATCGCCAATCATTTCTTTTGTATCAGCGTTGATTACGATGACTTTTCGCCAGTCACTGCCACCTTCTGAGATAGAGTAAGCAGCCATTTTGCCGTTATCAGAGAAACTCAAACCTGCCAGAGAAGTAGTTCCGTCTGCAGCGAACGTATTAGGATCTAAAAATACTTCCGGTTGGGCATCACCTTTTTGCGAATAAAGTACGCTGTGATTTTGCAACCCGTCGTTTTTATAGAAGTACTTCACGCCACCCTCTTCGAAAGGAGCACTAAGTTTTTCATAGTTCCATAGTTCTTCCAATCTGTTTTTGATTTTACTTCTGATGCCTATATTTTTCAAATAAGCAGAAGTAAATTCATTTTGTTTTTTCACCCATGCCTCAGTTTCAGGGCTTCTGTCATCTTCTAACCAGCGGTAAGGATCAGACACTTTCTCACCGAAGTAATCATCTACTACTTCGACTTTTTTAGTTTCAGGATAAGTAAGCTTTTCGCTATCATCCTTTTTCGCTTTGGAGCATGCGCCTAAAGCCATTGCTGCCAATAGTAAATACACTGATAATTTCATAGGACCCAATAAATATGTAATTCAACAATATAATTTTTTACGTATTAGATATGATTTTGTTTCTTATAAAGCATAGCAGAGAATAACTACAGCTAAGTAGCATATCTTTTAAGGGGGCATAAGAAGATATGTAAGCTAATATACAAAAAATATCAATTAGATATACATTTTAGGCAGATTTATATAATATAACTTTTCTATCTTGATATATTAATTTATTTTGCCATTTACTATTAGAGCATGTTTAAGAACCAGTGCAGGATTATTTCAATGAGTAAAAAGATATTTCCTATAATTGCTTTTATATTGCCGTTTGTTGTATATATGATAACTATAGTGCCGGGAATTACTTTCACTGATAGCGGTGAGTTAATGGGTGCTGCATCCACTTTTGGTATTCCTCATCCAACCGGCTACCCCCTATTTGTGTTAATAGCAAAGATATGGTCACTTATCCCCCTTCCGATAGAAGCGCCTTTACAGTTTAATATTCTTTCAGTTATATGTGTTGCTCTTTCATCCTTGCTATTCTACTTTAGTGCGACAACTATACTACTCTATCTTAAAGCAAACAAAAATCTAAATATAAGTGAGAGTACTTTGCCTTTGGTAAGTCTTGTGTTTGCACTTATTTATTCATTCACAGGTACTATTTGGAATGAGGCGCTGGCGTTTGAGGTATATCCACTTCAAAATCTCATGATAAACTTAGTCATTTTATTGGCTATGAAAGCTGTTCTAAGTGATTACGACATCAAGAAATATATGGCTGTAACTTTTGCGTTGGGGCTTGCCTTTGCGAACCACATGACCAGCATCCTAATGGTGCCGGCTCTTCTATTCTTATTTTTTAAAAGACCCGGGAGCAAATATGGGGCAGTAGCATCGCCAAAATCTATGATATTTATATTTCTTCCTTTGATTTTTGGAGCGGCTATTTATGCTATATTGCCTATCAGAAGTAGCATGTCGCCTGAATTTGATTGGGGTGGAGTTTCACGTGGTTTTGATAAATTCTGGTACCACGTTTCAGGAAAGCAGTACCAAGTATGGATGTTTTCGGGAGTGGATGCATTTAAAGAAAACCTGGGAGAGTTTTTTGGAAAGCTCCTTAAAGAATATGCTTATATAGGTTTCATCCCTACCCTTTTGGGGTTTTGGTTTGCTAAAAAATCTTCCAAAACTTTGCTTGCATTTTTCACAATATTAGCTCTTACTTGCATTTTATATGCTTCAAACTATGATATCCATGATATTGATGCTTATTACAGTCTGGCGTATGTTGCATTTGCGTTTATAGGTCTGTTTTCTATACCTTATCTGCTTACGCTGATGAAAAGCAATAATGCTGTCTATGTTTTATTGATGATACCTGCGCTTATGCTTGGTTTGAATTTTTCGGCAAATGACCGAAGTGGTGAGATATTTGTACCTGAATATACTAACAACTTAGTAAATAACTTAGACCAGAATGCTATTATTATATCTTCGCAGTGGGACTACTGGTGCTCTGCTTTTTGGTATATGCAAAAAGTAGATGGAGTTAGACCTGATCTTATATTAATCGAAAAAGAACTGCTAAGAAGGACCTGGTACTTAAAGCAACTACAGAGATGGTACCCAAAACAAATGGCTAAGCATAAAGCAGAGTTTGATTCATTTTTAGAGCAACTGGAGTTATTTGAATCGGGGAAAGCGTATAACCCTCGTCAGATACAAAGCAGATTTGAAACACTTTTGCGTAGCTTTATTGATAAAAATATAGACGAGCGTCCTATATATATAACTGCAGATATAATGCAAACAGAACCATATTTAGGTCAGGATTTGGAAAAGATACCGCAGGGATTTGCTTTAAGGTTAGAGCAAAAGCACCAGCCGTATTCCGTTAGTGATAAAACTATTGATATAAGTAAAATTGCAGCTAATGCCTCCAAATCACCTGAACATCTGGAGCAAGGAATCAAGCAAAGTGCAGCGGTGCAGCTTGTGTATCTTGCCAGATATGCAGCTTTGCAAAATGATAACATTACTGCAAAATCTGCATACTCAAAAGCTTTGCAACTTATTCCAAATGACAATGGAATAAAAAATGAGATGACAAAACTAAAATAACGAAACTGTTTACTTACTTTTATCGTATAATTAAACAACAATTATACGATTATGAGGTTCAATATGAAATCCAAAATTTTATTTTTATTGCTTCCCGTTGCTTTGATACTTACTTCTTGCTTGAGTAGTGGGTACTATTTTTTGAGTTATCGCGAACCTGGTATACCTATTAAGATTTATCACAAAGTTTGCGTTTTTGCTGATATTGCAGATCCATTTGCCAAGCAAGAGTTGGAGTTGATTGTTGGGAAGACTCTATACGAAACAGGAATGAATACCGTTCCTGCTTATAGCTTGATGCCACCAACAAGAGATTATTCCAACGACGAGATTCATGAAATCTTGACTACAAATGGATTTGATGGATTTATCAAAATCAGTCTAGATAATGTAGAAAAGAAAGTTGGTTATGTGCCTGCTAAAAGTACATCCAGAACTATTGTTAAAGAGGAAGTCGTTAAGGATAAAAAGCGAGCAAACTATTCCAGTCGTAGTAGTAAAAAAAATGATAAACGTGACAACAATAATGGAAGAAATTACAAAAACAACAAGAAAAAAATTACTACAGAAGAAACTATTGTCACGAACACACCGGGGTATCAGTATAGCTATTTTGCTGGGGAGTTGATTGTGAGGCTGATTGATATAGAATCGTCAGCACTTACTTTTGTTCAAAATATTCACTCCGGAGGCAGCAATCCTCAGTTTAAAGTTAATTATTTAACTTACGAAGACGTCCAATATGATATAGCTGAAACAATAGTGAGAGGTTTGCGGAAGGAAGGCTTTCTGCCAAGAGAACAGTAATGGGTGTTAACTATAAATTTAGATTGATAGTTGAAAACTTTTTGTATTTATAGGCATTATATTTTAGGAGATATGCTTTTATAAATGTATCTTTTAGATGGAGTGTCTCTCCAATTTGAAAAAATAGAATTGAGGGTGATTGCGTAAGCAATTGCCCTTTTTTTATACATACTATAACTTCTTATAGCAAAAATGTCATTATAGTTTCTAAGGAATGCATCTATTCTGAAGTTCCTTGTTTATATATTGGTAGCTTTAGAAACATGCTACAGTATTTATTGTTTAGGTGAAACAAATATTTTTCCTGCTCGTTTATCATATAAATTATGGAGTAATTTTATATGATACATCTATTGATTGTAGGAGTAACTTTATTTATGGCATTTTCTGCTTGCAGCACTATTGGCGTAAACCATGATGAGAGTACGCTTAAAAGGTTAGAACAATCGCCTAACTACAGAGGGGGTAAGTTTCATAACTTACTTGAAACGCCTACTCTGGTTACTTCTGTGTGGGAAGTCAGCAAAGACGCAATATTTAATAAATCTGACAGAGCGACTCCCCAATATATTCCTGAATATGAGATTCTATCAAGGAAGGAGTTAGACAGCTTACCCGATGACCAGAACTATGCGATATGGTTAGGGCACTCTTCTGTACTCCTCAAAGTGCAGGGGAAATATATATTAACTGACCCTATATTTAGTTCAAGACCTTCTCCGGTGCAGTTTGCAGGGACTAAACGATTTCATCCGACTCCCATTTCTGCTAAAGATTTGCCGGAGTTAGACATTGTTCTAATTTCGCATGACCACTATGATCACCTTGACAGATCTACTATAGAAGAAATTAAAGACAAAACTAAACGTTTCATCACTCCACTTGCTGTTGGTGAGTATCTAAAAGCTTGGGGAGTTCCTGATAGTAAGATATCCGAATTAGACTGGTGGGAAGATCTAAAAGAATCAGGATTTACAATAACGGCAACCCCTGCAAGACACGGTTCCGGCAGAGGACTGACCAACAGATATTCTACTTTATGGTCTGGTTTTGCGGTGCATCACCCCCAATTTGATTTCTACTATACAGGTGACACAGGTATGATGCCTAGCTTTAAAGAGATTGGAGACAAACTGGGACCATTTGATTTGACATTAGTACAACTTGGAGCTTATGGCGATAACTGGCCTTTGATTCACATGACTCCGGAAGATGGAGTACAGGCTCACCAAGATGTACAAGGTTTAAAAATGCTTCCTGTCCATTGGGGTACATTCAGTTTGGCTTTTCACGCATGGGACGAACCGATAATTCGTGCTAGAAAAGCTGCGGAAGCTCAAAATGTAGATATGATAAATACTGTACCCGGCAAAATAATACCTTTAGAGCAAAATAAAAAGCTTGCAGATGCTGAATCACTGAATCAATCTCTTAACAAATGAGAAGTTTCTGCTAAGAAGCTGAATGCTATGCAAATAAACGACAACAGTGAAAATGTTAGAGTCACGCAGTAGTAGCTTAATAAAATATATATCAAAATAAATCAACCCTCCTCAATAAGCGAGCTCCATTAGCTGCTAGTACTGGTGAGGGTTGATTTATATATATATTATCGCTATTAGTCTACTTTCGGAGTAATAACCTATTCTAATCGTATGCGCTGAATTTTTTGAGTACATCTCCATCGTCTTTAGAGGCTATCATTAAGTCAGTAACAAATGGAGTTTCTATTCTGTTAACTTCCGGGAAGCCTGCTTCTTTCATCATAATCCATAAGTCAGTTTGAGTGTAAATGTTTCCTGTAGGAGTATTTACAAGCATATTTATAGATTCCATAACGGCTTTAAGTGGTCCTAATTTATCATCGTCGATTATATAGTCCTGCACTACTAATTTACCACCGGGATTAAGAGCAGCATGAGCTCTTTTAAAAATATCAATATTTTCAAACAGCGAATACTGGCTAATCAAATCTGATATAAATATCAAATCAAAACCGTCTCCAAACTCATCTGTTAGAGCATCGCCAGCGATAGGTTCAATGCGTGAATTTAAGTTTTCATATTCAATATATTTTTGAGTTTCTCTTATGATATTGGGATGATCAAATGCCACTGCTTTCAAGTCAGGTTTAGCTTTGACAAAAGCAATACAATAAATAGCGGAACCACAGCCAATATCCAGAACTCTTTTAACACCTTTAAGGTCTAGCAGGGAGATTATATCCGGGGCTTTCATGCTTGACTGAGCATGCAGTGAGTCTACATAGTCTTTGATCCACGCTGAATCTTTTTCATCAAGAGACTTATACTTAGACGATTTACCCGTTTTTACAACTTCGGTCAACTCACCCCATGTGTCCCATAGATTAGCAATGTGATTTAAAGAACCAATATATTCATCCTTGCCTCTTACCAGGAATCTGGCTGTCCCTATGGTGTTTTGGTAAGTGTTTATATGCTTCACTAATAAATTTAAAGAGCAAAGAGCGTTTAATAGTTTTTCCAGTGCTTCCGGCTTAGCATTGATTTCTGATGCGAGTTCGTCACATGTTTTTTCTGTATCGCCTAATGCAGTAAATATATCCAGCTCAAGCGCAGTTAATAATACTTTACTTTTTTGGTAAGCCTTTGCAATACCTAAGATTGCTTGGACTGAATCATCACTCACTAATGGATTAGCTTTTAACTTCTTCATATTTTTCCTCGGGTAATATTATGTCTATGAAGCACACTTAATAAAGTTACAAACATTTTTGATATATTCAAAACTTAAACGTAAGAAAATGATATATTGGAATAAATATTTATCTTTGCTTTTCAATAACTTAACTAGGTTCAGAATGAATAGAAATATTTTTTTAATAGCGAATGTAGTCTTTTTGTTATTCATCTTTAGCAATCTAAATGCTAATAGCGATAACTCTAGCGCTTTTAAGAGTGGCGTTGACAGTCTTTTTAATAATAATTATACAGGGTGCATTGTAGTCTATAACGAAACGTTAAAGAATATATTTATTTATGATTCTGCAAGAGCAGAAAAGAGGTTTTCCCCTGCTTCTACTTATAAGATATTTAACACTCTTTTGGCATTGGAATCAGGAATAGCCAAAGATAGTACTCACCAAATCAAATGGGACGGTAATAAGCATTCGATTCCCTCATGGAATAGAGACCACTCTCTCAATTCAGCTTTTAAAAATTCTGTAGTATGGTACTATCAGTCTTTGGCCCGAAGTATCGGGAAAGAGACTGCCAAGTTATTCCTCGATTCGTGCAGTTATGGAAATAGAAAAATTGGCAAACAAATAGAGCGATATTGGTTAGATACCTCTTTGCAAATCAGTGCAATGGAACAAATAAAATTTCTTCGTGCATTAAAACATGATTCTTTACCATTTGCATATACGACAATGCAGAAAACAAAAGAGATTATGTTGCAAGATACAAGTTTCGGGAAGCTGTATTATAAAACAGGTCTTTCTCTTATACAGAAAGTCGGATGGTTTGTAGGGTGGCAAATATATAAAGGGCATACCTATTATTTTGCATTAAATATCAGCTATAAGAAGTTGAACGGCCTCTTTATAGAATCAAGAAAAAAACTGGCGCTTGATATACTTAGGCTTTATCATAAGTTTAATACAGACCGGACTCCCTAATTCTTTTACGAAGTCTGTAATAACTCAAAGTTGACTCAGAAATACTTATTGCTTGTTTATCCTTGCCTTGAGTAGTAAATGAGGCAAGATTATACTTCACCGTAGTAGCCATCTTTTGAATATTAGCTTCTTTCGTTTGGTTTATCTTTTCCATATTGCCTCCAACTATCTTTTATTACCTATACAAATGTACGTATTAATAGGCGTATTTGAATTAAGTAGTACTACTGAATTTAAGAGTTGCTTGAAAATAAATATTAATAATTGCAGTTTTTAAGATTTCAAATGTATCAGACTATATGTATGTTAAAATCATTATCTCCGGTCTTAGGTGATTGCAGAGCAAGGCCAATAAATAAATATTAAGAGCTGACTTCTGTCATAAAAGGATTGCCACGCATAATTAGTTACTGTTGTCAATAAAATGATTACGGAAAAATTGAAATTTTTATTACGTTGATAAAAACAATTTAGTACATTTGCTTTGGTAAATATCAACCTACGAAGGAAAACAAAAAAATATATGGATATTAAAGAGATATTAATCTGGTGCCTAAAGGAGCACAGAGAAAAAGATTATTTGGATTTTCCTGATAAAATGTTCGACGAATTGGACAATGAGATTGTAAAAAAAATAGTTGCAGAACTAAAACACAGGGCGCTGTTTAAACTTCCAAAGTATGAAATAGCTTTTCAGGAATGGCTAAAAGAAAATGACAGACCTATATGGGATGATCTTTGGTCTTGTGAGCTGCATGAGCCATACGTAGTAAGCATTATATTTTTACCTAATCTTGTAGAACGTGATGGCAGAGGCTTCCCCATTTGCGACCTTGAGCATAATGATAATTACTTCTTTAACGAAAAGCACATGACAGACGAGGAATCCAAAGTCTACATTGAAACTTCAAGGGCAAGATTTAAAGATCATAAAGAACTTACAGTTGCTCAGCTTTTAGCTTTAGAAATTTCTGTTGGGCCAATAGATATATGGCATTTTGCCTATAAATATAAAATCTCCGTAGCGGCGGCTAAGGAAGCGGTCGAAGATCTGAAGGATGATTTTGCATTAGTGCATCTAACTGATTCAGAGCATTTGGCGAAATTCATGGAGGAATAGAAGTGATAGTGATGAAATTTGGCGGTACTTCTATTAAAGATGCTTCCGCCATGAAACAGGCATATAAAGCTATTGTAAACCAGAGCAAACCTTCACTTATTGTGCTGTCGGCATGCTCTGGGATAACTAATATGCTTGTATCATTGCCGGATCTCCTACTATCAGATAAAAACAAAGCACAAGAGTTCCTTGACAACATTTATGCTCATCATACTAAGCTGATAGAAGAGTTGCTGTCCCTAAAGAATTTCCCTGCATTTGAAACTACATTTTTAGAGCTAAGGGATTTTTGCGAAGGTATAGCTATTTTAGGTGAATACAGTGACAGCAATTTTGCAAAGTTAGTTTCCTTCGGCGAGTGGTTTTCTACTATTATTTTTGATGAGTTTTGCCGTCAGATGGGCAAAAACTCAATACTGATTGATTCCTCTAAGTTTATTAAGACAAATGATAATTTCTTGGCTGCCAAATATCTTGTAAGCGAAACAAAAGCAGAAGGTCAAAAACTCGCGCAAATGCTTAATCAATATGATTTAATAATAGCTCAGGGGTTTATTGGCTCAAACCAACTTGGCAAGATTACATTACTTGGCAGAGGCGGGTCTGACTTTAGTGCTGCCATCTTTGGTGAAATGATTAAGGCTAGTGAAATCCAAATCTATACCGATGTGGATGGGATAATGAGCACTGATCCTCGGGTTGTCCCTAATGCACTGCAGCTACATAAGCTTAGTTTTCCTCAAGTGAGAAGGCTTTCGTTCTTTGGTGCGAAAGTAATTCATCCCGACACTCTACTGCCTGCAATGGAAGCAAATATTCCGGTAAAGATTCTCAATACGTTTAATCAGAGCAACCCGGGAACTACTATAGTTGCAGAATATTCCGATGAAATAGAAATACAATCTCTGGTACTAAAAAGAGATTGTCTTATAAATTATACTAAAGAAACACTGACGAATACGATTATTGAAAAATCAAGGATTCTTTATTCTTCAGAGTCAGATGGGCAACGAATTGTGATTTTTGAGAATATGCCTGACTTACGCAATCTTTTAGAGGGAGAAGTCGAAGAGACTGACATAATTGCTATATGTGGTAATAATGTAAATAAGTCTACAGGGTTGCTTAGAGTGATGCACACTTTACTAACTCATATTGCCGGCATAGAGATATTTACAGGCTTTTCACGCCATGCAATATTTTTTACATGCCACAAAGACTATTCAGAAAAACTACTACTTATGCTGCATAGTGGGCTTTTTGAAACTAAAAGACCAGATTAAGATGTCTTGTTTTCATATAGTCATCTCCTCACAGGACAAAATATCTTCTTCGTCAATATAAAACTATTCATGCATAAATAAATGGATAAGTGCGTCATTACTTCCATAATAGCGTATTTTAAACAACTTTTTGCTATATTTTTCGTAGTTTAAATAATTGCTAAATTAGGATTTTATAAATGATACGATTTGGGGTGCTTATGCGAAGATTTTTGATAGCATCCTTATCCGTAGGGATAGGGGTTTTTATTGGTGTATTGCTTACTCCTCTTATTTCAGGGGATTCAATATATGAACAGTTTTACAAGTTTCAATATGTATTTAACACTGCATATCAGAATTATGTAGAGGAAATAGATCCGGAAAAATTGAATGAAGCTGCTATAGAAGGCTTACTTAGTGAGCTTGACGTTCACTCAGTCTACATGACTACCGAAGAAATGAAAGCAGTTACTGAAGATTTCAAAGGTAGTTTTGATGGCATTGGTGTTCAATTTAATGTAGTGGATGATACTATTACAATCGTTTCTGCAATTTCCGGCGGCCCCTCCGAGAAATTGGGTATTATGTCAGGTGATAAAATTGTCAAAATAGACCACGAAGATGCTGTCGGCATGGATAGAAATGATGTTCCTGACAAACTTCGCGGAACGAAAGGCACTATAGTAAATGTAGACATAAAGAGAGCTGGCGTAGAAGAGCTTTTGAATTTTGATATAGAAAGAGATAAAATTCCGTTATACAGTTTGGAAACTTCATTTCTCTTAGATAATACTGATATTGGATTTTTCCGTATAAACAGATTTATGGAAACTACTCATGAAGAGTTAGTCAATGCAGCTGCGAAACTAAAAGCCCAAGGTATGAAAAAAATGATATTGGACTTACGCGGCAATCCGGGAGGCTATCTAAATCAAGCCTTCATGGTGGCTGATGAGTTTGTAAAAGGTGGAGATACTATCGTCTATACTCATGGTAGAATCCCTAAAATGAATGAAACTTTTATAGCTCGTGATGGCGGCATCTTGGAAGATATTCCTGTGATAGTGATTATAGATCGCGGCTCAGCTTCAGCTTCTGAGATTGTATCAGGTGCTATACAGGATTTGGACAGAGGTCTTATCATGGGTGAAACTTCTTTTGGTAAAGGCTTAGTGCAAAGGCAGTTCCCTCTTTCTGACGGTTCCGCTTTCAGATTAACTATTGCCAAATATTACACTCCATCAGGCAGATGTATCCAACGTCCATATAAAGATAAAGATAAATACCGTAGCCTTTATGGCAGACTTGACTTAAAAGAAGGAATGAATCTTAAACATGCCCTAGAACTTGTAAAATCTGAAAATGACTCTACCGGCGAAGTGATGAACATAGATTCTATCATGTATAAAACTAAAGCAGGAAGACCTGTGCTAGGTGGTGGTGGCATCTCGCCTGATTATATCATCAAATATGACACAACATCTATCATGTATAGAAAAATACTGTCTAAAAACTTATTCTTCTTATTTGTAGACAAGTACATGCAAGGCGAAGGTGCTGATCTTAAAGAAAAATACTTAGATGACTTCTCAAGTTTCAAACGCAACTTTAATGTTGACGGTGATTTGATGAAAGAATTCAAAGACTTCGTAGTAAGTAAAGATGTAGAATGGGTTGACAAAGACTTTGATTACAGTAAACATACAATCCAAAAAATACTTAAAGGCAATATAGCTACTTCTATATGGAGCAGAGATAAACACCTTGAAATTTACTACAGTGACGAAAAAATGGTGAAAAAAGCAGAAGAGTTATTCCCTGAAGCTGAAAAAATTGCTACTATGAAATAGCATACTAAATTAAAATAGTTAAACATAAATCCCCGAGCATATAGTTGCCGGGGATTTTTTTATTTATTCCAGTCTGTAGGGCATTTACTTAAACCTAAAAATGTCATTTGAAATAATGAAAAAGCTCTAAAGTCATTGCATGGCAAGGGGTTGAAACCCCTTGTTCAATCAGCAATTTCGTAATATTTTCTTACAGAAGAAGTAAGCATTCTCCATTGGTTCTATGGTCATTTATAGCAATTTTTATAACATCTTATGACAATTCTTTATATATCAACAGTATCTGTCTTCTAACCCCAGATTACATCCCAATATACTTTCTTAATATTTTAAATATACATATAAAAATAATAATGATTATCTCTTTTAAATCGTTATATTAGAATTAATCTGATATAGATACAAATGTAAATGTAATGAGCATATGTCTGAGTTCTGTTTAATTAATATGAATGGTCGTGTTTATGATCCTGTTTTAGGGCAGTTTGTCCAGCCTGATAATTTTATTCAATTTCCTGAATCTGCAAAATCGTACAATTCGGTTGCTTACGCTTTAAATAACCCATTGATGTATACTGATCCGAGCGGTGAATTTATTGCGACGGCTCTTAGTATAGTCTCTTATGCCTATACTGCATATACTGCTTATAACATCACAACAGCATTGTGGAACGGAGATTTGGGGGGTGCTTTCAAACAGGCAGTTGTCTTTGCCGCTTGTTATAGTGCCGTAGATGCAATAAATCATAGTTTAGGTTTTAGTAATATAGACCCGAGTAGTCTGACTGCAGTTGAGAGTTGTGGGATGAACTTTGCTTCAGCTGCTATCAAAGAAACATATATGAGTACTTATTCTGGAGGACTTACTAAATATTCAATAGCAAATATGTTTTTATTCGCGGCATTAGATTTTGCTATGCAAGAACTGCAAGCTATGGAGAACCCTGGAAATAATTTTGAGCAAGATACTGAACTACCAAAGGAAGGATATCAAAAAGTAAAATTGGGTAAAGCGACTCCTTTGGGATATGATTCTGATGGAGAACCAATTTTTGATGATAAAGAAGGACATCGAATAGTGGAGTGGAATACAGAATGTTACAACTGCCATTCAAAGGCATGGAATAATGGGCAAGGTGATCCAACCGATGTAGCGAATGAGTATCTGAAAAGATTATTACCCAAGTGGGATAATTCGGCAGTAAACAATACTGAAGCACCTGGAGTTGCAATGTTGCTTCAAAATGCAAAAGTACAAACAGGTGATCGAATAGTGTATTATTCATCTACAGATCAAAACTTTTCTAACCCTTTGCATTCTGGAATTGTTACAGCTGTGAATTCACAGGGACAGGCAAATCAAATAATGAGTAAATGGGGACCTGGTCCGCTTTGGAAACATCATCCTAGGGATGTTCCTTCGGATTACGGTACGATAAGAAAGTATTTTAGAATAATAAAGTAAAGGATTCGCTATGAAATTTATTATATGTTTTGTTAGTATTTACTTTGCATTTGCGAATACAGGCAATAATTTATCAGGTTCTTCCAATTTAGATCAAAAGTATAAATTGATTATAAAAAATCTCAAATACTTATCTTGTATGGTTGAGTCAGAGAAGAAAATACTTCCATTAAGCCAGATTGCAAAAATTGACAATCTAATAATTGATTCGCTTGAATATAGACAAGAAAAAAATTGCAGTTTAAAAGATCACAATATTGCAATAGAGACTCTTGATTTATTCTTTAACTCAGAATCTCAAATTATACCTTTTATTTTAGGATATGATGAGAAGAATAACGAAATCCCAAATCTCGGAGGTTTATATGAAAGACATCTTGTACCTAAGCCGAGTAGCCCATATTCAAGTACTTTGTCAGCTCGAATCCCCCATGCAATGTTGATGGGTGAAGCAAGATACACTATTCTAACAATTGGCATAAACTATTGTCTCAATCAAGTATTTACACCCAAAGATATAAGATTGATATTTTTTACAGACTTTATGATACGTCATAAAGAGATATCTGAATATTTAGAAAAACAATATTCAAAGTTTAAAATGATATATAATGAGTACTATATTACAGACAGGTCAAAATTTTATCTTGAAATAGTTAAAGAATTTGGGATGTATATAGAGCCTTATAAAACGTACTCAGCTACTTACACAATCAAAGAACCTTATAAATCAATGAATGACCCTGATCTTATCAAAATACAGGAATATTTTAATGAAAAATAAAACAATAAAGATACTATTTATTCTATTAGTAGCAATAATACAGACTATAAGTCTCGCTGCCCAAAATACATATACTTATGGCTACGATGCCGCAGGAAATAGGAATCAGTTGAATTCTCCTATTTCATGCTTAGAGCTGGACTGTCCTTGCCCTGAGAATACCGACGGGTGGTTAGTATTCGAGGCAATTCCTCAAGAACCGCCAAGTACTGATTGTGACATAACTGCTCATCTGAATATTCCTGAAGAATATTCGGATTGTTACTCCTTCTTTGAGGTTGTAGCTTGGGGATATGAGTCTTTCACAACTCAGAAACAATTGCTGTCATCATTAGATAACAATATGATTTCTGATTTGCAGATGTCAATGCCTTCGCCAAGAAAGCAATATGCTCAGGTTTTTCTTTATAGACATATAACGGATCAAAATCCTTGCATTATTGAATCGGAAGTTGAATGTATTCCTGACTGCTGTGGCTTAATTCATCTTGATTTTATCAAGCAAGAGCCACAAGGTAGCCAGTGCTGTTGGACTTTCTATGTCAACGGCTATGATGAAGACGCTTGTGATACTGATTTTCAATTAAAAATTGAAACTGTGGTAGAAGAAGGTGAAACTCCGCAAGAAATTGTCAATATTCCTGCTATCCAAGGCTTCGGTGATTTTTGTATAGAAAACACCGAAACAGAAGTAAGAATGATTATCTTAGATGAAGGCACGGAATGTAGAAACGAGATAGTTAAACTTGAATGTGATAAATGCCCTTGCCCTCCTCAGTACGAAATGGATGGATGGTTACATTTAACTATAGATCAAGATGGTAGCCAATGTTCGCCAACACAATGCGAAGTTTCAGCTGTCTTTGATATTCCGGAATTATATAAAGATTGTTATAATTTCTACGAAATTGAATATGTACTGAGAGATATAGGGGCCTCTCCTTTTGATCATGAAGATCCAATGCTTGCCCCTGGTGTAATCCCTGCAGATGGAGTAGTAACGAACTTACCTACTTGCATAGACCCAGGTAAGTCGATTGTATTGAAAGTCAGACTCTACAATGCAGTAGGAGATGCTGATTATTGCGAGTTCGTAGTTATGGAGCAAGCATGCCCATTGTTTGTAGTAGAAGACAGAGAACCATGTACTCCTGATAACTTTAACGATGGCTGGGAGGATCCTATGACTATTCTTGTTAATGTTAATGGATGTTGGTACCAAGTAAGCTTCAAATACAGACTAACAAGTGATGGACATCAGGATATTCAATTTATCTCGTCACATCCAGCTAATCCTAACTGTACTGCAGAAAAATCAGAAGTATTCAATGCCGCTTTAGACCCAGCAATTGAAGCGATACTAGATGCAAATGATGACTATAAACCTCAAAATGGCGGATGTTATGACTCATGGAGAGTTATAGAAGCTACTTGCTGGTCGAAGTGGGAAGCTATCTATTTCTTAGGTGAAACTACTCATAATACAGTTATTGATGTACCTTGTGAATCTGACTGTTGTACTCAAGAAATCAGAGTGTGCAAATATAATTTTAAAGTTAGTACTCAAGTAATTGGATATGCCGATAATAATAATACAGACTGTAGTACTGCCTTATTACCTGATGATGCTAGATTCATTCTGCCTTATGACGCTATAATAACTATACTTGAGCCATGTTCTCCAAACGATTGCAATATGTTCCAAGGTCATGAATCCAACACAGGCAGGCCAACCGGTACTGAAGTAGATTATGATGCATTAAAAGATGAAGCAATAAAGGCTGAAGGAGGATATCAAATGAAGGAAATGCTTGCTAATTTTGCTGAACTTCAAATGATATACCAAATATATCAGAAACAAAATACTTTGGCAATTAAAATTGCTCAAGCAAAAGAACAGACCGTTGAATTCAAAATTTACAATTCAATTGGTCAAGAGTTACAATCAATCTCTCTTAACTTATCGGGTTATAATCAGGAATTTGAAATAGATATTAGCACTCTAATTTCCGGTTCTTATTTCTACAGTATAATATCTGGTACAAACAAGCTGAATTCAGGTAAATTCATTATTGTCAAGTAAATATAATTTACTATTTTATTGCAGGAGAGTATAACATAAACTCTCCTGCTTTGTTATTACTATGAGGAACGTTTTATGAAATATATCATTTACGTATTACTATGTTTTTCATCGCTTTATGTTTGTAATGCTGAAAAGCAATGGGTAAAAAAACACTACAAATATCAGGATGATATTAAAGCTTTAAAGGTTATTGACTCAACGAAAATTATTGCTATAGTGTTGAACATTGGATCTTCAAAAATATATAAATCTTATGATGCAGGAAATTCTTGGACTAATACCTATAGCCATTATTACCCGGCACATAATGATTCAGTAGCAATGATTACAATTGGTTCTTGCATTTTAGATTCATTGCACTATTATATCTGTATGTACCCTCTACCTGTATTAGATATTACAACGGATGGAGGTCTAACGTTCTCAAGAGTAGAGTTTGGTACAATTTCTTCGGATAAAAATAATCGTTGTTTAGATGTGTCAATGTTCAACAGCATGAAGGGATATTTGATTACTTATAAAAATATCATAGTTACAACTGATGGCTGGAAAACATTTACAATTTATGATAAGCCTAATAAATTTATAGGTACAAGCAACCCTTCATTTTTTATTGATTCTACAAAAATCGCTACCATAAACGGTCGAGGTATTTCTAATCAATTTCTTGAATTTAATTTAGAAACTGGTGAATGGAAAGATTATAATGCTGAAATACAGCCGAAAGAAGGAGAGTTCCCTTTGGTGATAAGTGGTGTTGATTTTATTACTGATTCTCTAGGATATGCAGCCGGCAAGCAACGAGTGAATGATACAACTAAAAACATCCATTATGGATTAATCTGGAAAACAATGGATAGGGGTAGAACTTGGGAAATTATCTATAGAGAATTACAGAATCCTAGATTTGGTTTATCACAGATTCATTTTACTGATAGCTTAAGAGCTATAGCAGGAGGAAATGGAGCAAAATATATGCTTACTGAAGATGGTGGTAAAACTTGGGAATATGTAATATTCTATGATTATTTATATGCTATGTCCCAATATTGTGTTTATTGTGGAGACTATCCTATTGCTTGGTTTTTTTCAGGCGGTGCTTTTCGCTACGAAGAAGTAACCGGCATAACGGAAGGTATATTTAAAGAAATAAGTATAAAGCCACTTCAAACCAATAGCGAGTATTATTTAGAAATTGAAGATCCCAAATCGAGAGAGTACGAGATAATATTCTCAGATGCAAACGGGAAACACATTACAACACCGCAAATAGTAAATACAGCAATATCAAATTCTTCAAACTCAATAGACTTAACTAGATTAAGTTCAGGGACATATTTCTATATGATAACCTGCAACAACTCACTAATCTCTACCGGGAAGTTTGTAAATGTGAGGTAGGAGCCTTAGCCAATTAACACTCACTGCTAAACCTCCCCGTGTTTCCTTTGGAAAACCCGATACTTACCCAGAGCGAAGGGAAGTAGAGATTTAGAGGATTCAGAGCCTGAAAGGCTAAAAGATAATTCAGTATGTGCCAATTATTCCTCAAGCTGACCCTTAAAAATAGATTACAGTTAAAAAAAAACTTCCACCTGTATATTTACAAGCAGAAGTTTATTTTATACCTTAAGAGCTAAATAGAATTAGTCTAATTCTTTAACTACTTTAGTGATTCTTTCCATTGCCCAGTCGATTTCTTCTTTAGTGATTACCAAAGGAGGAGCAAAACGAATAATGTTTTCGTGTGTTTCTTTGCAAAGGATACCTTCTTGCATCAATTTTTCGCAATATGGACGAGCTTTTGTATCTAATACAAAACCAATCCAAAGGCCTCGACCACGAACTTCAGTGATGTGTGGGCTATCAATAGCTTTTAATTGCTCAACGAAGTAGTTACCCAATTCGAAAGACTTTTCAACTAATTTTTCGTCTTCGATTACTTCCAATGCTTTGATTGCAACAGCTGCACCTAATGGGTTACCACCAAAAGTAGAACCGTGTTCACCCGGTTTGATAACTCCCATAATAGGTTCGTCAGCTAAGATACCGGATACAGGATAGAAACCACCTGAAAGTGCTTTACCTACGATTACGATATCAGGGCGAACTTCTTCGTAGTAATGAGAGAAAAGTTTACCACTTCTGCCAAGACCGGCTTGGATTTCGTCGCAGATAAATAAAATGTTATTAGCTTTACAAATTTCTGCGATACCTTTCAAGTAACCTTCAGGAGGAATTACTACTCCACCTTCGCCTTGGATTGGTTCAACCATGATAGCGCAGGTGTTAGGAGTAATTTTAGTTTTAAGGTCTTCTAAGTTACCATATTCGTGCATTGGGAATGCTTTTTTGTCATAAGGACCAAAACCAGCGTAAGAAGAAGGATCATCAGAGAAACCAACGATAGTAGTAGTTCTACCGTGGAAGTTACCTGTAGCAACAATGATTTCAGCAGTGTCTTGTTTCAAACCTTTTACATCATATGCCCAACGACGAGCAACTTTGATTGCAGATTCTACAGCTTCAGCACCGGAGTTCATAGGTAAGAACATGCCGTAGCCAGTCATTTTGTTCAATTTTTTATAAAGTAAAGGCAATTGATCGTTACGGAAAGCACGGCTAGTCAAAGTTACATTCTCAACCTGAGCTAAAAATGCTTTTTTGATTTCAGGGTGGCAGTGACCTTGGTTAACTGCAGAGTAAGCAGCTAAGCAATCAAGATATCTTTTACCTTCAACATCTTCTACCCAGATACCTTCAGCTTTAGTAACAACTACATCTAATGGGTGGTAGTTATGCGCACCATACTTATTTTCTATGTCGATATATTCTTGAGTTTTCATAGTAATTTATACCTTTTTTATATAGAGAGTGAAATAAATATTGAATTACATGTGGTCGAAAAGCATTGAAAGCAATGCCATTCTAATTAAGAGACCGTTAGTGCTTTGTCTGAAATATGCAGCACGCGGATCGCTGTCCACTTCCGGGCTAATCTCCACTGAGCGTGGGAGCGGGTGCATGATGATAGAATCATATTTCATTCTTTGCAGAACTGTCTTATCTATATTAAACACAGAAAGATCCATGTCTTTCTGAGCTAATCTTTCTCTATTGATTCTTGTTTGGTAAACAACGTCAACTTTTTCGATTATTTCTTCTGTAGTATTAGCAAGCTTGTACCAGATTCCTCTTTCTTCAAGATGTTCAAGTATATCTTGCTTGATTTGCAACTCTTGAGGTGCAATAAAATATAATTTTACTCTCTCGAACTTGCTAAGCAAATATGCCAAAGAGCGAACAGTACGACCATTATCCAAGGCACCTATAAATGCAACTGAAAGCCCGTCAAGAGTTTTACATTCATTATAAATAGTAAACAACTCAAGCAAAGCCTGCGTAGGGTGCTGACCGCCGGAACCGTCGCCGGCATTAATAATCGGTACGGAAGAAACCGCTGCAGCACGCTTTGCACCACCGTCTTCATGATGGCGAAGCACTATGCTGTCGCAATAATTACCAATAATTTGAATAGTATCTTCCAAGCTTTCTCCGTCAATTTCAGAAGAGAAGCTCATAGCCTGCTCAGTTGAAAGAACTTTGCCGCCTAATCTGTACATCGCGGCTTCGAAAGAAAAGCGAGTACGAGTTGAAGGTCTGTAAAAAAGAGTAGCAAGGATTTTATCAGAGTAATCCTTAGTGCCGCCTCGTTTTAAGATGCGTTCCATTTCATGAGCACGGTCGAATAGTTCCATTATTCTTGGAACTGAAAACTGCTGAGATTCTACAATATGTTTAAACATGAGCAACCGCCTATATATTTTAAATTATCAAGCTCAAATTTTATAAATTAAACGTATTAAGTAGCAATAAAATATAAATATTTTAAAATATCTACGAAAAAAACCGAATAATTTTATCCAAAATAGTTGTTTTTGGAATAAGTAGTTTTTATCTCTCTTCCAATGTAGATTATATTGAAGAGTTCCAATATTGCTAAGAGGTCTAAGCATTCTTTAGCATTTCTATCTTACTCTAAAGCAACATATTCTGATTTTAAACTGAGCATTTTTAATAAACTACGCAGTGATATGCGTACCGGCTTTACCTTCCAGAGCGTCCATCAAGTATTCGTAAGAAGTAATGATAGCTTTTTTGCCGCCATTTTTCACAAACTTGACAGCAGACTCAATCTTAGGAAGCATAGAGCCTGGTGCGAAATGCCCTTCTTTAATATATTGTTCCATTTCAGCAACAGTTGCATGAGAAATACTACGCATTGTAGGCTTTTTGAAGTCTAAATATGCTGCATCTGCATCAGTGCTGATGATAAAAACATCTACACCTAAATCATACGCAAGCAAAGCTGAAGATCTGTCTTTATCGATTACTGCTTCAGAGCCTACTATTTCACCATTTTCTTTTTTGACTACAGGGATACCGCCACCACCAAGAGCTACAGTCAAAATATCCATTTCGATATTTTTCTTGATAACTTCTAATTGTAATATTTCTTTGGGCTGAGGAGAAGGAACTACCCTTCTATAACCACGAGAAGCATCTTCAATGATGTCCCAGCCAAGATTTTTTTTCTTTTCTTCCGCTACTTCTCTAGTGTAAAACGGTCCAATTGGTTTAGACGGATTTTGGAATGCAGGATCATCAGGATCAACTGCGCACATGGTAGGAATTACTGTTACAAGGTTTTTTAAACCAAGTTTGCGTAATTCACCTTCCATTGCTCTCTGCATGATATAACCTATTTCGCTCTGGGTAGTAGCTACGCACATGTCCAAAGTGTGAGTGTATACTTCGCCGGCAGCTCTTTCGCTACGAAGAAGTGCTGCTCCTGCCTGAGGGCCATTGCCGTGAGTTACTACTACTTGCCAGCCCATTTCTACCATCTTGCAGATAGTTTTAGATGTGGCTCTCGCATTGCCGAGTTGTTCCTCGATCGTGCCGCGTTCACCGGCACGAATCAAGGAATTACCACCTACAGCTATTAACGCTTTTTTTGACACTAAGTCACCTTATTTCATTAATTGATACATTACTGCTTTTTGTGCGTGCAATCTGTTTTCTGCTTCTTGGAATACGTGAGAAGCAGCTGTGTCGATTACATCAGAGCATACTTCTTCACCGCGGTGAGCAGGCAAACAATGTAAGAACATAGCGTCTTTATTAGCATTGCTGAATAGTTCAGCATTTACCTGGTAAGGCATAAAGATTTTTTTACGTTCTGCAGCTTCTGCTTCCTGACCCATAGATGCCCAAACGTCAGTATAAACGATATCTGCGCCTGTTACAGCTTTTACAGGATCGTGTTCTACTACGATTTTAGCACCTGTTTCTTTAGCAGCTTCTTGAGCTTCTTGGAAAGCAATCAAGTTTGGTTCGAAACCAACAGGGCAGTTTACAGTTACATCTACACCTAAACGAGCACCTGCGAACATCAAAGAGTGTGCTACGTTATTGCCATCACCTACGTAAGTCAATTTCAAACCGTCAAAAGAACCTTTGATTTCTTTGATAGTCATGAAATCAGCCATAGCTTGGCATGGGTGAGTGTAGTCAGTAAGACCATTAATGATAGGAATAGTAGTGCATGCAGACATTCTGTCTACGATAGAGTGAGCAAAAGTACGAATCATGATACCATCAGCCATGCGACCAAGTACACGTCCGATATCTTCTACAGATTCGCGTTTGCCTAAGCTAATTTCGTTAGGAGAAAGATAAAGAGAGTAACCGCCTAATTGCTGGATACCGATATCGAAAGAAGCTCTTGTGCGAAGAGATGGTTTTTCGAATATCAAAGCAAGAGTTTTGCCTTTCAAAGCATCTGCATATTTAGCTTTGTCTTTTTTCATATCAATCGCCAAATCGATAGTATCGATTATTTCCTGGCGAGAAAAGTCGGTCACTTTCAAAAAGTCTTTAGTCATGGTATTTCTCCGAGAATTGTTTAAAAAAAATATATAATAGTTTGGAAAATTTCTTTTTATAGCAACTTACCAAAAATACAAAAATTGAAAATCCAATCTAATGAAATTTCGTTTGTCAAGTGTTCAAATTAAATAAAAATATTGTGAATCTGGACTTAAACCGGTGCATCTGTTGCGTAATGCATAAACTGGGTGATTTTACTTGATCTGTTTTTGGGTGTATTAATCGACCTCGATATTATAAATCGAGTTAAAAGCTTTGCAGAAAGGTATTTATATAAATATGTCATGTACCTAATTTTCGCTTTCGTAGCCAATTACTATAGTAAAGAAGCAATTTATAAAAATTGGGATAAAACAAAAATTTTTTCTGATTAATTTTGGGAAGTCTATAATTCTTAGCTTACTAAACGCGACAAAAAAGTATTTTATAGTTAAGTGATTGTATAAAGATATTTTACTATTTTATCAGAAGTAATATGGCAATAAAGAGAACTGAATGAAAAAACAAACAAACTTTAAATTACCCAAATGGATCGGTGATAGATTTCAAAATATAGATAACCCCGATGTAACTGGAGACTTTACTGATGACAATGCATTTTGGTTTGTTCTAACCGGGAAGTGCCCCTTAATCTTTGAGAAATACGCTATAATACTACACCCTTTTTGGCTAAACTATAAAGTCAAAGAAAAGGTTACTTCCGGTGCCAAAGTAAACGATAGTGGAATATTTGACGCTGACTTCAAAAGACTATCATGGGTGAAATTTTTTGAAATAAATAGTATTGATTTCAAATTTGAAACTGCATATAAAGACGTCGAACATATCATAAGTAAAATCTCCAATGCAGGGTGGCCGAAATATCTTTGGGCTCCTGCAGAAGAACATTGTGAATACAATGAAATTGACTTCTTCTTGAAAAGTGTACAGCAACTATATGGTAATAGTGAAATAAACTATTATTTTGGTCAATTTTCTACCATTAATTGGGATTCAGATATCCTTTGTCGTGATTTGATTTCTAATTATTCCAAAGTACAAGCTGATGCTGATGTTAGATTTAGCCCAACTGCAATATTTCCGGATTCAAAAGACTGGTGTTTAGTAACTCCTTTAGATATGCCATTCACTTGCATCGGTGGTTCAGAAAAACTAGTAAAAGAAATCTTAAATAATCAATCGATTGAGATTTTTGAAATAGTCCCTAAATATGAGCTTATAAAATAAAGTTTTTATTTATTTTGTAATCCTATTCAAATAATTCCTTTTGCGAGTGCAACACCCACTATGCCAGAAACAATACTAGAACACATATTAAACAATAGCTATAAAGCGGATATGATAGATTATCTTAAGTCTAATCCGGATGATTTTGATGAGCTTATTTCGCTGTCTTTCTTGGATAAACAACCTTATTCGTGGCGTGCAGCGTGGCTTCTGCGTGACTATATCAAGATAAATGATCCTCGCATTATCCCTCACATCAACACTATAGTAGATAAGTTACCTACTGTGGGTGATAGTCAGAAACGAGAGTTTTTGACTATACTGAGGAAAATGGAACTTCCCGAAGATTTAGAAGGGAGAATCTTTGACCATTGTGTAAACATATGGGAGGATATTTCGAAACAGCCTTCGGTGCGAATTAATGCTTTAAAGTTGATTGTTAAAATTATGGAGAAACATCCCGATCTGAAAAATGAAATGTCTTTTCTGCTTCAATCGCAATATACAGATCAACTCTCCCCAGGTATCAAACATTCAATTAAAAAGCTCATAAAGTAAAATTGTATTTGACTTCCCCTAAAAATACACTTTCCACGGAGGAATATAGCCTGAGCGTTTCGCTACTTTTTGACCATCAGGGCTAAGCACCCGGTTCGATAAATTCTTTGTTTGATCAATTGATTTTTTATCACTTGAAGAAGTTAAACAAATAAGCATTACTATATCTGAAACCAGACTAGAATACACCTTAATAAACTGTTTCATATCAGATTTAAAGATTAGTTGATATCATCTTTTTAAAATATATAAAGCTTCCACTTCCTCATAAATCACACTTGTCTATCTTTGCAGCTATTTCGCTAAATAATTATATCCCTTACAAAACTTACCTTCAATCTCTATAAAGAAAAGAAATGAGTTCAGGTCGGATAAGTTTAAATCCTTGCACAAGCCTGTATAGATAAGTTCGCCTGCATAGTTGTAAAGTGCAATTCTTTTATTTGGATTTGTGCGCAGCGCAGTTTGCAAATCAAAAGTGTTTGCCGTTGCTTCACCCGTAATGCCGGTAGGTATATATGCTCCAACTGTCTTCTTTTCTAAGCTTATATATCTGTTTTTGGCGGGAATTGTAAAGTCATTTATGCTATTTGGATAGCCGATAGAAGGGAAATCATCCGGTATGTCCCAAAAGGCAGGTGTAGTATTATAAATCAAAGAAATTGGTAAACTGTCTGCAGAAAAGTCGTCGTTATCTAAATTGCCTTTTATGTTATTGTATGTTATGAGATGACCCTCGCCTTGTATATTAAACAAGCCCTGAGTAAATGATTTGCCACTAATTTCATTTGCGATTATCAGCAGCGAGTCGGTGTCTGATGAAGTATTAAAGAATCCGTATAGTTCAGTTCTGTTTCTCAAAAAAGTATTGTATGGCCCAGATGGCCCCCAATATTCATCTATCCAGATGTTTTGCACTATATTAGATTCTATTAGATTTGCGTACGAATAATGTCCATGAAGCTGGATGTCACCGGAGAAATCAGATATTGGCTCGGATCTGTTAGTCTCCAGAGCGTAATTATATGCAATAGCATTGCCATTAGCGCCATGCTTGCAAACCATGGCGTGGCGTAGATGCCTAAAGATATTATTTTCGACCTTGCAGTCAGATGTATGATCATTTAGAGTAACTCCGTAGCCTCGTGTGCCACTGCCGTCATAAGCAAAGGCATCATGAAAATAACTGCCTGTTACTTCTATGTTTTTACTGCCGGTAATCATTACATGACTGCAGACTGATTTGGCACTCTCCACTCCTCTTATTGCGCAGTTATAAGCTTTGGATAAGTTGATATTATATGCAGAAGCAACCTCAGGATTATCTATGCGCTCCAGCTTAAGATATTGAATTACCACATTTTGGATTGGGAAAACTCTTCTGTATTCAGGATTTAGACCGGAATCGTAATCTAATAATATTTTTTCCTTAGTAAATATAGTATCTTCGCTGCAATGGTCAATAGTAAGGTACTGACCTACAGAGTGTTTCGCCCAGTCCGCAGGATTAGTGTCCCATGCTCCATTCTGCTGACGAAGCTCTATAAAATCCATCGATTGTAAATCAGGTATATCTTTAGAGATTAAATATTTTGTATTGCGTTTAGGAGGCTCGCTTAAGGAGGTAAAATTACTTTCTGCTGTACCGTTTATATTGATGCATGACTTTGCTGTGCCGGAAAAATCAAATAGTAAAGTTGATTGTTGCGAATCATATCCGGAGATAATTATATTAGATTTTAAGCGAACCGGGGCACGAAATAAATAAGTACCTGTTTCAAACAGTAGCATCGCAGGAGAATCTACAGAATCTATAAAATCATTAAATATCGCTGAGTTATCAGTTTTTCCAAGATTATCAAAATTCAGCTCGGAGGCTTTATATATTGGTATGTCAGATGAGATAGAGTGGTGCAAGCCATAGTCTCTGTTTTCAAATAGAATAGAAGCAAGATCCCGGGGCATTGCAATAGAAGAACTTACTAATAGCAACAATAAATAAAATAGTCTTTTCATAAGTGTCTTCCCTTAGATAAAATAGAGGCTGCCTTAAGACAGCCTAAGATAAAAAGTTTACTCATATTTAACCGGGCGTTCCCATTTTTGTGGAGGCTCCGACCAAGGCCCATTATTCGGATCGCGTTTCCCAGCTACAATAGCGTAACCCTCTGACATAGGCGCGTTAACAAAAGAGAAGCTGGTTATAGTTGTAGTGCCAAGCTGTTCCCAAGGACCTTCCTCTGAACTGGAGATTTTAACTTCATAACTATCGGCACCTACTACAGTGTCCCAAGTCATAATACCTGTTGATATGTCAAACTCAACGTTTTGTGGGGCTTCCATAAACATTATCCTTTTTTAGATTTCAAAAATTTAAAATATCCAATGTAAAGTATTAGGACTATTAGTACTGAAAGTATAATAAGATAATATATTTTATTACCCTTCTTATTGTCAGTATTTTTGTGATTATCAGAATTGGTTTTATCTAAGGCCTCGCGAATAAGCATGTCATTGGCATTAGCTAAAGAATCCTTGAGTTTATTATATAAGTTATTAGTAGCCTTTTGACTGTCATAATGTTTTAGTTCTGATTGTAGTGAAGCTAAGTCCTTAAGCAAACCGATAGTTAGGGAAATATTATTCGTTTGATTTGCTAAGCGTAAAGCTTCGTGCAAATAAGAAGTATCTTTGATCACTTGTGCCTTAAGGGATAATAAATATGGCATAAGATTTACTTTGTTATACTTAATCGCAATCCTTTCCAAAGAGTCTACTGTTGCAATAGATACATCTTTATGTATTTCCTGCCTTACAGAGTAATAGTTCAATGGATAGGTTAAGATTAGATTATTTCCCAAATTATTATATAAGCTACTTGCTTTTTCGTAATAAATAAGAGCCGAATCGTATTCCTGTTTTGTATAATAGTACAGTCCATACTTATTATAGACATCTTCTTTCTCCTGAATCGAAGCTATAGCATTAGCATAGTCAATATTCGCTTTTGCTTTTTCAAATTGATTTATATTTAAATATAATGATGCAATATCCAAACGGAGCTTTAGGATTCGTGAAGTGTCATATACAGAAACATATTGTTGCTCTTTCCGGAGATATTTTAAAGATTTTTCGGTCTGCCCCAAATCTTCATATTGTGAAGATAAATGATCATATATTGCACAAGTTATCGCAGAATCATGTATCTTTTCAACTAACAGCTCTGCTTTATGTAGGTATCTCAGCCTTTCTTTTATATTGCCTTGGAAACTTTTCATGCTTGCAAGATCTATTAGAGCTACCGTCTCTCTTCTTACATCAAGAATATCTCTATATTCTCTTAAAGCTATATTAAATAATACTTCAGCACTGTCTAAATTCTCACGATAAATACTCCAAGCAGCTTGATGCTCCACAGACAGCTCATCATAAGTAATTGACATCATAGAAACAAGAGTAAGAAAAAAATAAATTTTCACTGTATTCTTACCTGTCTTGGATGCACATACGAAAAACGTTTTGTGGGACTTCCATAAACATTATCCTTTTTTAGATTTCAAATATTTATTATATCCGATGTAAAGCATTAAGACTAAAAGCAATGAAAGTATAATAAGATAATACTTGTTATAACTATTCTTATTGTCAGCGTTTTTGTTATTATCAGTATTTGCGCTATCTAAAGCCTCGCGAATAAGCATGTTATTAGCATTAGCTAAAGAATCCTTGAGTTTATTATATAAGTTATTAGTAGCCTTTTGACTGTCATAATGCTTTAGTTCTGATTGCAGTGAGGCTAATTCTTTAAGCAAACCGATAGTTATGGGAATATTATTCGTTTGATTTGCTAAACGTAAAGCTTCGTGCAAATATGAAGTATCTTTGAGTACATGTGCCTTAAGTGATAGTAAATATGGCATAAGGTTTACTTTGTTATATTTAGCCACACTCTTTTCCAAAGAATCTACTGTTGCAACAGATACATCATTATAGATTTCCTGCCTGACAGTGTAATAGTTTAATGTAGATTTTAAGTTTACTCTATTTTCCCGAACATTATATATCGTACTTGCTTTTTCGTAATAAATAAGAGCCGAATCGTATTCCTTTTTCGTATAATAATAAATTCCATATTTATTATAGACATCTTCTTTTTCTGAAAAATAAGCTATAGCATTAGCATAGTCAATATTAGCTTTTGCTTTATCAAATTGATTTATATTTAAATATAATTCTGCTATATCTAAACGTAGCTTTATTATTTGTGTAGTGTCATATATAGAAACATATTGTTGCTCTTTTCGAAGATAATCTAAAGATTTTTCGGTCTGTCCCAATTCGTCATATAGAAAATATAAATTCTCATATAATATACTTATTATAGTAGAATCATTTATTTTTTCAACTAACCTCTCTGCTTTATGTAGGTGTCGCAGCCTTTCCGGTATATTGCCTTGGTTTTTTTTTAAGTTTGCAAGATCTATCAGAGCTACAGACTCTCTTCTTATGTCAAGTATGTCTCTATATTCGCTTAGAGCAATCTTAAACAAAGTTTCTGCGCTGTCTAAATTCTCACGATATATACTCCAAGCAGCTTGATGCTCCTCAGACAGTTCATCATAAGTAATTGACATCAAGGAAATAAGAGTAAGAAAAAAATAAAATTTCACTGCATTTTTACCTATTTTGTATACACATACGAAATATGCTAAATATATATCGTAAAGGCAAATAAAATTAACGTATGACAGAAGCAAGCACAAAATTGACGGAACGAACTATTCTCTATTTTCAGTGTACTATTGACATTGTTATAAAGGAATAATAGGGTAAAGGTATGGGACTAAAAGTGATACAGAGAAGCATGAACGGCTTAGTACTCTTCGAGGCACAAGTATTTAGAGACGAGCGTGGATATTTTATGGAATCATTTAGAGCAGATCAATTTGAAGAGTTAGGACTTCCTACCCAATTTGTACAGGACAACCATTCTTGCTCAGCAAAAAATGTTATACGCGGGCTACATTTCCAGTGGAACACGCCCCAAGGCAAACTGATTAGAGTAACTAATGGAGCAGCTTTTGTAGTCGAAGCCGATTTACGCAAAAACTCTGCAACATTTGGTAAGTGGAAAGGATTTGAAATATCAAAAGAAAACAACCATATCCTTTGGGTTCCGCCGGGTTTTGCTAATGGCTTTGTTGCCTTGGAAGAAGCCACAGAAATGCAATATAAATGCACAGCAGTGTGGAATCCGAAAGGAGAAAACAATATACGCTGGAATGATGGAACACTTAATATTGATTGGGGTATAGATAATCCCATTGTATCTGAGAGAGATAGTAATGCTTTGACCTTTAATCAGTGGATAGAGCTGCCTGAAAGTAACAACTTTTAAATGGGTTTTCGGCAACGAAAAGCCGGAGTGTGTAGCTTTCTGTATAACAAGCAAAATTATATCAGGGATATTTATTTCTTTATGTGTCTTTCTTTATATAGCTTTTTGTGCAAATCATATTATGATATACATAAAATATTTAATCCTGCTATCTAGCGAATTTAAAAACTAAATCCACTATAATATGGTATAAAAAGAGCAAATGCTTTGTGCTTTTTGCTAATAATATTATATATTATGCAATCTTGGACATAATAATCTGCGAGGAAAATATGAAGAAAATGCTTGCTTTGATTTTGCTATTAATTATTGCATTCAACTTAAATCTTACAGCAAATTTACCACATCCGTATAATACTAAATTTGAGTTAGGCAAAGTCGGAGAGATGCCCGTATCGTGGCTAATTACCAGAAATACAGCAGATAGAGGATTTATTTTGCAAACAACAGACAAAGAGTCTATGCAAGGTAAGTACTCCGCAGAGCTGTCGAATTTTGATATTTCTGATTCACTCCCGGCAAAAGAAAAGGAAGGCGTGTTTAAGCAAGAATTAGATGCATTTGCTTTTAGAGGAAAATTTGTAAAACTCAGTGCTTATGTCAAATCGCAATTTATAAATATCTCCTCAACTGCTGATTTATGGGTAAATATTTTTAGAGGTACAGACCCGCTTGATGTTGTGAAAGCTACATCCCCATTAGAAACAAGTAAAGTGGGCGATTGGAATAAATTTGAATTAGAGTTTTATGTACCATTAGAAGCTGATAAAATAAGCTACGGTGCTTCTATGATTGGTAGTGGTAGGATATGGGTAGATGATTTTACTTTTTCACTAGTTCATACAAATCAAAATAATCTAAATACTGCTTCTTCGCTTAGCTCAGGGCAGCAAGAATATCTTAAGATATTTGCTGACTTATTTGGATATATGAGATATTATTCTTCCCAATCAAAAATTCTAGATATAAACTGGGATAATTTATTGCTTCATGGTATCAATGCGTCACTCCATTCCAAAAATGATATTGACTTTTTAGCGCAATTAAATCCAATATGCAATTACACTCTCCCCGGTATCAGTTTTGCAACTAAAAAGGCAGATTTGAAACTAAACAAAAAACCTACCGGAGCTTTGGATAACGTAGTTATGGCAATGATGCACAGTGGCTTACCGGAACTAAAGCAAGATGATAATTTTGCTTCTTCCAATATTAACATTATGAATTCGCAAAGACGCTCAAAAGGCTCCGCGATGCAAATAATAAGTCTTAGTGATTTCAAAGCAGGCCAACTTCATTTGTCGTTAGATGCTTCTCTGGATTCTAAATTGGCAGCTTCTCGTGGCGAAATATGGGTTAGGATTAATGGCATCAATGGTAAACCATTAGCAAAGTTTGTTGCTGATGATATTCAAATAACAGATAAAAATCTTAAACAATATACTACTGTAATTGACTTTCCTGAAAACACTCAGACCATTAACATTGCTCTTATTCTAAATGGAGATGGCCGGGCAGTCTTTGATAACATTAAAACAAGAATTGTTTCCCAAGGTCATGATTTGCCATTTAGTCTGTTTAATCCAAACTTTGACGAAATAGATGAGAATGGTAAGCCTGCAAAGTGGCGAGTACCTGAAGTATCTGAAATGGCCGGCTATAAAGTCTATGTAGAGAATAGTAATAAGAGCAATTATTTGGTAATAGAAACTGATGAATCAGAATCATTGGAGTTCCCAAACCCGGGAGAAACATTAGCTGTTAAGCTTAAAGAAAATCTTTGGGTAAATATCCCTCTGTCCTTTTACTCTGATGGATACAGTTTGCTACCTAAAGCTGTAAAACCAATTTATAATACAGGTAGAGATAGTAACTATGTATTCTTAGAAGCGGATTTAAATGCAAGACTTGCGATTGGGATTAACTTATGGAACGCAGTTCGATTTTTTGATAAGTCAGAGACCGCTCCTAAATCAGAGCAAGATTTGTCTATCTTGTTAAATGACATAGCAAAAGTAAACACTAAAGAAGGCTTTTTACAGGTATTAAGTGAGTTTATCTTCAAATCCAATCATCCTAATTCAAGGATTTGGAAAGGAGAAGATGAACTTATAGAATATATGCCTTTTTTGGTTGAATACTACAATAATCAGTATATAATTACGAAGGTGCATCCTTCTGTTGAGAATATTAACCCGGGTGACCGTATAGTAAAAATAAATGGAATGCCTATAAAAGAGCTAATAGACAAAAAACTGGAAACTATAAATCCGGCAAACAATGTTGAAAACAGATATGCTAAAGCTTGGAATTTGATTAGCACTGACACTTATTCTAATCCGCAGATTGAGTTGGAGCTTAAAAAACCTGACGACGAGATATACACAGCAAGTGTCAAGCAAAACTTAGTGCTCGGCGAGCTTAAATATTTCTTGCCTGAAAGGATAGCATTGCTCGATAGTTCCATTATTTACATCGATGCTTGTGCCGTAGAAGACAAAGAATTAGCAAAAATGCTAGATGGACTTCAAAATTATGAAGGAATTATTTTAGATATGCGAGGTGCTGCTTTAATCTCAGAGCATTTCTTATCCTTCTTTACAAAAGATACAATAGCAAGCTACAAAGGGGAAAGCTTTACTTATTACAGAGCTGACAGAGCTGCCAAGCGAGACACAATAGGTGGTGACCTGTTGCCTGATCAAAAGCAGTTCAAAGCTAAATTAACTTTGCTTGTAGATGAAAAGTCCCAAGGATTTTCTGAAGCTATTCTACTAATGGCTAAAAATGCAAAAATAGCAAAATCCTTTGGTAAAAAAACTGCAGGAGCAGCTGTCTTAGATGATATTGTAAACCTTGCCGGCAATTATTATTTCACTATGCCTGCTTTAAAGCTACTTTACAAGGATAAAGAAATTAAAGGCACTTTAGAACCAGATGTAATAGTAGATGACAATCCTATCTATAAAGCATTAGATAGAGATATTTTAATGGAAGAAGCTTTGCGTTATTTACAATCAGAAATAAAGAAATAATCTTTTAGCTAAAAAAAGTGTGGCTATTGATCAACCTGAGTTGAATGTAGATTTTGTTTATTTTGTAGAAAGGGAAGCTGATTTATATCAACTTCCCTTTTTCTAAATATTTATGCTATTTTATTCGGATATTTTTATAGTCTTTGGATCTTTATATTTAACTTTTCCTTTTTCTGAAACTATAATTTTGTCATTAGTATTGATTTTTTCTTCTACTAACTTTTTATGAGATAGCTTCAGTCCATTAAGTATTTTGTTTTTGAGCTCAATAAAGTCACAACAATCACATTTCATTGCTGCATTGCCTATGTAATTTAACAAACAAATTTTCGTTGAAAATCTCCGGTTTGTTTGCCAGATGACCTTCACAGATATGCTCCGAATGCGACGATGAGTTATCAAAAACCATCCAATAGTCGCAAATAGGCGTATATAAGTTAAATAAATTTTTTAGACCGGCATAATACCGTCGAATAATAACATCATTTGGGATGTCATGCCCACCGGCTTTTACTCGTTGCTTTACTCTGGCAATAGCCAACTCCGGCGAGTCTAACCAAAAATACAAAAGAGAAACGACATATCCCAAATTATGTGCTTTATTTATAACATTAGAAAAGCAACGAGTAGCTAAAGTCGTTTCAAAGGCAAAAGTATTTAGATTACTTAAGTTTTCAGCTATTTTATCAAGCATCATCCTGCCTGCTTCAATTCTCGCTTCGTTGGGATCTAATGGAGAAATAATTTTTGCTATCTCGTCTGCATTTACAAACTCATCGCAGTGCAGCACTTCCGGTAACACCGTAAATGAGGCAGTGGTCTTACCGGCTCCGTTGCAGCCGGAAATGATATACAAACTGGGATGTGCCATTTTTTTATTTCCCTACACAAATCTTATGCTTCATTTTTTCAAACTTCTTGGGACCAATCCCAGGTACATTCATCAGGTCTTCTGCTTTTTGGAAGGGCTTAGCCTTGCGGTATTCTATTATTTTCAATGCAGTTTTGCTACCAATACCCGGCACGCTCTTCAGCTCCATTTTTGAAGCGGTGTTTAGATTTATTTTGTCAGTAGTAGTTTTAGATTTTGGTGCTTGCGGGAAAAGCATAGGTTTTTCATAAATAGAATCACCGGAAGCGAGAGACGAGTCAGGAGTGTCCATTATATCGCTTCCGGTGTAAGTAGTAACTTGCTCTTTGGAAAGTGAGTCAAAAGCGGCAAAGATATCATTCTTCATTTTATCAGGGTCTGTCCCGGCATCAGGATAAAATACAATACGCAAAACGCCAAACAGTAAGCCCGCAAGTATTACCAAAGCAACAATTGCTTCATTTTTATTGATACTGAAAGCTCTTGTTATCTTTGATAAATTATCGCTCATATCAGAAGAATAAATCCTTTAGTTTACTAAAAAAGTGTTTGCCTTTGCTCGCATTATCCGGGCTGAAACTCTCACTTTTTATCATATCTTTAAGAGTTGATTTCTCTTTTGAGTTCAGCTTCTCAGGTATATATACATTTACTAAGATTACCTGATGGCCTTTACCGTAGCCGTTAAGGTTAGGAATTCCTTTCTCTTTCAGTAAAAGCTTAGTTCCGGGTTGAGTTCCGGGTTTAATAGTCAATTTTTCAGTACCTTCTAAAGTAGGCACTTCTAATTCTGCACCCAAAGCTGCTTCAGGGAAGCTAATAGTCAAAGGTAACATAATATCGTTATCCTGACGGATAAAGTGTTCATGTTCCTTTTCTTCTATTACTACTTCCAAGTCCCCTGTCTGGCCGCCTTTCCTTCCTGCATTGCCTTTATTAGAGATAGGAATATAGTTGCCCTCTTCCACTCCGGCCGGTATTTTGACTGTGGCTGTGTCATCACCTTTTACTCTGCCTTCGCCGTCGCAGACATCACATTTTTCTTTAATAACCTGCCCGGATCCACTACAAGTAGGGCAAGCAGAAACGTTGATAAACTGTCCGAACATGGAACGTGATACTTGTCTTATTTCTCCCTGCCCATTACAAGTGGAGCAAGTTTGAGTGCCGGAACCGGCTTTCGCACCGGAGCCATTACAAGCATCGCAAGTAATCAATCTTTTATACTTAATAGTTTTTTCGGTTTCTTTTGCTATTTCTTCCAAAGTCAGAGGTATACGTATTCGTATTCTGGAACCGGGTTCACCTTGCTGACGTCTTCTTCTTCCTGACTGACGGCCACCCCCAAAAAATTCTTCAAAGATGCTTCCGCCACCTCCGCCGCCACCAAAGATGTCACCGAAAGATGAGAAAATGTCATTCATATTAGTATATTGATGGTAGTCCTGACCACCGCGCATACCTTGATGTCCAAATCTGTCGTAACGAGCTTTTTTTTCTTCATTACTAAGCACTTCATAAGCTTCCGAAGCCTCTTTGAACATATCTTCGGCTTCTTTGTTATCCGGATTTTTATCAGGATGATATTTGATTGCGAGTTTTCTATATGCGGATTTCAACTCATCGGCCGAAGCACTTTTACTAACACCCAATATTTCGTAATAATCTCTTTTCGACATTGCTATTCGCCACTAATTATAATATACATCCCATTTAAAATCTAGTTATTATCTTCTTCCGGCTTACCTGCGGAAGTAATTACCCTTGCGTGTCTAAGCACTTTGTCATGCATCATGTAGCCCGGCTGAATCACCTGCACCACGTGATCTTCTTTGATATCAGGGTGTGGTGTGTGCATCATAGCTTCGTGCAACTCTACATTGAATTTTTCATTTACGGCATCTTCCATTTTTTTTACGCCGTTGTCTTCAAACATTTTTACAGCTTTGGTATTTATCATTTCCAAGCCTTGCAGCAAGGTCTGGTAGTCTTCACTTTTCTTGCCGGCATCTACGGCGTTAGAGATATCGTCTAACAGCTCAAGAAATCTAAAAAGCAGCCTTTCGTTTGCATACTCTACCATTTCCTGCTTTTCGCGGATGGAGCGTTTTCGTAAGTTTTCCAACTCTGCTACTTTGCGAACGAGAGAATCTTTAAGTTCGTCCCTTTCTTTTCCGAGCTCATTCATCTGCTCTACGAGAGCCTGCATTTGCTCATGCATTTCCTCAGGCGTGCCAAGTTCTACAGCTTCCTGTTCTTGTTCAGTCGGTATTTGTTCTTGATTTTCATCCATATTATTATCTTCTTCATCAGTAATAGGTATTTCTCTTTCTTCATTTTTTACGTAAGTATTGTAAAGATCTTTGATTGCATTAGATGTAGACCTTAGAGTCTTTTTGCCTTGATTTTTCGCCATTTTTCCTGTCTCCTATTCCGATATAATTCCTTAATCCAGTCATAAGCATTTTGAATAACTGCAATTTACATATTTTTTTACAAAAAACATTAAGCTCCGGTAAATTGGAATTTTAACTCCATACTCTGTATCCGGGAATCATTGAATAAACTATATATCTATTTAGGCTTATCTTCTGTTTTTGTTTTGCTTTTTGGCTTATAGTTCCTTTTTTGCCTTTGCTTTGCTTGTTTTTCCTTATTCGTATTGCTATCAGTTTTATTTTCTTTTTGTTTTACTTTTTCCTTCACTACTTCCTGAGACTTTTTGGAGAGTTCTACAGTGAGAATTCTTCCACCTAGCTCCGAGCCATCAAGAGCCTTCATAGCCAGCATTGCGGCATTGTCTTCCATTTCTACAAAACAGAATCCCTGTTTAAGCTTAGTCCTGCGATCTATAGGTCTTTTGAAAGAAATAATCTCTCCAAAGACAGAGAAAAGTATATTTATTTCTTCGTCGCTTATTATAAAATTTAAGTTTTTTACAAAGAGTGTTTTCATATTTCAAATTGCCAATACATAATTTAGAAACTTACTAAAATTCTAGGCAATTACTAAATTCTTTTCGGAATAAAGCTGCTTCTGCAATAGCGAATAAGCTACTATGCCCGAGATTATTCCGGAAATAAGAGCAGCATAGAATATGCCGTCTATTTCCATCAGATAAGAACCCAAATATGCAAGTGGCACGTATAATATAAGTATATATAATATTGTTAAAAATGCAGAGTGCAGTGGTTTATTCAATATATTTAATGAGGTGCCCGCCACCATCATTACACCTCTAAATAAATACCCGATAGGTACTATCAGCAAGTAAGTTTTTATGATGTGAATCATATCGTTAGCCCTTGCCATTAATTCCGGATTGCCTGCGATAGAGTCCGAAGCATATACGAATATTCGACCTATTGGCTCTCCTAATAGTGCAAGAATAACAAAAGAGAAGCCACCCCAAACTAATGCAACCACATAACTTCGCTTTACTCCTTCTCTGGCTCTATCATGCTGTCCCGCTCCCCAGTTTTGGCCTACAAACGGGCCAATAACAGCAGAAAGCCCCATGAACACAGTAAGCATCAATGATTCTACTCTGGAAGCCACCCCAAAGGCAGCTACAGCATATTCTCCATATTGAGCCAGCAAGGCAGTTATCAGACCTACTCCCAAAGGAACTACTAAGTTTGTTCCTATAGCCGGTCCGCCAATTATCATTATTTTCTTCCAAGAGGCAAGCATTTCACTTAGAGTCGGCAACTCAAAGCTTATCATTTGTTCTCTTTTATAAAGCACATGAATAGAGATAAAAAAGGTTACTGCTCGTGCAATTACAGTAGCTACTGCAGCGCCTGTCAGACCCATTTTGGGAATCGGCCCCCAGCCAAATATTAAAATAGGATCTAATACCAGATTGACCAACACAGATATTCCCATTATCATTGATGGCACCTTCGTATCTCCCGTAGCACGAATAGCGGCATTGCCAACTACCGGCACTACCAAAAATATCATACCCGGATACCAAATCACCATATATTCTTTTATCATCTCTATAGTTTCGGGCGAAGCACCAAGCACCGTAAACAACCAATTAAAACTCGCAATCCCGACGACAACAAAGAAAGCAACCATTATCAGCGATAAAATAAGTACATCGCTAGTAATCCGAACTACTTCATTTTTATCTCCTTTCCCAATTGCCCTCGAGATAATAGAAGACGCACCGGTAGAAAGCCCCATTGCGATTCCCCATATAAAAAATACAACAGGGAAAGTAAAACTGATAGCAACAAGCTCTGCATTGCCAAGCATAGAAACAAAATAAGTATCAATCAGATTCAGTGAAATGGCAAACATAATACCCAGTATCACAGGAAGTGACTTAAATATCAGCAATCTATTTATGTTGCCCTCTAAATATTGGGCTTTTCTATTTTCCATAACTACAACTCAATTTTTAATGATTTAGCATAGACGAAACTATACGGACTATAATATAAAGAAGTTACATGTTAGATAAATTTAATTATTATGAGACTTTATGTTAGTTTAAGTGTTATTGGGGGTAGTGGAAATCAAATTATTATTCTGGTGTAAAATGAAAACATTAATTCTATGTATTATTTTTCTGGCATTTCCGATTGGTCTAATGAGTCAACTCAATTGGAGAAAGATTGAAGACATTCCTCAGCATTTTAGTCATGATATATTTATTAGACTATCTAATGGTGATCTAATGACATATGACTACTTACTCAAAATAGGATTTAGAAAATCTACTGATGGAGGTAAAACATGGAAAAGCAAAAATATGATTCATGGAGCTAAAGACAATTACAGTTTACTTAATAGAGAAACCTACGGATTTAAATCAATCACTGAGTTCTCTAATGGTTTTATTATTGCTCAACAGGATACACACTGGGTTTATTCTACGGATTGGGGTGAAACTTGGAACACTAGTTATGGTAAATATGGGCAGTGCGAATTTTACAACTATGATAATTATATAATATGTTTTCCGAGCTACAATAACGCGCGATATATTTGCAATTTTAATTCAGAAACTACGCAGTTCGAGGCAATGAAACTTCCTTCATCCAGTGATAGAATACCTTTTACAGGGTTTAATAATTTCTTTTTGACAGATTATAAGGGTAATAGCACTCTGGTTTATAATCTGGATTCAGGTACTTACGAGATATACCCCAGTATGGGGTTTGGAATGAGGTATCTTTTCTCTGATTCTGCATCAGTTTATGCATTTTATCCCACTAAAACATATGTTACCAGAGATACATGTAAATCCTGGGAATTGTATAATAATTTTGGTTATGATAGCCTCATTACGAATAATATTAGAATCAAAAAGAATGATATAAATGTATTTAAAGAAATTGATGGCAGATTGTTTCTTCAGTCAAGAGATTTTGTCCTGGTTAGTAAAGACTTTGGATTAAATTGGAAGGTACATAAACTAAATGGCAATAAACTTGAATTTAAGACAAATTATCCTTACTATTACGAAGGGACAGATATATACGAGTACAACTTTGCCACGGATGAGTTTGAATATACCGGAGAATTTAAACTGTCTTATACCACTCATTATAGAGAGTTTGGAGATACTTTGGTTTCAGAAAATCAAATTAAATATCCCGGTAAAGAATGGGAGGATTTGAACTTAAATAGATCGCTCGGATTTAATAAAGAAAGATATGTTATTGAAAATCAAAATATTTTGAAATATACTTTAGATAATCCTCAGCCTAAGCTTTTAGGTACATTAAATTTTAAACCTAAAAGTGACAAAATTGAGCTTCGGCCATCTGTTAACAACAACAAATTACAATCATTTCCTCTAATTGAATCAGAATCTGGCTTTGGTCGTGGCACTTCTATTCCACCTAATGGTGTTGCCTATATACATATAATAACTCCTGACACTCTACTGAAAACATATCAATACAAACCAGAATACAGAGTTAATGTAGATGATTTTGAAATAGATATAAATGGGACTGCTCTATTCAATCAATACAATTCAGAAGAGGAAGCATATGAGATTTGTGCTGTGAATCTGAATACGCAAAAAAAACAGATAGGTTTTAAACAGACATATGATGAAGCTATTTATATACATGCTAATAATATAAAAGTAGAAGGAGATGTGATTTGTTTTAATTATCGTTATACTGACCGGGACTATGGGCATCATGAGGTTCCTAAATTTAGTTTAAACGGTGGAGAAACCTGGCAAACCTTGGGAACTTATAAATTGGATGCATTAGATTTTGAAATATACAATGGTGAAATATATATTTCAGGTTACAATGGAGTCTATATTAGAGAAGATGATGAATCTTATACTAATCTTATGGACAATTTAGATATCTCAGATTTTTTAGTGAACAAGATTGAAATAGATCCAAAACATCGAATATATGCATATACTACAAAAGGGGTGTATATTTCAGATCCAATTATAGTTTCAGTAGAAGATAATCCAAGATCAGGCAGCTCAGATTTAAACAGTAGCTTAATCTATCCAAATCCTAGTACAAACTCAGCAGATATAGCTTTTGCATTAGATTCATCAGAAGAAATTAAGGTTATGATTTATGATAATTCAGGGCGTTTAGTCGAGACACTTCATTCGGGTTTACTAGAAGCAGGAGAACATACTTTTTCATGGAACTGTTCCAATGTAAGTGCAGGTAAATATATCTGTAATATCAGAGGAAATAGCGTATTTAAATCGATGAAAGTTGTAGTAGCGAGGTAGATATATAATAAAAATAAGTCTCCCCGGGCAAAGCCATGTGCTGAGTGAAAGTTTACCCAGAGCTTAGCCCAAAGGTAAGTAGAGATTTAGAGGATTTCAGAGCCTGAAAGGCTCATAGATAAAAGCCCATGGCAACGCCATAGGAAAAGAAACAACCAGAATTATTACTATTAGGAACGTTTTATGAAATATATCATTTACTTATTACTATGTTTTTCATCGCTTTATGTTTGTAATGCTGAAAAGCAATGGGTAAAAAAACACTACAAATATCAGGATCAAGTCAAGGCTTTAAAGGTTATTGACTCCACCAAAATTATTGCTATAGTAGAAAATATCGGATCTTCAAAAATATATAAATCTTACGATGCAGGAAATTCTTGGACTAATACATATAGCCATTATTACCCGGCATATAATGATTCAGTAGCAATGATTTCAATTGGTTCTTATATCTTAGATTCATTGCACTATTATATCTGTATGTTCCCTCAACCGGTATTAGATATTACAACGGATGGAGGTCAAACGTTCTCAAGAGTAGAGTTTGGTACAATTTCTTCGGATAAAAATAATTATTGTTTAGATTTATCAATGTACAACAGCATGAAGGGATATTTAATTACAGTTTATAATATTATGGTTACATCTGATGGCTGGAAAACATTTACAATTTATGATAAGCCTAATAAATTTATAGGTACAAGCAACCCTTCATTTTTTATTGATTCTACAAAAATTGCTACCATAAACGGTCGAGGTATTTCTAATCAATTTCTTGAATTTAATTTAGAAACTGGTGAATGGAAAGATTATAATGCTGAAATACAGCCGAAAGAAGGAGAGTTCCCTTTGGTGATAAGTGGTGTTGATTTTATTACTGATTCTCTAGGATATGCAGCCGGCAAGCAACGAGTGAATGATACGACTAAAAATATCCATTATGGATTTATATGGAAAACAATGGATAGGGGTAGAACTTGGGAAATTATCTATAACGAGTTACAGAATCCTAGATTTGGTTTATCACAGATTCATTTTACTGATAGCTTAAGAGCTATAGCCGGAGGAAATGGAGCAAAATATATGCTTACAGAAGATGGTGGCAAAACTTGGGAATATGTAATATTTTATGATTATTTATATGCTATGTCCCAAGATTGTGTTTATTGTGGTGACTATCCTATTGCTTGGTTTTTTTCAGGTGGGGCTTTTCGCTACGAAGAAGTAACCGGCATAACGGAAGGTATATTTAAAGAAATAAGTATAAAGCCACTTCAAACCACTAGCGAGTATTATTTAGAAATTGAAGATCCCAAATCGAGAGAGTACGAGATAATATTCTCAGATGCAAACGGGAAACACATTACAACACCGCAAATAGTAAATACAGCAATATCAAATTCTTCAAACTCAATAGACTTAACTAGATTAAGTTCAGGGACATATTTCTATATGATAACCTGCAACAACTCACTAATCTCTACCGGGAAGTTTGTAAATGTGAGGTAGGAGCCTTAGCCAATTAGCAAGCACTGCTAACCCAGCCCGTGTTTTCCTTTGGAAAACCCGACCCTCCTTGTCAGAAGGGTGGAGATGCAGGGAAAATATATATAAAAATAAGTCTCATTGACAAAGGAGATTTAGAGGGTTTGAGAAACGTTAAATTTTTCGTCCTTTTAAAATTCTTTTGAACTTCTTTGCTGCTTGTTACGTAGTTAGGTTTGGATATTGATTTTATTAAATAGGAGAATGTTCTAATGCTAAATTTCACATTTACACAAGCAACTGAAATTCTTTTTGGCAAAGAACAAATGGATCATGTCGGCACTTCTGCTAAGAAACGTGGCGCGAATAAAGTACTGATTGTTTATGGTAGTGACCGAATCAAAAAAAGTGGCTTATTTGACAAAGTAACTGCTTCTCTTAAAGCCGAAGGATTGGATTATGCTGAAACAAGCGGTATTGAACCTAACCCAAGACTTACTTCTGTGAAAAAAGGAATAGAAACAGCGATAAAAGAGAAATGTGATTACATCCTGGCGATAGGAGGTGGCTCTGTTATTGATGCTGCAAAAGCTATGGCTTTGGGTGCAAAGTACGACGGCGATGTTTGGGATTTCTTCCTTAGGAAAGCAGCACCACAAGAAGTCTTACCTGTGGCGTCTATTCTTACTCTCGCTGCGACCGGTTCTGAGATGAATGGTGGAACAGTGGTTACTAACTGGGATACAAATGATAAACTACCTTTTGTTTCGCCAATGCTGATTCCTCAGTTCTCAATTTTGGATCCTGAGAATACGTATACAGTAAACGAGTGGCAAACTGCTTCCGGCACTGCAGACATAATGAGCCATATTTTGGAACAGTATTTCTCTCCAATAGATGGAACTTATGTGCAGGACAGGATGTGCGATGCTATGCTCAAAACTGCAATGCATTATGGTCCGATAGCGATAAAAGACCATAAAAATTATGAAGCACGTGCAAACTTAATGTGGACAGGTACTCTTGCACTTAATGGCTTACTGTCTACAGGTAGATATGGCGATTGGGCTGTGCACATGATAGAGCATGCAATAAGCGCAATCTATGATGTAACACATGGTGCAGGTCTTGCACTTATCACGCCTTACTGGATGGAATATACCATAACAGAGAAAAACATCGATAAATATTACAACTTTGCTATCAATGTGATGGGTGTTTCGGCAAATGAGGATAAGATACTTGCAGCAAAAGAAGGTATCACTAAATTGAGAGCCTTCTTTAAAGCAATGGGCTTACCTACCAAACTTTCAGACTTTGATATAGATGACAGCCGCATAGAAGAAATGGCAGAAAAAGCCACTGCCTTTGGTATGATAGGTCAGTTTAGGAAACTTGAAAAAGATGATGTCTTGGAAATATTCAAAATGATGGTCTAACATATTATTTTCTTTAGATATACAGAATAGCCACATTTCTGCGAAAGAAATGTGGCTATTTTATTATAATATTGGACTATTTTTTGATAACTTCATACAAGTCGTCTCTAATATCTTTTAAATTCCGAACGCTTCCAAATTGATTCAATTCGCGCAGTAAATCTAAGTCTACGTCGGCAATCAAAATCATCTCTGTATTTGGCGTTGCTTCAGCCTTAGACCCATCCGATGGAAATGGAAAGTCACATGGAGTAAATACTGCAGACTGAGCATATTGAATATCCATATTATGTACTTTTGGCAAATTACCGACACTGCCGGCTATAGCCACATAACATTCATTTTCTATTGCTCTGGCTTTAGCACAATTCCTGACTCTGGAATATCCGTTTTGAGTGTCTGTAAGAAAGGGAACAAACAGTATGTCCATACCTTGCTTAGCAAGCAATCTGCTGAGTTCCGGGAATTCAACATCATAGCAGATTAAAATGCCGATTTTGCCACAGTCGGTGTCAAAAGTTTGAATTTTGTTACCACCCTGCATACCCCATACACGTCTTTCATCAGGCGTTATATGCAGCTTTTCAAAGTGCGATATTGTTCCGTTTCTTTCGCACAAATATCCTACATTGTAGAGATTATCTCCCACTAATGCGGGCATGCTACCTGTAATAATATTGATATTATAAGAAACAGCTAATTCCGAGAACCTTTTGACCAAATCATCTGTATGGCGAGCAAGATCTCTAATAGCATCCGGCTCCGAAAGATGATTAAATTCTGCCATTAGGGGAGCGTTAAATAGTTCAGGGAAAAGTGCAAAATCTGACCTGTAATTAGAAACAGCGTCTATGAAGAACTCCGCCTGTTGCATCATTTCGTCTACGTCCTTGTACAATCGCATTTGCCACTGTACTAAACCGAGGCGCACAATTTTTTTATCTGCAGTGGGCTGTTCCTGTTTTTTCTCATAGTAGATATTATGCCACTCTAAAAGGAGAGCATAATCATTAGACTCCTTGTCACCCTTTAAGTATCCTTTCAATATTTTTGAAGGGTGGAAATCATTTGACATCTGAAAAACAAGCACAGGGTCGTGTATAATTCTTTTTTTCACTTGGTCTATATATTCTTTTGGGGATAGCTCCTGACTATACTTATGATAGTTAGGCATCCTGCCGCCAAAAGCAATACCTTTCAGGTTTAGCCTCTCGCAAAGTTCCTTTCTGTAGTCATAAAGCCTCCGCCCAAGTCTTAGACCTCTAAATTTGGGGCGAACAAATATTTCAATGCCATATAGCATATCGCCTTTACTTGTATGAGTAGAAAAGGTATCATTGCCTGTCACATTTGCATAAGTGTGCTTAAGATCGTATTTGTCATAATCTACAATAATAGAGAGTGCACATCCGGCAAACTCTCCATTTACTCTAATAATTGCCTGCCCTTCAGGGAATTTTTTTATTAGCGTTTCAATCTGAAATTCAGTCCAAGCTACGTTATATAAAGTTCTATAGACTTCTTCGAATGCTTTCGCTAAGTCTTTATAGTCCGATTCTTGTAAATAGCTTAGCTGTATGTCCTGTATATCTTGTATATCCTGCATATTTTTTCTCAAGTTTAATTTGTCAGAACGCAAGAGACGAATGAGATAGAGTTATTTTGTCTGACAATAAATAGAATTAGATTATTTAAGTTTTATTATGGTTTTGCCGTATTTTGTATTCAATTTTTCAAGCAGCCATATTGCGAATATAATAACAAGCTCTATGGCAAGAGCCAACATAAGGGCATTAAGTGGCTCTAAACTTCTTACAAATTTGGTAGCAAAGCCGTGGGTAAATCCGGTATTATAGACTAAAAATACGTGGATTATATATATCAATAATGTATTTCTACCTATAGTAAAAACTAACTTGGGGATATGCTGATCCGCAAAAGATATCAGAGAAAAAATCCCAACAAAGATAAATACATGTCCTAGTCTAAAAAACAGAAAATTGTTATACAGCAAATAATGCAGATTGTCCCAACCGGTTAGATTATAAGATAATTCTAATAAATCTCCTGAAAAGAAGTGTAAAATAAAACCTATCGACATTGAAGTCAGTATAAAGATATAATTCCTGTATATTGTATCTTTAAAATGCAATAGCACTCCCAAACCTGCTCCGAAAAACATAAAGCCTATCCATGGAATAACCGGAAAAAAGCCTCCCTGAGTCCTAACAAGATATGATTTGACAGGTACTGCTAATTGGTCGATAAATTGAGAATTTTCAAGCTCAGGCCACAGGAGGAATACACCTGCTCCCAAAAAAACCATAAGAGTAAGTGAAACCCTATGAGGCATTTTTTTTAGAAGGTACAAAACTGAAGCAAGCACTATCATGCCGGCTCCTATAGAATGCAAAACGTTCACAGCAAACACATAGGGATACTCCACCCAATTAGGTGGTAGGGCAAACCATGCTTCCAGCTTAAATTGGAGTAAGTATCCGATAAATACTAACAACAAGCCCCTTTTTATACTTTTTTTGAACCGTTCAGTTTCCTTCCCTTGTCCTTGAGCCCTTAGAAACAAATAAGAAAATATAGTACCCGAAGAAAAGAAAAATATGGGAGCTGTGGTTCCTCTCAAGAAATTCCAGATTGTATATAAGATATAGCTCGAATCTCTAAATATTGGCGATAGAGTTAGGTCTACCACATGCCCCTGCACCATCATAAGTATAGCATAGGCTCTGATTAAATCTATATAGAGTATTCTTTTTTTACTTTCTTGAGTTATATTAGTATTCTCTGACATAAACTGCAATTCATCAATTGAATAAAACAAGCAATATAGCACAATTACACAAGACAATACAGCAATTATTTCGGGAATACTTCCCGGATTTATCCGATTGCTTATTCCAATTCCTATCTAAAGTCTGCAAAGAAAAAGCCCTTGCAATATAGAATCGTAAGGGCTTCAATAAATTTATATATAATAATTGGTTATTTCAATAATGACTCTATTGATTTCACTATAATAGCCAGATTGTTCTTGCCTTTTTTGCAAGTACTTTCAGATTTCACTTGAATCCGTTTGGCATCCCTTCCCAAATTATTCACTTTTTCTTCGAGCTTAGTTTTTCTTTCTTCAAGAAGAGAAGTCTTGCCTGATCTGCTTTTTTCTGCCACATCATTTAACGAAACTACAAAGTAGAACTTGACATTTCTATTGAACTTCATCACTTCTTCCAGTTCTTTTAGAGCGTCTTCAAATTTGTGATTAAGGTTAGACGAACCGGATTCAAATATATCTACATCCATAAATAGCAAACCTTTCACTAAATGCTTTACGGTAAAGTTTCTTTCAAATTCTTTATATGTGGAAACATCTTCTGTTTTGAATGATTCAGTAGTGCGAACGATTTCTTTATTGATAAATGTAACTTCGTACTCAGTGCCTGACTCAAAGAGTTGCGAGTATTCACCTGAAACATCGTCCGATTTGATTTTGATAATCTGCCCTGACTTTGTTTCAAATTTCATAGTTACACCCATAGGCTTGCCGGAATATATGTCAGTTACTTTTCCTTTTAATAGAATTTGGGCAGTAAAAGCTGATGAGGAGAAAGCAACAGTAAAAAGCAACAGTAATAGGGTAGAAGCTAATTTTTTCATAAGTAAACTCATAATATTTCTAAATTTCTAAAAGAGCAGGATACATCTAAAAGCCCTGCTTATAGGTATCTGTAAATAAAAGATATTATAGCCATTTTACCAAGAGATAATATCTAACACTATTCTTTTAATATATTTACACATAAACCAAGTAAGGGTTGCATTCAGCGTAATTTCTTTGGTAGCAACCGATTAGTTGTTACTATCCAGCAAATCTTTTATCATCGCTGGATTATTAGTAGCAATTGCCTTAACCTTATACTTAGAAACCTCTAAGAATGCCTCTTTAGTATCCACGTCGTACACTGCTAATATTATGTTATGCTTTTGAGCATCTTCTTCAATCTCGTGAGTGAGCTCTCCTAAGGCACAGATAAATATTTCAGCTCCTATACTGCTGCATACTTCAGATGGCAAATTATTTTCCCATGGTATTTTAATAGCTGCAGTGTATATATCAGGATTATACTTTTTAATCTCTTCAAGTATTTTATAATCAAAAGAGCCAAATGTAGAGTATTTTAAATAATTACACTGATCTACAACATCAATTATTGTTTTGATTTTATCGCGGGAAAGGGATTGTTCACCTGCTTTAATTTCAATATTCAGATATGCTTTCCCACTAATGAGCTCGATAATATCCGCAAGTAGAGGTATTTTTTCGCCTTCGTACTTACTGCCAAACCACTTGCCGGCATCTAATTGCATTAACTCACTATAGCTCATATCTTTTACTGCTGTGCTACCTTCTGTAGTTCGACCGTGATCCAAATCATGCATAGCTATTGGTAAGTTATCCGCGGTAACCTGCACATCTACTTCTATCATATCCACACCCGAATCCAAAGCCTGCTGAAAAGCCGACAAAGTATTCTCAGGGGCAAGCTCACTCGCGCCTCTATGACCAATCACTATGACATCTTTATTCAATGCAAATTTGTTTATTGGCAGCATATATTAACCATCTCTTTATAATATTTGTTATAAATTAAGAACAAAATAGATTAAATCCTATTGTATTTACGTCAAAAAAAGTATAGAGTTATATGTTAGATAAGCATTTAATTCAACTATTATTTTTATACTTTCTTAACAAAGGAGCTAATATGCCGGTACTAACAAAAATAAGTGAGATAATGAGCCGCTCCTTCTTTTCAGTACAGCTTGACGACTCTGTAAAAAAAGCTGATGACCTACTAAAAGATGAAAAAATCAAATACTTACCTGTATTAGATAGTAAGAAGTTTTTAGGCATGATAACTGATCGAAAGATATTGGAATATACATGCAAACAAATCTACGAACCTGAATCTAACGATGGATACAACAAGATTGGAGATTATTCTAACATCATGGAAAAGGTCAGCCATGTAATTTATAGAGAGGATAGTATCTTTAAAGCCGTCGAACTTTTTAGCAAGTATAAAGTAGACGTTTTACCGGTGGTTGATTGGGATTACAATCTGGAAGGCATACTTACAACTCATGATATTTTACTTTACTTCAGAAAGGCTTTGGAAGAAGAGCGTTTTATTAAAGTATAAATTTGAGCAATAATAATATAGACCACTCTGTCTGTAGATATTTACAAGCAGAGTGGTCATATTTAAAAACAAGATTTGTCATTTGAAAAGATTAAAAGCTCTAATGTCATTTGCTGGCAAAGGATTGAAACCCCTGATTCAATCAGGAATTATGTAATGTTTTCTTACAGAGCTAGTGAGCATGCTCCATAGTACTACAGTCATTTACAGCTCTATGATGACATCTAATGACACTTTCCATCTAACTAATTGTAAGTATTATACATATCAACTTCTTAATTTCCGGCACTTTCTCTGGTACCTATAAATTTGTCATATAATAGCAAGGATACTATACATAGCACTCCAATTCCGGAAAATAGAAGCCAAAGCTCTGAAGTGTAAGCAGCAGAAGTAATTTGCTCTTTTGCTATGCCTAAACTTTTAGCAGTTTCTAAAGCCTGCTCTACTGTCATTTCCGATGAAGCTTGAGCAGAATTTAGCTCAACCATTTTAGCTTTCACAAAGTTTATCATTGGGTTATCTATAAACCAAACATATAATTTTGCTCCTAAGATACCACCAATCAAAGATCCGAAAAATCCATAAAGAAATCCAAAGCCCATATAGGTTGCTTTTTTGTCTGCCGGTGCGATAAGTCCTAAGTAAGATATATATTTAGGATGAGCAGTCATTTCTCCGATGGAGAAGATAGTAATTCCTATCATAAACACCCAGATATTAGAGCTTAAGGCAAGAATCGCCATGCCCACAGTACCAATTGCAACACCGGTTACGATAGTCGGCAAAGCTTTTGTATTTTTTACTATAGAAGAAATAAACAGCTGTAATACTATAATTGTCAGAGCATTAATCACTGTTACGTGTTCCACGTCAAACTTCCAGTCAAAGCCTAAAACCCCAGACACAAAAGCATTTAATGGAGCTGCATCTACGAAATCTCTTACGTACCAAAGCACAGTGTCAAACATTTGGAAATATAAAATCCAAAACATAGAGTACAGTGCGATAAATAGTATAAATTTGAAATCAAGGAATACAACATATACTTTTTCCAGTACATCTTTTATCATTTTCCCGATTGGTTCACGTGCAGTATTTTCACCTTCGCCACGCTCAGGTTCTTTGTACAAAAATATTGTTGGTAAAATCATCGCTCCCGTACCGATAGCCGCAGCATAAAGCACATAAGCCGGGTCGATAGATTTTAGTACAGGCACAATAATCAAAGGGAATAGGAATGCCCCTAAGTTAATCGACCAATAAAATATACCAAAACCGAAAGTAGAGTTCGTCTCATCGGTTGCCCGAGCGATAGTACCGGAAATAATAGGTTTAAACGTGCCGGCACCTATAGCCATAACTACTAAAAACAGGAATATTGGCACATACTCAGTCGTACCTGCTGCAAAGAAATAACCAATGCCCAGCAAAGAAAATGCTACAAGTAAAGTTTTACGGTAGCCCATTCTGTCTGCTATGGCACCTGTCAAAATAGGGAGGAAGTATAAAATAGGTTGTATAGTAGATTTTAATATACCTACGCCTTCTTTACTAAAGCCAAGCTGATCCGTCATATATACAGACAAAATACTCATCACGCCATAGTATGAGCCACGCTCGAAGAATTCGAATATAATCGCGACCCAGTAATTAAACGGGAAAGGCGACCTTTTTGCAGTATTTGATGCCATTGTAACTCCTATTAAATTAAATATCCTCTCATCATAAGCCGTAAAGATAAGAAAATATTCAAATTGGAGATGGCAAAATATTATTAAATATTACGAGGAATAGAAATAGAAACAGTTGTACCCTTATTAATTTTACTATAAAATCGCAACGCACCACCCAATAGCTGTACTGCTTTTTGAGTAATGGCTAAACCAAGACCATATCCCGGAATATTCACACAGTTATCGCCTCGATAAAAAGCTTTGCTAATATGCTGTAAATCTGTTTCATTTATACCAACACCATTATCTATAATCCTGATATTAGAAACTTTATCAGATATTTCAATTTCTATATCTATAGGATTTTGATTTAGTGTAAATTTTAAAGAATTGGAAATAACATTTATTAAAGACAGACCTAAAAGATTTTCGTCTACTATTACCTCAGCATTTTCACCTTTAAGATTTACATTAACGTGCAACGTAGACTGTAAATTCATTATGGCGGTTTCTGCCATTGCCTGCACAAACTGAAGCAAATTAATACGTTCAGGCACTAAGTCAACATCTTTGCCTTCTAATCTGCTTAAAATCGAAACATTTTCCAGCATTTTGGTCATACTGAGGATAGTTTGCTGTATCCTGTCATAGTGTTTATTCTTTTCTTCTTGATCCCAACCCATAGAATATCGTTTCAATAAGTCAGCCGAGAGCATAATAGTAGTAAGTGGAGTTCGAAACTCATGAGATATTAGCATAATAAATCTATTTTTTAACTCTGCCAATACTTTTTGCTTCCTTAGCAGTTTTTTGAGTTCCAGTTCGCCTTCATTTATATCAGATACATCTTGCCCTATGTATAAAAAACATTCTTTATTTTCTATTTCTATATAATCTAAAGACAATAGATAATACTTCAAGTCCCCTTGACTATCCAGCACTCTTACTATTTGCTTCTCTGTGGAGCCTTGCTCTAAAACAATACCTATCATTTCTTCTATCTTATAATCATCAATCCATATACCCAGTTCTTTGAATGATTTCTTAGTTATATTATTAGAGCTATATCCCACTAATTCCTCAAATTTAGGATTAGTTTTGATAATTTCACCTGTTTGTATAGCTTCAATTACAATAATATTTGTACTTGAATTAAATATTTTATCTATTCTTGAGTCAGCTAAGTCCAGTTTGTTTTTTAGATTTTTTATTTCAGTATTATCTATAAAATACTCTAAAATATATTCTTGAGAATTTTCGTTTTCAACTAATATTTTAATACTTTCGGTGTACAACAAGTCGCCATCGTGTTTGATATAAATATCCTCTGATGAGTAATTTACACACTTGGATTGGATAGCAAGCACATCCCTTTTGAAGGATGCCTTTGCAAGATTTTCAGGTAAAAGATCAAATACATTTTTCCCAATTAGACTTTCTTTTTTTAAACCAAGCAAATCTTCACCATGCTTATTGATATAGACATAGTTAAATTTATTAGTGTCTTTTATAATTACCATGTTAGGTAATAAATCTAATATGGCTAACAATTTCCGGTTGACACCTGATACATTATATTTTTTTACTTTTGCATTATTAGGGGACATATTATCTAAGTTATATAGAATACCATATAGCCTGTGAAGATTAGTAAGACTTACGCAGTCATCGAGTCCCATTTTAATGCTTTCAACTAAAATTTCTTCGTTTGAAGTACTAAGAATACGGATAACGGTCATATCATATTTTTGCGAGAGTTGAATTGCATCTTTTAATTTTTGAGTATACTCTTCATATATCAATACAGCAGACCAATCCTCTTCAGTAATTTGCTCCAATAAGTCTAAATACGAACCTGCAAATACTACCTCAAACTCTTCTATAGCAGCCATAATTTTATTTTTATACTTTTCAGGTATATAAATCAATATTTTTTGGATTTGCTTCAAACTAGCACCTGTGTTATAAATCTGTCAGCGAAGACAAAAATAGATATAAATATAGAATTTAAATAGCGATATTTATTGTTTTTATTTTAATAATAAATCATATGATCAAACCTTGGATCTAAATACGCTCATCACTGTACATATTCTGAGCATAAAACTCAACCCTAACTACTAACCATTGACTTGATTTTCTTTCCAATCGCCAAAGAAGAAGTAATGCCGGGCGACTCTATTCCAATCAGATTAATTATTGATACATCTTTTCTATTAGATATATTCTTTATATAATAATCTCTATATGATGTATATTTAGTATTTAATTTAGGTCTTATTCCTATCTGGTCAAAACTCAAGTCATCTTCTTGTATATCATAAAGATAAGTAGATATGATACTGAAATAGTTTTGCTTTTTATCTTGTTTAAGATTGTATTCTTCTACTTTCCCTTTTACAAACTCTGCATCAGGTCCAAACTTGATATATCCATCCATATCTTTAGTAAGATGTACACCCAATCCCTTAGAATTTTTACACTGCACTGGGTAAATAAGGTGACTAGCATAATGAGATTTTGATGGAATTAGTTTATAGTAATGGCCTTTCCAATATTCCAGGATTAAATCCTCTTTTGTAATATCAACTCCTGTTTTCTCAGCAATGATATCTGAATACAAGCCTGCTGCATTGATAAAATGCTTGCACGAAACGATATATTCATTAGCATCACTATCCATTATCGAAATATTTAGGTAGCTTCCATTATTTTGAAAGTCAAGCATCTTGTGATTGTAAAGCATAATACAGTCTTGAGTGATAGCAGTAGTTTCAAGACTATACATAAAGGAATGAGTATCAATAATTCCGGTTTCAGATGAAAATAGGGCAGAGGTGCACTTTACGTAGGGTTCTTCAGATTGCATCTCTTCTTTTCCTGTCCATCTCAACCCCTTAGCTCCACAAGCAATAGCATTGTGAAATATCTCGGTGAGTCTCTTTTCTTCATCTATATTATTAGCAGTAAGGTACTTACCAATTTTTTTAAAAGGTACATTGTGCTCTTTACACCATGCGTAGATTAATCTGTTTCCTTCTATACATAAGCTTGACTTTAAAGATCCGGGAGGATAATAAAGGCCGGCATGAATAACCTCACTGTTTCTGGAACTTGTAGCTTTTCCAAATCCTGATTCTTTTTCTATTACAAGGCAAGTATATTGTTTAGATAATTCAGCAGCCACAGCCAACCCAACAACGCCTGCACCACATATTACAACATCAAAATCCATAATAATCCTCTAAATACTTCTTTTTCCAATATACTAAATAGTTTTTGCAGTAAGAAACAAGTAATTTTTACTACTTCTTTTAATTTTTTTTTGCAGTAAGAGCGAGTATTGTCCTAGTGGAGGTGATATTTTGCTAAATATAGTTTGCCTGAAAGCTGCAAAGTTCTACTTTTTGCCTTCTACTATCGGATATTCTATGTTGGGATTGAAAGAAAGTTTATTTTGACGCATTTTATGGTTCCTCTCAGTGCCACATGAGGCAGGTTTTATTATATCCTGGCCGTATTTGGAATTAAGGCTATCCATTGCAGTCATAAGATTAGCATGGTCATCATGCTTATAATCGGCGAACATAGAGTCTTGGACAGCATCGGCAGAACTAATTGCATCAGCAATAACCCCCGCTTTCATATATCTATACCCAGGTTCAAATATACTTTTTAAGGCAGCAGAAGCTACTTTAGTCAATACCGGGCTACTATTACTGGCAACAGCCAAAGTTATAACTCGATTTTTAGCATATTGAGGTTCATCTCTATGGGGATTAGTATGTATAAAGACTCTAAGCAATTTTGCGACAGAATTTTGATTCCTAAGTTGCTCAGCCACGCGATTGGCATACTCGCAAACGGCTTGACGTAACTCTCCATAGTCAGTAATGAGTTTGCCAAAGGCACGAGTATACGAAATACACTGTTTAGGAGATGAATCTAATACGATATCATGAATCCTATGACCTTTTAATTCCTGTACTAACCTCAGACCTTGCACAGTCATTTCCTTTTGTATCCATTTCTCAGGAACTTGTGTCATATCATAAGCAGTATATATACCATATTTTTTCAATCTATCTGCATATTTCCTACCAACACCCCATATATCAGAAACATCTGTTGTCTGTAAAGCTGAAATATGTATATCTTCAGAATCTATAATATAGATACCGCTTCCTTTTTTAGCTATCTTATTAGCAACTTTTGATAGAGTTTTATTCTTCGCAATACCAATAGAAACCGGCACTTTGACACCTTGCTCAATAAGATTTTTGATAAAAGAAGCATACTGCAGATAGTTTATATCTTTAATACCATCGAGCTTGATAAAACTTTCATCTATAGAATAAGTTTGCACGTCAGGAGCATGCTGATACAGTAAATTATTTATTCTTTCAGATATATTCCCATATAAAGCGAAATTAGCAGAAAAAACAGCCACATTATGTTGTTTAAGAATATGCCTTACTTTGTACTCTACAGCTCCACGCTCAATACCAATTTGTTTAAGCTCTTTCGTCATAGCAATGATGCAACCATCATTATTAGAAAGCACAGCAACAGGTCTATTCCATAGGTCAGGACGGAATATCCTCTCACAAGAAGCATAAAAGCTGTTACAATCCATAAGTGCAATCATAGGAGAACTCATCATTGATAATTAGATATAATATACTACATCTGTAGAACAAATGCACATAATATTCTATCACAAAGGAATGTTTCATGTGGAACATTCAGTCAAATATTTATTAGAATACGTCTTTGCGTTTCGACTCGCTCTGCTCGCTCAACGATCTTTGGGACGTAGTAGTTTCTATATTCAAGGTCACTGAGCGAACGCAGTGAGTCGAAGTGCTGAGAGTTGATATATATTTTTCTTTGCGTTTCGACTCGCTCTGCTCGCTCAACGAGCTTTAGGATTTGCTATTTTCTGTAATTAGGTCACTGAGCGAGTGCAACGAGTCGAAGTGATGAGAGTTGATATATTTTCTTCATTGCGTTTCGGCTCGCTTTTCTCGCTCAACGAGCTTTCGGATTTTCTATTTTCTGTAATTAGGTCACTGAGTGAGTGTAACGAGTCGAAGTGTATAAGAGTTAATATATATTTTTCTTTGCGTTTCGACTCGCTTTGCTCGCTCAACGAATTTAGTACGCAATCCAGAAATTGATATATGGTCACTGAGCGAGTGTAACGAGTCGAAGTGATGAGAGTTGATATATTTTCTTCATTGCGTTTCGGCTCGCTTTGCTCGCTCAACGAGCTTTAGGATTTGCTATTTTCTGTAATTAGGTCACTGAGCGAGTGCAACGAGTCGAAGTGATGAGAGATATTTATTTTAGATAGTTACGTTTGCGTTTCGACTCGCTCTGCTCGCTCAACGTTCTTTGGGATATACTATTTTCTGTATTCAAGGACACTGAGCGAGTGAAACGAGTCGAAGTGATGAGAGTTGATATATTTTCTTCATTGCGTTTCGGCTCGCTATGCTCGCTCAACGTGCTTTGGGATATACTATTTGTTTTATTCAAGGTCACTGAGCGAACGTAGTGAGTCGAAGTGTTATGAGTTGATATATTTTCTTCGTTGCGTTTCGACTCGCTCTGCTCGCTCAACGAACTTTAGTACGCAATCCAGAAATTGATATATGGTCACTGAGCGAGTGAAACGAGTCGAAGTGCCGAGATATTTTACAAACCCAATATATTATAGATATTATAATATAGTATATAGGTAATATATAATGTTTCATGTGGAACATAAGCTGTCTAGCATTACTCTATGTACTTTGCGTTTCGACTCGCTATGCTCGCTCAACGTGCTTTGGGATATACTATTTGTTTTATTCAAGGTCACTGAGCGAGTGAAACGAGTCGAAGTGTATAAGAGTTGATATATTTTTTTCTTTCCGTTTCTGCTCGCTCAACGTGCTTTGGGACGTAGTAGTTTCTATATTCAAGGTCACTGAGCGAGTGAAACGAGTCGAAGTGCCGAGAGTTGATATATTTTTGATAGATGCTTTTGCGTTTCGACTCGCTCTGTTCGCTCAACGAGCTTTAGGAGGTAGTAGTTTCTATATTCAAGGTCACAGAGCGAACGCAGTGAGTCGAAGTGCCTTAGATTACAATAAATTGGATAGGAAAATCTTTTCTTATAATAATATCGCTACAATAACAATATTATTCCTTACTATTCCTCCAAATATATAATCTATTGTTTCATGTGGAACATCAATTTTAGATGCGTAAATATTGTACTTATATTCTAATATGCTGTGACGGCACTTACTATACCGGTAGTACTAAAGATCTTCGTTTAAGGATGATTGAGCACTATAATGGAATGGGTGCCAACTATACAGCCAAACGTCTTCCTGTAAAATTGCAGTATATAGAAGAGTTTGATAGAATTGATCACGCATTTGCCAGAGAAAAACAACTACAAGGTTGGTCTCATCGTAAAAAGAAAGCCCTCATTGATAGAAACTTCGACAATTTAAAAAAGTTCTCCAAATCCTATCAAATCCTCGATAAAATCTAATTTCTAATAACATCAAGCATTGCGTTTCGACTCGCTCTGCTCGCTCAACGATCTTTGGGATGTACTAGCTTCTATATTCAAGGTCACTGAGCGAACGCAGTGAGTCGAAGTGTATAAGAGTTGATATATTTTCTTCATTGCGTTTCGACTCGCTTTGCTCGCTCAACGAGCTTTGGTATATACTATTTGTTTTATACAAGGTCACTGAGCGAGTGAAACGAGTCGAAGTGTATAAGATAATATATTATATTATATACCTTGCGTTTCGACTCGCTCTGACTCGCTCAACGATCTTTGGGACGTATTAGTTTATATATTCAAGGTCACTGAGCGAACTTAGTGACTCGAAGTGCCGAGAGATTCTACAAACCCATTATTTTATAGATATTATAATATAGTATAGAGGTAATATATAATGTTTCATGTGGAACATATATTTTTCTTTCTGATATCCTTTACCTGCGTTTCGACTCGCTCTGACTCGCTCAACGATCTTTGGGACGTAGTAGTTTATATATTCAAGGTCACTGAGCGAACTTAGTGAGTCGAATTGTAAGGGAAATTATAATTTTAAGTTTCTACCTTGCGTTTCGACTCGCTCTGCTCGCTCAACGATCGATGTACTGAGATTGTCGAAGTATCGAAGTGAAAACAATGTGTGCCGTGATGTAGCTCTTGAGAGCGTTTTGCTTTGGTAGGTACTAAAAAAGGCTACTCTAATCGATATAGAATAGCCTTCATATATTTTTGTAAATGTATTAAGTTTATATATTTATTGCCCTTTCGGCATATACATCTTCTGTTTCCAGTACTTTTACTTTGATAGCTTTTATATTTTCAAACTTCTTAAATTCAGGAGTAAATAGATCTAAAAAGTAGGATACCATATTCTCTGCTGTAGAGTAATTTGGCATTATGTGCATCTTAAAACCATTTTCATTTAGGAAGTTTATCATTAGGTCGTCGTTTGCATCACACAAAAATGCATGATCTAGTTTATCTATTAGAGGTCTTATAATTCTTTCTATATGATAATAGTCCAATACCATAGAATTTGAATCTAATGTTCCCTCAGCCTCAAAAATTAATCTATAAGTATGCCCATGCACATTTTTACAAGGTCCCTCATGGAATGATAGTCTATGGCTCATTTCCCACTTAAATTCTTTGGCTATTTTGGTAGTTACCATTCTTATTTCCCTTCTTTAGAATATGTAGCTCTGATCTGAGAGTGCATTCCACCACGAACGCTCCACTCTGTAATAATTTCCATTTCTTTCGGTTGGCACACTTCTACTAAGTCATCTAATATTTTATTTGTGATTGCTTCGTAAAATATGCCCATATTTCTGAATTCTAAGAAGTAATATTTCAAAGCTTTCAATTCTAAACATAGCTCATCAGGTACATATTTGATTATCACTTTTCCAAAATCAGGTAAACCTGTTTTCGGGCATACAGATGTAAATTCAGTGTTTATGTGAGTTATTTCGTAATTTCTACCCACATTAGGGTTCTCAAAAGTTTCTATCTGCATTTTATTACCCAAAATATTTGACATTAAATTATATATTTGCACAGTGCAAATTTGCTAACTGCAATTTTACACAATCTATTGAGATAAATAAAGTTTTTTAATATTAACCGGCTCGTAATGGATACTAAAACAGCATATATCTATGGCAGAAATGCTATAATAGAAGCTCTCAATTCGGACACTCTTCCGGAAAAAATTTTTGTCACCTATGGTGCTTCAGGAGAACCTATAGATTCTATCTTTACATTGGCTAAAAAGCTCAATGTATCTATAGTAAAGCATGACAAAAGAAAGTTTTCGGAATTGGAAAGAAAGGCAGGAATTTCTCAATTTAAAGCTCAAGGAGTAATAGCACTTAAACAGCTTGTTCAGTTTTTAGAAATTGAAGAATTTATCAATCAAGCTTATAAGATTTCAGATGCTCCGGTGCTTGTAGCTTTAGATGAAATAAATGATCCCCACAATCTCGGTGCTATAGCCAGATCAGCGGAATGCTCAGGTGCTGCCGGTATAATAATACAGAGTAAAGGAGCTTCTCCTGTAACTCCTACTGCTCTTAAAACATCTGCAGGTGCTTTAGAGCATTTGCCTGTATGCAGAGTTCCTAATATTTCTCAAACTCTAAAAATGCTTAAAATGGAAGGATTTAAAGTTATTGGTACTGCTGCAGGCTCTAATAATCAGTACACTGATGACTTATACAAAGAGCCTATCATACTTGTTATTGGATCTGAAGGCACAGGTATGAATCCAAACGTAGCTAAAGTTTGTGATTATAAAGTAAATATTCCTCTTCAAGGAAAAATTGAATCTCTTAACGCCTCAGTTTCTGCGGGTATTATGCTATATGAGATATTGAGACAAAGAAGTTTATAATCTTATTTCTTTTCTTGTTTATCACTTAGAACTTGCAAACAAAGACCAATGGCTCAGTGACATTCTGATATCTATAATATGTCACTGAGCTACTTATATGCCTATAAATACTCTCAATCCATTTCTCTAATGCTTCTTCCATATCATAAATAATAAAACCATATTAGCTCGTATACTAAATTTTCTTTTATCTAAGCACTAAATGGACTAAATTTGTTTTATTTAAAATTTGTGTCAAGTGCTATGAAATATATAATCTTAATATGTATGACTTTATTTACTTTTTCTTGTGCTAATAATGCAGAAATAAAGCAACAATCGTCTACAGCCAATTCAAATACGTCAGGTAAACCAGTGAATACTGAACTTAAAAAATATACTTATGATATTGTAAGAACATTTAATCACGACCCTCTGGCTTATACTCAGGGTCTATTCTTTTATGAAGGGAATTTATATGAATCTACGGGGCAAAGGGGAGAGTCGTCACTCAGAAAAATTGATCCGCAGACCGGCAAAGTACTCAAAAAAGTAGCATTAGCTGATGAATACTTCGGTGAAGGTATTACTCGAATCAATGATGAAATATTTATGCTTACTTGGACTTCTGGTAAATGCTTTGTATATGATATCAATACCTTTAAGCAAAAAAGAGAATATAAATATCCGGGTGAGGGTTGGGGATTAACCAGCACTGAGGATAATCATCTGATGATGACAGATGGATCAAACTATATCAGATATATCGATCCTAATACTTTTGAAGTTAAAAATACTATAGCTATTTACTACCAAAACTCTCCGGTAAATGCTCTCAACGAGATTGAAAAAGTAGATAATATTATTCTTGCTAATATTTACACTTCAGATGCTATAGCTGTTATAGATTTGAATACAAATCAAATGCAAGGTATAATAGACTGCTCTGAGCTTCGTAAGACACTTAAAGATAATCCCAGGGCAGAAGTGCTTAATGGTATAGCTTATGATAAAGAAACTAAACACCTTTACGTAACAGGTAAATACTGGAATACTATGTTTGAAATAAAAGTAAATGACTTGTTTTAACTGTAAAAAGTAAAACTTATTATTATCGCTACGTATATAGCTTATATTACAACAGAAAAACAAAGAGAATCTAAATGAATGACTATAAAAAATATCTAAAACCGGAAGTAATTGCTCAAATTCAAAATATTGAAATGAAAGCTAAACTTGTTGTAGAAGGCTTTATCACCGGTTTACATAAATCTCCTTATCATGGTTTTTCTGTTGAATTCGCCGAACATAGGCAGTACCGCCCCGGTGATGAAATTAAGCATATAGACTGGAAAGTTTACGGAAGATCTAATAAATACTACGTAAAACAATACGAAGAAGAAACTAACCTAAGAGCAGTAATTGCTATTGATTCGTCTGCATCAATGAAATATGGATCAAAAGGAAATATAAGTAAATACGAATATGCAAGCTATTTGGCAGCAGCCTTAGCTACATTACTTATTAGACAAAGAGACGCAGTAGGGCTAGCTTTGTATGACAATGAACTAAAAAAGTTTTTGCCACCCAACTCAAAGCCTTCTTATATTCACCCTATTCTAAAAACAATTGATGATTATGTTCCTTCAAATGAAACAGGAACTGCTAAGGCATTGGACGAACTTGCCGAACGTATAAAACGCAGAGGTTTAGTGATAATTATAAGTGATTTCTTTGATGATATTAAGTCAGTAACTGATGCTCTTAAGCACTTTAGGCACAGAAACCACGATGTACTGGCTCTGCAAGTGCTTGACCCAAAAGAAATAAACTTTGACTTTGGTGAAGGTGCTAATTTTATAGACCTTGAAACTGGCGAAGAGATAGTAACTCAACCATATCAAATCCAAAAAGCATATAAAGGAGCCGTTTCCGAATTTATCAATCAGGTAAAAAGGGAATGCCAGCTCCATAAAATAGACTACCATCTAATAAGTACAGCTGATACTTTTGATAAAGCACTAAGAGAGTATCTAACTAAAAGATCTAAAATGTAATAATATCTGATTGCTCTCAAAACCCATAACCCCAAACCCCTTGTCAGGGGCTTATTTGATTTAAGATTAGACCCATTTTTTCTTAAGCCCCCTTGACAAAACGATTTGCTGAGCTAAAGTTTACCCAGAACGAAGTCGAAGGGAAGTAGGGGTTTGGCAGATTTATACAAGTTTTAGAAGATCAATATACCTCCGGTATGAAGTTTATATCCTCAATAGGCAACCTTACTGTTGCAGAAGTTATCCTTCTTTCAGGGAACTCAAATGGATCAGGAATAACATCTTCGTATTTTATTTTAGATAGTAAATGAGAAATTACATTTAACCTAGCTCGTTTTTTATCATCTGATATTACATCATACCACGGCGACTTTTTAGTATCCGTATATTTGAACATCTCATCTTTCGCTCGGCTGTACTCTACCCATTTATCGAATGAAGCTAAATCAACAGGTGAGAGCTTCCATCTTTTTTTAGGATCTATAGCTCTTGCGCGAAAGCGTCTTTCCTGCTCTTCTTCACTTACAGAAATCCAGTATTTGAGTAATATAATTCCTGATCTAATCAACATCCTTTCAAATTCGGGACATGAACGCAAAAATTCTTCGTACTCATCATCTGTGCAAAATCCCATCACTCGTTCCACACCGGCACGATTATACCAACTTCTGTCAAAAACAACTATTTCACCACCGGCCGGCAAATGTGATACGTATCTCTGGAAATACCACTGAGTCTGCTCTCTATCCGAAGGCTTAGTTAGTGCTACAACTCTGGCGATTCTTGGATTTAAAGGTTCTAGTATTCTTTTTATAATACCGCCTTTTCCGGCTGCATCTCTTCCTTCAAAAAGAACAACAACTTTCAGTTTCTTTTGATTTACCCAGTGCTGCAATTTAACTAGCTCCATTTGAAGATTTTGCAACTCCTGATGATAATATTTAGATTTGATTCTACCATCTTCGTGGTACTGTTTGGGATCTGATCTGTCTGGCATAAAATACTCCTTAAGTCTTTATTTATAACACGCAAAGAGGATATTATTATTTATATCTGATTTATTTTCATCTAATTTGGCATATAGTTTTTAGATAGCATTTTTTATATCGCCTCTTTTGTTATTTTGATTAGGTAAATAAATATATATATTTATGAACTTTGCCTATATTATTTGGTAAGAGCTTATTCCAAATAATTCGTCACTCGTAATTGCTTTCACCTACAATTTAATTATTTGGTTTAGCATTAATTAACTAATTTCGTATAGAATCAAAAAGACTATATTTAATACACTATATAATAGGATTTCGATATGTTGGATTTGAAATTTGTACGCGAAAATATTGATTTGGTACAGCAAAATATCAAAAACAAAAACGAATCTGTAGATGTTACTGCTCTTCCTCAGTTAGACGAAAAAAGAAGAACTATCATCGCTGAAGTTGAAAATCTAAAAAATCTTCGTAATACTGCTTCTAAAGAAATTGCTCTGCTTAAAAGAATTAAAGAAAATGCAGATGATAAGATAGCTGAAATGAAAGAAGTATCCGATAAAATAAAAAATATAGATGATGAGCTAAGAGATGTTGAAACTCAAATAGCTGAGCTCATGAGCAAAGTTCCTAATATGTGCCACAAAGATGTACCTATCGGAAAAACTGAAGCTGATAACATAGTGGTAAAAGAATGGGGCGAAAGAGTTACTCAGCCTGTTAAAAAAGATCATATTGAAATTGCTAAAGATCGTAAAATTATTGATTTCGAACGTGGGGCGAAAGTTTCAGGTGCAGGCTTTGCTTTTTATACCGGCAAAGGTGCAGCATTGGAAAGAGCTCTTATAAACTTCTTCCTAAATACTCACTTAGAAAAACACGGCTACTATGAAATGATGCCTCCTTTCTTAGTAAATGAAAGCTCAATGCGCGGTACAGGTCAGCTACCTAAAATGGCTGAAGATATGTACCACGCAACTGAAGATAATATGTACCTTATTCCTACTGCAGAAGTGCCTCTGACTAATTACTATAATAACGAAATTATACGTGAAGAGCTTCCTATTAAGATTTGCGGTTACTCGCCTTGTTTCAGAAGAGAAGCAGGCAGCTACGGCAAAGAAGTACACGGTTTCCTTAGGGTTCATCAGTTCAATAAAGTAGAGCTCGTTAAGTTCACTAAACCTGAGGACTCATATAATGAGTTAGAAAAGCTAATAAAAGACGCTGAGGACCTTTTACAGGCCTTAGGATTGGAATATAGACTACTTCACCTCTGCTCCGGCGACACTAGTTTCTCATCAGCTTCTACTTTTGATTTAGAAGTATGGGCACCGGGCGAAGAAAAGTGGTTAGAAGTATCAAGCTGTTCTAATTTTGAAGACTTCCAAGCTAGAAGAGCAAACATCAGATTCAAAAGAGAATCTAATGCTAAACCTGAATTTGTACATACATTGAACGGATCTGCATTAGCTACTTCAAGAATCTTTGCAGCTCTAATTGAAACTCACCTACAGGAAGACGGCACTGTGAAAGTACCTGAGTGCTTGCAGAAATATACAGGCTTCGATACTATATAATAACATTGAGTTCTTTTTTTCTATTATAAATATGATGATGATGTACTTAGTGTAGAAAAGTTGAAAAGCTAAAATTTGAAAAGCTAAGTATTTGAAATATCGAAATTTATAAAGTAAATTTAATAATCAAATATTGTTGATAAGTATGTGGATAACTTATAGTTTTCAACACTCTGAGTGGAATACTTTTAGATGTTGACAAAATCCTAAGTTATCCACATAATTTTTAAGATTTCCAACACTCCATAAAACCGCTCTGTATCTAAGTTGTGGACAATTATTTGAGAATTTACAAAATCAATTATAAGTTTATGTATAGCAAGAAATTATTGCTGCATAGTTTTTACGCAAGCCTTTCTAAGTCCTTATTATTACGAATTCCTGCTATTTTGTTTGTAGAGATATCAACAGATGGTGTGAAATTTCAAAAATTGAGTATATATATTCCATCGGTTCAAGCCATTTAGTGAAGATATAGTCTATCTATCTATTAGTAATTAGAGCAATTGAATAATGACTAATCTCATTTTTTAAACGTAAATAAATATTTAATAGCAAAATATTAGGCATTCCTAAATAAATAATCTGCGATTACGTTATCTTATATATTAATCAATACAAAAAATCTAACGATGAAATATACAATATATCGATCAAATAACAGGGGTTATGCTGATTATGGCTGGCTGAAGACATATTATTCATTTAGTTTTTCTGAATATTATAATCCTGATATGATGCAGTTTGGAGCTTTAAGAGTAATCAACGACGACAGTATAGCTCCTAAAAAAGGATTTGGTACTCACCCACACGAAAATATGGAGATAATTACTATACCTCTGGAAGGGCAACTTAAGCACGAAGACAGTATGGGTAATTCTTCAGTTATAAAAGCGGGTGAGATACAGGTGATGAGTGCCGGCAAAGGTGTGCTCCACAGTGAATATAATGCTGATGCTACTGCTACTTGTAAGTTGCTACAGATATGGGTTATACCTAAAGAAATGAATATAGAACCAAGATATGATCAAATATCTTTAGAGCAAGTTTATAAAAAAAATGAGCTTTATGGAATTTTATCTCCAGATCCGGATGAAAGTGGTGTATGGATAAACCAAGATGCCTGGTTCTCAATGGGTGATTTGGATAAAGATGTAACACAATCTTACAAAGTACGTAAAAGTAATGGAGTCTATATCTTTGTAATAGACGGAAGCATTGAAATAGAAGGTCAGATATTAAACAGACGAGATGCTATAGGAATAGTAGAAGCTAATGAGTTTGTTTTAAAATCAATTGATAAATCAAATATTTTAATAATGGATATACCAATGTCCATATAGGAGAAATTAGAGATGAATTTATTAGAAAATCTAAACTGGCGTTATGCCACAAAAAAATTTGATACTACAAAAAATATTAGCAAAGATGATTTAGATAAGCTTATGGAAGCGGTTAGGCTCTCTGTGTCTTCTTATGGCTTGCAGCTATATAAGGTGTTAGTTGTGGAAGATAAGGAAGTAAAAGAGAAGCTAAAAGCAGCTGCATGGAATCAGACTCAATTAACTGATGCATCTAACATTTTTGTATTTTGTAACTATGCAGACGTAAAAGCTGAGCATATTGATGAATATATTGATAATGTAGCAGAAACACGCAATATGGAAGTGAAAGATTTAGTCCAATATGCAGATATTATGAAAAATACTGTATTGGGTTTGGATATAGAAACTAAAGCAAACTGGACTGCACGTCAAACTTATATAGCCTTGGGAACTTTGTTAGATGCTTGCGCTGAATTAAGAATAGATGCCTGCCCAATGGAAGGCTTTGATAATGCGCAATTTGATGAAATACTCGGACTAAAAGAAAAAGGTTTAAAATCAGCTGTTATAGCAGCTGTAGGCTATCGATCAGATGAAGATCCATATCAACATTTGACAAAAGTAAGAAAAAGCAAAGAAGATTTGTTTGAAATTATCTAGAGTTTAGATTGTAAAATAGATAAAATATATAAAGAGATGCTGGAAATAGTGTCTCTTTTTTTATATAGAAACTCAAATAAATTCTAATATCTTCGTTTAACACTATTATTGACAATAAGCCATATTATAGGTCAAATATCATGATTAGTAGGTTTAAATACATTATATTTCTTATTCTTTTTAGCGGATTTTCTACTCAGGCAATTGCTCAATCTTTCGAAAAATTGAAAATATTTAAAGAATTTGTAGATTACTATAACAAGGAAAAGCCGGATAGTATTTATAAGTTATTTAATATCCCAATGCAGGAAGCTCTTCCTATTGAAAAAACCAGGGAGTTTATCGGGCAGACTAAAACTCAGTTAGGTGATATTATAAGTTATGAATTTATAGCTTATCACGAGCAAAATACTAAGCTTGCAATCTATAAAACAAAGTTTAGAAACGCGGAATTCGATGTGTTTATTGAGGTAAATAACAAGCTGATATCAGGCTTGCTTCTTAAGCCACATAAAGATAAAAGTATCAAAATAATGGAGAGAAATATAACTAAGATGGAGCTACCATTTAATGGAAAGTGGTACGTAGTGTGGGGTGGAGATACTAAAGAGTTGAATTACCATGTGGAATCAGATTCTCAAAAAAATGCTTTTGATTTTGTAATAATAGGTGATAATGGTAAATCATATTCCAACAGTGGTAATAAGAATGAAGACTATCACTGTTTTGGTAAAAATCTTTTAGCTCCTTGTGATGCCGAAGTATTCATGGCGGTAGATGGGATTAAAGATAATATCCCAGGTAAAATGGACACTTCTTTTCCTATGGGAAATACTGTCATACTAAAAACAGATGCAGGAGAATATATATACTTATGCCATTTTAAACAATTTTCAATTAGGGTAAAAGAAGGTAGTAAAGTAAAAAAAGGAGATGTATTAGGTAATTGTGGTAATTCGGGAAGATCTTCTGAGCCGCATTTACACTTTCATATTCAAAATACATACGATGCTATGAATGCGACAGGTATAAAATGTTACTTTAATAATATAGTTGTAAATGGATTGAATAAACAAGATTACTCTCCTGTGCAGGCTGAAATGGTAGGGCAATAGCAGTTTGTTTATTAACTATTTACCTAAAATTTATCTATATCAATCCGCTCAGCACGCTAAAGTATAGAGTCTAATTATCACTACTTCCTCCATTCTTAAATATTTTTTCCATAGCTTTTTTGGTAGCACTGATAGTAAAGCCTTTAGCTTGTAAGTAATTATAAAGTGCAGGCTTTTGCTTTGCAAGTGGTTTACCTGAAATAAGCCGCATTTTTTTTAATGATGATTTGGTTGCAAATTCTTCCTCTTTTTCGAATGGATAGTGTAAATTTACTGCATTATCGCAGACATACTCCGGAACTCCAAAACTTCTAAGCTTCATTTTAATCTTTAGCGGACCATCCTGTTTTTTAAGTAAAGTCTCTTTAATATAGGCGCTTGCAAATTTTTCGTCATCTATCAGATTAAACTCTTTCAGAAAATCAATGCATCTATCTATTAAGTCCTGAGGATATTGCTTTCCTTCTAATTTATGCCTCACCTGCCATTCGGAGCGAAGTCTGTAGCTAGCGTAAGTATAAGCATCTTGTTTTGCTGAAATAATGGCTTGTTTTGATTCAATTTCTTCAATAAGCTCATCGCTCAAGTCCATCTCTTTTTTGAGAGTGTACTCCAAAACCAGATCCATATCCAATTCTAAACTTCTTCCATCATTGAGAGTAAGAAGGACAACTCTTTTGAGCTTTCTATATTTTATAGATTCTATTTGTGTCATACGATTTAAGTTAGAAAGTGAATTAGCGTATATATTTTAAAACTGTTATTACTCTTTATCCAGACGTTTACGAATAGTCTTGCATGCAAGGTAAGCCGTTGAAAAAGCTGCCTGCAGATTATAACCACCGGTATCGCCGTCAATATCAATATATTCGCCGGCAAAAAACAGGTTATCTACTAACTTTGATTCCAATGTTTTTGGATTTATTTCTTCTGTGCAGACCCCCCCGGCAGTAACCATTGCCTGATGAAATCCAACTTTCTTAGCCACTGTGAATTTATAAGCAGTAAGTAGCTCTATAAGCTTATTTCTGGTATCTCGGCTCAACTCAGATAAGTTTTTAGAACCATCTATTTTGTTTAAATCTAAAATCAATATCAAAACACTTTCCGGAATGTGGAACTGTTTAAGATAGTTTTTTAGAGTTTTTCTGCCATTGGCGGTGCTGTCAGATATAATTTTTTCACGCAGAGTATGTTCGCTTATCTCTATCAAATTGATAGCGAGTGTATCGCCCGGCTGAATGTAGCGAGAGAAGTCAATAATTCCCGGTCCGGAAAGGCTTTTATGCGTAAATGCAACATCTCCGTTATTTTGATTTATCTTTTTGCCGTTTCTGTAAAGACTTATGTCGGCGTTTCTCAAAGCAACTCCCGAAACAGTCGCAAACCGATAATGCTCAGGTATAACGGCGGTCAATGCCGGGCTTGGAGAAACAATGCTATGTCCGAGACTTTTTGCTAAGGAATATGCTTTACCATCTGATCCGCTTAGTGGGTACGAACTACCACCGGTCGCAATTATGATATATTTAGCTTGATATTGTTGTGATTTGGTAGTAATAGTAAAGAGTTTATCTTTATTACTAATGCCAATAACTTCTTGATTATATACTATTGTAGTACCTGCTTTGCGATTAAGAGCAAGGAATAAATCTAATACATCTTTAGAGTTTTCAGATTTAGGGAAGATTTTTCCATTTTCGTCGATTATTGTTGGTAAACCATTAATGTGGAGCAGGTCTAAAAGTTTACTGTTAGGATACTCCAATAGAGCAGGCTTTATAAACTTAGATTTATTTCCATATTTTGAGACGAAATCGCGAATATTACCCTCATGAGTAATATTGCATTTGCCGGAACCTGCCATAAGTAACTTCTTGCCGGGAGAAGACATCTTCTCCGTAATAAGAGCTTTGCAATTTGGCAAATTTAATCCTGCAAATAAGCCTCCTGCTCCTGCGCCTATGATAATTATATCTTTTACTTGCACTATTAGTCTAAGCCTTCCTTTTATCTACCCTTTAAAATTATCCGAATATACTAAAAAGTATTTATATCCACCTTTTTACTTGTTTTAATTTAGACTTTAAGGGAAATAATGTTATGTTTATATAAACATAGTTATTCAATTTATGATTTATTATTATGAAAAATATCAAATATCTATTTAGCATGGTATTTATGCTTTTTGCCATATCACTTCTAAATTCCTGCTCTGAGGATAAAAATTCAGCTTTCTATCAAGTGGATCCTAATACAAAACCTGCTATACCTGATTACTTAGTAGCAGAGGAACGGGTAATAACAGGAAGAATCTATAAGTTTAGCGAATTTGGTATACCCAAAGAATGGGATTTCGGAGAATCAAAAATTTATGCTGTTTTAACTGATGAGAGAAGTTATAGCTATAATAATCTCCAAGATATGACAATACTGTCTGAAGGTATAATTGATGAATATGGTCAGTATAGTTTAACACTCCCGGATTCAATTCCTAAAAAGTTTGTTGATTATGCTTCTGAGTGGAATGACAGTCTTACAGTAGAACCGGAATATTTATTGACAAACACACGGGAAGTAATCTTATTGGCAGCAGAGTATCATGATGATAGATATCAGGATTCAATAGTCACGACCTATGTCGAGGTTAAAATTTATAGCGGAAAAGAGAACAAGTTTGACCAAACCTATTCATATTCTTATAAATGTTTCTCTGAGGAAGGCAGTATTACCGGTGTAGCACCAAGCAAAATGTACACAGGTGTTGGAAATTATAATATCTACTGTAAAAAGGGCTGGACAATAATTCAAGCTGGAGATAATAAGATAGAATGGATGGTTCATCTTCCTGCACATTCTTATAGTTATGTATTTAGATTATAAGAGTAGTACTTTGTAAATCTAATACTTTAATATCTAATTAGTATGAATTGATGTCTTGCATCTATATCTTTGTAGAGATGTAAGACATTGTATTTATTTAGGAATATATCTAATGCTTAAACATCCCAATTACTCGATGTCTAATAAGCAAGTACCTAAAAACCGACATTCAAACATCATTTATAGCCTCATAACTTCTAATATAATCTAATGACAAATCCGAGTTTAGTTTATGTAAATCTTATATAGGATTGCGGAATAAGAGAGAAAATATAGTTTAGTCTGTTACTTTCTAAATGGGATTTCTATTGGAGTGATAGATTCATCAGATATTTTCTTATATTATATTTTTTAGTAAATAATAGAGCAATTTATGTCGCAGGAATATATAAAATATGTATTAGTTATTGTGATAGCGCTGGCTTCAGCTACGATTATCACTGTATTTCTTAGGAAAACAGTGAATTCCTTGTCCAAAAGATATGCAGGTAAATTTGGAATAGACGCTACTAATTTCTCCTTTATCAGAAATTCTATTAGCTTTATAGTCTATTCTCTGGCTATATATACTATTTTTGTCAATATCCCGGTTTTATCTGATCTTGGTAACGCTTTATTTGCCGGTGCGGGTGTTTTAGCAGCTATTATTGGATTTGCTTCTCAGAAAGCATTTTCAAACATAATAAGCGGAATTTTTATATTAGTATTCAAACCTTTCAGAGTGAATGATACAATAGAATCTGCAAGCATTAGCAAAGGATATGTAGAAGAAATTACTTTAAGACACACGGTAATTAGGGATTATGAAAATAGAAGAGTAATCATTCCAAATAGCATAATCGCGGATGAAACTATTATAAATAGCGACATGACAGAGGCTCTAATCAGAAAGCATATCGTATTTGGTATTAGTTACGATTCTAATGTTGATTTGGCTATGGAAATCATCAAAAAGCATGCAGCTGCTCATCCTCTTTGCGTGGATAACAGAACTGCAAAAGAGAAAGCAGACGGTGAAGAACTAATTATAACAAGAGTTGTAGGTTTGAATGATTTCTCAGTTAACATCAAAGCCTATGTTTGGACTAAAACAAACGATGAATCTTTTGTGCTTGCTACGGATTTGTTTAAATCTGTAAAAGAAGAATTTGACAGAAGTGGTATTGAGATTCCTTTCCCATACAGAACAGTTGTTTTTAAAAAGGATATAGGCAATAATGAGCAAAAATAGGATTAAAACTGAAGATCCATATATTCTCTCCTTTGAAGGGAAAAAATATATGGAAAAATCTGACCTAAAGCTTTATACTTATGATGATAAGCATCTTGACATTATTACAAAAAAAGCGCTTAGTTCAGTCTTCCTTCCGGATTTTGAAGGTAGGCAGTTTTGGTTAAATTTGAACGGTTTGCATGACGTCGAACTAATTCAGAGGCTCACGAAACAGTTGCAGATGCACCGCTCGTTGCCTAGAAAGATTATTGAAACTGAAAAATCACATAGACTAATTGATTACGACAGGCATTACTACTTTGGGATTCATAACGTACCGGAAAACAAAGATACTGAGCCGGAAAAAATAAGTTTCCTCTTTAGAGATAACTTGCTTCTGACCATTCAGGAAAAAAGCAATAATTACTTTGAGCACATAAGAAAACGACTAAGCAAAAACTCCGGTAAAGCAAGGACTAAAAAAATAGATTATCTGATTTTTCTTATGCTGGAATCTATAATGGATAACTATGCATCTAAAGTTGATGCGCTCACGGAGAAACTCGAATCTCTCTATAAAGATATACACAACTTAAAAGAAATATCTCCGCTAGAAGACTACAGAGAGGAGCTTTTCTATATTAAAATGTACTTTATGCCAATAAAAGATGTGATTAAAGGGCTGCCGGATATAACTGATGAAATCTTTGATGACAATAACGAAAAGCACTTTAAGTTTCTAAAAGATTGGGCAGATCAAATAATAGACGATATCAACTTTGGGCTGCAAAAAATAGAGAGCGGCGTAAATCTGTTCTTTTCATACCAAAACCAACGTCTAAATGAAGTAATGAAAACTCTAACCTTAGTTTCCGTTATCTTTATTCCAATTACTTTCCTTGCAGGGGTTTATGGCATGAACTTTCACAACATGCCTGAGCTAAGCACTACATACGGATATTTCGCAGCACTTGGAGTGATGCTATTGGTAGCCGGTTCCCTACTCGTATACTTTAAACGAAAAAAGTGGTTTTAGTCTACCATTTTGTGTTTGAAACTTTGTATTGTGGCATCATATTAGACAAACTATTCAGAGAATACTATTGCTCAAGTACTCTTTATGTGTAAGAAGATAAATACCCGATTTCCTAAGTCTGATGTCAGTAAGTCAAAATAAAGCTCATCCGAATTTGATTTATACTTCAATAAATATTTGTTTCCTGTAGTGAAATGAAATATATTATCATTCTCTACTAAATGTCTCTATAGCATTTAGTAATTTCTATTTATATATTATGAATAATTACAACTTTATATAGAACTAATCGTTTTAGGTTTTGTGTTGGACTAAAAGAAATAGATATGGATACTTTAAAACAGTTTTGGCAACTTGCCGGACTACGCTATAAATCACACCCTTGGCATGGTGTCGAAATTGGAGATGATGCCCCAGAAGTTGTAACTACTTTTATTGAAGTAGTGCCCTCTGACACTGTTAAATATGAAGTAGATAAAAAAACAGGTTATTTAAAGGTAGACAGGCCTCAGAAATATTCTAATATTGTGCCTGCCTTATATGGATTTGTACCTCAGACATACTGTGGCGAAAAAGTTGCAGAGTACTGCAACAAGAAAACAGGTAGAGAAGATATTGTGGGCGATGGCGATCCATTGGATATTTGCGTGCTTACCGAAAGGAATATTACCCATGGAGACATACTAGTGCAGGCAAAGCCAATCGGTGGCTTCCGAATGATAGACGGTGGAGAGGCGGATGATAAGATAATAGCTGTTATGAAACAAGATGAGATATACTCTAAGTGGAATGACATTAGTGATTGTCCTGATTCTATTGTTTCCAGATTGAAGCACTATTTCCTTACTTATAAAGATATGCCGGGACAACAAAGCAAATGCGAAATTAGTCATATCTATGGCGCAGAAGAGGCAAAAGCAGTTATTAGATATAGCAGAAAAGATTATAAAACAGCTTTCGGCAATGTAGAAAATAAACTTTCTATAGCTGCTTTGGAAGCAATTGATGCCGGTCAGACGTTAAGGAATTTCAAACAGCTGCAGAAGCGTGGTCTTATCTAAGCTTAGTAGCTACGGCAATTCGGCATTTGAAAATCTGTCGTATTAATGTGAAATATGCCTGCAAAACATTTTATCTATTCAATTGCAGGTATGTTTGCTTTTGATTTTACAACAAAAAAAAACTGTCTCCCTCATATAGACGAGAGAGACAGTTTTTTTTAGAGTGAGTAGAGTTAAGATAGATTTACTTATCGTCAACTACTGTATAGTCAGCTTCTTCTACGCCACCATCATCTTTTTTGCTGTCGTCATTTGGCTCTTGCTGAGCTCCACCCTGTGGTTGACCTTGATCAGCACCCGGTTGCTGGTAGATATGCTGAGAAGCTTCGCTCCAAACTTGGTTAAGCTCATCTATGGCAGCCTGAATGTTAGGGCTGTTTTCTTTGATAGCCGCTTCCAATTTAGCTTTAGCATCTTCTATTTTTTGCTTAGAGTCAGCAGGTAGTTTATCACCTAATTCTTTAAGCTGTTTTTCAGTAGAATAAACAAGAGCATCCGCCTGGTTTTTACGGTCTATCTCTTCTTTATGTTTTTTATCTTCATCTGCATGTTTAGCAGCTTCATTTTTCATTTTTTCAACTTCGTCTTTTGCAAGTCCTGAAGAAGATTCGATACGGATATTTTGTTCTTTATTTGTAGCTTTATCTTTAGCTGCTACAGATAGTATACCATTTGCATCGATGTCAAAAGTAACTTCTACCTGAGGAACTCCTCTTGGTGCCGGTGGTAAACCGTCCAAGTGGAATCTGCCAAGAGATCTGTTATCGCGAGCCATAGGCCTTTCACCCTGAAGCACGTGAATTTCAACAGTATTTTGATTATCCTGAGCAGTAGAAAATATTTCAGATTTTCTAGTCGGGATAGTAGTATTTGCCGGAATCATAGGAGTCATTACGCCACCTAATGTTTCGATACCCAAAGTAAGCGGAGTAACGTCCAAAAGCAATACATCATCTACATCACCAGATAAAACACCACCCTGAATTGCAGCACCAATAGCTACAACTTCATCAGGATTTACACCTTTAGAAGGCTCTTTGCCGAAGAAGTTTTTCACTAATTCCTGAATTTTAGGGATACGAGTAGAGCCACCCACAAGGATAACATCGTCGATATCATTTGGAGTTAGTTTTGCTTCTTTCAAAGCTGCTTCGCAAGGTTCCAAAGTTTTTTCAAACAAGTCACCGCAAAGGTTTTCAAATTTAGCTCTTGAAATACTCATATTAAAGTGCTTAGGACCATCAGCAGTAGCTGTGATAAATGGCAAATTAACATCAGTCTGCATCATCTGAGAAAGTTCAACTTTAGCTTTTTCAGCAGCTTCTCTCAATCTTTGCAATGCCATAGCATCTTTACGAAGATCTATTCCTTCTTGATTTTTAAACTCATCTGCCAAAAAGTCAATTAGCTTATGGTCAAAGTTATCGCCACCAAGGTGAGTGTCACCACTGGTAGATTTTACTTCAAACACGCCATCACCAATTTCAAGAATTGAAATATCAAAAGTACCGCCACCAAGGTCATAAACGGCAACTTTCATGTTTTTGCCTTTTTTGTCAAGACCGTAAGAAAGAGCAGCAGCAGTTGGTTCGTTGATTATACGGCGAACTTGAAGACCTGCGATTTCGCCGGCATCTTTAGTAGCTTGTCTCTGAGCGTCATTAAAGTAAGCAGGCACAGTAATTACTGCTTCAGTTACTTTTTGACCTAAGAAATCTTCAGCAGTTTGCTTCATTTTTTGAAGTACCATAGCTGAAATTTCAGGTGGAGAATATAGTTTACCGTCAATATCTACTCTTACAGTGTCATTATCGCCTGAAGTAGTTACCTTGTAAGGAACCATTCTTGATTCTTCGTTAACTTCGCTGATCCTGCGACCCATAAAGCGTTTGATAGAATATACTGTGTTGTTTGGATTTGTGATTGCCTGGCGTTTAGCCGCCTGACCTACCATGCGTTCGCCATTTTTAGCAAAACCCACCATAGATGGGGTTGTTCTTTGTCCTTCCGTATTTGTTATTACCGTAGGTGTGCTACCTTCCATCACTGCAACGCAAGAGTTAGTAGTACCGAGATCAATACCAATTATTTTACCCATTTGTAAACTCCTTTAAAATTAATGTGTCAATTTGTCAAATATATGTTTTAATATTTTGCATTTCTGTCAGACTTTTATTAAAAGCGTCATAATGTCTTGCTTTATGACATAATGTCGTTTATTGTGTCTGTATAGTAGTAAGTGCCAATACCATGCCAAAAATATAAACACTATATTTAAAGCGATATGATAATGATATACTAATATTTATAAAATTATATTATATTGATTAAAAAGGCTGTAACCAGTTATGCGTATGAAGTGTCATATAGGTAAAGAGAATAAGACTTAAACGGTGAATTTAACAAATAAAGTGAAATACTATGAAAAACCTAAATACGATATTGATTCTAATTTTTTCCCTATTTACAGCAACAACAGCCGTAGAGTGGGAAGAGATAAAATGTGATGTAAAGAGTACTCCTAGTGCCGTGTTCAAAGCTGGTGATACAATATACATCGGACATTATGGCATTGCAAAATCCACTGATGGAGGCAAGACTTTTAAGAAAATAAATAAAGTAGTTGACGGTGATAGAGAGTTTGATCTTGCAGATGAAGGGTATAAGATAAAAAGACTTGAAATGAACGACGAAGGATATTTATTAGCATCGGTTGAAGGTTTTGGCATGTTAATAACAAAAGATGGTGGAGATACATGGTTTCCAACTACTCAAACAAAACCAGAAGGATTTAGGATATCTGATTTGAATTCTGATTTTTTAAGATTTAAGATTAGCTACGAAAATGACATAATCGCCTCTAGAAGATATTATCAACTTAAACGTTCGAGGGATAACGGGAAAAATTGGGAAAGTGTTGTATGGAATTCAAAAGACACCAATTATGTATCGTCAGTAATGTATATCAAAGAAAGGCATGAATTCCTATTTGAAATTAGATCAAATGAATATATTGATAAGTTTGTCTTTTATAATCCTATAACTGAAAGAATAAGCGAAAGAAAAATAGAAAAATTTGATAAAGAGAACAACAATGAATATGCTTCCGAATATTTTCTATATAAGGATAATGTTTATTGCTATAATAATTCAGGTCCAGAATCTAAACTTGCGAAATACAATTCGGAAAGACAACAGTGGGAAGATATTGCAAATATTGGTGAAGTAGCCACAGAACTAAATATTCAAAATGGAAAGTATCCATATTATTATAATTTAGTACATTATGGCAATACTTGGCTTCTTGAAAGTGATGTAAGAGTTACTTTTACAACAAACTATAAGACATATTATTTATTCAGCTCTGATAATGGTAATACATGGCAAAAGTTTGAAATGCCAATTAGAGGAATGTTTGATTGCTTAGCATTTAGAAATCAGAATAACAAATTTGATACAATTGATTTGCAATCAAATAGATACTACTTTGAAAAAAATACTAGAAAACATATTTATAATATAGAAAACCAAGAGCTAGATGAAGTCAATAATTATTCTGCTCAAGTATCGCCAATAGAAAATTACAGAAAAAAAGATAATCAGCAAATATGCTTGCTGTATGATGAGGGTGAACCTATTTGGACATCTGAAAATGGCAAGTGGAAACATATACTAGGGAAGCATTATGCATGGCCAAATTTTGATGGATCAGCTTATATTCTTACTAAGAGTGTTTTGTGCTATTATCCAAATTGGAATGAATTAAATACTATATCGAAAGATACTCTAACACATTTTCACTGGCTTTATAATCATACTATCACAGAACATTATACAGATTGTGTAACCAACACATTTGGCAATTTGATGTGTTTAAATAAATACAGTATGTATTCTAGTATGTATTCTAATAATTATACTGGGACATATATCTATGAAAGAGGTAGGGAAATTATGAAGCTGGATAGAGCTGATTATATAGGTAATATTACTTCGGATTATAAATATTGTGTTATAAAGATGCCTAACTGGAATATGATGTCTGAGTCACAAAAAGATAGCATTGCTTCAACTACTTATAAAATAATAATTGGCGATAATAAGGGTAAGATAAAAGAAATAAATACTAATGCCAAAGCTATACCTAGCTATCTAAAACTTGATTGTGCAGATCAAACTTTGATTTTTTTACATAATGGAGGCATAGATATTACAAGGAACTTCGGCAGCTCGTGGGATAATATTTGCAAATTGCCTAATTCTATATTAGATAGATGGCAAGGCATTCATAGAACTCCAATAAGGCTCAAAAATGACTTGATCTACCTAAAAACAAACAAACTGCTCCTTCGCTCGCACGATGGCAAATACTGGGAAAATATACTGGAAGGCACTTCCAAAGCAAAGATAATAGATTTCGAATTTGATCCGGATAATTATGCTTATGTGTATACCACAAATGGTGCTTTTATTTCAAGTGAAAATATGGCAGATGCTATTGAAGCTTGGAAAGAAGATGATATAGACTTCAATTTTTCTGTTTCTAGTGACAAAAAAACTCTGCAAATCACCGGCTCTGACAAAATCAATAATATTTATGTCAGCGAATCTGATATAGAACTTCGACGCATTTCCGAGAGTAATTTTGATATTTCCAATCTTGATGCACAAAACTACTTCCTCAGAGTGCAGCTTGAAGATAGGAAAGTGGTTTATAAACAACTTGTTTTAGCGGCGGAGTAGATGCATGATGCCAACTTCATATCTTTATCTTCAACTATCCCAGATTTGTACATTAGGCAATGCCATATTATCAAATCAGTGCAACGGCGTTAGGTCACTGAGCGAACGTATAGAGTCGAAGTGTAGCCCGCCGCACATAACAATATTTTCTTACTAAGCAAATAGCATTTAACCAGAACTTTACTGGCATTTTCAAGATAGCTTGTTTTCTATTGACAAATCCAAAACAAAGTTATGCAATACTATTAGCAACATTTTCGATTAGTTTGATATTACCAAGGTTTTTTCCGTAGTCTACCATAGTCAGCTTAAAGCTTGGGGTACTTGAAACTTGATATTCAAATTCAGAATCATTTTCTGACTTGAGTATAATCCTTATTTCTTCGCCCCAAGAATAAAATGACATACCGTTCCTTAATAAGAATCCGTTTTCAATTTCAGACATTTCCATGCCGGCAATTTTTTCATTAGTCTTTAGTTTTTCGATCAGTTGAGTCAAATTTAAGTCCGTTTTAAAGATTCTTGTTTGCTTCCGTGCTAAAGTATCATATGTAAGTTCTTTGATACCCATCTTTTTTAGTCTTCTTTTATTGTAGCTAACCAAAACTAAAGACATAAAAGTGCCGAAAGATAGGGTTAAAAACAGGGTTTCCCATAAAACAATCTCTTCATTAAAGGCATAATCAAAAGCTGCCATAATCAGTCCGTACGGGACGCCTGTCCATAAGAATGTTTTTATGTATAATTTTGTTATTGGTTTCATGAGGGTGTTCCTATAGTGTTTATTGTTTTGTCTATCTGAAAAATTACAATTCAATTGCTTAGCAATCTTTAGCTTATCTCGCAGTTTATTTCTTACCGAAGATAAAAGGTATATTTTTAGGCACTTCTATGCCCATTGTTATTGCTTTTTTATAGCAATTGATAACATAATTTTTGTCTTCTTGGGTTTGTGTTGTAGCCAGTCTAGTTGTATAGTGTTCCCAGGATATTAAATATGTTCTTGCCATTATTTGAATCTTTTCATCCTTTTCTGTCAGTGCTTTTAAATAATCTCCTGCGACTGACCAACCGCTAAATTTATTAAACAAACGGAGAATTATTTTCTTACCGCTAATATCAGTTATATCATAAAGGCTTCGGAGTCTTTGGAAATCAATACCTTGTTTTAATAGCAAAGATTCAGCAGCTTTTCTTGGTTTTACAAGAGTTTCAGTTTCAAGTATTTGATAAGCTTTTTCTTTTCCTAAATGAGGATTGAGATTGTAAATCGCAATTAGAGCAGCAGTTCTTATGTTAGCTGTTCCAGAATCCAAATATTGTTGAATTAGTGGTATCTCATTTTTATCTGCTACTTCTGATAAACCCAAAATTGAACCAGCTATATGTATTTGATTGTATAAACTTTTCTTGTAAATGTCTTGAAAATCATAATCACATATTTTTTGTAATAATTTTCTTACTAGAGATCTTACAGGTGCAGATATGTCAAAGATTAAATTACGCAAAACCGGTTCATATTCATCAAGCTCTTGAGTTGCAATCAAATTCAAAATTCCCTGTCTAACCTTTAATGATTTATCAGTGTGGAGTTGAATAAGAACAGTTTTCTTATCTTCGACTTTATCATAGTATTTTATCAATAATAATCGAATCAGATAACACGTATCAGTTAGCATCAGGTTAAGAAGTTCTCTATCTATTGTACCTGTTTTGATCAATGCTTTATAATAAAAAAGTCTACCGCCCTCATCTAATTCTTGTAGTTGTTCATTTGAAAGTTTTGTCTGAACTATCAAATTTGTTATCCTGTTATATATTTCAGATAAGTCAACTCTTTGGATGCGTTGTAACCAGATAATCAATTTGTGATTTTGAATGAAAAAGATTGGGTTTTCTTGCTCTATAACTTTTTGAATAGCAATTTCTGCTTTATCACGAATCGGTCTAACCCAATCTGTAAGCCGATAAAGAATAAAAGGGAAGGTCTGTTGATTTGGAAAGTTAATTATCCGGTTAAGAGCTTCTTCTCTTACATATCCATTGGAATTCATGGAACTAATGCCTAATAAAGTTAGCTTTACTTCCAGATCAAACCTGTCAAATTTATTTATGTCGTATATGTTTAGATGTAAATGTCTGAAAGTATCGTACAGCTCTGTTTTTTTGAAAGCATGTACGGAATGAAAAAGCCTATGTACTGCTTTCGCTGCTTTCCTTGCTACTTCAGTTTCAGGATGTAATGTATACTCAAATATAGTAATGATTTGCTCAAATGCATTGCAAGAATCAAAGTCAGGAATATGTTCTGTTGGTTCGTGTAGACGTGTTTGTTTGTATTCTGTATTATCAGATAAACTCTCAATAGAATCAGATTCAGCAGATTTTTTTACGGTCACGGAAGTAAGTTTGCTGTTCCTTGTTTGTCCAAATATCTTTTTGAAAAGGTTTATCAATTTTAGTATAGTCTTACATTTGTTTATATATTCTAACTTTTCCCCAAATATACAAAAAAACACATCATACTGCAATCTATAGTAAATTCTAATAAATATATCACACGAAAAAAAGCTGCCTATTTGTAGCGTTTGCACAGATAGACAGCCTCTTTATATTTTTAAGCAATGTGAAGAGTTTATTTCACAAGACCTAATTCTTTACCTACTTTAGTAAAGACATCAATCATTTTATCTAAATGGTGTTTCTCATGAGATGCCATATAGCTAGTACGCATCATACTCATGTGAGGTGGCACTCCCGGTGGAATAAATGCGTTTACAAAGACGCCATTATCAAATAATTTCTTCCACATTGCAAATGCTATATCCACTTCACCTACTATAACCGGCACTATACCTGTTTGGCCACCAACTACTTTAAAGCCTACTTCGGATAGATGTTTTCTCATGTATTCAGCATTGTTTACTAATTTGTCTACTAACTCCGGTTGTTCTTCCAATATGTCCAGAGCAGCTAAAGTAGCGGCACAAGACGGAGGAGTCGGGCTAGCACTAAATATAATTGCAGGAGAATTATGTTTTAAATAATTAATAACTCTTTCCGGACCTGCTACGTACCCACCAAGAGAAGCAAATGTCTTGGAAAAAGTACCCATAGTCATGTCTGTTTCTTTTACTAAGTCGTAGTGGCTCGGAGTTCCTCGTCCACCTTTACCAATAACACCAACAGAGTGAGCGTCATCAATAAGAACTCTAGCACCATATTTTTTCGCAACTTTAATCAAATCCGGCAAATTAACGATTTCACCAGTTACAGAAAATACACCGTCCGACACGATAAATTTGCCTGCACCTTCAGGTATTTTTGCAAGGACTCTTTCGAGGTCTTCCATATCGTTGTGCTTGTAACGAACAAAATCTGTAAAAGCACCTTTTGCTAACATTGCACCGCTAATAATGCATGCGTGATTTTCTTTGTCAGAGATAATATAATCACCTCTTTGAGCGATAGAAGAGATAACTCCTAAAGCCGTCTGGTAGCCTGTACTAAATAAAAGCACAGCTTCAACACCTAAAAACTTAGCAAGTCTTGCTTCGAGTTCAACGTGCAAATCTAAAGTACCAGTTAGATATCTAGAGCCTGAGCAACCTGTGCCATATTTCTCAACGGCTTGATTAGCCGCTGCTTTTACTTTTGGATGAGCTGTGAGCCCAAGGTAGTTATTAGAACCACCCATTATCATATTTTTACCGCCAATAGTTACTTCCGGCCCTTCATTTTCTTGAATTGGGTGGAAATACGGGTAAAGCCCTGCTTCTTTTACTTCGTCAGCGAGAGTGAAGTCATAACACTTTTGGAAAACGTCCACTAAACACCCCATTTATAGACTATTTATAAATATATTTCATGTGTATATTACCAAGGAATACAAAGATATGATACTAAGTATTAATATAAAAACAAAATAATATTGCACGAGATATAATTTTTAGGTATGTTTTTTGGTATACCAATTAATACTAATAAAATATCACTTGCGTTACTTAAATATATTGGTTAAATACTACGATAAAAAGTACTTTCTGTTACAAATAAGGGAAATGAAATGCAGAAGATACTATTATACTGTTGGTTATTATTAGCAATTACTTGTGCTTTAGTATCTGAAGAGCAAGACAAATATTTATTGCTTAGAGATGCTGATAGTAAAAATTTTGGAGCTTTATTTGAATATATGGACGCCAATGCTCCAAGCGAAGATGCTTTTGTAGCTTTGATGAGAATAGTCGCACCACACATAAAAGGTAAGGACTGGGGAACCGTTGTTACTTTACTTAATTCATATAGTACTAAATTCCCGGATAAAAAAAATGAGATAGAGAAAATCATTACGATACTTCAAGCTCCGGAAGAGAAGCTAATCGAAGATAACTTAGGCGATATTATCAATACAGCATCTTCTGAATTTTCACCTATCCTGAGAGCTGATATGTCGCAAATATATTACACTTCCAATCCGCTATCCAGAGCAGACAACCAAGAAGATATATATGTTGCTAATTATTCTGAAACTGAGGGTTGGTATCACGCATCAAAACTTAGAGGGTCAGTTAGAACTCGGCGAAGCGAAGCTGCTCAGAGTTTGAGCGTAGATGGCAGGATCATGTATGTCTATGGCAATTATTCAGATAGCTATGGGCGTGGTGATTTATACGAATTCTATTGGCAGGACAGTTTGTGGGGTGGTAGAAAACATTTGGAAGCTCCCATTAATACAAGATATTATGAAGGCGATGCAAATATATCAACAAATGGAGATGCTCTGTTTTTTGTGAGTGAAAGACCTGGCTCTGTAGGAGAAACTAATTTTGTACCCGGAAATAAAGACACTGTTAAAAACTATTTTCATGGTTCATTTTTTGGGAATACCGATATTTATGTTGCTCTCAAAACTGACAGCGGCTGGAGCAAACCAATAAACCTTGGCTCTATGATAAATACACCTTTTGCAGAAAGGAAACCTCAACTTCACGCAGATGGAAAAACCCTATATTTCAGCAGCGAAGGGCATGCAGGGTTAGGCAGATTAGATGTATATGTATCAAGGCGTTTAAGCGAAGATTCGTGGACAGAATGGAGCGAACCGATTAACTTAGGTAAAGAGATAAATGGATCAGGCAGAGATTGGGGGATATACGTAATACCAAAGGGCGATGATGCTTACTTTTCATCAAGTGATAAAATCCATAATCATGGTCTTTCTGATATATATAAAATAAAGCTGCCACAATTTGCCAGACCATATCCTGTAGTAGCTATAGATGGGAAAGTAATAGACCAAGACGGCAATCCGCTCCAGGCAGAGATTGTTTGGGAAGATTTGAGCGTGGACAAAGAGATTAGTAAAATAAAAAGTAACTCCTCAGATGGTAAGTTTTTCTTTATACTTCCTGCAGGAAAAAAATATGGCTATCATGCTAGAAAAGATGGCTACTATCCTATTTCTAAAAATCTCGACCTGAGTAAAACTAACAAGTATAATAATATCTCAGACACTTTAACTATGATAAACATAGAAAATTTGGTCAATGGGACTTCCCTTATTAATAATATTTTCTTTGAGTATGACAAGGCAGTCCTAATGCCGGAGTCTTTCCCTGAGCTTAATCGTTTAGTTAAAATGTTAGAAGGTTTGCCTGGCGTGAAAGTTGAAATAATCGGACATACTGATAATATTGGTACTGACGAATATAACTTAACCCTTTCAGAAGAAAGAGCAAAATCTGTAATCGAATACTTACGCAATCACGGACTCAAGGAAATGGAGTTTATTGCGAAAGGTTACGGCAAAAAAATGCCAATAGTAAATAACGAAACAGACGAAGGAAGAGCACAAAACAGAAGGGTTGAATTTAGAATCATAAAAATTAAGTAACCTTATCTCGGTACTATGATATAAGCAAAAATATCTATATATTGATAAATTCTAAAAAATACCAGATGATTCTAAATGAAAATTATTATATTATTGCTATTTAGTCTTATTGTCATGCAAAATGAGCTTACAGCCTCTGTCCAGCAAGACTCTATTAAAATTAATGAAATCCAAAATTTATTGGTATTAGGGCGCTCACTAAGTATAAGAAACACAGATTCTACACTATTTGTATACAAGCAGGCAGTTATAAAAAGTCATGAATTGCAAGATAAATATTATTTGGCTTTTTCGCTTGCCAATTATGGTGTTTCGCTTGCATATATCGCTGAAGACAGCAATGCAATAGACACGTTAAAATTGTCTTCCCGCATCGCACAAGAGACAGATTCGGCTTTTGTAGTTGTATATGCACTAAGTCAGATAGGTACTATATATAAGAAACTGGGTATATACGATAGTGCTTTTGTGTATTTCAATCTGGCTGAGCAAAAGTATAATTCCTTTGTTGCCAATAAAGAAGTTATAAATGAAAGACCACTTAAAGTGGCAGCAGTATTATATACTGATTTAGGTTTATTGTATGATGATATGGATTACTTTAAGGACGCGCTTACTTATTTCAATAAGTCTCTGGAAATAGCAAACCAACTCTCGGATGATGTACGACTTGCGGGCACCTATATCAATATTGCTAATGTATATAATGAAGAGACAGAATATAATGATGTACAAAAAGCATTGAATTATTATAGGAAAGGGCAGGCAATTTGCGAAAGAATTGATCACAGAAGATATCTGGCGAATGTGTATGGCAACCTTCTCAATATTTTTACTGAACTCAACCAGTTAGACAGTGCTGATTATTACTATAAGAAGTCTCTTGTAATTATTAACGATATTCACAATGATTATTCTTTTGCCGTTGTACATCTTGGATATGCAAATCTGCTTGAAAAAAAAGGCAAATACCAACAGCAAATTCAAGTGTTAGAAAAAGGATATAAGGCCTCCACTAAGAACTCTTATAATAAACTAAGTTCAAATTATGCTTTGAAATTAGCGATGGTATATAAGCAGTTGAACCAACCTGCCAAAGCATATGATTACCTGTGGACTCATTTGGAATTGCAAGATAGCCTATATGACCAAAGTATAAATGACAAGCTCATGCAGCTACGGATCTCATCTCTGCAAGAACAAAAAATAAGCGAAATTAATTTAATTACAAAAGAAAAAGAGCTTTTAGCAGCACAAAAAGACACAAGTTTTATAATTAATATATCTCTTTCCCTTGGGGCTTTATTTTTTATGCTTGCAGCTTTCTTTCTCTACAGGGCAAATAAGCAAAAGAGTATTTACAGCTCCGAATTAGAAATCAAAAATGATAAGTTAGATATAGCAATTCACAATTTATCTAAGTATCAAATGGAACTTGAACAAACAAATCAATCTAAGGATAAATTCTTTTCCATTATAGCTCATGACCTAAGAAATCCCCTTTCAAGCTTTATCACCGTAACTGAGTTTTTGAATAATGACTTTGATACATTAGACAATGTAGAAAAGAAAGAGTTTATCAATGATATGCTCAATTCTTCTAAACTGCTTTTTGGTTTACTAGAAAATTTACTTTATTGGTCTCGCTCTCAGATGGGAGTAATAGAATTTAACCCTATGCCGTTAGATGTGAACTATCTGGCAAATCAGAGCGTAGAATTACTACAGATGCAGGCAAATAATAAAAATATTACTATTTCAACTGAAATAACAGACAATCTGCTATTAGAAGCAGATGCAAATATGCTGATGACAGTTATTAGAAATATAATATCCAATGCAATAAAATTTACTCCTAAAGATGGCAAAATATTAGTTAGTACAGGTTCTTTTGAAAAATATGTTTATATTAGAGTTAAAGATTCAGGAGTTGGAATTTCCGAAGAAAAAATTAAACAGCTGTTTGAGCCGTCTAATTTTGAATCTAATCCGGGCACTAATAATGAAAAGGGCACAGGACTAGGTTTAGTTTTGTGTAATGAATTTATACAAAAACATAAAGGACGTATCGACGTAATAAGCACAGTCAAGGAAGGCTCAGTATTTACCATTTTAATACCGAAAAACGATAAATGAGATTTATTTTATTTATACTATTAATTTTATCTTCAGCTACATTTGCATTTGCCGAATCCTCTATCATAGATTTAGAGAAAAGGCTTGAGAATGCTGATATAGATGACAGAATAATTATACTTAATAAGTTAGCAGAACTTTACTCAGAAAGAGATGCTAAACGCTCCATAGACTATGCTACCAAAGCATGGGAACTCTCTAAGCCCAGGCAAAACAGAAGACAAATAGCCAGAGCATTTAATACTATTGGCCTAGCTTATATTCACTCCGGTCAAACTCAATACTCTATTGAATTCTTTAAAAAATCTCTTCAGCTTAATAAATATCTAAAAGACTACTTAGAGCTTGCTAAGACTGTTAATAATATAGGAATTGCGCATAGATATACCAGTAACTTTGGTGCTGCATTACGATACCATCTTGAAGCGTTAGAATACAGCCAAAAAGCTTCTTCTATAGAGCAACTTGTGGCATCTTATAATAACGCAGGGATTGTTTTTAGAAATATTCAAATGGACAATAAAGCACTTAGTTTTTATAGGAAAGCTTTAAGTATCAGTGAAAATAATAATTATTTGGAAGGTGTAGCCGTTTCCTTTGCAAATATTGGATCTTTCTATTGGTATAATGGTAACAATGAGGAAGCTCTGAAATATTATGAAAAATCAAAAGAAGCATTTCTAAAAATTGACTCTTCGGGGGACGGTGTTGCCGGATCCTATAACAATTTGGCAAACGTTTATCGCACAAGAGGCGAATACGTAAAAGCATTAGAATTATACCGTCTGTCGTTAGATATGAGTACTGATAATGGAGACTTGAATCTAATGGCAGTTACTATGAAAAATATTGGTATTTGCTATAAACTTAAAGAAGATTATGTCATTTCACTTGATTATCTGAGAAATGCACTTAAGCTTGCTACTGAAATATCCTTAAATAAATATATACTTGATACTTATTACGAACTATCTGATTTATATTCTATATTGGGCAATAACGATAAAGCACTTGATTATTATAAATTATATTCCGCCAGAAAGGATTCTCTATTTAATCAGTATACTACTTCTGTTGTTGCTGAGCTTGGTGTCAAATATGATATAAACAGCAAAGTGCGCGAAAACGAAATGCTAAGAGCTGACATCCAAACCTCTGAAACGACTAGAAACTATATGGCTATAATAGTAATTTTGGTATTTATTTTGGTTGCAGTGTTGCTAAGTAAAAACAGATCTTCCAAAAAAGCAAATGACAAGCTTACAAAGCAAAATGAGACTATTTCCAAACAGAAAGACGAACTGGATATGCTACTTCTTGACTTGAAAGAAAGTGAAGAAGCGCTTAAATCTGCAAATAGTGCCAAAGATAAATTATTCTCGGTAATCGGACATGATTTGAAAAATCCAATGCAGATTATACTATCGTCCTCTTCGTTAGCGATGGACCATTTTAATCAGGGGAATACTGACAGACTGAAAAATCACCTTCTAAAGATAACAAAAAATACAAATATATCTTTAGAGTTGCTTAATAACTTACTCACCTGGGCAAGATCTCAAAGTAAAGGAATTAACGTAGTTGCACAGCAAGTGTTGATCGAATCTGTTATTAATCCTCTTAGCGATTTGTTAGACGAGATGAAATTTAGGAAAGAAATTAATGTCGTTTCTGAAATTGATGCTGATGTAACTGTTTATGCTGATGTAAATATGCTTTCTACTATCATTAGGAATTTACTTTCTAATGCTATGAAATATACCAATCGCAATGGCAATATTACTATATCTGCTTATAATCAAGATAACAAGCTTTATTTCAAAGTGGTAGATGATGGAGTTGGAATGACATCGTCAGTAAAAGACAAACTATTTGATCCTGGGAGAAGCCAGACTACCCCCGGCACTGAAGATGAGAAAGGTACCGGTTTAGGATTGATTTTATGCAAAGAGTTTGTCGATAAAAATAAAGGACAAATCTTTGTAGAAAGTAAATTAAACGAAGGTACAGAATTTACTGTTATATTGCCTGCTAAAGACAACTCAGAATTATAATAATAAATATAGAAATCCGGTATGAATACTAAAGGTATTGTGCTTGCTGGTGGCAGCGGCACTCGTCTGTTTCCTATGACTGCGGTTTTTAGTAAGCAGCTTCAGGTGGTTTATGATAAACCAATGATATATTACCCTATATCAACATTGATGCAAGCAGGCATCAGAGATATTCTAATAATTTCTACACCCAAAGACACTCCCAACTTTGCAAAACTACTTGGTGATGGTTCCGCATGGGGACTTAACTTGCAATATATAGTGCAGGACAGACCGGGTGGCATAGCAGAATCATTTATATATGGACACGATTTTATAGGGAATGATCAAGTTTGCCTGATTTTAGGAGATAATCTATTTTATGGTCCTATGGGATTCTTCCAGCAAGCCGTAAAATCCAATAATGGAGCTACTGTCTTTGGTTACAGAGTCAACAACCCGTCTGCGTATGGAGTCGTAGAGTTTGACTCCACCGGAAAAGTAAAAAGTATAGAAGAAAAGCCTGAAATACCTAAATCAAAATATGCTATCCCCGGCTTGTATGTATTTAATAACAATGTGAAAGACAAAGTGAAAATACTACAGCCCAGTAAACGTGGCGAACTTGAAATTACGGATTTGCAGAAACTATATCAAGCAGAAGGCAAACTAAATGTAGAGATAATGGAGCGCGGCATCGCATGGCTTGATACCGGAACTCCCGAATCGCTTATGGAAGCTTCTACATTTATCCATGCTATAGAAAAGCGTCAAGGTAAAAAGATAGCGTGCCTCGAAGAAGTTGCTCTAGAAATGGACTTTATTACTCAAAGCGAATACCAATCACAAGTAGAATCTCTACCAAACTGCTCTTATAAAGATTATTGCTTAGAAGTTCTAAAAACTCTTTAGAATTTTGACTTGGTAAAGATTATCAATATGTTTGTAGAGTATACAAGAAAATAAATATGGAGTTTGAATGGATTTCCTTAACACTGACAGCTTATTTTACATTTGGGTAATTATCCCCGGTATGCTTTTTATAGCCCGTATTCTCGATGTTAGTATAGGCACTATCCGTATAATCCTTATTAGTAAAGGATATAAAACTATAGCACCTCTATTAGGTTTTGTTGAAGCTTTGATTTGGGTAATAGCTGCCAGCCAGGTAATGTCAAACTTAAATAACTTCTTTTACTACGTAGCTTATGCCGCCGGCTTTGCTGCGGGTACTTATACCGGTATTTGGTTGGAAGAAAAAATCTCCTTAGGTAAGGTTATTGTCAGAGTGATTACTAACAGAGATGCTTCCGAGCTTCTTCACCACCTTCGAGAGGAAGAGTTTGCAGCTACAAGTCTTGATGCTGAAGGCAGATATGGACCTGTAAAATTGTTATTTATAATTTGTAAAAGAAAGTCGCTCGAAAACGTGGTCAATACTATAAAAGAATATAACCCAAAAGCGTTCTATACTATAGAAGATTTGCGATATGTAAATGGTGGGGTTATTCCTACAAAATCTACTTTGACTCGTAAACCCCGCTATACTAAAAGAGCTTTTAATATCAAAAAATAAGCGGAATATATCTACGGTTAGTTATAGAGGACTCTCTTTTGTCAAGGTAGACGAATTAGTTTAGTATTCAAATAACTTAGTCTCCAACCATTTGAAGTGAACTGAGATATTAAAGGAATTCAAAAAAAAGCTTAGTATGCAGAAAACATACTAAGCTTTTATCGTAATCTATATATTATTTATTAGCTATTGAGAGAATTCAAGAACTCGTTATTTGATCTCGAGCCTTTTAGTCTGTCTAAGAGGAAGGCCATTGCATCAACTGATTGCAATTCGCTCAGCACTTTTCTCAATATCCAAATTCTTGTAGTTTCATCTTGATTCATAATCAAGTCTTCTCTACGAGTTGAAGATTTATTTACGTCAATCGCAGGGAATACTCTTCTTTCTGCAAGTCTTCTGTCAAGAACAAGTTCCTGGTTACCGGTACCTTTAAATTCTTCAAAGATAACTTCATCCATTCTGCTGCCTGTGTCCACAAGTGCAGTAGCGATGATAGTCAAAGAGCCACCTTCTTCCACATTTCTTGCAGCACCAAAAAATCTTTTAGGTTTGTGAAGAGCATGAGCATCCACACCGCCGGAAAGGATTTTACCTGAGTGAGGAGTAACAGTGTTGTAAGCTCTGGCAAGCCTGGTAATAGAATCTAAAAGAATTACTACGTCATGCTTAGCTTCGACCATACGTTTTGCTTTTTGAAGTACGATTTCCGCAACTTGGACGTGCCTTTCAGGTGGTTCGTCAAAGGTAGAAGACACAACTTCTGCTTTCACTGAGCGCTGCATATCCGTAACCTCTTCAGGTCTTTCATCTATAAGCAAAACAATTAATTTTGTTTCCGGGTGGTTTTTTACGATACTATTCGCCATTTGCTGTAGCAAAATAGTTTTACCTGATTTAGGAGGAGAAACTATTAGTCCCCTTTGACCTTTACCTACCGGAGCAAGCATATCTAATATGCGCATAGAATAATTGCTCGGAGTAGTTTCCATGTGAAGTCTTTCTTCGGGGAACAGAGGAGTAAGGTTATCGAAGATAGTTCTGTTTCTGATTTCTTCAGGGAGTAGGAAGTTAACTGTTTCAACTTTAAGAAGAGCAAAAAATCTTTCGCCTTCTTTTGGTGGTCTAACCAGACCTTTCACAGTATCGCCCGTACGCAACACAAATTTTTTAATTTGAGAAGGAGAAACATAGATATCGTCGGGAGAAGGCAGGTAATTATAGTCAGCAGATCTTAAGAAGCCATAGCCATCCGGCAGAACTTCTAGGACGCCACCACTAGCAACTAATCCTTCCATAGGTTGATCTCGGTCATTGCCTCTTTTATCATCTTTACTTCTGCTTCTTGGTGCTTTTGTCTGAGCTTCCAAAATCTTTACGATAAGCTCTTGTTTCCTAAGCTCAGAGAAATTGGTAATGCCAAGCTCTTTAGCTAAGGCAGTTAATTCAGCAATTTTTTTTTGTTTGAGCTCGCTTCCATCAATAATTCTTGGAGCTCTTTGGCTATTGTTGTTTTCCATTAAACTGAAAACTCCTTCTATACCATGACTTAATTTAAGATTTCAAAAAATAGGAATAGCGCTCATATCACGATAGAGTGTAAATAATTTGGGAATTCAATCGAAAGTACGGGAGAAGGGTTGCTTTTTACAACTTTTACCCGGTGAGCAGTATTAAATACATAACAAATTACATTTTTCTTTTTATAAATGCAAATAAAAATAGATCAAAAACAATATATATACTTGATATACAATGTATTTAAACGAAATATAGGAAATAATCTTTTAGATTAGTTATATAGATTTGCAAATTTTTAGTATCACAAGGCAAATCGTAATTGACACCCTCAAAGTTCTATTCAAATTGTCTATATCAATATTTACTGAATAACTGCAAATAGAGTGCGAATTGGTTTTATAGCCGTGATTTAGTTATTGCTAAGTCTAAAATAAGGGAATGAAAGAGCGTTAGTTAGAGCGTATCTAATGACTTTGCAGTATAGCGTTAAATATTTGTAAACTTTGAATATGTTTGATTGGGAAGTAAGATAAGTCCTGTTAGAATCTGCCACTATTTTAAAGATTCTGAACCGCTGAATACCGAAATAATTATATCATATTATTAGAATAAAATCGTTTACTTATGAAAATATAATTGGTTTCTTAAAAGCCAAATTATATTGAATTTAACTCATAGCATTGCACAGTAATGTTGTTGTGCTTTTATTGTTTTGTTTAACAGGGCTGTTGGAAATAATTTAGAGTATCTAAAAATGGCTATATATACTGATTCGAAGAACGAAGTATTAGATAACGAAGATATTTTAGACTTCCCGGTTGTCGGAATAGGAGCATCTGCCGGAGGGCTTGAAGCCTTGCAGGAATTTTTCAGCAAGATGCCTTCTAAGCCGGGAGCAGCATTTGTTATAGTGCAACATCTTTCGCCTGATTATAAAAGTCTCATGGACGAATTACTTGCCAGATATACCAATATGCCTATTAATGTAGTAAAAGATGGTATGGAAGTTTGCGAAAATAACGTGTACCTCATTCCTCCAAAAGTTACAATGGAAATCCATAAAGGCAAATTATACCTAACTGCTTTAACTGAAAAACGCTCCCTTAATTTACCAATAGATGTTTTTTTTCGTTCATTGGCGAAGGATCAGGAAAAGAACGCTATAGCCATCATACTTTCAGGAACAGGCTCAGATGGGACTTTGGGCATTCGCTCCGTTAAAGAAATGGGTGGTATTATTATGGTACAAGATGATAGGAGTGCTAAGTTTGACGGTATGCCACGGAGCTCAATTTCTACGGGCTTGGTTGATTTTATTTTACCTGCGGATAAGTTAGCAGAAGAACTGGTGGTATATATCAAACATCCATTTGTGAAAAGTAAGAACCAAATAGAAAACCTGTTAAACACTAACCAAAATAGTCTAGCAAAAGTGATAGCTATTCTTCGCGATGAAAAAGGTGTAGATTTTGGTCTTTATAAGCAAAACACAGTTATCCGAAGATTAGAGAAACGAATCAGTATCAATAGATTCGATAATATAGAAGAGTATTTGAACTATTTGTCAGATAATCCAAAAGAAGCAAATATTTTATTCAATGAATTCCTAATAGGAGTTACTCGTTTTTTTCGAGATACAGAGGCCTTTAATAAACTTAAAGACAAAATCATACCTCAGATAATAAACAATACGGGATCGAAGCAGGAAATCAGAATATGGGTGGCAGCCTGTTCTACCGGAGAAGAAGCTTACTCCATAGCGATGCTTTTTAAAGAGTATATGGATGAAAGTTCAAACTATAAAGAAATAAAAATATTTGCCACTGACTTAGATACCAAATCCTTGGAATTTGCCGGAGCAGGATTTTATCCCGAAAGTATTGTTAGTGATGTAACTCCTGAACGCTTAGCAAAATATTTTACTAAGCGAGACTCGGGCTATCAGATTAACGAAAACATAAGGAGCATGATTATCTTTGCCAGGCACAATTTGATGCAAGATCCTCCATTTTCAAAAATTGATTTAATATCTTGCCGAAATTTATTGATTTATCTAAACGCAGATGTTCAGCAGAAAGTACTTTCGATGTTCTATCTTTCACTTAATCCAAACTCCTTTTTATTTTTAGGAAGTAGCGAATCTCTTGGCAATCTTGCCGATGGATTTCAGATTATTGATTCCAAGAATAAATTATTCAGAATGATAAGTGATTATAAGCCCGAGATCGTCCACAATTATGGAGCTTCAGCCTTCTATAGGGGACGCAACGAACTAAAAAGTTTAAGTACTACTCTTAAAAATATAAAACCTAAACCAAAATTATTGGAAGGTATTATAGATGATATTCTTGCAGATTATATTCCACCTTCAGTTATCATAGATGAACGTCATGAAGTAATACACACTATTCATAATGTCAGCAACTATATCTCTTTGCCTATAGGGCAAGTTTCGCTCAATCTGATGAAAATGTTGACCAAGGATTTAGCCATTGCCGTGAATAGTCTGATAAGAAGATGCAGCACTACTGAATCTAAAGTAGTTATAGAAAATATTAAAATAAGTGATAACGACCAACAGATTTCTATTTCATGCAAAAAGCTAATTAATCGTAATTTTGGTGATACTTTTTATCTAATATCTTTCATTGAAAATATTCATCAGGATAGGCCTTCTAAAATGAGGAAGGTTGAATCTATTGAACTCAGCACTCAGTACCAAGAGCGTATAGAAGAATTAGAAAAGGATTTGCAATTCAAAAGTGAAAGCTTGCAGGCTACAGTTGAAGAGTTAGAAACTTCAAACGAGGAGCTGCAGTCATCCAACGAAGAGCTTATTGCTTCAAATGAGGAGCTACAGAGCACTAACGAAGAACTACAATCTGTCAATGAAGAGCTATATACTGTAAACTCTGAGCATATCAAAAAAATTGAAGAACTGACTGAGCTTAATGCAGACATGGATAATCTACTTAAAAATACGCGAGTAGGGAATCTATTTTTAGACAGAGAGCTCAATATTCGCAAAGTAAATGAAGTTGCTTCTCGCATCACTAATATCTTGCCTACTGACAGAGGGCGTCCAATATATCATCTTTCTGCAAAGCAGCTCTATAACAAATTTATAGATGATGTTAAATCCGTAATCCAAACACTACAGCCCGTGGAACGTGAAATAAATGTGGAGGATTCGGAGGTTTATTTCATGAAGATTATTCCTTACCGTACGTCTGAAAATGCTGTAAACGGAATAATTATTACTTTTATAGATATTACTAAACTTCAGCAATCCAGAGAACTTGTAGACTCTCTGAGAAAGCGTTTAGAAAATGCGCTCTTGATGGGCGAAATGGCATGGTGGGAATGGGACTATGAGCAAAACATAGTAGCTACAGGTAAAGGAAAATACGAAATGCTGGGCTATAAAAGTGGTGAAATCGGGAATTCTTACCAAGATTGGACTAGTCTGATTCACCCGGATGATTTGCCACGTGCTATGCACGCTATGGAAGAATACTTGCAGGGCATCTGCGAATATTATTTTGTAGAATATCGAATAAAAGCTAAAGACGGTTCGTATATCTGGTATAGGGATAAAGGTGGAATAATAGAATACACTGACGAGGGCACTCCTAAGAATTTGGTTGGTATTGTAATGAATATCAACAAAGAAAAAACATTCAATAACAATATGAATAGTAAACTTCAATCAGCTCAGAGTGAAATGGTTAAATCTGATTTACGCTACCATCTGCTATTTAATTCTATGAAGCATGGAGTGGTATTTCAAAATGCTGAAGGTGAAATAGTTGATATTAATCCTGCTGCAATTTCTATATTAGGGGTCAATCCAAACATTGAAAATAAGTTAGACTCAAATTCGGAACAATGGCAGGCATTGGATAGCAATAAAAATCCTTTCCCCGGTGACGAGCATCCTTCTATGGTTGCGTTGAAGACAAGAAAATCAGTGGATAATGTAATAATGGGCGTATATAACCCTAAAAAACAAGCTTACGTCTGGATTAAGGTCAATGCAATTCCGGTGTTTGATTCGACAGGCTTGCTTACTCAAGTCTTTACCATGTTTAAAGAAATTGATATAAAGGATCTTAATAATGCTTAATAGTGATGAACTAAGAAGAAAAGCGGAGGAACTGCTCTCTAAGGAAGGAATTATAGATAATTCTTTGTTCCAAAAAGACTTAAAGGAGCTTGTCGAAGAGCTTTCTATATATAAAATAGAGTTAGAGCATCAAAATAATGAGCTCAAACATTCTCAGCTTGAACTAACTCATGCAAAAGAAAGGTATATAAATTTATTTCAAAATGCACCCTTCGGTTATGTTGTACTTGATTCATCAAATCGAATAATTGAAATGAACCATACTTTCTGTAAAATGCTAAATATTGATTATTCTAAAGAGGTAAATACTGAATTTACCAAACGCATTCATCCTCTATATCAGGATGCTTTTTACTTCTTTTTTCAGGATATTCTCAGCCAGAAAGAATTATACGATAAAAGTTGCGATGTGGAACTCAAAAAAAGCGATTTATCATTCTTAAGTGTGAGAATTCATCGAACAGATGTTGCAGACAAGCATAATCCTGAAAATATTAGACTTTCCATTACTGATATTTCTACAGAAAAATTATTAGAAAAATCGCTAATCAAAGAAACTGCGAAGGCTATCAAAAGCGAAGAAATGTTTAAGTTAATTGCACAAAACACTTCTGACGGAATCATACTTACATCTGAAGAAGGCAATATTGAATATGTCTCTCCAACATACTTAGAGCAACTTGGATTAAATACTATTGGAGAATTTGGTAGAAATATGTATGACGGGGTCGATCTGATTCATCCGGATGACCGCGTTTCACTAGCGGAAACATATAAATCTGCTGTTCAAAACAAAGAAGAATCACTTACTTATGCCTTTAGAGTAAAGCATAAAAAGGGGCATTATATATGGAGAGAAAATCATGCACGTTTTCTGTTCGATGAAAATGGAAAGCATACTAAAACGATAGAAGTCTGCAGAGATATCACAAAGCGGAAAAATGCAGAAGATCAACTGCAAGATCATACGGATGCCCTAAATCAGATTTTTGACAATGCCCCCTATGTTCTATTGTTACTCGATAAGCATTTACGTGTCGAAAATATAAATAAACAAGGGATTCAATTTACAGGCAAGAAATTAAACCAAGTTTTCGGCCAGTTTGGTGGTGCTGTTTTTAATTGTGTAAATTCTTTTACAGAGGGTGGATGCGGAGTGAATCCTGATTGTGCCAAATGCCCAATCAGAAATTCAGCAATTACTACAAAAGAAAGTGGTCAAGATATATTTTCACACGAAGCAAGAATGAGATTGATTTTTGGAGCTGAAGAAAAAGATATTGACTTAGTAATATCAACTAGCCTCATTAAGATAAATGATGAAGATAAAATTCTTCTTTCTATTATGGACAACACAGAAAGAAAAAAAGCGGAACGAGAGCTACATAAAATTGCTAAGTTGGAGTCCCTCGGAGTGCTAGCGGGCGGTATTGCACATAATTTCAAAAACATACTTACTGCTATGAGTCTTTCCGTTGAAATAATCAAATTAAGACCGGAAAAATTAGAGGATCATCTCAAAAAAATTGTTATTAGTATTTCGCAGGCTACTGCCCTTGTTACTAAATTCCAAACCTACTCCAAAGGGGGCGGTCCTGAATTAAGACCTACTGATTTGCAAGAAATTATCAAGGATTCTGCAGATATGGTTCTGTCAGGTTCCAGCTCTACGATAGAATATAAAGCCTATGAGCAATTAGAAAAAGTGATGCTTGACGACAAACAGATGCAAGAAGTCTTTGCTAATTTACTGCTAAATGCAAATCAAGCAATGCCAAAAGGCGGGAAAATACTAATAAATACTCGGCTGGTTACACTGCCCGAAAAAAATACTATGGATTTAGCTGCAGGGGAATATATTCATATTGACTTCAAAGATGAAGGAATGGGTATACCAAAATCACATTTAGATGAAATCTTTACTCCGTTTTTTACTACTAAAGACAAAGGGCAAGGCTTAGGTTTATCGTCTGTTTTTTATATAATCAGTAAACATCAAGGACATATATCGGTAGAATCAAAAATAGATGAAGGTACTATATTTTCTATATATCTGCCTTATGTACCCACGTCCGGTAAAATAGTTGAGCGCGAAGCTCAAGATGATACATTTGTGCCTAAAGAACGACTGATTTATCTTTTGGATGATGACTTATCGATACTAGATAATTTGAATGATTTGGCAGACAGCTTAGACATAAACTTAGTGACTTTTGCTAATCCGCATGATATTATAAATATATATTCTCAAAATGGGAATTCAGAAAAAGTCGCACTTGTAATATTAGATCTTACACTAAAAGGGTTTAGTTTAAATGGATATGATGTATTAAAAGAACTCAAAAAGATAAATCCGGAGGTAAAGGCTTTAGTTTTTAGCGGGCATTCTACCATGCCGATTGTGGCAAACTATCAGAAATATGGTTTTATAGGAAGAATAGAAAAACCATTTGCTTTGCATCAATTCCTGAAAACAATAGAAATGGCTTTAAAATAGATATATACTATCAATTCGACGTAAATTAACAGGGGGCGATAAAAAGTAGTATCGAGAGAGTATTTCTTATCTGCATCATTAGTAGCAAGTGATTAAGGATAGCACCATTAAAAAAAATAAAAGCGATTAAGAGATACTCCTCTTCTTAATCGCTTTGAAAATTTAGAGTTTATTCAGCTTCTGCATCACTCTGTGCAGGAGCCTCAACTTCCGGATCCGGCGCTGTGATTTTTAAAGCAATTTTGACATCATGCTCTAATTGCGCAAAGATGTCAGGGTTTTCTACCATGATCTTGCGTAATCCGTCTCTGCCTTGTACTCTTTCAGATTTGTAAGTATACCACGAGCCACTTTTGGTTATTACTCCGTGCTCGGTACCCACGTCAATCATGTCACCAATTTTAGAGATCCCTTCATTATACATGATATCAAATTCTACTTCTTTGAAAGGTGGAGCTACTTTGTTTTTTACGATTTTTGCTTTTACTCTATTGCCAATCATATCGGAACCATCTTTTATGATTTCTTTTCTGCGAACGTCGATTCGAACTGATGCGTAAAACTTCAGTGCATTACCGCCCGTAGTAGTTTCAGGATTCCCATACATCACACCAATTTTAGAGCGCAATTGATTCGTAAAGATAACAGTCGTATTGGATTTGCCTATAGCAGCGTTTAGCTTTCTCATCGCCTGAGACATCAGCCTAGCTTGCGAACCCATCTGAGCGTCACCCATATCGCCTTCAATCTCTACTCTAGGAGTTAGAGCGGCAACGGAATCGATAACCACAACATCAATTGCATTACTACGAACTAAAGTTTCTACAATTTCCAAAGCCTGCTCGCCAAACTCCGGTTGAGATAGGAGTAAATTATCGACATCTAAGCCAAGTCTTTCAGCATAGTTTACATCCAAAGCGTGCTCGGTGTCCACAAATGCAGCCATACCGCCACTTTTTTGAGCTTCTGCAATAATGTGCAGACATACAGTCGTTTTACCGGAAGATTCGGGGCCGTAAATTTCAATTATTCTTCCACGAGGTACACCTCCTACACCAATAGCGGCATCCAATGAAATACAACCTGTGGAAATGGCCGCAACATCAGCCACTCTCTTTTGGCTAAGTTTCATAATAGAACCTTTGCCGTGAGCTTTTTCGATTTGCTCAATAGCAAATTCTATAGCTTTCATTTTATCATTTTGTGGAGCTTCAGCTCCCTTTTTAGTATCTCTAGCCATGAGTTTCAATACCTATATCATTTATTATTCAATTGATTTAATTATTATATGCAAATAAGCAGAAATCAGTATAATTTACAACTCATATATGTCAATGAGGATAAAAAGACTTACTTATTGCAAAGTCAGCGACATAATATGGCATGGGAATTTATAATGGGCAGTACTCAGGAATAATCGTAAAGCACTCTAATTTGCTATGGAATATAACATAATTACCCACTCTTAGAAATATATTTTTGCATTTTAAATAAATACTCTTATATTTGTATTCCTAATAACGTTGGTCAGGTAGCTCAGTTGGTAGAGCAGAGGACTGAAAATCCTCGTGTCGGCGGTTCAATTCCGTCCCCGACCACAGAATAGAAATATAAATCCTTATAGCTGATAAAGTTTTAAGGATTTTTTCGATTATGTCTCTGAGTCTTCGCTAAGCTAATCCCAAAAATGTCAATTGAAAGCATGGAAAAGCTCTAAAGTCATTGCATGGCAAGGGGTTGAAACCCCTTGTTCAATCAGCAATTTCGTAATAAATTCTTACAAAGGAAATAAGCATACTCCTTGATTCTACGGTCTTTTACAGCACTTTACGACATCTAATGACAAATCTAAGCTAATTATATCTTTTTACAAGGAGCTTTTGCCAAAAGCTGATAGAAATATGGACTAATACTCCTCTCCATTTTCTTCTGATTGAAGTCTTTTAGCCTCAATTTTTTGGAGCTTTTGGGATACTGCAATTCCTAAATCTATTTTGCGTGCATTGCAGTAGTTCATTAGTGCTATAAAGACATCCGCTGCTTCGTCTTCAAATCTGTCGTGCTCGATATGTTTGCCTTTCCATTGCTTCTTTTCTACATTTGCAAGCTCGCCTGCTTCACCATTTAGTTCCAGACAGAAAAATTCAGGGCTTTTTGCTACAAAATGTAATTTCTGATACTCGTCAAATTCCTGCTGAATATCGCTAATGCCTACTTCACATTCTGTAAGAAGACTGACCATATTTTTATATTTTGCCACGTGTATTCTCCTTTTTTTTTGTCGCTAAATATACATTGTTCATGTTAGAGATTATCTTCTCCAAGAATTTCAGGAAAGTCTTTGAGTATCTCACTAAGCAACTCTTCAGCTACTAAAATCTTTGCTTCTTTTTTCCCTGATGCCAGATTATGTTTATAAAACTCTCTGCCCTTGAGCTTTAAATACCCACTGCATGAGTACTGCGGAGTAGGCACCTGTGCCAATTCTTCAATAGTATAAGTAGGCATTGCTACTTTTTGTAAAATGCAGATAAAGTTAACCGCACTGAGAGCCAAACCGGCATCAATCATCGATTTGAGTTGATCCAGTTTAGAATCTTCTTTGGAGACTTTATACTGCTCAAATTGCTCTGCTGCCTGATGAGCAGCTTCAAACTTGGCATCTTTTTTATTAGAGCCTTCACCTTTATACCTTATCACTTCTCCATTATAATGAATCTCTAAAGTACATCGAAATAGAGGGGGATTTTCACTCTTAGTGACGAATTCATATCCACCAAAACCGATATCGTTACGTTTTGCAATTATTTCCTGTATTAAGCCAATTGGATTGCTAAATTTGGAAGATTTCTGTTTATTTGTTATCGGCTCTTTTATTGGAGAAGCAGGCAGAGGGAGCATTTCGGTAACTTTTTCAGGTTTTTCTATCTCTATTGCTTCATCTTTCAGATAGGCGAGCAAAGAGCTTGTTCGCGATGTATTTAAAGCTTCTTTTTTACTATGGTCTTTTTCAATACTTCCGCTTGTAAGGAATTTGCCTTCATTAGTTTCGATGACTGTATAATTTGTAAAGAAGATACCATCTTCACCAGTTACGTCGTCATACCCTACTATTTTACCCTGCCCTTGGAGTAGAGTAAGAATCTCAGTGCTCAGTCCCTGTCGTTTAGGAATAGATTCTAATAGTAAAGTCTTAAATTCCGGCTTATTATCAAGCCAGCGTGATTCAAAGAGGATATAATAAATATCGATAGCAGCAAGACTCGCTTGCTCAACTCTTCTTTGGATTTCATCTATCAGACGAGTCTTTATATTATGAGCCTCTCTCAGATTTTTTATTATAATTTTAAATTCCTTGGCATCCATATCTGCGAGAGCATTACTATCATAGGATAAGAGTTTTTCACTTATTTGAGACTGTGCCATCTTTTTGAAATGTTCATGTTTTTCTTCTTGCTGCTTTAGCATGTACTGATTGATATTTTGGCAGTATTCGTTTAGCTGTTCGACTGTGAGCGGTAGCTCTTTGGCATTTAAATGAGCTTTGATAATTACGTGATTAATCATATCTGCAAAACGCCTAAGAGGAGAAGTAACGTGCGCATAGGCAGGAAGATTAAGAGCATAGTGTCCTTTCAAAGGAACCTCGTATTGGGCACGATTTTGCCAAATATTCATCCTGCTTACAAAAGAGCTAAACATTGACTTATTTTGCAGAGCATTTACTAATTGAGAGTGCACTTCATCTCTATCGGGAATATTGCCCTTTACAGTGTGATTTCTAAATACAAATGGTATGTCCTTCTCTGCAAAGTACTTAGCTGTTTCGGAGTTGGCAAGTACCATCAACTCCTGCACAATAAGGTAAGCAAGAGCAATATCTTTATTAGCAAAAGACTTGATGTTTCCTTCTTCGTCTGTGTATATCCCTTTCTCTTCATCAAAATAAGCAAGAGCGCCCATTAGTCGGCGTTTTGTGCTAAGTTTTAAGGCAAGTTCATAGGCATTTAGCAGGACTTCGCGTGTTTGGCTTTCGTCGCTGTTATCTAAAAGCATCTGAGCCACTTTCTCGTAGCTAAGCTTTGCGGCATTTCTGATTTTTCGTTCGGAAATTTCAAAATGTACTACATTTAGCAAAGCATCAAGCTCTATATGGAAATTAATAGCAGGGCGAGAACTATTACACTTAAGACTAAGGAGGTTTTTAGACAAAACATTTGGTATCATAGGGATAGAATAATCTCTTAGATACTTAGTAACTACGTTTTTTGATGCAATATCAAAAATAGGTGAATCGGCTTGAATAAGGGAAGCAGTATCAGCAATCGAAATATCACAGATGTAAGTATCTCCCTTTTTTACAACCCAGATAGTATCGTCAATGTCCTGAGTCTCTTCAGCATCAATACTAAGCCCTCGGATTGTCTTGCGATTCTTCAGATTTATATCTACATTTTTTAGGCTATGTGCGTACTCAAGCAGTTCGGCAGAAAATTTAGGCATATATCATTTATTATAATTTCAACATTGCCTAAAAATAAGAAATATTTTGGAATGTAAAGTAGAAATAAGTAAATATCTATGTAGGATTATATATAAACTCTCTCTAGTAGAAAAGATGCTCTTATTCAATGTTGTTGGAGTTTGTATTTAGATAAAAAAAAGACGCTCATCTGATGAACGTCTCTTTTCTATATCTTATGGGATAATTACTTATCCTCTTCGTCTGTCGCCACCTCTGCGATCTCTGTCTCCGCCTCTGCGGTCTCTGTCGCCACCTCTGCGGTCTCTGTCTCCGCCTCGGTCTCTGTCTCCGCCTCTACTGCTTTTAGGACGATCAGATTCTTCGGCAACTTCTACTCGTATTTGTCTGCCTTTATACTTTTGGTCTTTTAGAGAATCTAAAATCTTATCTGTATGATTTTTACCTACTTCAAAGAAAGAGAAGCTATCTTTAATGTCGATATCTCCAACATTGATATCTCTATCTTGAGCGTGGTCATTAATCATACCAATAATGTTTTTAGGTAAGATACTGTCTTTTTTACCAATGTTAATAAAGAAACGAGTGAAACCGGATCTTCCTCCGCGTCTTCCGCCTCTTTCTCTGCGTTCGCCATCGAAACGTCTATCGCCACCGCGATCTCTGTCTCTACCACGTCCACCTCTATCGCCTCTGTCGTTTCTGTCTCTTCTATCTTCTTTTTCGTTAAGATCAGGAGCGTTTTTATAATATTCTAAAAAGCGGTTAAACTCTAAAGATACGAAACGTTTAATTATATCTTCTTTAGGAAGAGATTCTAATTTTAAGTTTACAGCATCCATAAATTGAGCTATTTGCTTTTCGTCTACTACTACATTTTCCATTCTATCTATAAGATTGAAAAGTTGCTTTTCGCATATTTGAGCACCAGATGGTACAAATACTTTTTCAAATTTCTTGCGAGTACTTCTTTCCAAATCTTGAAGTTTGCGTTTTTCTCTATAATTAACTATCGCAATAGATACACCTGACTTATCGGCACGACCTGTTCTTCCACTTCTGTGAGTGTAGACTTCCAAATCTTCCGGCAAGTTATAGTTAATAACGTGAGTTATGTCACTTACGTCTATACCACGAGCTGCAACGTCAGTAGCAACAAGCATCTGCAAAGAGCGGCTGCGGAAATGGTTCATTACATAATCTCTTTGCACCTGTGATAAATCACCATGCAAAGCGTCAGCGCTGTAGCCATCTTTTATTAACTTATCTGCAATGTCTTTAGTTTCGTTTCTTGTACGACAAAAGACGATGCCATATATGTCAGGGTTATAGTCTGCTATGCGTTTTAAAGCAGAGTATCTATCTTTCTCTCTAACTTGGTAATATATATGTCTGACATTATCAGCACCCGAGTTCTGCTGTCCAACAGTAATTTCAACCGGCTCGTCCATGTAATGTTTGGCGATTCTGGCTACTTCCTTAGGCATAGTTGCAGAGAAAAGAAAAGTTCTCTTTTCTTTAGGAGTTCCTTCCAAAATTCCGTCTAACTCATCACGGAATCCCATGTTTAGCATTTCATCAGCTTCATCTAATACAACAGTGCGGATGTGGGATACGTCAGCAGCTTTACGCTGAATCATATCAAACATTCTACCCGGAGTTGCTACTACGATGTGAGCTCCTCTTTTAAGGGCTCTAATTTGAGTATCAATTCGAGCACCACCATAAACAGGCACAACGTAAAGACCTTTCATATACTTACTGAATTGCTCAATATCTTTAGCAATCTGTATACAAAGCTCTCTGGTTGGTGATAGAATTAATGCTTGAGTTGTATTATTTGATAAATCAATTTGCTCCAAAATAGGTAAGCCAAATGCGGCGGTTTTTCCTGTACCTGTCTGGGCTAAGCCTATGATATCATTATCTGTGGCAAGAGCGGCAGGTATTACTTTTTCTTGGATCGGCGTGGGAGTTTCAAAGCCCAAATCTTCGATACCTCTAAGTATCTCGGGCGACAGCCCGGTCACTTTAAACGTTGACATATATTAAAATACTCTATGTGAAGAACGATATCTACAAATCTAAGCAATCTTACGATACAGTCAAATAAACAGAATGTCATAATAGGGGAGAATATAGTAAAAACGTCCTAAGTTATGATATTCTAATTATTTATTGTTGTAGCGTAAATAATTACGTTCCTAAATAAAGGAATTTAAGAATTTTACATGCTTGACTGCGCAAATTCTATCAGCTTTTATCTCAACTACTTAGAGCAATATATAAAATTGGCATGCAAAATGCTTTTTTATTAGTGGAAATGTATAAATATTGAGAAAAAAGATGAAACGTTTTGCACTCTATATAGCGGTTACTTTTGCTCTTGCTTTTATGGTCAATTGTTCCTCTTTGTCTCCTAATATCCGTTTTGCGGATAGCGGAGGTGGAAGTACTGATACTTATGAACAATCTGAAGAAGACGGAGATTTTACTCCTACAGGTAAGACTTTTACCGGGGTTGCTTCGTTTTACCACGATAAATTTAATGGAAGAAAGACTTCTAACGGTGAAATATTTGACAATCATAAGTTTACGTGTGCGCATAAAACTTTACCTTTTGGTACAATGCTCAAAGTTACAAATACATCTACAGGGCAGTCTGTGATAGTAAAAGTAAATGACCGTGGCCCATTTGTAAGAGGTAGAGTGCTTGATTTATCAAGAGCAGCTGCAAGGCAAATTGGGATGATAGGCGACGGAGTGGCTACAGTAAAAATTGAAATAATGAATTAGTATTACTATTCTCTGCTTCGGATGCTACAATACAATATTGAATATGAATATCTCAATTTATTACATCTTGTGTATATTCCGGATTAGTCATTAGATGTCATCATAGTGCTGTAAATGACCGTAGAACCAATAAGCATGCTTAACTTCCTTTGTAAGAAAATATTACGTAATTGCTTATTGAACAAGGGCATCAAGCCCCTTGCCATGGCAATGAATTTAATGCAATATCCACGTTTCAAATAACATTTTTTGGGGTAATGTAATTTGCTCAGTGCGAATTACATTTGCCGAAATTTTTACCGATGTTCTAAAATTATATTTACATATCTTTACCTATAGCACATCTATAAAGCCTGCTGTAAGTGTCCAGCTTAAGGTAAGATTAATAGAGAATCCCTTCCTTTCCGGACTTAAACTTGTGTGAGTTATGAAAAGTTTGGCAGTGATGCCGTAATCATTCTTTGATTTTCTGTTAAATAGGAAATCCTCATTAGCGAGATTTATGCTTGTCCCATATCTGTAATCCATGCTTATACCTAGAACAGGGGTGTAATCTCTTTTGATTGTTGCTCCATTGGACTCTATGATTCCTAAGCCTAAAAGGGGTGCAATTTTCACTTCTTTTCTTTTATATACATTGTAGCTTAGGTATACGGTTGAAATAAATATTTCTGTCATCTTTTTGATTTGATTTGATTCCGCAGGAATATCGCTCGATTTCGTCCAAGAGTGGTTATTAAGAAGCCAGAATGCTAGAGTATAATCATCATAGACACAACCACTACCTACTGAAAAAGAAAAGGAAAGGCTTGTTTTATCGGATAAGCTACCGGTAAGAAAGCCTGTAGATAAACCCAAGGAGCCATAGTAAGCAAATTGGCTTTCTCTTATTTCAGGTAATCTATATATAATTTCAGATAAAGAATCAGCTGTTCTACTTTCCCATTTCTCAATAATATCTAAATTAGCTCCGCTATTAGATTCTTGTTTATATTGCTGCAATTCTTCATTTAGTTCGCCGGAGTAACTTCTCAGGATATACTCACACGCATCAGAATTTGCAACATGGTCAAATTTAAATTGCAAGCTTCTTCTATAGACCTCGATAATGTCAAAAATTACTTGATTATATCTAAGGTATTGTTCTGTTTTTAGATTTGGGTCAGCCCACGAACGGTATCTATCGATGTATGCTTTTGCAAGATTTCTGGTAACGGAGGTATCTCCATATTCTTCATTGTCTTCCTCATAACCTAAGAAATAACTTAGCTGAGTTGAATTAGGCTCTCCGGATTTAGCTTTAAAATCATTCCAAGTGAGTTTGCCCTCGTTCCAGGATTTTGTTGCATCCTCAGCATAAAGTGCAATACTAAGCAAGCTTGCTATTAAAAAAAGTAGTATAGTTTTTATCATAAATTTTCTCTCTTTATCTACCAATTGCAGCCCAAACTTCAGCCTGGTTTTTATCAAAATATTCTATCTTAAGTTTGTCAAGAGGATCTTTATCATCATAAAATTTATTGTCTAACTTATATAGCTCATCTTTCATTGCCTGATCAAAATTCAAATCTGACATAGTAAATATTTCGTGTAATTTGATACCATCTATTTTATCTTTCATAGTACTATTGTTTTCTGAATATTCACTGATGATAGCCATTGCACTTTCTAAAAGATCTTTTGTGTAGTTTGCACCTATTAAATCCAGCGCCTCCACTGTTTCAGTAGCAAAAACACCGGTTGGATTTATAAAAAACTGAAGGAATCCTCCGTTATTTACTTCCATTTCAAGTTCGTTTACAAGATAAACAACTCTTAGAGGTTTAGGCATATTTCTGACAAATTCCTCGCTATAATCATTCTCTTGAGTAATATGTTGTATGTAATAATATAATAAATCAGCCTTTTCTTCATCAGTTGCGCTATTATAAAGATCTTCAGAAAGCCTGGCAGTTTGCACCTTTACTTCCCAATCATTGATCATACTGTTTTTGACTTTAGCTGTAGATTTGCCTTTGAAAAATGAATACAGCACAAAAGCAATTAATCCCACGATTATAAAGTATAATTCCACTGACATAAATTTTCCTAGTTATAAGTTATTATCTTTTTTTTCTCAACCATCCTAAAGCATGATCATTTACAATTGTCCATTTACCGCCTGTACTATCTAAATCAAATAATACCCTTGATGGTGCGAAAGGTCCCGGATTTTGCTGAATGATTTCGATTTGCTTGTCCGTGACATCAGAGATTATTGCTACATGGCCATACCGATTGAATACCGTACCACCAAAAACAATTAAGTCACCAATGCAAGGTTTGCTTCTACCTGGATTTGTAAATTGTATTAGATTTCTAGTTGTGTTTAATGTAGAGTCAGCAAATTTCTCATCAAAAAAGCTTTTAGCATGACCATAGCTATCCGGCATTTTGTGATTATAATGCTCATAGTAATATCGCTTCACAAACTCCACACATTGATATTTTAAGCCAATATTATAACCGTCCTCGCTTGTGTTTCGCTCAGTTACATTATCAACACCGCCATTGTAATAAACATAAACACTATTTAAGCTGTCTATTTTATCACCAATTTCGTGGTCTTTATTCCAATTAAAATTCTTGAAGCTCCATATAAGCAAATAGATAAATGTAGTCGCTGCAATAAAGATTATATATTTAGTTTTTCGTTTCATGATACTTATTATTGTTTATGAAATAATTCAAAAGCAAATTCAAACTGTTCAAGATCATACCATTTTTGCGAATCTAGATTCACAATAATACTTTTTTCAACTTGAAGATTTTTAGTTTCTCTTTCACAAGAATCTCGGATTGTGAATATAATTTCTCTAGTCTCAAGACAATGTTCCTTTATTTCGTAATAGAAGGAAACAAAAACATTTATTATACAGAACATTCTTTTTTCCATATCTAAAATAACGGATGATCTGCTTGATTTCTTACTACCTATTTTAAAAGCATATATACTAAATGCTATGCAAGCTAAGGATTGTAAATAAACGATCGGATTATCCAACGTATAATTAATATATGGCATAGCAGTATTTAGAATTAACTCGTTTGTATCATTTGAGATTATTCCAAGTTGTGCTGAATACGAGCCCATTCTGCATTCTGTAATATTATAAGCTATTATGGTATATCTGCTATCCTCAGTAGCTATAATATGGTCTTCGTACCAATAGGGCACTTTATAGTCGACCAATCTGGAAGTATCTATTTTCATATTATTTATTCAACTTTCCTTCTCTTCTTAATAAAATAAAGTCATGTATTACAATTCCAATAAAGATTATCAGCATAAGAGCCGCTAAAGGGACAGTTAAAATCACGCACCAACCTAAGGCAGCAAAAATATCAGTTCCTCCCAGGTTCAAATAATCTACAATATATCCACCCACAACTGCAAATATTAATGGGCTTATTGCAAAAAATAGTATCAGACCAAAGCCAATTGGCAGATAACGGAACTGTTTTTTTTCTTTGATTAGTATTTGCATAGTAATTTTCTTTAAATAAAATGTGATTTAGTACCCTGCAATTTCTTCTTGCACACAAGAACTTTCACCATTACAAAAATCCCTGTCAATATTTCGAACAAGATCCCTTAAATCAGAAATTGGAATCTTTGAGTTCTCTACTTTATACACAATGTAATGCAATTCTTCAGGAATTCCGAAGGCTATAAATCCATAATCTTCGAGCAAATAAGCTCGAGTAACTCCAAATTTATAATCTCTCAATGTGTCTTCGTAATTCTCATTGAATTCAACAAGTTTTATTTTTAACTCTTTGTCATTTATTGAATAAGTTTTTTCAGATAGATACCTTGTAGTAAGAGGTATATTGGGCATCGCAATTTCAGCGAAAAAACAACATTGATCTCTATTAAAACCAGGATATATTACTGTGTCCTGAGAAAGATCCGGGCTAAACTTCAATACACTAATGTCTTTTTTAGGGATATAATCTGTATTAGTAAAGTTTGTTACATATTCAAAGTCATGTGAACCATAACAATTGCTAATCATAAATTGCTGATATAATATTCCGTCTTTAATTTTATTTGATCTGATATACATTTGATCATGATCCATATTATAGAAATAAATCTCTACAGGATCCCATTTATATTCTTCTGTGCAGCCTATGGCACAGATAACAAAACATATAAGAATTAAAATTTTAATATTCATAAGTTAAATATCCATAGAGGTTAAACTTTAAAGCCAATCCACTTCCTCTTAAAAGTTTGCTTTATATGGGAGTTACGATCATTTAATTCTAATCTGATAAACTCGCTTGTAACTGTATCTATTCTTACGTCTGCCCACAACTTAGAAGGGAGAACATCTGCATATATTTCTGTAAAATAAGTTGTCACCATAGTGGTATCATTCCTGTTATCTAAAACAAAAATAGAATCCGAATCTGTATCTGTCATATACACTAATACCTGCTCTTGTTCATCAGTATCTAACCAAATCCCTTCAAATAATTGCTCCCCTGTTTTCTTTTCGATCATTTCTATATAATGGGGATTGCCTGATCCAAAAGAATGTACTAAAACAAACGAGCTGTCAAAATCAGCTCCTGTATAGCCAAGATTTTTGTGCAAATGACTAAAACTTGTTTTATTGAGAATTTTTACCGGGCTCTCTTCCTTCATCAGTGTGAGTGAGTGAAGCAGATCTCCGTTAGTATCTCGATAAGCTTTATATTTCAGCCAAAAACCATCTGTAAGAACACTATCTAAAGCATAACCGTCCATATCATTTTGTGCTAAATATATATATGTTGAATCTATATCTACTTCTTCATTAGTAAGAATAGGCTTCTGATTACATCCATATAAGGACAGAATAAAGGGTATGAGTATTGATATTTTCAGCATGAAATTACTTCCTCTTATATTTCTTCCTTATATACATTTCAGGTCTTTCAAGCGTTAATGTTATATCCTCATTTGAAATCGAATCTATGCGTATGTAATTATTCATTCCGGTAGCTGGTTTTGCCTCAGATAAATATCTTGCAAAATCCGTTACAGCAGTCTGCCTATTATATTTCATATCATAGATAATAACAGAATCAGAGAAAGAATTGGTCATATATACAACAACTTTTTCTTTCTCATCTGAATCTACACAAACTCCTCTTAGTAGCTCTTTCCCATCAGATTTTCTGAATAGCTTAATATAACACTGGTCCGAGCCAAATGAATTTAGATATAGGAAAGATTCCGGGAATTCATCTGCAACAGACCATTTACCACCTGTACTATCTAAACCAAATGATACCCTTGATGGTGCGAAAGGTCCCGGATTTTGCTGAATGATTTCTATTTGTTTGTCCGTGACATCAGAGATTATTGCTACATGGCCATACCGATTGAATACCGTACCACCAAAAACAATTAAGTCACCAATGCAAGGTTTACTTATACTTGGATTTGTATATTGCATTAGATTTCTAGTTGTGTTTAATGTAGAGTCAGCAAATTTCTCATCAAAAAAGCTTTTAGCGTGACCATAGCTATCCGGCATTTTGTGATTATAATACTCATAGTAATACCGTTTCACAAACTCCACACATTGATATTTTAAGCCAATATTATAACCGTCCTCGCTTGTGTTTCGCTCAGTTACATTATCAACACCGCCATTGTAATAAACATAAACACTATTTAAGCTGTCTATTTTATCACCAATTTCGTGGTCTTTATTCCAATTAAAATTCTTGAAGCTCCATATTATCAAATAGATAAATGTAGTCGCTGCAATAAAGATTATATATTTAGTTTTTCGTTTCATTGTTGTTATGCGAATTACTCAATTACAGGTACTATGCTGTTTTTATCTATTTAGTTTATTATATATCTTATTTTCTTAGTATAGTTTCATAATGAGTGGCTAATTTACAAAAAATTATAGAACAGTAAAAATAAATCAAGAGTATATATTTTATTATACTATTTTTGGGGGATGGGTGATTTTGATGTGGATTGTCAGCGCTGTAAGTGACTAGTAAATATGATGTTATGAGGATATGTAAAAATGGCATAAGCTTTGCTTAATAAAAAAAAGCGGGAGCCGCAAATGCGACCCCCGGGGGTAGTAAGCTCCATTAAAACAGGCATATAAAAATGGAGCTTTTATCGAGTATGATACTTATTACAATGTACGTGCCAAATTGAAACATCAACTTGGCACTTTTTTTATTTTTCTTTATAAATATAGACTATTGAATAGTTTGAAGCATTGCATTTTATTTATCCACATTTTGACGTTAATCGCAGGACTAAAATATATTAGCACATTGGTTATAATATAAACCACATTGTTGTAAATTTTATACACCTACTTATTTCAAGTAAAGTGAAATAATAGAAACGTCTGCGGCTGACACTCCGGCTATTCTGGAAGCCTGACCTAGTGAATGGGGGCGTATTTTATTCAGCTTTTCACGTGCTTCTGTGGATAGCGAGTTTACCTTGTCATAATCAAAGCTATCAGGTATTCTTTTGTCTTCATTTTTAAGGAAATATGCCACTTCTTTTTTCTGCCTTTGGATATAACCTTCGTATTTTATTTCAATCTGTATTGATTTAGTTATCTCTTCCTTGCTCTTCATACGAGTGAAAATATCTGCTTCGTCTTCTGCCATTTCCATTATGTCTTTTAGTAAGACTTTGCTTCTCTTTGTCATTTCATATAGCGAAACAGTCTTATTTACAGGACTTTCGCCTACGCTTTCCAAATAAGGATTGATAATATCCTGCTTGAGCTTTACATTTTTTATATGCTCAAAGCCTTTTAGCACTTGTTGGTCAAATATCTGCTGTCTCTCATGCAGCATGTCTGAAACAAGCCCGAAATCATGACCATATTTAGATAGCCTTGTGCGGGCGTTATCCTGGCGCAAAAGCAATCTGTATTCAGCTAGTGAAGTAAACAGTCTGTATGGTTCTTCGGTATTTTTATTGATAAGATCATCAATAAGAACTCCGATGTATGCTTCCGAACGTTTTAGCTTAAATTCAGGTTTGCCCTGTATTTTTAAAGCAGCATTCACACCTGCGATTAATCCCTGCGCCGCTGCTTCTTCATATCCGGAAGTACCGTTTATCTGCCCTGCAAAATACAATCCTGAAACAGGTTTTGTTTCCATTGTAAATCTTAGCTGATACGGGAAGAAGAAATCATATTCTATAGCATAGCCAGGCAGAATCATTTCGCAGTTCTCAAGTCCCGGAATTGACCTCAAACCTCTTAGCTGCACATCTGCAGACAAAGAAGTCGAATATCCGTTTACGTAAACAGAATTTGTATTTAAGCCTTCAGGTTCCAGTAGTATTTTGTGTGAATCCCTATGAGCAAATCTGTTAATCTTATCTTCAATAGAAGGGCAGTATCTTGGGCCCGTGCCTTCGATATCACCGCCAAACATAGGAGAATCTGCAAAACCGGTTCTGAGTATTTCATGTGTTTGCGCATGAGTTGCAGTAGAGTAGCAAATCATTGTGTTTTTCACACGTGGTGTGTGAATAGAAAATGGCTTTGGATCAGGATCGCCAAATTCTTTTGTCACTTTTGAATAATCTATGGAAGTATTCAGCACGCGCGGAGGAGTTCCCGTTTTTAATCTGCCAACTTCAAAACCATAAGACGCAAGCATCTCTGAGATTTTATCTGCAGCCGGCTCACCTCTTCTGCCACCAAAAACTTTTTCTCTGCCTGTAAACATCACGCCTTTTAGGAAAGTTCCAGCACATAAAATCACTGCCTGAGCGTGGAGAGTTTCTCCATTTGCAGTCACTAGTCCTGTAACTTGATCTTTTTCTATAAGCACTTCAGCAGCTTCCCCTTTAATAAGAGTGAGGTTCTGTTGCTTTCGGAGTAGGTCATAAGTATAAAGCGGGTAAAGGTCTTTATCTATTTGCGCACGCGGAGACCACACTGCGGGGCCTTTGGAAATATTCAGCATTTTGAATTGCAATCCTGCCTGATCTGCTAGAATGCCCTGAGCTCCTCCGAGAGCATCAATTTCTTTAACTAAGTGTCCCTTAGCACTTCCGCCGATATTAGGGTTACAGCTGGGCTTGCCCATGGTAGAAAGATCCATAGTAAGAAGCGCTGTTTTCATTCCCATATTAGAGGCGACATAGCAAGCTTCGATGCCTGCATGCCCGCCACCAACGACAATAATATCAAATATGTTATTCATCTATATATTTCAGTAGTAATATGCCAAAAAGTCTACAAATGTACTGAAAAAAAAGGCTTTTATCAATTAAATAAAAGAAAGGAAGTTTTTGATTTATATACTTTTAGAAGCTGGGGGAGGTTTTTAGTAAGAAAAATATTAAGAGGCGCTTTCGTAAATATTTTAATGAAAATACCAAGTATGTGTTTTTGTTTATAAAAAAAGCCCTGCTGCAAAACAGCAAGGCTCATAATTAATTGTTTGAATCTGATTCTATTCTAATTTAGAGTATAACCTTTTAGTACCATTGTGATTTTCTCTGGTCCATTCATAGTAAATCTATCAAATATATTTTTAACCAGACCAATTTCAGGAATATAATATGCTATTGTAGTGCTAGAATAGTCTTCAAACTTTTCGGATGCCTCAATTTTGATGCATTCCTGCTGTTTATCCATTATCTCCAGTGTATCAGTTCCGATAGTGCCTGCAATTCCGTCGTATATGATATTTTCCATTGTTTTAGCAGATTCTAAAGTAAGATTGTTAGGTGCAATCACTGCAACTTCCATAGAATCAAGTCTTGGAAAATATCTGAGCATATTTTCTGATTCAAACATCCAAAGAGAATCTCTCACATTTCCATCATAGTAGACGAAAAATTTGAAAGCATTTACTTTTTTGCTATCATAATAAATACTCTTTTTCTGTTCTATCTTAGTGACATATTCCAATTTTACAGTACTGCCTAATATTTCCATGGTATAATCATACACCCACTCATTGCCTACTGCTAATGGCATCATTGGCGTTGTGTTTATTGGCGTTGTAGGAGTGTTTTCATCATCGCCGCAAGAAGCAAGTAAAAAAGAGAAAGAAATAATGACTACCAATAGATATTTCATACAAAGTCTCTAGTATATTATAATGTTAAGATTGTGTTGCAATCTAAGAAACATAACTAATATAAGCAACTGTATATAATAATATCTAATATTTTCTTCTAGCATTAAAGTCCCACAACAGCTCCGGGAGATATAAAAATATTTTATTTAAGCATTCAAAGCGGAATCATCTTGACTAGATTTTGGACGCCTGATTTTTCTAATCATAATAAGATCTGTTTCATCAGCCACTTTAAGTATAATCTCTTCTGCTTTCATATAGTTCCAAATTACTTTAATAGCCAGTAACGCAGATATAACAACAAAAGCATTTGCAATCATAGCAACTGAATTCAAAGACTGCATGGCTTCCAATTCAGTTGCATATAATGATAAACGATTAGATACTTTAAGGATGATGTATGATGCAAAACTGAGTACCCACCATACAACTATAAAGTTTGTTTTGATTTTATCAGCATATTCATGTTCTTTCTTAGTTAGGAACTTCTTTGCTTCGTCATAAAGCTCTTGCATAATATTATAAGGTGCGAATAAATTAAGGATAGGCACAAACCAGACACCTATTGCCCAGCCTGGCTTATAACCAAGAGGACTTTTTATTTTATGTAAATTTTTATAAGCTCGATAGAACCATGCTATAAAAGAGAGGATACTACATATAAAAACAATTATTGTTGCATAGATGAGTAACATATTACGGGAATCCATATTATCAATATCTTCCATCCCGACTATTTCATCATTAGCAATTTGCTCGAAAACCTGAAAGTCTAAATACAAAAACAGAATCTTTACCAGATACAGGATTGCTAAAATTGCAAGAATAGACATTGCAATTTTAGCAATGGCGGTGTTTGGTTTTAAAGTATAAGAACGATTCATTTAACAATCCAGATAATGTGTTAATATTTAAATCTAAAAATACTAAATATAAATTTAATTTAAAACAATAATCCCGGATTTGTGAGTAGATGTCATTATAGTGCTGTAAATGACCGTAGAACCGAAGAGCAGACTTACTTTCTCTGTAAGAAAATATTACGTAATTGCGTATTGAACAAGGGGTTTCAACCCCTTGCCATTCAGAGACTTTAGAGCTATTTTCATCTTTTCAAATGGCATTTTTGGGTTTATGCGAATCTCAATATTTAGCTGTGTCTAAAAAAAAAGAGACGCACCACGCAGTACGTCCCTTGTCGTAAAATTATATTCCTAATTCAAAACCAATAAATACACTTCTTTCGGCTGCCGGGAAGAAAAATCTACCTTCTGCACCTGCAGCATATAGTTTATTGAATAGATTGATAACTTGAGTGTGAATCTTAAAGCTTTTTGCTCCAAATACATCTTTAAATGTATAAGCTACATCCAGATTAAAAACTGTAAAAGCATCTAAAGTATTATCGGTGTAATACTCATAGCGATTCTTTAAGTCATCCATTATTACTTCGTCTGTTGTGAGCATATCACCATAATTATCTGTCTTAGAGGCTCCGAGGAATTTTCCGGATAGATTCAAATATAGGTTTTTATATTCGTAGATGAAACCAAAGTTAGCCATAAAGCTTGGGAATCCTGCTATATCGTTACCTTCTAAAGAGGTTCTAATAGAATCTGTTACAATGTAGTCCCATTCTAATATCTCATTTTTAGAAATAGTCATATTTGCATAAGGCTTTAAACTTCCCGGTATGCCATTTTTCCATAAATATGAAGCCTGAAGCTCCAAGCCGGCGTGGCGGGTTCTTGGTGCATTACCATCTACCGGTAGCCCGAATATATCTAATTCGCCTGTTTTTACAAGTTCGTCAAAATACTCCATCCAGTAACCATTCACACTGAAGTGAAAATTAGTATTTCTAAATGACCAACCTGCTTCTAAGTCTAACATCTTTTCAGGTTTTACGAGAGGGTTTTCAAAGTCATAGTAAACTTCACCATCTTTAACTTCTGCTTCAAATAGTGGACTGCTCCCAGTGTTAGAAGATGAAGCATCGTACAGATTCTTCATACGTGGTTCGCGAGTCGTGTATGACACTGAACCAAAAACAGTGTTGTTTTCGTCTAAGTTCCAAGTTGCTCCCATTCTAGGGTTCACAAAGAAATAGTTGACATCAAAAAGTTTGTCGCCATTGCCAACCTGATTGCCATTTTTATCTAAATATGTAGTATAGATCCCGCCGAACTTTTCATTTTCTATAGCATATTTATTATATACGAATTGGGCTTCTGCACTTATTAGCAAATCATCAGCTGCTTTGTACTGCTCGCGGAAAAAGACAGACATTACATCTCTTATTCCGTTATATTCATATACTTTATAATCTTTGTCAAAGCCTTCGGGTAGGTTTTCTGCAAAGACTATTTTCAACCAGTGATTAGAGCGGTGTCTCCTCGCTTCAGCTCCTGCAGTGAACTGATGGTCTCCGTGATTCCAGATTAAACGAGGAATCCATCCACCATGCTTGTTGCCCACATACCAGCGAACAATTGGGTTGCGTGGGACTTCTGCATTTTCGTATCCATTGGCTTTGCTAAAATTAAAATATGACTGGTCATCCATCCAAGTGCTAAGTTCGTCAAAGTAACCATTCCCAGTATACAGAAACAAAGAAGACTTCAATGAAAGATTCTCAGATATTTGCCAGTCGTTTAGCAATTCATAGTGAGGTTGAGAAAAGCCTTCATTGTCGTGTTTGCTTCTTTCTGTAGGCCATTGTACTTCTTTGCCTGTGGAGTCATAATTCCACCAACTATAGTTTTTTAGCCTCAAATCTTTGTCTTGAATATGAGATTTTGGGATGCCTTGATAAACGAGTGCATCAGTCAATGGTCCACCAAAAATATTTATCTGGGTAGTCAGATTCTTGTCAAATCTGGCGGCACTTAGGAAAAAGCTGTTAAGTGTAGCTTCGGAGTGATTTCTGTAGCCTTCGGAGTTAATTCTTGAGAGGCGGCCATAGAAAGCATATTTGTTATCTACTAAGCCTGACGAGGCTTCCATAGAAAACTTACTCAAGCTTTGCATATTGTCTTTGTATTCACTTCCATATTGCTGATAACCTATACCGGAATATAGTCTTATGCCCGGGTTATTGACAAAATTGGAAGTAACCAGATTTATGCTGCCACCAATTGCAGCAGCTCCGTAGTTCATCATGCCCGCACCACGCTGCACCTGTATGTTTTCCAAATTAGACTGAATGTCCGGAAAGTCAATCCAATATACATTATGATCTTCGGGGTCATTTTGTGGGATGCCGTTAATCAGCACGGATATTCTACGCTGGTCAAAGCCACGCATAGAAAGATTAGAGTATCCCACGCCATTACCGGATTGGGAGTAAGTATGCACAGAAGGCATCGCATTCATAAACATTGGGAGATCAGAAACAGTGTGTAGCATTTCTATTTCCTGCCTTGTTATTTCCGAAAAAGCAACAGGAGTAATGCCTTCCACTGCACGAGTTGACGTAACTGTAATGCTTGGCAGTTGTACAGTTTTCAGAGAGTCTTCTTCTGTATTTGTTTGAGCAAAAAGGCTTAAAGAAAAGCAGCTTAATGCAGCAATGGCAATAAACATATTTTTAAGCATGGAAAAATCCTTCTAAAAAAGTTTTACAAAAGATTTTCCAATTGGGGATATAAAGAGAGAGCAAAGCACAAAAAAAAGTAGAAGTGCTTTCCGTATTCCCTACGCCGGTATTACCCGGATCAGGTTCTAAGAGTTTTCTCTCAGGAGCAGTATGTTTTGCTCCACCTCCAACGGAAATTTGACCTATAAACGAAATATATAGCAATATATTTTTAGCAATAATACTTGCTGCGGAACAAATGCTACCCCTTATTCGTAAATATATGGATTAGTAATACGGATTTAAAATACTATTATAGTATATCAATTATCTATATCTTTTCTATTTTTAGTATATTGTTGCTTTTGTAATAAACAAGTAGAGAACAAAGTTGAGTAAGAAGAAGAATAAAGAAAACTATGACTTGCCTGAAGGTTTTTTCGCAAGGATTAATGAGTTTGCCAAGCCATTTTATGGGATTATGATACTTTCGCTGTTTTTGAATATCATCTTTTCTATCTTTAGTGCGATCTCTATTGCGATTATAAAGCCTTTGATTAATATTTTAAATCCTCAAGCCGAAGTTGAAGAAGTGACTAAGGTTGTCACAGAGCCGGGATTCTTTGGGGATATAAAAATCTGGCTAGAAGGTCTGAAAGAATCATTTAACGGAACGATTCTTCATTTAGTTCAAAATCCTAACAGCATAGAATCTACGCTTTTGAATCTGAGTATTCTTATTATAGTCCTTTTTATCGTAAAAAATATATTTAAATACCTGGGCTCTTTAGCTGCTATGAAGTTAGAAGAGGGCTTTATAAAACATGTTAGGGATATAGTTTTTGCTCATCTTATTAATCTGTCTCTTGATTTTTTTGGGAAACGCAAAGAAGGCGAGCTTATTACCATAGTTAATAACGATATATCTATATTGAATACTACTACGGTATCATCTATTAATATTTTGATTCGTGAATTTACTCAGATTATATTTTTCCTTGCATTGTTGCTTGCAATTTCTGTAAAGCTAACACTTATTGCTTTTTCTACAAGTATAGTTAGTATACTCATCATTAAATATGCAATGCAGTTTTTAAGAAGATATGCTGCCAGGATGCAAAATGCTATTTCTGACTTCACTTCTACTTTGCAGGAATCTATTTCCGGGATAAGAGTTCTAAAAGCTTATAGTGCAGAAAAAAAAGCTTCTAATGCCTTTGAAGAAAATACCGGTAAATTTCTAACATCATCTATCAAACATAAAAAGATAATTACTATCATCCCGGCTATCAATGAAGTATTTGCAATAGCTGCTTTATGCGTTGTGCTATTTGTTGGTGGCATTGCGATAAGTGATAATCAGCTTACCTTCGATGATTTATGGTTATTCCTTATTTCTCTATTTAGTATTATGTCTCCAATCACAACTGTGATAGATACAATTTCAAAGTTCCAGCGTGGCATTGTCTCTGCCGGCAGGATATTCAATGTGCTAGATGCTAAATCAAGTGTAGTAAGTGGGACTCAAAAGATTTCAAGCTTTAAAGATAAAATTTCGGTAAGTAATTTATCCTTTGCTTATGCTGATATTCCGGTATTGCAAGATGTTTCGTTCGATATAGAAAAGGGTAAAAAAGTTGCACTGGTAGGGCCAAGTGGCTCAGGCAAGTCCACAATGCTGGATATGCTTATTAGATTTTACGATCCTGCCTCAGGCAGTATCACAATTGATGGAACAGAAATTAAAGATTTGGATACTAATGATTTCAGAGCTCTTTTTGGGATAGTTTCTCAAGAAACGATACTGTTTAATGATACAATAGCAGGTAATATCCGATTTGGCAAGCCGGAAGCTTCCATAGAGGAAGTAACCGAAGCCTCAAAGGACGCTAATGCATATAACTATATTTCCGCCACACAAAATGGATTTGAAACTAATATCGGCGATAGAGGTACTAACTTGTCGGGTGGAGAAAGGCAAAGGCTTGCAATAGCCCGAGCTCTTGTCAGAAATCCTGAAATATTAGTCTTCGACGAAGCAACTTCTGCTTTAGATTCTGAATCCGAAAAAATAGTTCAGGAAGCTATCAATAAAAATCTCGAAGATAGAACTGCTATCATAGTTGCGCATAGACTTTCAACTATTGTAAATTGTGATTTGATTCTTGTTTTCGATAAAAGCAAAATAGTAGAGCGTGGCACTCATGCAGAGCTATTGGCAGAAAATGGCTTATATAAGAAACTTTATGATATACAATTTGCAGAGCAAAAATACGATTTATAGAACTTACTCACTTTATAGCTATGTTTTGTTATGCACATAAAATTCAAATATATACTGATTGCGCTTTTGTCCGTAATGGCTTTGCAAGCACAAGCCCAGTCATATTTCCCTGCACAAAATAGCAGACTTATTGCAGGAACTGTTGCAGTCCCTGTGGCTTATCTTTTAGACGATACCATGCGAGATTTTGTTCGCTCAGCTAAAAGCCCGACTGCGGATATAATATTTGGAGCTACTAATCAGCTTGGCGAACCGTATGTTACACTGCCACTAATTGCAGGCTTGTATCTGGGAGGCATGGCTGCGGACGAAAAATCAATTCAAAACACAGGACTTTACCTCGGCGAGGCTTATCTTTTAAACGCGGCAGTGACTTTTTCGCTTAAATCTCTTTTTGGAAGAGCTAGGCCATATAATAATCTGGGGCACAATGAATTTACGTTATGGTCTTTTTCTGACGACTTTATGTCTTTTCCTTCCGGGCATTCAAGTGCCGCATTTACTACTGCCACTATTATATCTCATAGAATAAATACTCCTGCTGTATATTACGTAAGTTACGGATTGGCTCTAATGACTACCATGTCTCGAATATACCTTGATAAGCATTGGTTTTCAGATACTACGTTTGGGGCTTTGATAGGCACTGTGTCAGGTTTGATAATATTAGAACTAAACGCAGAAGATAAGCAGGCAAGCGAACAGGAAACGTCTCAGTCTCTACCTATATTTTCTATATCAATTCCGGTATTATAAATTATCAATTCCGGGTTTATCGATATATTTTCTTAGGGTTGCGTACAGAGTACCCTGTCTATTTCATCTTTCTAAGTGACTTTCAGACGTTACATTATTTTGAGATATATGCTTGTTGCTAAGGGCAAATTCAAGATTTATTGTTGCTTTTTTGTATACTTACCCATTCTTTTATTTCTCTGGTAAATAAACTTATACCAATAATAAGGCATAAAAAGAGCATTTAATAGTAGGATTAAAGCTCCTCGAATATGCTTTGACTTGAGAGTATATTCAGCTAAGGAGTAATTGTGATTTAAGTATATGATAACAAGTATCGGCAATTGAAGAAGATTCATTGTAAAGATTAATATAGCAAGCTTCAGATTTGACGCAGCTATATTAGCTATGTCACCCGGCTCGAATATATTGATTGCAATATAAAAGACGGCAAACAGGAAAATCTCCGCAGTAAAAGCCATTAGAACAAAGTCTTTACTTCTTTGAGAAAAATCAAAGTCCGGTTTATTCTTTTTTTTCTTCTTAATCTTGAATTTCGGTATCATCTTCTTTTGGTTCTATTTTTTGTTCAAATATTTCTAACAGTTTATCAGTGTTCTCTTTGTTAACTCTATAAGCAATAGGCTCTGTTTCATCAGTTACAGACAGGGTAAATTTAAACGCATCTTCTTCCTCTTCCACGACTGAATAGTTAGTAACAGTTTTCCATTGGATAACGTGCCAACTGCCACCAAATATTCCTTTCTCGCCAATCAATAATGGCCCTAATTGTTTAGTTAGCATTGCTATCAATACAAACATAGAAGATTTCAACAAATGATTGATAAGTCCTTCTACTGTATCAGTAAAAATGAAGTATCTGCCCATGCCGTATAGAAAAAATATTAGCGCTACTAAAAGAACTGATAAATATAACCATTTAAATTTCTTATCAGCCGGAGCTATTTCCAGAATCATATTTCCTAAATGCTTTTTAATGGCCGATATTCTGTATATGTATATTGCAAGAAATCCTATATTGAATATTATCAAAGAGTATTTCACTGTTTACCTCAAATCAAGTATTATATTGTTTACATCATATAAAATAATATACTAAAAATATCGTTCCTGACATATCGGTTTTGTTTGATATTAAAGTACGGGAAATAATATGATTAAAAAAGTCATGCAGGATGCTATTAATAAACAAATAGCAAAAGAAATGTTTTCTTCGAATTTATACCTATCTATTGCGGCATATTTTCATTCTATTAATTTAAATGGTTTTGCTCACTGGATGAGATTACAAGCCCAGGAAGAAATGACTCATGCGCTCAAATTCTTTGATTATTTGTTAGATCGTGGTGGGAATGTACAAATTGGTTCTATGGATGCACCGGCTTCAAAATGGAAGTCTCCATTAGATGGCTTCGAAGCATCATATAATCACGAACAGTCTATTACCCAATCTATAAATGAATTAGCTGATTTGGCTGCCAAAGAGGGTGACCACGCTACAACTATTTTGCTACAGTGGTTTATCACTGAGCAAGTAGAAGAAGAAGCTACTGTTAGCGAAATCGTAGATAGAATTAAACTTGCAGGCGACTCTGCCGGTGGTTTATTCTTCTTAGATAATGAGTTGAAACAACGTCAGCTTGCTGCTAGTGCAGAATAGATATTGTAGATGAACTTTCAAAATAAAAAAATAGAGATACATCGCTAAATGTATCTCTATTTTTTTATAAAAAGGGTAAGAGTTATCAAAAACTGTTAAAATTAATCGTCATCCCTGAAGTAGAAGAACATTTATAACCGTTATAACCTCTTACATCCAAATAGTCGATATTACCACAAACATCGTCTCCTTTCGCAGAGTACCAGCCTTTAATATCTTCTCTGGCTAATTTTGCAGGCACGTCGGTAAATCTGATTTCATAGCTTTCTTGTAAAACGCCGGTAATTGCATTTGAGTATGTCACTTTTACGTTTACATAATTGAATACAGTAGGTTTATCTGCATTGTCATAAGCAAATTCTAATCTTTCTGTAGCTAAAACTGAATCGCCCCAAGCGTTACTGAAAGACCGAGTCCGGTCTCCGGTATAGCTAAGGCCACTGCGTTTTAAAGGTAAATCACTAATGGCAATATCTACGTCATCCACGACTTCTCCATTTTCGTTGAGCACATCTACGTAGTCGAGTAAGAAGTATGGAAGCACAAGGAGATTAGTTCTATCTATTTGAAAATCAACTCTAAAGCCATCTAAAAATGTATAGTTTGATTTATCTTCGATTTCTACAGAAATTGTACCTTTCACAGCCTCAGTACCACCATAAAAATTAATAGGAAGCTCACCGGAAAAAGAAGAGTTGCCCATTTTTGCGATGTGGGTTCCTTTGATTTCTTCGATAGTTTTGCCTGTGTTATTGTTCGTCATTTTAATTGTATAATTTATTTCTCTGTCTGTAGCACTTGCATTATAAACCGGCAAATTAAAAGAGAATTTGGAACTTGTGTCAGGAAGTACCTTGCACTGATTACCATTAGGAAATGCCCAAGTATATGCGTTGTCGTTGGTTTGGTCGTAGTTCAAGCCCAAGCTATACTGTTTGCCTTTAGACTCTACTACGCACTTCATTTCTCCTAAGGCATTGTCCATAGGTAAACCCACGGTGACAGGGGTGCGATTAGGTACAGCACTTGTAGAGTAAAGAATTTGATAAGCTTCTGTAAAAGATTTTTCTTTCATAAGCCAGCCGAAGTCTACCCACTTATTCATTGACTCGCCGCTGATATTTTGCGGATTATGGATAAGGAGCTTCACTGCAATTTTAGCAAGAGAAACTTGCTCTATTTTATAGCCTACCACTACTATTGCGTGTCTGCCTACATTAGGATAAGTTAAGTTCATGATTAGAGGTTTATTCTCTTTAAGCTTAGCAATTACTTCCTTCAACAGATTTGTTTTAGAAACGAAAGTTGATACTAAAGTTGTAGTTTTGCCATACATATTGATTGCTTTTGGAAGATTACGCTTGAAGTCCCAAAGACCAATACCATCGTTTAGTGTGGTATGACCGATATATTTAACAAAATCTGTAATTTTATTGGTATAGTAATTATCTTTTGGTTGAGCATAAGCATGGCTAAACATTTCAGCACACGTAGCCCAGCAAGAAGCTCCCGGCTGTTCATAATATGGCATTTGGAGCACTATTTCTTCGTCGCCTTCGGCCAATTTCATCCTATTGGCGAAAGAAATAACAATTCTTGTGTATTTATCACCTGCATTGGTATAAGTGCCTTTCCCACTACTTATACTGCCTTCGTATTTAAATTGCCCGGTTATTTCTCCGGTACTATTGTTATAATTAAAAGAGAGCTCTTTTGCCTGTAGCTCTTCTGTAGATTCGGAAGGTAAATACTCAATAATAGAAATATCCTCCAAAGGTAACTCAGGAGCTATAGCATATTTGAAATTGAAAGTATAAGCAGAAGAAGTTTTTGAAAAGTCGATTACAATATCATTTTCTGTGTTAAAGTATTGTTCTTCATCCATTATTCTGATGGTAATGTTATCTTTGGCGGCTTCCGTGTTGTCAGCATTTGCCAGAGTAACAATAACGCCGTTCTCAAAAGTAAAATCCAAGTCAGTGCCCGAATATTCTTTTGATAGCTCTTGCAGAATTGTTTCCGAAACATCAGGTTCAGTAGGTACAACCTTTGGACCTGTAGAATCTGAATCCCCACAAGATGACATAATTATAGCAAATGTAAAGAGATAAGCTATAAAAGAAAAGTAGCGCTTTTTCATATCGATACTCACAAGAAAATACGACAAATAGTATATCTTGTAAACATAAGTAAATATATGGTAATAATAGAATATATATATAGTAAATGGAAATATTTTTTTACCTAACTATGCAGCACCTCTTTCTTATAGTTTTATGACCTACGTCTAAGCGATAAAAGTATACTCCACTTGAGAGTTTACTTATGTCATAGATAAATTGATGATTTCCTTTTGCCATTTCTTCTTGTATGGGAGTGTCTACTATTATGCCTTGCAAGTTTTCAATATAAAGCCTTACAAATGACTGCTCCTCCAAGGTGAATTCTAAGTTTGAAATTGAGTACGCAGGGTTTGGTGAGAGTTTTAATGAGTTGTCAAATATGTTTTCATTTACAGAAATATCTTTATCTGAATAGTAGGCTGCTATGGCTGAGGCATTTGTATTACTGCCTCTATATGTCCATGCCACCCAGACATTACCATCATAAGCATCAATTCCTAAATAATCTCCTAGAAATATATCTTTATGAGGAACTATCGGGTACTGATTTAGCTTGATATTTTCAAAAGTAGCACCTCCGTCTTTAGATATCGCCATATATATATCACTTTGGCTATTGTCAGGATAATTCCTATTGTCATAATAAGCAGCATAGATGTAGCCGGTTTTAGGATCCACATCCATCCATGACATGAATTGATGACTATCCCCGACTACGCCTGTAATATCTATCGACTCGCTCCATGTTTTACCTTTGTCATCAGATTTAATCATAAAGACATCAGTGTTCGTTTCGATATTTTGAGCAGAGTATAAGATATAAATTCTGCCCTTGTATGGAGAGCTTGAGATATCGCAAGCAGTTACAGGCAAGCCGTTGCAGCGTTGATAATTTGGTATATCATAAGCCCAACCACCAATGTGCTCAGTTACAAAAATATCCTTTCCAAAAGAATATCCGCCATCAATGGATTTATCAAACATTATCCCAAGGGGGCCTGCCCAGCTTATGTAAATTTCTCCATCCGGCCCGGTGCATGGGACAGCTCCCTCTACAGTCTCGTCATCGTCAATGCAATTCCCCGAACTATCGGACACTACAATAGGGTCAGACCAAAAATCACCCGAAGTAGCACTTCTTGAGAAAAGAATGCGAGTACTATCTTCTGTGTTGTCGCTGCCGTACAAATCAAACTCCGTCCATGCTGCGTATAAGTCTCCATAATGCGGCGATAAAGGTGTCATGTCTGCTACAATCCACTCTTTATCGTGCTGAGTTACCTCATTAAATCCTACGCCTTTGTCAGTGGTCCATGATTCGCCACCGTTAGTACTTTTCTGCACGACAATCCTGTCTAACCAAAACTCTGAATTGGAGAGGTGGGCATAATAAACATTCCCATCCGCATCAAATTCCAAAGCAGGATCGCCCCATACTCCATATTTAGAAGATATAGCAGAAGATGTCCAAGATTCCCCGGAATTAGTAGTATACCAAAGCTGTTTTAAGTTAGCTCCGACAACCACATTGTTAGGATTATTTGGATTAATAGCTAAAGATATCTCATTACCACCACCAAGGTAGAAGTTTGGAATTTCATTTGCTGCACTTGAAGCAAAACAGGATAAAATCATTAGAATCACATATTTCATTGGTATTCTCTTTTGGTGTCAAGATTGATAAGTATGATAATAGAATATACTAATATTTTTATTTTTCTATTATTTCGGGTAATAATAATTTCCGGCTATGTGCTTATTCTTCAATACTTAAGTTAGGATTATCCAATTCAATAAGCTTTAGAGCTATTTGCACTGCATTTGTGGCAGCTCCTTTTCGGATATTGTCAGCTACAACCCAGAGATTGCAAGCACTCATTGCAGATAAGTCTCTCCTGATTCTACCTATAAAAATATTATCTTTCCCGCTGACGCTCTGCGGTGTGGGATAGACTTCATGTTTTAAGTTGTCGGCTACTTCAATTCCATCAGCATTATTCAAGAGCTTTCGAATATCTTCTATATCTATTTCATTTTCCAATTCGATATTGACAGATTCTGCATGACCTCCTAAGATTGGCAGACGAACACAAGTATAAGAAACAGGCAAATCATCTATGTGCAATATTTTGCGAGTTTCATTGACCATCTTTAGCTCTTCTTCGGTTGTGTTCTCATCACTTGTAGATACAGTATGAAACATTGTGTTAAAAGCAATTTGGTGCTTACTGTCGAATTTATTGCCTTCTAATTCGCCGAGGAGTCTATCTACTCCCGCCTGCCCGGCACCTGAAATAGACTGGTAGGTAGAGCAGATGACACGTTTAAGAGTATATTTCTTATGAAGTACATCCAATACAGGCATAAGCTGGATAGTAGAACAGTTAGGATTTGCTATAATTCCTTTATGTAGTTTTATATCCTCAGGATTGACCTCCGGCACAATTAGTGGAACTTCGCTATCCATTCGCCATGCACTGCTGTTATCAATAACGATGCACCCCGCTTTGACAGCTGCCGGAGCAAACTGAAGTGAAGTGCCCCCACCTGCAGAAAACAGAGCTATATCTATATTTTCAAAAGAATTATCTGTTAGCTCTTCCACAATATACTCTTTTCCAAATGCTTGAATTTTCGTTCCGGCTGATCGCACAGAGGCAAGAAGTTTAAGCTCTGCAAAAGGGAAATTGCGTTCTTCTAATACTTTCAGCATTGTTCTGCCGACTAAGCCGGTAGCACCGACCACTGCTATATTTAGTGTTTTATTTTGCATAATATTTTATAGTGATTTATGTATGTATATGATTATCTTTAATTTGAAATATAAACTTTTACTAATGTCGTGAAAGAAGGAACTTACAATTATATTTATAATTGAAAAAACAATACCGTTCGCCACTTCCGACTCTATTTAAGGATTATCCTTAAACCATAAATAAGCAAGCTTTTCAAGTTCGTATGATTGAATTATTTGTAAGATAAAAAATATTTGTTATAAAATATCTTTATTAAAAAAGTCCGTTTCTTTACTCTGCCAATGCTATATATTCATGTGAAAGCAGGAACACACAAACTAACGTTTAAACCCCTGCAGTTGTTGCACTTTTCGTAAGCCCGGATTTGTCATTAGATGTCATCATCGTGCTGTGGATAACCATAGAATCAAGGAGTATGCTTACTTCCTCTGCAAGAAAATATTACGTAATTGCTTATTGAACAAGGGGTTTCAACCTCTTGCCATTCAATGACTTTAGAGGTGTTTATATTTATTTAAATGACATTTTTGGGATAAGGGTAAATATGCTCTTCATATCGCCTAGTCTAAAAAAATGGATGTGTATTTTTTAAAGACCAAACTAAATACTAACTCATTCTAAAATATCCTTAGACTACTATATTCTTTTCTTAAAATTGCTGTAGCACTCCATCGCTTTGCTACAGCAATCAGACACAACAGATCTGTTGCTTGTCTGAATAAACATTAGAGACTCATCTGTTAAAAACAAGTCTAAAATTACATGTATAAAATCAATATATTTGTTCTTAATAATTAAATATTGCAAAGTGAATACTTCCCACTAATATTTTAACCTAAGTGTATTTATATTTGTATCCTTTTTATTGATTAATGTGTTATACAATAGTACTAAATGTATTAGTAGAATAGCAAAACAACTAAATAATATTGAGAATAGTTTATGAGAAAGATTGTTAAAGCCCTAAGTATATTGATTTGTATTGTTCTTTTTAGTATTGACGCATCCGCATCAAACCCGGTAGATGCAAATATGTATGCAGAAGAAGTTGCAAAGATGATTACAGGTAATACGCCAAAAGCTGCCTACAAAATATTGAATGAATGGGAGGAAGAGTTCGGAGTAAGTGAGCCTCTCAACAGAGCAAGAATCATCATACGGTTAATGCACGGAACTTTTATTGTACGCCAGTATTATTTCGTTAACCCTAGTCCTATGATTTCTCTTGCAATAGAATACCGGAAACGGAATCGAATTGAGAAAGAGCGGGCAGAGCAGTCGATAACCACAGATACTACAATTAATGGAGTGGTTTTAGGAGGAGTCTTTGATATAACAGTTTCTTCCAAGGCGAAGCAGTTATTGGAGAATTATCCCAAAGAGTCACTTGAGTGGGCTTTGTGTAAGCTATATGCGAATGAAGATGTATCATTTTATTCTATCCGGGCTAAATATATCTCAAAACAAAATTATTTGCAAATAGAGAATGACAGAGATAGTCGAGTAAGCTATTATAGAGATAGTCGAGTAAGCTATTATAATACTAATCTTAGCTTGGGTTTGGCAAGTGAATTTAATATGGGAAGTCTCAGCCAAATAGGTAACGGGTACGGAATTGTTTTAAAGGGTCTGCTGGAGATTGCCCCTGTAGAGGTAAGGATCACCGAAGAGATTATGGGATATGAACATTTGCCGAATCTGAATCCCCCTGAAATTACAAAGGATATAAAAGAACCCAAAATGACTTCAATAAATTTGGGTTTGGAATTTGCTTCAGAAATAACTAATATATATGGAATAGGGGTATTTTGGAATTCGGGCGTAGCATTAAAGATAATAGCAATTGGTGGCAAAGGGTCAGAGGAATATTATATAAATACTTACAACTATAGTCTTGGCTGCGAACTGAGATATTTCTGTAAAGATAACTTAGGAAATAACTATAAATATAATTTCTATAGTTTATCTTTCAAATACAATCTGACTGATTATACGCAAGGAGATATAATCAACCTAACGGGTAACTATATAACAATTCAGTTACAATACAGCTGGACACTTTCTGGAAATCAACAATGAGAACAGTATTTTTAATAATTATAGTTTTGCTTTGTGCTATACCTAAAAATAATCTTAGTGCAAATCTTCCCGATGAAATTGACTATGTAATACAATGTGAAGAGCAATCGTGGGCCAATTCGGATTTATTTGTAGAGTATTGGAACGATAATAAACTTGATTCTGCCCGTATATTACTTAACTATTGGGAAGATCAGTGCGGGTATACTGAGCCGGTGATGCGTGCTTTTTTGATATTGGACTTATATGAAAACAACTTCGCATGGTTAAATTATTTCGGTGGTTATAATCTGTCATATTATTATGTCAAAGCATATAAAGAGAGAGCACAAAACATAAAGAGATTAAGGGAATTAACTGAAGATTCTCCTGAACTGCGAGATAATAATTTGTTTTTTGATTATATTCCCCTGGATAGATCATTTGACTCTCTGACAAGCAAAATAGCTCAAGAACTAGTTTCACAATATGATAGCACAAGTACGGAATGGTTGTTTTGCAAGTTATATTCGGACTTAGACTTCGATATTTACAAGCACTTAAAAGATAATAACAACAGCGACTTAGAAATTAATAGAGAATCTAATTATTTAATTAATCAAGTGCTGGCTGAAGGAGAAGTACAAACGTCACTAATCACCGGCATTTGGATACCGACAGGACAACTTTCAAAGTTGGGAAAGCATGCAGAGTTAGGATTTGCTATCGGCGGACAAAGTTATGAATGGGGACTTCAATTTACATTTTTACTAAGATTCGCAGAACTTTCTAATAATTATTTAGCTTCAGGCCCTGATGTTAGATATGATATATCAAACTATGTAGGCGGATATGTAGGCTTAGATTTTGCGCGTTCTGTAATTGTCACTAAAAGCCAAGGAGTGGCAATAGTAGCAGGCTTGGGTTATGATGGTTTTGGAGCCACCGTTGAGGAAGAGGAAGATGTACAAGTAACAGAGTCTAGCTTTAATATAAATTTTGGTCTTCGTTACAGATTTCACTACGACTTAGATTCATTTTTAGGAATAGCTTTTAAATACAACCTAATGAGTTACAATCTTCCGGAATATACAGGCATAAGAGGCAATAGTATATCTATTCAATTAGAGTGGGGAGGTTTATTCAATTCGTTTAAATATGATGTACTAAAGACTTTAAAATATTAAATAACACCCTCCATTCAAAATCTAATCCTTACAGAATAAATTGATTGAAGGGTGAAATATTATTTTAGTTCTTCTTTACAAATCGCACACCGAAAGCACCATCGATTCCATGTATATGAGGATAAGTTTGAAGCATGCCATCTTTGCAGTATCTATCTGAGATATAATTTTCTGCAGGATCAAGCTCAAAGTCAGGATGAGATTCTAAAAACCACGAAGCCACTTCTGTATTTTCTTCCGGCTCTATAGTACAAGTCGAATATACAAGAGCTCCTCCCGGTTTTACTAAAGTAGCTGCATTATTTAAGATTGATTTTTGCAGATTTACTATTTTTTTCAACTCATCAATGTCGCGTGACCATTTGATATCAGGCTTTTTAGAAATAATCCCAAAACCAGAGCAAGGAGCATCGCATATTACAACATCAGCTTTCTCATCAGAAGTATATGTTTCTGCATCTGCTTCCAGAGCCTCTATTATGTCGAATCCAAGGCGTTCCTTGCCTTTGTTGATAATATGCAACTTGGACTCATATTTATCGCAAGCAATAATTTTACCTTGATTCTGCATCATTTCCGCAATGTAGAAAGATTTTCCACCCGGTGCAGCGCATAAATCATATACAAAATCTCCCGGTTTTGCACCGGTCAGCATTGAAGCAAGAGTAGCGCTGGGATCCTGTATAGAAATCTTACCTGTATTGTATAAATCAGTCGAAGTAATATCAAACTTTGTATTATAGACATAAATAGAGCAATCTAAATCGGGTACCTTTTGATAATTTAGTTCGTGAACATCAAATAGTTCGATGATGTCATCCACATTTGCTTTTAATTTATTTACCCTAACAGATACAGGAGGTCTTTCGTTGTTTCTCTCAAGAAGTTTTTCGGTTTCTTCAGCACCAAAACGCTCCATCCATCTTTTCACCATCCATTTTTGGTGCGAGTGAAGTATAGCATAATAATATGTTTCATCATCCTCAATTTTAGGATATCTTATATTATGGATATTTCTGGCAATATTTCTCAGAACACCATTGACAATAGCAGCAGTTTTTTCACCTTGTATTTGCTTAACTATTTCCACTGATTCAAAGATAGCAGCAGGGATTGGAATACGATCCATAAATAAAATTTGATAAAGACCTACCCTCATAGCGTTCTTTATTATATTTAGGCACTTTTGATACTCACCGTGGTAAAAGCCTATTAGAACCCAGTCTAACTTAGCTTTCCATCGGACTATGCCATTTACTAACTCAGTGAGTAACGCTTTGTCTCTTGACTCTAATCCACCACTGCGTAGCTCATTGTTCAAAAGTTTATCAATATATGCATCACTACGTTCGTATCTATTTAAAATCTTAACAGCTTTATATCGTGCAGTTTTTTTATAGCTGTTCGGTGAAATTTTTTGCTCGTCAGTTGTAACCATTGTAGAAGTTATTTGTATATTTATAAATATGATTTCAAATGTAAAGTATTTTGAAGTAAAATTTTGGTTTTTATTTAATATTAATAGTAATTACTTAACGGAAATAATTATGCGTTTATTGTCTATCGTGCTATCTTTTTTCTTCTTCACCGGAATAATTTTCAGTCAAGATAGAAAAGATGTTGATGTGAGACTTTCTCCATTGACGCTTGAAAATACCAGTAATCAGAGAGACTATGGCTTTATTTTGGGCTTAGGACAAACTTTTCAGGGCGGAGAGCAGTACGTACAGTGCCCGGAATGTCAATTTAAGGGGGGTGCCGGCTTTTCGTTTTCTATAGGGATGCTATATGAGTATGAATTCCTAAAAGGAATTAGAATTGGAGGCTTGGCTGTCTATAATGATTTCAGCTTTAGCTCTAAATTTCAAGAGACTGAAATAAAAATTGATGAGGATACAGGGACTGAGTTGCCGGTAGTATTTTCTCACGATGGTAAGTTTACATTAAATGCAATTACAGCAGCTCCCTATATCAAAATGTATCCTTGGAATTTTATGTTTGTTAGAATTGGTATGCCGATTTCTTATATTCTGAACAATAATATCAAACATGAGAAGATGCTTGATAATCAGAGCATTTCTGTTGCGGGCATGGAATATACAATCGAAGCAGTAAATGCAACAGTTGAAGATGGAGAAATAACTGGAATCAATAAATTGCAGTTTTTTATGTCCACTGCTTTAGGTTTTGATTTACGATTGTCGAGGAACATCTATCTTTCTCCAATTTTTGAATACTATTTACCATTTACAGAAATAAGTTCAAATGGAGATGCTTCTAAAGTTAATAACTGGAAAATAAGTTTTGAATTGAGGATTGCACTTAAAGAAAGAGGTAGATAAAAATATGAGATTTAATAAAATACTTGCCTATTAAGCAGTTATTATATAATTTAATTAAGTATAAAGTGCAAGTGCTATTCGCTTGCACTTATCTATTGCAACAATTCTTTGGGATAATTTTACTATTTGTTTTTTTTACTGAAAATATTTATGTAAATTATGTCAATCAGTTTATAATTTACTAGATGTAAAATTTTACATTTATTGATTTAGGGGTGTTTGATAGGGAATTTGTTACTCAATTCATTTTATTATATCTTTCTTTATGAAATCTTGTACTAAGAGTATTATGCCTTTTTAGCAATTCCTTATGCTTATTCCCATTAAAATGTTTATAATAATCATATATAATAATTTAACATTAAAAACAAAATGGGTAGGAACTTATGCGAGGTTTATTTACAAACTCCGTTTTTGCAATACTTTTGATTGCTCTATTTGGCTTGCAAAGCAACAATGCTACTGCTGCCAAAAATTCTACATCTAATTCCAATATCTTTTGTATTACTTTAGATAATACTCAAGGTGAAGAAGAGACCGGCGATATATTTTCTAATAAAAATATTAGAATTATAAACTTAGGCGCATCTGTAAATAGTGACAGGTTTGACTATGCACCGACTATCAGTGCTGATGGAAAGACACTCTATTTTGTGTCTGACAGGAAGGGATCTACTCCTTTTGTATCTGATAAAGACGAACCCAGCCATGATTTTTGGGCTGTAAATAAAAAGCACAGAAATGATACTGTCTTTTCTGAAGCTTATAATATCGATCCGAATTCTGAATATGGAAACCAAGGTGTCAATACCGGTTTTCATGAAGGTGTTGCTTCAATTGCAGCAGATGGTCAGACTTTATTTTTCACTGCAGCCAATAGATCAGATGGTTTAGGACAGCTAGATTTGTATATGTCAAGAATCGAAGGCGATAAATGGACTCGTCCGGTAAATCTTGGTAAAAATATCAATACTAAATATTCTGAAACTATGCCTTCTATAGCGCCTGATCAATCTCGTTTGTATTTTGCTTCTGACAGAGCAAGACCAGGTGAAGAAGACAAACAAGAATATACTGATTTATGGTACTCAGATTATGACTTTGATATGGAAGAATGGCTTCCTGCTAAATTTATGTCGGAACTAAATACTGATGAATCAGACGAAGCACCGTTTATCGCTGCAGATAATCAAACTTTGTTCTTTGTTTCAGATGGAAGAGAAGACACTAAAGGCGGAAGAGATTTCTACATGACTAAATGGGATCCTGTTTCTAAAAAGTGGTCAACTCCAAGAAACCTAGGCGAACCTATTAACTCTGAAGGCGAAGATAGATTTATTACAATGCCTGCTTCAGGCGACATTATCTATTTTACTTCTGACAGAGAGGATGTTGCAGGTTTCCAAGGCGCTTATGACAACTATATGGCATTTGTTCCTACCTTCTTTAGAAATGTCTCTTTGACAGGTACTGTTGCTGATGAATGTTCTGATGAATTTATTCCTGCTCTTATTTCTGTTAAAAACCCAATCACCGGTAAAATATTCAAAGACAGCTTGAACGAAACTCACTCCGAATTCTCTATGATTGTTGTTAACGATGCTTTTGGAGATCCTAGAGATTCTATTAAATATATTGATTATGAAATCACTGCAACTCACCCTAAATATGGTTCTAAAACAATCGTGCAAAGAGTTGAAAAACCGTCTATGACTCAAGATCAGACTAAAGCTGGTGAAGTGGTTGACACTTACCCTACTAAAGTTACTTTAGGTCAAAGACCGGTTGTAGAATCTATTATAGATGAGTCTGCTTATATCGCTCAAATTAAAGCTACTCAACCTGAGTTCGCTAACTGGCGAGGTCTTGTAATGTCTGAAGTTCTTTCTTGGGATTTATATCCGCTTCTTAATTACGTATTCTTTGAAGAAGGTAGTGCAGAACTTCCAAGCAGATATAAAACTTTAACTAAAGCGCAAATCTCTATGTTTAGTGATACAACTATCCCTGGTGCTACTTTAGATAAATACTATCATATCCTTAATATTTATGGTTTCCGTTTGAATATGCACCCTGAAGCAAAAATTACTGTTTTGGGTACTAATGACGACAAATCTCCTAAAGAAAAAGGTAATAAAGAATTATCTAAAAATCGCGCGACTTTAGTTTATAACTATCTAAGAGACGTTTGGGGAATTAGCGAAGACAGAATGAAGTTAGAATTTACTAACCTTTCTCCTAATGCTTCTAAAACTCGCGTTAAAGAAGATAGAGGCCTTGCTGACCAAGAAAACAGACGCGTTGAGCTTCTTACTGACGAATGGGAAGTTAAAAAACCTGTGTTTGAAACTGATCCTAAAACATTCCCTCAACCGGAATTTATGAACTTTAAACTTGAAAATGGTATCGAAGATGCTATCGTAGCTGAAAGAAGACTCGAAGTAACTCGTGACGGTAAAGTATGGAATACCTTTACTGACATTGGTACTACTGAAGGCAATTACATGTGGAACTGGCAAAATGCAGACATGGAATATCCTGAAGACGAAGTTGCTTTCACTGCTCAGCTTATCGTAACTACAAAATCCGGCGCTGAATGTAAATCAGATCCGATTGTAATTCCGGTAAAACAAGTTTCTTCTCGTGACCGTATAATCAACTCTGGTGCTGACTCAACAGATGAAAAATATTCTTTGATTCTGTTCCCGTTCAACAGATTTGATGCCGGTCCATTAAACGAAAGAATTTTGAAAGATTATGTATATAGTCGTGTAACTCCAGAATCAAAAGTTACTGTAATTGGTCACACTGATGTAGTTGGTCTTGAAAAACACAATAAGAGACTTTCTGAAAAACGTGCCAATACTGTAACTACTGGTATTAAAAGAAAAACTAAAAAAGTTGGTGAACTTAATACAACAGGTGTAGGTGAAGAGTCTCCTCTTTATCCAAATGAATTGCCTGAAGGTCGATTGTACAACCGTACTATCCAAGTATTGATTAAAACTCCTCTTAAATAATATTTAAGACAGAAAGATTTTAAAGAGCACTCTAATTGAAAGATTAGGGTGTTTTTTTTGATTTGAATTGAAATAGAAATACAGATTTACTCAGTCTTAGAGCATAATGGACATAAATTCAAAAATAGACATGTTTGCATGTGGATGATTATTAGTGAAGAGACGCAATGTATGGTGCATGTTAGAGCTCAGAAAATATACACTAAGATTGCGCCTTGGCACTGTTCCAATTATTCGATTGGTTTTTAATGTAGTTTATAGATATACTTTTGTAAACCCTTGCCTGGAAATACTTTAATCTATATTATAATAGCCGGCAAGAGCTGCCATATTGCTTTCAGCTGTTATGATTTGACAAATTGTAGCAAAAAGTATTTTTTCTTCTTCGCCGAATCTATTAAATTTTGGACTGTCGCAGTCTAACACTCCATAGAGCTTGCCCCCCTTAGCAAGAGGAACGACTATTTCAGAGTTTGATGCCGAATCGCAGGCTATATGCCCTTCGAATTCATGTACATTTGGAACTACCAAAGTTTCTAACTTCTCTGCAGATGTGCCGCATACACCTTTTCCGATAGGAATATGGATGCAAGCAACTTTTCCCTGAAAAGGACCTAAAAGAAGTTCCCCATTGGTGTGCATATAAAATCCTATCCAGTTTATACCTTCAAACTTTTCGTAGATAAGGGCTGAAATATTTGCTGCATTAGCTATAAAATTAGTTTCACCTTTGCAGATTGACTTTGCTTGTGCTATTAATTCTGAATACATATTTTACCTCTGTTCCATATCTTTGCGATATTGATAAATGTCTTCTATAGTTACTACCGGCATGTCATGTTTGTCTGCAAAAGTGATAATCTCAGGTAATCTTGCCATCGTGCCGTCTTCGTTAGTAAGTTCGCAAAGCACTGCTGTGTCGCCTAAGTTTGCTAATCTAACTAAGTCTATGCTGCCTTCGGTGTGACCTCTTCTTTCAAATACGCCATCATTTCTTGCTCTGAGTGGGAAAACATGCCCAGGGTGAACTAAATCTTCCGGCTTTGCATTTTCTGTTATGGCTGAGCGAATGGTAGTAAGCCTGTCAGCTGCAGAAACACCGGTAGTAACTCCGTTTCTTGCTTCTATAGAAATAGTAAAGGCTGTCTGGTTTTGGCTCTCATTGCACTGTACCATAGGTGTAAGTTCTAAAGACTTACATTTTTCATCAGTGAGGCATAAGCAGACTATACCGCTGCACTCCCTAATCATCAGAGCCATGTCTTTTTCGTTCATATTTGCCGCGGGGAATATAATATCTCCCTCGTTTTCTCTGTTTTCATCATCAACAAGTAAGATGCCCTTTCCCATTTTTAGAGATTGGATTGCATTTTCAATACGTTCTTTGTGGTCAGCACCAAATTTCATTAAAGAAGTCATCATCAATTTCCGGATATATATAGATAATATTATGGCAAATAATATTTGGGTGATGGGTTGCGCAAAGGAATGAAGCATAAAGTCCGCAGTGATACTCATGCAGCAGTGCAAAAGTAAAATATACGTAATTCGTAGAGTTTCATCCTCCTTCCATCCGGACTGTAACCGTCGGTATCGGATTTTCACCGATTCAGTCTCTTTATACAATAATAAAGAGAGTCGCGGACTGTAACCGCCGGTGGGGAATTTCACCCCGCCCCGAAGAATAGTTGCAATTTATCTTTTTTTGAGCGAATTAGCAATTAAAACACAATAAAACTAAAATTAAGCAGAAAGTCTTGACTCCTTACTGAATATAGCAAGTATATATAATATATAAATAGATAATGCAAAAAAAAATAAAATTTGCATATATAAATCATTATAGTTAATTTATCATTAGCTATAAATATAAATCACGTGCACACGATTTGTTATTTTAATAATAGCTAATGTAAAATGCGTACTACAAAATAATATGTTATTAGTGCTGGGAATAGTATAAAAATAAGTCTCCCCGGGCAAAGCGATGTGCTGAGCGAAAGTTTACCCAGAGCGAAGTCGAAGGGAAGCGAGGTAGATTGAAGATGTATATTATAAATTCAAAATTCTCTTATTGAAAACAACAAAGGACATATACCAATGAAAACGCTAATTAGATATATTTTATTGCTATTTTTTACTTCTGTTTATCTTTTTGCAGGCAAGTGGGGAACGCCTCTTATTTTAGGTGAAAGAACAATAATGCCATATATAGGTGATGTTGATTATGACTCATTAGGTAATATCTATATTGAAACTTCATACTGCAACTGGGTAAGACCTATAAGCAAAGATACAATATTCCCAATTACCGAGCTTAGCGATGGGCAGGTCTCTTATAAATATAAGGTATTCGATACAGGAAAAGGCTTGGCAGATGCGAAAACACCATTTACAGAGTTTAGTGAAAATGCCTATATTACTCGCTATGAAAATGAAATCTTATTTGTCAGAAATGATTCTATCTACAAAATAGATACCCTAATCAAAGACTTATCAAAGCCCATCCTTAAACGCATAGAATACATGGGGAACGATATTTGGATATTACATATTATGGAATTTAAAGAGAATTCCAATATAATTTATAGAGGGTTCTATATTTTTAACTCTTCTGATTTTTCAATAGAGTTGAAAGAATTTAAGAATACCGGAGGTTTCCCTTATTTAGATTTTACATGTTTTACAGCATATCGGGATTCGTATTGGTATCTTACAGAGTATCCACGTACAGTTGCTCGATTTGATGATAACGGATATGACAACTATTTTGTGTTAGATTCTATTCATGCACTTGATCCTGATTTTGGTGAAGTAACCTCTGCTTTTCAATCAGGCAGTAAAATCTTATTAGGAGGAGAGAATCAGAAGATTTATTCCTTTGATATGGATACAAAACTAATAGCTTTAGAAGAAGAGTTAAGCAAGATACCAAGCATTATAGGAAAAGAGCAGAGCAACATAGATAAATATCCATATTGCTTATATGCCTCAACAGGAAATAAATATGGTTATGATTTTCGTGCCGTGGCTTACAAAGAGCATTTAGGCGGAGTGTCAGTTAAATATTCAATATACTACAGGAAAGATAAAGAAACTGAATTTACAAAAATTGAATTAAGTGACACTACATATTATGTATTAACGGGACTACATTTACCTGCCTGCAAAGATGGAAAATTATGGATTGGAGTCAATTATTACCCTGACGGAGACCATTCAAAATCTTATTATACAGGTGTGATATGCTTTGATCCATTTGGCGAGACAGATGTAATTGAAGGTTTGCCAAGTATTATTACGCTCGGAGCTGCACCCAACCCTGCTAGTTCATACACAAAAGTTCAATTTTACTTACGTCCTAGTACAAAAGATAAAGCAAACTTTAAAATATACAATTACACAGGTGAACTAATAAAAACTTTAGACAACAGCTTCGACTACGACCCAAATGAAGCAATCGCCACAAAGCGAATAAACGTGGAAGACCTCAATACCGGTATCTACTATTTAGTAATTGATAACGGCAGCGAAAAGAGAACTATTGGATTTGCTGTAGAGTAAGTAAGTGGTAAAAATAGTGGAAATAACAAAAGAACCTCCCCGTGTTTTCCTTTGGAAAACCCGACCCTCCATGTCATGGAGGGTGGAGATGCAGTGGCCAGTAGAGATTAAGAGTGTTGGGCGAATTATAAAAAAAAGCTGACTATTTGTTGCGTTTGAACAGATAGACAGCTTTTGTATAAAAAATCTAAGTAGATTCTCTTTATATCTCTTTTTTAAGTCCAATAATATGAATATCATCGCCACTTTTTGACACTGCTTTTATTGAAAAGTCTTTTGCCTGATTTACATAGTTTACTTTTAAATCGCTAAAAGTGTTTATGCCGGATCCAAAGACTTTTGGAGAGATGAATACATGAAATTCGTCTATCAAATCTTGTGCGAAGAAGGATGAATATATAGAAGCGCCTCCTTCAATTAAAATAGAGGTTAGTCCGATTTCTTCTGCTAAAGATTTGAGAGCTAAAGATAAGTCTATCTTGTTATTTTCGTCAGTTTCCATTTTTAAAACAGTAAGACCTGCCATTTTCAACGTTTCTATTTTGCGGGGATTAGCATCTTTAGCACAACAGATTATTGTGTTTTCTCTTAAATCACCTTTGAAGATATTTAAATCCAACAGTAAATTAAGTTTGGTATCTAATACGATCCTTTTAGGGTTTCTTCCTTGCACATTCCTGACAGTTAGTTGAGGATTATCTGTAGAGGCGGTCTTTCTACCAATTAATATCCCATCAACCTGAGCTCTGAGGGCATGCGAGCGTTTTCTGCTTTCTTCACAGCTAATCCACTTGGAGCTTCCAAGTTTAGTAGCAATGCAACCGTCTAGAGTTTGTGCCATTTTTGCAATAACGTAAGGCATACCGGTAGTGATATGTTTAGTAAAGAATCTGTTAATCCATTTAGATTCTTCTTCCATAACCCCAACAACTACTTCCATCCCGGCTTCTTTGAGCATGCGAACTCCACTTCCGGCAACTAATGGGTTAGGATCTTCCATTCCTATCACTACTTTAGAGAATTTCCTTTGGATGAGCTGAGAAGCGCAAGGAGGAGTTTTTCCCTGGTGAGAGCAAGGTTCAAGATTTACCACCATCGTGCAAGCTTCAAAAGTCTCCATTCCACTACGGTTAATAGCATCTATTTCGGCATGATTGGCGCCAAATTCATGATGCCAGCCTTCTGAGATTACTTCGTTATTTGCATTTAATATAACAGCGCCTACTCTTGGGTTCGGACTTACATATCCGCTACCTTTTAGAGCTAGTCTAATTGCACGTTGCATTGCTTCTTTTTCGGACATTATTTACCCCATTGGTAATATACTGAAGTTTGATATGGAATAGGGAAAGCAGGAATAGTAATTCTTACTTCGTAAACTCCCGGTTCAACTTTTTCACCATTGTTATCTTTGCCGTCCCAATACTGATTATATAAGTAATTAGCACCTATTTCTTGTGGTTTGACTTTTTCTATTGCTTGAGTAAAATCAGAGTTAAAGTCAGAAGCCCAAACATTTCTACCATTCGTGTTATAGATACGAACTCTATATCTTTCTCCGTCCGGATGATATTCATCTTTTACATCAAATTTTCTAAAAACAAGAGTATATATATTCACACCACGAATAGCTTTCTCAAAATAAGGTATCAAAGAAAGTGCTTCGGGTTTATTTTCAATATTAGGTGTTGCATCTTTTACTGTTGTAATAATTTTATAGACTTTTTCGCCTGCAGTAAATTTTATGTAAACCGGAGAATTATCTGTGAAATTTTCAGGTTTCGGTAAATTTGTTTGTGCAAAGAATGAAACAAGTTCTTTATCATCTTTCCCGAATGAGAAGGAAGACTTAATAATTTTAACTTCTTTGATATTGCTTTCGTCCCATTCTCCTATAGCAGCTTCAATTTTAGTGAAAGATCGAACGGCTCTGTAAAGTTCTTTATTTTTATCGCCTTCGAACAACCAAGTAACTGTAATTTTGGCATTTTTACCTAAAGAGTGTACAGTGACATCCGGAGCAAGAGGAATATCCTTTACAGAATCAAAGTTAACTCCACCACAACCTGCAAAAGCAATCATAAGTATAGAAAGTAAATGTATTCTACTAAAAAGCATGATTAGATTCCTTACAAATTTCAAAATTTTAACACTGCACCAAAATAATATAGAATATATAAAAAAGGTAAGAGATAAAACAATAGAATTGGCATAATAATTTCAAGTTTTTTTGATAATTTGGAACAATCGCTATATTGATCAATAAAATGGGGGAACGATGCGATATCTTATTTGCTATTTAACTTTAATTGTAGGTTTGTCTGCTTTTACATATGGGCAAGGTGCCGCTGGAGATGGAGCAAGTTACGAATCAAGTTATATAATAGATCAACCTACTGCCGGAATATTAAGAAAAGGAGACTTTTCAATTTATACGCAGACGTATCCGGCTGGTGGAGTGTTGGTGGCTTTGAGTGCAGCACCATTTAATAATTTCAACATGGGGTTTAGCTACAGTGGCACTAATGTGGTAGGTACCGGCAGTGTAGACTGGCAAAAGATGCCCGGCATACAGCTAAAATTGAGACTATTGGATGAAAGAATTAGCTGGCCGGCAATAGTTATTGGGCTAAATTCTCAAGGTAGAGAGTCATACTATAAAGAAGAAGAAAGATTTATGACGCACTCTACAGGAGCATATCTTGCAGTAAGTAAAAACTATTCTTGGGCTTTGGGGAACATCGCACTTCATGCCGGAGTAAATTATTCTTTTGACCCTCCATCTGATAACAGATCCGGAAATTTCTATTTAGGTGTGGAACAATCTATTGGAAACAAAGGTTCGTTAAATTTTGAGTTTAATCCTACTATGGATGAGTATAATAAATTAGTAATGTCGCACAAAGGTTTGTTAAATATGTCTCTTCGTTGGTCAATCTACAATGGTATAACTGTGGAGCTCCATGCCAGAGATATGCTCGAACATTACAAAAATTCTACAGGCTTCAGAAGAAGTTTAGTTTTTGAATATATTAGCAGCTTCTAACTTAATAGAACATATACATATTATTTATTCATAATTATTTTAAAAAGCCAATTTCAATAAGTCTATTATATGCCCAAGTCTTGGCGTCTTCAGCTGTTTTGATGTTGCCGTCAATTTGAGCAATTAGACTATCTGAAATAAGATTACCCATAAGAGTGCCTGGTTTGACTCCAAATTTAGTCAGGAATCTTCCTTTTAGAATAGGCTTAGGTTTATTGTCGTATTTGGCTATAGTTTTATGTTTGTTAATCAGCCACGGCCCGGCAGGAAATTCTTTAGCTAAGGCATCGTCAGTAGTTCTTCCAAAGTGATCTGCCATTGCCAAATAAATAAGTTGTTCAATATCTATTCGACGGGCAAGACGTCTGATTGCAGTGTCAGAGATAGAGTCTCTATACTTGTATAGATTGATAGGTTTTAAATGCTCTACAACAAAAGCTGAAGCTTGTTCTATAATATATGAGTCAAAATTTGCTAAAGTCAGGAGATTTCTGCAAATTTTTGAGCCTTTAATATCATGTGCCGGTGAACGCCATCGGCTATCTTTATAAATAGTGGTTAATGGCTTACCTATATCATGAAAGAATGCGCCAAGCATAAAAGCAGATTTATGAATATCAGAAGATAAATGATGTTTTAATTCAGCAGCTCTGTCTACCACTAAAAGGGTATGCTGCCATACGTCGCCTTCCGGATGCCATACGGGGTCTTGAGGGCAGTCAACCATTGCTGCAATTTCAGGGATGTCAAAAATATTTTGCTGAAAAGAGGAAGACAGTTCTATAGAAGGTTTTTTTTCTTCCATGAGCAATATATTCAAATCATGTAAAGTATTGGTGTAATCAATATTCATAGCTATATTGTTTGCAGATATTAAAAAAATAATTATGATTTAATTTGAAAATTGCGTATTTTATTATAATTAGTCATCTGATGATATACCCAAAAATCAAAACAAACCACGGAAGCCGATGAAATAATTTCTACCTCTTTTATAATGCTTTTCATAAAGATTTAGCAAGTTAATATATTTTATCCAAATAAGATAGCAGTATATTGGTCAACAGACACGATATAGTTAATATTAGTAGTATTGCATTAACGAGATATTGATAGGTCTTAATCTCGTTAAGGTAATATCTATGTTATTTGTTATTATTTTGGATTATTAATAAAAATTGCTTGTTTAAATGCTATATTTAAGATAATTTGTAGAGTGAATGGTCAAAAGTGATATATTCGTGTTAAGATGATGTAAAGAGCCTTCAATGAAGGTATATTTTATCTACAATCTCATATACGTACAGATTTCAAAAAGGCTTCATCTAATTACTAAAGACTTAAGAAAATAATTATAGTTTAATAAAACAAGCACCATGTGGAGGTAATTTGTTATGTTAAGATCAGGCGGTGCAGGTAAAGTATACTTCGTATTGTACTTAGCCGTGGTATTGGAATTGCTTATCATCATCGTGGAACGTGATGAAGCAGAAGAAGGATTGCAACTTAAGCAGAAGGAAACTATGCGAATTGTGCAGTCTATACTCTCTCAGCTTCAGTCAGGTGCTGGTACCGAAGGTATCAACACGCGTCCCCAAGATGAGATAACTATCCCACCCGATGGACTGAATATTAAAGACGTACTTGGTACAGACATTAAATCTTGGCGTAAGTATATCGTCGAGGTAGGGGTTACGGACGTATCTGCTTCTGTAAAAAGAAAAGAGGGAGAATCTGAAAAAGAATACTTCCAGAGAATTAAAACCTTGGTTAAGCTTTCTAACGTAGAAGAACTTGAATATCAAGTGTTTTACAACACAGATAACACTCCGGGTGTTACTCCGAACTTCCCTTCCGACAAGGACTTATTAGCTCAGGGGATTACTAGTTTTGAAGAGTTTACTCCGGGGCAAAGTGTGACTTCCGAGGATGGCACTTCTTGGGAGTTTCTATCTCTAAGAAAATTAGAATTGGATAATGAAGCTACTTTTAATCAGCTTGATATGACAAATATCAGACCTGAAGATTTTATCCCTGTCTATCCGAAATCAAATGAAGTTATTGTTGGACCTACTTTCCAGCCTAAAGATGTAGAAGCTGACAGCGTGTTTTATTATAATCACGAAATGAGTATTCGCGCAGGGCATGGACAGAAAGAAAAAAACAAAAGAGCCTTTGTTGTTCAATTCCAACCTCCTAGCAAAGAAGGCTGGTACAAATTAAGATTCGCTTCTAAAACAAATAAAATTTTAGGTATTCGTGGCGAATATCAAGGTAAAGAGCTTGATGATGATGCAACTGTAAATATTGGTACAGTGCAGCTGAGCGTGAAAGAATTGCGTAAGGTACATAAATCATTGAAATCTGAACTTGAAAAATATGTATTGCCGGAACTTCAAATCTTAACTGTTGAAGCTGATTTAGAAAAATTTGATGCAGGCTTAAGAGCTGCCACTGATAAAGCTGGCTCTGAAGCAGAAGCTGCTGATATACAATCTAAAATTAAATTATATGGTTATATAGCAAAATTGATTGCACCGGGTATGTCTGTTCACTTTGACCAGAACAAAGGTTATATTGAATTTGATATCCGTGTTATCAAACCACAGCCTAAAATGGCAGATCCTATTATCAACGTAGCTAAAAAAGTAGAATCTTTCGATGCAGTTGAGCCTGTATTTATGTTTGGCATTTCTCCTTATCAAGGTGAGGGTAATAACAAAGTAAGTGGGTATGTGGTAGACGAAAATGGTTCTCAAGTTGCTAATGTGATTTATACTCCTGTAGAAAATTCAGCTAACACTAGCTCTACTCCTATTAAAGGTGGAGAGAGAAGATATGAAGGTAGACTGAATAAAAAACTTCCTGCAGGTTCTTATACAGTGAAGCTTACTCACGCTCTTAATGGTTCTAACAAACCTGCAGAAAGTGATATAGCACTTAATGTTTATGAAACAGGTCTAACACCTGCTTCTCTTAAAGATTTAAATCAAAAACTTGATTTTATGACTTACTATGGCTATTCAATGATTCTTAACGTAGAGCCTACTTCCGGCGGTGCTATCAAGCCTGAAGAGTTTAAAATCTACGTTTCTACTGATGCTCAGACTCAAGCTACTGCTATCGAAGGATTGGCTGTAACTATGGATGATAATATCAAATATACGCCTGAAGCTAAAGAAATTAGATTCAGAGTAGTATGGGAGCAACCATACACTGGCAACTTAGTAGATATCTTCCCTGAAAAATCTTTTGCTTTGAAACAGGAAGAAGCATCTATTAATGCTAATGTTAATGCTGAACCAAGTGGTACTTCAAGTAAAATTAAAGTACGTGTTACTGGTATGACAGTTACCTCTCCTGTGTCAGGTGATAAAAACGGTACTCCGGCTATTGTACAAGTTACTCCTTTGAGTGCAGAAATTGCTGAAGGATTGGCTGGTTACAGCATTGCTGTTGAACCTATTATTGATGCTACAGGCGACGGTGTTTACGAAATGGAATTCGAATTGTCAGGTAAATTACCTGCCGGCGAAACTAAAGTTCGTGGTACTGTCAACGTTACAGTAAGGGCTACAGCTTCTAACGCAATTAATGGCGTTACTGCTGAACCTAATACTGTTACTGTTCCTATCCGTATAGATTGGGAACCAGACTCTAGAGGCGGTGCTCGTGGTGGTCGTAGAAGAAGATAATTGATATAGTATATCAATAGTTATAAAATTAGTAAGTAATTTAAATTGCAAGGGCAAATAAATATGATGAAGAAAGCATCGAGTTTGTTGTTAAGCCTATTAATGTTAAGTATAATTATGCCTTTGACTGTTCAAGCACAGGGCGACGAATCATTCAGGGTAAAACTTGAAAGTATTCTAAATAGGTACAAAAACTATCGCTTTTCAACAATAGACGTTTATTCTTTGAAAGATGTCAGAGACGTTAGACAGATTATTAAAGATAAAGAACAGGCAGAAAATACTACTGCTGCAGTAGGTGATGCCGATAAAATAATAGCTGAGACTGATCCGCAAGTAGTTAGTACTATTAGGAACTTACTGCTTTCTGGAAGTACTAAAACTAAAATCCGTAGAGACTTGATTGGTCGTTTCGGTGAACAACCTAAAAACTTTGATGCACTTGTTGAAATATTGAGCCCTAATAAGGGCTCTCAACAAGTCGTGAGAGAAGCGTACGTTATCACTACAAAAAAAGCTGATAGAGATCAGGTTGTTCCTAATACAATCATTGCTATGATAGTTTCAATGGAAGACAATACTGACATTAAGAAAAACGTGGATAACGCATCAGGTAAAAACATCTATACTTGGCCGGAATTGGTTCAGTATGATTTGGATCCTGAAAAATATAATGCAGAAAACTTATATCAGCTATTAGAAAATGCATTTATGCAGTCTAACGTTGAAAAAAGAACAAGTGAAGCTCAAGGCATCGGTACTATGAAAAAATGGACTGATCCTCAGTACGGTGTATCTCGTTCTCTTATCGAAAGAGAAGGCGATATATCTTCTTCTGATGTTCAAAAATTCGTTAGAATTTCAAATGCAGAACCAATAGATTACAATAAAAATCATGAAATAGTAGTTTCTCCTGACTTGGTTAGCTGGAAACGCTATGAAATCGATACTTACACATACGAAGATGGTTATGTAGATACTTTATCTTTCATAACTAATAGTAGCCTTCCAAAATTTGGTCTTGAATTGAAATATGGTATTGATGAAATCAACATGCCTTCTATGTATAGTGAAAGAATGACATTTTCTGCACTATGGGAAAACATGAAAATTGGTACTATACTTCCTACAAGTGGTTGGTCTAAATTAGGTCAAGATATGGTTGACTACAATAGAGTATTTACTTATGGTGGACTTGGTTTAGCCGGATCTTTGGACTTTCCTTTTAAGGTTATTCCTCAGAGTGGTGTATTTCACCTAAGCTTTGGTTGGGTCTTCGGCGATGCTGAAAGAGCTGACTATAAAGATAAAGTAGATTTAGACAACGTTATGTTTGTCAATCCGGAAGACGATGGTGGCAATGATTATTTAGTAAGAGCTAATGCAACACTTCACTATACATTCGGTTTAGCTATTGATAAAGATTATCAAATGAGATTCGGTCTTGGTGGAACAGTATATACAATAGAAACATGGGCAGACAGAATGGTATCTGATCCTGAAACAAATATTGAAACTGCTGTTTACAAAGAAGTTGGTAAAGAATCTATAGGCGGTATATCTGCTAAAATGGACTTTATGGTGAAAAACATTTCTACACCTTATGGTGTAACTGCTCAATACTTTGATGAATCTATTTATGCTAGTGCATGGATTCACATTCCAATAATCAAAGATTTATTTGCTTTGAGATTGGAAGGTAAATCATACTTTGCGGCATTCAAAGACTCTAAAAAACCTTGGGAAGCAAATAACGATAATATCTTTATCCCAATGGCAAGATTTATCTTTGTATTTTAATTAAATGGTTGTTGAATTAGTCAAAGAAATAAAGAAGAAGTCACATGAAAAGAAATATCTTATTCTTGTTATTAGCTGCATTTGTCTTTGGGTATTCGAAAGCTGACGCTCAAACGATGATTCCGGACAAAGGGACGATTATAGATTCTCTTACCACGATTGACTCCGAAATAAAGGGGTACTTCCCCAGATGGAAGGTTTGTGAAAGAGATTTGCAGTTCCAGATTTATAGATCATTCGTAAATGCTCAGTTCCCAAAAGAAAATTTGGATATGAACAATATCGAAATTTTAGCAGCTCCCAGAGCTTTTAATGATGAGCCTTTTGAAATCATCACTATCACTTGCGGTAAAGAGTCAATGTCTGCTTATGACATCGATGTACAGCTAACTGAAATATTAGTTGGCTTCCTTTCCGGCGAATTAATTTATAATGGTGCAGATCGTGGTATAAGAGGCGATCTTGCTACCAGAGACTATTGCTTTAACGAAATTCCTCAGGAAATTCCTTTAAGCAGCTCTCAAACAAGTGCTATCATTAATTACTTGCAACCTTCAAATGTAACTCATGCATTTACATTGTCCCTATTTGAGCAAGCTATTAAAATAGGTAAAACCGGTTTTTGGTTGAGATCAAAAATTGGTGTGGATGATATTGGTTATCATTTTTGGCAAGCTGGCCAAGGTAGCATAGTATTGCAAAGACCTCTTTATATTAATGAAGATACAAGAACTACTGATAGAGTTCCTTATTTGATAAATGCTTACTTAGGTGGTGCTTATAAAATATCTTCAGGAATTAAAAGAGATGAATTACCGGCAAGTATCGAAAAAGATGCTAATTCTGGTAATGGTGCCAGCAATGTAGTTGATTGGATGCAAAAACGTATACTAAACTCAGAACCAAATGGTAAAATGGTATTAGGTATGGATTTTCACATGCCTTTCCATCCTGAAGCCGGTCTTACTGCTAACTTTGAGTTCCCTGTTTCTAAAATGACAACAGAAAAAATCGATATTACATCTTATGGATTTTATGATAATCTCAGAAATCCAATGTTTGGACCAAACTCCGGAAATGGTGAAGAAATAGAAGCAGTAGCTGCTGTTTTAGGTTCTTCAGCAAGAGTATCTGCTTTCTACCACTGGTGGGTTGACCCTAAAGATCCTGAAAATTACTTCAGATTTGACTTAGGTATCAGTTACAACGAAGTTCAGGAATACGGTTTATATAGTCAAAAAAATGCGGAAAGTAAATCTACTGATTATTATTTGACTACAAAAGAAGTAGATGGTTTGAAATTCTACAAACCTGAATCATTTGGCGATTGGATGTTTGCGAAAATTGAATATAGAAACCAAGCGGCTTACCCATTTGGTGCTAGTGTTCAGTTATCAAACAAAATCCTAATGACTAGCGTTTATATCCCTCTATTTGGAAACTGGTTCTATCTGGAAGGTAAATATTCTAAATCACTAAGATCTGAAGAAAATATTCGACCTTATGAAGTAGATGATTTCTTTATGATATCACCTGTACTTAGAATTACTATATAATCAAAGAAACATATATAATGCCCCCATTGCTCTTATCATGTAAAGCAGGGGGGCATTTTATTATTACCATAAATATATTATATATATTAAAGTAGGGTTAAAAAGCACATGAATCGCATATTGTACTTATTATGCCTACTGCTGATAGTCACTCCCCCCTTTCTAAATGCAGCATTAGTCAGCAAAATAGACACATTAGAGCAAAAGCGAGAAGAAATCGCAAATGCCAAGATTTCTTACGAAGAAGGCAATATAGAGATAAGCACTCGAAGTGTAGACATATCGAATTTTCCTGAAATTAAAATTATAATAGAAGCCTACAATTCAGAAGGTGAACCTTTAAATGAATTGTATGCTGATCAAATGTCTATATTTGAAGGTGGAACTCAAAAGAAAGTATATAAAGTTGAAAAACTTCAAAATCTTGAAGAGTCACCTGTTGATTTTGTATTTGTACTTGACGGTACAGGTACAATGGATAAAGTGTATCATAAAATAAAAGATCATGTTAAATCATTTACTGATAATTTAGTAACAAGTGGTATAAATGCAAGGTTAGGACTTGTTTTATTTACTGATGATTTGGAAAGAGTTTATCAGCCTACTGCTGATGTTGACGAATTCATCAGATGGGTAGAATCTATAAAAAGTATAGGTGGACTGAATCCTGATGAAAATGTATTAGAAGGTCTTGAAGCAGCTTCTAATATCAGATTTCGCCAAGCAGCTGATAAAGTTGCAGTCTTAATCACTGATGCTAACTTTTACGAAAAAGGTCAGAAGGGTGATGGTGTTACTAACCAAACTAAAGAATCCATTATCGAATTGTTCCAGAAAAAACAAATCAGACTGTTTTCTATTACTCCTTATAAACTAAGAGTATATAAGGGAATGTCGAGACGTACAAATGGAAATAATTATGATATTAATAATGACTTTTCTCGAATATTAAGTAACTTCTCAAACCAACTTGCTAATAGATTTGCAATATACTACAGATCTGATCAAGAGGCTATTCCTGACGAAATAGAAATTGCTTTTTATGATGTAAAAACTAATAAACTCGTAAAAAGGAAAATTCCTATTGTTGAGTTAGGCAGAAAGCTTATAATTGAAAATCTGCTTTACGAAACAAATGATGCTTCTTTGCCTTCAGAAGTTCCTGAACTTGATATTATGGCTAAATTTATGAATGACAAACCCAATATTACTATTGTGGTCGAAGGTCATACTGACTCCGTAGGCTCGCTTGAAATAAATGATTATTTGTCTAAAAAGCGTGCGGAAAGTGTTAAACAATATATCGTAAATAAAGGAGTTTCCAAAAATAGAATTAAAACTCTTGGACAAGGCGAAAGAAAGCCAATTGCCAGCAATTTAACTAAATTTGGAAGAAGATTAAACAGAAGAACTGAAATCATAATAGTTTCTAAATAAGTAAAAATAGAAGATGATTTTAAAGAACCCTTGGACATATTTGCTCAAGGGTTTTTTTGCTTAAATAGTTGATAAGTATAGAAATATCATTATATATGTTGAGACCGTTGAACATCAAAAATAATATAAGTCTATGGTATATCAGTTAATTATGGTTATTTTATTACATGGAAAAAACATCAAAACACTCGATGGCAGACGCTCTTGTAACTCAGCGTCAGCGAAAGATAAAAATCAGTTTTTCTCACAGGTAGACCTCCTAATAGATTGGAAACCTGTTACTAAACTGATAAATAAATATTACAAAAAGAAGTTCAGCGTGGCTGGTCGTCCGGCTTACAGTGGTTTACTTCTTTTTAAAATATGCCTGCTTCAGACATGGTACGGCTTAAGTGATTATGAAGTAGAAGACCGCATTAATGACTCTCTAAGTTTCAGTCAGTTTTTAGGTATGTCTGTAGAAGATATATCTCCTGATCACAGCACAATATCACGCTTTCGCAGTTTGATGTAAAAACATAATGTCTACGAAAAACTTCTTTCAGAAATAAATAATCAATTAGAAAAACACAGTATATTAGTCAAAAGTGGTGTTCTAGTGGCTGCAAGTGTAGTTTCCAGTGAACGGCGACCTCGTAGAAAACCGGGTTATGAAATAGTGGAAGATCGATCAGAAACAGAGCAATCTGATGAGAATCAAGCCAAAGAATCGGAAGAAAAACGAATACAAAAAGTCAATACACCTTCGTAACGTTTTAGATAAGAATTTCCATTCTGGTTCATCCCCACGTATGTGGGGAATACCTGAGTAGGTAAATACATGTTAATGAAGCCTTCGGTTCATCCCCACGTGTGTGGGGAATACGTGTGTTCACGTTCGCAGTAGAAGCGTGCGACTGGTTTATCCCCACGTGTGTGGGGAATACACGGGGTTAGGGTTGTAGGTGTGGTGGTTCTCTGGTTCATCCCCACGTGTGTGGGGAATACGCCGCTAAGAAATCAGTATCAGAGCTTGATTCTGGTTCATCCCCACGTGTGTGGGGAATACAGGGCGGTTGCCCTCGGTTGCGGTTAGTCGAATGGTTCATCCCCACGTGTGTGGGGAATACATTGGCGTGTGTTTAAGTTCCTACAAGTCACATGGTTCATCCCCACGTGTGTGGGGAATACACAAAAGCGTTTTTAAAACCTTCCACATAATCTGGTTCATCCCCACGTGTGTGGGGAATACGGTCAACTATTTCTCCGTCCTCTTCATTAGCTTGGTTCATCCCCACGTGTGTGGGGAATACTTCTTTCCAGAGTTCTATATCTACGTTAATGGTGGTTCATCCCCACGTGTGTGGGGAATACGGACTCTTTACCCGGTATTGCTCTATTTGCTCTGGTTCATCCCCACGTGTGTGGGGAATACACTTTTTATCAAACTTGTACTCTGTTACATCTTGGTTCATCCCCACGTGTGTGGGGAATACATTCTGGAAGCAATATACATCACTTCCTATAGTGGTTCATCCCCACGTGTGTGGGGAATACAAAGAATATAATAATGATATTTTTGAATTCATTGGTTCATCCCCACGTGTGTGGGGAATACAAAAAGTACATATCTAATATACTAATTCTTTGTGGTTCATCCCCACGTGTGTGGGGAATACTATATACCCGAATTTACCTTTTTCTGGTGCTTTGGTTCATCCCCACGTGTGTGGGGAATACAGAAGACTTCATTCGCTATTTTTTGCAAATTCTGGTTCATCCCCACGTGTGTGGGGAATACATCATCTCACTCGGGGAGGTCAGGAGTTGATATGGTTCATCCCCACGTGTGTGGGGAATACTTGTTATCGCATAATGCAAAAAGTGAGTTCGATGGTTCATCCCCACGTGTGTGGGGAATACTCTATAGAGAATATCGTATCAGTCCGTATTGCTGGTTCATCCCCACGTGTGTGGGGAATACTCCCGTTACCTTTTCCATCATGGCTTTTGCCCAGGTTCATCCCCACGTGTGTGGGGAATACAACACACTGTTTTCAGGCATATAACCATCATATGGTTCATCCCCACGTGTGTGGGGAATACAATTTAAGAGGTGCAGATTTAAGAGGTGCAGATGGTTCATCCCCACGTGTGTGGGGAATACGTGCTACGCACGTCAGCTAATAGAATTGTTTCTGGTTCATCCCCACGTGTGTGGGGAATACTTGATAAATCAATTTCTATTCGTGATTCAGCATGGTTCATCCCCACGTGTGTGGGGAATACTTGTTATCGCATAATGCAAAAAGTGAGTTCGATGGTTCATCCCCACGTGTGTGGGGAATACTTTTTTAATCGCAAAAGAAGCTTTAGACTTAATGGTTCATCCCCACGTGTGTGGGGAATACTTACGATTGACATAATATGTCATGTGTCGTAGTGGTTCATCCCCACGTGTGTGGGGAATACCCAGAGGCAGCGGCGGCTTCGTTACGCTTTTATGGTTCATCCCCACGTGTGTGGGGAATACCCATATCATACACCTAATAATTTTATAAATTCTGGTTCATCCCCACGTGTGTGGGGAATACGTAAACGCAGATTTTGCAGCCTCTTCAAGGGCTGGTTCATCCCCACGTGTGTGGGGAATACGCCTGCCGGCAGTGTTGCAGGTCAGGTATTCGTGGTTCATCCCCACGTGTGTGGGGAATACTCTTGAATATACGTATTTTCAAATTACTAATCAAATTTTCTGTAATCGTCTCTGTATCTTTGTTCCGAAGTTATTGTCTAGTATCTTTGTTTTTTGTCTTTGTGTCAACTACCTGATTGTTGGTATTTGTAAAAAGTGGATGCATTGTTAGCCATATACCCTCCATATTTATTGGTATATAATCTTTGCAATTAGTATGTTTTAAGTCAAAGCCTTGTTCTGTGTTAGTCTTCCAAATCATGATCATTGTGCCGTCTTTTAGCTCTTTTGCGCATTTTTCCCAAATAAGATTTCTGACTAAACCATTTAATCTGCCTACAAAGACACCGGCTTTTACTTCTATAAGCCAGCGACTAAGTGTGCCTCTGAGAGAAGGGCTCACTCGTTCTAAGATCATAACAGTCATAAATCTGCCTCCTTTGGTGGACACCACCACGGAGCAGGAAGATAAGGATCGACATCAGGATCAATTTCATCCGGCAAGTCACTGCTTAGAGTTAGAATTTTGTCAATATCGCTAACGATTCTAGTTAGTATTCTTAAGTTTTTAAAAGCTTGTCTGCAACGCTTTCTGACTTCTGTCTCAAGTTTGAAAACTTCTTCTTTGACTGTTGCAAAAGCTACAGGCACAGCAATTTTCAATTTGTAAAGATCAGCAATGTCATATACAAAAGAATGTTGTCTCCCCTGATGAATAAAACCTAAGCCGGGACTGTAACCTGCTGAAACAATTGCTGAATGAACAATTCCGTTCAGACAGGAACTAGCAGTCGACAGTGCTTTGTTTAATTCATCTGATTTATCCCAATTATCGGGGTAATAATTTCTACCTGACCATTGGACTTCGTATTTGGCTGCTAATTGTGCATATTCATCTTTGACTCGTTTTCCTTCAATACCCTGCACTTGTTCAAATGTAAGATTATCGGGGAATTTTTCTTTGAATCTGACTTGATACATCCTTAGTGCCACTTTCATTCGCGATGAATCATCGGAGACAAGTTTTGCTTGATCCTGCAGCTTATAAGCTTTATTGGTTTCACCATATCCATGAGCATAATATCGGACACCTTCCTGTCCTGTCCAAACAAGAAGGCATCCTGAGTTGGCTATTGTATTAATAGCAGAATGTGTAACTGAAGTACCGGGCCCCAGCATGATAGTTGTGAGTGAAGCAATGGGTATTTGCAAATTGCCTTGTTTATTGACAAATTCAATACCCAATTTTGTTTGCTCCAGTTTCCCATATTCGAGATACACATAAGATAGTGAATCTCGAATTTTGGGTAGTTCCCTAAAGTTGGATTTTGCCATGACAAATCTCCTATTTAAATTGTCAAAGAACTATATTAAACAAGAATCAATTAATCAACTCTTGCTATAGTCAGCAATCCAAATCCGAAGGCTTTGGCAGAACCTATTCCTGAGATTAGTGCACCGTGCATTTTATCCGGATTAGTTATTTTCAGCACACCTTCGTAGCTAACTCCAAAATGATAAATATTGAATTTGTGACTTTCGCCAATCATTTTTGCTGTTTTTGCTTTACTTCCGATAGTGAAACCGGAGCAGTTAATAAATAAAGGTTCGAAGCCATGTAGCTTAGCTTTTCTCTTGAACCATTCTATTTGATCTTCTTCTTTATATAATCCATATCTTTTCCCATTCCGTTTAACGGTGGGATTTGCTATCAGTTTGAATTTATAAATACCGGGAGAAACTGGCTTCAAATTGACTTTTTTAGTCTGCGGTTCAGTCAAAAAGTAATCTGAACTAATAGTCAAATCTTCCCATTTCGGCTCTATACTACTACTTTGCACTAATACTGTCAGACCTGAGGAGATTCCCATATTTTTTGAAACTTCAATTCTAAAAAGAATTCTGTTGTCCTCAGAAAATGGAAACGCTTTTGCCAGAGTTCGGTGCATTTCATAAGGAGAAGCAACTTCAGAACGTACCTGTCTGTTTCTGACGTTGAGTGTTAGTTTGGATAGATACATTATTTATCCTCCACATTTACATCAATCATAAGAGTGGCAGTTTCTCTTTCTCCAAAAAGTCGACGTTCAAAGCTTATAGGAACATCCATTACTCTGGAAATCATAGTAATATCCTCTCCGGAAGCAGCACATTTATCAAGCACAAAACGAAGTCTTGCAGTCTTTCCAATATCTGCATTTCTTCTAAGGTATTTAGATTCGTATGGATGTTCTTTTAGTGCTTCCAAAAGTCGGAGCTCAGTAATCCCATCCTTAATCCATACGGGCAGAGAAGGTACAAATGACTTCTTACCAAGAAAAATCTGCCATTTAGGATTTTTTAGAGCTTTTTGTATTTCCTCCAATTTTGCAATATCTTCCGATTCAATCCCGACAAGGAAAGAAGCATCAGCGAGGTAATATCTGTTAGTAGGGATAGCCGTTTTTCTTTCGACATTTCCTGCCGCACGATGGTATCCCTCTTTTCCGGCTACATGGTAATCATTTCTAACGATGCCTTCTCGATCAACTCTAAGACCAAAATTGAAATCAGTCAACCAAGAGATGTTTTCATTCCTTTCAATTCCAAGAGCAGCACATATAATCCCCAAAACAGCACTTTTACTTGGCTCTTTACCTGTATCTCTTTCTCCAAATTTACCAAAAACACCATAGGACTGCATAGGAGCTTCGAGCCTAATAAGTAATGTAGGCATATTTAACTCCTATAAGTTTTGATTTAGGTATTCTTCTAAGCTGCTTATCAAGTTTTTATATGAACCTGATACATTGAATTTTCCATTAGAATCAGATTTGAAACCAAACTCTAATTCTTTATCGAACTGCAAGTCATAAACAGTTTTCATTTGATCAAAGTATTCCAAAAGGGTATTAGTTGACTGCTCGCTCAGAGATAAACCCGATTTTGGCATCACAGGTTTTTCAAAAGCATTTGCAAGAGATACCGGCATCCCCTTTTCTGAAGCAGTAATCAATACATAAGCCGGTGGATTATTTGCAGCAAAAGTGTTTTGTTTGCCAGTAGGAATTGCTTGGATTGTGCCTTCAATAAAGCCTAAAATGCCTTCTACAGCCAGTTCTTTCTTATCCGAAATGTTTGACATAAGTTTATTCACATCAAGTGATGCATAACGATAGAAACAGGAAGAGTTAAAGCCAATATTACCTATCATACCTGCACCTGTCTCTTCATCCGGATTTAAATCATCAACAGCGGTGAAATAGTCAAAGTCCATTGATACTTTGTTTGTAGAGATAGCATGAGCTACCTGACAAGCCGCGTCAATTTTCATAGTAGGTTGATCTGCAAGCATACGACCAAAAAGTGCTATATCTATTGAATTTATTTTGTGTGCATTTGTTTTCAAATATTCTTTTAGAGCCTTATCCGCAACAGTATCAATTTTGGCTAATGCATCCTTTAAGGCTTTCGTTTTAGTATCAGGATTGGCAGCCGTTTCTACCGATTCTTGGATTTCAATAATATTTCCCATTAAAAGTGTAATGATACCTTTAAGCTCGGCTTTGTCTGTATAATACAAATATTGTGTTTTGTTGTCTTTTTCATCTATCTTCTTCGTAACTGCTTTAGCGGTTGCTTTAGCCAATACTTCAGCTTCGTTCTCTTTTCTCTCAAAGTCATTTTGTAATATTTCAGATGCGATAGCAACTGATCTCCTGGTGCGTACACCTGCTTCTACTCTTGCTGCAAAAGCTTCGGACTTTCTAATATTACTTTTGAGGCATTGGGAAGATATTCTTGCTCTTCTATATCCGCCAAATTCGCAATCTTTAGGCATTCCGCTATCGTCTCTGTTTAAATTTGCCGGAGCAAAGTTTTGAATTATATGCATTTCTAATAACATTTTAGTTCTCCTGATTATTATTGATATTTTCTTGTTGAACATTTTGTTCTTGATTTTCTGTTTCGTTTTTGTTTCCCCAATAACCTTTTGCCCAGTTTCTTTGGACAAATTTATCTTGATGAGTCCAGTACTTTAAATCATCAAAGAGTTGGTGAAAATCTATACCTACTTCTTTATTGGCTAGGAATCTGCAAATCTGCAATAGATTATGGGGCAAATCTTCATATTCAGAGTTTAGCAGTAGCGTAAATCTGCCGTCGAGAGACTCCTCGCCAACAGTCAGAGCATTTCTTACTTTTTTCAGAGCTTCTCCGATGTTCCTATCATTATCATGCTTAGGATGAACAGCAAAAAGAGTAGATATCAGCATAGAGTTTTTAAAAGTCTCGTCTCTGCTATCTGGTATAAGTTTTCCTATGATGCTGAGAGCCTCGAAATTATTAAAAGGATCTGCAGCACCACGCCTTAGAGTAGCTAATTTTGCTTTGTTGTCGCCATCTTTTAGCGAAATAAGCAGCTCGATAAGAGCATATTTCTTTTTAGCCATCGTTTTCTCCGTTAAAATTTATTGGATATAGTTTTCTATTAGCGATAGTAATAGCACGTAGGTGTTTGGCACTCGAATCAAAGTTATTAGTTGCGTTCTCAAAAGAGGCTTTAGCAACTTTGAAAATCTCTGAAGAAGTATCTTTTTTAAATTTTAGAAATTCTGCTGAAGTAGTAAAAGTTGTTTTTGAAACTACTTCAACATATTTGATAAAAACATTTTCTAGAGAAGCCCAATAGTTTTTTTCGACACACAAAGTCTTGATAAAACCGTTTACATCTCTTTTTTCATCTTTGCTCAAGTTATTATTCTCATCTTTAGATGGATATAGAAGATATTTACCTAAAGAGGATAATGCACCATACAAAATTTTTGATTGTCTCTCAGCAATCTCAATAAAGACAGTAATTAGATTTTCTTTCTCTTCTTTCATCAATACAGGAAAGAATGGTAAACTTTCTTTTTTGATTATCACAACTTTAGCTTGGTCGTTAAGTAATCCATAGGCTTCAATCTGAAACTTGTGAGTTATATCGTAACCCAAATCCAAACTGTTTGCAGCGACAAAAGATATGTTTCTGGAAGGTCTTGCACCGTTGACTTTTTCATGTTGAAATAGAACTTCAGCATGTCGCCATAGCGCCTTGTTTGGGTCAAATCTGATAGAAAGTATTTTATCATTAGATACCCTTTTTGCCATAAGTGGATCTGCAAATTCACTTTCAATTTTATCGCCTTGATGGAAATACATTTTGGCTTTGTTTTCAGCAAAAATCATATTCCCGTTGTCATCGAAACAAGTATCGTTGTTATATTCTAACTTGATACTTCTGGACTGCCAAGTCAGATAGTCTAAGTAGTTTTCAGGTACTCTACTAATACATTTTACAGGATAGTTCTTTTCCCAAGAACATAAAGATTTTGAATCGATAGCAATGTTTTCATAGTCTGTGTTTATTAACATGGATTTGAATAGTTTTTCTTCTTTTATCCAAAATGTACAACCACCAATCAGAGGAGCCCCCGAAAAGTTAAAGGGTTTGGATATACCACCACCAACTGAATAGGACTGAGCAGCAATCAAAAGAGTAGGTACCCTCCACATTGGAACTATAAATTCTTGACTATCGTAAGTATGGTCAAATAAAGTAGCATTGTTTGCTGAAGACTTGTCGTGCCTAAGTTTTGAAAATGCAGTATGAGTTTTAGATAAAGTAGTAGTGCTCTGATAAAACGGTCTTTCTTTGTCAAAGATGTCAAATCTGTTGTACCATTTTTCAAAATAATCTTTTGCAGGTTCTATATCGAACTTTCCGGCATTCCAAATGTCTAACCAAGTATCTTCATCATTTACCTGATAGATACGTATAAGTAATGCCTGTAAAAATCGATTTAGCGAGATCGTTTCCAAAGGAGAATCGCAGTATATCTCCCTAATCTTGTGAGCTTTCTCAAAAAGCTCGAGTAAACTAAACCTTGAATTCGTTCCATCTGAATTAATGACAGGAATCCAAGCCTTGTCTGTTAAGTTAAAAGAAGCCATAGTTATATCCTAATTTGTTAATCCGGTTGTTTCGTTATATTTGAGTGAACTGTCATTATCAATGATCAGCACACGATAGTGTTTTAGCATTGAGTTATCCTTTTTGATTTTATTCCACCAATCAGGTTGGTTTTCTGCATACTTCGCAAGTTGGTATGAATAGAGCGAAATCATATTTAGCAATAGTTTGTATGTAGTATTTGCATCTAAGGTCGAAAGATTAATATCGATCTCATTGGTAAGATCAGGATTGAAATAGTAGCTATCATTATTCTCAAAAAGAAGTATAACTTTTTCTGTATCAGAGCCAAGCCGTGTTTTTGCTATTATTCCCTTCCCGTTTTCTTCTTCTTCATGGACTATTTTACTATAATTGAGTATGCTGTCAAATTTTTCAGGAGGATGGATAAACACTCTTGATGCTACAATCTCAGCGGCAAGTGTTTCTTGTTCAAATAATTCGATAGATTTTATTATTTCTGTTTTGGCAGTTTTACTTAAACCAGCATCTAATAATCTTTCGGACTCTTGGCAGATTGGATAATATACTTCTTCAACCGGTTCGCGGAAATCACGATGAAAATTCCAATTAGCAGAATTGTTTTTGAGAGCGAAATATGTGCGGTAGAGTATTATCGGAGCATATATTTTTCCGTCAGTGATTTGAGGCAGTTCGTTTACCTCTGCTTCATGTGTAGCTATGATAAATTTAGGATTATCATATCCATTCGGTCTTTGCCTGTCATGCCTATGCAAACGACCTGCTCTTTGGATAAGTAAATCAATAGGAGCTAAATCAGAGATTATTATATCAAAATCTATATCTAAGCTCTGTTCTACAATTTGAGTACTAACTAAGATAGATGGATTTGAATTGGATTCTTTCCCATATTTTTCCAGTACGTCTTTCTCAATTCTTTCTCTATCTTTAGAGGTGAATCGTGAGTGGAATAGAGTTTTATCTGTTGTTGATATACTATCGAAGATGATCTGAGCTCGTTTGACCTTATTCACTATTACCAGGACTCTCGCACCATTTTTATAATGCTTTTCGGCTAATCGAGCAATTGTATCATCGCCAAAATCGCAAAAATCAATCTTAAAATTTAAATTACCATCTGTTTCAAAGCGAGCTTTAAAAGGATAAGATTGAATTGAACCATTCTGTATAATATCTAATACAGGATATGAGTTGTCTTTATTACATTCAATATCATCATCCCATACCTGAAGTATTTTATTTTTAGTTTCAATTGGTAAAGTTGCTGAGAGCAAAATCACGTTTGCTTTAAGTGCTTTGAGCCACTTTATTAAATGAAGTAGTAGCTTATTCATATATGTATCATATGCATGTACTTCGTCAAATATTATTGTTTTACCTGTCAGTGCATAGAGTCTTAGAAAAAAGTGTTTTACTATAAGGATCGAATATAGTGCTTGGTCAATAGTACCAATGCCATAAGGTGCAAGAAATGCTTTTTTACCTTTATTAAACCAATTGAACGCATCAGATTTTGTATCTTCTTCAGGTGCGTTGATATTGTTTAATCCAATCTGTTCTTTCAGATTATTAAGGAAAGTTCCACCATGAATTAGTTTTAGATTGAGAGACTTTGTATTATCTGCATTTTTCAAAAATTCTTCAAATCTGTGGAATAATCCGTTACTTGTTGCCTGTGTAGGCATTGCTACGTAAATTCCTGAGCTTTTAAATGTGCTCAACCTTGCGGCTAAATTAAAAGCGGCTTCGGTTTTTCCTTCACCAGTTGGAGCTTCAATGATTATAAGGTTACTATCAGAAGCAAGATCACAGTTTATTGATTGCTGCTGTAAATTTCTTGGCAGATTTATATTTGGGAATAAATCAAGCCAGCTTTCCTTTGTAATATTTGGAGTAACAGATAACCCTGTTGATTTGACAGAACTCTGAGCTCTTGCTTTTGATATTGGAATATATTCCTCTAAAGAATAAGTATTGCCTTCCAATTTAAAATTATTTGTATCAGAACCAACCCAGTCAGCAAGAGTCATCAAACCGGAAAAGTAAGTAGCATCAGATATGTTTTTAAATGAGACTTTTTGCAAATCAGTAACACTAACACCAATAGCATTTAAGTAGTCATCTATGATATCAAATTGAATTGTCTTCCAACTGATATCACCTATCGAGTGCGTTGCTGAATGTGTGGATTTTATAGTTTCTCTTTGAGTGATTGAATCAAATTTGCTGTGGTGCATAATGATAAACTTAATTGTTTGGAAAAAGGGAGATTGCCAAAGAACTTGATTGTCAATTTCAAGCTTTTCTTTTAAATATTGGAAAAGAATATAGACTGAAAGAATTTCATGTCTGATACTAGCGGTATTTCCACATTGAAAATCAGGAGTGGCTTTGCCAATATCATGCAAACCAATAATTGCTGCCCAGATTGATTTATCATCTATAGAAAAGCTATCTAGTTTACTGAATATTTTAATGTTACTATCTATAATTGCATTCGATGTATTATATACATCCAACATATGATTAATTAGTAAATGAATCTCACTTTCGTATTTTTTAGCCCAAATCATATATTACTCCATATTATTTATCAATTAGCAAGATAAGTATTAATAAAATCCATAACAAAATAATATTTATGTTATAAACAATAATAGTTTTAACTATGACATAATGTGTCGTATGTTCTTCAGTTTGTTGGTTTATTATTGTATAGAAGTGTTAGCTTATGAAGCAGAATGATGGTAAGGATATCAGGCTACAATTTATGTACATGATTGAGCAATAAAATATTTTTGATTTATGTAAAATTATGTAAAATACTGTCTAGTTTTTTAGCCCGATGTATAATAGTGAAAAGTAAATACTGTTAGCTAATGGTTAGCCAAGGAGGATTTATATGTTTTGTAATACATTCAAAGTATAATACTTACAAAAATAACAAGTGAGTTGCATTTCGACTCCTATCAGTCGCTCAATAACCGCGAGTGAAGAGAGCGATGTGCTGAGCTTAGTTTATGCCGAGCAAGGTCGAGGTAAGTATCGAAACATGCAATTTGGAGTCGCAGAACTTAATATAAATACAAGCCATATAATTTTATCAAATATCTTCTTTCCACCTCACCACTACGAGGCACTCCTAAAGAGGTGAAAAAGTAGAATTAAGTTAAATGTTTAAAACAATTATTTGTTATAATCGCAATCTCTACCATGCTTCGCACTTAAAAAACGATGCCGTGTGGCTCTTCACCCGGAGCGATGCCTATGTCTATTATCTCCGCGCTTCTCATGCTCATTTAAAAAAACAGAACATGTATTTTACCCTCCTTGACAAAGGAGGGTCGAGAATCTGCCAAGATTCTCGGGGAGGATTTAAGACACATTGTTTATCCCAAATCCCTAATACAAACCATGAGTTTCTGGCAAAAAGAAGCTAACTTAATATTCAAAAACTGTAGAGACGCAATGCTTTGCGACTCATAAATCAACTTGATTTGGCAGAGATACAGGTTATGTTACAATTAGTTAGATGGAAAATGTCATTTGAAAAGAAGAAAAAGCTCTAAAGACATTGACTGGCAAGGGGTTGAAGCACCTTGTCCAATAAGCAATTAGGTAATATTTTCTTAAAGAGGAAGTAAGCATACTCCTTAGCTATACGGTCATTTACCGCACTATAATGACATCTAATGACAAATCCGGGTTTATAGAAAATTGTTATGGATTATGCAATATTAAACAGCAACCAACACTCTTCCCGCCCTCACCTCGCTGCGCTCGGTTTTATCAAAAACGGTAGAGTGAAAATCCTTCACCCAGGGCGTTGCCCCGGGCTAATATCTTTGAGCCATTCAGGGCGCTGTAACCATGCAATGTATTTCTCAGCCTGAAAGGCTGGTAGCTGTTAGAAACTAGCCCTTGGCGACGCCTTGGGAACATAATCGAACCAAAATATTAATAGCTAATCTCATAGATGTTGTCGACAAAGAGTTTTCGTTGCTCAGAATTATGAAGCTTTTGGCATAAATCCCAAGAATTAGTTGTGCCCAATCACAACCATCTGAAGACAAACAAAAAACCGAACCTCTATCAGTATAGAAACTCGGTTTAATGTAATTTCATGTATGTACTTATTTTCCGATTAACACCGGAACTTGTTGCACTGCTATGTTATTAGCAGTAATTACCAAAAAGTATTTTCCTGAAGATAGGTTCGACACATTAAATTTTAAACTATTTTGACCTTTTGCTATCCATACAGAGCCTAGGTTTAAGACAGCTTTACCTGTCATATCAACAAGAGTATAATCTACAGATATTGCATTAGTGCCTGCATATCTATAGACTAAGTTAGCAGATGTTTCCGCAGGATTAGGCATAATTTTCCAACTCGAGTTAGCAATAAACTCACTTGCAACTGAGTTGCCGGCGCCTTCACCTACAAGATATAAAGAAATCACCTGATTAGTAGGGTCATTGGATTTTATTTTTACTGTTGATACGTATAAATCATCGGTATGAGGTGTAAATCTGATTTTGATATTTGCCGACTGTCCTTGAGGAATAGAAGTAATTCCTTCTGAATTTAACATTTCAAAAACACCTTCATCATCATTTATCAGAGAAATAGACGAGATAGTTAAGTCAGCCGAACCGGAATTTATAATAGAAAATTCTTTTTCACTTGAGGCGCCCTCGCTAACTAAACCAAAATTTAGCTGCTTTGTATCTGTACTAATAACACCTACATTATCATAAACACCATCAATTTCTACTTGATCAATCCACAATGCATTCCCATCAGTACCGGGTATAACAGACAGTTTAAGTACAACATCTTTCCCAAAATAGTCCTTAAGACTTACAGTTTCTTTGATATATTCATCAGTAGTTGGAACAAAGCTCTTCTCGGAGGATCCAGTATTTGTTTCTGTTGCCGTTAGCGAGTTAATTACCTGCCAGTTTAGACCATCGTCTTCGGAGGCAGCAACAATTATAGTAGGCGCTGTGCCTCCGAAAGTTCCGTCTGAATATGCGTAGTAATATGTAAAAGTAGCATCAGATAATATAGAAAGCTCTGCCTCTCCAAAAAGTAAAGTTGCTTCTTTGCCTTCTACTTCTCTTCCTTTAAGCAGTGTAAATGTCACCGCTCCCTTTGAGTCATTTGCACCAATTTTTTGATATGGATACTGAACAACTCTAAAATTATCATTTTCTGACATATCTAATCCGCAATTCTCCACTTCATCCTCAAATGTAAACTCGGTCTTACAAAATGCTTTTCTGTTTAGATGAATGCCTTTATGTGCTGAAAAATTATCATCGTTACTCAAATCAATAACTAATTTACCGGTATTATCTGAGTTGTTTATATTCTCAAATCCATATATTTTAATGTAATAATTGCCTGTGAAATCTACATCAATCTCACCAAAATCAACAATAGTTGACTCATCTTTGTTTAAAGTGCCACTAAATGTCTTTACATATTTATGCCCATTTGCTATTACTATGATATCGAACTGAGTTACTTCAGTATCAAATTCGTTAGTAACTTTTACTTTCGGGCGGAAAGTATCAAAAAACATTCCTTCCGACATAATGGTTTGATCTTCCAAAGCTAGCAATACTTTGTTTTCCGCCGGAATATTGACTCTAGTCCCGACTCCCGTGATAATCTGTTTTTTTTCAGGTGCAATAAAAGCTAAAACGTCCAACTGAGTAATATCAAGTGGGATGTTTTTAATACTGTCCGGCAAAGTCACCTTATACTCTTTCTTGTTAAAAGTTCCTTTTTTGGTTACTGCTATTTCGTCTCCCCAGACAGATTCCGTGAGAGCCATTCTTAAAGCATGCTGATGCCTATATAAGCCTTCCTCATTTACAAAATCAGGATTCAAACCGATACCGTTTGATTGTTCACCGATTATTTCGCTCTGAGAAAGAAATACAGACAAATGATTAGTAGGATTTTCTTCATCTGCGGTATAGTAATATTCTACTGTAACATTAAGTTCTCTTGTGTTCAAATCAACACTTGCCTCTACCGCAATGTTAACAGGAGAAGCTTCTGCCATAATAGCAACAGCCTTCGATTCCCACGCAGTTCTACTCTGTGCCCAAGGATAGTCTTCCCTGTTCACAGATCCGGTTGGAAAGCTCACAGCATACGCAGCATCACCTATCAAATCTCCAGCTGATGTTCTGAAATCTAAATCAGAAGCATCACTTGGAAATGCAAATGATCCCGTATGTATGTTAATTGGAAATACTCTTCCCTCATATTTAGCGGATAATTCTGTTGCAATTTTATGCCCATCAGGACACCAACCACAATACATTCCCGTAAATTCTTCTAATACTACATTTCTGTTCGAAGGTTCTGTGCTAACAATTGTTTGTGCATTAGCACAGTTCCACAAACTTGCAATAAAAGCAAGTAATATAACGATGTATTTCATAACGCTCCTTTTAGAATTAACAGATATAAATATTCAACACTAGGTATCATTTACTTACAGTCGTGTTTTATACATTATTCATAATATAATGAAATAATACAAACAAGCAATAAGATACTTGTACATCGCGATACTTTTATATTTCAGTTTAGTAAAGAAACTAAATATCTTATATAAAACATAATTATGCAAGTGCAATAGAAAATTTAGGATGTGTATCTTTGTTACTTTTTATGTGTACATTAGTGTAAAATCATTACTTCATATTACGAAACAAATCCTTACCTCTATAAAGTAAGTAAGCAATTAGCAAATATTCCGACTTATTGTCAATTATTTTGATAACTTATTGTCGTTTGATGTGTTAATAAAGGAAGTAAGTATATTATTTTATAAAGGCTTTTAGTGGTATGATTTTTGCAGTTTTTATTTATGCTTTTGGGAAGATAAGAACTGCTCTGACGCGACTATACTCAGAGTTAACTAGATTTAACATTGAAACTTACCTATTTTTACGTAAATTTGCTTAATTAGCTAAATATAAATTTAATCACAAGTTGGAGTTTGACCATGAGGCTCAACAATAAACTATTCAACCACTTTTTTTTGATGCTTTTCCTAAGCATTGTAAGTTCTGCCAGCCTTTTTTCTTTTGATGCTGCAGATTTACAAGAGCCTGCAGACAATGCAATATGTCAAAATATTGCCACAGAGTTCACATGGACTGTAAATAGTCCTGACAGAGTAATGAACTATGTAATTCAAGTTTCTGCAGCTCAGGATTTTTCTACTTTTATTGCTAATCAAACTGTTGATACAAATGCAGTAACTGTAGACTTACCTGATTTCTCTTCAGATTACTTCTGGCGAGTAATTACTACTTACGATGATTTTACTACAGAGTATTCTGATGAGCGTTCATTCGCGACTGAAACAGAACCTGTAACACATATAGCCCCGGAAAACAACACTACTTGTCATCCACAAAATGTTGAATTCTCTTGGACAGAGAGCGATACAACAAACACTTATGAAATATGGATTTCGAGAGATATAAATTTTGCAGATACTCTTTATTTCGAAGAAGTGGATACAAATGTTTTTGTGGGATTTTTGGATAGTTTTTTAACTAATTACTATTGGAAAGTAAGAAGTGAATTCCAAAACTGTAAGTCTGAGTGGTCTCAAGCATATTCTTTAACGACGGCAGCAGAGAAACCGTTTACTGTCTCTCCTGAAAATAATTCATCTTCGTTAAGCCCAGCTTTAATAACATTGCAGTGGTCTGCTAATGTACAGTTCGAAATGTATGAAGTTTTATTTGCTGACAATCCGAATTTTGATAATCCTCAAACTTTTATGTCAGAAGATACTCTTTTCATAGTGACTGACTTGACTTTAGGTACTGAATATTTCTGGAAAGTCAAAGGCGACACTAATTCTTGTTGGTCAGATTACTCAGATGTAACATCTTTTTGGACCAGCTACCCGCAACCAACTTTAACATCTCCTACAACAGATGAGAGCTGTGTTGACATAGCAGCAGTTTTTGACTGGGATACCGTTGCAAATACAAATGCTTACGAAATTCAAATTTCTTTTGACGATTCTTTCGATTCGGATGCTATTTATATGCAGGTTGACAATATTGATACTAATAATGTACAGTTAGACTTAAATAGATCAAACTATCGCTATTACTGGAGAGTGAGAGCGAAAGACGCTAAGAACACTGGTCTTTGGAGTGATCCATGGGATTTCAGGAGTGCCCTTTTAACTCCAACTCTTACTATGCCGGCACAAAACGAAACAGGTGTCCAAAAAAATATTACTTTCGAATGGACTTATTTATCTACTCATGATAACTACAGATTCCAACTTTCAAAAGATTCTAATTTTGTTGATTCTTTGATAGTTTTAGACTCCTTAATTGGTCTTGCAAATTCATTTGATTATGTTTTGGATACTTTCAATACTAATTATTACTGGCGCTTAAAAGCTATGTACTTAGGCTGTGAAAGTGAATGGACTGAAACTCACACTTTTAGAACTTCTCTTGGTGCTCCTGAGCTAACATACCCTGCCCATGACGAGATGGAAGTGGTTCAAAATGTACTTTTCCGATGGACTGAGGTTCCGTTAGCAGACAGCTATACAATCTTAGTTGCTACTGATTCTTTATTTGAAAATGCGGTTGCTGAAGTTAGAGATATTCCTGTAAATAATGTACAAGCTGCTATTTTTGAACCTAGCTCTACATATTGGTGGAAAGTTTTTGCTGCCAACGAAGAAGGAGATGGTCCATGGTCAGAAGCATATAAATTTACAACTATTATTGCAGGTCCTGCTCAGCCAATGCTTTCAAGCCCTGAAAATAATATAACTAAAGTAGATACTACTCTTACGTTCACTTGGTTTACTACTGATGGTGCTGACTCTTACGAATTGCAAGTTGCTGAAAGAGACGCATTTGTTAACTTGTTTGCTGAAGTTATAGATATCACCGACACTACTGCAACAGTTACAGGTCTTAAAAATAATCAGCATTACTTCTGGAGAGTTCGTGCATTAAATGATTCAGGTTATTCTAAATGGTCTGAACCGTGGAAATATAGAACTATCATGAAAACTCCTGAAGGCGAGGTAATCCTTGCTACACCTGCAGATGAAGCAGTGGATGTACTTACTACCATTAAATTGGAATGGAGTGAAGTTGAAAATGCACTTTATTATCATGTTCAAGTTGCAACAGATGATCAGTTTACTAATATGATTTATGAAAAAGACAACTATTGGACTAATGATTATACTTTGCAAGGATTGGATTATTCTACGACTTATTTCTGGAGAATAAGAGCATATAATGAAGCCGGCGAAACTGAATGGTCTCCTACTTATTCTTTCACTACAGAAAGTGAAACATCAGTAGCTGATAATCAGGAATTTGGTGGTGAAATAAACATTTATCCTAATCCTGCTCAAACAGAAACTACTATAAGTTTTAATCTTTCTACATTAAGCAATGTAGCAGTGGATGTTTATGATGTAAACGGAAGTAAAGTAATTTCTGTTCCTACTCAAACAATGCATGCAGGAATGCAAAACATTAATATAGATGTAAACGCATTAGTTCCCGGAGTTTATACTTATACAATCATCTCAAATGACAAATTTGTAAAAGGTAGATTTGTAGTTTACAGATAAAATAAGTTATTAGAAGTTTTTTATACAAGCCGTAGAGTCAATCATACTCTACGGCTTTTTTTTGAGATTCAGTGAAAGCAATACTATTTAGAGCGAAGAATCCAAACTGCTTTGCACAACAACTGCAGACGAGATCCCATAATAATCCATTCAGGTCGAACTCCCACTTTGTGCATTGAATTTATTTAGGAAGCGCCCTTACTCATTATAAACTTAAATCAGTGTTGCCTCTCGTAGAAATAGCAGATATCAAGAATAGGGAAGCATTGCTGTAAATTTTTTGTTCCTTTCTTATCCCTTAATTTACACAACATAACCTAACACAGAGAAGTCAATAGAGTATTGCTTTTATTATTCCAAGCCCTTGATAATAATAATTAACTAATCTTACAAAGACTTATATAGTTATTGCTTTGCAACGGTCTCAAATTGCTTGAGTAGTGGCAGCTTATTTCTCTAACTCCGCAAATGTTTTAGCCCCTTTGGATTTCAATATTTCAGAGAATTTTGTAGCCCTTATTCGGATATCTTCTTTTTCAGAATCCAAGAGTGCTGTCATTAAGTCAAGAGGAGTTTTATCACTCTTAACAAAATTAACATCTGCGCCCTGTTTAAGCAATAAATCAAATAAAGCTTCATTGTTATAATACATTTTTCTATTAAGCAAATAATACAAAGGGCTGTATTTATGTTGTGTTAAATTAACATTTGCACCTTTTTCTAGTAGCTTTTTACATACGATTTCAGCATCTTCATATCTAAACGTACTTAAGACAAGAACAATCAAGCTATTTTCTTCGTTTTGTTTTTCCCAATCTCGCTCATTTACGTTAATTCCTTTATCAAGAAGAAAAACAATCTTGTTAATATAATTTTTTTGAGATTGTTGTTGTTTGTTTTGTCCTAAGTATATCATCTGACTTAGAGCATTTCTTCTAAACTTATCTGTAGTAACTACCATAGCATTAATGTCTGATGTTTTATCAATTAGTCTTTTGAATAGTTCAAAATCATCTATATTGCAAGCGGCATGTTTAAAAGCAGCTTTTCCTTCTTCTGTAGCTGTATTTAACACAGCACCCTTATCTAACAGATAATGAATCAACTCCATGTGATTATGATTAATAGCAATGCTAAATTGATTATCTATTTCTATGTCGTTTTCAGGTAGCGCCTTAATAAAATCTATTCCGGCAAAATCAACAATTCGCTCATATGTAGAAACACCACTTTTATCTTTCGCTTTTATATCTGCTCCATTTTCAATAAAAAGTTTTACCATCGGTTCCAGTTCTTCAGCGGAAAATTGGTTCTGCATTTTTTTAAAAGTACTTAGAGTTCTAGATGATTTTGAGCCTATTTTTAAAAATGCACAAAGGGCATCCTCTCCATCATCATTGAGCAAGTTAACATCTGCTTTTTTTTGTAACAAAAATTCTATTGCAGATTTTAATCTACTTGCATCGCCTTTGTTTTTATTGCTTTTACTAGTATAGTCTGCTATAACCCTATGAAGTATTTTTATTGAATCCTGACATATTGCTTCATCTATGGTTTCGTACGGAGCGATTACCCGCTCGACATAAGTCCACATCTTCAGATCATCAATATACTTACGTATTTCATCTAAATTGTTGGCTGCAAGCGTAGAATCAATTTGAGGCCTTATTTTTGTAGGCTTTTCTATTGTTACAGTTTTATTTATATCTGCAGTGTTTTCTATTACTGATGATTCACTTGCCTTTTTTGTAACATTATTCGTTTTGGTGCCGGCACAAGACATTGCTAAGGTAACAATGCATCCTCCGATTATAAAATTTTTAAGCATTCTAATCTTCATAATTCTCCTTTAGTATTATCCTTACTCATAAGTCTTTTCAGATATCACATAGTTTTTTTAGGTAATTTCTAATCTCTAACTTTTCAGTTCAATATTACAAGTGTTACAGTGTGTAAGATTAAAATAGACGGTCAGTACTTTCTCACTATTCCCTTTTTTAACTTGCACATAGCATATAAATAAAAGCAATATAAATAAATATTATTAAATATTTTATTAAATCAGTGTTGCCTCTCGTAGAAATAGCAAATATCAAGAATAGGGAAGCATTGCTGTAATTTTTTGTTCCTTTCTTATCTCATTCAAGGGTAAATTTGCAATACATAACCTAACACAGAGAAGTCAATAAACCTAGATTTGTCATTAGATGCCGTAAAGTGCTGTAAAAGACCGTATAATCAAGGAGTATGCTTACTTCCTTTGTAAGGAAATATTACGAAATTGCTGATTGAACAAGGGGTTTCAACCCCTTGCCATGCAATGACTTTAGAGCGTTTCCATTATTTCAAATGACATTTTTGGGATACATACTCGAATTTAGACAACAAAAAAAATGGGACTGTATAAAATTTCTATACAGTCCCATTTGCTAATAGTAAATATCTAAGAATATTATGGAATTTCTATCGCAACAAATTGAGTAGTCTCTTTGTATTTGACTTGCAACAATATTGCATCACCTGTATCTTTACTATCGATTATATCTTTTAGCTGTTTCGTGGATTTTACTGTTTTTCTGTCAGCTTCTAAGATTATTCCGTTAGGATATAATCCACGGTCAGCAGCATTGCTAAAGCGTTTAACAGATTGCACGTACACTCCGTTTTCCACATCAAATTGTTTTTTCATTTCCGAAGTCAGAGACTTAATGCTAAATCCAAGTTTTTCGAACTCAATCGGGGAATCTGCTTTTACTTCATCATTTTCCTTCGAAGACTCGTTTGATTTTGAAGCTATAGGCTCTGATTCATCACGAGCTTCAAGAGTCAGTTTCCGTTTTAGTTTTTTATCATTTCGCCAAATAGTTACTTCTACTTCGTCACCGGCTCTGTGTAGAACAATTTGGCTCTGAAGTTCGTTAGTAGATTTAAGCTCTTTTCCATCCAACTCCAATATAACGTCGCCTTCTTTTATTCCTGCTTTAGCAGCAGGCGAATCATCGAGCACACCATTGACAAAAATACCGCCCGCTTTTTCTAATCCAAGAGATTTAGCAAAAGTAGCATCTACATTTCGTATGGTAACGCCTAAGTAGCCTCTGTTTACCTTGCCGTCATCCATCAAATCGGACACAACAGATTTCACAATATCTATAGGTATCGCAAATCCATAACCAATATAAGTACCAGTTCTCGTAGCGATTGCAGTATTGATACCAATCAGACTACCTGTAAGATTGAATAAACCTCCACCGGAATTGCCGGGATTAATAGCAGCATCTGTCTGAATGTAATTTTCAATATGATAACCGCCTCTTTTATTGCCAATATTCCCACGGCTTATAGCCGAAACAATCCCACTGGTAACTGTAGAAGTAAGCCCTAAAGGATTACCAACTGCAAGCACCATTTGACCGATTTTTACATTTTTCATATCTTCAAAGTGTACAGGCTCTAACTCATCATCTTGTGGGTCAATTTTTATCACTGCTAAGTCAGTCAAAGGGTCTGTACCAATTAACTCTGCTTTGTATTCACTTTTGTTAGAAAGTACTACTGTAATTCCATCTTCCGTAGCGCCGTCTACCACGTGATTGTTAGTTACAATGTATCCATCCTTATTAATCACAACACCGGAGCCGTAGCCACGTGATTTATAAGTTTCATCATTGCCCTCATCTTGAGGCATACCAAAGAATTTGAAAAACTCACGGAATTGATCCATATCCTGATGAGGATTTTTCTGCTCGGTCACAACTCCAATTGAAACAACCGAAGGCAGAACAGCGTCACTCGCCGCGACCATAGCATCATTTATCGTCTTAGCATTGGCCTGCAGATGCACCGGAGCACTATCTTTCCCAATAGTACCATTTTCAGCTGCAAAGAAATGCTCCATTGTGTTTGAATTAAAGCTGGAAACAAGAAGTACTCCCATAACTATACCTATAGTTACAAATAGTACCGAAGCCATGATGGTCTTTTTCATTTTAAACTCTCCTTATTCGTTCCATCAAACCTATTTATTATACGTAATTAAAAACCATATATTTGTCTTGACTATATTATTACGTATTGCTAAGCAAGTTTGTTTCATTGCTACGTTTTGCATCATTACAAAGCAAAGCTTATATATTAGTTTAATATAGGTAAGATATCTTTATGAAGCTACTCCAGTCTGCTATTTAATTTGCTATACTGCATTTTTAGCACACATTTTTCCATCACATATTATTAGTTTATCCCATAAATATCATTTGAAAGAATGAAAAAGCTCTAAAATCATTGCATGGCAAGGGGTTAAAAACCCTTGTTCAATCAGCAATTTCGTAATATTTCCTTACAAAGGAAGTAAGCATACTCCTTGATTCTACGGTCTTTTACAGCACTTTACAGTATCTAATGATAAATCCGGGTTTATATATCACAGCCATACAAATCACTTTTTAAAAGAAAGGGTATGCCACTGAAAGAAGTCAAAGTAAAGCTCTTTTTAAAATAATTGAAATTGTAATTTTTTGATATATATTTACTTGCATAATTTCTATGTAGAAGCATTCCCAACTTGAAAAAAAGAGGTGGCATGAAAGTGTGGGGTAGTTGCAGCCATTTTATAGTAGTATTTTTCAATATCTTATCTATTTGACTGTTCTAAATACTAATCTGAGTTCAGTAGAGGGTGCTTATATATATTATACTGTGCATTGGTCGTATGTCAGACAACTAAGATATTTTAGTTTTTTATCTAACTAACGACATATTATGACTTGTCTAAACTTATATTATATTAGCAAGTATTCTTTCATGCAAAGTGGAGTAAGATATGGAAATGTATATGTCGGGTACGGTAATAGCCTTACTAATTGTGCTGATATTTATTATTATTACTAAAAATAGCGGAAACTCAAGTGAGAGCATAAGCCAGCTACTTGAACGTAATCTGAAGATGGAAACAGAAATTGCTTCTCTCAAAGAAAGTATTGCCTCGGGAAGCAGTCTCCAAAGAAAAGAAATGGCTGAAGCAAACCAGCGAATTATGGATAGTATCATTAGCCACATGGGCAGAACTGATGAAACCATGCAGCGCAACATAGGGGCTTTCGCAAAAAGGCTTTCGGAGTTTAGCTCAGAGCTTAATAATAACTTTTCAGCTTTCAGAGAGATTATTGAAAGAGGCAACTATGATAATAGAAAAGAAACAACCGCAGCATTAGCTTCCTTTGAGGAGAAGTTTTCTAACTCTATAACTTCCTCTTTGCACGAAATAGGCAGCAAATTAGAAAAAAGCATTTATAAATTGAGCAGTGAGAATGCAGAGAAGTTAGATTTAATGCGAAACGTAGTAGAAGAAAAACTGCAAAATACGCTTGAACGCAGGTTAGGCGAGTCGTTCAAACTAGTGAGTGACAGATTAGAAAAAGTCCAACAAGGGCTTGGCGAAATGCAAACTCTAGCAACCGGAGTAGGAGATTTAAAAAAAGTACTTTCTAATGTAAAAAGCAGGGGAATGATAGGCGAATACCAGTTAGAAAATATCTTAGAGCAAATCTTAGCAAGTGAGCAATACGTCAAGAATGCACATATAGACAATTCAAGCAAAGTAGTTGAATTTGCAGTCAAACTTCCCGGTAAAAATAGTCATGAACCGGTCTTGCTACCTATTGATTCGAAATTCCCAATAGAAAGCTATCATAGCCTTTTGGATGCTTATGATTCGGGAGATACTGCACTTATCGATTCACATAGAGGAAAACTGACAAACTCCATAAAATTGTTTGCTAAGGACATTACATCTAAATATGTCAGACCACCATTTACAACAGATTTTGCTATAATGTTTTTACCTGTAGAAGGGCTATATGCAGAGGTGCTGAGAAATAGTGGATTGTTTGAGCAGCTACAGAATGATTATAAAATTATTGTTGCCGGTCCGACGACACTCTCAGCATTGCTAAATAGCTTGGCGATGGGATTTAGAACTCTTGCTATTGAAAAGCGAAGTTCAGAAGTATGGGAAGTGCTGAGCGGCGTCAAAACTGAATTTGGAAAATTTGAAGATATTTTAGAAAAGGCGAAAACAAAAATATTCCAGGCCGGCGACGAAATAGACAAATTAGTAGGTGTTCGATCGAGAGCAATAGCAAGGAAACTCAAAGATGTAGATACAGTAGAAATAATCTCCGAGGAGTCTAAAATTGATTTAGAATAGGTTATAGTTTAGGCATGAACTTATCTCAATTCCTCATACAAAAATGCCTGAGTGAATGCTCAACGGATAAGTTTGTTTTAGAAATGCTCGATATAGTCGGAATCTAAATGACATAGCATAAACGAAGTAGATTATACATAATGTGAATACACCGCATGCATAACTTATAATTTTGTATAAACTAGGGAAATGTTATATTGTAGGTCAGAGAAAAAAAAATTGAATAGACAAATTTCAGACCGGAATCTCTTTTTTGGGGAATTAATTGTAGACTATGGGTATGAAGGTATGCAAAATCAATCCCGGTCTGATTTATTTGATTGCCTATTTCATATATAAGAACGTAATATCTTATCTTTCCTCTCTTACTATATAGACACAATTTTATCAAAAAAGTTACGATATTTTTTTTATTTATTTTATTTTTTTGAGTTTAATGCTTAGAAATAGCATACATGGCGAGTTTCTGCAATTTATTAATTTGATTTTTATAGTTTTTGGATAAGCAATCCCCCCCATAACGAGTTTATCACCACATCACTTGTTTTAGAAATTTCTGTTGTCCGTCTCACTCACCCATCAAGTATTTGCACCAGTTTCCATAATCTGCAAAAGTTATACCCTTTTGCTGAGCAGTCAAAGTGCCAAGATGGTCTGTTAGTTCGTATTGTTTTTGACCGATTTGGCGCAAAATATCTCAAAACCCTCTCTAATTCCCCTCTTGAGGAGTGCGTGAGCAAAGCGAGGGCGGGGTGGATAAGAATCTAAATATTATCACTACACTTAAAAAATTTATAGCTAAATTAATCTATTAGAAACTACATTTTTCTATATGAAACCTTGGTGCTTCGAGAGATTCCACCCCGGCACTAAGTGCCACCCCTCAACGAGGGGAATTTTCTTTTATGCAAGGCAGACTATACTCTTCTCTATATTTATAATCAGCAAAAGTTAGTTTCACATTACCAAGATGATCAGTTAGCTCGTATTCTTTGTGACCTATTTGGCGCAAAATATCTCAAACCCCTCTCTAATTCCCCTCTTGAGGGGTGCGTGAGCAAAGCGAGGGCGGGGTGGATAAGAATCTAAATATTATCACTACACTTAAAAAATTTATAGCTAAATTAATCTATTAGAAACTACATTTTTCTATATGAAACCTTGGTGCTTCGAGAGATTCCACCCCGGCACTAAGTGCCACCCCTCAACGAGGGGAATTTTCTTTTATGCAAGGCAGACTATACTCTTCTCTATATTTATAATCAGCAAAAGTTAGTTTCACATTACCAAGATGATCAGTTAGCTCGTATTCTTTGTGACCTATTTAAACAGCAATTAACTACAATGAGTTATAAATGGTTAAAGTATCTCCGTTATCTATGATTTCATTTCTCTTGAAATCTACTATAAGGGTGTCTACAGGCACATTATTATCATACTTATGAGCGAATAAATACCCAAATACAGGTTTTTTATAATCTTGCTCATGAACGAAAAAATACCAAAATACTTGAACATTTTTAGTAGTAGCATTAGTTATCTGTATTTTATTTGATAACTCTTGATTTTGAGAATCGTAGTCAAAATAAACATTCAGCGTGTCACTCTTGTCTTCGTTATCTAGCATGAAGTAAAGTATTCCAGAGGTGTTGTGTCTAAAATAATATTGTTTAATTGGGTCATTTCTAATATATAAAAACCTTGTAAAATTATCATAAATAGGTTTAGTATCTCGGATATTCATGATATGTCTTGATACGTTTATAAAGCTTATTTCTAATGAATCAGTTGAAGGATTTAGGCTATCTCTGAGAAGTCCATAACAAAGTGTATCTTTATTTATTTCAATATATTTGGCTTTGTTATCAACAATAGAGTGCAAAACATATTTGTCATATCTGTTAATATCTGGACTTAATTCATTCACTTTAAGATATAGAAGGATACTGTCTAATACCACTAAATAGCCTACATCTGATTTATTTTTTGCGTAATAAATGCAGCTGTTTTTTTTATTATCCCCATACGAAATAGAAATTATATATATAACGGACAGAAGCATAACTAAAAAATGCTTTTTAATGAGATACATAATTGCGCCATCCCTTGAATAAATATTTAGGAGAAAAAGTTTTAAAATCAGAAAAATATTTCACCGAATCCCAGGCTTTTTGATTGTAATATTTCATGAAAAACAGAGCTCTTTCCGAAAAATAACTTTGTTGCACACTTGTATACAATAACATGTCATATCCTCTTGCAAGTACAAAAAATGCATTTATTTCTTGCGGAGTTTGTACTACAGATTTATCTATATGTAAAGTTGTACCAAAATAAAAACCTCTAGTATATGCTTCAATTTCATCAGCGAAAGTATACCCGGTAAGAGATTTACCAACTTCTCCTAAACTATTATATGATAACTGAAGGTTATCAAATTGATAACAATGTTTCAATTCATGTGCCAAATCATTATGGTAACCTGATCTAAAACGATTTGGATTAAACTTTACTATTACTGGGATTAAATAAGTTAATCCATTTATAGTTCTTGAGTAGTCTGTTGTTGTAGTTGCATTATCCATAATAGATCTATGTTCTAATACATAAATTTGTTCTGAAGATTTTAATCGATCAATTTCTATCAAAGTAGATTGCAGCTCATTCAGTTCATTACTTTTGTCTTCTAACATTAACTCACTAAGTACTTTGCCAATTTCTGTTTGAGCATCGCCTTGTAATTGATAATAATCATATTCTGATTGTACAACTGCTAGTCTATTGGTTGTTTCTTCTTCTAACTCATCAAATTGAGCCATTTCAGCATTTCCTCCCACCACTGTATCACCCATAACATCACTAAACATCACAGGATTTAGAGCAAAAGTGCCATATCTGCTTATAGATGGATTAGGTCTTGGATCCTGATTCCACTTTCTGCCAGTACGCGAATCATATTGCCAGAACTTTGCTGTGTAGCTATTCCCAACACCGGCTATCTCATCTTCTCTCTCCATACCATTACACTTCGACTACGCTCAGTGACCTTGAAACGGGTTTTAGCAGTGCTATCCTGATAGTAATGTTCAGGTATCATCATACCAAATGGATATCACTTTTAGAAAGAACTTTTATGCTAGGCTTCCAGCCGTCTGTCTCATATTTATAATAAGAAAATACCAGGCGTCCAGTTCCCAGTAATGTACATCATTAGCATTATAATCAGAGAAAGTATCAATAAGCAAATCTACAAATATAGTATCAATTTTCCCATTAACATTCTAGCTAATTCTCTTGTTTGAATTGACTTGTGTTAGATTTCCCTCTGCATCATACGAATAGAATTCATCTCCCAAAGAACTCCTGCGAAGCAAAAAAAGGGAGCACCTGTTGCAGCAATTAAAAGTATATTTTGATGATTCTATTTTATAACAATTGTTTTGGCACTTTTTTTGTACATTCTCGTTACTAATTACTTTAATAGATGTATATTGTTGATATTAGAAACATATGAGTATTGTCTTGAGATATATTTTCTTGATTTGGATCTGTACCATAGTTGCGTCTTCTGCCGAAAAGAAGATGCATAAGGGACTATTCCCTTCCTTGGATCATGGCTACGGCTACGAAATACATGAGATTAGGTTCGAAGGTACTGAGGCATTTCTCCCAAGCGAGCTCAAAAGTATTATTAAAACTCGCGAAAGTAATCGTGGTTTTACTCACGATTTCCTTAGATATTATTACGATAATATTTCTAAAATGGACGGCCCGGCACCTGTCACTAATCCTCTAAAAAAAGAACTTCGTCGCAGTCTTAATTCAATCAGTGATGAGCTTAGCTATTTTAGCCCAAATGTAGTAGAGACTGACATACATGCTGTCTTAAAAGAACTTTACAACATGAGTGGCTACCACTGGGCACAAATAGATTACACTTTTGTGCCGGATTCGACGGAAAAGAAAAATGTGCTTACTTTTTACATTAAAGATAGCACTCGCGCTAAACTTGCTTACTATAAATATCACGGATTAGACTCTCTTCCGGATGATGTCAGCAATAAAATCAACTCGTTTAGAACCATTGAAGAAGGCGAATACTTTAACGAAACTCGCATAGTCTCAGAAGTAAATGGAATAATCAGAATATTGAAGAATAATGGGTACTTTTACTCAGAGTTTGTTGCAGATTTTGTTCGCACTAAATATGGTACAAACGATGATAGTCTTGATATTCATTTTAATCCCGGCAGACGACTAAAAGTTGGTAAAATCACTTTCGTAGATAGTCTAAACGGACAAAGGCCTGTTTCTCTTTATCAAAAGCAACAAATGCTAGACTTCAAGGAGGGTGACTGGTACAGCCGAGAAAAAGTTAAAAACTCTGAAATAAACCTTATGTCTTTGGGTGTTTTTGTGCCTGAGATTGATACTTCTTCAGCCTTTATGCCTTATACGGACAGCACTCTAAATTTTAGAATACTCAATAACTATGGTCATCAGTTCGAATATGGTATAGAACCATACTTTAATGAGGCAGTCAACAGTCAGGAGCAGGATTATTACTCTATTGGTATAGATGGTTCGGTTTTGTTCAAAAACTTTGGAGGTGCGGCTCAAAAGCTCGGTATTACTGGTAAGTTTGCCATTAAGGATATCATAGAATATATACAGACCGGTACAGCTAAAAAGGAATATAGGCTTTCATTCGAATTTATGCAGCCACTGCTGTGGAACTTTGAAGGAGTAAGAGTTTCCCTGCTTGCTAAGCCCGAGTTTATACGCAGGGATATTCAAACAGATTTCGAACTGGAAACATTTAGCTTTCCTCTTAGATTTACTGCCAATCTCCGAAAATTCCTTTTTATAGATAAAGTATATTTTGATTTTTGGCTCACCAGAGAGTACCCTGTAGATATAACTCTGTGGCAGACGATAATGAACGATCAGACTCGAGACAATAAGTTTTCGGAATACTCTTTCAGATATTATGAGCAGCTGGCAGATTATACAAATAATCACTTTTTTAGCTCTAATATCATAGGATTAACTTTTTCCGGCGACAAAAGAAATCATCCTTTTAATCCAACGACCGGTCATTTTACATCCTTAGCTACTGACGGGTGGAATATTTTTATGCCACTTTCTGACTTATCCGGCATAGCTCGATATGCAAGGTTTCAGTTTGCTCACTTTCATTTCTTTTCGCTATCCAATAATTTAGTGATAGCAACTAAAGTAAAAGCAGGAGTCATCTTACAGTTAGACGAAAATTCAGTTATTCCGTTTGACAGGCAATTTTTTGCAGGTGGTGCCAATAGCGTTAGGGGCTGGCCTGCGCGCCAATTGCATTACACCTACCGAAACACTCAAAACGCAGATAACGTAGATGCATTTAACACAGATCAGTTTCAATTCGACTCTGACATTGTGGGGAGCTCTACTTTGGTAGAAGGGAGTATAGAGTTTCGTTATCATTTTAGCAAACCTGCCAATCTAAGCACTCAGTTAGCAGACCAAATAAGTAGTATAGGTTTTACCGGATTTATTGATTTTGGTAATGCTTTTGGTTGGTATGCCGAATCGCCTGACAAAGCAATTAATGTAGACCCAATGGACTATCTAAGCAAATTAGCGGTGTCTATGGGCTTTGGTTTCAGATATGACTTGCCGATAGGACCATTGCGAGTGGATGTCGCATTCCCATTTTTAGGCCCTAAGATAGGGGAAAGCAACTACATTAGCTATAAGCTGTCCGACGCTCTGCAGTCTCCGGTGTTTTATCTGGGCATAGGTCACGCGTTCTAAATAAAGAAAAAGCGAGAATAGTGCATAAATAAAAAGCCCTAATCTCGCTAATTCACTACTTATGACAAATTATACGAATGTATCTTAGAAATACTGTTCTTCTTCATCATCGTTATAGAAGTACTCTTCGTTGATTACATCTTCGTATTCAGGCCAGAGATCTTCTACACCTTCGATTAATTCGTCCCCATCATCAAGCTCGATCAAATTATCAAGGACTTGCTGCGGCGCGCCTGTTCTGTTGGCGTAATCAATAAGCTCGTCTTTAGTAGCCGGCCAAGGAGCATCCTCAAGGGTTTGAGCTAACTCAGGAGTCCAAAACATACTTCACCTCTTTTAATATTACAATCCCTTACAAAGGTCTGCAAAAATAACATATAAGATAGTAAAAAAGCAAAATATTTTTTCTTTATCTTTATAAGACACACAATTTTGTAAATATAATATTGTACAGAAATTTGGTATTTATCAAGAAAAGTTTAAATAAGTAGATTAAGCAAAAAAAAAGCTGCTCACTCGAGCAGCTTTTACTACAATTTTTGCTTTTAGCTGAGTTTTTGACGGATTTTCTTTTCAGACATTCCACGCAAGTAGTATAATTTAGCACGACGAACGCGCCCTTCTCTTACTACTTCGATTTTTTGGATCATTGGTGAGTAAAAAGGGAAAATCCTTTCTACGCCAATACCATTAGAAATTTTTCTAACGAGGAATGTTTCTTGGATACCTCCGCCTTGGCGTGCAAGAACGATACCTTTGAAATTCTGAATACGTTCTTTTTCACCTTCAACTACGCGAACAGAAACGATTACTGTATCGCCGGCTTTGAACTTAGGAATTTCAGTGTAGTTATCGCCATCTTTAGCTTTACGAGCTTCGATAGCAGTATTTACTGCCATCTGATTTACATAATCTAGAGCATTCATTGTATCCGACTCCCAAAAAATTACGAGCTACAAATATAGCTACTATTTATTTCTTAAACAAATTATTTTCAATTCTCAAAATATATTTATCCCCATTCTGCTTTTCGAAGGGATTACAAATATACTAAATTCTTTTGGAATAAGATAAATAAATTACATTGGCCATGAAACTGAGACTGCCCAGTTAAATCTGCCGCCTGCCTGCCGCCCTACACCCCAGCGAGTGTCAAAGGTAAGAAACACTACATTGCTTATGAGAGTGGGGATGCGGCCTAAGCTGACTCCTAGCTCACTATAGCCATTTCTGAGCTCATCGATATTACCAAAAGTCTGCCATATTTTTATGTCCGAATTCTGATAAAACTGCCCGGAAGAGGCTGCAAAAATCAAATCTAAACCACGCCCTTCGATTAGTGGCAAACCTAAAGCGCGCCACCACGAGTCCGTAAAATTATATCTTACATGGTAAGTCTGAAATGCCTTACTACTAAAAGTAGTCCGTGGTGAGGATACGAAGTTACCAAACTGAGAAAAAATAAACATATCCGTTCTCATTCTAAATTGGTATTGAATCGGCAAATTATTAGAACCTATGCCATGATGAATAAGCACTTCAAGCTTTTGAGATGAATACCCGGTGTTGTGTATAGGCACGGACATAAATATCCTTGCCTGTATGGCACGAAAAGCCTCGTTAGTTATCGTATTTTCTCCGTACATAGCGTCTATTTCCGCATTAGTCGTAATTCCTCTGGTAAAGTTAATAAAATCAAATTTACCAAACTTTGCTTTTAGTCTCGCCGTGCGATAATGCCCGGGGTCACACGGAGTATTTTCGAGCCAAGGGTTACCTCGTACATAATCTCCATGCAGGAGTAGAGAGCGTTCGGTTGCTTTTTCTAATGATGAGTGCATAGAGTAGTTTATTTCGCCTCTCATTTCCACAAATAAATTCTCATAATTAAGCCCCATAGTCCAGCCGTCATTACGGAAATAGTCAAAGAAATCCCTATGAAAAATCAGAGCTATAAGGGAATTTGCAAAACGATTATAGCCATTATTAATCATAATGGAGACATCACTGTAGGTCTTAAAGTCCCAAAAGAGGCTTTTATATTTAGTATGATAGATATAGTCCGTAAATTGCATATATCCATATGGTAACTTTTGCCCGAAGCTATATGAACCATTAAAACGCATTTCATAATTGCGATACTGAAAGACCGGAGTTAGTCCTATTGCCAAAGCATTTACACGGTTAAAGTCAAAATAGGGTAATATTTTACCTTTTAGACGAGTAGGAGAGTATTTCCACAAATCAAAAGAATCTAAACTGTCGCGGTGAAGCTTAGCAGTAAGCTCCCTCAGTTCTATTTCAGTTCGTGCATGACGGTGCCAAAAATCTAAACCAACAGAATCAGCTTTTGGAAGATAATCTAAACTGAAATCCGGTTTGGAAAGTTCTTCTTCATCATACATAAAAGCAGGTAATTCTTTATTGACAGACACAGAGTCAAACATACTCACAGCATGAGCATCGGTTGATACGTCGACATATTTATACAACATCTGGACTTTAATCTTAGCGGTTACCTCTAGAAATGCCCAATGCCATACTCCGGGAAGATATTCCTCATACCTTTGATAGAAAAATACTTTTTCTAAAAGAGGGATTTTAGTTATGCGAGCAGGCTCGATATCAATTTCTATAATACTATAATTTTTACCTTCTATCTTTATGCTTCCCTCTACCGTAGGATAAACATCATCTTTCGATACTATTTCAATTTCATATATATAATCACCTTGATAGCGGAGTACTTTATTTAACTCAAATTCGTAGTGATTTGCAGCATCATTCGCAAAAGGAGATCTAATTGTCAAACTTAAAAAATTTATATTATCAGGTGTTACGGTTAAAAATTTGAGCATTTCATATAAATAATCTTCAGCATCAAAGTCTGCCGTTTTTCTTTGCTTTTTGACTATTTTTTTTTCAATATGCTTATCATAGTCAAAATACTCTTCACTAAACAGCTCTTTTACAAATACTCTATCCAAATCCCTAAATAATGCCTTCTTAGGCGGGGCTATTTTGATACCTGTGCCGATATTTCTAAGCACTCCCCAGTCAGTACCTTCCAAATGCAAATGCAGCTTAGAGTAATTAGAACCTTTAAAAGTATGGACTTTAGGCTGAAGAAGAGTATTTCTGGCATGACTCATAATTTCATAGGGAGTTTCAAATAATTCCGTAAGAGAATCCTGACTCACATAATCCTGTACTAAATAGATTTGAAAATTATCCTTTTTCATGTCATAGATAGCAATTGTATCAAGATATCCCGGCAAAGAAAATCTAATGCGAGTTAGACCAGTGTCAGCAGGAATTCTAAATTCGCCATTCATAAGCGAAAAAGTAATCGAACCATTTTCAATATTTTCGCATTTTACGCCGGGTAGTTGCACATCACTTCGTTTATCAAACACCTTGCCGAAGGCAGCCGTTGGGTCAGTTTCTGCATAAGTTGGAACAAAACCTACAGATACGCAAAGCAAACAGTAAATTATATACTTTATATTGTTATACATCTTTATTCCTGATACTGCTAGTTTTTTTGCTATCTGACAGAATTAAAATATACAAAAAAAATTACATCACTTATGATAATGAATTACACCTTATGAAATAAATAGTTCTGTAAAAGCAGACGTTATAAGAAACATCATAGATGTAGTTCTTGGTATAAAATAGCTAAATTATCAACTGATAGAAGTTAAAATATATCAGAAGTATCAAACCTAACATTCCAAAATGTAAAATGAAATAATCTTTTTCGGCTATATTTTAACCTCTATATTTAAATAACTATGGTGCTTAATCTTGAACTAATATGAAACATTATCTACGTTACACAAAACAGAAGTAAACGGGTTAAATTCTATATCGTCAGGCTCTTCATCAAAAGGGCCGATATTAAACTCTGTCTCATTGCCCTGCATAAGCACTCTCTGAATATAGAAGGAATCATCGTCGAATGTAACTTTAATAGGCACAAACATCTTAAAGCTTTTTGCTACATCTTCCTGTGCTAGTTTGCATTTTACAAGATATTTGCCATCTTTCATGTTTTCCACTTTAGAGGCAAATTTATAAGTAGGAATGTCGGTGCCGTCGACCCATTGGTCGAAAAACCACTTCAGTGAGTAACCACAGTGCTTTTCTAATAGTTGTCGAAAATCATCAGTAGAATACTTTTGTCCTTTAAATTGATGATAATAGTCTCTCATCATGCCCAAAAACATATCTTCATTCATGCCTTTTGTATAATCCATAAACATATTTCTGAGCATGTGAAATATGAAAACTGACTTTAGTCCATTTGTTTTTAGAGTAGAAGTTTTATAAATATTTTCTGCTCGCACACCAAGTGAAAGTGGTCCCAAATCAGAATAACTTTTAGATATACCGTCACTATAGCTCAAAAAAGCATATTCTATATCTCTTAACAGCCTGAAAAATCTATCTTTATCCTTGTAGTAAGTATAGTAGTAAACCATCCCTAAATACATAGGTAGGCCTGTTTCTATCCAGCTATCTCTATAGCTTTTTACTCTATGATCATAAAGCCACATACTGCTTAGTCTGGCGATAAATTCTGAGAAAATGGTAGGGCTTTTTCTGTTGAAATAGTATGGAGGAAGCACTTCCATATTTGGATAATCAGAAGCAATCATTAGTGCATCAAATGGATTGTCTGAATATTTGGATTGCTTGTATAAGCTATTTCGAGTTAAATACTGCAAACGCTCTTCAAATAGCCTTGTCTTGTCAAATGGAGTAGATGTATTATCTATTTTCTTTTCACTTGCAAGAATCCAGTCTCCTTGGTTAGCAGTGTCATCAGAATTATTTAACAAACCGGATATAGAGTCAATGGAAGTGTAGTAAGGGAGTTCGTAGAGAACTACTTTTTTATAATCCAGTTTCCCGAAAATATTATTGAAATATTGCAGCCCGTTGCGGTAATTATCGAGCACTTCATCAGTAAAGTTTACATGCTGATATTTCAAAGTAAATTCTTTTGGCTGTTTTTCAAATTCTAAATTTTGTTCCTTAAAGTTCCATCTCAAAATTCCAATCGAATATAGAGGTCTGGTGTATTGCCATACTGTCTGTCTTTTACCTCTGAGCCTATCGCTCTTTTCCTCAAGCTTTTTGCCAAAAGCATGAATTTCTTTAGTCAAATCCGCTTCTGCATTAAGAGAGAAGTTTAAAAGCTCATCTTTGGGATATATAGGATACAAGTTATAGCCTGCCAGAAAAGATCTGTTCCTGACATTTGCAGCTATGGTAAATGTAATGCTCCTTTTATCTCCTTTTCTAATCTTTTTATCAAAATGCAGCCAAAGCACTTTTTCAAATGGATAATCAGTGTAATAGAAATATATCGGTTTACCTTCCTCATCTACTACTGATAGGACATGTACTAAATTAAATATGTCAAGTTTTAGCCAAGAGAAGTCTTCTTCTGCCTGAAAAGTATAAGTACTGGTAGACTTATACTCGACAGAAGAAGTCATCTTAAAATCAACATCATAAGAAAGCCCGGTAATAAGTTGTGCTTTCTTATGGGCACGCAAGTCTGAATTTAGTAACTGATCCTCAGAACTTTCAAATTCTATCACGCTTGATATTCTGTCAAAATCATCAGACATCCCTTCTTCTGCGATGAACAGCCTATTTTCTTCCATTGCATAAGGGTCATATATCCATACGTAATGGTTTTTGTTTTCTCTGAAAAACTGCGCATAGAAAAAGTCGGAGGATTTATCGTCTAAAAGACTATAAGCAAGCCCATAGTATATTTCTTTTGTTTTAGTGTGCATATAATGTTTATAGGTGTCATAGTAGACTCTTTTGATATACTTAATGTCTTCTACATATTGCAGCTTAACTCCTTGCTTTTTGGCAAGTTGGTAGAAGTCATTATCAAACACAAAAGAGGCTTTTGTAAAATTATAATCTATTCTATCAGTGTCAAATATTCTTTTTAGATTTTCCTGCTCAGCTTTAACATTTGGCACAAACGAAAACTTTCCTTCACCTAAGAATACCGCAAAATGCTTTTGTCCGCCAAAGTCCTCCATAAAGTATAGAGTGCCATTAGAGAGAGTCATCGTGCCGGCATCTTTTTCAAATACCAATTGCTTCACTTCATAAGCTTCCTGCTGATTTACTTCAAGAGATTTTATACCATTATAAAAGTCTAAGTAATCAGTAAATTCTGCTGCTGATACTTCTATGCACAGCAACATAATAAAGAAGGATATATACTTAATATTTTTTAGCATTGCTGCACCTCTCTCTCTTTTGTAATAGAAAACTTTGCGGAGAGTAAACTATAATTAGCATTACAAGCATGCTTTCGCTGCCCAGATCCGACAACATACACACAGAAAAGACCGCATAACATAAAGGTATACTTTTAGTACAAATTTACCAAAGAATAGTTACATTTATTTCTATACATTATAATAATAAGTAGTCTGACCTTATTATTTATCCTAGTAGAAAATAATTTTCAACCGAAAACACTCTACATAGTAAGATTATCGACTAAATAGAATCACTTTTTATAAGCTATCAACACGTTTATATTTCGATATATCAAAATAAATTATATATTTGAATCCGCATTTTTGACACTAATTATGATAGAGACATGCTAAACGAAGAAAAAATCGCAGTTTATCCCGGTTCTTTTGACCCAATTACAAAAGGACACATAGATGTAATAGAAAGAGCTAGCTTTATATTCGACAAGGTGATAGTTCTGGTAGGCGTAAATTCTAAGAAAACTAATCTATTTACTGAAGACGAGCGATGCCATATGGCTACTCAAGCTCTAAAGCATCTTCATAATGCAGAAGTAAGCAAACACCAGGGACTTATCGTTGAATATTGTAGGCAGTACAAAGCAATCGCAATGATAAGAGGTATACGTGCTGTTTCTGACTTCGAATATGAATTCCAGATTGCACTTATGAATCGCAAATTGGAACCTGAAGTGCACACTGTCTTTATGATGCCACATGAAAAATACACATATCTCAACTCAACCATCGTTAGAGAGCTTGCTCGCTACCAAAAAGATACATCTGACTTTGTTCCGGAATACGTGTCAGCTATGTTAGCCGAAAAGTTTAAGGATAATTCCATCTAACTAATCGGAATAGACTGAGTATATATAAAGATTATAAGCGATTTAAAACTTAATTTGCAGAGACGCCACACAGAGCGTCTCTGTGAACTAAAGTATATTCAAAAACCAACTCACAGCTTTACTTCGAACTTCCCCCACCCTCTCCTTTTCAGTCAGAGTAGTATTTAGTGGTTTTATCAAAGCATCGGTGTTAAACTACTGATATGTATAAAGTCTATTATTTAATATGAACGCAAATATCTATATTTAGAGTTAGATATTTGCTTTTTTATTATTAACTTGAAAAATTGGAAAAATAATAAGTTCTAAATAGTAATATTGGGAATAGCTATGAGCAATTTCAACCCGAACGACAGGAAGTTTTTTATTCCTGAGAAGTACCAAGATCTCTTTTTTTCAGGGCTGCTGGTACTGCTTATTTACATTTTCTTTGGCAACGCAATCATGTCCGGCGGATTTAACGCTTCTGATAACGTTGCTTCCGAGAGTTTTAAACCTTTTTTAGAGAAAGCAAGCAACAATGGTGAATTCCCCCAGTGGATTCCTTACATTTTTAGCGGTATGCCAAGTTTTGCATCTCTGCTTACAACAGGCTCAAGGGTTTATGATATAATCCCACACATCTATTTTGCAATGACCGAGCTAATAGGAAACATCTTCTCAAGTGATGCAGCTCGTGTAGCTTCTTTTTATGCTATTTACGCGATTGGTATGTATTTGCTTATGCGAAGTAAAAAGCAAGACAGATTAGCTTCATTCCTTACCGCTTTCGTGGCTGTGTTCTCTACCTATGTAATAACGTGGATCATGATAGGTCACAACACCAAACCAATGGTTATAGCGATGTTCCCTTATGTATTTCTTTTGATGGAACGTCTGAGAGAAAAAATAACATTACTACATGTGGCACTTCTTATAATTACAGTACATATTATGCTCGAGGGTGCGCACTATCAGATGATATTCTATGGTGTACTCTCTTTTGGTATATATTTAATATTTGAATTTACTTCCAGAATTATAAAAAAAGACAAAGCGTTGAATGTTGCTTATGTAGCAGGACTTTTAGCATTAGCCGGCGGGCTGTCATATTTAATGTCTTCCGATAGGTTTTTCAGTACTCAGGAGTATATGCCTTATTCCACTCGTGGCTCTGCTCCTATAATAAAAGCAGATGCTCATGTAACTGATAACGGAGGACATGACTACGAATATGCTACTATGTACTCTTATACTCCTTCTGAATGTATAACTTTTGCCGTGCCGAGCTACTTTGGCTTTGGCAGAACTGATAATACCTTAAGACTACCTACGCAGCAGGGAGTGCCTGATAAAATCCCGACTTATTGGGGGCAAAAGGAAATAGAAGACTCACCTCCTTATATGGGAATTTTAGTTTTTGCTTTGGCGATTGTCGGCTTTATTTATAATCGAAAGGATATATTTGTCCAAGCTATGATGACAATAGCACTCGTAGGGCTTTTCCTATCTTTTGGTGATAATTTACCGTTGCTCTTCGATTTCTTTTATTATTATGTGCCTATGTTCAATAAATTCCGTGCTCCGTCAATGGCTTTGGCAATGATGCACTTTACTTTCCCGATATTGGCAGGGTATGGAATTAACTCTCTGATCAATAGTAATGACGACAGAGTAAAGAAATATATCAAATATTTCTTCTATGGTGTTGGTGGATTTACTGTTTTAGGTATTATTTGGGCAGCAGCTTTCCAAAACGACTATATTAGCGCAGTTGGCCAAAAGATACAACACCCTCAGCTTCAAAATGAACTTTGGAGTATTATGATTAGCGATTGGTTTATCAATGTGGCTATACTTGCTTTAGCAGGTGCTCTGATTTGGGCATTCCGTGCAAAAAAAATCAAATATCCCGGACTTGTGGTACTACTGATAGCGTTGTCTATCTTCGATATGTGGCGTATTGATTTCAGACCAATGGAAGTAGCTAAAAATGATATTAACAAAGAATACTTCAAAGAAACTGATATAGAAACATTTTTGAAACAAGACAATGAAGTTTTCAGAATAACTGATTTCACTCGTCAGGCAAACATTCCGGCTTATTTCGGATTGCAAAACGTTGGAGGCTACCACTCTGCAAAACTTAGAGTCTATCAGGATATGTTAGACAATGCAGACCGTGCTTCCACTTCGTATGTGACTAATCCATTCCTATGGAATTTGCTAAATGTTAAATATATCATTGCCGGGCAGAATGTTGGCTTGCCTCCTGTGATGCAATCGCAGTATAACGGCGCTTATGTATTCAAAAATCCTAGCATGATGAAAAGAGCTGAATTTGTAAATTCTGTAAAAATTGCAGATGCAAAGACTATTTTAAACAATTTAAAAGCCGGGAATTTCAATCCTAAAGAAGTGGCATTCATGGAAGAAGACAAAGGCTTAAAACTTGATTCTGTAGGCGAAGGCGCTTCGGCAACAGTAACTAACTACGAAAATGAGTTGATAGAATTAGATGTAACCGCTACCGGAAATAACTTATTATTGTTGTCAGAAATCTACTACCCTGTAGCATGGAAAGCTTACATAGATGGCAACGAAACAGAAATCTATAAGACTAACTTTGCTTTCCGCTCTATAGTAGTACCGGCAGGCAAGCACAAAGTTGAGTTCAAATATCACTCTGACTCATACGCTACCGGAAGGACTCTCAGCATGGCAACCAATGCCTTAACAGTGCTGGCTCTTTTAGGCGGCATATTCCTCCACTTCAGAGGAAGAAAAAAGGAAGATGAAATAGTAGAAGATAAAATCTAAAACTTAGCAAATACCAAATAAACATGGCAAGACTTAAGAAATTGAGTCTTGCTTTTTTTTTGCTGATTAAAATGGGAAACTTCTCAAATTGCATAGAATCCCCAGCCCAAGAGCCGAAGCATTATATTGATTACTTGTTTATTAATATCTACGCCTATAATCCTATGTATTGTCAATATTCATACTTTAGATTTTATTTATCCCGAAGCAAAAGCTTATACTATATGGCAAGTTACAAGTTACAACAGCATTGCATGGTAATTAATGAAGCAATATATGTATTATGAATCGCAAAAATATATCACATTTCATTTTTTTTTTTTTTGATATTTTGTGTTTATATTTGCCCTGTTGCTGCAAGAGGGCAATGAATTTAATAGTGAATTGACAACAACAAAAGGAGTAAAGTATTCTGCAATTTTAACTAGTATTGATAATCGGCTAAAAAAAGAGCCGATACTTGCGAGGTAATCGGCTTCAGGCACGTGATTTCGAAATGTTTAGCTCACACGAAATCATGCACTGTAATATATTGCTTTTTTAGGAAAGAAGCAATAAGAATTCAATTACATAATGTAGAATCTAATTACAGTTATTAAAATGAAAACAAAAATTATACTTGCCATCATGGCATTATCGCTTTCAATCTTTGGTCTAATGAGTTGTACGGAAGAGAATGGGAACACGCTATCACCTGAGATGAGTAATACTAAGCTTTCAAATACAAGTAACACTGTTCTTGTTAATCCTTATGAGAATTATGGAATAGAACACAATCAGTTATTATCTTATCTCATGGATAATGATTTACAAAAAATACCAACATTCACAGATCTAGGGAATGATGAACAAAAGTATTTTAATTCAGTTGCTTCAATATTTACTCAAGCTTATGTAAATACTGGAATAGATCCAAACATGAATGATAAAGAATGCCTTATATTAGTAGAACAAGAGTCTTCTAAATTAAGATTTCTCTATAATAGTATATTTTCTCAATATGGCAACAACCTTGATTTAGGAGAAGCTATACTTAATTATATAGATAATTTCATTATAGAACAGATTCCAGCTACAGAACACAATGAAGCAAATAAATTGAGGGCTCTGTATGAAAACTATTACAATAGCAATTTTAATGCAACTTCATATTCCAATATTTTCCCTTTATACACTACCCAAACTTTTATAGAGAACTTAGATATATTAGAATTAGAATTCCTTAACTCTAATAATGTTGCTAAAGATAGTCCTTTGTTGAAAGCTATTGCCTATGGCAGATACAGTGCAGAACTTTGGGATAATTACATCAATAGAATGAAGTCTTTGTTAACTAAAGAAACAGGAAATACAGTAAAAAAAGCATATGAGACTCGTGAGGAACTCAAAATGTTGATTCATCAGGCCGCTTCTTTTCAAGTTGCAATTGCTGCTGATATGGGTGGCCCTTTGGCATCATTAACTGCTTATCAAGGTCAATGGTGGTTGTATGAACATCCTGAATCCTGGGCAGGTATGGCTTATCATTGGTGGTTAGATAACCTAACTGATTCAATGTGGAACCGCTGATTCAATGTGGAACCGCTGATTCAATGTGGAACCGCCCGTACTAAAAATAATATATTGTGAAGAAGTGGAGAATCAATATGAAGAAAATCTATATTTTACTTGCACTATATTGCATCTTATCCATTATAGTGTATAGAATTTTGCCACTATTTATAAAAGAAAGTATTAGTCTTTTAAACTTAATACTTCAATATTATGCTTTTATTGTTGTAACAGTAAGTATTTTTTTATTTCTCAAGACACCTGATAGACCTAAATTGAAAAGGAATATTTTAGTTTTATGCGGTTTATCTATCGTCTATATTTTAGTACAACTCAACTTTGAATCAATAAGTACAATATTTGAACACATAATTATGTACTGGATCTTTGGATTGTCGATATATGTTTTTTTTGTTTCAAGTATCAATAATAAATTAAGAACAAATTCTGAAGATTCTTGAGCCCTTTAAAATAGTGGATTTGCTGGGTAATGATGTAAGCTCTAAAGTGAAATTGGAAGGCAAAACTTTAGATTTAAGCGACTTGGCATCAGGTACTTATACTTTGATAATTGATGGCAAAACGGCACAGATAGCTGTAAATAGATAAGAAGACAAAATATTACTTAGAGAGCGTAAGACGTTAGTTTTATGCTCTTTTTTAATGTGCATAGGTGATGAGAATGATAATAATGAAAATGACAGGACAGATTTTGCTTTTTATGTGTATATCAATAGCTTGCTACAGCTTATTTTTATACTTGTTTTATGATGTATCAAATATATTGAACGATACAGCTAAATATCTTTTAAGCCCGCTTATTATCTTGAATATTTTAAGTATTGGTGCTCACTCAAAAGAGTATAAAATGGCAAGATTTGAGTCGAAAAATCAGGAGGATTTTGAGCTATCAGCTTTTGACAAATCAATAATTACAGGCAGAATATTTTTCTCTGTTCTAGGCGGGATTATTATGACAGCTCTTATGAAGTAACTTCTGGGGCTGTTTAACCAACTTTGGTTTTCACTCTCCTTTGTCTTGGAGGGTAAAATACAGATTTAGATTTACTTATTCCTATTAGCAAAATGTTTAGAATCGCCCCATGAACCGTAGTTTACTTCTCTGCCTGCAATTTTTAAAATTGGGGTGTCTTTGCCTTGCTCGGATTTGAAGTTATCGCCGGTTGGCTTGCCTTCATAGAGTTTATAGTTTGCTCTGATGCTTTCTGGAGTGAGCATTGGCATAATTACATTTGCACCATGCAGCAGCCCTTTTTCTTTGCCGCTCGGGTGGATTGTTTCAAGTGCAGTGGTGGAAGCAATATTTACATCTTTAAGTACAATTCTTGTAGTGGCAATCATTTTAAGAGCAAGCTTTGTAATCTCATCTTTGCGTTCAAGCCAGGTAGCATAGTAATCTGCCATTGGTGTATCTCTATGCACAAGGTACGGACCCATACCAATCATATCTACATCCTGCTCTTTGAAGAAGAGAATATCTCCTGCAAGGTCTTCGAGCGTCTGATCCGGCAGACCAATCATAACACCGGTACCGACCTGATAGCCAACTTCTCTTAGTGTCTGCATAGCTTCTATACGTTTTTCAAAAGATTGGGAATGAGGGTGAATTTTATCAAACAATGTGCGATTAGTAGATTCTATGCGCAAAAGGAATCTATGAGCACCGGCGTCAAACAATCTCTGATAATCTTCTTTGCTTTGTTCGCCTATGGAAAGAGTTATACCAAGACCATTAGGGAGCTGTTCTGATTTGGAGGCTTCTTTCACACCTCTGAGCAAATCGCATACATAGTCTACAAAATGCTTGTCTGTTCGCTCTCCTGATTGCAATACCAAAGAACCGTAACCTCTTTCAGCGCACCATTTTGCAGCACTGACTACTTCGTCTTTCTCAAGTTGGTATCTGTGTACGTTCTTATTGCTCTTGCGAATGCCGCAATAGTTGCAATCCAGAGCGCAAATATTAGAAAACTCAACAAGTCCACGCAGGAATATCTTTTCGCCTACATGTTCCATAAGCACTTCATTTGCTCGGGTTCGCAGCTTTTCCATATCTATTTCAGTCTCAACTGAAAGCATCTTTACAATATCGTCTTTGCTGAAAGAATCCTGCTTAAGTATAGCATCTATATTATTCAATTTTTGTCCTTTAGAAATATAAATCTCTTTCACCGTTTTCAATTTTTTTGAGGAACTCTCGGGTTCTGTTCCTAACATTTTCAGCGGGGATATTCATAATCTCTTTCTCTATCAAGGCTTCACCAAGCGCTTTCGTTTCAGGAGAGGCATAATCTTCTAAATATTCTTTCAAAGTAGTTATTCCATTTGGCAAGCAGTGAAGTTTAATTAAGCCCGGTTTTGCCAAATCCATGAAGTCAGCCCCTACTCTGCCAAGTCTATAGCAACCAGTACAGAACGACGGCACGTGTCCCATTCGAATTACATCATGAATAATCTCACCGGAAGTTCTGGCATCGTTTAAGCAGAATTGAGAAGAATCTTCTTCGTGTTCATTCATAGCTTGTTTGTAGCCACCAGGATTGGTTTTAGAACCGGCACTGATTTGTGATATACCCAAATCTATAAGCTCAGTCCGCATTGCCATCGGCTCTCTGGTAGAAAGTATCATACCCGTATACGGAACAGCCAAACGCAGGACTGCCACTAGCTTTTTGAAGTCTCTGTCACTTACCTGATGTGGAATGTGCAAAGCCATAGGAGCGTTAGCTGCAGGCTTAATCCTAGGTATAGAGATAGTATGAGGTCCAACGTTGAACTCTTTGTCCAAAGATTCGGCATGTTGGATAAGAGCCATCACTTCAAATTTGTAATCATATAGTCCAAAAAGAGCACCAATACCAACGTCTTGAATACCATTTTTCAAAGCTCGGTGCATTACTTCCAGGCGCCAATCATAATCTGATTTTCTGCCACTAGGGTGCATTTGCTTATATGTTTCTCTGTGGTATGTTTCCTGAAAAACGGTGTATGTGCCGATTTTTACTTTTTTGAGTTTTTGGAATTCGTCATCCGTCAGAGGAGCTATTTCAACATTGATACGTCTGATGCTGCTCCCTTTATCATCTACTACGCTATATACAGCATCGATAGTTTCTAGGAAATAATCAAAAGTACAGCTTTTGTGTCCTTCGCCCATTAGCATAAGAGCACGTTTGTGTCCTTGCTTTAGCAGCTCCATAGTCTCTTCTTTGACTTGGTCTAGCGTAAGAGTGTGACGGTGTATATCTTTATTCTCAGCTCTAAATCCACAATATAGGCAGTTATTCGCACAATGATTTGAGACATATAGAGGAGCAAAAAGGACAAGCCTGTTTCCATATATTTCCTCTTTAATATAAAGAGCAGTATCATAAAGCTTCTGAAGATTGTCATCATCCTCTATATTTAGGAGCACAGCAACATCCTCTTTTGCTAACCCTTTCATCTCTTTAGCTTTTGTCAATATATCATCGATTTGTAAACTATCTGGTTTTTGAGCCTTACTAAGCAACTCAAATATTTGAGATTCTGAAATTATATTATCGTACATCACTTTTCCGGGTATTGATATTTAAAGATAAAGCATATAGCTTTACGCAAAATTAAGCAAACTATTTTGGAATGACACTCATTTTGTGTTACAATGTATTAGAATATTTTGTTTCTTAATACCATTTAAATTACTCGTCACTTTCGCATTATACTAATTTTACTCTAAGTATCTGTTACGCAAATAGATACATGAATAAATCAATATACTAAATATTACGTAAATAAATAGGACTTATTTTGTCTTATAAAGAAGAAGATTCCCTGTAAAGATAAAAATATCATAGTTTCTTGATATAGTATAATGATGTCAGTATTCAAAATCTGAGTTTTATACAAATATCATAAAATATTTCAGACCTGTTCTCGCTAAGTTATTAATATTGCCATAAAAATCTCTATTCTAAATGGCACTATTTCCTTTTTCTTGCAAAGGCTTGCAATTTTTTTTGTATTTTTGTATCCATTATATAAAAGTAATTTATCTATGGGAGTAATAATGAAAAGACTGATTCCTTTGTTTGCGATGCTTGTCTTGTTAGCATCTTGTTCTATGTTCAAATCTGAAAGAGTTTTACTTTTGGACAAATTACCTTCAGACAATAACCCGCTTTACGAAATGACTGTAACTCAGAACGATAAAGTGATGGGCACATTGATTTTAGAAACTTTCCCTAACATTGCTCCTGAGCATGCTAGAAATTTTGATAGCTTAGTGGCTATTAAGTTTTATGACAGTACCGCTTTTCATAGAGTTATTCCTGGGTTTATGATTCAGGGCGGCGATCCTAACTCAAAATCAAGACCTGAAGAAACTTGGGGGCAGGGAGATGAAACTCAAAGAAAGATTCCGGCAGAATTTAACCAAATGAAACACGTACCGGGCATTTTATCTGCTGCTCGTACACAAGATCCTAATAGTGCAACTTCACAGTTTTTCATCTGTGTGGCGAATGCGTCTCACTTAGATGGTCAGTATACAGTTTATGGCCAGGTTTTGGCAGGACTTGATGTAGCTTATGCAGTGGCTCATGTTCCAAGAAACAACAAAAACAACAGACCAAACGAAAAAGTAGAAATTACTGTAACTAAGTTGCATGACTACAAAATTGAATTGAATCCTAATGCTAAAAAATAGTTTTTCAGTAAACATAAAATCAATAAATAGGTGTTATTATGGCAAATCCTACATATAAAATCTCAATAAAACACGGTGAAGTAAGGCTTGGCGAAATGACTTTAGAGTTGTTCCCAGAGATCGCTCCTTTGCACTGCGAGAACTTTGAAAAATTAGTTGCAGATGGCTTTTACGAAGGCACAGCTTTCCATAGAGTTATTCCGGGTTTTATGATTCAAGGTGGAGATCCGAACTCTAAATTTGACAACAAAGAAATGTGGGGATTTGGCGATCCAAAACAGAAGACTGTGAAAGCAGAGTTTTCTGATACTCCTCACAAACGCGGCATCCTTTCCGCAGCGAGAACTCAAGATCCTGATAGCGCTACTTCTCAATTCTTTATTTGCGTTGCAGACGTGCCACATCTTGACGGTCAGTACACTGTATACGGGCAGGTAACTGAAGGCTTAGAGATAGCAGACCAAATCGTAAGAGCACCAAGAGACATGAGAGATTGCCCTCGCGAAAAAGTAGAAATGACTATTAAAAAGGCATAACAACCAGAGCGTTATTATTGAAACATTTAAGCCGTTTAGAGTGATGAACTTTAAACGGCTTTTTAGTTTAGCACTTTATAAAATGCAAAAGAGCTATCGCATGGATAAATGCAGTAGCTCTTTTATATATATATTTATTGTGTAATTAACTTAGTTATAGTGTTATTATTTCCACGTCCTCTCTGTCCCATAAACCGTTACTCTGAATGTCGTCCATTGTCGTCGTACCTGTAAGATAATTATACCAATCCGTTTTATACTCGTCAAAGATTTGAGTAAAAATGTTCTTGTCAATGTCACTGTGATACCTGATATACACTTTCACAAATTTTGAGCTCGTGTTCATTTCGACTCCTTAAAGGCAGTTGAACATACTTTAAAAACATTGTATAAATTAATACGGTCAAGCTTGCATTTTGTTCACTATAATATTTTTTTTATTTATCAAGTATTTTAATAGGTATTTTTAGTTCTACTTCTACTCCCTTTAGATTTATCTCTGTTGTATAGACTAAACGAACCGCCCTACTTCCCAAATGTAAGATGCAATAGTAGACAAACCAATTCCTACACCTGGAGTTTCTCCGGTGAAATATTTTTCTCCCTGATAATATGGTTTCCAAACATTTTCTATTTGCTCAGGTGCAAGATTAATACCATCATCTCCAAATGTTATGATAATCCTGTCTTCTGATCTATTTAGCTTTACATAGCAATTTGGAGTATTCTGAGGATGAAACTTTTTAGCATTCATAGCTAACTCAGAGAGAATCCATCTAAAAACTGAAGCGCTAAGAGTGAAAGAGTAATCACAAACAGAGTCCAAGCCTGAAACTTGAATAGTAGAAATACTATTTTCCTTTTGCACTTGCTCGAGCATCTCTGTTAAGCTGTCAAAGTCAAATATCTCATTATAACTATGAGCAATGGTGGTGTTAGTCACATAATTTACAATGGATTCCACTTGCGTATTGAGTCGATTAAAGGAAGTGCGGGCATTACTCATTAGCTCTACAATTTCCTCTTTACTCATTTCATCGCCAAAATTTCCTATTAGCTCAAAAACCCCTGTAAGGCTATTCATAGGAGTGCGTAGTTTATGAAGGATAAGCCCATGGAAAGTTCGTTCTATTCTGGTTTCCTGTATTTGCTTTGTCACATCGGTGAGCACTACTAACTTATGGTCATTCACTCCCGTAGGTGACTTGTACATAAGGAACTGCAGCCACTGAGCTGAGTTGGTTTCAGTTTCGGGAAGTACCAAAAAAAGTGATGGGAAGTTTGCTTCATCAAATTCTTCATACCTTGCCCACTCATCTTGAGGTTCCTTATTGTATTTGCCGTCGATGATTTCAAAGAAATTAAGATTAGTATTTTCTACATCTTCGCGAATATCTAAATATGTTTTTGCTTTTTTATTTAAAAATATAATATTGTTATCGCGGTCAAGCGATAAAATGCCATTAAGCGTGTTGTCAATAATCCAATCTATTTTTTTGTCTTTCTGCAATAATTTTTCTGTATCTATTAAGCCTGGTAATGGTTTTAATCCTGAGTTCGAGCTCTGCAAGGTTAAAAGGTTTGTTTATAAAGTCATCAGCACCGGACTGTATACCTTGCATTCTTGATTCCTGGTCATCCAGCATAGATACCATAAGCACAGGCAATTCTTTTAGATTCTCATTTTCACGGATTTTCTGACACACTTCAAAACCATTCATTCCCGGCATCATCACATCCAAAAGTACTAAATCCGGAACGTTTTCCTCAAGCTTAGCCAGAGCTTCAAGCCCATTTTCTGCAAACTCTAATTTGTAGCCGGATAAAGAAAGCAGCTGGTCTAACACTATTCTGCCAGCTTCAGAATCATCTACAATTAGTATAGTACTTTGGTATTCCATTGCTTCGCCTAATTAATGGTCTGTAAATAAAAAACGTCACACTACAAAGAAGATTTTAAAAATATTTGAATTCTATTTATTAGTATTTTCATACTGACTGGCTTACTTAGGTAATCATTTGCGCCTGCATCCAGTATCCTTTTTCTGTCTCCCGGCATAGCTAAGGCAGTCAGCGCGATAATAGGAATATCCCTAAATTCCTCTGTCGACTTTAGTATCTCAATAGCTTCAAAGCCATTCATCTTTGGCATTTGAATATCCATCAATATTAAATCCGGTCGGTGCTCATGCACCCATTCAATAGCTTCCTGACCATTTCTAGCTATAATTATTTTATATTTATTCATAGACAGAAAGGCTTCTATTGTCTCTATATTAGCTTCGTTGTCCTCAGCAAGCAATATAGTATATTGCTTTTCTACTACAGCTACATCTGAAACAAGATTGCACATATCATATGTTTCGCAAAGTGCTCTTTCAATTTTTTTAGTACTTATTGGTTTTCCAATGAAGGCATCAGCTCCGACTGCAGATGCTTTGCCAAGTTCTTGCCCCATCGATGCCATAATAATCTTTATGTCTTTTGTGCGTGTGTCATGCTTAAGTATTGCCATTATTTCCCATGCGGACCTATGCTTGATAGAAGTATCAATGATTATCAAATCCGGCAATATTTCCATTACCTCACTTATGCCATTCGCATCAGTGTCAAACATCACTATGTTACTTGTCCACTTACTCAATAAATTACTGATAAGCTTGTAATCATCCTGGTTTTCGGTTACTACGATAAGAGTTCTGTCCTTCATAAATGATATATCATACTCGGCTTGTTCGTCATATTCTTCAAATTCAGGACTTATTGCCGGCAGTGCTACTTTAAAAGAACTACCCTCTCCTACAGCACTTTCCATCTCGATACTGCCTCCATGCAGCTCAACTAATTTGGCTACTAATGAGAGTCCTAAACCTGAACCTTCATATTCTCTTGACAAGGCACTATCTAACTGTACAAAGGGCCTAAAAAGAGATTTCATATCTGTTTCTGTTATGCCAATTCCTTTATCCCAAACCTCAAATATTACCGACTCCGTGGAACTTGATTTAGTGATGTTCAATCCAACTTCTTTACCCGCAGGCGTAAATTTGACTGCATTACTAAGCAAATTAATCAAAATCTGACGTAATCGGCGAGTATCTGCCCATACCATAAGTGCCGGCTCGGAAAAATCAAAACTAATTTTTAAATCCTTTTTATTTGCAGCTTCGGCTACAAACCTTATAGCAGATACTGCAATAGGTTCCACCAACACATTTTCCTGCACAATATTTAGTTTACCTGCTTCAATTTTTGATAAATCTAAGATGTCATTTATCAAAGAAAGAAGATGCTGTCCACTTTCATGAATTGTTCGGAAAGATTTTTGTTGTTTATCATTGATTGAGTTTAACAATTGCTTCTGTAATATCTCTGACAAACCTAAAATAGCATTCAAAGGAGTTCTAAGCTCATGGCTCATATTTGCAAGAAATTCGTCTTTAGCCCTTACCGCTTTAGAAAGTTCTGCATTTAACGCACTTAGCTCTTCGGTTCGCTCTATTACTCTGTCTGCAAGGTAGGAACGCTCTTCTTCCAGAGCTTGCTCTGCGTGCTTCCTTGCGGTTATGTCAGAGATAAAAAGCAAAACCATTATTTTATTATCCCAGTTGACTTTATTCGAGTTAATATTAACCCATTTGATTTTATTCTTAGAATTGATTAGCCTAACGTCGTGCTTTTGCTGAACTAAACTTTTATCTTTAGTATGAGTTAGCTTAAATACTGTTTCCTTGTCAGCTTCAAATATCATATCAATAAATTTTCTGTTGTTTGCCTGGAAGTTAGTAAAGCCAGTAAGCTCTTCAAATGCAGGATTAGCAAACATTATATATTCATAGTTTAGCATTATGATACCTTCTGTAGCGTTTTCAAAGATTTGTCTATACTTTGTTTCACTCTTGAGGATTTCTTCCTGGCTTTTCTTTACAGAAGTGATGTCCCGCTTAATTGCTACAAAATTGGTAATAATATTCAAATCGTTAAACACCGGCACTATCGTCATTTCTTCGTAGTAGAACTTCCCATTTTTATTTTGGTTAATCAGTGTGCCTTTCCAGTTTTTGCCGGATAGTATATCGTCCCACATGGCTTTATAAAATTCCGGAGTTTGCAATCCAGATTTTAAGACATTCATATTTTTTCTTAGCATCTCTTCTGACTTATAACCGGTAATACGTTCGAAAGCGTCGTTTACATATTCTACATCCCCAAAGAGATCAGTGATTGCAAACGCATCATAACTTTTTTCGATTCCCAGCTTAAGTTTTTTAGCATTTATTTCTACTCTTTTATGTTCTGTCACGTCATAAATAAATATATAAGTCTCTATCAGTTCCTTTTCATTTCTAGTCTTCATTAGATTGATGTAAGCAGTAATATGTTTCCCTGACTTACTTATAAATGGCCGCTCTCCGCTGTTTTCTATCCCTTTTTCTACAAATTGCTCATGCAATCTTTTGTATATTGGCCTCTGTTTTTCAGGATATAAATTATAGAAAGACAGACCTTCCAGTTCATTTTCAGGGTATCCAAATATAGATAAGAACTCTGGATTCACCTCTTCGATCATACTCTTATTACTTAGTCTGGCAATACCAATCGGAGCAATAGCAATCATTTTTTCTAATTTTCTCTGTGAGATTCTAAGACTACTTTCAACCTGCTTTCTTTCTTTTATTTCTTCTTCCAGCAAACTTGTACGTTTCGCTATGCGTGTTTCTAATTCTATATTTAAGTTTTTCAGTTGCGTATTTATATTCTTCCTATTAATGGCGGCTCCTAGCACATTCGCAGCTGACTGCAATGCATCTAACTCTTCATGCGACCAGAATATTTCTTCTTGTATTTTACCAATTTTGATGAGCCCCCATAGTGCTTTATCTACGATAATTGGGCTTAAAAAAGTGGTTTTCTCTTTATTTTCGAGTAGCAAGAAATTTAAAGAGGATTTATGAGAGTCTGTCAAATAAACATATCTGCCTTGTTCCAGCTGCTCAAATATTGCGATATTTGAATCGTGAAAATAAAGTTCTTTATAGCTTTCTGTCTCACTAATTTCGTCATTGTACCAAATAAAATTATTCACCTTACCCACTTTGTCTCTGTCATTCCCTTCAAATTTGTATATGCCTACATAATCAGCCTTAGTACTTTGTGAAATTGCTTTGAACACATGTTTTATTTCAACTTCAAAATTGTCTTCATTTAAAAAGTGCCTCGATGCAAAGCTTACTGCCTCTAATATTCTATCTCTCTGTATAAGCATTTTTTTCAGCTTCTTTGCGTTGATTGATATTGATAATAAGCGCCACTGATGATGTGATTTTGCCTTTCATGTCTTTAACCGGTGAGACAAAAATCTCTGCTACGAACTGCGAACCATCTTTCCTAACATATGTTTTTTCAAGACTTATGGATTCGACAGTACCTATCCATAAATCATCCAAAGCTTGTCTATTCTCATCATATTCTTGAGGATGTGTTAAATCATTAATCGTAAGTCTTTGTAATTCAGACTGAGTGTAGCCCATCATTTGAGTCATAGCCTTATTAGCATAGACTATTGAGGAGTCTTGATTTACCATCACGACTCCTACCATATTATTTTCAACGATAGCAGTTAGTTTATTTTGACGTTCCTGGTAAGCATTGACAGTATTAACATTTTCGGTTTGGTCATGAATAATACCGATAATCTGTTTTAAACTACTATCAACTATAACAGGCACACATTCCAAATAGATTTGTTTGCGTTCTAAATCAGTATCATATTCAAATGAATATCCTGCAACGGCATGTAATGAGCTAATGCACTCTTGTTCCAAATAGGATAAATTATTGTAAAAAGCATTTGATTCTTCAAATAACTCAGAGTCCGTCATATTCAATATTTCTGATTGCGTTCTACCGTAGAACTCCATTGCTTTGCCATTAATCACGACATACTTGCCATCAGGATAAGTCTTAGCAAAAATTGCAACTGGGATATTTTCTACTACAGATGAGAGAAAGTATTTTTGTTCTTTTATTATTTCATTTTGGTTATAGGATTCTGTTATATCATTAAAAAAGCCTTTGAGATAGAGCTGATTATCTTCATAATAAGGCAAAGCATGTACATTGCAGACTTTTACTCTTCCATCACTATGTAAGTATTTAGCAGTAAAATCAAAAGGAGAGAGGTTTTGGCAAGCAATTTTCATTAATTCAAAATATTTACTTGCTTCTTCCTTATCCATTGGTAATAATAGATTCGGATTTTTTAATATCTCGTCATAACTTCTGCCAATCAGAGTTATTATTTTTTTGCCGATCTGCAAATAGTTCAAGCTAATCTCGGGTGAGACTAAAGCAGTAAAGTTGATAAGAGGATGCTTATCTTCGTTACTTTGCAGTTTTTCTAATAAGTCTTTATTAGTTTGCTTTAAAGTTTCGCTGTCTGAGATATCCCTCAAAACTAATATGATACGGGAAAGTTTGTTTTTGGCAAGGTGTGGTACGATTCTGCATTCTAGTTGTAGAGTTATCCCATATTTAGTAACGACCCGCTCATCAAACGAAGACACAACACTCTGTTGTAGTTTATCCAAAATTAAAGATTGTTCAAGCTTTTCAAAAAATACTGTATTTTTATGCTTATCCAAGATACCCTCAAAGCTGCTGCCTTCTATATCCCTGTATGTCATTCCAAATATTTTAGAAATTCGGTGATTTACTTCGAGAATTTTTTTATTCAAATCAAGAATTACAATTCCGCATTCTATATTATTATAAATATCATATATAATAGATTCGAAACCAAGTTTATTTCTGAGTCGAAACAGTACAGTAATTAAAACTGTAACTACCACGAGCAGGAACGCAATTAGTAAAATTAATATCTCTATACTCATAGTCTTGATGTTATTACTGATACTTACTCTAAAATACTATATACTAAATTTAAAAGATAAAAACTAATATTTCATTAGGAACACCTCTTTTATACTATAAATATTTATCTGGACATAGATAAAAGTCTCATATCCTAATTTCCTTTGCTGAATTGGTACAAAAGTTTTACCTTGCCATTACTATATTTTAGCAATCACTTGCGAGAAATCTAACATGAAATACATCTTCTCTGTTTTAGTAATGATATTCATAACCGGATTGGCTGCTTTGGGGCAAAAAATACTAATACCCATGGATTTAGCTCAGACCAATCACCTAAAAGCATACGGCATAGCATTTATGATTATCAAAAATAATCAACCTGTGGACTGGTTATTGAATTATAGAGGTGGTGCGTTTATGACCGACTATAAACCGTATATCGAAACCGAATGCAGAATTCGTGGCGTTATGTTCGAAAAAATATCCGTGTCTTCAGCTTCAGCAATCTATGCCGAGGTGCAGGCAGAAGATAGCAACACAGATGTTGCTCGACTTGAAAAAGCTCCCCGCATAGCTGTTTATGCCCCTCCGGGCTCTCAGCCATGGGATGACGCTGTTAGGTTGGCTCTTGAGTATGCTCAGGTGGAACACGATATAATATGGGATAAAGAAGTGCTGGGAGGCAAGCTGAATGAATACGACTGGCTACACCTGCACCATGAAGATTTTACCGGGCAGTATGGTAAGTTTTGGGCAAACATGGCTAATCAGCCCTGGTATGTGCAACAAGTAGCGCTTAATGAAAGTATGGCCAGCCAACTTGGATTCGCGAAAGTTTCTAAAATGAAACTTGCTGTTGCTCAGGAAATTAAAAGATTTATTGAAGCCGGAGGATTTTTATTTGCAATGTGTAGCGGTACAGATACCTATGACATTGCCTTAGCAGCCGAACATACTGATATCTGCGAACATATGTTCGATGGAGACCCGGCAGATCCTAATGCACAGAATAAATTAGATTATGACCAAACACTGGCATTTGAAAACTTCCACTTAAGGATGAATCCAGCAGAATATGAGTTTTCTGATATTGATGTTGGACCATCTACTATAACAAACCCGGAAATAGATTATTTTACTTTGTTTGATTTCTCTGCTAAGTATGACCCTGTTCCAACGATGCTGACTCAATGCCATGCAAATATAGTCAAAGGCTTTTTGGGGCAGACAACTGCCTTTCATAAAGATAAAATCAAGAACTCGGTAGTAGTGATGGCAGAGCGTGAAGGCACTGATGAGGTAAAATATATTCATGGAAATCTGGGAAGAGGCACTTTCACTTGGTACGGTGGTCACGATCCGGAAGATTATCGCCATGCTGTTGGCGATCCTCCCACAGAGTTGGATTTGCACAAAAACTCACCGGGTTACCGATTGATATTGAATAACATTTTATTCCCGGCAGCTAAAAAGAAAAAACAAAAAACATAATATCACGGTCTTTATCTTAAAGAGGAATTGATTGCCGGATATACTAATGTAAAAACGCTCCTAAGTAATTTTAATAAACAGACTGCTTGTATTTGTAAGTAGTCTGTTTATTTATATACATCTCTATATATTACTTTATCTTGTATTTTGATAGCTTATATCGGAGTGTTCTTTCTGATATTTCTAATAGCTCAGCTGCTTTGACCTGATTGCCTCCAGACTCTGTAAGAGCCTTTCTTATAAGTGCTCTTTCCAGATTTTCTACTTTTTGATTTAAGTTACCGAGAGTCAGATGATCGCAATCCACTGTTTCATTATGAATATGCCCTTTAACTTCATCAGGCAAATCCTGCAACTTTACCATGTCATCGCGAGAAAGCACCACAGCCCTTTGTATTAAATTTTCTAGCTCACGGATGTTACCCGGAAAGTTGTAATTCAGCAAATCAGAAAGCGCCTCCTTACTAATAGAGCTTACGCTCTTATCATTTATTTCGCTAAAAGATTTGATAAAATAATCTATCAAATAAGGGATATCTTCTTTACGCTCCCTTAGTGCAGGCAACTTTATAGTAACAATATTAAATCGATAATATAAATCTTCGCGAAACTCACCTTCTGATATCATTTTTTCCAAATCGCGATTAGTTGCCGCAATTATTCTCACATTTGGCCGGATTATTTCATTGCTTCCTAACCTCTGAATATCACCAAATTGAATAGCTCGCAGCAGTTTTACCTGAATTTGCGGTGGGATGTCACCTGCTTCGTCGATAAAAAGTGTACCTCCATCTGCCTCTTCGAACTTACCAATACGTTGTTTCACAGCTCCAGTAAAGGCTCCCTTCTCGTGACCAAAGAGTTCACTCTCAAACAAAGTGTCCGGCATTGCGGCACAATTTACCACTATGAACGGTTTGTTTTTACGAGAAGAATTGAGGTGTATCGCTTTAGCGATAAGCTCTTTACCAGTTCCACTTTCTCCACGAATCAAAACGCCGGCTTTCGAAGGAGCTACTCGTGCTGCAGTATTTAGAACTTGCTCCATTGCCTTGCTGTGAGAGATAATATTCTCAAAGGAAGAAGAGTTAGCCAACTCATCTTTAAGTTGATTATTTTCAGAAACAAGATAACAGTTTTCCTCTGCTTTAGAGATGATAACAGTTAGCTCTTTTAAATCTATTGGTTTCTGTATAAAATCAAAAGCTCCGTCTTTCATTAGACCAACAGCATCATCGACACTACCATAGGCAGTCATTATAACAACCGGAGTGTGGGGGTTTTTCTTTTTGACAAGTGAGAGGATTTCCCCACCTGTAGTATCTTTAAGTTTTAAATCCGTTAAACATATATCTATTGATTTCTCGTCGAGAACAATATTGACATCATGCAAAGTATAAGCAGTGAAAACAGAATATCCTCTTTTTTTAAAGAAGCCCGCAAGCGCATCAGCTTGTGCCTGCTCATCATCTACTATCAGAAGCTTTATTTTATTCATACCATTTTGCTATTAGATTATTGAATTTATCAAAGATACAAAATATTGAGATATTTGATAAACGGTGTTGTTAAAATCTGTCTATTTCCAAAATATATCTGTTTCTCTTTGAAAGGTCTTAAGAAATAAGCATGAAATCAAAACACATTGTCAACATTTATACTACTTAGTACCTAATTTGTACCCTTCAAAGCATTTAAAAGACTTGTAAGATTTAACTAACTCTATTCTTGCTTCTTTTTGTAACAATCTAAGCTTTGACGGGAAGGTATACGCTCCCTGTAATCTAAAGTAACCGTGCTGTTTAAACATAAAAAGAATAGTTCTAATTGTAAATTATTGGTAAAAATGTAAATCTCTATATAAGCATAAAGCGGTTATAATGTTTTCACTATAACCGCTATTATTTCTAACAAATATTGATAAAAGGTATTATAAACTCACTTGAACTCCTGCATTAAGACTCATACCTCTGTTGATGATTCCATTTGGTAACAATGTCGTGAAGGTATAATACTTTTCATCTGTCAAATTCAGCACGCTAAGACGCACTGTCAAATTATCAGTAAGCTTGTAAGAAGCTGCGGCATTGAGCAAAAAGTATGCTTTTTGAGTTGGAAGTAATTCCATCTTATCTCTATATATACCATTAATATTGATATTGAATGACCCCATAGAATAATTTACAGCAAAAGATGCAAATGATGATGCAACCGGAAGATTTCCAGCATCAAATAAAGATGTAAATGTTCCATAAAACAAAAGGTTTCTAATTGGCGTTGTTTTAACTTCAAACTCTAATCCTTTTGTTTCTAACTCACCGTAATTAATAAAACCTGGCGCAGCAAGAGGATTATTAGGATCCTCAGGGCTATCATTTTCAGAGTCTAATGTAATCAAATCAGAAATTTTATTTTGGAAGTAGGTTATAGTAGCCTGGAAACCATCCAGTTTTTGTATATATGCAAACTCTATCGTACTAATTTTTTCTGCTTTCAAGTCCGGATTACCAAAATCAACAGGATTATTTTTATCATATAATTCTAAGAAATTTGGAGCTCTAAAAGCATTTCCATACATTATTTTCACACTCGAGTTGATTGGCGTTTTATATACAACTGCAGCTCGAGGGTTTACTGATGAACCAAAATCATTATAATTATCATATCTAAAACCTGCTGTTAGTGTTAGGAAGTCACCAAAGCTATGTTTATCTTGTGCATAAACACCTAAGATATTTCGGTCGTTTAGCTCATTAAAGCTGATTTCTCCATCAAAATCATGGTAGTTACCTAAATAGTCTAATGAAACAGGATTATGAGTCATCACATTCATAACTTTGTCAATACCTGATTGCTCATAAGACAAACCAAAAATCATATTGTTATTTTCCACAATCTGATAACTCATATCTGCAAAAACACCCAAATTGTGTGATTCTAAATAAGGACCTCCTGCAAAGTTTTGACTTAAAGAAAAGTCGGGTGCAATTTCAATGTCTTTAGGTATCAAAATTGATTTAGCATCCCAATGATCAAAAGAATAAACTGCTTTCAAAGATATATCAAAAGCGTCACTAACATTAAAGTCGTAATCTAAACTAAAACTGGTCTGACTGGAATTTTCATCATTTAAATGATTTGCAATAGTTCCAAAAGTTAAAAAGTCAGACACGTTTCTTTGCATAAAACGGGATGAAAACGTCAATGTTTTATAGCTGATTACCCCCAGTGCATCAAAACCTCGACTTGGGTCTGTTGTTTTTTGCTCGTATCCCCAGACATCCGTAGTATTTTCATATTCGTGGCCATCCTCTGAGAATATTCCTACATAAGCTGATGCTTTAACATCCTTATTAAGCTCTTTTGACATATTTATAGATGTGGATTTATAATTTTGGGTTCCATAACCAATATTAATAGTATTTTCATCATCGTATGTTACGATATTAACAACACCAAGGAAAGCATTAGACCCATACAATGCTGAGCCAGGGCCTCTAATTATTTCTACCTGTTTGACATTATCCACTGCAATTATTCTATTTAAAATAGATACACCACCTGTGTATAAATCGTTTAGCCTTTGCCCGTTCAGTAGGAAAAGAACCGATTCCGAAAGAGCTGAGCCACGACCTCTGGAAGAAATTCTTGTAGTTGTCCCCTGCTCTACATCTCTTGTAGTCTGAAAGCCAGGCACATAGTTCAGAACCTCTTCTAAAGTATGTAAGCCCATATTCTTAATTTCTGTACCAGTACTGTTACAGAAGATGGAGCATCACTCAAGGATTCTTTAGATTTAGAAGCAACACTTACTTCGATATTCATCAAATCTTCTAATGACATTTCCATTAAGCCATCAGTTTCTTGTGCACTTGCCGAACCAAAAGTAAGTGCCAAAAGCAATACTGAATATTTTAATAGTTTCATAATACCTCCGTTTCTCACAATCTTTACTATACATATAAAAGATGATTTATACTTACTTATATTGTTGTATTTCCTGCATTTTAAGTAGCTTAAGCTCCATAAGAATATTTGCTATGCTTGCCTATAAAATGAATCTGTATATTTTATTCAATATTACTGCGTTATATAATATAAATTAATCATAATGGTTTTGCCAAAAGGATAAATAGATATTCATAGGAATCAAGTTGTATAAGAATATTTCTCTATTCACTCTCTTTAATAATTACTATATTCGTAAATATCAAAATTATTGAGACCATAAAGATGCCTTCTTTCTTTCGTAAAATTTTTCCCGGCTGGGGAAAAAGAAAAAAACATAAAGCTTGGGTACATATCACTCTTTTTGCTATTACTTTTTTCACTTGCGTGCTTTCAGGTATGCAATGGGCAGGAGTGAACCCTACATATCTTGAAAATATGGGAGAGGGGGTTTTATATGCAGTGCTAATTCTTACTTTTTTGAGTGCTCATGAATTTGGTCATTATTTTGCAGCAAAGTTTCACAAAGTAGACGCTACTTTACCATACTACATACCATTCCCGTTCATTGGCGAAATAAACTTCGGCACTTTTGGTGCTATTATTAAGACTTTAGAACCTATTCCAAGCAAGAAAGCTCTGTTTGATATTGGAGTTGCAGGTCCCATAGCCGGCTTTGTTGTCTGTGTGATATATCTACTCTGGGGATTTACCCACTTACCGGATATAAATTACATTTATCAGTTGCACCCATACTATCTTACAGAACATAGTGGAGAGATTCCAAAATTTGGATTGACCTTTGGCGATACTGCATTCTTCTCAGGAATGAAGACTATACTCACCAATAGTAATGACTTTGTCCCTCCTATGAATGAAATATATCATCTTCCATTTCTAAATGTCGGCTGGTTCGGGCTGTTCGTTACTACTCTCAACATGCTCCCGATGGGACAGTTAGATGGGGGACATATAAGTTATGCCATGTTTGGGCATAAACACAAGCTAATTGCAAAAATTATTTGGTACGTTTTGTTGTTCCTTGGTACAGGAGGTTTCCTTGGTTATGCTCACGAAATATTTTCATTAAATTTTGAGCCGGGGTTTTGGGAAACTGTCCGTATATCTATATTCCCGATATTAGATGCACTCAAGTCAATACCTTACTGGTTTGATGCCTGGGGCGGATGGTTGTTTTGGGCTTTAGTTGCTAAATTTTTTATAAAGTTAGAGCATCCCCCGGTGTGGGATACTGAAGACATCGGAACTCTCAGAAAGGCAATAGGTTATATTGCATTTATAATATTGATTATATCATTTTCGTATAGAGGCATCTACATAGTGATGTAAAATCTGACAATGCTGCTTGATTAGCTTTTGGCTGTACTAGTTTATCGTTTTATATTGATATTATGATATTGGTCAATTAAGAATCAGCTCTGCTAATATAAATTTTTATTGCCATCTCTACAATATAGTAGATATGCTTTTTGTTTTTACAAAACTTATCTATTCCAAAAATTCTTCCCCTCTCCCAAATGTTTGTTTTTCTTAGCCTAATTTTCTAATTTGCATAGTACATAGCCCTCTTTATATAGGACTAATATCTGTTACTTATTCCTTCACAAAAGTGAGCTGAAAAGATGTCACAACTAATACCTGTAGAAATAAATAGACCTAAACCGTATGTGCTTTATGCTTCATGGTCAGATGGCTTTGAAAGCATGATTTCCCTCGAAGCTTTTAGAGAAGAGTGCCCATGCGCCGAATGCAAAGGCGAATCTATGAAAGGACTGAATGGACAAGTGCTTCATTTTCCCGGTATGAAGCAATTTAAATCGGGGATGAATGAACTAACAAGCTTAGACCCCGTTGGCAATTATGCAGTCGCTGCAGAATGGGGCGATGGACATGATTCCGGCATCTATACCTGGGATATTTTCAGAAAGATTTTCGAAAAGCATAAACTTACCCCCGAAAAACTAGTCGAATTAGATAGAAAAATGTCAAAATAAAATATATTAAAATTTGAGGTAATACAATGACTTTACAGGATTTTCAGGATGCAATCAGACAGGGTATTCCTGACGTTTTGCCTGCTGCAAAAACTTACGAGCCGGAAATAAATCACGCTCCTAAAAGAAAAGATATTTTATCTGACGAAGAGAAAAAACTCGCTCTGAAAAATGCTCTGAGATATTTTGACCCAAAGCACCATGAAGAGCTTTCTAAAGAATTTTTGCAAGAGCTTAAAGATTATGGTAGAATCTATATGTACAGATTCCGCCCTGATTATAAAATTTATGCTCGCTCTATCAATGATTTCCCTCACCAATCTAAGCAAGCTGCGGGCATAATGCTTATGCTTAGCAATAACTTAGATTATGCAGTTGCTCAGCACCCACATGAGCTGATCACTTATGGTGGAAATGGCGCGGTATTCCAAAACTGGGCGCAATATCTGCTAACAATGAAGTATCTTTCTGAAATGACTGAAGAACAGACTCTTGTTATGTACTCAGGTCACCCAATGGGCTTATATCCGTCTCACAAAGATGCTCCTAGAGTTGTTGTTACTAACGGTATGGTTATCCCTAACTACTCTAAACCTGATGACTGGGAAAAATTCAACGCTTTAGGTGTTTCACAATATGGTCAGATGACTGCAGGTTCTTTCATGTATATCGGCCCACAAGGCATTGTGCATGGAACAACTATTACATTGCTTAATGCAGGTAGAAAATTCTCTAAAGGCGGCAGTGGTCTTGCAGGTAAACTTTACGTTACTGCAGGTCTGGGCGGCATGTCAGGTGCTCAACCTAAAGCAGCAGTTATTGCCGGTTCTGTAAGTATCTGCGCTGAAATCAATCCTAAACCTGCTAAAACTCGCCATGAACAAGGCTGGGTAGATGAAATATTTGACGATGTAGATAAAGTGATCGACAGAGCTTTGGAAGCTAAAGCTAACAAAGAAGCAGTGTCTCTTGCTTTTATCGGCAATATCGTAGATCTTTGGGAACGCTTAGTTGAAAGAGATATCGAAGTGGAATTAGGTTCTGACCAGACTTCTCTTCATAACCCTTGGGCAGGCGGTTATTACCCTGCAGGATTCAGCTATGAAGAATCTAATAAGATGATGAGAGACGAACCTGAAAAATTCAAAGAAGAAGTGCAGAAAACTCTTCGCCGTCATGTGGCTGCTGTAAATAAAATGGCTGACAAAGGCATGTATTTCTGGGATTACGGTAATGCTTTCCTTCTGGAAGCTAGCAGAGCAGGTGCTGACGTAATGAAAGAAGGAACTAATAAATTTAAATATCCTTCTTATGTTGAAGATATTATGGGGCCAATGTGCTTTGATTATGGTTTTGGCCCGTTCCGTTGGGTATGCTCAAGCTCAGATCCTAAAGATTTGGAAATGACTGACAAAATCGCAACTGAAGTATTAGAAGAAATGATGAAAACTGCTCCGGAAGAAATCAAACAGCAAATGGATGACAATATCCGCTGGATCAAAGAAGCAGGGAAAAATAAAATGGTTGTTGGCTCTCAAGCCCGCATACTTTATGCAGATGCAGAAGGTCGTATCAACATTGCAAAAGCCTTTAATGATGCTATCAAAGCAGGCAAAATCTCTGAACCTGTTATTTTAGGCAGAGATCACCACGACGTTTCAGGTACGGACTCTCCGTTCCGAGAAACTTCTAATATCTACGATGGTTCTAGCTTCACTGCTGACATGGCTATTCAAAATGTTATCGGCGACTCATTCCGCGGTGCTACCTGGGTATCTATCCATAATGGCGGCGGCGTAGGTTGGGGTGAAGTAATCAATGGCGGTTTTGGTATGATGCTTGACGGCAGCGACGATGCAGAACGCAGATTGAAAATGATGCTTCACTGGGACGTGAATAACGGTATCTCAAGAAGAAGCTGGGCACGCAACGAAGAAGCAATCTTTGCTATCAAACGTGCTATGGAAGCGGAACCAAGACTTAAAGTTACTCTTCCAAATATCGCAGATGATAACGTAATAGACGCAGCATTTGCTAAGATTTTCAAGTAATATTTTATCAGCCGTGGGGTTAACCCCACGGTTGATAAAACTATATATATTTTTTTGAAAGGGAGCTTCTGAAAAGGGGCTTCCTTTTTTTATGGTGAAATTGTCAGTTAATAGTATTACATATTTTGTATATTTGTCAGTTATCTAATCTGTAATATTTCGCTTGAAGAACAACTATGACTATTGACCAATATATCTCTGTTTTGAATGAAAGATTCAAACTTGGCAACGCCACTGAACACTCTTTTCGTGGTGATTTGCAGCAACTTTTAGAATCTATTATGCCGGACATTCGTGCCACTAATGAACCTAAAAGGCAAAGCTGTGGTGCTCCCGATTATATCCTTACCAGAAAAGAAATTCCGGTTGGTTTCATCGAAGCAAAAGATATTGGCGATGTTGACTTAGAAGGTAAAAAGAAGAATAAAGAGCAGTTTAAACGCTATAAAGATTCTTTGAACAATCTGATTTTTACTGACTATCTCCGATTCTTGCTTTATAGAGATGGTGAGTTTGTAACTGATGTTGCTATTGGCGAAGTTACTGATAAAGGAATAAAACCTCTTTCTGATAATTTCAGAGCTTTCGAAAATCTTATTAAAGATTTTTGCCTGCACGTTGGTCAAAATATTAAAAGTCCTAAAAAGCTGGCTCAGATGATGGCGGGCAAAGCGAGGCTCCTTTCGGATGTAATAGAAAAAGCTCTGGAAAGCGACGAAGAAAATGAAGATAACAGCACTCTGAAAGAGCAAATGACTGCTTTCAAAGAAATATTAATTCATGACATCACGCCAAAGGGATTTGCCGATGTTTATGCTCAAACTATCGCCTACGGTATGTTTGCTGCCAGGCTGCACGATCAGACTTTGAATGATTTTAGCAGACAGGAAGCGGCTGAGCTTATCCCAAAATCAAATCCTTTTCTGCGTAAACTTTTCGGCTATATTTCCGGTCCTGAAATTGATGACAGGATTAAATGGATTGTTGACAGTCTTGCTGATATTTTCCTTGCCACCAACGTGGAAATGATTTTAAGTGAATACGGCAAAGCTACTAAAATGGAAGATCCTATTATCCATTTTTTTGAGACTTTCCTTAGCGAGTACGACCCGAAACTGCGTAAAGCACGTGGCGTGTGGTACACTCCTCAGCCGGTGGTCGATTTTATCGTGCGGGCTGTAGATGATATTTTAAAAACGGATTTTGGTTTACCACAGGGACTTGCCGATACTTCCAAAACAATGATTAAAATAGATGTTCAGGGCAAAAAAGTTGAAAAAGAAGTACATAAAGTGCAGATCCTTGACCCAGCCACGGGAACAGGCACTTTTCTTGCTGAAGTGATAAAGCATATACATAAGAAATTTAAGGGGCAGCAGGGAATCTGGAGCAAGTATGTGGAAGATCACCTTTTGCCTCGCTTAAACGGATTTGAGCTTCTGATGGCGAGCTACGCTATGGCTCACCTTAAACTTGATTTGCTACTGAAAGAAACTGGATATAAGCCCACAAAAGAGCAGCGCTTCCGCGTTTTCCTGACTAACAGCCTGGAAGAACACCACCCAGACACGGGCGGTCTTTTTGCAAGCTGGCTCAGTGCCGAAGCCAACGAGGCTAACCATATTAAAAGAGACACTCCCGTTATGTGCATTATCGGTAATCCGCCATATTCTGTCAGCAGTTCCAATAAGAGTGAATGGATAGAGAAAGAGATGAAGGATTACAAAAAGAATCTGAATGAAAGAAATATTCAGCCACTATCTGATGACTATATAAAGTTCATAAAATTGGGTCAACACTATATAGATAAAAATGGAAGTGGAATTTTAGCTTACATTTCTAATAACTCCTTTATTGACGGAATTATTCACAGGAGAATGAGAGAATCTCTTCTGGAAAGCTTTGATAAAATTTATATTCTTGATTTGCACGGAAATGCTAAGAAAAAAGAGACCTGCCCGGATGGAAGTAAAGATGAAAACGTATTTGATATTATGCAGGGAGTTTCTATCAATATTTTTGTAAAGTTGTAGGTGATGTATGGAAAAAATATTAAAATATCTTGCTGTAATATTTGCTATAATTGGATTTGTCTCTTTGATACTGTTATTATTGGGACAAGTTAATTTTGTGTTCTCTTCATACTTAGGTACAGAAGATGTTAAATATATTAAAGAACATATTGATAGTATTATTATTGGCTCTTTAACTTTAGCGACTTTTATAGTCATGTATCTGGATTTCCGTTCAAGAATTACTCAAAATGAGTTACAACTGCAAGAATCTCGAGCTGCCATAGCAGCGTTCATGCAATCTTTTAGAGCAGATTCTGAGAGAGAAAAAAATGAGAGGTCGAGACGTGGTTTAATAAGAGAACAAAAAAGAAACCAAAGGAAGAAAAAATAGATGAGTAAGAAACAAAAAGCTAAGGTTTATCACTTCGATTTGTTTGGTAAAAGACAAGATAAATATGAGTATCTTAATAAAGAAAAACTGCATAGTATAGAATGGAATGACTTAGATACCAAAGCTCCACGTTTTTATTTCGTATACAAAAATTTGGATCTTTCCAATAAATACGACAGTTATATTAATACTCAAGTATTATTCAAACAATATTCATCTGGTATCCAAACTGAATTTGATCATTTCTCTATTCAGGATGACTTTAAAGAAGCAAATGATAAACTAGATCACCTACGAAATAGTGATTCGCAAGATATTATTAAGTTATTTGGATTACAACAACATCATCTAAGCAAAGTAGAAAAGTCTATTGCCGATATAAAATCAAATAAAGCAATTATATCTAAAATTTTATATAGACCATTCGATACAAAGTATTGTATATATACAGGTAATTCTAATGGTATAATGGGGCGTCCGAGATATGGTATTATGCAGCATCTACTTAAAACTAATTACTCTATCGCTCTGACTAAAACTAATCGTAACATTAGTAATGGATATTATTTTTGTTTCAATTCGATTGCTGAAAGACATTTGCTTGACACTGCAGGAGATTCAATTGGAATCTTCCCACTCTACCTATACCCTGAAGAAAATAAGCAGGAGAGCATAGGCGGGGAGACAGGCAGAAAGCCTAATCTAAACATGGATATCGTTAAGCAGATAGCGGATAAAATTGGGCTGAAGTTCACTGCGGAAAAAGAAGAAACCGAAGGCACATTTGCACCAATAGATATTTTGGATTATATCTATGCAGTGTTGCATTCGCCTGCTTACAGAGAAAAATATAAAGAATTCCTGAAAATAGACTTCCCACGTGTACCATATCCGAAAGACACGGAAACGTTTTGGGCATTGGCAGCACTCGGCAGGCAAATCAGAGAAATACACCTACTGGAAAGCCCTGTAGTAGAAGAGTACATCACCCAGTACCCTATAGACGGAGACAACACAGTAGCAAAGCCAACATACAAAAAAGGCAAAGTCTACATAAACGACACCCTGTATTTCGACAATGTCCCGCAGGTAGCATGGGAATTCTACATAGGCGGTTACCAACCCGCCCAAAAGTGGCTAAAAGACCGCAAAGGCAGAACGCTTGACTTTGAGGACATACTGCATTATCAAAAAATGATAGTAGCCCTCACAGAGACAGACCGCCTAATGAAAGAAGTAGATAAAATTGGAGTGGAGTAATATCTTAAACCCGTCGAAATCGACGGGTTTAGTTTTTTTTTCACCCCGCCCTTCGGGCACCCTACTTCACTTCGACTATGCTCAGTATAAACTCAGGCTCAGCACATCGCTCCAGAGGGGATTTTTGGTACTGTGGCAAAAGTTGAATCAAGCCTTATATTTTTTAAAATTTGCCAAAAAAGCTACTAATATCAAAATACACTTTCTCAACACCATAGTCATTTGTTTCTACTGACATTATGTCAAAAGGTGTATCTTCTTCAAAAGCTAATGCTTGTGATGTAAATTTTAGACCCAATATCTTTAGAAGAACGTATTCGTCTCTTACGCACATTACCTTAAATGCTGTTTTAGCTGTCAATCCGTCGCCAGAGCTAAGAATTCCGTCTACCAATTTATTAAATTTATAAAACCATTTTTTACTTTCATCAATCTTACCTGCATTTTTGCTCGATATATAGCAAAAATACTTATTCTCTATATCGAAAGGCGCCATATCAGCTACGTTTTTACCCACTTCATAAGCCTTTAACCAGTCTTCTTTGCTGGGGTTTTGATCTGTAAGAATCTCGCTAATTAGCTTTTGTTGAATTGCTGTGCTAGCTCCATATCCTAAAAAACCTTCTTGATCTGGCTGGCCGTAATAGAGAGCGTTATAGTCAGATAATGTTAAAGTGGTATCATTAGCTTCAAATCGTTCAAAGAGCGCCTTATACTCATCTTTTGTAACTGCCCTTGTGATAAACTTATCACCACCTTCTTCCACCGACTTGTCCAAAGTGTAATCTTTTTTCTGTTGATCTTTGACAGATGAGCAAGATGAAAATACAAAGGAGATTAGAACTATTAAAAATAAAATCTTACGCATAAATTCCTCTATTTAAATAACTACACATTACAATTTAGTTATATTATTTCTATACATCAAAATATTTATTATACTTTTTTGCATCTATGTAGATTTATTTTCTCTATAATCTTGATATGATAATATGCAACAAGCCAAACATTTTAGTGTTGGTACCTTGCTCATCTTTGTAAATTGACTTCAAGTATCGTATAGTCAAACTTTACAAATTATTTAGATGAAATTTGACTTTAGGACAAAAAGCAGAGTGACGCACGAATTATATATTTAGAATTCCTGAGACATACCCTCTATCCTTATCAGCATTAGGCATTATAGAGACTTTCTGCTAATTATTTTTGTCTTTATCTTGTACTATTCTTTGATATAAGCTAAATTAGAGAGATTGTCAGACATAAAATATAAATTGAAATGATAAAGTATATTCTAATAAGCCTATTATTCTTAGTGTTTAGTTTTACCAATCTTGAAGCTCAATCTCTCAAGGAACTTAAGAAAATGCAGCTGGACACTAATTCATATCCACTATGGGATACATATATTAATAAATATGCCCCGGCGGACTCTGCTTTTGAATTAGTGAATCACTTTGGTAAAATACATCTTTTTAGCCAGCGCTACTCTGTTGCTTTTCGTGTTTATGAGATGTATCAGGGATTATTTCCAAATAGAAAGAAAAGCTTTAGTAAGCTGTTAAACGTATGCTTAAATCAAGCAATTAGCCAGAAAGTACCTCGCCTTTATTTTCCTGAATATCATAACATTGTTCTTAAAACTGCTCCGAGTGAAGAGGCTTTTGTGGCTGTACAGAAAATAGCAGGTTATTATATTGATATTGCTTACTTCGATTCTGCAGCTATTGTGTACAAGGGATATAAGGAGCTATTCCCCAAAATGGAGCAACGTTTTGACAAAATAATAGACTTGCTTGAAAGAGAGGAAAAAGAGATACATCCCATTTCATTTGACTCGCCTCTCAATACTCTCGCTAACGAATGGGATCCAAACCCTACTCCAGACGGTAAACGTCTTTTCTTTTCGTCTAACAGAACCGGCACTGAGGGGGGATCTGATATTTGGTTTTGTGATATTGATTCAAATGGTTTTAAAGATGCGATGCGACTAGGTGGCGGAGTTAATGGAAAAAATAGTGAAACAATAGATAACGTAATGTTTGATGGATCGGGTTTAACACTCTCAGGTACATTTGCAGGCACATTTGGGCAATATGATATTTATACTTTTATAGCAGATACTTCCGGGCAGTTTTACCTAAAGCACCTGCCATACCCAATCAATACAGAATATACGGATGAATCTGCCAATATCACTGCTGACGGACAAGCTCTACTATTCTGCTCTGACCGACCCGGAGGCATAGGCGAGTTCCACGCTATGAACTCTCAGTATCACGGGAATGTTATGGGAAATACAGATATATATATTTGCCTAAAACAAAACAATAAGTGGAACGACCCCATAAATCTTGGCGATGTCATTAATACTCCTTATGCAGAGCGAACTCCATATTTACACCCGGATGGCAAGACTTTATATTTTAGCTCTGATGGGCATTATGGCATAGGAGGCTTGGATGTTTTTGTCAGTCATAGACTATATGATAGCTCATGGACAGATTGGACCGAACCTGTGAATTTAGGCAGATACATAAATACTAACAGAGATGACTGGGGCTACAAAGTCTCAACTGATGGCAAAACTGCTTACTTTGCTGCTGATCAGTTACTCGGAGGTCAAGGAGGTTGGGATATTTATAAACTTAATCTACCTAATTTTGCAGCAGCAAATCCACTTGTTACTGTATACGGCAATGTTAGAGATGTTGAGACCGGAAATCCTATTTCAACTATTATTAAGTACGAAGACTTAAGCACAGGAAAATTTATAGGTGAGATTATTAGCAGCTCTGAAAACGGCGCATATATGTTAGCTCTTCCCTTGGGTAAAAATTACGGTATTTATATAGAAAAGCAAGGATATGTTCCTTATTCAACAGATTTTGACTTAAGCAATGGTAAAGAGGAAAGTTTGCATCACGACATTGAAATGCAATCCATCCGTACTGCTGTCAAACAACAAAAAGCAGTCCAAATAGATAATATTTATTTTGATTATGACAAGGCAGTTCTTAAACCGGAATCAATGCCTGCTTTGCAGAGATTTTCCAAGTTCCTAAAGAAAGAGATAAGCTACAGCATAGTAATTGAAGGACACACAGATGAGCAAGGATCTTCTGAGTATAATATGGAGCTCTCCCGACAAAGAGCTATTGCCGTTATGGATTTTCTGGTAGCAAGCGGAATTCCACCAAGTAGATTAAGTATCAAAGCTTATGGTAAAACTATGCCTATCTCTGATAAAAAAGTCAGGAATGAAAAAAACAGAAGAGTATCTTTTAGGCTTTTAAGCAAATAGCACAACAACTATCGTAATATGAATTACAATCAAATTCGTCAAATAGGATTACTTCCTATTTGTTACCGAATAACACAAGTAACCTGTAGGATGCAAAAAGCACTATACTCTTTTGTAATTATATTACTAAATATAGTGCGTCGCATAGAAATTATAAATAAATATTATCGTACTTCTCTTGCCCCAAATTCCTCTATGATAGTTCTTTCCACAGGGTTTAAGTTAGCAAGATCTTCTTTGCTGGTTATGACTGTAGTATTTTCATACTTTTTAGGAGTATCTTCAAAATGTGCTGACTCTTCTTGTCTCTTAAGTGCAGCGGCAAACTCATCTCTATCGTTTGACGGCTCTTTTGATTCCGAAAGAAAGGAAGTTATTTCTTCCTTAAGCTCCGCTTTAGTTGGCAGAGCTGAAACAAGGTCAGCTATTGTCTTTTTTTCTAATTTTTCCTCATCACCAGGTAATATCTTAACCTGTTTGCCAAAATATTCACTTGCCACTTTGCTTAATTCTTCTTTCTTGGAGTCTAATATAGCTCTTTGGAAATTTTGAGTAGTAAATAGCAATACTTCTCCATCAAAAAACTTAGCTTTACACTGTTTTGCAATAGCCAGTTCTGATATGCTCTTTGATTCTAAAAAATCATCCCAGTTAGATTCTAATGCCGATTTAGAATTATTATTTATGGATTGTGTACTGTTAACCGATTGCTTTGCAGCGACTTCCTTTTTTCCTTGAGGAGCCGAGTACCGAGCTTCGTGAGTTTCAGATGCTATATCAGATTTTTTTTTTTCGTCTTCTGCTATATTAGTAATATTTCCTGAAGCAATTTTATCTCTCAAATCTTTTAGTTCTGCAATAAGAGTACTAATTTGAGTAACAGAATCCATAGATGCTAATTGGACTAAAGTCATTTCAAATTTTATCTTTGGCTGAGGAGCAAACCTTAAATTTAATTCTGCCTGAGTAACAAAATTAATATAGCGTATCAAATCTTCTTTTGTATAGCTTCCTGCAGTGTCTCTATATTGCTGCAGATAAGCTTCTGAAGTTTCAATCAGTTTGGTTTCTCCGGTTACCTTAATAGTAAGAATATTCCTAAAGAAATCTATTAATCCATGTAGAGCTTCTTTTAGATCATAACCTCTATTGACAACACCATTTGCGATATCAAACATATCCGCCAGATCATGTTTTAACATAGAGCTACTTATCCGGAAATAGAAATCTTCATCTATTAGATTCAAGGCATCTGCCATGTCTTTATAGTGAATATCTTTACCACAAAATGCAACGACCTGGTCAAATATACTTTGACTGTCGCGCATAGATCCATCGCCCTTCTTGGCAACGGTTATCAGAGATTCTTCATCTACGGAAATACCTTCGCTATCTGCAATAAACTTCAATCTATTTACTATCGAATCTATCTCCATCCTTCGGAAGTCAAATTTCTGGCAACGACTAATGATAGTCGCCGGCACCTTATGTGCCTCAGTAGTAGCAAAAACAAATATCAAGTGAGGCGGAGGCTCTTCCAGCGTTTTCAGCAGTGCATTAAACGCAGAAGTCGAAAGCATGTGCACCTCATCGATGATATACATTTTATATTTACTTCCAGAAGGTGCATATTTTGCATTTTCTCTAAGCTTTCTTATGTCATCAACGCTATTATTTGAAGCCCCATCTATCTCTATAACGTCCATAGACTGACCATTTAGAATATTGATGCAATTTTCGCATTCATTGCATGGTTCATTCTCAACCGGATTTAAGCAATTTACTGCACGCGAAAGAATACGCGCAGTAGTAGTTTTTCCAACCCCACGCGGACCGCAAAACAGATATGCATGGTGCACTCTATTATTTTTAATTGCATTTTTTAAAGTATTGGATATATGCTGTTGCCCCACAACGTCCGAAAAAGACTGAGGACGCCACTTTCTGGCAGTAACAACAAAATCTTTTGCTTGAATTTGCTCACTCATATTTATTTGCTCAAGAAGTCATAAACTTTTTCAATATACATATCTTTTCCGTCAAATCTACCAAAAGTTGGATTTTTGAGCCACTCTCCCAAATTCACATATTTCCCTTTGTCAAAAGGAGTTATCTCTGCGATATGGCGATGTCCCATTATTACATAATCGAACTTTTCATTATCAATTTTGTTTTGTGCAAAGTCTCTCATTCCATCAGACTTTCCATAATCTTTCTTTTTAGTATATTTCCGGCTTTTTCTGGAACTATTAAGAGCAAGATTTATGCCGATATCAGGATGAATCCATCCATATAACCAAAGTGCAAATCTATTTCTTAGTATAGATCTGAGTATCAGGTAGCCTCTATCATGGTAAGCTTTCCCGTCCCCATGTGAAATATAAAAGCTCTTTCCTGCGTACTCTCGTATTATATCAGATTTTATAATATCAATTCCAAGTTCTTCTCTAAAAAAAGAGATATGACCAAAATCATGATTACCCATAAGATATTCTATCTTTATACCTGATTCTGCAAAATCAGCAAGGGCTGCAAGACTACGGACATATATTTTAGGTATAACCGTTTTAAACTCAAACCAATAATCAAATATATCGCCTACCAAATATAGCACTTCGCAATCATCTTTGATTTTATCTAAGAACTCAATAAAGAGCTTCTCTCTTTCCAAATCAGAAGCTCGCTCATCATGCCCAAGATGCACATCCGAAACAAAATAAATCATATAGCTTATACCGAAATAACATTTACCCACATTGCAATTTAACTTAAGACGACGATATGTTCAAATATAATGAAAGAAATATTTAGCAACCGCTTCTTACTATGTTTTCACTTAATACCATGTATAATTTATATTTTTCATGCAATTTATCATACTGTTTGTAGTCCCATTTTATATATATTTTAAGATATTATTTATTAATACATTCAAAGTAGGCAGCATGAAAGAAAAGCAAAAGAAATTGACAATGAAAAACGGCAATGCCACAGCTTTTACAACTCCTTCCAGATCAGCGGTATGTATCAGGTGATCAATGGCTTCTGTTTCAATCCAGTTCTTTTCATTTGTGATAAGTCTAATTTTGTCTTGAGTATTTTTATCGTAAATAAATACCGTTTGTATAGTTTTACTTCATTATTAATTTAAGGAGTATGCATAAAAGAATTGGAAAAGATGTCAAAGATTTCAATATTTACCCAGATTTGTCATTAGATGCCGTAAAATGCTGTAAAAGACCGTAGAATCAAGGAGTATGCTTACTTCCTTTGCAAGAAAATATTACGTAACTTCTGATTGAACAAGGGGTTTTAACCCCTTGCAATTCAATGAGTTTAGAGTATTTTCCATCTTTTTAAATGACATTTTTGGGATTAATATTTTGGTTCGATTATGTTCCCATGGCGTCGCCAAGGGCTAGTTTCTAACAGCTACCAGCCTTTCAGGCTGAGAAATACATTGCATGGTTACAGAGCCTGAATGGCTCAAAGATAATAGCCCGGGGCAACGCCATTGGGTGAAGAGTCACACCTCATAATTTTCCCCAAAACCGAGCGCAGCGAGGTGGAGTGTGAATAAAATCAGAATCTAATATTTTATTGAATTATTATATATTTATCGTATATTAAAACAGTTTATTAATATTACAACCCCAATACTATGAAAGATCAATTCTACGGTTATTATCCAGCTTTAGATGATGAAATTGAAGCGATATGGAAAGACTCTATAATTGCTTTTGATGCTAATACACTTTTAAATATCTATAGATATAGCGAAAATACGAGAGCTAATTTTATTAAAGTTCTTGAGCATTTTAAAGACAGACTTTGGATTCCATATCAAGCTGCTGCAGAATATCATAATAATCGTATAGATGTTATAAAAAAAACTGAACGAGACTATGCGGAACTTAAGAAACAACTAGGCGATCACAAACATAAAATTCAACAACTTTTCAACGGTTATAAACGCCATCCGCATATAGATACTAAAAATATGTTTACACCAATCGAAAAAGCGTTTGACGAAGTTACTAAAGTTTTAGATTTAAAAGAAAAAAAACATCCTGAATATTTAAAAGAAGACAAGATATTTCCTGCTGTTTCAGATTTGTTTTATTCAAAAGTAGGAAAAGTATTCTCTGATTCAGAACTCGAAAATATATACAAAGAAGGCGAAGAACGTTACTCAAAAAAAATCCCTCCCGGCTTTGCAGACTTTAAAAAAAAGCAAAACTGTGAAAAAAAGAGTCTTTATGGTGATTTGATCATCTGGAAAGAATTGATTCAAAAAGCAAATGATTCAAATAAGAAGATTATTTTTATTACTGATGATGCGAAAGAAGATTGGTGGCTGAAAGCAGAGGGCAAAACTATTGGTCCAAGACCAGAATTGATAAGTGAGTTTTATAAAGAGACACAAACAAGGATTTTAATCATTAAATCTGATTCGTTTTTGTCTCAGGCTAATGAAAGAAAAGATGACTTAGTTCAAGAATCCAGTATTCAAGAAGTTCAGAGTATAAGAGATGGAGATGAGCGAATTCAGTTTGATGCCAATAAATATTACAATTCTCTGTTTGAATTTGTTGAACCGCCAAAATTGCATACAAAAACGCTCAGAGATTATTTAAATTCTGAATACGAATCCCTTTATGGCTTGAACATATTAAACGATATCAAAAATTCAGCTAATGATTCTTTTGCTAATTTAAGAGAAGAAATAAGGAATCAATACAATTTACATTTACCCGAGGATATGCAAATAGATTCTGATACTGAAGTTATTTCTTCTATTGCGTCAATGATTCAACCAAGAATAAAAGACATACTCAATTCAAACTCCAGGAAGTTATTTCCATCAATAGAAGAGGAGCAAACATACTTAGACAATATTAGCAGAAAAATAGCTAATTCAATTTTTGGAAATAAAGATTCAGATTAGAAAAAAAAACGTACAATACTTATAAAGTTTTTTTAACAAATCTTGCACCAGAGCCTGAAGGACTCAAAGTTAACAGCCAGAATATTTACAAGAATCGAAAAATTAAGACAGAAGTAAATGGCAATCCAAAACTCATAAAAGAGTATTTCGATAAAGCATATCAATATACTAAGAAACAAATTTTAAAAGCATAATTAAAGTAAATATTATTAGAGGACCAGCTTATGTTATACTTCAAATACTTATTATTCTTTATCATTTTATTTGCTCCAATTTGTGCTTCTGATTCAAATGAAAGAGAAATTTCTGAAATCAAAAAAAAATATGCAGAATGGAATCCTGTTATAGATAAAGATTTTGACAAAGCTGATATAGTATATTACTGTTCTCATAGCCGTTCTGCGAAAGGAAGATTCTATAATAGCTTAGATACTATACGACAAAACGAATTGGAATGCTATGTTACTTACTTTGTGTTAAAAAGAAAAGATTTAGGTTATTATTTGAAAAAAGAAATATATGGAGATGATTCTTCCATATTTGCTGATTATTATTTCAATTCTGATGGAAAATTATACTTTATATACTGGAGAATGAATACTTTTATGGGCATGGATTGCGCAGTTACAGTAATAAGACGTGTTTATTTTGACTCTGAAGGAAATCAAATAAAACAGCTGGAAAAGGTTTATAAAATGAATACTGATATTGAAATGGAAACTTCATTCTTAGATCCTGGTGTAGATTTTAAATCAAGTCTATATGATATGGACTTCTATGATTCTTGGAAAGCTATATATGGTGATGAATAAGATTCGTACTTTACAATTTCAGGTTTGGACTCACAACGTTCCTTATATCTTATATAATTATATAAAAAAAAAGCAGGAATAAACACATTCGCCTAATCCTGCTTAATATCATCTATATAAACCTTCTAATGCAATTAGTTCGCAATAAAATTGATCAGTTTATTTGGAACAAAAATTACTTTACGGATTGTTTTGCCTTCTAAGTGTTTTTGTACCTTTTCATCTTCTTTAGCAAGTTCTTCTATTTGCTCTTGTTTTGCATCAGCAGGCACTTGAAGTTTCGCTCTGATTTTTGAAGCAACCTGCACTACAAATTCTATAGTGCTTTTCTGTGTTTTTGCTTCTTCGTACTCAGGGAACGATTGCAATACCACAGACTCTTCATTCCCTAAAATCTGCCATAGCTCTTCTGCAATGTGAGGTGCAAAAGGAGCAAGGCAAAGTACGAATTTTTCAATTGCATCTTTAGGTCTTACTTTAGCTTTGGTGTATTCGTTAACAAATACCATCATAGCTGATATTGCAGTATTGAATCGCATATTTTCGATATCTTCCGCTACTTTTTTAATAGTAGAGTGCAATACGTAATCAAGCTCTTCATTTGGAGTGATATCCTGCACTGCAGAAGATATATTACCTTCTTCATCTACTATCATTCTCCAAGCCCTATCCAAGAAATTGGATACACCTTTGATGCCTTGAGTAGACCATGGTTTCGAATCACCAAGAGGGCCTAAGAACATTTCATATAATCTAAGTGAATCCGCACCAAATTCTGCAATAACATCATCCGGATTAACGACATTGCCCAAAGATTTTGACATTTTTCTGCCGTCTTCGCCCATGATAAGTCCTTGGTGGAAGAGTTTATTAAAAGGCTCTTCTGTAGAAACATAACCATAATCGAAAAGAACTTTATGCCAGAAACGAGCATATAGCAAGTGAAGAACTGCGTGTTCAGCTCCACCCATATATAAATCAACACCCTGACCTTCCATCCAGTAAGCTTCTTTGCCCGGATCGCAGAATATCTCGTCATTATTTGGATCGATATATCTTAAATAATACCAGCAAGAACCAGCCCACTGAGGCATAGTGTTAGTTTCAAATCTTGCTTGCTTTCCTGTAAGTGGATCAATAAAGTTAGTCCAAGATTCAACATTTGCTAATGGAGATTCTCCTGTGCCTGCAGGTTGATAGTCTGTTACGTCCGGTAATACAAGAGGCAATTCGTCTTCATTAAGAGCACGTTTTGTGCCGTCTTCAAAGAACATAATAGGCATTGGTTCGCCCCAATATCTTTGGCGAGAGAATAGCCAGTCACGTAGTTTAAATTGAATCTTAGCATTACCAAGCATTTGATCTTCAAACCACTTGATCATAACTTTGCCGCCTTCCGCTGTAGGCATATCATCGATTGATACTTCACTATTAGCAGAGTTGCAGCAGATACCATAGTCTGTATATGCTTCTGCTTGAACTTCCCATTCAGAACCATCAGCAGGTTTTACAACTTGCTTAATCTCTAAACCAAGAGCTTTTGCAAATTCGTGGTCGCGAGGATCGTGCCCCGGAACAGCCATAATAGCACCTGTTCCATAGTGAGCAAGAACGTAATCAGCAATCAAGACAGGTATTTTAGTTTTGTTTGCAGGGTTAATAGCATAAGCACCTATGAAAACACCTGTTTTTTCTTTGCTAAGTTCAGTTCTTTCCAAGTCACTTTTTAGAGAAGAGGTTTCAATATATTTTTCCACTTCAGCTTTTTTATCTTCAGTTGTAATTTTAGCAACTAACTCGTGCTCTGGGGCAAGCACCATATAAGTAGCTCCGAAGATAGTATCAGGGCGTGTAGTAAATACTTTTACCTGATCGCCTGTTTCAGCTATTTCGAAAGTAAGCTCAGCGCCTGTACTTTTCCCGATCCAGTTTTTCTGCATATCTTTAGTTGAGTTTGGCCATTCAACCAAATCAAGATCGTCAAGCAAACGGTGAGCATATTCTGTAATTTTGAGCATCCACTGTCTCATCGGACGACGCTCAACAGTATAGCCTTTATCTTTCCATTCGTCAACTTCTTCATTTGCAAGCACAGTTCCAAGTTCTTCGCACCAGTTCACAGGAATCATAGAGATATATGCAAGTCTGTGTTCGTCTTTATAATCTTCTATTTCTTTCTCGGATTTAAGATTTTCAGGAATAGGAAGATCATCGATATGGCGAGCAGTATCCATTGCTTTGTCATACCATGAATTATATATTTTAAGGAACATCCACTGAGTCCATTTGTAGTAAGATGGATCAGTAGTGTTTACAGAGCGATCCCAATCATATCCCAAACCGATTAAATCAAGCTGGCGTTTGAATGTTTCTATATTTTTAGAAGTTGCTTCTACGGGATGGATACCTGTTTTCATACAATATCTTTCAGTAGGCAAACCAAACGCATCAAATCCCATTGGGTGAATCACGTTATGGCCTGTCATTCTTTTATAACGAGCTACAATGTCAGTAGCCGTGTAGCCTTCCGGGTGACCGATATGCAGCCCTGCACCTGACGGATATGGGAACATATCAAGAATATAATATTTAGGTTTTTCGTATTCTTCACCTGTTTTATAGATTTGCTTTTCTTTCCAATACTTCTGCCATTTCGGCTCAAGACTGCTAAAAGGATAAGTTGACATCGTAAGACCTTAGAATTTAATTACTATACTATTGTAGATTATATACTTATTCAAGTAAATCAAAAATACAAAAATTTGAGAGGAAATAATATTAGGGAGGAAAATAAATTGAAATATATAAAGTAAAGCCCTGGAACTTGCTTTGCTTCAGGGCTTAAATTCAATCGTAAATTATCTTGATTCTATCTTTCTACAACAAACTGCTTATAGATTGACTTCTCCCCTACTTGCATTTTGATGAAATATGTGCCGTTTGATAAATTTGCAGCATCTATCGTTAAACCATTCTGCTTAGATAAAAGCTCTCCGCTTAGATTATATAATTCAATATTGGAAATGCTTTCTTTAGATTCAATATTGATAATATCACTAGTCGGATTAGGATATATGTTTATGTCAATATTTGCAATAAATTCATTACTCTCTTCTACGCTAACAGGTTCTTTGGAGCGGAAAGCACCGTTTGATGTATAAACCAAAATCCTGTTTTTAGAATCAAACTCAAAGCTGTAGATCAATGCTTGACTTGTTCCTTCCAAGAGGTTTTCCCAAGAATTTCCATCAGTGGAGCGAAGCAGTGCTTTCCCGTTTTGGATATAGATATCATGGTTATATACCTTCGGAGAAATGATGAGACTATAATTGTCTGCAACCACTTGCATCCAGCTTGCACCCGCATCTTTGCTAAATTCTATTCCATCCCTATGTGAAATCAGAAGATTCTGATCCTGCACGTCAATAAAAACCTTGCCTGAATCATTAGCATGTACATATTTTCCTAATTCTTCTTCAGTTTCCGTCAAGAAGTTGAATCTTACTAACTGATATTTCTTATCATCAGTTACTTTAAATCCATATAAAGTCTGAGAGTCCGCATATACAATACTTTCATAATCAACTTCTTCATTATATAAGATTTGAACTCCATCAAACAATATCTCTCTTGTTGAAGCCATGGAGTATGCTATGCGTGCTTCAAAATAGTCATTTTTATCAATATATCCATTCATGAGGTAAATATAACTATCAATAAGAGTTTTATCCTCATAATCAGAAACATATTGTAATCTTGAGTAATTATATTTATAATAGCTTCCGATATTTTTTATCCAAGCATTCTTAATATTGTGAGGGAACTCCCATTCCAACTCTCCCTGTCGGATCCAAAGCGGTTCATGTTTAGCATCTGTTTTGATTAATGTTCTGCTTGCAGTTTCGACATACCTTGTCATAGTATTAAAAGGATACATGAGTTTTTCAAAAACACCGGATGACTTATTCAAAACGGATAAAGCAGAAGGCAAAAGATACAAATTATTTTCAATCACTTTTTTATGAAAATATTCAAGTTTTCTATCTTCTGAGTCAACCATTTTCCAGGTCTCACCTTTATCATCTGAATATATAATAGCTGACATATATTCATCTGTTACAAAATAATAGTCAAAAAATATAGCCATGAACTTACCATTTGTTCCTGTCTCTATCTGATTAACAACTAGTCCCCATAAATTCTCAAATCCTTCAAAGCCTTTCACGACATCATACATACTTGCCAAAGTATCCCAAGAAGTTCCCCCCGTCTTTAGATTCCAAGATGACGGAATTATCCTGCATATATAGTAACCATGAATCACCTAGGATATTAAATTTTGAAGCTGCATCATCTATCTCATATTTAACATAGCTAAAATCATCAGGACTGTATTTAACAATATACTTTTCATCGTGATTTGCTGTATATAAGCAAAGTAAAGCATCCTCTTTCGTTGATTTTTCAAATGGATCAACTCCGGACATGTTTTCAAGATAAAAAGAATCTTTTTGCCACATCATTCCTTTGTCAGTTGACTTATACAGTACATTAGGTACTCCATATTTTTGCGTTTGGTGTATGTAATAGTTTTCGCCGACTTCATAAAATTTACAGTCAACAAGAGAATTAGAGTCTAAATTTGATTCTTTCCAGCTTTCTCCATCATCTGTTGAATATAAAAGATTCAAAGAATCTACTGTTGCAAAAAGTATATTATCTGATGTCTTATATATATCTTTTACTTTATAGTTTTCATCTGCAAGATTCAGCACGACTCCGTCTTTGACCAACTTATTTATCTTAGTGAATGTGCTTCCTCCATCCGTGGATTTTACCATCCCGACGTTTCCTAAATAAATTTCATCTCCATTTTTATACATTGCTTCTATATTTCCGGGAACGTTCTCTCTTATTTCTTCCCACTCTATTGCAAGTAAAGCCGGCGATATTATAGTGAACAGCAAGAGTGTAAATAGTATCTTCATTTGATCCCCTGTATATATTAACAATTACCTATATAATGAGTAACACATCTGCTAATATTAAGTTACAGATTATTACTACTTTTCTTAAAAATCCGTTCAAGTATTTTTTTCTATAAGCTCGGCATGGCGACTTATTTATTTGTATGTATAGAAAAGGGGGGCTGACTTGTTGTAAATCAGCATATCTATTTATATCAAGTTGTCTAATTAATGATTCGTATTATCAGACTTTATAAAAAGTGTATTTTGATTAACCTCAAAGCTTATGCCCTTTTTTATTTTATAGAAGATCGTCAAGCCTATTGCCAAAGAAATAGTAATAATTCTAAATATGTTGGCATAAGTGTTCCCTAAGGCATTGTCAGAAACAGAAAACAACATCCAAAATAGGTTCATAAACAGATGCAAAAATATAGATGCCCATAAATTATAATTCCACTCTACATATAACCACGCAAATAGTATCGCTCCCATGAATGTAGTAAAGAAAATTCCAATCATAACAGCCGGATCTTGACTTTGATATAGGTGGCCTGAAGCGAAAAGGAGTGCTCCCAAAATTAATGATGGAATAAAACCAATTTTGGTGAATCTGAATATTTGCCCAAAAAGTATTCCTCTGAAGAATAATTCTTCTATAAATGCAGCTATTACAGCTCCTTTGATAATATGAGACATAGCAATTTCCACATTGAATTCAAAAAATACAGAGTAACCTATAAGCATTGGTGCTGTACATAAGAATGCAAAAGTAGCTCCTTTAAGAATAGAGCCGTTAAGTCCCAAATTTTCAAAATATCTTTTAAAATTATGAATAATACCAACTCCGACAAATAATGGAGTCAGAGTTATCAAGTATGCTAGGTAATGACTAATGCCGGCCTGATGTATTAAGTTATCCAGTAAAACCTTAATATCTAAAAAGAATAGCTTCTTAGCGGTATAATGTATTAAATACGATATTACTATAATCAGGAAGACTTTTAGTGATTTGTTCATTTTGTTGGCTTCTTATATTTATTCATATTTCTTAACGACGGAAGTTAGCAAATAGCTTATTATAAAACGCAAAAGTAGTATATATCTTCTACTATATTAATTGGATACGCTAATGGATTTTTTATGTTCTTTCGTTTTCTGATAGGAAATATTACATTACCCATAGAATTGATTGGGATGTTGGTAATATAAAAAAAGAGAGTCTCTTGCGAAACCCTCTTTGTGTCTTAACTCGTTTAGGAATACATGAGTATTAAGACTAAAGCAATTTTTCTATAGCGTTAAGCTCAAATTTTGCGTCTTCGTAATCTGGATCTAAATTTATTGCCCATTCGAACATTGTTTTAGCATCTTCAAGCATATCTGCTTTTTTGAAGCATAAACCTGCTCCAAAGCATACCCTCGGATTATTCGGATTATATTCTAAGGCAGAGGTATATATCTGATTAGCACCGTCAAGATCATCCATTTCGAGCATTATGTCTGCTGTGTGGCAAAGTAAATCATCAAGATACAGACCGGCAGAGCTGTTGTATTTGGTTTCTTTCCATGATTCTAACGCTGGTGTTATTGCCTCAAATGATTCTGTGAATTTGTCATCTGCCAAGTATAGCTTAGACAATAGATACAATGTGTCAGGGTGCTGCGGATTAATATCTTTTATTTGTGATAGATAATCATAGGCATCTTCGTTCCGGTCGTCTTGCATTGCAATATATGCTAAGCGGTTAAGAACGTGTACTTTGTAATCGTCATCAAGGTTTTCATTCAAAGCTGTAGTATATAAATCTATTGCATCATCAATATTATCATAATTAAGTTCGTTTTCGGCTATGCCTACTTTAATATATGCATCTTCTTTGTCAAATAATTTATTTTGAGCTTTTTGTGACATAGTAGTTCCATATAGCTTGTCTAATCTACTAAGTACTTTTAGAGTAGAACGTTTCCATGTCCAATATTTACGAGCAGTTGCCGAGGCAATAATACCTCTGCTTTTTACTTCTGCAGGATCTTTATGTAACATTTGCATAATTTCAGTAAGCTGTACTTTGTCTGGTTCTAAAACAAATGCTTCATCTACTAAAGGATAGTCTTCTATTGAGTTGCCTATAGATACCACTTCTGCTTCTATTTGCCAAGCAAAAGCTTCTGACACAAAGTCATCAGTAGCTCCACCTTTAGTAACAATTACCGGCAATCCGCAAGCCATCGCTTCTAAGGTTGGCAATGAAAATCCTTCACCTCTGTATGGACTTACATATACGTTGCAAGCACGATAGAGATTAGCCATTTCTTCTTCTGAAAGATACTCGTCTATATATATTATTTCCGGTGCGTGTGTGTTTTTCTGCAATTCTAATATTTGTTGTTTTGCAGTTAGACCTTTATAAAAAGATTCACCGCCCATGTCTTTAATTACCAAACATACAGAATCATCTGCTGTAAAAGCTTTTACGTAGGACTCGATAAGAATATCTATACCTTTGCGGTAGATAGTGCCGCCTACATATAAAAATTTAAAGCATTTCTTTGTATCTATATCATACTTTTTACCATAAGGTTTGAATAACTCAGGGTCAATGCCATTAGGAATAACTTGCACTTTATTGAAATCTATACCTGAATCTACAAATGCCTGACGAGAGTAGTTTGACGGTGTCCAGACTTCATCAGCCTGCATTAGTATTTCCGCCATATCTTTTCTTAATCTGGAAAATTCCCAAGGCTGCATTATTATCCATTTGGAACCTTTTGGCGGTTCGGATTGAGGGGGCCATTGATGTCTTATCCAAGCATAAGGAAGGTCAGAGATAGCATCACTTACTTTTTCTTTTATCCTAATATCATTTTTTGCCAGTTTTTGGTATTTAGGATTCCCTTCCGGTGCGAATCTATCATCCTCGTAAGGAACGATAGTAATATTAGCTACGTCTGAGTCGATCAAATTGCTACATTGTTCTCTATTTATAAGAGCTAATGAATGGTACACAAACTGCGAACCTTCCCAGACAATATTTAAATCCAAATCTGTTTCTTCTGTTTCATCGTTTACAACTAGGTCAAACAAAGATTCTGAAGTCTTATCATCTCTATCAATATCATTTATATCATTATCCGATTGATTCTCGAATTTCTTTGCATTCTCTGTGTCTACTCCTACAATAGATTCTATTTTAGAAAGCAAACTAGAAGGTTCCTCTGTTTCTGCAGAATTGGTATTTTCTGAAAAGTCAAACCCTGTAAAATCATTAGTCTTTTCTGCTAATCCAATAGTTAAGTCAACTGATGATGTATTATCTTCTTTTTTTGCAATGACTGTCATATTCAAGTTGATAAAACCGGTAGATTGTGGTATATCATGATCTTGAATAGAGATTACATCAAAATCCGCTTTCTTGAGATGCTTCGTAATCGAATTATGGTCAAAACCTATGCAGTGGTAGTCTCCGGGATTGGTCTGTCCGCCGAATATCATATATGAAGCAATGTCTGCGTCCAGTCACCCCTTACATAAGCCTGTATCTGCAGCTTTAAGTTTGGGCAACGAATAATAAGCTCCCCACCGGGGCGAAGCACTCTTGCCCATTCTGAAAGTAAAGTATCAACTTCACGATGCGAAAAGTGTTCTAAAATATCAGAAGCGAGTATCGTGTCTACTGAATTATCTTCGAATTCAAGTTCTCTAATATCCATGAAAACAACAGAAGGATTGTTAGAATACTTATCAATATTTATAAATCCTTCGCGGAAATCTTTACCACATCCTAAATTAAGACGTAAAGGATAAGGAAGCACTTTAGGCAACTCAGCGGTTGCTTTTTGATTAGAAAACCCACCCGGTAGATTTTCGTCAAACTGTAACCTGTTCATAGACATAGAATTACTCGCTATTATTTAGACTAATTACTAACTATCTATCAAATAAAGTGCCAAATATTGTGCAAGAAAATTCACTTGTAAATGAAATCGCTCGATTGTAAGTTGTAATTCTGTTAAATCAATTATAGTAAGAGATGGTAAAGAAATCAATAGATAAAGAATTTGCCGGGAAAGCTGAAAAGCTAAGAATCGCCGGGATGAGCGAATATCAAGTAGTAGAAGAACTCTCTAAAGAATACTATGATAAAAGGCAAGTAAGCAATACCTTATATAGGATTGTACACCCGGATGATAGAGAAGAATTACTCAGCCAGAAGAAAGTGCTGTGTGTTTTGGGGCTTATAGCAATTCTTATAGGTATAGTAGAAATATATTTTACTATAAACATTTCTGCATTTAAGGTATCTTTAGAAACGATTGACTTTGGGATGTTTACAGAAATATTCTTTGCTATTGGCCTTCTAATAGAATGGATTCCTGCTTTACGTTTTCAAAAAATAAGCTATAAATTCAATATATTTTTATCGAGTATGCTGATAATAACTAATGTCAGTATTGTATTCGTGGAAGAATCATTTCTAATGTGGACCGGGTTGCTTCAAACAATTACGTGGTTGGCTGTGTTCGCAT
>CAXXGR010000002.1:625000-1195000 GCA_963678775.2 Kapaibacterium sp. (SeqCode)
ATTGAAGCCCCGGTAAACGGCGGCCGTAACTATAACGGTCCTAAGGTAGCGAAATTCCTTGTCGGGTAAGTTCCGACCTGCACGAATGGTGTAACGATCTGGGCACTGTCTCAACCGCGAGCTCGGTGAAATTGTGGTACCGGTGAAGACGCCGGTTACCCGCACTAGGACGGAAAGACCCCGTGCACCTTTACTGTAGCCTATTATTGGGTTTGGCTATTGCATGCGTAGGATAGGTGGGAGGCTTTGAAGCAGCATTTGTGGATGTTGTGGAGCCATCGGTGAAATACCACCCTTGTTTTAGCTAGATTCTAACCCGGAGGTGTGGAACCTCGGGAACAGTGGTAGGTGGGCAGTTTGACTGGGGCGGTCGCCTCCTAAATGGTAACGGAGGCTCACAAAGGTCATCTCAGCACGGTCGGTAATCGTGCGTAGAGTGTAAAGGCATAAGATGGCTTGACTGCGAGACATACAGGTCGAGCAGGTGCGAAAGCAGGTCTTAGTGATCCGGCGGTCCCGCGTGGAAGGGCCGTCGCTCAAAGGATAAAAGGTACGCCGGGGATAACAGGCTGATCTCCCCCAAGAGTTCACATCGACGGGGAGGTTTGGCACCTCGATGTCGGCTCATCGCATCCTGGGGCTGGAGAAGGTCCCAAGGGTTTGGCTGTTCGCCAATTAAAGCGGTACGCGAGCTGGGTTCAGAACGTCGTGAGACAGTTCGGTCCCTATCCAGTGTGGGCGTAGGATACTTGAGGAGACCCGTTCTTAGTACGAGAGGACCGGAATGACTAGACCTACGGTGTATCTGTTGTCATACCAATGGCATTGCAGAGTAGCCGCGTTTAGAAAGGATAAGTGCTGAAAGCATCTAAAGCACGAAACCTGCTCCAAGATGAGGTATCCCGCTGCTTTGCAGCTTAAGAATCCAAGTAGACGACTTGGTTGATAGGCTTTACGTTTAAGCATGGTAACATGTTCAGCGAAGAAGTACTAATAATTCGAGGACTTACCTAATTTTAGTTTTGAGTTGTTATACCAATCTCTTTAGACTATAACAATTAAAATCACTAGCTCTATATAATATTGATTATTTTACCAGATATTTATCACCTTACATAAATCCTTTTTTCCGGTGGCTATGGCACAGGGGCTACACCTCTTCCCTTTCCGAACAGAGTAGTTAAGACCTGTTGCGCCGATGGTACTGCGTGGGTGACTGCGTGGAAGAGTAGGTCGCTGCCGGATTTGTTTTTTTTGAGTAGGACCCTTTTCGCTATAATGTGATAAGGGTTTTTTACTCTAAAAAAGGCGACACAAACTTCAGTCCTATGAGGCTTAAGAAAAAAAACTTTCAAAATAAATTTGGAAGTTGAAAAAAAAGTCCGTAGTTTTGAATTCTGTCTCGCTAGTCGAGTAGGAAAAACGTTCTAAAAAAAGTAGAGAAAGAAATAGAATAAGTTAATTTAGTCAAAGCGTTAAGTTTTTATAAATTAATTTGTTAAGAACTCAAAAAGTTCGTAATTTTGAATCTATGATAGGATGTAACAACGTTCTTTGAAAACAGGAAGCACAGTCAATTAAGAGTAATATCAATTTTGTGATCAAACTCACAAAGTCAAAAAAGAAATATAATTCTTTATATAAAACAACGGAGAGTTTGATCCTGGCTCAGGACGAACGCTGGCGGCGTGCTTAACACATGCAAGTCAAGGGAAAATCTGCTTTCGGGCGGATGGATACTGGCGAACGGGTGAGTAACGCGTAGATAATCTGCCTCTAACTCTGACATAACATCGAGAAATCGTTGCTAATATCAGATATTGCCGCAAGGTGAAAGGTTTACCGGTTAGAGATGAGTCTGCGTCTGATTAGCTAGTTGGTAGGGTAATGGCCTACCAAGGCAACGATCAGTAGCTGGTTTGAGAGGATGATCAGCCACACTGGAACTGAGACACGGTCCAGACTCCTACGGGAGGCAGCAGTGAGGAATTTTGCACAATGGGGGAAACCCTGATGCAGCGACGCCGTGTGTGGGATGACAGGGCTTTGCCCCGTAAACCACTGTCAGATGGGAAGAAAAGAACCCTTAGGGTTCCGGGACTGTACCATCAGAGGAAGGACCGGCTAACTACGTGCCAGCAGCCGCGGTAATACGTAGGGTCCAAGCGTTGTCCGGATTTACTGGGTGTAAAGGGTGCGCAGGCGGGCTTGTGCGTCTGGGGTTAAAGACTTCGGCTCAACCGAAGAAATGCCTCGGATACGGCAAGCCTTGAGTACGAGAGAGGATGGTAGAATTCCTGGTGTAGCGGTGAAATGCGTAGATATCAGGAGGAATACCGGTGGCGAAGGCGGCCATCTGGCTCGTTACTGACGCTCAGGCACGAAAGCGTGGGGAGCAAACAGGATTAGATACCCTGGTAGTCCACGCCCTAAACGATGTATGCTTGGTGTTGGATATGTATTTATTCAGTGCCGGAGAAAACTCGTTAAGCATACCACCTGGGGAGTACGATCGCAAGGTTGAAACTCAAAGGAATTGACGGGGGCCCGCACAAGCGGTGGATTATGTGGTTTAATTCGATGCAACGCGAAGAACCTTACCCGGGCTTGAAGCGCTAGCGACCGCTGCCGAAAGGTAGCTTTCCTTCGGGACGCTAGTAGAGGTGCTGCACGGCTGTCGTCAGCTCGTGCCGTGAGGTGTTGGGTTAAGTCCCGCAACGAGCGCAACCCCTATCTGTAGTTGTCATCAGTTCGGCTGGACCCTCTACAGAGACTGCCCACGCAAGTGGTGAGGAAGGTGGGGACGACGTCAAGTCATCATGGCCCTTATGTCCGGGGCTACACACGTAATACAATGGATGGTACAACAGGCGAAGCCGCGAGGTGGAGACAATCTCTAAAGCCATCCCTAGTTCGGATTGAAGTCTGCAACTCGACTTCATGAAGCTGGAATCGCTAGTAATCGCAGATCAGCGTGCTGCGGTGAATACGTTCCCGGGCCTTGTACACACCGCCCGTCAAGCCATGGAAGCTGGGAGCGCCCGAAGTCGGTAGCAATATCGCCTAAGGCGAATTCGGTAACTAGGGCTAAGTCGTAACAAGGTAGCCGTATCGGAAGGTGCGGCTGGATCACCTCCTTTCAAGAGTACTTAATTGACGTGCTTCCTATTTTTTGAGAATGCATGAAGACTATGGGCCTGTAGCTCAGCTGGTTAGAGCGCACGCCTGATAAGCGTGAGGTCGGATGTTCAAGTCATCTCAGGCCCACATTTTGTTAGGTGATAGATAAGAATATAATTCGGGTCTATAGCTCAATTGGGAGAGCGCCGGCTTTGCAAGCCGGAGGTTAGCGGTTCGATCCCGCTTAGATCCACTCATATTGTGATGGATGCTAAGCACAATCGCATTCAATTCTCACAAGTAAAAATTTAATCGTTTATTTGAAAATCAAGGTGATACTGTTTAAAAGCACAGTATAGTAAAATAATCAATAGAGCCTAAAGTATCTGCATTACGTTAGACAAGAAATTGACTAATGTAGTAGATTATTTAGATTAATATGATATTATTATGTGATTTATAATTGCGTCGAAGAGATTAGTATAACAACTCAAAACTATTTCGGTAAGTTATAAAGGGCACATGGTGGATGCCTAGGCACAGAGAGGCGATGAAGGACGTGACTACCTACGATAAGTAACGGGGAGCAGGAAGTATGCTTTGATCCGTTAATTTCCGAATGGGGAAACCCGGCAGAGGTCATGCTCTGTCATCTCGTAAGAGAGGCAAACCCGGAGAAGTGAAACATCTCAGTACCCGGAGGAAAAGAAAGAGAATTCGATTCCCCTAGTAGCGGCGAGCGAAAAGGGAAAAGCCCAAACCGATGTGCATGTCACATCGGGGTTGTAGGACCTCAATAAAGTGATTTGTGAGATATAATAGAACAGTCTGGAAAGGCTGACCATAGAAGGTGACAGTCCTGTATGTGAAATATCGAGCAACGCGAGAGTGTTCCTGAGTAGCGCGATACCCGTGGAATTTTGCGTGAATCCGGCCGGACCACCGGCCAAGGCTAAATACTCCTCTGTGACCGATAGTGAACTAGTACCGTGAGGGAAAGGTGAAAAGAACCCTTAAGAAGGGAGTGAAATAGAACCTGAAACCGTGTGCCTACAAACGGTTGGAGCACTCTAGCAGTGTGACAGCGTGCCTTTTGCTTAATGAGCCAACGAGTTGCTCCTTACATGCAAGGGTAAGAGGTTATGCCTCGCACCCGTAGCGAAAGCAAGTCTTAATAGGGCGAATCAGTATGTAGGGGCAGACGCGAATCTGAGTGATCTATCCATGGCCAGGATGAAGCGTGGGTAACACTTCGTGGAGGTCCGAACCAGTTCAGGTTGAAAACTGTTTGGATGAGCTGTGGATAGGGGTGAAAGGCCAATCAAACTCAGTTATAGCTCGTACTCCCCGAAATATATTTAGGTATAGCCTCATAATAGTGTACCGGAGGTAGGGCTCTGATAGGGCTAGGGCCATTACCGTGGTACCGAACCCTGATAAACTTCGAATTCCGGATACATGATTTATGGGAGTCAGGCCGTGTGAGATAAGTCGCGCGGCCGAGAGGGAAACAACCCAGACTTACAGCTAAGGCCCCTAAGTCGTTGCTGACAGCTAAAGGAGGTTATTCTGCTGAGACAGCCAGGATGTTGGCTTAGAAGCAGCCATTCATTTAAAGAGTGCGTAATAGCTCACTGGTCGAGCGGCATAGCGCCGAAAATTCTCGGGACTAAGCAACGCGCCGAAGCTTAAGATTTGCCGCAAGGCAAGTGGTAGGGGAGCATACTATCGGCTGTGAAGGTGTTGGGTGACCAATGCTGGAGCTTATGGTAGTGCAAATGTTGGCATAAGTAACGATAACTAAAGTGAGAATCTTTAGCGCCGAAAATCTAAGGTTTCCTAGAGCTCTGTTCGTCAGCTCAGGGTTAGTCGGCCCCTAAGGCGAGGCCGAGAGGCGTAGTCGATGGGAATCAGGCAAAATTAAAATATTCCTGAACCACCAAAAGTGTTAAATACAGGGACGCAGGAGCGAGATCTGCAGGGGTAAATGGTTATCCCCTGCAGGAGCAGCACACTGCCGAGAAAAGCTGTATGAATTACTTCGGTGTCCGTACCGTAAACCGACACAGGTAGATGGGTTGAATATACTAAGGCGCGCGAGTGATTCGCGGTTAAGGAACTCGGCAAATTAACCCCGTAACTTCGGGAGAAGGGGTGCCTACTTCGGTAGGCCGCAGAGAAATGGCCCAGGCGACTGTTTAACAAAAACACAGCACAATGCTAACTCGTTAAGAGGACGTATATTGTGTGACACCTGCCCGGTGCCGGAAGGTTAAAAGGAGGGGTTAGCTTCGCGCGAAGCTCCGAATTGAAGCCCCGGTAAACGGCGGCCGTAACTATAACGGTCCTAAGGTAGCGAAATTCCTTGTCGGGTAAGTTCCGACCTGCACGAATGGTGTAACGATCTGGGCACTGTCTCAACCGCGAGCTCGGTGAAATTGTGGTACCGGTGAAGACGCCGGTTACCCGCACTAGGACGGAAAGACCCCGTGCACCTTTACTGTAGCCTATTATTGGGTTTGGCTATTGCATGCGTAGGATAGGTGGGAGGCTTTGAAGCAGCATTTGTGGATGTTGTGGAGCCATCGGTGAAATACCACCCTTGTTTTAGCTAGATTCTAACCCGGAGGTGTGGAACCTCGGGAACAGTGGTAGGTGGGCAGTTTGACTGGGGCGGTCGCCTCCTAAATGGTAACGGAGGCTCACAAAGGTCATCTCAGCACGGTCGGTAATCGTGCGTAGAGTGTAAAGGCATAAGATGGCTTGACTGCGAGACATACAGGTCGAGCAGGTGCGAAAGCAGGTCTTAGTGATCCGGCGGTCCCGCGTGGAAGGGCCGTCGCTCAAAGGATAAAAGGTACGCCGGGGATAACAGGCTGATCTCCCCCAAGAGTTCACATCGACGGGGAGGTTTGGCACCTCGATGTCGGCTCATCGCATCCTGGGGCTGGAGAAGGTCCCAAGGGTTTGGCTGTTCGCCAATTAAAGCGGTACGCGAGCTGGGTTCAGAACGTCGTGAGACAGTTCGGTCCCTATCCAGTGTGGGCGTAGGATACTTGAGGAGACCCGTTCTTAGTACGAGAGGACCGGAATGACTAGACCTACGGTGTATCTGTTGTCATACCAATGGCATTGCAGAGTAGCCGCGTTTAGAAAGGATAAGTGCTGAAAGCATCTAAAGCACGAAACCTGCTCCAAGATGAGGTATCCCGCTGCTTTGCAGCTTAAGAATCCAAGTAGACGACTTGGTTGATAGGCTTTACGTTTAAGCATGGTAACATGTTCAGCGAAGAAGTACTAATAATTCGAGGACTTACCTAATTTTAGTTTTGAGTTGTTATACCAATCTCTTTAGACTTTAACAATTAAAATCACTAGCTCTATATAATATTGATTATTTTACCAGATATTTATCACCTTACATAAATCCTTTTTTCCGGTGGCTATGGCACAGGGGCTACACCTCTTCCCTTTCCGAACAGAGTAGTTAAGACCTGTTGCGCCGATGGTACTGCGTGGGTGACTGCGTGGAAGAGTAGGTCGCTGCCGGATTTGTTTTTTTTGAGAAAAGCTCGTATACTTGTATGCGGGCTTTTTTTGGTTTAAATACTCTTAATGTTTGTTTTATTTTTTTTTGGGGGGGTGAATACATCTTTGGATTGATATGATATCTGTTATAGCTAGAGGATTTAAAATTTAATTTTCATCTGATATGGTAGCAAATCAAGAGATATATTGACTAAATTACTGAGTTGAAGTCCCAATAGTCTGACAGGTTTGGCAGGAAGTACTGGTCGGGTGAGTAATTCAAATGCTATCTCTAATATTTCTGCTTCTTCCATAAAATAGTCTAGAGTTGTTCTGCTTCTACTTAATATTGTAAAGTCAGAGTATTTAATCTTTAAAGTTAACGTTTTACCGCACACATTAGCTTTGTCCATTCTTCGTTTCAATTCTACACATATATTAGAAAGTATTTCTTTCATCTTTTCTTTGGAGTCTACATCTTCTAAAAAAGTTCTTTCTGTTCCTATTGATTTTCGAGTTCGAGTTGGATTTACATTGTCTGAGCTTTGTAGGTGCATTAGTCTATAATAATGACCTCCCATCTTTCCAAAATGGTTAATTAAGAACAATTCTGAATATCTTCTCAAGTCTCCTGCAGTATTTATATCCATTTCTTTCATTTTCTTTTGTGTTACTTTACCTACACCGGGTATTTTTGATATTGGCATCTTTGTGATAAATTTTATAGCATTATCTGGAGTTACTACTGTAATTCCGTTTGGCTTCCTATAATCAGATGCAACCTTAGCTAAAAATTTGTTGAATGAGACTCCTGCTGATGCCGTTAGTTGAGTTGTTGTGAGTATTTTGTGTTTGATTTGGCGTGCCATCTCTGCTGCTGAGTCTATGCCATGTTTATTATTCGTTACGTCTAAATAGGCTTCGTCTATAGAAACAGGTTCTACAAGGTCAGTATATGAGTGAAATATGTCGTTTATTTGTCTTGAAACGTCCTTATAAACCTCAAAACGTGGACGTGCGAATATTAGATGTGCACATTTTTGTGCAGCTATAAAACTGGGCATGGCTGAATGTATTCCAAATTTCCTGGCTTCATAACTTGCAGCAGACACAACACCTCGACGTCTTTTCTCACCAACTACAAGAGGCTTCCCTCTATATTGTGGAAAATCTCTTTGTTCAACAGATGCGAAAAATGCATCCATATCTATATGAATAATCTTTTTGATGTGTAATCTTGAGTATTGAATTAAACTGTTGGCAAGATAATGGTAAAAAGTGATAAAAAAAAAGTAAATATATGTGGAAAATAGATTGAATATACAAATAAGAAATAGTGTACTTGGCTGTATAATATTATCCATTTGAAATTATATGGCTATTAGGATACAAGGGAAAACGAAATCTAAATAATTTAGGAGAACAACTTAGAAGTTAATCTCCAAAAATAATAGAAGTTATTAACAAAAAAAGAAGATAAAGATATTCAAAACTGGCTGATATTAACAGCCTTTGTGTGTCAAAAATCGCCAATAACTCAAATAGAAATAGCCAAACAACTTGTTTATCAACAAGTTCCTAATCTTTTCAACATTTCCATATCTTTGATATAATGCGTATAATCAGTGATTACGAGAAAATAGATGGTATAGTTATCCACAAGACTGTGTTTTGGCATGGATTATTCTATAGTCAAATGACAAATTACTCTGTTCATTTGAATTCTATGCAAATTTGAGTATTAAAAGTGCTTTAATACTATGTCTGTTAAAGTTGGCATAAGAGTTGTCATAATGAAATAACAACCCTACACGGTTGAATGAACAAGATTAAAAAAGAGCTGAAAAAGCTTATGATTTAAAATTTCACATGGAGGTGAATAATGCCTTTTGCAATAGGAGGAAATGCAAGGATAAGGACTAATATTCCTTCTGAGAATGCCTATAACGCTTTGGATGTTTCCAGTAGAGACATCTCCCTTAGGCAGCTCCGCCTCTCGACCGGTAAGCGTATTAATAACGCCGGCGATGATGTGGCAGGATATATTACGTCTCGTGCTCTAATATCTAGGAATGGTTCACTAAAAGCAGCAACTCGTGCTGTTGGTGATGCTCAGAACGTGTCTTATATTGCTATGGATTCATTAGCAAATATAGGTGACCTAATCACTAATATTAAAGATTCTGCGGCTACTGCTGCTTCTGGTGCAATGGGTACCGATGAAAAAGTAGCTTTAGCTAAAGCAGCCTACAGAATGGCTGAGCAGATTCAAACAGTTGTAGAATCCACTGTGTTTGGTGGTAGACAGCTTCTTGATGGTACTTTTTCAGCTGATTTTGTTATTGGTACAAATGCAGCTCATGACTTGATTACTTTAGATGTGGATTTGACTCAAGGTAATTTAGATTTCAATATCGAAAGCAATATCTTTGATGTCAACTCTCTTATATCATCCAGTTTCGCTGGTGTAACAGGTCTAGATCTTAGAGATTTGGATAACGTATCAGGTGAAGATTTAGGTATATTTGACTATGGCAGTATGGCTAGCACGCTTACTTCTTTAGCCGATGCTCTTGATAATGTAAATAAAGTAGCTTCCTATTTAGGTGGTGTAGTTAATAGACTTACTTCTCAGGATGATATTCTGAAAAGTCAAATTACAAACTATAATACCGCAATCTCAAGAATAGAAGATACGGATGTAGCTAAAGAGCAGTTAGAATTAGTTAAATCTCAATTCTTGCAACAAGCATCACTTACTTCTTTGGCTCAGGCGAATGCTAATCCACAATCATTCTTACAGTTGATTCAAGGTTAGGATAGAATAAGAAACAAGGATGTTTTACTTTATAATGTCAGAGGTTTAAGTTATGCCTGCAGCGTTTAAAGGTATACCAAGGATACGTACAAATATTCCTGCGGAGACCGCTTATAATGCGCTAAGCCAGTCCAATAGAGAAATATCTCTTAGGCAACTAAGGCTTTCTACGGGAAAAAGGATTAACAATGCTGCTGATGATGTGGCTGGGTATATTACCTCTCGTTCGTTGATTGCTAGGAATGGTTCACTTAAGGCTGCACAGAGTAGCGTTGGTGACGCTCATAATATGAGTAATATTTTGATGGATTCTTTAGATAATGTGAACGATTTGGTAACTTTGATAAAAGATTCAGCGTCTTCTGCAGCATCCGGAGCTCTGGGGTCAGATGAGAAAGTGGCTTTAGCGAAAGCGGCATACCGTATGACGCAGCAGATACAGACCGTAGTTGATTCGACAGTATTTGGTGGAATGCAGCTCTTGGACGGAGATTTTGCAACTACTTTCTATATTGGTACTAATGCAAAGCATGAGCTCTTAGATCTTGTTATAGATATGTCTACAGATAATATAGACTTCAATGTTGATAGCAATAATTTTGAATTAAATTCATTATCTATTGGATCATTTGCCGGAGTTACTAATTTAGATCTTAGGGAGTTAGATAATGTTTCAGTTACCGACTTGGGAATATTTTCTTCCGACAGAATTGGTACGACTTTGCAGAGCCTTTCGGCGGCACTGAACAATGTCAATAAGGTGGCCTCTTACCTGGGTGGTATATCTAATAGATTGACTTCACAGGAAGATGTTTTGCAAAATCAAATTACTAATTACAATGCTGCAATTTCGAGACTTGAAGATTCTGATGTTGCTAAGGAACAGTTGGCACTAATTAAAGCTCAGTTCCTACAGCAGACTTCGCTGACATCTTTAGCACAGAGCAATCAAAATCCTCAGGCATTCTTGCAGTTGATACAAAGTTAAATTATTACGGGGTGAGTTGAAAAAGATAGTAGATAAAAATATACAAACAGGCAAAAAAAGAACCAATGTACCCTCTTATTTGGGTATAAGAAGGCACATTGGAAAGTATATATTAGTGTGCTTCAAACCAGTTATTTCCTATACCGGAATCAACTACTACGGGAACGTCTCCGAGTGTTAAAGCAGATTCCATGTTAGAAATAACCAAGTCTTTTAATTGCTCTAATTCATCTTTGTGTGCTTCAAAGATAAGTTCATCATGTACTTGCAAAATCATTCTGGATTTTAGATTTTGCTTGCGTAACTCGTTGTGTATTTTAATCATAGCTATTTTCATCATGTCAGAAGCTGTACCTTGAATAGGCATATTAATGGCGCCTCGTTCGGCAGCAGTACGTCTCATTCTATTCTTGTCATTTATTTCAGGGAAGTACCTTCGTCTGCCACAAAGAGTCTGTGCATAGCCTAATTTTTGTGTCTCTTCTACTGTTATATCCATATACCTTTTAATACCGGGGTATTTTTCAAAATAATCTTCAATTATTTCTTTAGACTCTTTTCTGCTAATTCCTATCCTTTGAGATAAACCAAAACTACCAAGACCGTACATAATACCGAAATTTACAGTTTTAGCTATTCTTCTCATGTCTTTCGTTACTTCTTCATGTGAGATATTGTTTAAAATAGCAGCTGTAGCAGTGTGTATATCCAAGCCGTGTTTGAAACCATCTACCATTTTCTCATCTTTGCATATATACGCCATGATTCTAAGCTCAACCTGAGAATAATCTGCTGCTAATAATACATGATTAGTATCTTTTGGTATAAATGCTTTCCGTATTTCTTTCCCTTTATCTGATCGAATTGGAATGTTTTGCAAATTGGGATCTGTAGAAGACAGCCTGCCGGTAGCGGCAACAGTTTGATTGTAAGTAGTATGTATACGCCCAGTGCTAGGATTTACTAATTTTGGCAAAGCTTCGATATAAGTAGACAGTAGCTTAGCGAGACTTCTATACTCCAGAATCATAGAAGCTATTGGGTAAGTTTCAGCAAGTTGATTCATAACTTCAACGTCAGTACTAAAGCCGGTTTTTGTTTTCTTCACCGGAGGTATCATTAGCTTTTCGAATAAGACATGTGCTAACTGTTTTGGGGAATCAATATTAAATTCTGATCCTGCTTCGGAGTATATATCCTTAGTAAGTTTGCCCAAAGTACCCTTCATGTCAACTTCAAGTTCTTTCAGAGCATTCTTGTCAATGCTTGCTCCTTCAAATTCCATATAAGTCAAAACTTCAGAAAGAGGAAATTCTATTTCATAAGCTAGCTTTTCTAAATTTTGTTCTTTAAGCTTGGAAGCTAATAGATTGCAAAGCTGTAAAGTAATATCTGAATCTTCGCAAGCATAATCTGAAACTTGTTGAGGAGGCAGGTCTCTCATAGATTTTTGATCTTTTTTCTTTTCTCCTATTAGCGATTTGATGCTTACAGGTGTGTAGTTTAACCACTTTTGAGCAAGTGCATCCATGTTATGTTTTTGTGATGGATCTAATAGATAGGATGCCAACATAGAATCTATTTTTAAGCCTGCTACATTAATTCCGTATCGTTTTAAGATATACATATCAAATTTTGCATTCTGACCACATTTAGGGATATTAATATTTTCGAATATAGGCTTAAGCATATTTATAGCAGTCTGCACAGGCATGCAACTATCTTCAAATGGGAACTCTTCTGTTGGTTCATCAAAAAGAGATGCTTCCGTAACAGCAGCTTTACTAACAGCATCAGGAGCAATACCTGAAACAGATACATAGTATGCAGTACCTTCCTCCCATGATAATGCTATACCGACAATGCTACATGAAAGTCTGTTTAATGCATCTGTCTCTAAGTCAAAGCTGAGTAATGTTCCTTCTTTTATCTGAGGAAGAATAGACTCTAATTCAGCAATCGTGCTTATAAGTTGATAATTATGGGGGGTATTATCAATAGTTTTTATTTCAGGCTTGACCTCTTCTTCAATTCTATTCACAAGAGAGTTGTCCCCACCTGCCTTTGCTAACCACTTTTCTCTTAGAGTTCTAAATCCCATATCTTTAAATAAATCATCTAACTTGTTGTAATTTGGATTTTTAAAAGTAATATCAGAATGTGTAATTTCTAACTCTACATCCGTGTCGATAGTAACAAGTGTTTTAGATAAGAAAGCCTTGTCTTTGTCAGTTTCTAATTTAGTTTTGACTGCCTTGCGAGTTATTTTGTCAATATTGTCATATATACCTTCGACAGAGCCAAACTCTTGTACCATAGGTATCGCAGTTTTTTCACCAACTCCTTTGACTCCGGGTACGTTATCGCTTGCATCTCCCATCAACGCAAGCACGTCAATCACTTGGTGCGGTGCAACTCCGAACTTGCCCTTCACAGCCTCTATATCAACTATTTCAAATTCATCGGCTTTCTGAGGTTTGTAAAGTAGAGTGTTATCATTTACTAATTGATAATAGTCCTTGTCATTTGTTAGACAAATAACTTTATAATTGTCAGAAGAAGCTCTTTTAGCTAAAGTTCCTATGATATCATCAGCTTCGAAGCCGGGCTTTTCTATCCTAGGCATACCTATCAAGTCTAAGAAATTCTTAATTACAGTTAGTTGAGGAACAAGTTCCTGAGGGAATTCATCCCTGTTAGCTTTGTACTCAGGATACATTTTGTGCCGGAAAGTTGGTTCTGATCTGTCAAATACGCAAGCTATGTATTCTGGTTGGTATTTGTCCAGTAATCGGGTAATAATATTTACAAAAGCAAAAACAGCTCCTGAAGGCATCCCATCCGGAGTTGTAAGTTCTGATTTGCTCATAGCATGATAGGCTCTGAAGACTACACTCATGCCATCTATCAGGTAAAGAGTCTTTTGATTTTCCATATTTCAAATCTTATATGTATTATTAGTTATATATTTTCTATATTGCGATAAGGCTAATAAAATAAATATGTATGATGGTTGTATATTAATTATATGTGGGTACGTATATATATAATTTTGCTATTTCTAATGTTGCCTCTTTGGTGCTTTGCACATGAGGCGAAGCATATCTTGTATATAAACTCATATAGTCCAAATTTTCCTACGTTTGTCAAAATTGATAAAGTCTTACAACACTACCAAAAAAAGAGCAACAATCAAATAGAAACACAGTTTCTTCATGCTAAAAAATATAATAGTAGTGATTATATTCCAATTCTCAAAGAAAGATTTAAGTATATATTATCCAAATCAAAAAAAGTTGATTTAATACTTGCATCAGACGACTTTGCATTTAATTTTGTGCTGCAGATGCAGGATTCCTTATTTAAGAATATACCGGTTGTCTTTTTGGGAGTAAACAATAAACAGTTAGCTGTCAATCAAAATAATAACAAATTAGTTACCGGTGTTATTGAAGATGTCTCAATTTACGAAACTATAAAACATGCTATAGAATTAGATCCTGACATGAAAGAGATTATCGCCATTTCTGACGATATGGAATCAGGGCTACAAGATAAACAGCAATTCTATGCAGTAGCAGATTCATTTCCTAATATAACATTTTCTGATATGGAATTTGGGCTCTATCGTTTTGATAGGTTTTTGAATGAAATTAGTAAAGTTTCCGGCTCTAAAGCATTTTTACTTTTGTCGGGCTTTGTAGATGTAGAAGACCAGAATTATAGCTTTGATTATAGTCTTAAAAGAATTATAGAGAGCTCAAAAATTCCAGTCTATCATTTATGGGAACATGGTTTAGGGGATGGTATCGCCGGTGGTAATCTGATTAGTCACGAAAAACAAGCTGAAGTTGCATTAAGCTTAGTCGATTCAATTTTTAAAGGCTACAGCCCCGCTGATTTAAAAGTAGTAGAAAAAAGTCCCAATAAATTGATTTATGATTTAGAAGTATTGAAAAAATTTAAGTTGTATCTTGCAAATCTCTCTACTCATGCTGAACTAATAAATACCGATAAAGAATTTTTCTTTGTGAGCAAAAATGTATTTTACGCCGTAACAATTTTGCTTACCGTTTTAATAATAAGCGCGTTTATGATAGCATATAATATGCAGATAAAAAAGAGGTTAGAGTCTGAAGTTTCAGAAGCTACAGAGAGGTATGAGTCTATTTTTAAGACAAGCTATTCTTGTATGATATTGGTTGACCCTGAGACAGGAGACATTGCTGACGCCAACAATGCAGCATGTGAATATTACGGATATACCTATGATGAAATAACTCAAATGAACATTAGCAATATTAATATTCTAAGTGATGAGAATATAGCTAAAGAGATGAGCAAAGTTTTTGAAGATGAAAGAAATCAGTTTGAATTTAAACATAGGCTAAGTAATGGCGAAATCCGTGATGTAGAATCTTTCGCCGGAAAAATTACTAATAGAGGTAAACCTTACTTATTATCTATTATACACGACATCACCCAAAGGAAAATGGCTGAACAGGAACTGGTCAACTCCAAAGCAATAATCTCAGAAAATGAACAAAAATATCGTAATTTATTTGATAATACTCCAATTGGAATTATCTATATGGATTTGGAAGGAGTTATAATTGATGTTAATAATACTTTGATTAGAATGGTAGCATCTCCTAATAAAGAGAGTAGTATTGGACAAAATATTTTGATTCAAGAGGAAATTCAAAAATTATCACTCGTTAAATACTTTGAAAATTGCATTAGAGATAAAATTAATGTAGTAGTTGAGTTTCCGTATCTTTCCAGATTTAACAAAGATTTATATCTAAAAGCATATCTATCTCCGGTGTTTGATAAGGATAATGTTATTGGTGTTCAGGCAGCAATTGAAGACATATCTGAGAAGAACAAAACTGAAGTAAAAATAAGGCAAAGTGAAGCCCAATTTAGACTTTTGGCAGAAAACGTGCCTGGAGTAATTTATCTGTGTGATAATGATAATCAGTATACTATGAAATATTTAAATGACGAGATAGAAAAACTCACAGGCTACAATAAAGAAAAGTTCCTAACAGGAGAATTTGGTTTTGCTAATTTGATTCATCCGGAAGATAAAGAACATGTAAGAACTTCTATCGATAATGCTTTATTACACAAAGAACCTTTTAGAATAGAGTACCGGTTGCAGAATAAAGATAAAAAGTATAAATGGGTAGAAGAAAATGGCGTCGGTTTGTTTGAAGATGACACTTTTATTTGGCTTGAAGGTTTTATACTTGACATATCTTCCAGAAAATTTGCTGAAGAAGAACTTACAAAAATAGCTAAGATTGAATCACTTAGCGTCCTTGCCAGTGGAATAGCTCATAATTTCAAAAACATGTTAGCCTCTATAAATCTATCTGTTGATTTAGCGAGACGCAAACCTGAAAATTTGCACATATATGCTGATCGTATAGAAAAAACTGTGGATCAGGCGAATGCTATAGCAAGGAGATTTCAAACATTTTCTTCCGGCGGAGAGCCTATAAGAGAAGTTGCCAGCATTTGCAATGTATTGGATGAATCTTTGAGTATAGCTCTGAGTGGTACCAATGTACAAATTGTACAAAATTATAAACCTGATATTTGGAATGTAGAAATAGATACTAAGCAAATGACGGAAGTGTTTACTAATTTATTTATTAACGCCAAACAGGCAATGGAAACCAAATCCGGCAAAATATATGTAGACGTAAACAATCATAAACTGTCAAATAAATATACACATTTAGAGAATCAGGATTTCGTTGAAACAACTATACGTGACGAAGGCGATGGCATACCCGAGGACATCCTTGAAAAAATATTTGATCCGTTTTTTACAACGAAGGATGATGGGCATGGGCTTGGATTGGCGACTGTTAGTCTAATTATTAAAAAGCATAGAGGCATTATAAAAGTAAACTCCAAAATAAACTTTGGTACTGAGTTTAAAATATATTTGCCTGCAACTAAAGCTAAGAAAATAAAAAATATAGAAACAGTAAAAGTCAATAAAAACAAAAAATGTTATAGAATCCTCATTATGGATGACGACGATAATATTAGAATAGGAATGAAAGAAATTCTTGAGCTGTCAGGCCATATTGTAGTAGATGCCAATAAAGGTGAAATAGCGCTCTTGGAATATCAAAAATCTATGATGAATAGACAACGGTTTGATGTAGTTATACTAGATTTAACTATAGTTGGCGGTATGCAAGGTGAAGAAACTCTAAACAAATTACTTATATTAGACCCTTCCATAAAAGCGATTGTTTGCAGTGCACACTCTTCTAAACCTATCATGGCTAACTATAGAGAATATGGATTTTCAGGAAGAATAACGAAGCCATTGAATTACGAGGCTATACTTGCCGAGATTGACAGGGTTGTAAATATCAAGGTTTAATCTTGCATTCAGGTTTTCCAAAAAGTTTCGATAGCTGATGCCTATGCCTTGCTATAAAATCATAAAGCTTGTTAAAAAAAGGAATGAGTAGTTTTCGACAGAAGAAAAAACTAAGTATTTTATAGATAGGGCTCATTTTATCTAAGATTTTACAAATTGCCGGCATTTTAATGTATATATAACCGTTATCTATGAAGATGATGCTTCTATTAGAGATTTGGTGCAGTTGACTACCATAAGTATCTGTGATATATTTTGATATGATGGGTGTTAGTTCAATGTCTTTCGGAATACGCAAAGATAGGAAATTAGCTAAAAATGAACAAATTCCACAATCTCCATCATATATTATTATTGTATGTTTATCATGCATTAGCAAATAAGTACCCCAATATTTTATAGAGACACGCACTTATGATAGACATATTTCCATACGATACGATTATTTTAAGATTTGGTAGGTGTGATAGAATATAATATGATTATTCTATATAATTTATAAACATAAATATCGTATATTATATATATACTTAAGATAATACCGGAGTTTTTGTATGAGTGTAAATACCAATATACTTTTAGAGTCGGGCACTAATGAATTAGAGATTGTTGAGTTTATTTTAGGGTTTAATGATAGAGTCGGACGATCTAAAAAGCAATCTTTCGGAGTTAACGTAGCAAAGGTAAGAGAGATAATCAGAATGCCTGAACTTACTTACATGCCAAGTCTACCTGAAATGGTATGCGGAGTTTTTAATTTAAGAGGGCACGTAATCCCTGCGGTTGATTTAAGTAAATTCCTTTATGGGATAGATGAAGACTTTGACAATAAGAAAATGATAATTGCCGAATTTAATAAAATTCAAGTTGGTTTTATTGTCGAGGATGTTCAAAGAATCCATAGAATTTCCTGGGATCAAATTATGTCGCCTGACACTATGGAAGAATTTAACCCTGAAAAATCAACAGTTGTTGGTTTAGTAAATTTTGAAGATAGACATATATTAATGCTTGATGTGGAGAAAATTGTTGCAGATATTGACCCGGCAAGTGCGATGGACTCTTCGGAACAAGATCAATTATTTGATCATAAGCCAATTGCCATTACTGCAGAAGATTCTTCTCTAATAAGGAAACTTATAACTGAGAGATTGAAAAAAGCCGGCTTTGAGATTATTTCTTTCCGCGATGGCCAATCTGCCTGGAAAAAAATGAGTGAAATATCTTCCGCCGTTGCAGAGGGTACACCATTACATACATTAGTAAATGTAGTAATTACAGATATTGAAATGCCTGGAATGGATGGCTATACTCTTACAAAATATATTAAAACTGATGATAAACTGAAGAATCTGCCGGTAGTTATCTTCTCCTCTATTGTTTCCGATGATATCCTTCATAAAGGAAAATCTGTAGGAGCAGATGCTCAGATGACAAAACCTCAAATAGGAGAGTTGTTGGATGTGGTCAGAGTACTAATAGAGCGAAATATGGCGAAGCAAGTATAAATTTAATTTGTTTGTTAAAAGCAGAAAAGAGAATGTCAATATGTTCTCTCTTCTGCTTTATTTTTCTAAAAAAGTAAACCACTAATAATTAGGGTTGCTGTAAGCAAAGGAAATACAAATAACACACTGTCGAACCTGTCTAAAAAGCCTCCATGTCCCGGAAAAAAATTTGAGCTGTCTTTAATGCCGGCATCCCTTTTTAACAATGATTCTCCCAAGTCTCCTAATTGTCCGAAACTGCCTGCAACTGCTCCAATTACTATTGTTAGGTAAGCAGGATGCGTAGGTAGTAGTGCCTGACCCAGAAAATATGAACCGATGATCGCTCCTGCAAATCCACAGACTGCACCTTCCCATGTTTTTTTAGGGCTGACTCTTTCAAATAATTTATGCTTGCCAAAAGCTCTTCCACCAAAGTAAGCGGCTGAGTCGCATATCCAAATAGCAGAAAGTACTAAAAGTACCAACCATGCGAAATCAGTATATCCCCATAATTCAAAAAAGTCTAAGGTGTTGCCCGGCATCAATTCTGATAGAGGTTTAAAATTCCTCAATATAATCATAGAGATTAAAGGCAGTGATATATAAAAAATACCTGAAATAGCTGATGAGAAATTTAATGTTGCATTCTTCCTCCCTGAAAAAATTTCAAAGGATAAAGATATCGCCGGTGTAGCTATCAAAATAGAAACTATCATAAAAAATGCAGCCAAGGGATAATATTCAGTAAATGTATAATAAAAAACTAAAGGCAACAAGCCTCCTATTACTATTGAAGATGCTCTAACTGCAATCGCTTCTTTCTGGCTGTTTAGATTAAAAAACTCAATCAAAGTTCCTACAGAAATAAGCATTACAAAAATGGTAAACCACCAGCCGCCTAAGTATAGCATACCAATAAATAAAGGAATACCTATCACAGCTACAGCAATTCTTTTAACTAATTCACTCAATCTATTTTCTCCGAATATATATTTCAAATATTACGAATATAATTATTATCTTTTAGAATATCCCATTAAATACCATAGTTAGGTAAATCATGTAAAATTTATCTTCTAAAATCTTACTTAGCAAAGACTTGCATCCATAAAAGGTTAAAACAAAACGAGTAATGCTACGTAGACAACAGTAAAGGATATTAGTTTGAAAAATATGCTAAAGTTTTTTAAATTAGAGTCGATACTTAGATAAGAAGTATAATATTTACTGCGGAGGACCTTATGAATGTGAACTCAATCAATGAGAGAGTAGTGTCACCGCGCGAAGTGCTTAGTGAGGAGAAGCCTCCTGTTACTGTCCAAAACGAACTTGAAAAAGAAGTTATGGTAGAAAACAAGTCAGGAAAAGGTAGCACCACAAGTCAGAATCAAACTTTGTCTGTAATTTCTGCGACTCAACCTCAAGAGCAAATACAGCAGACTGCAAAGAATCAAATAGCAAAAGGCTATCTTGATGTCAAAGTTTAATTTTCAGGATGAACATGATTATAGGATATAGTTGTCATGGCTGCTTCGAGTTTACTCGAAGCAGTTTTTTTTATTCCCAAACCGACTTTGACTTATTAAAAGAAACTAACAAGGAACAGAAGAAGTATTTGAAGAGGCATAATGCTTTGTGCTTTCTCGTCATCTTGAGGTGACTTATTATTTTTTTTTGAGCGGGGTACTTATGCACAGCGTACAGACTCTAGTTATTGATATAGTTTCCTTATTGTCTAAAATATCTTGAAAGAATATTTTGCTCACAGCCTCCTACTTACCAATACAGAATCTAGAAAATATATTATTTAAAACGTCTTCGTCCCATGTATCGCCCACAATATCGCCCAAAGTGCGGGCAGCATCTTTGATGTCTATAGCTATTATCTCATTTTCTGTATAAAGTTCGAGTGCCTGCCCTGCATTCTCAAGAGATTCGGCTGCTTTTGAAAGTAGCTCTGCGTGACGCTTATTTATAAGAATATCATTAATTCTATCAGCAGATTTAAGTGCTTCGTCGCCTATAACTTTTCGTAGAGAGTCAATACCTTCGTTATTTTTCGCTGAAATAAAGAACGTCTTCTCGGTATTAACCGGATTAATATCTACTAAGTCTAATTTGTTTTGCAGAAGTAAGACCTTCCTGTCAGGATATTTTTCTTTTAGCTGCGCATAAAGTCTCTCAGAGTGATTTTCTGTCTCTGACAAATCATTTAGTACAAGTATTAGATTCGACTGTTCTAAAACAGATTCTACCAGCTTAATGCCTTCTATTTCTATCATGTCACTGCTGCTATCTCTTAAGCCTGCTGTGTCCGTAAGCTTTACAGTTATGCCGCTTACTAATATGTTTTCTTCTAAATAGTCGCGAGTTGTGCCCGGAGTTGCACTGACTATAGCTCTTTGCCTTTGCAGTAAAGTGTTAAATAAAGTAGATTTACCTGAATTTGGATAGCCTGCAAGAGCTACATAAAAGCCAGAACGCAAAATCTCTGCAGACTGGAATGAACCTGCCAAATCTCTACAAAAAATCGTAGCTTCTTCTACTCGCTTTTTAAAAGCGGCTTTGTCTACAAACTCCAACTCTTCCTCTGAGAAGTCTAACTCTAACTCCAAGAGACTGGCGGTATCTAACAGCTTTTGTCTAAGCTCTGCCAGGCGTAATGTGAAATTTCCCGATAGCTGGCGAGCTGCCGTTTGAGCTCCGGGAACAGAAGTAGAATGAATAAGATCAGCTACAGCCTCAACTTGTGTCAAGTCAAGCTTGCCATTTAGGAAAGCAGTCTTTGTAAACTCGCCCGGCTCTGCGGGAGAAGCACCACTCGCAAAGAGAACTTTCAATATTTCCTGAGAAACTAACTGACCTCCGTGGCAACCAATTTCTATTACGTTTTCTCCTGTATAGGAACGTGGAGCTTTAAATGTTGATACCGTGACAGTATCTATAACTTTATCAGCATTTAAGATTTTACCGTAAAGAATCTTATGAGAATCAGCCTCCATCAGGTTTCCGGAAAAGCACTTATTTACTATCTCGAAAGCATCAACTCCAGAGACTCTAATCACATGTAGCCCACCGGTGCCGGGAGGAGTCGCAAGTGCTGCAATTGTTCTACTCATATCTATCCTTTTGTGTAAATCTTTAATTGCTGTTATCATGAGATAAAATAATTACCTGCCAAGCAAATTACTAAACTTTCTTTGCTCTGCTTTAGTGTAAGAGCCACCTTTGTTTAAAAACATATTATAATATTTTCTGCATGAGTCCGCATCTGCTCTCATATAATATGCTGCAGATAGCTTTTTCAGAAAAGTAATCTTTGTAGTATCAAAAGCAAAAGCATATTTCCAGAGTGTAGCTGCATTGTCTATATTATATGACTCAAAAGCCTGATTTGCTATATTATCAAACTGAATAGCCGCGTCACTACTCTGATATTTTTTATCTATAATAAACTTAGAAAGATTTTCAAATGCTTGATAATCTCTATTTCTCTGGTATAGGAAAAGGAGCGGAAAATAAGCATCTGTTTGGGTCGAATCCATTTGAATACCTTTTTTGTATAGTTCTATAGCTTTAGGAACATCTCCCTTATAAGCGTAAGAAGTAGCTAATGAAATAGTTGTTGTTACATTTTCAGGTTCAAGCTCTTGTGCCGATTGGAAATATTTTATTGCTTTGTCAAAGTCATTCATTGCGATAGCAGTCTTAGCTACCTGTATATGACGCTTAGCATAATTGGAATCTGTTTTAAGTGCAAGCTCGAAGTAATTTAATGATTTCGGATAATTCTTTTGCTTGGTGTAATGCACCGCTAATATTTCATAAAAGAAAGCGCGGGAACTGTCTTTCTCAATAGCATTATTATAAAAAGTATCTATGTTTTGATAGGCAGGAGTGTTGTTGGTGTTTATAAAAAATAAAAAAGCAAGTAATGCCCCACCGCCTGTGTAAAGAGAGTTCTTCTTAAGCTTTTTAGTAAATAAGTTAGTAATTAAAATCAAAGAAAAAATAAGCCCTGCCATTGGCAGATAGGCTCTGCAATATAAGTAGTCGTTCCATTCGGAGGCATTTCCTCTTTGGAAGATTGTAGTAGGAATAATAAGCAAAATAAACCACAATAACCCCCAAGCGGCAAGCTTTTTGTTATCTTTGGCTAGGTAATATATACCTATAATTAGAGCAATTAAAATTATATTTCCTGCAATAGTTGGGAAAGTCGAATAAGTAGGCAAAACGGATAAATCTAATGGAATGAAAAACTTAGATAGATACTCAGGAATAACTCTTAAGTTACTAAGGAAGATGCTAATACTAAAAACATTTACGTCCTTGCCTGAATCTGCTAAGCTTCTTAATGTGAACCAAATAGCTCCTACTAAAATCCAAGCTAAGTACATCCTGATTTTATCTCTGGAAAATATAGCCTCTTTATCAGAGATATAAGCAAATACGAAAAACAATACAGGCAAAATAGCTGCAGTTTCTTTAGAAAACAGAGCCATCAAAAGGAATATAGCATTTAGAATGAGATATAGTATCTTTTTATTATTTAAATATTTCAATAGAGATATAAATGAAGACATGCCGAAAACTCCGAGCAGCAAATCATTTCTTCCGGGTATCCAAGCAATAGCATTAGCAAATAATGGATGAACTGCAAAAATCAAAGAGAATACAAAAGCCACATCGTCATTGTCTGTAAACTTTTTTGCTGCGTAAAAGAGTAAAATGCAAAATAGAGCATGCAGGATTAGATTAGTTCTATGATATTTTCGGAACTCTTGCCCATACATATCTGCATCAGCCTTAAAACTGATATTAACTAAAGGTCGGTAATAAGTAGTGTTCAGATAAGGCTGAGTAAATTCATATAAATAGCTTTGGCTTTTAGTAGCTGGAACATTATAGAGCTTCGCAATACGATTATCATCACACTTTACCAATCCGTAATCTAAAGCACCGATGTAAGCTACAACTGCGAGTAAAATTATAATTGGCAATCTCCAAGCCCCTTGCATGGCAAGTCTCCATTAGTTGAAATTATTATAAAACATAAATATAAGCATTCTCTGTTGATTATCTATGTATTGTCTCATAGAAAAAACGAATTTGAATTGTTCATATATATAAGTAGTAGCTATAATATTATTCAATAGCACATTAATATATAAGCTTTTTGAAACATTGATTTTGATTTTTCGTTTAAAAAGTAGATTTTTGCATTAAAATTATGGAATAATTATAAGTTCTATAAACTATGATTTAATATTTTATTTACGATATTGGATTGGTTGTGATTAACTTATCAAACATCAGCTTTGCTTACAACAAAAAAACAAAGCTATACAAAGACTTAAACCTCGAAATCCCGGAAGGAACTATAACTTGCCTTGTGGGACCAAACGGAGCAGGAAAATCAACTCTTATCAAAATTATTTCAGGCGTGGTGTTCCCACAGGCAGGAGATGTTACTGTATTTGGAAAAAAATATGCAGATGCACGAGATGAAATACTTTCAAGTATGTATATAAATATTGAAGACCCTAAGTACTATCCAAAATTGACGGCTAAAGAAAATCTTAAAATAATATGCCTTTATCGCGGATTGGATAATATAGACAGTCGGATAGAAAATGCTCTGAAGTTAGCGGATTTAGATAGCGGTAAGAAGACTTTTAAAGAGTTCTCTACCGGTATGAAACAAAGGCTCTCTTTGGCTGCGGCAATGCTTTTTGAACCAAAACTTATCATCTTAGACGAACCATTTTCGGGATTAGATCCGGGCGGAGTGATGATGCTGAGGCAGCAAATAGAAGCACTTCATGCCAAAGGTGTGTCGTTTATTATTTCAAGCCACATGCTGCGCGAAGTTACTCCATTTTGTACCCACTATGCATTCTTGAACCAGGGTAATATCATAGAATATGGTGAATTGGAAAAAGGAAATGCAGACTATCTTGAGAAAAAATATGTCGATTTGGTTCTAAATGCTTTATAATAAAACCGGAAAATACAATGAATACACAGATAAGTACAATAGATAAATTCAAACTTGCCTTTCAGGCAGAAGGTCTTAAACTCAAACGTAGAAAGATGATAAAGCTTAGTTACCTGATCCCTTTGGCAGGGATTGTGTTCTTGATAATAGGGGTATCTTTTGCAGATCGTTTTAAAGATATATTGTTAGCAACAGATTTAGTCACATTAGAAATCGTTCTCGATGGCTATATTAGCTTTTTTATGTTTCTAATGTTTCCTGTAATGATAGCAATTTATACCGCTTCTATTAGCTCCATCGAGAGGGAAGCAAAAACTGCTTTTACTATAGGAGTGCTACCCACCAGTCCGTTTATTATCTTTTTGACTAAGATATTTAAAAATCTAATAAATACAATAATAGGTGTTTTCATTGGATTGGTTTCAGTCATGTTGTTTGCAGTGATTGCTAATAATTATCTGGAGTGGTTCCCTCAGGATTATAACTTCATGTATTTTGTTGAAAGAGTATTCTATGGAGAGCTGGGTAGTTTGATGTTTCTGCCAATAATAATCTTACATACTTGGCTAGGTGAAAGGTTTAACATTAAGTTATTAAATATGTTTAGTATTATGTTTGTAGGGTTTGTTACTACTGTTATAGCTACAAAAGGATACTTATATTTGCCATATACTTTGCCTTTTGAACTATTTGATTCATATTTCAGTACAAAGCATAGCTTCCTGGTATCAATAAGTACATACTTCGCATATTTGATTGGTATGCTGTATTTCGTTTATCTTGATTTCGAGAAAAATATCTTCAAAAGAAGAAAATAGATATATTGAAGAATTAATATTTATAAGATAAATGGCAAGGGTACCATGCAAAAAACGTGGTGCCTTTTTCTTTGGAACTTTCAAACCAGACTTTTCCATCAAGATATCTCTCGGTAAGTAGTTTGATACTGTAAGTACCCAGACCGCGCCCAGTCCCTTTCGTAGAAAAAGACCTTTTAAAAAGCTGTAACTGGTGATCCTCCGGGATATAACCTTTGTTGCTTACAGTAAAGAGTACACCATCTTCGCTACTTATGCAGGATAGATTGACCGTATCTCCCTTATCTATAGCCTCTAAAGCATTTTTAAGTAGATTGCTTAGTACCCGAACAAGCAAAGTGTCATCGGTAGTCATAAAGATATTTTCAGATTTAGCATCTAAAACAATTTTTTTATTATTGCGAATTTGATATTTGAGGTAAATTTCCTTTACTTTTTCCAGTAATATTGTGGAAGAAGTCTCTGTTAGGTTAAGAGCTAATTCATCATGTTCGGCATCTATCAAATCTTTTTGGGCAGATATTTCGTCAATCAGTCTGTCAGATAATTTCCCTATAATTTCTGCAAAAGAATAATAATCTTCGGGTTTAGAGTTGACAAATATATCAGAAAAACCTTTCAAACCGGCAGCAGTATTCATAATATCGTGAAAGAATATCCTCTCCAAAGCAATTTTCCGCTTTATCTCAGAAATGTCTTTTAAATAGTTAGCGGTAAATATTTCATTATCTACTTCTAAAGGAGTGGCAGTGATTGCAAATTCATAAGTATGATTTGTTAAACTGTTTACTATCTCGCACTCACTCGAGTCTTTAATACCATCTAATGCTTTCAGAGTTGACTGTACGTTGCCACATGTCTTGCAATATAGGGAAGTGCCACAACCTCCAATATTATCTTGCCAGTGAGAGCAGGACATCAATTCACCCAGCCTTCTGCCTGTTATATCTACAGAGGGGTTGCCGATAAAATCATAAAAAGCTTTGTTCGCTAGTACCAGTTGTCTCTGTGAATTTAAAATGCAATATATGTCAGGGACAGAATCAATAATATCTTTTATATATGGGTAAGATAGCAACTGAGTTCGTTGCAACTCAATCTGATCGATTGATAATCGAATTGTAGAAGCAGATTTAGTAGAAGTATTATTTGTTATCCTGGTCATAGTATTTACCTAAAACTGCAAATAAAACAATGGAAATAATGGATATTATTATAAAGCATAGATATAAAAAATCTGCAAGAAATTACTTAAGCAAATAATATTCTTTATTTTATTGGGAATGAGACTGTTACTTTAGTAGTTTCACCGGGTTCGCTAATTATTTCGAATTTGCCTTTGTACAGAGCTACAATTTTCTTAACTATTGCCAAACCAAGCCCTAACCCTTGTTGCTCAAAAGTATTTCTTTCAAATTGAACGAAAGCGCCTATTTGTTTAATCTGCTCTTTAGTAAATCCTCTGCCTCGGTTTATAAAAACATACGATACAGTTCCATCTTTTTCGACGCTTTTAATTTCTATTTTAGTGTTTGGCTCAGCAAACTTGATAGCATTGTCCGCAAGCTCTTCAATTATCTTTATAAAATGTTTGCCGGTAATTTTGGCATTAAAGTGCTCAATATTTTCTACTATATCTGCCTCTCTGCCGTAGTTCCTTGCTAATGTAATGATTTGGTCAGTAGTAAACATTTCTTGGCCATCAAATTCGACCTTGCAGCTTTTCAAGCTCATTATGGAAATATAAAAATTATAATTTTCTATTAGGTGCTGCAGGCGTTTTCCCGAATCATAAATGTTTGCAAGCATAAGATCTATATCTTGAGGAGTCAGCTTATCTTTTGATTGTCGTAAAAATGTAGTAAAACCTAATATAGAATTTAAAGGTGTTCTAAATTCATGAGGAATAGATTTTGCTATTGATGAGCGCAAGTCATTGAGATTAGATTCGTAATGCTTTCTTATCTTGTTGTACTTTTTCAGGTTGGCTTCAATTGCTTTAATAACTTCATTATTTTCAAATGGTTTTACTAAGTAATCATCAGCTCCAAGTTCCATCCCGCTTCTTTGATCGGTACGCTCAGCTTTAGCACTAAGGAAAATAAACGGAGTCGCATAAGTATGCGGAGATGACTTTATAGCTCTTAGGACATCGTAGCCATTTGTTTCAGGCATCATGATGTCGCTCATTACTAAATCCGGCAGTTCGGTCATTGCCAACTCTATGCCAATTTTCCCATTGGAGGCAGTTAAAACTTCAAAGCCCTTCAGCTCTAAAAGTTCAGATAGATTCTCAATTACTTCCGAATCATCTTCTATAATAAGAATTTTAGCCATGTGTATTCACTTGATAATTTGCCGAAATTTTAGATAAAATACACAAGGTAACTAAGAATCAAAAATAATATTACATCACTAATTATTAATATGGGATTGCTTGTTTAGACGAATGTGCACTTGTGTAAATCGGTTAGGCTCGCTATGAATTTTTATATTCCCGTTTAGCAGATTTAAACAGCGTTGAACTATGGTCAGTCCAAGACCTGCGCCCATAGTAGGAGAGACTTTTTCACTTCTGATAAAAGGATTGAATATTACTTGCATTTCCTGCTCGCTTATGCCGATTCCTTTGTCTTCTACCAAAATATAAAAATGATTGGTGTCAGAGCTGACTGTAATAATAATTTCGGTCTTAGTTGGAGAGAATTTGATAGAATTTAGCAGTAAATTGTTAAATATCATATAAATCAATTTGGGGTCGCTAAATATTTCTGCATCTTCGGTATCATAATTGAAGATAATTCGGTGTGAATCATTGTCGTAAATCATTACTTCGTCTAAGATACGAGTTAAATTTGCCTTCAAGTTCATATTGACAAGTTTAGCAGTCAACTTAGAATCATTGCTGGACTGAAATGTAGTAACATTTTCCAGAAGCTGGATTAAGGTGTTTATGGCTTTCTTTATTTTTTGAGTATGTTTTTGATATTTTTCAGCATCCCCCATTTCAAAATATACTGACATCAAGTCTAAAGAGGAGCTAATCACTGTGATAGGAGTTCTATATTGATGCGAAATCATAGTGATAAATTTATTTTTAATTTCGTTCAACTCTCTTTCTGTACTTAATGCCTTTGCCAGATTCTCTTTAGTGGAGATTAAGTCCTTTTCAATATTTTCTCTACTAACTATTTCTAAACGTAAATCCTGGAAAGCTTCTTCTAACTGAGCAGTTCTTTCTTTTACTCTGGTTTCAAGTTCTGCATTTAGAGCTTTAATCTCTTTTTCTACATGTACTCGCTTGCTTATATCTCGTACTATGGCTGCAAAAAGGAAAGCACTCTGTGTTTCAAATGGGAAGACAAAAATCTTTAAATAAATATCTTTACTTGAAGTATCACTTAACTGCAAGTCAAATTGGAAGAGCTTTTTGATTGAGCGAGACCTGGCTCTATAGTTATAGAACAGATTTTCAATCTCTGATCTTTCAAAGACCTCAGCATCGTGCGGAGTCATATCGGTCAAATCTGAAAATTCCCAAATGTACTTGCCAAGTAGCGAGTCACTATCTAATTGTAATATTTTGCCTAAGGCGGGATTTGTACCTACGATTTTACCGTTAGTGTCAAATATAATCAGACCATCTATCAGCTGGTGCAACACTGTTTTAAATTTATTCTCGCTGGCGATTAAGTCTTCTTTTGATTTCTGATTTTCTGTAATGTCGCGAATAACGATAGTAGTTCCCAGATAAGATCCGTCATTGTTTCTTCTGGCAGAAAATCTGGAAGAAAACCATTTTCTTTGCTCAAATCTATCTAAAAAGAATACAAAATCTTCTGCGTGTTTATTTATTTTAGAAGTATGAGTGTATTTCTTAAAAGAAGTGGCCAAATCCGTTGGGAATACTTCATCTAAAGTCTTACCTAAAGTGTCATCAGTTCCAGGGAGGAAGTGTTGCGAGCCATCAGGGACATATATATCCACAAAAATATTATTTTTATCTAATACATAAACCAAATCATCCATAGACATCAGAGTAGCTTTGAGATTTTCTCTATTGTCGTGTAAGGCTGATTCAATAATCTTAGAGCCCGTAATGTCTCTAATTAGACATAATAGACCGTCTTGGGATGGGAATATACCAAAATTAAGCCATTTCCCAATGCCGTCAAATATTTTAGAATTGAGGACTACATTTGCCGAAGATCTTGTGTGCATTACCTTTTCTAAAGAGGCATAAAGCTCAGTATTTAAAATGCCGGGTAATATTTGGAAAATGGTCTGCCCTTCAGGATTTTGCGTGTTTCCAACAGATAATAAATATTGCTTGCAATTTTGATTTGCAAAGATGCATTTCCAATGAAGGTTAAAAACTATAACTATGTCTTGTATCGAGTTTAGTAAATCTTCGTAATTACTTTGACTTTTTTTCCATGCTTGCTCCATTGATTTTCGTTTGGAAATATCAGAGGCTATACCATTAACAGCTACAAGCTCTCCATTATGGAGGATAGGAGTTGACTTTACTTCCAGAGCAATATAAGATTCATCGCTTCTTTTTACTCTCAAGTCGAAGACCATTGGATTCAAAGTCTCTAATAATTCTAAGAATTTGTCTTTAGAAAAGTCAATATCATCAGTATGGATAATTTTTGTAAAATGTGAGCCGATTAGTTCATCTCTTGAAATATTCAAGATATTTTCAAATGCTGTATTTAGCCTGGTTATCGTGCCTGTCTTATCCATACTAAAAACTATGTCAGAGATATTGTCGATAAAAGAATAGGAATTGTCAGAAATAGACGCAGCCAAATTTTGTTTTTTGAGAAAATTCAAAGCAGAATTTATATTAGATTTTAAATGTGCATCATTATTTATACAAAAAACGTTGTTGGCAATTGAACTAATTTTACCAACAGCAATAATATATTTAGAGGACGCTCTGTACTTATCAATATAGGACGAATCGTCGGAAAAAATTAAATTAGCGTCCTTTGCGATTGTGTAAGACAAATCCTCCCTGCCTAATCGCGTCAGAATATTCTTGATGCGAGAAAGAAGCAAAGGGTTGTTAATACCATCTAATGAGATGCAATATATTTCATTATTATACAAATAAAGCTCACACATTTTTATACTTGTACAATAATATGATAATAATTTAATATGTGCAAATAAAATTCTAAATGAACCAATAAAACACCTAATTGTACAAGTTTATTGCACCGATAGCTTTTTTACTATTGAGTGTCTACTTTCTATTTACTTGTTTAAAAGATTGAGTAAATTGCAAAGTTCTGATAATGCATATTGAAAATATTTATTTTGATATGTAGGTATATCTCCTAATCAGACTATATGTTTAAAGCGGAAGTACTTATGATTGGCAAAAAAAATACATTTAATTTTATAAAAAAGACATTAGCAATTATTGTTTTCTTTCTTGTGTTTGCAATACCGTCTAATGTAAATGCTACAAATGCCTACTATGGTAGCTATCCTATGCTACAAAGAAATCTAATCTTTAGCTCGCTGGGCATGAGTAGTGTTTTTTATAACTTTAATATATGGTATAGTTTATATCTGACGCAGATGTTTCAGAGAGATAATCTGTTTAAACAAGATACCTCTAGGTACAGACCGGCATTTCTAAAGGTTCCTGAAATAGATGGGGACGTATTTAGGTACGACGAAAATAAAAGAGACAGACTCGATAGTGTTGATATCTATTCGAGAGAAGATAAAATAGATACTCTTGGCCAAACAGTTACTTCCACCGAAAAGATAGGAGATGTGGAGCTGGGAACTGCTTATATGAGAGATCTTGATACTTATTTGAAAAAGAAAAAAGAATATATTCAAAAAGGTATTTGGGATTCTGTCATTACCACCTATGACTTAAAAAAAGCACTTTCCAGAGGTGATTTGGCAAATATGCTTGCCCAATCTACAGGCCTTACAATCCCGCTTCCTCCTAACCCTGTAATAGGCATATTCGGGAAACCTCAAATAAGAGTAAATGTGCACGGCCAGGTAAATATTCGTGTCGGTTGGCGATGGGATTCGCAAAATCTTGGTACTGTGTCTGCATTTGGTCAGACTCAGTCTTCACCGATATTCAATCAGGACATTAAAGTTGGTGTAAATGCCCAAATTGGTGACAAGTTGAAATTTGTTACCGACTGGGATACAAAAAGAATGTTCGACTTTCAAAATAAATTCAAAATTGGCTATGAAGGCGAAGATGATGAAATCGTCAAGTTAGTTGAAGTCGGTAATGTAAGTCTGCCTTTGGAATCTACTTTGATAAGTGGAGGCGAGGCTCTGTTTGGCGTGAGAGCAGATTTTCAGTTTGGACCTTTGTATTTGAAAACTTTATTTTCGCAAAGGAAAGGGCAGAAAAAATTTGTAGATGTTCGCGGAGGTGCTTCCCGACAATATTTTAACTTAAGAGCTTACGACTATTCAAAAAATAACTTTTTCATAGATACCGCTTACAAAAAAGTCTATGATGATTATTTTAAAAATTCAACTCCTGTAGCATCTAAAGAATATTCTCATCTAAGAGTAAAAGAAATCGAAGTGTGGGAAGCTACTAATCGAGTTGACGAAACTCGCTCTGCTATTTCAGTAGCCCATGCAAACCTTCCGGGCTTGCGTAGGAAGCTGGGAGAGTTTTACACTCCTGATATAAAAAATAAAGCTATCCAAGCCGGGATTGTAGAACGTGGCCGATTTGTAAGACTAGATTCTAATAAATATTCATTTGACTTCAATCTGGGTACATTAAGCATCCATAATTTGAGAAACGACAGGTATTATGCCGTTTCATACCGTATAGAAGGGCCGACAACTGCCAACGAAGATGATATTTACGTTGGTGATATGTCTTATCTGGTTGGCGAAAGAGATTCTCTTATATTAAAATTGATTTATAGACCTAATATGCAGCCCGGGTTTACGAGCCTTTGGGATAGGCAGATGAAAAATATCTATTCCATCAATTCTACCAATATAAACACTACCGATACTAAAATCGGCATTTGGTATATCAGGCAGTCAAATGACTCGACTGATGTAATCGAAGGGTCAAACGAGAAACTGGTTACTATATTTGGAGTGGATAGGGTAAATAACAGTACCGGTACAACTCCTGCAGATGGAGTGTTCGATTTGAGGCCACCATTTTTAGATCCACAAAGAGGTACTATCACATTTCCTTCTACTGAGCCTTTTGGTGATGGACTAAGAGCATACTTCTCTAATCCACAAAAGAATCTGAACCCAAGCGATGCAGAAAATTATGTTTTTGATGCAGTTTATGATACTACTTATGACGTAGCCAGGAGAAATACTGCAAGAGACCGATTTATGATTACCGGCGAGGTAACAGGTAAGCAGACCAATAGAATCTTTTTAGGTGGGTATAATATTGCCCAGGGAAGTGTCCGGGTTACCTTAGATGGAAGGGTGCTAAAAGAATATCAAGATTATATAATTGATTATTACTCAGGTATGCTTACTCTTAAAAATGAAAGAGCTACTTTACCTAATGCAAATTTAAAAATCGAATATGAGCAACAAGATATATTTAATGTGTCTACGCGTACACTTGCCGGTATTAGAGCTGACTATAAACTTTTTGAAGAAAGAAATATAGAAGCTATACTTGGCATGACATATATGTACTATGATCAATCTGCAGTGGTAGATAGAGTAAGGTTAGGCGACGAACCTGTTTCAAACAGTATGATCGGTCTTGATGCAAAATTGAACTGGAAGACACCTTGGATAACTAAAGCGCTTGATGCACTTCCGTTTTTTGATACCAAAGCCGAATCTTCTATTAACCTTCGTGGCGAATGGGCTATGATTTTGCCTACTCCAAATAAAAGAACATCTACTATCCCTGATGATAATGGATCGGCTGTGGTTTATATCGATGATTTCGATGCAGCCCAAAGACATATCTCGTTGGGTATGAATTCTTCTCTTTGGAGTCACTCTTCACAACCTGAAGATGTCTTTATAGGTGGCACGGACAGTGCCAGAGCAAATTTCAGAGCTAGGACTTTCTGGTTCCAGTACTTTATTCCGTCAGTGCCGACTACTGAGGTTTGGCCAAACAGAAAAGATGTGCAGCAAGGTAATAGAAATATTTCCCCTTTGAATATAGTATTTGAACCCGAATATAGAGGTATTTATAATAAAAATCCTGAGTACTTGGATGCTGCAAATCCGGAATATAACGAAGCAACAGCATTCTGGGAAAACGAATCAAATATGGAACGCATCTGGGGTGGTATGATGAGATTATTCTCGTCCTTTAATACAAACTTTGATACGGAAAATATAGAGTATATAGAATTGATGATGAAAGTTGATCATCAAAGATATGGTAGTACAAAAATGTTTATAGATATTGGTCAGATCAGCGAAGATATTTTGCCCAATCTGGCTCTTGACACAGAAGATGGTATTACCGAAGCCAGTACCTATCCTAACAATATTATAGATGCAGGAGAGGATTTGGGTATTGATGCTTTAACCAACGAGCAAGAAAAAGAAGTTTACCCATATCCGCTAAATCTTGAAGATGATCCTGCAAGGGATGATTACGATTTCGATTTCCAAAAAGATGATAGGGACAGGGAAGAAATAGATTTTGTCAGATATAATAACTATGAAGGGAACTCACTTGTTTCCGAGATAGGACAGTTTCCTGACACTGAAGTTTTAAATAAAAACAACGGGCAAACTGTTTCCTTAGACAACAGTTACTTCACCTATGAAGTAAACTTAGATACAAGGGCAACTACTAACCCGCAAATCAAAGGTAGCAATAATGGCTGGAATCTGTATAGGATTCCTATCAGAAAACCTACAACCAAAGTCGGTAATCCTCTGTTTTCTAACATTCAATATATCAGAGTCCGATTTCAAGGTGGAGTTTTCAAGGCAAGGATTGCTGACTGGCGATTAGTCGGCTCTCAGTGGCAGAGGATTAATAACTTCCAAAACGTAGCTTCTACTGACAGCGTTATGCAGCTTGCATTTGTAAATCTATGGGATAACAGTGGAGCTCCGGATTATTATAAAATGCCTCCGGGAGTAGAAGCGCCTCGCCAACTTAACAATACAGATGCGACACAAGACATACGTTTAAATGAGCAGTCTTTATCTGTAAGTGTGTCGAACTTGAGATACGGCGATGAAAGAATGGCGGTTCGTATATTCCAACCTCTTGATATCTTTTACTATAAAAAATTGAAACTATTTGTGCACGGTGATGGTTCGATGCCGGCAGTGATGGTGCCGGGCGCAGTTCCAAAAGCCACTTTCTTTCTTCGTTTTGGTATTGACTCCAGTAACTACTATGAATATAGACGACCATTAGTGAGTGGCTGGCAAGATATTGAAATAGATTTGACAGAGCTAACGGCTATCAAACAGGCAAGAGACACTGCCATGTTATATGACAGGCAATATGTGCCGGTGAAAGATGACGACCTAGCTTATTTCTATATCAAGGGTAATCCTATTCTGACTAGAGTTAACTTCTTTGGGTTAGGTATTGCCAACCCTGCAGACCGATTCCCGAACGAACTAACCACTACTGTGTGGGTAGATGAAATGAGGCTGCTCGAGCCTGAAGACAGAGCGGACTGGGCTGCAGTAGGAAATGTAAATATCAAGTTGGCTGATTTGGGTAATGTAAATGCGTCTTTCGAACGGAGAGAGCCTAATTTCCACCAATTGGAAGATAGATTTGGCGACAGAGTAAGCCAAACTAACTGGACTGTTTCTATGGATGCAAGTTTAGATAAATTTGCCCCAAAAGCCATGAATAAAATGAAATTGCCTATAACTTATACCCACTCTGAGTTCTTCAGTAAACCGGAGTATGAAGCAAGTAATGATATTAAACTGGAAAGAGCGGCAGAAGCTGCTTACAGTCAAGCACGAAGGAACGGATATTCCGATGCTGAGTCTAGGGAAATATCTGAGCGAGTAAAAGTAGAGTCCCAAGCATTGCGAGTACAAGATAGCTGGGCGATAACTTCTATGAAACTTGGGATTCCAATCAGTCACTGGTTAGTGGATAAAACGCTTAATGGTTTGACTTTTGGATATTCGTATGCTCAAGAATTTGAAAGGTCCCCAATCTACGAGCAGAAATTTAATTGGCAATGGAGATTTAATGCTAAGTACGATTTGGCTATTCCTGATTTGCTTTCTGTAAAACCTTTGGGCTTTTTGAAAAATGTACCTATACTGGATGCTTATCAGGATTGGAAAATCAATTTCCTTCCAAGTGCATTTAATGCAGGCTTGGATATGAACCGAAGAAGACAAACCGAAAAATCGCGTTTCTTGGATTACCCAAGTCCGGTATTTAGAGACTTTACTGCAGTGCAGAGTGCTTCTTTCAACTGGAAGATTACGGAAGGTGGTCTACTGAGTCCCGAAATTCAGTATTCAGTAAATACTAACTCTACTTTAGTGCCTTATGAATTAGACGAAAATGGTGTGCAAAGAACCGGATCTGAGCTGTGGAAATATATATTTGGCGGTGGTTTGAATTTGGGGGATAATAACTTACACTCTCAAACTGTCAATATCAATTTAAAACCCGTGCTTCCTAATATATTAGGAATGAGTAAATATTTCAAAATCACGGGAAGTTACAACGTAAATTATCAATGGCAAAATCCTATGCAGCCTGATCCTGCATTGAGAGATATTGTTAAAAATGCCAGTTATAATGCTTCAATTAGATTTAAGCTGGATTGGGAACTAATGAAACTTGGCGATGAGTGGTTTGGCACTGCAAAACCAACTCGAAAAAGAAGAGTTAGCAGAAGCAAAAATCAAGATAAAAAAGACCAAGCTGCTCAAGAAGCTGAGAGTGGAGGATTTTGGGATGCTACTTTAGGAACGGTACAGACTATATTCTTTGATTGGCAGAAAGTGACTTTCAGTTTTAATCAGAATAATACTGCTAATAACCCCGGTGTTTACGGTGGAACCGGACTTACTAACTTCTGGGGAAGAGGACTTGCCCTTAGAGACAGCAAGCAAATGTACGGACCAAGTTTTGCGTATCAGTTAGGTCTTGTATCTAATCCACATGGTGGTTTTGCGAGCAACGGTTTAGGCTTTGAAACTTATACAGGGCTGAGACCTGCCGACGGGGTAATGCAAGATAGTTATAACCAGAATACTAACTTAAAAGCCAATACTTCCAGACCGCTTTGGGAAGGAGCTATGTTGAATTTGGAATGGAATACAGACTTTGGCTATAGTCGCAATCAGACAGTAGTAACAGATGAAAATGGTGTCCCTGAATTTACAAATATTATGGCGACCGAAAACTTCAAACGCTCTTATATTAGCTTCCCGTCTTTCTTTGGTTTTAATTTGTTTGATAATACTATAGATAACGTAATCAATTTATACGAAGCACAAAGACCGGGAATCGTGAATTCCGGTTTGGATACAGTGTCTAAAAATCAAGCATTGCAAAATGCTCTTTCAGAATCATTCTACCAAGGCTTAGAAGCATTTAGCTTATTTGGAGTAGGTCAAATAGGTAAATTCTTACCTGCTCTGAACTGGGAAATTACTTGGGAAGGTATGGAAAAATTCCCGCTATGGAGTACTTGGATAGATAAAATGAGATTCCAGCATAAATATAAATCAAACTATTCTGAAAATGTATTGATTACAGATAATGGAAGGGCAGTGCAAAATCAGGTTATTGAATATGAATTTGCTCCTCTTTTTGGCTGGAATATGACATTTGACGAAGATTTGTTTGATGGGATATTAACCGCAGAAGCAAAGTATAGTACTAAAACATCTTATAACCTTAACTCGGCTAATAGATCTACTATAACAAGGCAGCAAACAGACGACATAACTATTCGTGCCGGATACACTATGAAAGGCTTCGAATTCCCTCTATTTGGTCTTGTTCTGAAAAATGACTTAGAGTATGCGTTTTTATTTACGTATAAAAATAACTCAAGTGCTACTTATGATGTTTTAGATAAAACAAGTCTAAACGATAATGAAGGTAGAACTCTGAATGGTAACAAGCAAATTATACTAGAACCAAGCGCTAGGTATTCTATATCAGACAGGTTCACGGCAGCACTCTTCTTCAGATATGAAGGAACATTTACCGAAGGTGCAGCCTCTCCCGGATTCCATACGACTCAGGTGGGCTTGGATATAAGGATGTCTATCGCAGGCGGTAGGTAAGCTCTTGTTAGCGATTTAAAATAAAAAAGTAGAGCATCTCTTACAGGGTCTCTACTTTTTTTATAAAATACTCGGCACAAAGAGAAAGCTTATCTTACAATAGCTATTTTACATTACCTTCTATGTAATCTCTCAGGTATTTGTTTTCAGTTTTTACCATCTGAACGTGGCTAGTATTGATGTCGCCAATAGAAATCAGACCAACAAGGACTTTGCTTTTGCTTAATACAGGCAAGTGCCTTATTTTATTGTTGCTTATTATACTTTGAGCATATTCAATAGTGTCCTCATCTTCAATAAAAATAATATTCGTTGTCATGCTCTCTTGCACGCTGATGTCCTGAAAAGAGTGTGGGTCTTTAGCACTTTGGCGCAAGATGTCTCTTTCTGTAACGATACCTTCTATTTTACCGTCCGAATTGATTACTAACAGAGAGCCAATATTATTACTCACTAAAATAGTTATTGCCTCTTTTAGGGATTTATCTTTACCTACAGTAAATACTTCAGGGCCTTTCTTTTTAAGTAAATCTTTTATTTTCATAGAGATGTCCTTCCAAAATTATTATATATATTATAGTTAAATAAACGGATTTGAATGGGATTTATTTAGCTCAACCTATATTTGCTATGTAAAATTGATAATCATATAGTGTTTTGATTTAAACTATTCTCAGATGAATACATCTAATCAAATGCGTGCCTTGTAAAATTTTAGTTTTACGTTTAGTTTATCACTATTTTTGTTGTAACTGTAACCTTTGGGTTAGTTGAGGTGTTTCTTTATTAAGTCCAAAAAGAAAAAATGGAAAAGAAAATGAATAGATTTCCGCTACTTTTGCTTTTATTATTGGCAATTAGCTTAGCGCCTGCCAAATCAGCGCTTTTTTTACAATTATATACTGATGATCTGGGAGCCTCTGTAGATCCAAGTGACTTTCCGAATCTTTCAGTCAAGATTAAGGCTTATGATCAAGGGCAATTAGTAAATCTTGAAAAAGAGAATTTTTATATAGTAGAAGATAAATATGCTTCCAGACCTTTTTCGATAACTAAAGTAGAAGACGATTACTACAAAGTTGTCTGGAAAACAGGGAGAGTAGAGTTTAAAAGCACAGAAACTGCTACTGTGTATGTTAATTACAATGGAGAGACAAAAGGTATAGAAGCAGGATACTTTACTCCTCAGGTTGCATCTTTTATAATGTGTAACTACGATCCGCAATATTCCAAAGCATTAGGAGCTATAAACGGCCCAATTAATTTAGGGGTGCTCAATTCAAATCAAACTTACACCTATTACTACTGCATAGACACTAAAGCCCCATTAGATTCTATTTCTATGGAGACTGATGCATTTAGTATGGATTCTATTACTGTAGATAATGACCAATTTGAGATAGAGTGGTTAGGTTCTCGGACAGACGGGCGACCTTTGCCAAATAATCTAATGAGTAGCAGATATTTAATAAAGATGAAAGTTACTCCTAAGACTGACGATGTAATTCAGACAGAACTCGTTTTTCACTACGAACCCGGAATAAAAAAACGATATCTAATTGTAGCAAATAAGATGAAATTAGATGTGCAAACTACGCTGCAACTTATAGAACCTAATGGCGGACAAATCTTTACTCCTTGCGAAGAGGTGCTGGTAAAATGGCGTGGGCATATCAAATCCTTGCCGGTAATTGTTTCTTACTCCACTGACAGAGGCAACTCATGGGAAGCCATAGCTTCTGTAACTGACAGCACATATATGTGGAAAGTACCTAATGAAATCTCAGAGAATGTAATGCTGCGGGTCAATCAAGAGTACAAAGAAGAACCAATGATTAGATTTGTTGACAATCAATACAGCGACATTGTAATAGGTTATGATAATGCTTCTACTCAATTAGTAACAGCGGCAAGAGCAGGCAAAGTCAATCTATATGATTTAATAAATAAAAAAATAGTGGAAACTCATTACTTAGGTTATAAAGATGACCTTTCGTATAGATTTAATATTATAGGAACTGCTTTCACTGAGGCAAACGACGCTTATATTGTTGCATATAATGATGCAAACAAACAGCAGGGTGGAAGTTATACATTTTTTAGGAAATATTCTGTTGGCAATGCCACGCCTGATTATACAATTTCTATTGGCAATGACTTCACAGCTGATGAAATGTTTAAGGATAATACTTCCAAATATATAGTATTCAAGTCTGAGCTGTCATCTAAAGTTATAGTTTATAATTTAGAAACCGGATCTTTGGTAAAAGAAATTGACTTGAATCATCCGATTACGACAATGGAGCTAAGCCGCAAGCAACCGGTTGCGATAGTTAGCAATTTAAACAATGATATTAATATTTATTCGATACCTGATTTTAATCTCCTCAATAATATTAAACAAGACGGGCAACCATTCTTGTATAATATTAACATAAGCCCTAATGGCAAATATGCAATGCTGGCGCAGTACAAAGAGCTATCTGCTGCAGGACCATATTATACTAATCTTTTAGAAATTAATACAGGTGCTGTTGTAGCCTTTACCGGGCATAATTATTCAAAAATAAATGAAATTCAATTCAATCCCAGCTCTATTACTGTAGCAATTGCTTCTTCCGGTGTCCCTCAGCTTTCATTTCTTGACTTAAAGATAAATGGAACGCTAAGTGAGACTATGTCTATAGGTGGTAATAATTTGTTTGATTTTCAATATGCACCTGACGGGCACTCAGTTGCTTCAACTATGGAGCGTTATCCTTTTGTTGATATAAGATATTTTAATTATCCTGAATATGACGAATCTGATAATACATTTGCTATTAGGTATCCGGAAGTAGAAGGAACTGAAACGAAAATTATTCCAATGCACTTGATAGCCGAAGAACGGAGTTATACATTCTCGGACTTCTGCAACATAGGTGATGTAAAGTTATTTATAAAAGATGCTTACTTTAAAGAAGGTAAACACTTTAAACTTCAAGAGGATTTTTCCGGTGATACATTGCTCCAAAGTGAATGCATGACTTATAATGTAACTGTAAATCCGAGAGATGTTGGTATGCTTAGTGATACTTTGATAGTGGCTTATTGCCAGAGTGAAATTAAAATACCTTTTGAAGTAGAATCTCAAAACAGGCATCTTGGTTTTGATCACGATCCATTGGTGATTAGCGAAGAAGTTTGCCTTGGTAACTCTTTCGTAGAAACAGTTAAACTATTTACTAATTTAGACCCTATCCCGATTAAAATTAATTATTTAGATATGGCTTCAGATCAAAGTAAATACAGAATACTTTCTCACGTAAGAGATACTATTATTCCTGCCGGTGGCTCTCTTGAAATAGAGATTGAATTTTCGCCTTCGGAATTGGGAATCAATGCAGATTCTATAAAAATAATTCACTCTGATAATGCAATATATTATATTCCTTTGAAAGTGGAAGGAATAGGCATTGGTGCTTTTGTCACGTATTCTCACGATGCTTTGCCTTTTATAAAAGAAATAACAGAACGAGATTTGCAAATCACTAATACAGGCGTTTCTGCATTCTCTTTAGAAGAATGGAAAGTAGAACCGGCAGGCAGCTATGAAGTTGTTACTTCGCTCCCGATTAGCTTTGCCCCTGAGGAAACTAAAACAGTTAGAATAAAATGGAACGGAGTGTATGAAGGCTCTGCTGAGTTGAGTTGGACTGCCGAACCATGCCTAATGCAAAGCAAAACTAATTTGCTGCAATATGAAGCAAATTATGAACTAATTATTCCAAATATAGAGACAAAACCATTAGATATGGTGACTATTCCTTTGATCTATAACTTCTCGGAAAATGTAGCTTATAAAGGAATTAGGGATTTTGTTTCTGAGATAAAACTATATAAGCGACTTTTCAAACCTGAAAGTGTGGAGTCTGAATTTGGCGAGGCTACTATTTTAGAGGAAACAACTGATGACTTTTATAGATATATTAAAATAAAAGTGCATGGTGACTTTGATGCTACTAACGGAGTTGCTGCATCTATCGTGGGATACCCGGGTCTGGCAGATGTTGTGGAAACAAAAATAGAATACTCTGAAGATCTACCTCAGTGGGGGGCAAACACTCATGGTTCTACTTCTTCCGGCAAACTTACAGTGGTGGGTGTTGGTGATAGACGTTTGCTTTCACCGGACAATCCACTTTATATTAGTGGAATTTCTCCAAATCCGGCTACAAACAAAGTAAAATTAGAGTTTGAGACTAAGACAGATTTAGATTTAGAAATAAAAGTTTTAGATAATTTAGGACAATCCGTAATTGCTTTATCTAAAACTCACTTTGAAAAAGCAGAAAGCAATATAGTTAATCTTGATTGCTCTATGCTTCCGCAAGGCAACTATACAGCGGTAGTAGAATCTAACAATCATACGGCTACAATACAACTTATAATAATCAGATAATACGAATTGGGAACAGATAGATGACTTTCAGAAAGATATTGCTCACTTTGATATTGACATGTTTTGTAGCTGCGAATACTTATGCTACCGACTATACAAATTTTATTTTATCAGCTGGTGGTGGGATTAATCTAAACTCCTACACTCCTGATGAATTTTATGGTTTCCCTCTTTACCATGATGGAAATGTGGATTACGGAACCGGCTCAGGAGTCTCGTGGTCAGCATTTGTCGGAGCTGAATATAAATTAGGTAGTATGCTGTTCGATAAGGAAATGCGTTATGTATTTACCTTGGGCATCAGCAATATGTCGGGAGAGTTCTCAAAAGAAGCACCACTGGCATATTCTATAAATGATGAAGATGTTCAATTGGTAACAGTGTCTAATATTTTTAACTCTTCTTATTCTGTAATACTTACAGAGCATTCTATTGCTACTTATTTGTTTGATGATTTTCCGTTCTCTATTATTACCGGATTGGGGATTGGCATTCCTATGAGCAAAAGCTTTGATTCTAAAGAAGAGATAGTATCTCCTGCGGATGTTACTTTCGGAGACAAAACAACTGTATTTAATCCAATAAGCGCAGACATACCGGATGCTTCCGGGCTGTATGCAGCGCTGAAATTAGGTGTAAGGTATGAGCTTAGTGTAGCAAAAGACCTAAATATAGTTCCTGAAGTGTCATATAACTTAGCATTAACTAAAGTTGCCGGTTCTAACGATTGGAAAATAAACAGAGTCTCTGCAAATCTTGCATTGAACTATCATTTGCCGGTAAGTTATGAAAGTATAACAGTAGGTAAAAATGCTCCACTGCCACCAATCCCACTGCCTGAAAAGCCTCCTGTTCCTGAAAAATTGGAATATGATATAGATGTATTTGTGGCTGATAATAAAATAGAACACAACGCAAGCTTGGATGTACCTTACGATGTATATACAAATGTTGATTATATATCGCAACCAGCTCCAAAAATATATTTTAAAGGCTCGAGCACTGATTATTACTATCCTGAAAGCATAAATGAGATAGCTAAAAATAGCCTTCAAAATAAAGAAGAAATTAATCTTGTTGTTTCATATTCTAATATGACAGACAAAAAAATAGCAGAGCGTCGATTAGAAAAAGTAAAATCTGTTTTTACCGCTATAAATCCCAAAGTTGCTATTAATAGCAGGTTCGTGGAAGCTGATACAAATGCTTACAGATATAAAGAGCTGTATGCAGAGTTAGAATATATAGAAGTAGAGAATAAAACGAATAATGCTTTTGCCTATAAAATCCCTACTCGCACATTAAAAGAAGTCGATGCACCGGAATTTAGAATAGAATCAAATATTATAGTTGATGCCAGGCCATACTCAGAGGAATATATGTATCAAATCGATACAGACGATGGTCCAAAAATGTATACGCTTAGCAGTGCCAATATATTTACACCTGCTCTGAGCAATATGCCTGAGGATATTATTCTACATGGCTACATCAAAGATGCTGCTAAAAGAGAAAAAAGTGATAATATAAAAATAAAGCTAAATTACATACGCCGCAGTGACTCAACGTATATAAACAATATCAGCAATGGAGCGGAATATTACTATTTAGGCTTCTTTGACTTCGATGGCAAGCAGTTTGTTTCTGTTGATAGATTCGCATTAGAACAGACAAGAAAAGCTCTCAGCGAAGGGAAAACAGTTAAAATCGTACCTCTTACAGATATGCTGGGTACTGAAGAGTATAATCAAGCTTTAGCGAAATCCAGAGCAAAAGCCGCCGAAAAACTAATCAATTCGTCAGCAGATAATCTTAAAATAGATTATAACTACGATTTCAAGATTAAGCAGGTAGGACCTCTTAAACGCCAGCTAAGCCGTTCGGTCGTAGTGGTGATTGAGTAAGAGACACTTGAAAGAGTAGCACAAAAAACCGGAATCAATCGATTCCGTTTTTTTTTGAGAGTATGTCTATTATTATTTGTATAATGATTAAGGTTTAGTTATTCTTTGTAAGAAGATGTTGCCAAATCGGTACCAAACAATACGAGCTAACTGACCACCTTGGCAATGTAAGGCTAACTTTTGCAGAATATAACAGAAAAGTACTCTCCCACATAAATCTTCTTAGTAATACCGACCTATTTGCTTCGTTGCTATTTCAAAAAGAATCTATTTGAGGTGCAAGATGAAATTTAAGGGATTTATAGATATTCTAAAGCCACGAGAATTAGTTGTTAAACTCTTTCAGGACCCTGATAATCTTGGTGAGTGGCAGGACGGTTTTCAAAAGATTGAGCATGTAAGCGGAGAGAAGGGTGCGAAGGGCTCGGTCTCCATGTTGTACTATGTTATAAATAATCGTCCTTTAGAATTGAAGGAAACGATTGTAGAGAACAATCTTCCTGATACTTTCGAAGCTTTTTACGAACATAAGCACATGGACAACACTATGAAGTGCAGTTTCTCTGAACTGAGCGATAGTTCTACCCGCTACAATTACGAATTTGAATACACACGTTTCAGCGGTTTTATGCCAAAGATGATGTCTATTTTCTTTCCCGGTATGTTCAAAAAGCAGGGTGAAAAATGGATGAAGCAGTTCAAGAGATTTGTGGAATCTATGTAATAAAAAAGCTGCTCTCAATCATATCGAGAGCAGCTTCTTAATATTTAAAATTGGAAACAGTTTATTTCCATTTTACATCATAGTAGCCCGGTCTTTCTTTAAGAACTCTTTTCAAAAATTCGTTATCGTAGCCTACACCTTTAGGGTGTCTGCCGGTTTCGTTGCCCGGTTCAGTGAAATCATTGATATAACCATCGTTATATTTTACCATCAACTCTTTGTAAAGCTGTCTCCATGCTTCTACTACAGTTTCAGAAGAAGAAACAGAGTAGTCAGTCAAATAGTCAATCGCAGCTTGTTTATCTTTTTTGTATAGCTCTTGAGCTGCCATTTCAATTGGTTTTTGGAATAATTCAAACTTATCTTCAAAGTGTTTTTGTACTTTTTCGATATCTTTAGAGATATAAGAGAATTTTGTATATGCTTTATTTGCTACTGCATTAAACACCCAAAATGCTTTATCCATATCAAACTCTTGGATAGAACCACCCACAAATGGTGCAGGGGCTTTAGTCATTGAGCAATATAATGGGATATAGCATGAAGTAGAAGCAGCATCAACACCATACCAGAATACGCCGCCAATTTCTCTTGGCAAGAAAGAACGCATCTGTGAAACAAAAGTAAAAGCTGACTGCTGAGTAGCGATTGGACGTTCCCATCCATAAGAGTTTACAGTATCGCCTTCTACCTGCCATACTAGATTTTTCCATCTGTAAGGGCAACCAAAAGGACCTGCAGCAATTCCTTTAGTCATATCATATTCAGTGCCTTCAAAATGATCTCTCATGAAGCTTTGAAGATCTCTAGGAGTCAATTTTTTATCAGGCTTGATGTAAAGCGGGTAAGGTTCAGCACCTTTAACAGCTCTCCAGTAGTCTTCATTTAATTTATTGCTAGGAGCAGCTAAAGAGAAGAATCTCCATACTCTACCTTCACAATATAAAGCTCCACCCGGATCTAACGGATTGTAAGTATCTGCAAAGCTAAATTCGCCGTTGTGCTCAACTACGATATCTTTCTCTTTAGCAAAAGAAATAACATCTTTTGAATACATACAGTTTTCAGGGTCGTCCAAAATTACTTTACGGATTCTTGACTGATTTGCGTGCGCTGCAATATAGCCATCAGGAATGCGACGAGCTACCCACACTGCACCTTTGCTGCCGGAACCTTTGCCAATCATTTCCATAATCCATACTTCATTCGGATCCGCTACAGAAAATGATTCGCCACCTGAGTAGTAGCCATAAGTGTTAACAAGGTCAGTCATTACTTTGATTGCTTCTCTTGCAGTTTTAGCTCTTTGCAAACCTAATTGGATAAGAGTACCATAGTCAATAATACCGGTAGTGTCTCTAAGTTCGCTTAAACCACCGAAAGTAGTTTCTCCGATAGAGACCTGCCATTCATTCATATTGCCCACAACACCATAAGTATGAGCTATTTGTGGAATTTTACCTAAATATTTATGCGAATCCCAGTCATGTATTTCAAGCATTTCGCCCGGTTTATGGTCAGTAGGATTAAGAAAGAAAAGTGGTTCTAAAAATCCACCTGCATCAGCAGCATAAGTAATCATCGTAGAACCATCTGCTGAAGCACCTTTTGTTACCAGAAAATTTGTACACGCCTCTGCTTTGAACATCCCAAATACAGAAGCCACCATAATCAGTGATAGGAGAATCCTTTTCATTGATTGCCCTCAATTGTTTTTTATAATAAAGACTTATTAATAACTATAGGCAATTTAAAAAAGATTTTTTGATATAAAATATCAAATCGTTAAAAGATGCAAAATTTTTGGCCGGATTATGTTTTATAATATTTATGAGCTCGTTGAGCGAACGTAGTGAGTCGAAACCTGTCTTATGGTAGGTAGCTAAACTTAACACGAAAGTCGCTCTGAAAAACAAACCAGCTAAAGCAGAAATATTAATTCTCAACTCTTGTCAACTTGATAATTCCAATAGTATCAATCTGCCCAGGGGCAATGGATTTTTCTAACGGGATTGTTATTTCTAGTGGTAAATTTTCTACAGTATAATTGCTGGCAAAAGGATGAAGTCTTAAAACACTAGCATCCTCGAAAGGCGAAACTGTTGCACCTCCAATAAGTGTTACCAATGCTGAACAATCAGTTTGTTTATCAACTGAAAAGGTTAGTCCAGGGTTATTATATATTTCAAGAGAATCTTCCTTTTCTGTATAATATGCTTTAAGTTCAAACCATACTTCTTTTATATCAATTGGAAAGTTATTTGTTTGAATAGATTCCACTTTATATTTGGCTACAAATAAATTGTACTTTTTAGATTCTGCGATATTAGAGGAACTAAATGGCACCCCTTTCCGAAAATCAAATGTAAATTTATTGTCAGAATAGTTATATAAAACAACGATGCTGATGATTATTCCAATCAGGAATATGAGTTTGCTTTTTTTCATGCTTTGGCTCTATACTCTTTAATAACATTGCAGAATCAACCAAGATTTATCAAAATCAAGGTTTTTCAAATCCTGCTTTTTAATCCAAAAATATAATCTTCCTGCATCTCCCCACATCATTCCTGTTTTGTCTTCTTCCGAATCAATTTGCAAAAGAAGTTGCCAGTCTTTCATACCCTTTTCTAATTCAGGTCTGCGAGGATCATTGTATCCCGTGGCATCACCACAATACAAGCCATTTGTCACAAGCTGGCATTCCAGCTCCATTTCATCCTGGATATCATCTGCATAGCCAAACATCTTATTTATATTTTCATTAACAGGAAAATCAAAGTAACTATCTCTATCTTGTTGAGTCATATTTTTACGAACAACATCATTCCCCCAGCCAGGATAACAAGCTGCGTTTTTAAACTTCAGATTGCAAGATCTATAATATGCTTCTAAGTTGTCCGGTACTTTTTTTTTCTCCAGATTGTCAGTCTTTGCAGCATAATAAACTTTAAACTTGTCCTTGTCATTTATATCATATCCCCATGATTCTTGTCGTGCGGAATAAAAGAAATAAATAATACCAGTGTCCGGCAATTGTATATGTTGATCCAGATTTTTAAGATCTTTACAATTTATTTGTGCAATAAATGCAAGTGCTTTTCCATTATCTTGTTTGAACCAATCAACATTTTTCGGCAAATCCGGTAAGCCTCCGATTTTAGATTGCCCTAGTTTGATTTCTTTTTCTGCTTTTGGTTCGGTATATATCCTAATTTCACTTCTAAGTTTAGGCTTAAAAGTCTCCCAGTAATTTCCTAAATTATGATAATCAAAAAGAGACTTAATAGAATCTGTTGTAACCTCGTAATTTGTTTCATCGAAGTTATTCACTTCCAATTCTGTTGTATGAAGTTCATCGCCAGTAGTACAACTAAACTTTGCAAAAATTAGAACTGCAAAAACAATCATAGCAAAAATATAGTTCAAAATTGATTTCATTTTTATATCCACAATCTATTAATCAAACTTATTAATACCGTAAAAAACCAAAGTAGCATGAAAAATATTCAGCACTTTGACCTCAATTAAAGTGTTTAAGATAATACTTATTTTTACACTAGATACTATTCCAAAAAAACACTATAAATTAAGTCCTCACACTCTCCGCTTATTAATAACACTGCAGAATCAACCAATATTTATCAAAATCAAGGTATTTCAAATCCTGCTTTTTCATCCAAAAATATAATCTTCCTGCATCTCCCCACATCATTCCTGTTTTGTCCTCTTCCGAATTAATCTGTGTAAGAAGTAGGTTGCATAATGCTATCTTACTCATTTTGCTAATCTTGCCAATAAAGCTCACTTTCTCTATCCTTGAAAATATCATTATATTCGTTAAAGGATTTGTTTCTGGTTGAAAGTGGATTAATCTCTGCAGAAATTACCTCTTCAGTAGTTTCTTCTGCTTTTGACATTAGCTGTCCATTATAAGAATAAATAGCGGATTTTCCATTGAAGTATAGCTCTTCATCTCCTCTTTTCTCAGTGCCTACTCTATTTGCTACTGCGAAGTAGACTTTGTTTTCTAAGGCTCTCGAAGGGGTAGAAATATGCCACACATCTGTCACCAAATTAGAAGGAGAAACTATCAGATCAGCTCCTTTTAGTGCCAAAGTTCTTGCTGCTTCCGGGAATCGCCAGTCATAGCAAATCATAGTGCCTAATCTTAAGTCTTTTGGCTCGTAATCTATCACTTCGAAACCGGTATCTCCCTTGTCAAAGCAGAATCTTTCTTTATAAAATAAATGCGTTTTGCGATATACAGAAGAGTATTCCTCGTCAGGAAAAACAACCGCTGCAGAATTGAATAGCTTATCTCCGGCTTTTTCTGCAAATCCTGCTACTATTATAATGTCTTTTTCCTTTGCTATTTGCTGCCATTTAGTGTAAGTTCCTTCTTTAGTAGTTTCAGCGTATTTTTCAACTTCCTCTTTAGAAGTAAAAAAGTACCCTGTGGTTGCAAGCTCCGGCAATACTATAATATCAGCATCCGAATCAGATATAATTTTATTGATTTTGTCGATATTATATGCTTTATCAAAAAGTTTAGGGCGGAATTGTGATACTTGAATTTTCATAATGATAATCGCTTTTTTATGATTAAAAATATATTGCAAATTATGCTTTGTTACTACCTTTAGGAATTAGCTTTTTGTAACATACGTAAAATATATTGCACATTTACCAAGATTTTTATTTATTTGCTCTTTAGGATGACAAGTAGTTTTAAATGTAGCTTATTTTGCTAAGGAAACATATAACAAAAACTATCGTCATATATATTTGTTCAGGAAGAATCGACCAAGTTGCTATTTATAATGGTGTTTATTAACAAACGAAGTGCAGAAAATGCTAACTTCAATATTTGACAATAAGTTTTTTAAATCTTTGACTTATCTGCTTTTGGTTGTTTTGCTAACGTCTCTCGTACCGCAAGATATGTTCGCAAAGAAACTTACTCGTAGAGAAAGTCGTAAACTAAGAAGAAAAGAGCAAGCCATAAACGTAATCAGGACACAATCTGAAGAGGTAGCTAAGATTGCAGGTTTAGAACCTGTAGTAGCTGACTCGCTCGTTACTGATTCTCTCCACCAAGACATTGTAGAAATGCTGAATTCTTCGGAAATAGATTCGCTGACATGCAACTATCCTGATGCTGAAGATTCAGAAGTTGGTGACTTAGGCGAAGATCCTGCAGAACTTGAAATAGAAGATGATGTGCAGGTAGAAATTGATGATATTAAGATGCTGTGGCTTACTTTTGTTGAAGACGAGGAAGATAAAAATCTAACAAATAGTGGCATACGCAAAAACGAGTTGATGGAAAATATTATGGATTGGCTCGGCACTCCTTACAGATTTGGTGGTCAGTCTTCCAGAGCTATTGATTGCTCCGCATTTACACAAAGAATGTTTTTAGAAACTTGCGATATAAAAATCCCAAGAACCGCCAGAACCCAAGTTAAAATTGGAACCCCTATAGATATGGAAAATCTTGAATTTGGAGATTTGATATTTTTCAATACTTACTCAAAACGATTCGCATCCCACGTTGGTATTTATCTTGGCGATCATCTGTTTGCTCATGCCAGTTCAAGGTATGGAGTTACAGTCACTTCTTTAGAATCTACTTATTATAAGAAGAGATTTATCGAAGGGCGACGGATTGGAGTCCGAGACTTAATCAAATACAGCGTCAATGACGAAGTTGATTTTGGTAATAAATAAACTTATATTCTGAAACTGCCATTCTGTACAAATCGTATATAATGGCAGTTTTTTTATAATCTAAATTCCAAGCAACAGCCGTAAGAAGGAATCAAACCTCTTGCAACAGTGGCAAGCTTACTTCCAATGCAAAAAAATTACTTAATTGCTTATAGAACAAGGGGTTTCAACTCCCTTACAGTTCAAAAACTTTAGAGCTTTTCCATCTTTTCAGATGACATTTTTGGGTTTATAATGCCACTAAGGTTTATATAAACGCAAGCGAGATTGGCTATGTTTTTCCAAAATTTTACCAGCCCTGAATTCCGAAAAAAGAATCTAATAATAGATTTATCTCATTCTTTATAGATACAATATCTTGCGTCTTGTTGAGTAAAACATATAGTTGCATTACTCGCCTCCCAAATGCAAATCGAACAATACCTTGAAGTCGGAATTTCGCATAACAAAAAAACCTCTGCAGCACTTGAGTACTTACAGAGGCTTGTTTTTCGCTTTGCTCTTTTTCGCTCGCTGAGCAAATATTTTATAATCCAAACTGTTTAGATTCAAATTCATAAGGAATAGTTATAACGTCCTTAGCGTTAGCAACGTTTGTAAAAATCAATTTGCCTTCAATGCTTCCTATGTTATTATTCATATAGTAGTGAACAGACAAGTGATTTTCATTAGTAACAGTTTGCGCGTCTAAAGTGATTTTCTTTGAAGCATAATCGTGCATGCCAACTTCGTTAAACTGATTTAAACATTGAGCTTCTACACCGTCGCCTAAGCATGCACCGATAGCAACATTGCCTTCGATAGATGTAATTTCAATACTCATTTTCATTTCAACTTTCGCGTCGCCTGTATTTTTTAGTTCCGGAAGAACAACTAATTCTAAATTATCCCCATTGGCAACAATTAAGTGCGTTTTAGAAATTGCAGCATCAGATTCAAGTTCCAATACATTAGTTACAGTTGGTGTAGTTGGGTTATCTGAAGAGTCATCATCTGAACAAGATGAAACAATAAGCATTAGGGCAAGGAAGGGCAATAGTGCCAATAGTTTTTTCATAACAAAAAACCTTTGTGTATAGTAGAACAATTTTCTTAATTTAGCGTAAACGTATATTATATAAACAAAATATACAACGAATAAGTTACAATAAAAATCGCAAATATGATATATTATAATAATTAAACGGGACATTCACTATGAAAAAGCTTATTGCATTATTGCCGATAGTTTTACTTGCTTTTGCATTGCAAACCATAAGCACTGCTAAAGACGCTTCTAAGATTCCTTCTGTAAAGATAAAGGATATCAAAGGGAATATTATAGATACTAAAGATTTATCTAATGACGGAAAACCTTTTATCATCAACTTTTGGGCTACTTGGTGCAAGCCTTGTATCTTAGAGCTTAATAATATAGCAGAAGTATATCCTGACTGGGTAGAAGAAACAGGTGTAAAAATCTATGCCGTATCTATAGATGACTCTCGTAACAGCCGCCGTGTAGCTCCTTTTGTAAAAGGCAGAGGCTGGAAATATGAAGTCCTTTTAGACGAAAACAAAGACTTTTCACGTAAAATGAATGTAAATAATCCTCCTCATACTTTCCTTTGCAATGGAAAAGGCGAAATAGTTTGGCAGCACAATGGATACGCTCCGGGCGATGAAGAAGAGCTTTTTGAAGAAATCGAAAAGCTTATAAAGTAAGATAGAATAGAAACTTAAGAATTTAAAGGTACTAATTGATTTTAGTACCTTTTTTTTTACATTTTGCTACTCTATAGCTTTTCAATATTCAGACCAAATAATTTATTTATTATTTTTTGTAACTAATTCTTATTTTAATCTGTCTTATTAGAAAGATAACTATAGAGATAGAAATATGAAAAGAATTATTGCTTTGATTTTAGTTTGTTGCACTTCGTTTGTGATGCAAAACTGTGTGCTCTCAGCCTATGGGAATTATGAGGAGCCAACACTACCTACCATGTTTTATACATACAAAGGTGAAGTACTCGAATTCCCTTTGCAGTCGTACAAAGCAGATGTAGATATAGTTGGTAACATTGCCAATGTGAAACTGACTCAGACTTTTATCAATGCCTCAGGTCAGAAACTTGATGCTAAATACCGCTTCCCGGGTTCAACTCAGGCAGCTGTGCATGGCATGACCATGAAGATAAAAGATAGAGTCATCTATGCTCAAATTCAAGAAAAGCAGGAAGCTCGTAAAACTTACGAAACCGCAAAGGCAGAAGGCAAACGCGCTTCTCTTTTATCACAAGAAAAGCCAAATATATTTACTACGGAAGTGGCAAATATATATGCCGGTGATACTATTCAGGTGATAGTGGAATACTCTGAAATAATAGAGTATAAAGAATACGTTTACAGTTTTGTGCTGCCTACTAAAATTGGCGAAAGATATCAGGGTGTTTATGAGAATATCGGTCGCAAAGGTGATTATGTCCTATATAAAAACCCTTATGCAGATAAAGAAGTCGATTTTGATATCAATGTAAGTATTTCTTCAATTTTTGATATATCCAAAGTCTATTGTAAAACTCATAACATATCTACTGAAATAGAAGATGGGAAAACTTTAGTACATTTCAATACGACAGCCGCTTTGGATAGGGATTTTATTCTTAATTATGAAATGGAAAGCAAAAAGGTAGAATCCGGTTTGATTTTACATGAAGGCGAAAAAGAAAATTTCTTCTTACTAATGCTTCAAGCTCCAAGACGAGTCCCGGCTGAGGAAATCTTACCCCGAGAATATGTATTCGTAGTAGACGTATCGGGCTCTATGAACGGGAAACCAATAGAAACAGCTGTGGAGCTTTTCGGTAACCTTTTGGAGAGCACTAATGAAGATGATATGTTCAACGTGATGAAGTTTGCAGGTGCCAGCGATGTACTTTTTGAGAAATCAATGCCCGCTTCATTGGAAAACTTACAAAAAGGTTTTGACTTCCTCTCTAAAGAGCGAGGCGGCGGGGGTACGGAACTGCTTCCTGCCTTAAAAAGAGCAATGGATTTGCCAAAAGCAGATAAATACTCAAGATCTATCATTCTGATAACAGATGGATTTATCAATGCAGACTTAGAAGTAATTGAATATATCGGTCAGAACTTAGATAAAGGAAATATTTTCCCATTTGGTATTGGCAATTCTGTTAACAGATATTTGATAGAAGGGCTTGCAAATATATCTCTCAGCGAACCTTTTATCATTACAGATATGGAAGATGCAAATCAGGAAGCTAAAAAATTCAAAGAATATATTGAATCTCCTGTGATGACTGATATTGAAATTGAGTTTGAAGGCTTTGATGCTTACGATTTGGTGCCGAATAGAATCCCTGATGTATTTGCTCAAAGACCTATTATAATCAGCGGTAAGTACAAAGGACATCCATCAGGACTCGTCAGAGTCTCCGGATTAAATGGCAAACAGGAAATGAAAACTTACTTCCAAATCGAACGCTTTGCTGAAATGGATACTTCAGATGTGCTGCAATCCTTGTGGGCAAGGCGTAAGCTCCAAACTATGCAGGATTTTCCGGGCGAATATTCATACAACAACAAAGAACAGAACAAAGAAGAAATCATAAATCTCGGTCTTAAATATCACTTGATGACAAATTATACTTCGTTTGTTGCTGTGGATACTGAAGTTGGTGAAGATACAAGCTCCTCGAGTCAATCTAATCCGTCTGATGGTAAAGAGGATGTAGAATTTATGATGAGTCCTCTGACACTTTCCAGAAGTTCTGCTTCAGCTCGTAGCGGATCTGGTTCTTGTGTAACAGCTTCGCGTATGGAGAGCACTCAAATTCTAGTAGAAGGCATGGATATGTCGAAAAAGTTTACCGTGGGAGAGATTCCTGCTAAAACAGATAACTCTCAATCGGAAGAAGTCTTTTTTGATTCGATAGATTTTGAAGCCATTGGTGTCCAAGGCAATATGATACAAACATTTCCGGTTAAAAACGGACAATTAGATCTATCGTTTTCTGCCGGAGATACTTTTAGTATTGATATGGATAAGCCATTCTATCGAGGTGCACAAGGAGTTATAGGTGACGGCGAAGCCCTTGAAAATATTATTGCAAAACACTTAGGCAGAGATGCTTTTAGTTGGAATAATTACAACTTCAGCTTCTATACTGATAAAAACAAGAAATTCTGCGCTATAGATATTCCAGTCGAGCAATTTGAAGAAGCTGACGATGCAAAGCTATTCATAAATGAGCTGATAGAAGCTATAAACAATCAACTCGAAAATGTTGAGCCAAACAGTATTTATTCTACTACGGTAAAAATCAATCCTTCAGGTAAATTTACCTTAGACAATCAGGAATTTCTGACTGAATTTATAGACTACTATTTCTGGCGCGAAAAGAAAGATATGACGATGATAGAAGACGGAAGTAAATATACTCTTTACTTTGAAATTTGGGATGCTAATAAAAAATTAGTGGTGAAAGGAATGATGGATGACTTGATGAATGCAAATAATCCATTTATCAAAAGTATCCGTGGCAATTTAAAAATTCCAAAAGACGAATTCTGCATGCACTATGTACAAATAGATGCAAAGAATCTAAAACTTGGAGATATTTTGTTGATGCGCAACCAACATTACTATATCAAGCTGAAAGGTGAATTTGCAGAATCCGGCAACTAGAAATAGACAATAATTTTAGAGGCGCACTTATCAGAGATGAGTGTGTCTCTTAATTATAAAAATAACATCGAAATTAGATATTATTCTTGATTCCTGCTTCAACCGCACAAGTTTATGTCAGAAAGGATCGAACCAAAAAAAACAGATTATACTTTGTTATGGCTTCGCTTAGAAAAAATATCAAAACCTAAAAATATATCATTCGTATAACTTATAGTTGATCGTATTTGTTTTTACTCGCAATACTTTCCATATTGTAGTGTCGTTACATATGATTACCTTTCTATAATCATTTAAAAAATATTTAGAGAAACGGAATGGCTAAGCTTACAGAATTGAAAGAGTGGCATGCTCTGGAGTCACATGCTAAAGAGATGGGAGATGTTCATCTGCGTGAACTTTTTGATGCTAACGATGAACGTTTCCAAAATTTCTCACTAAAATTTGACAAAATATTGTTTGACTTCTCAAAGAATATTATCAACGATACAACTTTGGATTTGCTGACTAAACTTGCTCATGCTTGCGGCCTGAAAGACCAAACAGAAGCAATGTTTAATGGCGATAAAATAAATACAACTGAAAACAGAGCTGTCTTGCACACTGCATTGCGTAATTTCTCTAATGAGCCTATCAAAGTAGACGACTGGAATGTAATGCCTAATATAATAGCGGTTCGCAAGCAAATGCAACAATTTTGCGATAGTGTGAACGATGGTAAATATCTCGGATTTACTGACAGGCGGTTTACTGATATTGTAAATATAGGAATAGGTGGGTCTGACTTAGGCCCCAGGATGGTGTGCGAAGCCCTTACGCCATATTCGCGCGCAGGCGTAAGAGTGCATTTTGTATCTAATGTAGACGCTACAGATATACATGACACTTTAGCAAAATTAGAAGCGGAAACTACTTTGTTTATTATTGCTTCCAAAACGTTTACCACGCAAGAAACATTGACAAATGCAAACACTGCTAAAGAGTGGTTTTTGGATCAAAAAGGTGCAAAATTAAAAGATATTTCTAAACACTTTGTTGCGCTTTCTACAAATGAAGCAAAATGTAAAGAGTTTGGTATTGATCCTAAAAATATGTTCGGATTTTGGGATTGGGTCGGTGGTAGATATTCATTATGGTCTTCTATTGGATTGTCTATCGCGTTATACATTGGATATGCTAATTTTGAAGAGCTTTTGCGAGGTGCTTTCGAGGCTGATATACATTTTAGGAACACTGAATACCATCATAATATACCTGTAATAATGGCTCTTTTGGGCATTTGGTACTCAAATTTCTTTGGAGCCGAATCCCACGCAGTCATTCCTTACGAACAGTATTTAGAAAAATTTCCTGAATTTTTACAGCAATTAGATATGGAATCTAATGGCAAAGCTATTCAAAAAGATGGTGAAGTAGTTGATCACATGACAGGTCCGGTTATTTGGGGCACTGCCGGAACTAATTCGCAACATTCGTTCTTCCAACTGATTCATCAGGGCACAAGACTTATACCCGTGGACTTTATAGGTGGTTGCACATCTCACAACCCAATCGGTGATCACCATGATAAACTTATGTCTAATTTCTTTGCTCAAACAGAAGCATTAATGAAGGGCAAAACGGTAGAGGAGGCATTCGAAGAGATGCAGGCAGAAGGCAAATCAATAAAAGAAATAGAAGCCTTGCTACCACATAAAATATTTTCCGGCAATAAACCGACTAACAGCATATTATATGATTCACTGACTCCACATGTATTAGGCAGTCTTATTGCTTTTTATGAGCATAAAGTTTTTGTGCAAGGTGTGATCTGGGGGATTAATTCCTTCGATCAATGGGGAGTAGAGTTAGGCAAGCAACTTGCTAAAGCTATACTGCCGGAGTTGACCAGCAAAGAGAAATCTAAAAAGCATGACAGCTCCACAAATAGCCTTATAAATTACTACAAAGATAAAAGACACTCTTGATTGTGAGCCATATTTAAAAATATTTAAAGCCATTCTGAGAAATTAGGAAGGCTTTTTTTGTGCATCTAGATTGATGTGGCTCAAGATCAAAAGAGCACTTTATGATGCATCCAAATAGGAACTGATTGAAGAGCATTATAAGTAAACCCTGCCCTTGACTTAGAATAATTTGTGTATGAATTGAAAATTAATCATTATATTATTCATTCAAAACAATGCACGAGATTTTGAAACATAGCTACGCGTGGTCTCCGTACCAGTATAGTATGAATAATCCTGTGATGCTAAAGTATTCAATTTTATGAAAACGATATTCCATGAATACGTACATTCAACAGAGAAACTTAAAAGTGTTGATAGAGGAGAAAATGCAACAGAAGATTTAGAGGAAGATTTGGATAATCTAGATAAAGCTAATGAATTGACTCCTATAGATGTGAAACAACAGAAGAAGGAAGAATAATGAGGCAAATATATTTTCTACTAATGATTGTTATATTCCAATTTTTTTCCAGCTTGATTATGGCTGATGATGGACTTAAAAGAGATTCCATAAATATCGGTAAATACACTTTTTCTATTGAGACTAAATGTATAGATCGAATCGAGGTGAATGGTCTAAGCGAATTGAGGGAAGTATCAAAACTTAAGAATTTAACGTGGTTATCTATTCGAGTTCGTAATATAGATTCAATACCTGAGTGGTTCTTTAACTTATCCAAATTAGATACTTTGTTTTTAAGCGGTGACGATATAAGCTATATATCTGATGATATTTCCAAACTACAAAAGCTAAAAACTTTAGTTCTTAATGCTAAAGTCTTGGAATACTTACCAGATAATATTTGTAATTTACCTCATTTAGAACGTATAAGTATCTGCTATAATTCACTTTTCGAATTACCAAAACAAATTGGGAGTTTGACAAAATTAAAAAGTTTTAGAATGTGTAAGGCTTCTATGCAATATTTACCTCAGAGTTTTTGTAATCTGAAAAATCTTGAATATATAGAAATAACAGATTCTAAATTAGAAGAATTGCCTGAAGAAATTGGGCAGTTAATAAAATTAAAATACCTTGACTTAAGAAATAATCGAATAAAGAATATTCCTCGTTCAATAGGAAAGCTCAAAGATTTAGAGAAATTTCATATTCCCAATAATGAATTAACTTGCGTACCTAAAGAGATTGGTAGTCTTGACAAACTTGATTTTTTAACACTTGGTGGTAATAACATTGAACAATTACCTGATGAGATCACAAATTTGCAAGCTTTAACTGCTCTTTCTTTATCTGATAATAGATTATCATTATTGCCGGATCAATTTGGGAGATTAAATCTTTTATCTCATCTTGAATTATCTTCAAATAACTTGACAAAACTTCCGGAATCTTTTTCGGAATTAACTAAACTGAATATGCTATTTCTTGATTCCAATAAATTAACAACATTGCCTCAGAATTTTAGCAACTTATTACTTTTAAGATATTTATTTTTACAAAACAACAATATTAACATTTTTCCTAATATATTATGTAATTTGCTAAATTTACAATATCTAAACTTGAATCTTAATAAAATTGACAAAATTCCGGAAAATATATGTCTACTAGAGAATTTACAGACAATAGAACTCAACTCCAACAAGTTGACTGCATTACCTGATTGTATTTGTGGAATGAAACACCTAAGTTATGTTGTTTTGCTAAGAAATAATTTTACTGAGAAAGAAAAGCAAAGATTATTACAGCTAAACCAAAAATTAGATCCTGAGAATATAAAGTTTATATTCTGACAATAAGGTAGAATAGTTTTTAGAAGTAGAGACTCAAGCCCTGAAATGCTTGAGTCTTTCTATAAGAAAAACCGAAAAATTTGATTATCTTCCATACGGTAAGCAAATACAACCGGATTTCAACCAAGACCAAAGAACCGTTTACCTTGGTCTTGAACTAGATCAGGAAAGCGATCTGGGCTAACTTCAGCACACTCTAAGGTTGCTGCATCTCGACTACGCTCGATACCCACAAAGACGAAACAAAGGAGACGCTTGAATTAAGCGCCTCCAATATATTTAGCTAAGTTTTTTTCTGATAATCTCTTTTAGACGAAGTTCGTGAATTCTTGCATGTTTGCCACTCACGTTTTTATGAGGAGGCTTTCGTCTGGTTTTGTTTATTTCTGCAAAATGAACTCCTAACTCAAAGAAAATAGTTTCGCGAGCGAGGGTTTTTAGTTGTTCTTTATTCCATTTCACTTCTAATTTGCAATCCTTAGAATATGAGTAGTCAGGAACGGGCATGCCCACTTCCTCCATAAAATAAAAAACTATCATCCAATCTATTTCACCTACAAATTCCATAGCCTGAGAGTAAATAACTATTTTCTGCTCATTAGCGTAGTACTTGCCTATTAAGCTTATCCCTTGATTTGTTCTTGGCATTAGCTCTATAGTCTTAAGTTTGTAGAGGTATTCCGGTGGGATATCATTAAATAGTTCTCGGATTCCCTTTTTAGTAAAAGGATGGATATCTCCTTTTTTAGGTCTTCTTTCTATAATTCTCGGATAGTTATTTTCTTCAATTTTATACTTTTGGGGTTGAGTATTTCTACTTCTAGCCATAATATTTCCTATTTGATATTTGTTTATGTTTGATTTTGGGTATAGCAATCCCTATCACTCCCTAAATATATAAGAATACTCTAAGGAGTGATTGGGATTTACTGTTTATACTTGTTTAAGTTTCCAGTTGCCTTTACGGAATATGAATAATGCAGCAGCAGTAAGCAAAGTTTCTGCAAATACCACTGACCAAAAAACACCATACTCTTTCCAGTCAAGAATAATTGCAAGAGTATAAGCAAGCGGAACTTCAATTATCCAAAAGAATACAAAATTTAATATTGAAGGAGTCTTCGTGTCACCGGCTCCATTAAATGAGCTTAGTATAACCATACCTAAGCCATAAACAAAGAGTCCTATGCTTACAATACGGAGGCAAGTAGCTCCTGCACTGAGCACATTTGGATCATCTATAAAAAGACCTATCCAAAATTCAGGTGTAATTAGAAAGATTATACCAATCACTCCTAGGAATAGGGTATTGATTTTACTAGTAATCCATACTGACTTTTCTGCTCGATTAGGTTTACCGGCTCCTAAATTCTGACCTACTAAAGTAGCTGCAGAATTAGCTATCCCCATAGATGGCAGCATTGCAAAAATCATGAGGCGTATAGCAATCGTATAACCTGCTACAATATCACTACCGAACTCAGATAAAATACGAACAAGTATTATCCAACTTGCAGTAGCTATTAGGTATTGCCCAATTCCACCAACTGAGATATTAATAAGATTTTTAATTATTTTAAAATCAACAACCAGTATGTCTTTTGTAAATTTAATTCTGCTTTTATCGCCGAGAAGTAAATATAGTTGAAGTAATATGCCTAAGCCTCTTCCGATTGCAGTTGCAATAGCAGCGCCTTTTATGCCCATTGCGGGAATTGGCCCCAATCCAAATATCAATATAGGATCTAAAATTATATTGATGATGTTTGCAAACCACAAAACCTGCATAGAGCGCGATGCATCGCCGGCACTCCTGAAAATCGAATTTATGATAAAGATTAGCATGATGGTAATATTCGAGCCGAATATAATTGCAGTATAAAAGTAATTTTCTGCAACTATGCTTGCTTCCATGCCCATCATAAGAAGTATTTCTTTAGCGTAAATTACTCCCGGAACTGCTATAACAGTAGAAATAGCAATACCTGTCAGGATAGCCTGAAAAGCAGATTTAGCAGCCTCTACAGGTTTCTTTTCGCCCACTCGCCGGGCGACTATTGCACCGGTAGCCATGCTAAAGCCGATACCTATGGCATATATTATTGTGATGAGAGACTCAGTAATACCTACTACAGCTACTGCATCGGCACCTAATTTTGATACATAAAAAATATCAAAAATGGCGAACATCGACTCTCCAAGCATTTCTAATACCATTGGTATGGCTAGTAGAAATATAGCATGGCGAACACTTACTTCAGTGAAGTCAATATCTGACCCGATAATAGCTTTATAGGCAGATGAGTATATTTTTTTGAAGAAAGAAAATCTATCTATTGCATTGTGAGAATCTAATTTCCCCATTTTCGTTTTCGCTTTTTATGTGATAAAATCTTTTGTTTATTTAACCTATTTGAAAGCAAAGTTGATAAATCCATTGTGACGACAATTCCCATTGCTGCGATTTTAGTATTATTAAACGTAAACATAATTCTTCTCCTTAGGATGTTATTATTTAAAAATATTTAGTATTTGATGCAGTGCTTGATTTTAACCTATTTTTTTATAGCACTAAAGAACATATAACCATATTGATTCCCGTATTTACGGTGCATTTCTATTTCTGTTTCCATTTCTTTGATTATTGCATTTGCTGTTGTATCATCAGCGTGTTTTACTTTCATCTTCTCTATGTTAGAAAGGATCGGGGTGTAATACTCATCCCACCAGTCGCTATTCGGCGACACAAAAGTAGAATTAATATCAAATCCGTTCTTTTTTAATAAGCTATCTATAAGCTCTTTGCTTGGCATTGCCGAATATACTTCAGCAAAGTATTTTTTACACTCTTCATCAGGATTAGAGTCGGTAAAGACCATATCCGAGAAACATATTTGCCCGCCTTTGCCAAGCAAAGGAGTCCAAAGCTCTAAAGCTTTTTCTACGCCGAGTATAAATATTGAGCCTTCTGCCCAAATCATATCAAAAGAATTAGGGTAAAACGGCAATTTACCCATGTCTCCAAGCAGTGGAGTTATATGCCGGGCCAATCCCTTTTCTTCTGAAGCATCTGCAAGTTTTTGCAAAAAAGGTTCGTAATTATCTACTGCTGTTATAAGAGAATCTTTAATTTGCTGTGCGATGTTTAAAGTTTGCTTGCCTGTACCGCAACCTAAATCTAGGATGCGAGGACACTGAGGTAAAGCATCTTTCACGGTGTTTAATGCTTTTAAAGTAGAAGCATTACTTCCCGGGCCTTGTCGTGGCGCATCATCGAACAGTTCATAGAAAACCTGTTCCATTTCGGATAAATCCTTGTTTTAAAATAAGATATAAGTAGATTCTATCGCTTAGAGATAAGCGATTCCGTCGGTAAAGCATCAGCTTAAATTGAAAAGCTGGAAATGCTTAGCAGGTTATATGTGTGTAGGTTTTTATCATTTTGCATCAAATAGGTATGTAAATGTAACAAGTTCCTAATATTCATGCAAGCACTATTTTAAAATAACTGCAGTAATACTAAAATAATAGTCAGAATTTATTTAGATATTTCCACATTTATTTTAAAGTGTGTAAAATAGTTTACAATTTGCTGGAGTATACGGCAGATTATGCGATTTGAAAATGTGTATTAGGCATTGTGAGTATAGCCGAATAAAATAACTTGCAGTATTACACACTACTCGAGTGCTATATACTTGCATATGTTTGAAAGATTTAGCATTGGGAGTTTGCAAGGTTTATATTTATGACTCTTACACACACAATATACAACACAGTTGTAAAAACAACACCCAAGCGTACAGATTTTCAAAATAATGCTACATTATCAAGTAAGTTGCTTTTTTAATAGTGTCTGTTCTACAAAATTAGTATCTTATATTTGTCTTAAATCTATTTTTTTTGATGGTGATTTGATGCAAACTCTATATGATTTGGAAAGATATAGCCGGCATTTGATGATTCCCGGTTTTGATAAGCAACATCAGAAGAAATTAAAGAATGCTTCTGTGCTTGTGGTAGGTGCCGGAGGACTGGGCTCTCCGAATTTATTATATTTGACTGCTGCCGGAGTTGGTAGCATCGGCATTGTGGATGACGATAAAGTTAGTCTTTCAAATTTGCAAAGGCAAGTGCTTTATGACGAATCTATGATTGGCAAAAGCAAGGCAGAAGCTGCGGCTACGAAGCTTAAGGCTTTATCTTCTAATACAGCTTTTGATGTTTATAGTCACAGATTAGATGCTTCTAACAGCATTAAACTATTTGAAGGCTTTGACATTATAGTAGACGGAACGGATAACTACGAAACCCGATATATAATAGATGATTACTGTTCGACTGAAAAGATACCGTATGTTTATGGTGCTATCAGCGACTTCGGAGGTCAGCTGTCAGTTTTCAATTATCAGGATGCTCCATCGTACCGAGAAGTTTTTCCGGACTCAGGAGAGCAAAAAGCTGCCATAGGTGTGCTGGGGGCTTTGCCAGGCATAGTTGGTTCGATGCAGGCGATGGAATGTATAAAGATAATCACTGGTTTAGGCGAAACTTTGGCGGGCACTTTATGCATGTATGACAGCATAAAAGGCAGATTCAATTACATAGATTTATAATTTATTTTATATATTTGCACTACCCTAAGCAAGAAGAATTTTAAAAATGTGCAAAAATATTTCTTGAATAGGATATTTTTTTATAAATTTGTAGTTCTCTAACTTAGCGTAAGTATAATAACGAAAATAAATTGTAAGATATTTAAATCTAAGGTGATGAAATGAAAAGAACATATCAGCCAAGTCGCCGTAAAAGATCTAATAAGCACGGCTTTAGATCTCGCATGGCTACTAAAAACGGACGTAAACTACTGAACCGTCGTCGTAATAAAGGACGTCATAAAGTATCAATTACTTCCTAAGTCTCTAAAGTATTTTTTCTTTGGGTTTGGATAGGCTTTTTAGTCTATCCAAATTTGTTTATAAGTAACTTATAGGATTTGATTAATTGCCTTTTGGCCAAGTAATGAACAGCATAATCGCAACCCCGCTCAAAGGGTATAAAATATTTGACAAAGTATTCCAATCAGGGAAAAGAATCTACAGTGGGCCGGCTGCCTCGGTAGTTTGCCTTCAGGAAATCGAAACCTATGATTTTAAGTTATGCCTGGGAGTTACTGTAAGCAAAAGGATAGCGAAAAAAGCCGTAATTCGTAATAGAATCAAAAGGCTTCTAAGAGAATCCGTAAGGTTGGCAATAAAAGAGATGCAAATGCGAGGTACTACTATACCTATCAGCAAAATGATAATTAACTGGAGGCAGGCACCGGATATGCAATCGAAAATTCAACTCGATGATGTGATGCCCCATATAGTTAAAATATTGAATAAAGCTGAAACTTATTACAGCAAACAGGTAAGTACTCATGAAACATCTGATGATATTAGTAATTAGGCTCTACAAAAGACTTTTATCGCCATATCTGCCTAATTCTTGCAGGTTTTATCCTACTTGCTCTTCTTATTCCATTGAGGCGTTCGAAAAGCATGGTTTTTTCAAAGGGCTTTGGCTCAGCATCTACCGTATTTTGAGATGCAATCCTTTCAATCGCGGCGGTGTCGATCATGTCCCTCATGAGTTTCACTTTCACAATAAAAAAAATGTGTCAAATTAATTTATATAATTGACGAATATGGATAAAAAATCACTTCTCGGCATGGCTATGATAGCCGTTTTTGTTATGGTTTGGGCTTACTGGCAAAGTATGAATCAGCCTGCAACTCCGGTAGGGCTTAACAATGATTCTACTCAAACTGCTACAGTAAATGAAAAACGCATTGAACCTAAACAAGATATTATTGATTACAAAGACTCTGCAAATGTTGATCGCTTTTTTGGCCAGCACTTTAGCAAGTTCTCTGAAGGCAATGAGAGAATTATCACTGTTGAGACTGATTTATATACCGCTAAAATATCTTCAAAAGGCGGTGTAATAAAAAAATGGACTCTCAAAAAATATAATAAATGGGATCAGGTACCTACTCAGCTAATTAATGGCAACAAAGGAGAGCTATACCTTTCTTTTAGAACCACTGATAATAAAAGAATAGATTCTCGAGATTTATATTTCCAATTTGAAAATCTTGACAAAGACTATTATCGAATTGGAAAAGATCAGGAATTTAGTATTGTGTCTAAGTTAGAAGTAGCTGATGGCCAATCTATTGTCAATTCAATAAAGCTTCACGGCTCTGATTACACAATAGATGCCAACATAAATGTTACCGGTATGGATGATGCGATTACTAATCGTGGATATGATTTGGTTTGGTCTGACGGGATCAAATATCAGGAAAAAAACTCTGTTGATGAATCAACTGATGCCACTGCTATCCTAAGGATGGGCGGAGAAATCGAAGAGTTTAACGCAGACGAAGAACCTATCTCACCGACCGGTATCATAGACTATGCTGCTATTAAAACTAAATATTTTGGTATGGCGATAATTCCTCAGCCATGGCAAGAGTTTGACGGCACAGTCGATGTGGAAGGAATAAGTAAAAAAGTTAAAAATGATGGTTTAGTTGAGAAATATGAAATTGCAATTCGTTTGCCTTATGACGGTGGCGAACAAAGCAATTCATTTAAAATATATCTTGGACCATTAGAGTATGATAGATTAGAGAAGTATGGCGTCACTGACTTGGTAAACTTCGGTTTCCGTTATGGTATCCGCCAGATTGGTGAATATTTGATGCTCCCACTTCTTAATTTGATTCATGGCATGATACCAAACTATGGTATTGCTTTGATTCTCTTCTCTATTATTATCAAATTCCTATTATACCCTCTATCTATCAAACAGTTGCAATCTACTCAAAAGATGCAAGTGCTTGCTCCTGAGATTGCAAAGGTAAGAGAAAAATATGCTGATGATAATACAAAACAGCAGCAGGAGATAATGCAGCTCTATTCCAAGTATGGGGCTAATCCCGCTGGTGGCTGCTTACCGATGGTGTTGCAGATGCCTATTCTTTTTGCCTTATGGCAACTCTTAAGAAGTCAGATAGACCTTCGCCAAACTGAATTTATCTGGTGGATTACGGATCTTTCTGTGCCTGATAAATTATTCTATATAGGTATTCCTTTTATGCCTATAGTTTCCGGTTTAGCATTGGCAATGGGTATTACTATGTTTATCCAACAGAAGTTAACTATTACAGATCCAAGACAGAAAAGTATGATTTATATGATGCCGGTAATGATGACAATCATGTTTTCAAACTTACCAGCTGGTTTGAACCTCTACTATTTCATGTTTAATCTATTGAGTATTGGTCAGCAAGTATGGATGAATAAATACTCTAAAAACCGAGTTACATTAGAAGATCTTAAAAAATCTCCTAAAAAAGAAGGCTGGTTTGCTAAAAAAATGAAAGAAGCGCAACAGCTACAAGAAGCTCAGAAAAGCGGTCAATTAGAAAGACAAACCGGAATGCCGACTTCTAAAGGCGGTCAAAAAACAAAATATATGCGTAAAAAGAAAAAATAATAAATCTTACTTACCGAAAAGCCCCAAGGCGTAACAGCTGAGGGGTTTTTTCTTAATAAACCACATTAGGCAATAGGCGATTCTCAAATCAGTGTAACGACCTAAGTTCATTGAGCTTGCCGAAGTGTAGTCCGCCGCACAAAGTAAGATTTTCTTACCATGCAGAAGAGCATTTACATTGTACCTTACTGACTTTTACCAGAAAGCTTGTTTTCTGATGACAAATCTCGGATTATCCTTACCACTCACCTTGTATTTCTATTTTGAGTATAACATATCCATTTTATTTTCGTACTATTGTAGGTAATATTTTTATCTATAGGCTGGCAAATGGCTGAAAAATTTGGTAAAATTTTAATAGTAGATGATGATCAAGATGTCTTGCAAGCTGCAAGACTTTACCTCAAACGTCATGTAAAAACTATCCATACTGAAAAAGACCCTGAAAATCTTCCCGGATTGCTTGCCTCTTCTTCTTATGATGTCATATTATTGGATATGAATTTTACAAAAGACATGACCGGCGGTAGCGAAGGCTTCTATTGGTTAGAAAAAATAAGAACTATTTACCCTGAGCAGATTGTAATAATGATTACTGCATTTGGTGATGTAGACACTGCAGTAAAAGCTATTAAATATGGTGCTACTGATTTCGTGCTGAAACCTTGGCAAAATGAAAAACTTCTCGCTACGATTTCTGCCGCTCTGCAATTAAAAATTAGCCGTGATAAGATAATTACCCTTACAACTATCAACCGAGAACTTCAAAACGATTCTGCAAAACCATTTAGTGATTTTCTTGGCGAATCGCCTAAGATGGAAAAGGTGTTCGCAGATATTAAGAAAGTAGCAGCTACTGATGCTAATATACTGATCTTAGGTGAAAATGGTACAGGAAAGGAATTAGTTGCTCGCTCTCTACATAAATATTCAAAAAGAAGCGATAAAAGCTTTATCAGTGTAGATATGGGCTCTATGAATGAAAATCTTTTTGAGTCCGAGCTATTCGGGCATGACAAAGGCGCATTTACTGATGCTAAATCCGAGAAAATCGGGAGATTTGAAATAGCAGAAGGTGGCACCTTGTTTTTAGATGAAATTGGTAATATCCCTCTGCATTTGCAAGCGAAAATACTAAGAGCACTCGAAAGTAGAAAAATTAGCCGGGTGGGTTCATCTAAGCAGATAGATATAGATATCAGACTAATTACAGCTACGAATGAAAACTTGAATGAAAGAGTGGCTTCCGGTGATTTTAGGAAGGATTTACTTTATAGAATTAATACCGTTGAAATTACTCTTCCTCCACTAAGAGAAAGAGGTGAAGACATATTACTCTTAGCAGAGCACTTCCTGAAACGCTATTCTAAAAAATACACAAATACTATAAAAGGCATTAGTAAGCGTGCTAAAGATAAACTTATGCAACACGCTTGGCAGGGAAATGTAAGAGAGTTGCAGAATATTTTAGAAAGGGCTGTAATTCTTTCTGAAAACGAGCTACTTCAGCCCGAAGACTTTGCTCTCAATGAGATAGATGCCAATGCAAATGATTTATCTTTCAATAGTTACAATCTGGACCATGTAGAAAAAACAGTGCTGATTAAAGTATTAGAAAAGCATTCCGGAAATATATCGCAGGCAGCAAAAGAGTTAGGCTTGACACGCACTTCCCTATATAGACGACTGGAAAAACACGGATTATGATATTAAAAAGTCACAGATTAGGTATATCACTAAGAGCACTTACAATAGCATTGACAGCTATCGCTTTGGGCTTTTTTATTGCTTTTAGTAATATATATCCTATATGGGCAGTGTTGACTCTACTTTTTATCTATCTAATCTACGATCTAATTCTCTTTACTGATAAAACTAATACTGAAGTTCTAAAGTTTCTATCTAATATAAAAGAGTCTGATTTCTCCGCAAATTTGTATACTCCGGAATACAACGGCACTATGGCTGAGCTTACCAAAGAGCTTAATAATGTGATTGAAATATTTAAAAACAATAAAGCAGAACAAGAAAAATTTTACAGATTTCTAGAAAAAATGGTGCATCAGCTTAATTCCGGCATCGTAGTTTTTGATAACTCAGGTTCGCCTGTTTTGACTAACTCAAAAGCTCTTCTTTTCACAGGACTGAAAGAGATAAAAGTAGAATCTGATTTACAAAAGGCATTCCCGCGCTATGAAGATGATATTGCCGAGCTTGTGCATGGTGACAAAATCTTTTTAAAAAGCGGGCAGAGCAGCAAGGATATGGTGCTAAGTTGCTCCGAGTTTGTAGTGCAGGAAAGTCGCTACCGTCTATTCGCACTTCATAACATCAGCCGGGAATTAGAAGAAAAAGAGCTGGATTCTTGGCAGGATCTGGTTCGAGTGCTTACTCATGAAATAATGAATTCGATAACACCTATCTCTTCTCTTTCTGAGACTGCTTTAGATATAGTAGAAGAATATGATGGTAAGGACGACGAAACAGTAGACGATATCAAAGAGGCGCTTGCCACTATTCGCTCTCGAAGCGAAGGCTTGATGTCTTATGTAAAATCATTCCGCGGCTTGGTCAAACTACCCAAGCCAAATATAGAAGTATTTCCGGTTGCGGAGCTGTTTGAGAATGTAACGAAACTCTTAGAACCGGAGTTTGAAGAAAAAGGTATAAAATGTCACTTAGAAATTATTCCTGAAGACTTGAAAATAGCTGCAGATCCTGCACTAATGGAACAAGTAATCCTTAACTTGGTGCTCAATGCAAAAGATGCCGTTCGCAGAGAAGAATCCCCTCGAATATGGCTCAGAGCCTTTACAGAAAAGCAAGCTAAAATGCTAATAGAAGTGGAAGACAATGGCAGTGGCATATTAAAAGATAATTTAGAAAGAATATTCATCCCATTTTTTACTACCAAAAGTACCGGCAGTGGCATCGGTCTCAGCTTAGTACGTCAAATCATGCGCCTACATGGCGGGCAAATCGTAGCAGACTCCGAACCCGGCAGAACAATATTCAAGATGTGGTTGTAAGCTAAAAACTCGTATATTGCCATTATCTATTAACATCTCAAAAATTCAAATATGAAATCTATAAAAATACTTGCCATTCTTTCTATAACTTTGCTGTATCTTATTCTGTTGTTTGTAATGTGGACTAATTCACATGCCAACTCTGATGTAATTAATCTCAAGCTTCAGCTTCTAGCAGGAGAAGGATTTGGACTTTACTACTTTATCATAAGTACTTGTTGTTTGTTTTTATTATGGTTCGGTGTCCGTTTTAGTTTTGGTCAGGAAATGATAGAAACTACACAAACTAAGTCGCAGCTTTTATTCAAAGTAATTTCTTTATTTTTGTTTGAATTTCAAATTATTCTTTTGACTTTTGAAATGTGGTTGGAAGCATCTACAATTCAATTTTTGATAGGTATATTTTCTACAGCTATCTTGGGAATATTTAGTTTCAGTGTTATCTATGATATGATAAAAGGTTTTGGTGATTTTATTAGAAAGAAGAATTAAACAACAATGCATTAGTTACAGTTATTGTTATTACTATTACAATATATCCTGTAATTCCTTATAGATTAAAAGAAGTATTAAATATGGAAGTTTATGAAATTAAACACCCTACTTCTGTTATATCGGTACAAACCACAACTGCGTCAAGAGAACATTGAAAGAAAAAGGAATCCATCTTCTTTCAAGTAATGCGCAGAGCTTGCTGAAGTAGAATGTTTAAATATCACATATATATTATAGTTTGTTTCTTATAAAACAGCAGATTTTTATCTTAAATCTATACCTGATAGTGGGCTCCCATGCTTACCCTCGCCTCAAGTGTTGCATTGGTAACAGCTATGGCAGTTTGCACTCCATTCCTTATTTCGACAGTATCTTTGGTCATTTTGGCTCTTCTATAGAATTGCTCAACTTCTGACTGCAAGTGTCTAAATATCGTATGCGCACGTTCTAAACGTGGGCGTGTGCGAACAAGCCCAACGTAATTCCACATTGTATTTTTTATGTTATGCCAGTCTTGAGCAATTAATGCCGGATCGACTGATTCAAATTCATCTTTCCAATCAAATATTGCAGGGAAGTAGTCATCTTTTCTGCAACGAGCTGCAGCCTCTTTGCCGGCGATATGTCCCCACACAATAGCCTCCAGTAAGGATGTAGAAGCAAGTCTGTTTGCTCCGTGTACGCCTGTGCAGGCTACTTCACCAACCGCATATAATCTCTGAAGCGAAGTCCTTCCTTTTAGAGAAACTCCCACGCCACCACAGGAATAATGTGCAGCAGGAACAACCGGGATAGGCTCTTTTGTAAGATCTATACCAATTGATAAGCAGTGCTCATGTATAGTAGGGAATCTATCTCGTAGCCAGTCCGAATCTTGATGTGTTATATCCAAATAAACACATGGATGGCCAATCTCAAGCATTGTTTGATGGATCGCTCTGGCTACAATGTCTCTTGGGGCAAGTGAGCCAAGTTCGTGAAATGCGTGCATAAACTCATTCCCTTTATTGTCAACCAGCACGCCGCCTTCGCCGCGGACTGCCTCTGAGACAAGGAATCTTTCCCCTGCGGTATATAATGTTGTTGGATGAAACTGGATAAATTGCAAATTAAAACATCTGGCACCTGCCCTCCATGCTAAAGCAATACCGTCTCCGGTTGATTCTTTCGGGTTGGTTGTGTGCAAGTATATCTGACCTAAGCCACCGGTAGCAAGTATAGTCTTAGAAGCAAAAACAGGGAATACAGTTTCTGTTTCGTTATCTAAAATATAAGCACCAAAGCAAGCAGGTTTTTCATATATATCTAAAGAATTTTTGGAATGGTGAGAAAGCGTAAGCAAATCCACCGCTGTATGATTTGTAATAACTTCTATATTAGGATGACTTTCGACTGCTTCCATTACTCCAATATGTATAGACTTTCCGGTCTTGTCTTTGGAGTGAATAATGCGAGGTTCTGAGTGAGCTCCCTCTGCAGTCAAATCCAAACGATTTTCTACTTTATGCTTATCAAAATCTACATGGCATCGCTCTATAAGAATCTTCTTTACTAACTCAGGCCCCATTTGAGTCAGCTGATCTACAGCTACATCCCAGCAGTGCCCATCGCCGGCAATCATTATATCTTTCTTAAGCTTTTCGGGCGAATCTTCTAACCCTTTATAAATTATTCCGCCTTGGGCATAGGGAGTGTTCCCGCTAATCAAGTCTTTTGTTTTTGTGATTAGAGTAACGTGTTTGCCTTCGTCAGCTGCTGCCAAAGCAGCTGTAGCACCTGCCAAGCCTGATCCTAAAACCAGAATATCAGTATATTTTGCCATTTTTAGTTCACTTCTTTTAGTATGTCTTTAGTGTTTACGAGCCTATGCTATGCAGTTAAAAAATATAAATAACAATGCGCCCGCAATTGTGATGTTTAAGGTGTTCTTTCGGACATTTAAATCAAAAATAAACAATTTTTGCACTTTAGCCAAGTTTAGAAAGGAATGACTGCTATAATACTCTATATAACTAAGAAACTTAATAATATTATAAATATGGAGTAATCTATTATTCCCCATATTACAGACTGAGGGATAATAAACTAAGGCGTTTTCTAAGGTCACTGTGGAGATCTAGCCAAGCTTGATTTTATCTATTTCTTTTAGAAGATTGGATTTATAAATCTTTCCTATAGGTATTTCATGAGTTCCGGCTTTGATAATATTTCCATAAATCTCATCAATCTTAGTGGGAGATACCACATAAGATTTATGCACTCTAATGAAATTACTTTTACTGAGTTTATCAACTGTATCTTTTATTTTCTCTCGTACTAAATACCTTTTATCTTTGGTATATAGCATAATATAATCACCACTGCTTTTGATAAATATTATATCTTCCAGTAGAAGTTTTATAGACCGATTATCATAGTTTATAAATATGAAATCGCATTCTTGTGCTGCCTGGTGATCTATTTCAATTGCAGATTCAGGTAGTACTCTATCACTGACTTTCTCTATAGCAAGATAAAATCTCTCAAAAGAAAAAGGCTTTAGAAGATAATCAACTGCATTGAAATCATACGAATCTAGTGCATAGTCTTTATAGGCAGTAGTAAATATGACATGCGGCGGATTTTTTATAGATCTTAAAAATGCAAAACCTGATAGATCCGGCATTTGGATATCCAGGAAAATCAAATCGATATCTTCTTTTTTTACTTTGTTTAAAGCTTCAAATACATCTGTATATGTGCCTGCAAGTTCAAGATAATCAATTTTTTCGCAGTAATCAACTATAACTTCAGAGGCTAAGGGTTCATCATCAATTGCTATGCATCTGATATTTCTCATATCAATTCCCAAGATTAATAGACAATCTGCAAATGTAATTTATACCGTCATTTTTTATCTCCAAATCATGGTTATCCTTATACAGAAGTTTAAGCCTCTTAACCACGTTATTAATACCAATACCGGTCGTGTTATCTTTGAACTGCTCTTTATACCTGTTTTCTGTGATTAGAATAACATTGTTAGACGAGCTGGTAATTTCAATCTTAGCAATAGCATCAGGCGAATTGATCAGACCATGCTTAAACACATTTTCTATAAAAGGAATTAAAAGTAGAGGATAAATTTTAGATTCTCCGTTATCAACCTCTTTTTTATAACTAATCACCTGAGGATAAGGCATTCGCAATTTTTGCAACTCAATAAAAGAATCAATAAATTCAATCTCACTAGAAACAGCTACTTTTTCATCTATATTGTCTATCAAATTGTATCTCAGTAGCTCAGATAATTTCAATACAGCTTCAGGCGCTGCATCAGACTTCCTTTTTACCAGTAAGTATATATTATTCAATGTGTTAAACAAGAAATGAGGGCTTATTTGATGCCTCAGCAGAGCCAATTCTGCTTTAGCTAGTTCTTCCGATATAGCCTGAGTTTTGAACCAATCACTCAGAAGTCTTGCTCCAAAACTTATTGCAGTGAAAATTCCAAACTGAATAATTATTGGAAAATAAAAATCGACAATTCTTATGGAATAGTAATTTATTTCATTTGTTATTATATAGAGAAGATAGCCATGCAGAACAAATAAACAATATGCTGCTACCCAAGTCAAGAGCAAACAAAGAATATACTTGACATATCGCTTATAAAAAAAGAACTTTGGAAGTAAAATGAAATAATTAAGGTAAAAGACAAATGCATCTATAGCATGGAAGGTATATTTCTTAAAGATTAGCATCCCCAAAGGTCCATCTACAGATTCATTGTACCCTGATAAACTAGGACTTATATAAAGCATCCAAATCAGAATATGAATCAAAGCTACATATATTTTTTTTCTTTCTATCATCATGATCAATTATTGTTGTTAATCTCTAATATACAAAAATCTATATTCTGTACTGCTTCAAATTTTGCTATACACTGATAACAAGCTGTTTCATAACTGTTTATCATACAATCAGGTGCGTTTATTGTGCAAAAGAGAATGTTTATCGAATAAATTTTTTACACCCCATACGCAAGTATATATTAAACTACATTTCAACATAGATTAATATTACTAATAGAGGAAATTTATTATGAAATTTTTATTTACTAACCTTGCTGTGCTCTTTTTAAGCATAATTTCTGTACTTTCTCAACATGTAGGCAGTTTTTCTATGCAATATGATGAAACTGGAACTACAAGAGTGTTTTCAATGTATGTACCCGAGAACTATACTTCTTCCAATTCTTATAGCCCCATATTAGCTATCCATGCCGGAGGAATGCCTTCAGAATTTATGAGAGACTGGTTCATCCCTAATGCCAATAATGTATCAGGAATACTTATCTGTCCTGATGAAAATGCCAATTGGACAGGTAGTGTTGCTAATAATGCACTTGAATGGGCACAGGAGAATTATAATCTTAATCAAGATAGAAACCTATTATCCGGCTTTGGTACAGGAGGCGTTCTTGCTTTATATCTTGCCTGGACGAATTATGAATCTACAGATGGAGTTATTGTTGTCAATCCTTCCATAACTGAAATTCCAGATAGCTTGGAAAATAGAATAGGCGAAGTACCAACAGCGATAATAATCGGAACCGCAGATACTAACTACCTAAAAGTGAAAAAAATCGCCCAAAATATTGGCAAAGCTGGTGGTAAAGTACTCCTGATCGAAAAAGAAGGAGTGATTCACTCAGATGGGAACTATTTGCCAAGTCAAGAATTTTATAATGACTGGCTAGAATGTTACACATATATATTTGGAGAGATCGTATATGACAAAGTCATCTTAAAATATCCTGTCAATCAACAAACAAATATTCTAACTCCATCAGCACTTGCTTGGGAAGCAGCTCCAGATGTAAATGAATATATTGTAGAGCTTGCTGAGGATATAACCTTTGGTAAAATTATTCATCAAATCAACACCAATGATCTATATATTGTAACTGATAAGCTGAGTAAGAATTCACAATACTGGTGGAGGGTTTCAGCTCTCATAGATGGAGAAAGAAAATATACTTCAGATGTTTATTCATTTTCTACTTTTTCTGATCCGAATTTGACTTCACATATCTATTTACCAGTAGAACTTGAACATTTTGATAATAGAATCAGACATTTTTGTGTTGAGACTCCTTCAAACTATAGCCCTAATGGTAATTTTAATATTATACTTGGGCTACATGGCATGGGGCAAACTGTAGAGAATATGTCTGAAGTGATAAAACCTTATAAAGACTATATCAATGCAGTTACAGTATGCCCAAGTGGAAATGGAGATAGACATGATGATGAATTTATGGGCAAAGAAATTGAAATAGGTATATATGCTGTGCAAAAAGTAAAAGATTTGTTAGATTTTCAACTTGACAACACATATTTAGTTGGTTTTTCTTATGGCGGAAGAGAAGCTATGTATTACGGCATGGAAAACTATGCCTATTTTAAGGGCATAATTGCAATATCTCCTGCAATTCAGGGACTCGATGATGCCAACAATAATTTGCCTATTCCGTGGCCTAATCTGTATAAATTTGAAAATACTACCAAAATCCCAATTTGCATTTTAGATGGACAGTCTGATCATACTTTCTATCCATTTATTTCTGCTTTTTACTCTAATCTCATTGATCATGGGGGGCATTTGATGCGCTATACATTCTCAGATGCAGGACATGATGTAATATCAAGCTATCAGTTCGAATCAAAATTCAGGGAATGTCTTGATTTCATCAATATGGAAGGCTCTCTGCCGGGTAATTTTGATTTGACTCAACCTGATAATAATGCAGCTGATATAATGCTGGATGCAGAATTGCAATGGTCAGCTGCCTCAGGTGCAGGGCAATATGAATTAGTCTTGTCAAAAAATGATGATCTATCAAATCCAATTCAAAATAACATTTTAGACGGGAATCTTATTCAGTTATCAGACTTAGAAGAATTAACTACTTACTTCTGGAAAATAAGAGCAATCAATACTTACGGATGGACTGCCTGGTCTGAAACTAGAAGCTTTACAACAGGTACAAAAAGTTCAGTATTGGAAACTGAAAACGGCACGATGATGATTTATCCAGTGCCTGCAAATGATTATTTGAATTTAGATTTCTCAAATCAGACTTTTATGGATGCAAGTATTGAAATCTTCAACTCTATAGGCCAAAGGGTATATTTGAATAAGGATGTAAATAATCTGAAATTACAGATTAACCTGATTGATTTCAAAGCAGGTCAATACTCAATTCGTATCAACCTAAATGGCGAAGTTTACAACAAGTCGTTTATAAAGATGTAGATATGAGCATTGGGAAGTAGAGTTTAATTTATTTCTGCAAGTTAATTCATGTGCTTGCACTTCTACGAAAAACAAAAGGGCTGATCGTTTAGATTAGCCCTTTTTATCATAAATAATTAGTTTGCGTTCAACTACTCAAACTCTACATGAATATCCGCTGCTTTTACTGAGTGAGTAAGAGCTCCGATTGATATTGCATTCACGCCTGTAGTAACATATCCAGGAAGAGTTTCGTAAGTTATTCCACCGGAAGATTCTATAAATAGATCTTTGCCGTTGTCAGTTTCTCTGATAAGTTCAACAGCTCTCACAGTTGTTTCAGGATTCATATTATCCAAAAGAAACGCGTCTGCCCCTGCGGTATAAGCTTCTACTATTTGGTTGAAATTTTCAACTTCAACTTCTACGATTTTATCAGGGAATTTTGCTTTAGCTGACCTGACTGCATCACCTACCGAACCAGCTGCTGCAATGTGATTATCCTTAATCAGGATACCTGCTGATAGATCCAGTCTGTGGTTTGTACCGCCGCCGCAAGCTACTGCATATTTTTCGAATAAACGCAAGCCTGGTGTGGTTTTACGAGTATCTAAAATATGTACACCATGTGGTTTAGCTATAGCTACATATTTAGCAGTCTGAGTAGCGATCCCGCATAATCTTTGAATTAGATTCAACATAGGGCGTTCCAAAGTCAGGATTTCATCTGCCGGACCTGTCACTTTTGCAATAAGGTCTCCGTTTTTCAGAGCGTCACCGTCTTTGGCTACCATTTCTACTTTAAATTTATTGGCTTCGAAGAATGTCGGAATAACCAATTCGCCTGCAAAAACTAAATCCTGTTGGGCTTCTATGATAGCAGTAACAGTTTGAGATTCTTTCACAGTGCCGATTGTAGTGATATCTCCAGCCGGCATATCTTCTTCCAAAAACTCTTTAATCTTGCGTTGAATATATTCTTTGGGCAATGATTTTTGTTGTTCGTATAATACCATTACTTACTAAGCTCCAACATTTTTTCCAAAGGTTTTAGTGCTTTCAATCTGACTTCTTCATCCATCAAAAGTTCAGGCTGCATGTTTTCCAATGCTGCGATCATTTTATCTATCGTGTTTTTACGCATGTGAGGGCATTCATTGCAGGCGCAGCCGTCTAAGCTCGGCACCGGAATAAACTCTTTGCCTGGTATGCGTTTTTTCATTTCATGGATAATACCTGATTCTGTCAGGATTATAAACTGTTTTGCATCGCTTTCTGCTGCAGTTGTGATTATCTTAGCAGTGGAGCCGATGAAGTCTGCATAAGCCAGGATATGTTCAGGGCATTCCGGGTGAGCTAAAACTTCCGCATCGGGGTATTTAGACATTAAGTTAATGACTTCTTTTTCGGAAAATTCCTGATGCACTTCACAGCTTCCGTCCCACATAACCATATCTCTGCCGGTTTGTTTGCTGACAAACGCGCCAAGATATTTATCAGGAGCGAAGCATATTTTTTTATCTGCCGGAAGAGCTTTGATAATATCAACTGCATTTGAAGAAGTGCAGATTACATCAGACATAGCCTTCACGTCAGCAGTACAATTTATATAAGAAACCACGATATGGTCATCATGCTCTTTTACCCATTTTTCAAACTCCTCTTTCGGAGCCGAATCAGCAAGAGAGCAGCCTGCTTCCATATCGGGAACAAGAACAGTCTTAGTAGGATTTAAAATTTTGGCAGTTTCAGCCATAAAGTGAACACCGCAGAAAAGAATAACATCTGCTTCCACATTTTGTGCAGCTCTTGCCAAAGCCAGTGAGTCTCCCATAAAATCCGCAACATCCTGGATAGTGGGATCCTGGTAGAAATGCGCAAGTATCACAGCATTTCTTTTTTTCTTGAGTTGAGCCAGTCTTTCTAGTTTTTCTTGCATGGCACCAATAGATTTATATTAAACAGGATTATATACTTATGCTATTATACGAAAAAAAGTGAGGATGGCTCACTTTTACCTGCAAAATTAATGATTTATCCAATACAAGTGTTAGAAAAGTTTTTGTTGGGGGTGTAAAGGATAGGAATCATATTCTACATCTGATTCCTATCGATCTTATGTTTAAAATTCTTTTTATGAATTCACTTTATTCTCCAAGTCCTCAATCTTATTCCATTCTATACAGTTTTGAGGTACTTCTTTTGTAAAATCAATTAAACTATCAAATAGTTTTTCAATAGTTTTAAACTTTTCTTCATTTGAGGATATAGTTTTTAAAGCATGATAAGGTTTTTCTTTACTAATTTCCTCACCAAAATATGCATTTTCAAAGTTTGGTAGTGAAGCAAGCAGTCTGATTTTTACACCGTCTGGCTTATTTTTTGTTTCATTTAAAATGTTAATATTTGTAGTCCAAGCAGGATTGTTTTTATCTTTCTTAGTTTTTTGTGAATCAGCATCATGTAAAATTGCATAATCATTTCCAAAATGGTTGAGTATTTTTATTAGTGATACTATTGTAGCTTTCCCTCTTGCTCTTATGATGTGAACATTTTTATACTTATCAGGTTTTTCAGCTTTAATATAGTTAAAAGCTGTATACTCAGTGTCTCCTTCTACAATAATTACTTTTCCCCCAAAAAAGAATTCTGCTACATAAGGATCGCATAAATTTAATAGCTTTAGATTTGTTTTATCATCCTCACTAAGGTTGACTTTATTAGGTCTAAAGATTGTGGTACCTTCTATATCTCCTGTAGAGTCTCTGCCAACTCGTATAATTGTCGTATTGTTTCTTGAAAGATCAATAAAAATAGGAGAATGTGTTGTTGCCATAACTTGCCAATTACCACTTCTAGGTATATCATATAATACTTTACAAGCTTCCCTTACCGCATTAGGATGCAAACATATCTCTGGCTCATCTATTAGGAGCAAATGAGGTCTTTCTGACGTGTTTTTCTTGTTTTCTTCAGATAATAATTTTAAAATCGCCCAAAGCATAGTTCTTCTAACGCCACTTCCTTGATTTTCTGTAGTACTTTTGAACCCACCAATAGGCCCTACTAACAAATTTGGATTTGATTTAAAGAATGAAATCGACTTTTCTAAATCATCTTCTGCTTTTGCATCAAAATCAACTTCGTAGTCTGGGAACACCTCCCCAATAATAGATGTCAATTTTTTGTTGACTTCTGTAATTTGAGTATAGGCATCCATAACAATTCTTTGTTGCAATTTTTCTATTTGTGACAACAGCAAGTTATATGGATTTTGAGTATTTTCACTATCTTCTTTCAATGATGTTATTTTCTCATTTAGAATTCCAGTAATCAATTTGATAAGTTCTTTTGTTTGATTTTCAGGGGAGTCAAATGCATCTACTTTATGGGGTTCAGGTCGTCTAGCATTGGCAATATTAGGAGCCCCCCAAGGAACTTTATCACTCCATTCGTTTTTCAGTACATCCCATCCTTGTCTCTTTGATGCACCTACATCGCCCCATACCCATCTTTCTCTTATAAGAAATTCTGAAGAATCAAGTTTTTTAATCCAGTTATTACCCGGCTTGTTTTCATACAAAATAGTCTGTAATTCTATTTCTGGCAAGTTATTATTATCAATTTTTCTATTTGGAAAATCTTCAATTGTTAGCTTACCATTATTTGATCCCTGTTGCATCGCTATTTCATAAGCTTTCAATATAGTACTTTTCCCAACATTATTGGGACCGACGAGAACAACAATTTCATCCAAATCAATTTCTACTGGTTTATTACCAATCGCTCGAAAGTTTTTTATTATTAGCTTATGCAGGCGAGGTCTTTGAATTTGCGGATTTTCTGATATTAAAGAAATTGTATTATCTGTTTTTTTTGCCATTATTTTTCTCTATTTCTTAGTTGTAAAATAACATATATCATTAATATACAAAACCAGCTAAACTCAAACAAAGCAAAAGATGTACTCCTGTAAATAATAATCAAGTTTATTAATAATGCTAAAACAATCTCTTACTAATATATTAATCATATAGAAGAATTAAGTACGCTTATAGCAGAGCTAATTGCTGAAGCAAATTAGTTCGAGTTAACGGCGAATATACCTCTATTGTAGCAGCTACTATAAAGTTTATTCACATAAAAAAAGCCCAAATGCAGAGTGCAGTTGGGCTTAATACTAAAAAACATGTGAGTATGCTTTACTCTTTTCCTTCTACTTCTTTTTTAATAAGATTTAAAGCTAACTCTGTAAGCTGTGCTTCATCTACATAAGAAGGTGCTCCGTCCATTAGAGAAAGGCCGCTTGTAGTTTTAGGAAAAGCGATTACGTCTCTAATGTTTTCTGTGCCTGTCAAAGTCATAACCAATCTATCCATACCTAATGCTACGCCACCGTGTGGAGGTGCACCGTACTGCAATGCATCAAGCAGGAATCCAAATTTTTCTCTTGCGTCTTCTTCGCTCATGCCTAATAGATTAAACATTTTTGCTTGCACCTCAGAGTCGTGGATTCTTAGCGAACCACCACCAACTTCTGCACCATTTACTACTAAATCATAAGCAACAGCATTTACTTTTGCAGGGTCTGATTCCATAAGTTCCACGTGTTCCTCTTTTGGCTGAGTGAACGGGTGGTGCATAGCGATATATCTGTTTGACTCTTCATCATGTTCTAGTAGTGGGAAGTCAACAACCCAGCTAAATGAATATTGCCCTTTTACTGAGTCCATAATGCCTGCCTGGCGAGCAACCTCTAATCTCAAAGCGCCTTGGATTGTATAACAGCGAGTCCACGCGTCGGAAGATATAAGAATTAAATCACCATCTTCAGCATTCATTCCTTTTTTGATAGCGTCTATTTCTTCTTCTTTAAGGAATTTGGCAATTGGAGATTTTACTTCTCCATTAGCTTCAAATTTCATCCATGCCAGACCTTTGGCACCGTACTTCTTAGCATAGTCTGTTAGATTATCTATTTGTTTGCGGGAGTATGAAGCGCATCCTTTTGCATTAATAGCAGCTACCACTCCGTCATTTGCCAAGGTATCAGAAAAGACTTTGAACTCTACTTCTTTAACTATATCATTAAGTGTTACTATCTCCATATCGAAGCGTAAGTCAGGCTTGTCAGAGCCAAATCTTTTCATAGCGTCGTGGTAAGTCATGCGAGGGAAAGTTGCCGGGATGTTCATGTCCAATATTTCTTTCCAAACCTCACCAATGAAGCCCTCTATTAGAGTCATTATGTCATCTTGGTCGACAAATGACATCTCAACATCTATCTGAGTAAACTCAGGTTGCCTGTCAGCACGTAAATCTTCGTCTCTAAAGCATTTTACTATTTGAACATAACGGTCGTAACCGGACATCATAAGTATTTGCTTATAAATCTGAGGGCTCTGAGGCAATGCGTAGAATTTTCCTTTGTTTATTCTGCTTGGCACGAGGAAGTCTCTAGCACCTTCGGGAGTAGATTTCATAAGGACAGGTGTTTCGATTTCCACGAAATCATTCTTCTCGAAATATCTGTGCATTATTTGCGAAAGTTTATTACGAGTAATAAGATAATTCTGCATCTTAGGACGGCGAAGATCTAAATATCTGTATTTCAATTTAATTTCTTCGCTAATGTCCACACTATCAGATATTTCAAATGGTGGAAGTTTTGACTGATTGATTACTCCATAGTCGCTTACTACTAACTCTATCATGCCTGTAGGGATGTTTGAGTTCGGATTGGAGCGTTTACGGACAGTACCTTCTACCCATAATACGAATTCAGATTTGATTTCCTTCGCTTTTTCGGATAATTCAGGAGTAAATTCTGGTTCAATAACGACTTGAGTGATGCCGTATCTGTCTCTCATATCAATAAAATACAAGCCGCCTAAGTCACGACGAGAAGCAACCCATCCATTAAGGATTACTTTTTTGCCTTCATCGGATTCTCTCAAAGCGCCGCAAGTAATGTTTCTCTTTTTCCAGGACATATTGACTCTCCGGATATTTTTTATTTATTCAGTTAAACCATAAAATCGATTTTGAAGTCTAAAGACTATTCCAAAATACAAAACTATCAAAACTTATGAAGTATCTAAGTAGTTTTTTCAATATAAAGTTGCAAATCTTTGGATTTGGAGGATTTTTAAGTTAGTCGGAATCTTTCAAAAAACAATATGTAAAGCAGTATATCATAGATATTCAAAAGTCCTTTGTAACTTTTTGCTCAAAATAATGTATATATACAACAAATTTAAAAGAACTTATATAATCTATCTTAAAGGAATTTACCAATATGAAACGACTTATCGGATTAGTGTGCCTCTTATCTACAGCACTGTTTTCAAATCTAATTTCTTCGGAGCATACGGCTATAGTAGAAAAAATAAAGCAAATAAATGCTCAAAATGGCGAATATTCATATCAAAATATTAGAAGTAAAGGATATGAAATACCTGATGCTCATAGAACTGTGAAGTATAAACTATCTCAGACTGACCAGACCTTGGAAGGTTTACCTGATAATATTAGAACACCGGGCGAATTTGAAGAAGTGCAAGCTGTTATGATTCAATGGCCTTCTTATTCATTTGATAAAGATACTAATCAAATTTATCCTTATTATGGCGGGAAAGGAGATTATTACAACTCTGCTACTAAACAGTGGGAAGAAAGAGATATAGCATTCGAATTACTTGATATATATCCTGAATATAGTGAACAGCCAATTATTTGGTCGCAGTTGGCTAATGCCATACAGCAGGAGGCAGAAGTATGGATTGTAATCCCTGCTTTAGCAGCTGATGATACTACAAATCTTAAAACATATTTAGCCAGTCAAGGCATGGCGCTAACGAACCATAGATTTATATTGGCTCCGAACAGCGTTAATGGATTTTGGATGCGAGACTACGGCCCTTGGGGCTTTTACTATGGAGATAACGATGACATAGCTATAGCAGATTTTCAATACTATCCGGGCAGGCCGCTTGATGATGAGATTCCTGCACAAATTGCTGAAATGCTAGGATATAGTCATTACGATTCTCCGGTGGAGATTGAAGGTGGTAACTTCATGTCAGATGGTTTTGGAAATGGATTTTATTCTGATGTTTTATATGGGAACAATGCAGATAATGTAGGCAAGATGTATGAATCTAAAACTCCTATGGATATGGATCAAGTAGATGAAGAGATGGCTAAAATATTAGGTCTTAAAAACAATGTGGTTTTAAAGCACTTATCAAACGATGGTGGTACCGGTCATATAGATATCTATTTGAAGCAATACGATCATGAATCAATGATAGCCACTAAGTATCCTGAAGAAATGCCTGCAAGTTCTGATATAACTACAGTTCAAAATAATTTGGATTTGATTGCAGGATATACTACTGCTAACGAAACTCCATATTATGTAGATAGAATCTTTTTGCCACATGATGATGATGGCACCTATGTAAAATATCTGTCTCAAAATCCCGATCTTCAAGCTAGAGGATTTGTTAATGGATTGTTTGTTAATAAGACATTTATATTCCCATCTTTTTCAAATGATGCAGATGGTTACCAACAAGATACAGAAGCAGCAATAGCCAGATATAAACAACTTTTACCCGGCTATAATATAGTTCCTATAGATTCTAGATACTTGGCTCCAATGGGCGGTGCTATCCACTGCATCACTATGCAGATACCTGCAGAAAACCCTGTACTTTATAAGCATAAAAGCTACAGAGGTGCTCAGGAAGAAAAAAATATTTATAGTTTTAAAGTTGAAATAGATAATCACAGCGGAATAGAGTATTCAAATTTGTATTTCAGAGTTCGAAATAGTGGACTGGATTGGCAAAAAGTTGAACTTGCCAAGGTAGATGACACATTTGCAACTGCAGTTGATATGGCAGTTTTAGACATTAAAGACACAGTTGAGTATTATTTTGAAAGCATGACTAACAATCAGAAAAAAACTGTCTATCCGATTACTGCGCCGGATGGTTATTTTTCTTTCTGGTTTAAAGATGATACTTCTATAGAAGAGGACTCAGAACTTTCAGATATTAAACTTTATCCTAATCCGATAAGAAATGAAGCAACTTTAGAACTATATTCTACTTTAGAAACTGAAGCTACCCTAAGTATATTTGATTTACTTGGTGGAAAAATCGCTAATTTGGGAGTAGCAAATCTAAGACAAGGTACGAACAGTATTCATTTTAATGTCCCTAATGTAGCAGCAGGAGTCTATATATTAAAATTAGAATCTGCTGAAATTACAACTACGCAGAAAATTGTAATAACAGAATAAACACTTTGAAAGTATTCACCTTAAAGCGGATCCAGATAGGGTTCGCTTTTTTTATTTTTATTAAAAATTATGATTTATTTACATTTCAAGTGATATTTCTTACTTTTTTACTTCTAGTCATTAGCTAAATATCTGATATAATCAGAAATTTATAAAATTGGTTCTTAGTTTTGTTTTCTTTGGCATAGATTAATACTGCTAATCATAAGTATTACCAGCCACGATTCTATAAATTTTATTGTAATAAAAACTATTGGTAAATCCCTCCCAAGGCTATTTTAGCAATACTTCTGTCAAAAGATATAAGTCATATATTGGGAATATATATTAAAACGACTGCAATTTTTACTAATTTTAATTAGGATATTTGGATTTTTTTTATTTATTTATGGTCTGAATTAAAAAGTTCTTTGACAGCATAAAAAATAACAAATAGATTGCCATTTACAAATACAACGAGGGTTAGGTATGCAAGAATTAACTAACTTGGTAAACCTTATTAAGAAGAGAAGACATCGTGTAATTGAAGTTTTTAACGAAGTTGACGATCCTTCTAAACAAACGATTTTAAATAAGTTTTACGCAGGTATTCGCTATCAGAAATACGCTACTGATGCCGATGCTGCTAAGGACTTATACGACGTAGATGAACTGGAAAAAAAATACCAAATGCTTAAAGGTAGGCTCAGATCCCGCCTTTTGGACTCACTTATTTTCCTAAACATCAACGAACCTAAGTATACAGCTTATCAGGAAGCATACTTTGAAGCTCACAAAAGTATGTTTTTTATAAAAACCCTGATAGAAGGAAACGTTTTTGAAACAGCTATTAAACTATTAGATCATCTTTTAGAGGATGCAAAAAAATACTGTTTCACTAACTTAGTTTTAGAATCTGCACAGATGCTTATGGGACTATCTTATCAACATAAAACTAAATATTCATTTGATAAGTACGCCAAAACTGCAAAAAAATACAATGAATTAAATTATGCGGAGGTTGAATCGAGACATTTTTATACTCAATTAGAAAAACATATAAGCAGAGCGGCAAGTTACCGCAAAGATTATTTCCATAAAGTAGAAGAAGAGCTAAATGTAATCAAAGATAGAGCTGAAAAGCTTGATTATTATAATACAACTGTAGCTTACCACAGATGCAGAGTAGCTTTCCACTACATGAAGAAAGAGTATGATACAGTAATAGAACATTGCAATAATATCCAGAATCTTTATGCCAAACATGAGTTTATTGAAAATTCTGAGACTCTCAAGCTATTTTCTACAATGAAAATTAAAAGCTATATCAAGCTGGGGCAGTTTGATAAAGGCATTTTAGAATCGAATAAGATGTTCAAATTCTTTAATAAAGGTAATCTGGAATGGTTCGAGTTTATGGATTTCCATATTCTGCTACTTTTCCATGCAGAGCGTTTCGACGAAGCAGAAGAGCACTTTATCAAAGTAATCAAAGAGCCTAAATATAACGATATGCCTGATCATATCAGAAATAGGTATAATATATATGCCGGCTATCTTTACTTCTCTGCCACTACAGAGTGGTTAGTTTCTAAAAAATGCACTAACAGGCCTTTCCAGAAACGCCATGGCTTATTAGACTTGATGGAAACTATACCAGAATTTTCGAAAGATACTTTAGACTATAACGTATCAGCAGTAATTTTAAGAGTGTTGATACTCTTTGCTCATAATGATTTTGAGGGAATTTATAATACATTAGATGCTATGCACTTCTATGCTCGTAAGCACTTGAAACGCTACGGGCACGAAAGAAGTAATATTTTCATACACATGCTAATCAAATTAGTGCAGCACAACTTTGACTATATCAGAGTAAGAAATTCTGCAGAAAAAATGTTTATGGATTTAGCTCCTTTCTCAGAAGAAGATGCTTCTTACTTAGATAATCTTGAAATTATGCCTTACGATAAACTTTGGAACTACCTGCTTACTCAACTTGACAGCAGACCAAAAAGAAAGGCAATTTTGAAACTTCACTATTAATGTTTTTAAGCCTGCTTGGTTGTGATAACTAAGCAGGTTTTTTTTGCCCTTATTTTAATATCACCTTGATTTAACCCAGATCCCTAATACAAACTTGCGTTTGTGGCAAAAAGAAGCTAACTTAATATTCAAAAACTGTAGAGCCGCAATGCTTTGCGACTCATAAATCAACTTGATTTGGCAGAGATACAGGTTATGTTACAATTAGTTATATGGAAGTTGTCATTAGATGTTATTCTCGTGCAGTGAATGACCGTAGAACCAATGAGCAATCTTACTTCCTCTGTAAGAAAATATTATGTAATTGCTTATTGAACAAGGGGTTTAAATCCCTTGCCATTCAACAACTTAAATTCATTCGCATCTTTTCTAACGTCATTTTTGGATTTAAATGACTTTTATCAAAGTAAAAGTATGAATAAAATCATTGATTCTATTTTAGATTAACAGTACAAACATTTATATTGCATTAGAATATTTGGATCAAGTAGTTTGTATTTTACACATACAAAAGACTTGACATTTCGTCAATAAAGCTTTTACCGGACTGTTACACAAATTTATATATACTACACCAACCTATGAAAACTATTCTGACCATATTGCTAATGGCAATTGCAATATTTCTAACTTTGTATTTATTTCAAGGAAGTGACAAATTGGATTCTTCAGTTACTATTGATAAAATATTAGTAGAAAAGAGTAAAAGAGAATTGCATGTATTCTCCAATGGGGAACTTATAAAAACATATCATATCTCGCTTGGCTTCAGTCCATTAGGGCATAAAGAACAAGAGGGAGACGGGAAAACACCTGAAGGTATTTACCATATTGATGGAAAGAACCCTAACAGCGCATTTCATAAAAATCTAGGTATCTCTTATCCAAACTCGCAGGATAGAAAACACGCTGACAGTCTTGGAGTGTCACCCGGTGGGCTTATCAAAATACATGGTATTAAAAATGGGTTTGGTGTTTTTGCTAGTATAATCCAAATGAGAGACTGGACTGCAGGCTGCATCGCAGTAACTAACGACGAAATCGAAGAACTGTATACCGCAGTTCCCATGGGCACACCGATTGAGATAATACCATAAGGTTCTATCGAAATATAGATATTCACATAAACTAAAAAAAAGAAAATCCTTATAACTTCATCAGCTATAAGGATTTATAAGTTTCTTCCAGTGGTCGGGGACGGAATTGAACCGCCGACACGAGGATTTTCAGTCCTCTGCTCTACCAACTGAGCTACCCGACCTATTCCTAAAAATAGAATACAAATATAAGAGTATTTATTTACTTTGCCAAAAGATATTTTATTCTTCTAAACTCTCTAGAATTTAAGTATTTTTGACAATTCTTTTATTATATCAAATAGTGAGTTATGGGATTATTACAATACTTTGGACTAGCTTTGGAGAAATTATCTGCAGCAGAGCTGGAATTAATATCTAATATCGGATTAAATGAAGAATTGATGCGGCTGTTGAAAACAGAAACTACGGCTTCTCTTAAGCACATAAAACAGAATTCTATCGAAGCAGTTGCGTCTTCTACTAAGCCCGAAACTGCTTATATAATTGTTAAAAATTGCAAGAAACGGTTTAATGCAAATGGTATTCGACTTTTTGCCTGTAGTGAGCAGGATGAAGTAACTAATGTTGTTTCATTTAAGTCCGACTTTGAAAGCAGTATAATTCGCTTTGCAGGCACTAAAGGAAAAACTGAGCTTAACACTACAGATATACTTTGTGAGCTTATTGACAAATGGGATGCTCAATTTGAATTTGTAATCCATGGAGCAGGTAGTGATTGGATGCAATTAGAATTTACGACTCTTCCCGATGACAAAGATGCCTTTACTGAGGAGGTATTTACAGTTTGCCCCGATATCAAGACTGAGTTCAGCTACAATGAGAAACTAATTGATTCTATTAAAAGCAGCAAAATCTTAGGTCTTTGGTGGGATTAGCGAGACTTTTTTCTATGCCCTGTGTCTCTATAATTAAGGAGCACAATTTGGGAGGGTTTATTATGGTTATATTTTTAATATATTTTACGATAATAGCTTCGTTAGCTCTGGCATTAAATCTATTCCTGTATATTCAGGAACACAAAGAGAGCTAAAGCACAGTTAATTTGACCTCTAACTTCAAGTCTGTGCTAAAAAAGGGGTTGCTTTTAATATCTATTAAGAAGCAATCCCTAATTTTATAATTACTGCCGGCATAATTACCAATAAGATGATTACACATATTCTACTCCTTCTACATCAAAAACAAAACTACTCCCGAAAGCCTCTAATGGTGTCATAGCTCCTTTGTAATTACTATCCAGAACTTTTGTAATTGCTTTTAATGCAATTAATACAGTAAATAAGTAAGGCTCCGGGGTTTTTATCATCGTCTCTGCGTAGACTCCATCTTTGCTGCTCGAAGCTTTGGCATATACAAAAGCTTTGTCATGGAGCATAGAGTTTTCGCTTGGCCCTTTGGCATAAGTAGAAGCTATCCCTGAAAGTAATTTTTTCCCATATCTTTTACCGTAAAATTTGGAAAAGCTATAAAGCATACTTTCAGCCAAGCTAGCCCAAAAAGAAGACAATGCATAGTAGACTCTGATATTAGGAATCTCCATAGATTTATAGCAAGCAACTAACTCACCTATAGGAATTTTGAAAGCAGTTCTTTTCTTGTGAGGGAAATTGACTATAATATCAGATTTTTCGATTTTGCACTGATGAAGTGAGCTGTCTTTTATCTCATAGCCTCCTTTAGGAAGTAAAGCTATCATTTGCTTGAAAGTGCCTTTACTTGGCTTTGCCTGAGTAGCCATAACTATATCTAAAGTGTCGCAATGTGATAACTTTTGAGCAGTATGAGCCGCAACACACTCCGTTGCAATAATATTAAAACCTACTCCGGGCATAATAAGTATACCACTTTCCTTGGCAACTCGATCCAAGGAATATAGGAAATCATATATTTCAAGATCGCCTGTAAGATCCATATAGTGAGTTTTAGTTCGTAAGCAGGCTTCTACTAATGTGGGAGCAGATTTGCAATATGGTCCTGCAAGATTATATAGTAAATCAATATCTTTTAGATTTGCTTCTATAGTTTTATCATCCTCAATACTAAATGTCCTAAACTCCAAACCAAGTTTAATAGCTAAGCGTTTAGTTTTAAGTGCATCTCTGCCTGCAATAATGGGATTCATCTGTTGAGCTACCGCCTGCTTTGCCAGCCACTCTCCGGTAAAACCATAAGCACCATATATCATCCACTTACTTTGCATAAATCTTATAAAAAGGTGATAAAAATGACATTGTATATGTACATATACGAATAAAGATAAGTATTATGCTAATACAATTTTTATTCATATATTGAACTTGTGATGTGCAAAAGTTTATAATTGTGAATATGTTGAAAATATACCAAAGTATTAGAGGTTTATATGAAGCTAAGTTATATCTTGACGATAGTAATGCTACTGCAGTTCCTTATATCTTGCGGTGATGACACAAAAGATAATGTGCCAACTACGATAGAATATAATAAGTCTAAACTAGAATATGAAGCAAGAGTAAAATGGCTCAAAGAGGCAAAATTTGGAGTAATTGTTCACTTTGGTCCCGGGACGCTTACAGGTGAGGAAATCAGCTGGTGTAGAATTTCCGACCGGGGCGATGGGTCTAACCCCTATGAGTCTGATTTCTGCGAAGTGACTCGTACCCCAGAGGAATATGATTCACTTTATACACAGTTTAATCCAACGAAGTTTAATCCTGATGAATGGGTTGATATTTTTAAAAATAGCGGTTTTAATTACTTTCTTTTTGTATCTAAGCATCATGATGGATTCTGTAACTTTGAAACAGAATATGCTTACAACGGATACAATATCACTAATCCAAATTGTCCTTATGGAGCTGATATTTCTTATGAACTTGCTCAGTCTTCTAAAGCTAAGGATCTGAAATTCGGTTTTTATTACTCGGTGCCTGACTGGAAAGACCCGGACTTCATGAAGAGCACTCATGGACGGTACTTAGAGAGAATGGAAGGTCAAATAGAAGAACTGCTTGCGGAAAAATACTCTCCTGATCTTATGTTTTTTGATTCAAGATTTCCAGTCGAATATTTTAATGGCGAAAACATCGTCGAAAAAATATGGGATAGACACCCTGATATGATAATAAATGACAGATGCCTCTATAGGGGGGATTATATGACTCCTGAAGGGCATCTTTATGATTTCAATAACAAAAAGATGTGGATGGCTCTCTACGGTTTGGGGCGCCATTGGTCTTATGTGAAAGATGATATACTCCAATCTAAAGATCAAATACTTACGAATCTCTCCAGAACGGTTTGCAACGACGGTATTTTTACAATTGGTATAGGCCCGAAACCGGACGGTACTATAGATGAAGATCATGCTCAAAGAATATTAGATGTAGGTACATGGCTCGAAAAATATGGTGAATGTATATACAAAACTGCGGGAGGCCCTTATGCTAACTTCCCACAGGCGGGTGCGACCTATATAGATAACGTAATTTATCTTCATGTCAGAGATTGGGGGAACAATATTATTATTTTACCAAAGTTAAAAGCAGACATAATAAACTTGACGGCTTTGAACAGTACTAATCAATTTGAAATTAGTGCTGCCGGTGACCAGTTAGTTATTAGTAGAATAACTGATGAAGAAGTCGACGGGCCTTTTGAAGTATTAAAGATAGAAACAGATACACAAATTCAAAATTTGTCAATAATTAAATGGGAAGAATAATAAAATGAAAGTAAAACATGTAACTTTTTTGCTGTTTATGGCATTTTTTATTTTTGCTTGTAAAGAGAACGATTCTCCGTCTCAACCTAATACACAAATTATTGATGGAGTGGATTTCGAATTTGACGCATGTGATTTTCTAAATGAACTCTATACCCCTGAAACTGCCGAACATGTCGATTTATCAGGACTAAGGATTACAAAGATATGCCCTTCTATAGAGGAGTATTCAAAAATCCATACGCTTATTTTGAAAGATAACTATATTAATACTATTGACAACATAAGCCTTCCTTCCAATTTAATAACTTTAGAATTGTCTAATAATATGCTCCGTTCGTTGCCTGATTATATTTGCAATAGAACTTCACTTGGGTGGTTTTTGATTGCAGATAATGATTTGGAAAAATTACCTGATAATTTTGGTAAATTAGAATGGCTAAACCAGTTAGACCTTAATTATAATAAGCTTACAGCTCTGCCGGAATCTTTTGGGAATATGCACAATATGGAATGGCTACACATTAGCCACAATAAGTTGAGCTCTCTTCCATCCAATTTCTTTAATATGCCCAAACTTACCAGATTAGACTTAGACAATAACAAGATATCAAAACTCAGTGATAAAATTGGTCTTTGTACTGAGCTTACAATATTACGACTACAAAATAATAATTTAGAGGATCTGCCATTAGCGATGTCCAATCTTCAGAAATTGCAAGAATTATATCTCTACGGTAACAAGCTTAGTTCGATACCATCTTGGCTTAAGAATCTTAAAAACTTGAAGACTCTGGCGCTTTATGGCAATCCCTTAAGCAATTCGGACATTCAGCAACTAAAACAAAATATGCCTGATACATGGATTATTTTCTAACTCACTTTAGGACTGATAAATGTTTAATATTTTAAAATTTGCCGGTTGGTTTTTACTCCTTACGTCAGCTGCGTGGTCTATCGAATGGAGACATGTCGACGTGCCGGGTTCCGGCCCGGTTTACTCTTTCTATAAATCAGGTGGCGATGTTTATCTTGGTATGCTCGGAATTAGGAAGTCTAATGACAACGGAGAGACCTATAGTTACTGTAACAAACATAATGTGTACAATACTACCATTAATATTTCCGGATATATAAGATCTGTTTATTCAATATACAAAGCAAAAAACGGAACTTTATATGCATCTGCTATGGATTGGCCGATAATGGTTTCTACTGATGATGGAGAAACGTGGACAGGAGATAAACATGATATATTCAACTCCGGAGAATGTTTCTTTGAAGCCGGAAATTCTGTTTTTGCTTTTGACAATAGAGAACTATTTGAAACTAAAGATAATGGGACTTCATGGGAATCCGTACTTTCAGATGTTACATTTAAGTCCGAAAATGCAGCTGTAGTTGATGATGAATCTCTGGTATTCTTTGCGCAAGATATAACTACGTCTAAAAATTATCTAAAGGTCTACAACTCAAAAACATCCGAGATGTCAGAGAAAGAAATCAATATAGAACCTACTTTCCTATATACCGAAAATGATAAGTTACTTGCTTTAGCTGAAAGCACGATATACGCTTCCGCAGATTTGGGAAATAACTGGTCTGCACAGTTTGACATTAAAGATTTGCTCAAATCCATTCCTCAGTTTGAAGAAGATAAGATTTCGATTTTAGGATTTAGAGCAAAAGAAAATATACTCGCAGTTAACTTTTTTGCTTCTAACAGCAATACTAACAAATCTGAGCAAAGTTTTGCAATTAGTTTTGATTCCGGAGAGAACTGGGAAATAGCTGATATTTCTGACGTTATGATGTACGGTCAGAATTATATTAATGTTTATGATGGCAATGTATACATACACGGGATTGGGGTTTTTGTGTACGACACTAACACAAAGAGCTTTAAAGATGCTAATTATAATTTTCCAGTGAGCATTCATTATAGAGAATTTGACGATTATAGCTTTTGTACTTTGATAAGTAACGAAGTTGGGAATAATTGGGAACTAAAAGATTATTCAGGTTGGCACAAAATCAATAAAGACAATCAGGTCTATTTCACTTTCGAGGGCACCAAGTTAGAGTTAGATAATAATATCCTCGATGCAACCAAAAATGGCAATACGGAATCCCTGATGGAAGACATCTCGATATTTCAAGTAATTAAAGAAACTGAAGATATGCTTTTACTTAATATATTAGATGCTCAATATAAGGAGTCATTTTATTTGTACAATAAGTATGGCGACAATTTAAATATTGGGAATGCTGACAATGTAGATGTCAACTCAAACTTAGATATTCTTTATACTGCTAAAGACTTTAGCGGAAAGATTATCCTAATAAAAGGCAATATAAATGACAAAGAGAACTACGACACTCTTCGCCCTGCTTTTTTGGATGAAGTCTGGCAAATCGAAAATCTTTCTTTCGATGGAGATAAGATACTAATAGAAACAAACAACAGTATATATGTCAGTACTGATAACGGTGCAAACTTTACAAACGTTTGGGGACTGGAAGAAGACTATTTTCATAATAATCCTAAATGTTATAAAGGTGATTTTTACTTAGATGGCACGTTTGGTCTTCTAAAAAGTGAAGACGGTGTTGTGTGGGAAAATCTATTAGAAAATGTTTGTGAAGGCTTCGTCTTAAACTATGAGTTTACTCCGGATAATCACGCTTACGTATATACTTCCGAAGGCTTATTTATATCTAAGGAACCTGTATCAGTGGCGGAGAATAATGGAAACAAAAGCCATTCTATCGACTTTTCTATTTTCCCTAATCCCACTACAGACATGCTTTCAATAAGATATGATGGTAGCATAGATAATATAGAGATATTTAACTTATCCGGTTCATCTGTCTTAGAAACTCAAGAAAAAGATATAAATACATCAGAACTAATGCCGGGAACTTACTTCTTAAAGATTAAGTCAAATGAGAAAGCTTACTTTAGGCAGTTTGTAGTAGCAAAATAGAAAGACTTAGATAAAATATACATCATCAAAATGGAGTTTAGATTTTCTGACTCCATTTTTTTTATCAGATAAACCCCGGCTTTGTCATTAGATATCATTATAGTGCTGTAAATGACCGTAGAACCAACGAGCATGTGTAATAAAATATCACATAATTGCTTGTTGAATAATGGGTTTAAATCCTTGCCATTCAATGACTTTAGAGCTTTTTTCTTTTATAATGACATTTTTGGAATAATATAGTTTGAGACTATTTATAAGTTGAGTCTGTGTGAGGTGTTTAAAAAGTATACCGCAAACCAAGTCCGCCACCTATCCCAAAAAAGGACTCGCCGGTTGGATTCCTGTCAAATAGCTTGTCAAGGTTACTTTTCTCTGACATTTGGTACTGCAAGCCCAAGGAAATACTAAAAGCTGCTCGTTCCCAAAATTTGACTTCGTAGCCGATACCTAACCCAAAATTATATAATCTATAAAGCTCATTATCTGCAAGCTTTGTCAAGATGTCGTTGACATAACCCAATTCGTAATCACGTTTTTCGATTAGCCAGTAGCTCATACCTGAGAAAATGTAAGCTCGCTCGCTTCGGTTGTTATATAAGTTGTACTGATACTCTAAGCCTATGTTAGAATATAGCTTTACTTTGTCCGGTGGTTCGTCACCCAGATAATATGCAAAAAAGTTTAGCCTTAGCGTATTTAATTTGTCTATATCTAATTGATAAGTAAGACCTGCACCACTAATAGAAGAGTATCCTAATCCAAATTGGTGCTTAGGATAGTGCCTAGAGTTGTTTGCCGAAGCACTGTAGCTTAAGCAAACAAAAGATAATAACACAATAAAATATTTAACGAATTTCACGGAAACCATACTCTGCTGATAAAACAAACTCTCTCATCAATTCTTCTGATTTATTGCCTAACGCGTCTTCCACTCCGGTGTGAGTATCCACTCCTGCAGGTTTAACATACTTGATTGCATCAATTACATTGTCAGGATTTAACCCTCCGGCTAAAATAACAGGAGTTTTTGTCTTTTCCACGATTCTTTTGCTTATATCCCAATCATGTACTTTTCCGGTAGCACCGGATGCCCCTGTATAGGGGTCGTAAGTATCAGTAATGAAAGCGTCGACCATTCTATCAAACAAAGACAGCTGATAAAAAATTTCTTTGGTGTTATTTTCAGCTATTACAAGTGACTTTATCACATCAATTCCGGCTCGCTTTACCTTTTGCAGTTCTTCAAATTCAATATTGCCATGTATTTGAACTATTTTGCATTTAGTAAACGTGCATAATTTGATTATCTCAATACCGCTTTCAAGATAAGTAATCAGCACAGGGGAATAAATATTTGGATAGCTCATGTTAATGGCTCTTACTTCTTCGTCCGAAATATCTTCTTGATGCCTGTCCAGTCGGAGAGGAAAGCCAATATACTTAAATCCGCAAGCAGCTATAAGTTCCGCTTCTCTGGCAGAGAGAACACCTGCTGCTTGAATAATTGGAATAGAGAATCTAAACATTCGGTCTACCGTTTGTTTTAAAAAATTTCTCAGTGTACTCCAGCAAAGGATTGATAGTCTTTTCCTGAATATCATGAGGAGAGTTCCACTTAAGCCATTTGAAAGATTCGTGCTCCGTAGGAATTATCTCTTTATCCTTTTCCAGTAAAGCAAGATAAACATAAAGATGCTTTTTTACTACCTGATTCGGATATTTTTTTAGCAGAGGATAGTATTCAAGTTCAAATCTATACTCAGGAACAATAGTAATATGTGATTTTTTCAATCCGGTTTCTTCTTCAAACTCTCTTATAGCGCACTTTTTGAGAGTTTCTCCTTTTTCAATATGCCCTTTGGGTAAATCCCAGCGATCTTTATGTTTCATCAACAGAAACTTTTTCCAGTTATCTTTAAACAGGAGTATCCCACAAGAAGTAAATTCAATCATTAATGTTTATCCGGTATAGTGAAAGTAAATATACTGCCTTTACCTTTTTGAGATTCTACCCAAATCTTGCCATTATGCTTATCTATAAAATCTTTGCAAAGAATCAATCCCAACCCGGTGCCTTTCTCATTCGAAGTCCCTAAAGTAGAGTGATGGCTACCTAAATTGAAGAGTTTTTTCATGTCTGATTCGGCAATTCCCATCCCTGTATCGGTAACCGTCACAGTCGTAATAGAATTAGACTGATAAGCCTCTACACTTATTTTACCCTCTTTAGGAGTAAATTTAATTGCATTAGAAATAAGATTTCTGATAACAGTAGTCAACATATTAGGATCAGCATATACTTTGATATCTGTCGGCACATCTGCCACAAGAGTGATTTGTTTGGCTTGTGCATTATTTTTGAGAACAGAAATTGTGCTTAAAACCAACATATTCAGTTCATAATATTCGGGTGTAAAGTTGATTCTTCCGGTTTGTGAGCGACCCCATTTGAGAAGATTTTCTAACAATGCAAATAGTCCATTAGCAGATTCAGCAATATCTTTTATAGAATCTTTAATTTCATCTTTTTCCAAATCATCAAAACTTCTTTGAATGAATTGAGTAAGACCTAAAAATGCATTGAAAGGGTTAATCATATCGTGTGCTAAAATAGACATAAACTTGTCTTTTGCAGCATTTGAATTACTAAGTTTGACATTCATTGCCTGATATTCAGCATTCCTCTGAATCAGCAGAGCAGCATATTTTTCTTTTTGTCTATAAAGCTGAACAATAAATGCCAGAAGTAAAAAAGAAATTGCTACTAAAGCAAACAGAATATAATTGATGTTTTTTTGTGTTTCTAATGTTGACTCTATTGCTTTTCGATTTTCTGCTTCCTTTCTTAGGTGCAGATTTTTTTCTTTAAGCTCTGAAACTGATTTTAATTTACTGATTTCCCTAAGCATCTGACTATTGGAGATAGAATCTAAAAGAGTATGATACTTTTTGTACATTTCAAGAGAATACTGATATTTATTTAGTATTTCATAATTAATAGCCAGTTCTTTGTAAGCATCTCTAAGTAAAGTAGGAGACTGTAATATTTTCCCATATTCTAAGGCTTCTTCATAATAAGACGTAGCCATATATGGCTTTTTTGCTTCAGAATAAATAAACCCAAGAGTCATTAAAGACCTTGCAATACCAGCTTGATCTCCAACCTTTTTTTTCATAAGCAGGGCTTGAGTTCCATGGTACTGAGCTGACGGATAATTCTTCATATCTGCATACAAATTTGCAATATTCAATTGATAAATAGCATATTGATTCAAATTATTCGTATCAATAAATTCTCTACTTTTGTTGAAATATTCCATAGATTTATCGTAATTCTTTACTTTTCTGTAGGTCAAGGCTAGGTTGACATATAGAGAATTAATAAAATCTTTACCTTGATTTTTGGCTTGTTTGTTTAGCTCCTCCACTTTTAAAAATAGTTGCAACGCTAAGGAATCATTTCCTGAGTATGAGTTCATCGTCGCCAATAAAATAAGACTTTTTGTGATAGCACTTTGGTCTCCATAGTGCTTAGCTAACTCATAAGCGGTGTTTAAATATGATATAGAAGTCTCAAGTTCTCGGGCGTTAAAGTGTTTGCGGGCATAAGCTTGGTAAACTTTGATAAGTAGTAAAGTGTCGTGACGTAAGTTCCCTTCTTTTTCTCCTTTTTGCAACCAATAATCTAATTCATTAATATTATTATCTATAAAAAGAGTATCTAAATGCAAATAATATGCTTCCGAACCAATACCCAATGAGTCAGTTGCTTCGGCATCAAGTAAAACAGGCATAATTACTACAAATAATAAGCATACTCTGTAAATATCTAAGTACAGTATCTTTATATATTTCTAATATTTGCATTTTATCTTATATTTATATTGCTTAGAAAAAGCCTCATCTCCAAAAATAAAAAATCTCTTTGATAATAACACAAAAACTTTATTTTTGGGTAAATATTTTATGTGTTTTCGGCAAGTCTATGAATAACAACAAACAAGATTCCTTCAGGAAAGTACTACATAATGATTTTCTTCAAAATGATTTTTGGAAAACTTCAAAAAAAGAATGGACTGAGACTCAGGAAATACTATTTAAATGATTCTCAGAAAGAAGATCTCCAAAACATGGGTAAACTTAAAAAGTCTATATATGTTGTATTTTGGCTATTGCGTGATTTGTTCCTAAAGCTGCCTCAGAATAGGAGAATCATATTGCTTCTTTCTGTTTTAATTCTATTCCACTATCAACATCTCGTAAGTTCGGGCGAAGAAGGTTCAATCTTTCTAATAATAAGTATCACAGGCCTTATTTTTGTACTGATGCTCGAACTAAAAGACAAATTGCTTGCACAGGACGAACTCCATGCCGGCAGGACAGTCCAAATGGCAATGATGCCGGAACTCCTGAAAAATACAGATAACTGGGAAATATGGATGTTTTCGAGACCTGCTTTGGAAGTAGGAGGTGATATTATAGATTATCAGGAAATTGACAATAGCAGAATTGGTATTACTTTAGGTGATATTTCCGGCAAGGGTTTAGGTGCGGCGCTTTTAATGGTAAAGTTGCAAGCTACGATTAGAGCACTTGCAGATAACAATCCTGACTTATCTACTTTGGCTCAAAAAGTCAATAAGATATATTATAGAGACAAGCCAAAGGGAAGTTTTGCTTCTTTAGTTATGCAGAACCCCGAAAGGATGGTACTATTAACTATTTTAATGCCGGTCATATGCACCCAATTTGCATTCAAAATGGCGTTTTGATAACACGCGACAGTCGATCCCCCGCATTAGGAATACTTAAATCTGCAGACTTTAAAGTTGATACTTTTCAGTTAAAACCGGGAGATTATTTTATTATATTTTCTGATGGGATAACTGAAGCCATGAATAATAATGATGATTTATATGGTATATTACGCTTAAATAATATAGTTAAATTAGCTGCAAAAGACAATATAGAAAAGTTAGCAAAAGCGATAATAGATGATGTAATGCTTTTTTTAGGCGATAAAAAACAAAATGATGATTTATCTCTTGTTATTGTTAAATATAAAGGCATTTAAAAATAAATTCTTTACGGCGTTATATGTCTTTTATATTGAAATAAATTTCCTTAATTTTACTCTATTACAGATGTAAAATATATGTTTGAAGACTTCTAATGACATTTGATATTATTTATCATGAATTACAGAGTTTAAGTAACCAGCAAACTTATAATACCTTCAAAAAGCATGGCGCAAAAGATAATATCTTCGGTGTGCAAATCGGCAGTATCAGAAAGCTTGCAAAAAAATATAAGATTAACCATCCTGTAGCTTTACTGCTTTGGGATACCGGAATGATGGAAGCCAGATGCCTTGCTGTACTGCTTGCTGATGCGAAGCAAGTTTCAGAATCGTTATTAGACAGTTGGGTAGAAGATATTGATTTCTATTATCTATCTGAATTATTTGCTAAAGAGCTGGTTTTTTTTACACCATTTTCTAAAACTAAGACTTACGAATGGTCGAAAAGCTCAAAAGAGTATGTAAAAAGAGTATCATACGATTTGCTAAGCAGACTTTGCAAATCAAGCAAACAAATTAAAAATGAAGAATTGTTATATTTTCTCTCAAGAATTGGAGAGGAAATCCTGATTTCCCCAAATAGAGCGAAGCAGTCTATGAATATTGCTCTTATTAATATTGGAAGTCGAAATACTCAGCTACATGAGTACGCTATTAATATAGCCAAAAAGATAGGAACTTTAGATTTAGATTTGGGTGAGACTGCTTGCAAGAACTACAATGCCTATGAAGAGCTTAGTAAGATTTATTAGTATCTATGCTTGGCCTTCCGAAGCACTTCATTACGAATACGTCCAGTGCTATCATTTACTTAATTAGAAAAGAAAGACTTATTTCCGATTTTCTTTCAAATGATAAACATAGGCCAAAACCTGTGCAACTGCTTTAAATAATTCTTCTGGGATTTCCTGATCCAGCTCTACATTATGATAAACCATACGGCATAATGGTGGGTCTTCTACTATCGGAACGTCTGACCTGTTTGCGATTTCTCTAATCTGTTTTGCTAAATAATCAGCACCTTTGGCTATTAAAATTGGAGCTCCTACTTGCCCTTGTTTATATTTAAGTGCCACTGCGTAATGCGTAGGGTTTGTAATTACAACATCTGCTTCCTGCACTTTATTCAACATCATTTTTCGCATTCTTTGACGCATCAGACCCCTTAAACGAGATTTTACCTGAGGGTCACCTTCTGTTTGTTTGTTTTCTTCTTTTACCTCTTTTTTAGTCATTTTCATATCTTCTGCAAAGCGCCATCTCTGATAGTAAAAGTCAGCAACTGCAATAACTATATATACTATACCAACTTTTATCGCTAACTCGAAACTCAATGCAAACATATAATTAGCAGTTTCTGTAAAAGGCTGTTGGAGCAATGCAACTATCTCTTCATCCTGACCATTCAGTACGCTATATACCACTAGACCAAGTATAAATATCTTAGCAAGACTTTTGCCTAATTCAAATATAGATCTGGAAGAAAAAAATATTTTTTTCAATCCGGAAAATGGATTGAAGATTTGCTTCCACTGGAGCCCTTCTGTAAACTTTTTGGTGGCGAATTTTATACCTACCTGGCTAACTTCACCCAAAAATGTTACAGCAAACACCAAAAGGAGGATTGGCAATAGTATTTTGACTAAAAATCCTATAAGGGCATTGAAATAAAAAACAACGTTACTGTCAGTTATTTGATAAAAAGCAGCATTATGAAGCACTGTCGTCATAAAACCACGAAGTGATATTGCAATATTTGGTCCGAACACATATACTATTAGAGTGCCTAACAGCAATACGCCGGCGGTAGTGACATCCTGACTTTTGGCAACTTGGCCTTTCTCCCGCGAATCCGAGAGCCGCTTCGACGTCGCCTGTTCCGACTTCTCTTGACCGTCCTTATTCTCAGCCATAAATTCCTCCTGCCATAATAGCATTAAAAATTATGCCAAGCGGTGTCAGTTCCGACAATTTCAAAGAATATTAATCAATATAGATGCAGCCTACATACTGTAGAAAGCAAGCAAGCCAAAGACTAAATTATGCAAGCCATGCAGTAGCATGCTCGACCAAAGACCATGTTTCAATCTTGCGTAAGATACTATCAAAGCCATCAGAAATTGGGGGAGGCATAGTATAAAAGAAAACAATATCACATTGAGTGTAAGCGGATAGTTTGTTAGGTGCACAATCGCAAACAGAATTGCCATACCATAGTATACATAGCCATAGTTTTGCAACCATGATTTTTTAACCTGATAAATCTTGAGAGCCTCGTCAGCATCGCTTAATTTCCTAGCTGAAATTAGTCTACTCATAGGTATAATATTATATTTCATGCGTAGAGGTAGCCTAAAGACAAACTCTTCTATAATTGGTACTATTACTGCCATTAATAAAAGAGTAAAAACAAAACTATCTCCTTCTAAAAGATTACTTAGATCGTGGTTTTGAAAATTTATTAGATTAAAAGCTTCGAGAAGTTGAGCCAAAGGCAAAGTCAGCATCGCCAAGACTAAGTCTAAAGTAAGCAGTCCGGCAATATCAGAGGTAACCTTATAGCCTTTACCTCGTATCAACTCCGTAGGCTCTTTCAGAAAACTTAAAAATTCTTTTACTATCCGTTTCATAAACTTTCTTTTCTGTGTTTGGTAAATATTTTTACAATCCAAAATAGTAAAAACTGCTTATACTAAGCAAGAAAGATTTCTTTGATTTTACTCGTTAAAAACAGCTTTTATTTGATATATCAAATCACTATTTTAAAATTATTGAAAATAGCATTTTGATATTTATATTTATTTTGCTATTATATTTAGCTTTTTTCAAAAGTATTATAACGCTTTTCAGGAGCAATCGGGCAACTCAAATACTCGATGCATTACGTTTAAGTTCAGACAGATTAAAAGATCGGACAAAGATAATATGAAAGTTCTAATCGTCGATGATAATATAGATTTTGGCTCTACTATAGCTGACATAGTAAGTGATTTTGGCTATGGTTACGAAAATATTTACAAACCTGCACTTGCTTTGGATTTTTTGGCCAAGCATCACCACTCGGTCGGTATTGTTTTACTCGATATTGAATTCGGTCCTGAAGAGAAACTTAGTGGACTGGATGTGCTGGAATCTATACGCAAATCCTATCCGGCATTGCCTGTTGTGATGATTAGCGGAAAAGGCACAATAGAGACTGCCGTTCGAGCTACTAAGCTGGGAGCTATAAATTTTATCGAAAAAAGTATTATTAGCAAAGATAAAATAAAAGCAGTGTTAGACAGTGCACTTGGTCAAAAGCAGCAAGGCGAAGAAGAAGAAATAAGAAAATTTTTAGAAGCAAACGGCATTATTGCTCTTTCGAAATCTATGATAGATGTAGGGGACAGAATAATCCGATTTGGCAGGACGGACTTAAATGTACTAATCACCGGTGAAACAGGCACGGGTAAAAAGCTTGTAGCCAAAGCCCTTCATGCGGCTAGTAGAAGACATAAATATCCTTTTGTGACAGTAGACATACCCAATATTCCAAAAGAACTTTTCCAGAGTGAACTATTTGGTCACATTAAAGGTGCATTCTCTGGAGCTACGGAAAATAAAAAAGGTCTTTTTCATCAGGCAAACAAAGGCACTCTTTTCTTAGATGAAATTGGAGATATGACTCTTAGTTTGCAGTCGAATTTGTTTATACCTATAGAAGAAAAAGTAGTTAGGAAAGTAGGCTCTGTGCAAAGCGAAGAAATGGATATTCGTTTTGTTTCTGCAACTGATAAAGATTTGCTTGATGGCATCAGAGACGGCCAATTCCGCGAGCAGTTATATCATAGACTCAGAGAATGCGAAATTCACTTGCCAAGCCTAAATGAACGAAAGGATGATATTCCTGAAATCATAAAACATTATCTCCAAAAGCACAATATTGACTTTAATGATGAGAAGTATTTTTCTCCTTCGGCTCTTGAGTATATGCAAGAACAGACTTGGAGAGGAAATGTCAGAGAGCTCTCCAGCGTGCTCCGAGTAACGCTGCAGACGACTACTAACAAGCAGATAGAAGTGGCAGATTTGCACAGAATCTTATCTAATTCGGTTCAGTCTCCTGAAACTCAAGTAGCAGCACCCACGATTTCCTCAGGCAACACTCTGAAAGAAGATTTGGCTATGGTAGATAAGCGTAAAATAGAAGCCACTTTAGAACAATGCAAAGGTAATGTAAGCAAATCAGCAGCTCTATTAGGCGTAAGTCGTGAAACGATGCACAATAAAATTCGCAAGTACGAAATAAATGTGCAACAGTACAGGCAAAGAAAGGGGAAATAACGAATGATAGCTTTTAAGCTGCCACTATTCCATTTTATTTCTTTTTCAATATGTAAGAAGCCTCTAAGCTAAAAAATCGTTTAACACATGGCAGAGCGGACAATGCAGTGATTTTTACTGCAGGCAAGCCAAACTTCATTTTAAATACCGGCCTAAGCAGATAAAAATCTGATTTTACTATTTCATAGCCTGCTGCCTCAGCTGCTCGTTCAAACTTCTTAGGAGTTAAGACTATGCCCTGGAGTCTTTTTACTTCGCCTATGTCATTTTGCCTGCCTGAAGCAATCAGTTTATGGAATATAAAGTTTGGCAAAAGGTGAATGTATGGCAATTTACCCCATGCATTGGCAACTGTGTGCTGATGGCCGCCAAATGGCGAATGGTATGGGGGAAAAGTAACATAAAGATACGAACCTTGCTTTATCATCTTTCCAATATTACGCAAAGCTACTTCTGTATCATCTAAATGCTCAATAACATCGCGAAGCAAGACTAAATCATATTTTTTCTTTTTATTTTCTTCAATATCTTCAGTAATAATGTTGTGATTGTGAAATTCAATCTCTACACCGCTGATTTCTTTGATATAGTTGCCAATATCCAACCTAAACTGTACTATATCAGAGCCATAAGCCTCTTTAGCTCCTGCCTCTACAAAAGCAGCAAGCACTCCGCCCTCAGCGGCTCCAACTTCTGCAACTTTATCGCCGGACTTAAAAACCTTATTACTCTCCAAATAAGGAACAATTACGTCATTACCCAAATCAAACTGATAACCCCAGTAGTATTTATCATTATCCGATAACTTGCTGGATTGTACTATGTTTTTTACTGATTGTTCCATGCTTTACTTTAATTCTTTGTTTAGGCTAAATAATTATAGCAATATACGAAATGCACTCAAATATATTAGCTTCGATAGCTAAAAGGATAAAAAAAATACACCAAAAAGCTTTTTATCTAACTTTTGTGGGCAAGTGCAAATTCAAAGTGCTGTTTCTTAGAGATAGATCATTTGCGAAAAAACAGCATACATGAAGAGGACTTACAATTTATCCATTAACTTGGATAAATGACTTTGAAGTTAAGTATAATTGGATTAGGATGGAGCAAACCGGTATTATTCATAAATATAAATTGATACCACAAACTATTGCAAATACAATAGATTTAATTTTAGAAGAATAGCAACAACAAATATTTTTTAAGACCTTGGAAAAGCAATCTCGTTTTTACTTCTATTTTATGTCTTATTATTACACACTTGAAATCAAAGTATCTACATTCCAAAAAAATTTCCCAAATTAAAATTATATATTTGAATATTTATTGAAACAAAACACAGTTTAATGTGCCTTATTAATATATGGCAAGAACAAATCAAAATACTGAAACAGAAATAAGAATTTATATTTCTAATGAGAAATATGAGAAAGCTTTTGAAAAGGTGTATGATGCATACGCTCCTCAGCTCTATAACTATTGTCTCCGCTTTGTCGGGAATGAAGCTGATGCAGAGGATATTTTCCAAGAGCTTATGATTAAGTTTCTGACTTATATCAAAGATGAACAAGATGTAAATAATGTCTTAGGTCTGCTTTATCGAATTGCGAAAAATACTTGCCTAAATTTAAGACGTACTAAACATATTGAAAAAGTTGAGATAAATGAGAAACACATAGTTTCCAGCATCGACAGCTTAGAGAGCAAAGAACTAAATCAAATAGTTCAAACTGCACTTAACACTTTACCAATCGAACAGAAAGAAGCATTTATTCTTCAAGTTTACGAAGGATTCTCTTATAAGGAAATTTCGGAGCTACTCGGTATCCCTCTGACAAATGTTAGAAACAGAGTTGTCCGCGCCAAAAGAGCAGTCCGCGAAACAGTCAAATCCTACCAACAGGAAGAGAGGTTGATATAATGAGCAAAGAACATCTTATAGATCTAATGTATCTTTTCAAAGACGGCGAAAGTACGGCCGAAGAAAGAGCACAACTATTCGAAAATCTAGCATACTCAAGCGATTTGCAAAACGAATTTCATGAAATGGTATGCCTCGAAAATAATATTGTGAATAGTAAACCAATAGCAAATCCAACGCCTGCACTGAAAGCAAATCTGTTCAAAAAAGCAGGTATCGCAACCAAGTCAGCAACCATGACTTATCTAATGAATTTTGGGCTGTATTCATTACTTTTTGTGCTGGGTTTCCTATTCAATGATATAAAAGAAATTCCTGTAGTACAAACAACTGCAGAGACTACTCCGCAAAATAAAACAGAATCTACAAATCTTGATTTAGCGCAAGCAAATTCTTCCTATAATCAGGTAGCACCTCCTTCAAAGATAAAAGGAACAATACAAAGCTCAATACCTCTTATAATAAGTGAAGATATCGACAATACAGAAAACTCTGATATAAGAACTAAGGCAAGCCCTAAAGATATATCCGGAAGCATCATATATTTAGCTAAAAACAGTTATAATATTGATCAGCCACAGAAAACTTATACCTATTTTCCAACACAGGATATATCTATTAACAGCTCGATAGAGCAAACTCCCGGTTTTTTGTCTGACTTTGAACTTAGCGCTGCAAATATCACAGGACTCTATATTTTCCCGAAAAGGACTCAGGAGGCAAATAATGTTAGAGGTCTAAATAATTTTTCTTTGGGATTAAATTATAAGCTCTCTAATTGTAGCCACATTGGCTTAGAGTATGGTCGCGAAACATTTGACTTATTTGTTCAGACGCAAGACAACCTGATACTTAACCAGTCGCAATACTACCTTGTAGCTAAGTATAGATACAGTTTCTACGATATGGAGCTGTTTTCAGACTTATATACATACTCTGAACTAATGCTCGGCGCTACTTCTGTGGGGCCGATAGCGAAAACAAGATTAGGGCTCATCTGGGCACCACAAGGCATGATTAAACTCTATGGCGGCATAGAGGGAACCGGCTTGAACTACAGCTACTTGGGCAATCCTGAATTAACAGGAAAACTCAGCTTCAACTACGGTATTATGGTGAATTTTTAAAATTTTGAGGTATAAAAATGAAACATCTAATATTCCTCACATTATTAAGCATACTTGCACTTAGTGCATGTAACGACGCGACTACTAACCCGCACGCGGCTGATAACATTTTAAAAATAAGTGGTAAAGTGACTAATCCTAACAATTTAGAGATAAAAGATAACTTAAAACCGGTTTTAATGTGGAACTTATATGACTACACGAGGACTTATCAATTTATCTGGGGAGTTGGAGAATTTAACTCTACAGATATGACTTTCAGTATTGACATAAAGGATGCACCTTTAGATTCCTGCTTAAATAAGTTCGAATCATGCGAAATGGGTATAGCCTACATAGCTCTTCTCCAAATGGATAGCGACTACTCAGGCAGATGGCCATCTGAGGCGCTATCAATTTGGGAGCGTGGAGTTGCTTTGAATAATGCAATCATTTATCGTGCAGACAATACCGGTGGCGTTGGTCAGAAAGCATCCTGGGCAGACAACTTCACTACCGGATATAATTATGCAATCTTAAAAACTAACCCAACTGACAACACTTTCGAGTCATGGGAATACATTGAAAATAATACAACACTTGAATTGGAATACGGTGCTTATTTCGCAGATATTCCATACTGGTACAACTCTAAATAATCGAGGTAACAAAATGAAATACTTCCCTTTTCTATTTTTTCTAAGCATTATTGCCTTTTATGGCTGCCAAGACGCAACTACAGATCCCAACAGAGAACCTTCATTGTATCCGTTTGAGACTGATATTATTCAACCTCTATCAGTAGGGAATTATTGGGTCTATGATTATATAATTAAGGATTCTGTGCATTCAACTTTGAAAGTCAGCATAACTGACAGTACTACAAAAACTTATAATGGAAATACTGTAACAGTATTTACAATACAAGGTGAAAATTTAGACAATCCGGAACTAAATAGCTCGGAGGGTATATTTGTAGTAGATAACACAACATATCATACACAAGACTTGCAACTCGATACCATTGTTGAATGCAGAAGTTGCCTAGCATACAGATATATCGGTGAAGTAACAAAAGAGTATATGGAGGAAGAATATAATTTTGACGGAAAAGATGTAATTGCCATTAAATCATACATGGATAAAGATAAAGCTGAGTATCCTCAATATTACGTGTTAGGTATCGGTATGGTTGAAAGTCAACTGTCAACATTTGATGAAGAAACTCAAGAAATAAATATTATGACTACAAAACTGGTTGATTATAATATCAATTAATTAAACTATAGTAGAATTTTTAACAAGTTCAAAACTTTCGGAGCAATCCAATGAAACACTGTGCGATTCTTTTCTTATTAGGCATTATTGCCTTTTATGGCTGTGATCCGGCAACTACAGATCCCAAAGAGGTTAAGGAATATACTAATATTATTGGTTTAGTAGGAACTGAGATTGAAGTGACTGATGACAATGGGAATAGCTTCCAAAGATATGTTTCTTCTAGAAATTTATCCGGTATTAAGGTAGAACTTATGCGAGGTGTAACTGTTGTTGCTACATCATTTACTCAGGATTCTCCACCATTTGCCGATGGATTCTATACCATCGACTCAGTTGAGATCGGAGCAGAGTATCGCTTAAAAGTAAGTCTTAATGAAGAACTATTCCAATTATCTAATCCATTCACAATTTCCAAATATGACACAAAAACTTTGGATTCTGTAGCATTACAAGATTACTTTGGAGAGGTGCCAAAATTGTTTGAAACAAAAAATTACTATGTAACCCATGATTATAAGACAAAATTTGTATTCAACTTTATTGATAATGGCATCGGATTAAAGATTTACCCTCATCCTGTCGTTGATACGAGTCACATTGTTTGGAACTATCCGGAAGACTTTGATTTCGAGCTGGAAGTCTTAACTCACTTATTCGAAAATCCAAATGGCAATAAAACATCAGGTAGTGCAAATGCCGGATTGTTTCATTTTGGAGAAATTGTATCTACTAGTGATAGAGACGGTATTTATATATTGAAGTTAACCATAGGAAATAAGTCTTATTATTATCCAAGTGTCTTTCTTCATAACCACTCGTAGAATATAAAAGTTCTTAGGGAGTAAATATGAAATACATAATATACAAAAGAAATATTTATAATAAATATTCAACTTTCAGGGTAATCTAATGAAACAATTTACGATTCTTATTTTCTAAGCATTATTGCATTTTCTGTCTGTGAAGATTCAGACCCTTCATTATTTTGTACTTTATATTTATAGGCGCTACTGTGATAATAGCAATAAATAGTTTATATTTGTGATTATTGTTTTTCTTATCTGCCTTGAGAGGAATGCTATGAGCAAGCCAAAAATTATATTTATGGGAACGCCTGACTTTGCTGTCCCAACTTTAGAAGCTATTCATGCTAAATGGAATGTAGCAGCAGTGGTGACTGTTCCTGACAAGCCAAAAGGCAGAGGCAGAAAGCTCATCCCGTCTCCTGTTAAGGTGAGAGCGCTTGAACTAGGCTTACCTGTTTTGCAGCCTACTAAGTTGAAGGACGAAGTGTTTGAAAAGCAGATAACTGAAATAGATGCTGATATTATATGCGTAGTAGCATTTAGAATACTTCCGAGACAAATTTATACTAAGTCGAGAATTGGTACTTTTAATATACATGGCTCTTTGCTACCTAAATATCGAGGTGCCGCTCCTATTAATCATGCAATTATCAACGGCGACAAAAAAAGCGGAGTTACATCGTTCCTTTTGCAAGATGTAGTTGACACAGGTGATCTGCTGTTAAAAAGCGAAGTGGATGTTCCGGATGGCACTACTGCCGGCGAACTGCATGATATGCTAATGCCTCATTCGGCAAAACTTGCAGTGAAAACTATTGAGCTGCTTCTCAGTGGCAAATTTGCAGCTATGAAGCAGGACGATACATTAGCTACACCTGCTCCTAAAGTATTTAGAGAAAATATAAAAATCAACTGGAACACAGATACACTTACTCTAAGAAATTACATTCACGGGATGTCTCCAGTCCCCGGCGCATGGACTATGTGGGGTGATAAAAGCTTTAAGATATTGAAGTGCTCAGTTAAAGAGAGCTTAGGACTCTCGCCCGGTGAGTTTATTTGCAAGAACAATTCCATTTTTGTTCAGACCGCCAATGGCGCATTGCAGTTAGAAAATTTCCAGCTTCAAGGCAAAAAAGCAATGGCATGCCAGGACTTTATGCGGGGCTACAGAGGGGACGCATCAGGAAAGTTTGAATAGTTACAATGCCGAATTTAGGCATGAAGTATTATCTATTTTAAGAAACTTCACTAGAATTGACTTTTTTCTTTTGCTTTGTAAGAAAATTTAATTATTTTTGTAAACCTTTTTGGTAGGTGCCAACGTAGCTCAGCTGGTAGAGCAGCTGATTTGTAATCAGCCGGTCGGCGGTTCGACTCCGTTCGTTGGCTCTCACTTTGAAAATTTAACGCTTTTTCGAAATAAGCACTAAGCCAACGTAGCTCAGCTGGTAGAGCAGCTGATTTGTAATCAGCCGGTCGGCGGTTCGACTCCGTTCGTTGGCTCTCACTTTTGAAAATTTCACGCTTTATTCGAAAGAAGCACCAAGCCAACGTAGCTCAGCTGGTAGAGCAGCTGATTTGTAATCAGCCGGTCGGCGGTTCGACTCCGTTCGTTGGCTCTCACTTTTGAAAATTTCACGCTTTATTCGAAATAAGCACTAAGCCAACGTAGCTCAGCTGGTAGAGCAGCTGATTTGTAATCAGCCGGTCGGCGGTTCGACTCCGTTCGTTGGCTCTCGCTTTTGAAAATTTCACGCTTTATTCGAAGTAAGCACTAAGCCAACGTAGCTCAGCTGGTAGAGCAGCTGATTTGTAATCAGCCGGTCGGCGGTTCGACTCCGTTCGTTGGCTCTCATAAAAAAACCGATATACTTTTGCAGTGTATCGGTTTTTTTTGTTTTTAGGGGGTTGTAAGTGTGATATCAATATTTATAGAAACTGCCTTGGCGTTCTTCAGCTTTTTTGTCCCATTCTTTGACAACTGTTTCTAATAGTTTTACTTTGTCTGCTCTTAGTTTTTCCATATCTAAGCCAATAACTTTCTGAGCTTTTTCCTTAGTGGAGATATCAGGCAATGCAACTGGGATTTCTTTGCCATGTTTTACAAAAATAGTGGCTAATATGCCTCTTGCTTTCTCAGCTTTAGATATAGAAGTACCAATTACTCGCATTGCTTCTACAGGCGAATGGAAACCAACTGCATTTGCTGCAGCTACCCAGTCCCATCTCCACTGTGAATGACGAATTAGAGTAAGGACAGGAGCCATTTCTTCTTCAGTCGCTCCCGCATCCCAAGCTACTTTTGCTTCAAGGTGTGCCTTTGCAAGTGCTTCTTCTGCAAGACCTCGAAGTTCTAAAAGTTTATCTTGTCTGTCATAAACGTCTTTTAGAAGTTGTTCTTCGCTTTCTTTGTGGCAAGTCTGACAGGCATTGGCTATATTTGCTAATGGAGACTGAATATGGTGATCAGTAAACTTCACTCCGCCTTCTACTTTATACGGCATGTGGCAGTCTGCACACGAGACTCCTCTTTTGGCATGAATACCGGTCATAAATAATTCGTAATCAGGATGCTGAGCTTTTAGCATAGGTGTGCGGCTCAATTTATGCGTCCAGTCACTAAATTCAATATTGTCATAGTATTCTTCCATGTCGTCTGCCGAGAATCCTTTATCCCAAGGAAAAGTAAGGTAATTACCCGGTTTAGCAAAATAATACTCTACGTGGCACTGAGCACAAACCAAGGAGCGCATTTCATTATGTGTGAAATCTTCAATTTTTTTACCCTGTCTTTCCATTGCTTCTACAAGGGCAGGCCTAGTAATCGTCAAATCCATTGTGTTTGCATCATGGCAATCAGCGCAACCTATTGGATTAATAATCTCATGCCCTTTATCAATCCATTTACCGCTGTAAAATTCTTTTGGCCCCACCTCTTTCATCATGCGCACAACATCTGTACTTTTGCATGACCAGCATGTAGCTGGCATTGGGCTAGTTTCAACTCCGCCGGTTCTGAGCGTATTCCTAATATCTTTTACCGCCATAGCGTGACCTCTACCTTGATTATAGTCTTTTGAGAAACCATAACCTGCCCACATCACTATCAGATTAGGGAACTCTTCAAGATAGTCGCGCATTGAAGCACCGCCATGTTTGGAGCGGAAAGTTGTATCTTTTGTATTTAAATAAGTATCAAATTCTCTTGGGAAATTCTTGCCCCAAATTTCATTTCTGTATTCGTTTTCGCCTATGGGTTCTACCATTTGCATTTTTGCTACTTTCTCCTGACGGCGTTCCATGATGCTGCTTGCCAGCATGATACCCAAAGCTACAATTACTATAGTAGCGAGGAAAAGCCCCCAATAGAGCCACTTATTTGATTTTTCATTTGCCATTATAAACCTCTATATAAATTATTTTAACATTTTTTCTAACCATTCAGGGACTGCTCGCTTCATAGATGGCACTCTCGCATAAGGAGTGGAAGCTTGGCTTGAAATTCGTCCGTGTGGGACTTCTCTATGGCAGTCCCAACAGAGCTTGCCTTCGCCGGACTTGTAATTATGTCCTGTAACGTTTGCAGCAGAAACCGGATTTACCTGCTGATAGTGGCATCGCATACAGTTATCCTGCACAACCGCTTTGCCGGCTTCTTTGATTCTTATCACTTGAGGCTCAGTCCTAGTAGTAAATACATAGGCATGCCTCATCCCGTCCTGTGCTTTAAAGAGATATTTGCGAAACGGATTGTCGTGTGGGACGTGGCAGTCATTGCAAGTAGTCCATTGCCTATGGCTACTGTGCTGCCACGTAGCATACTGCGGCACCATCACATGACAATTAACGCAAGTTGCCGGATCGTCAGAAAGATATGAGGCTGCGTTAGAGATATAAAATATCCCTATAGCTAAGCCTACTATAACGCCTGATAATACCGTAGCTATCAAGCGCCACCCGGGAGGTGGTAAAATCTTTCTGATAAATGATTGTTTGTCTACCATAGTGTCTCAATTATTTGTGAATACACTTACAATTGCATAATAAGAATAAAATGTCTTAAATCAAAACACTATTTTAGAATTATTTTTATTGTCATATTGCTAAAGAATAATATACATTTGAGAAGATGGCAAATACCTAGAAGTAGCCGAAACATATTGCAAAGAAGTCAAAGGGTGTATTTTTGTTTGATGGGGATAATTGTATTCTATTATGGTGATATATTTGATTTAAGATGTTTGATACGAGCTGCTATATGGGATTAGATAAGCTACTTGAAGTATCAACTAATCTAAGTAAAACAAGCTACCTTCTTATACTTTTAGTGACAGCGCGTATATGTCACTAGATGCCATAAAAATTGAAGGGAATGACTGTAGAACCAAGAAGCATACTTATTTCCTTTGTAAGAAAATATTACTTAACTACTTAGTGAACAAGGGGTATTAGCTCCTTGCCATTCAATGATTTTAGAGATTTTTCATCTTTTCAAATGACAAATATTGTGCATCTGCTTTTATTCATTTATCAGAGTTCTTAGGATAGATACCTCATTAGAGATATTAGTAATTTGATAATATAATCTATCTTACAGAATATGATTGGCTGCCATAATTATTAATGCTATACCTAAAGCTATCCTATAGATAATAAATAGCATTGTAGAGTTTTTCTTTAAATAACTAATCAAAAATGCTATGGCAGCGTAGCCTGATATAGCAGAGACTAATGTCGCCACTATCAAGCTGGTAAGTTGGTCTGACTGCAGATAATCTAAAGACTGGTAAAAGGCAAGCAAGCCACTGCCAAATATAGCGGGAATAGAAAGAAGAAATGAGAATCTGGCTGCAGACTCTCTGTTCATACCTAAAAACAAACCGGCAGTAATCGTTGTTCCTGATCTTGAAGAACCGGGTATCAACGCTAAACACTGGCTAAGCCCAACTATAATAGCATCTTTCACAGTAATATTTTTCATATCCTTTTTCAAAGATGCATAACGCTCTGCAAAAAATAGAATTACAGCCAGGATTATCAGACTTGATGCTATTATATAAGGGTCTTTAGTAAGATTACCTTCAATTATTTTTTTTAAGGCTAATCCGAAGACAGCAATAGGCACTGACCCTAAAATAATATTCCAGCCCATTCTTGAATTGTCGGTCTGCTCTTTAAACTTCCGGCGACTCAGCAAATTTTCCTTAATGAATGCGATAGGGATATCTTTTATATCTTTAGCAAAGTAAACAAAAACAGCTGCTAATGTACCAAGTTGAATTGTTGCTATAAATGAAGTCCATTGTTCAGGATTTTGTGGATTGACCAATCCCATTAGTTTGCCTGCGATAGTTAAGTGAGCAGTGCTGCTGATAGGTATAAACTCACTTAGACCTTGGATTAGCCCTAAAATTATTGCTTCAAATATACTCATCAATATTCTTCCTTAATTTGCCTTGCATAGATTCAATTTGCAAATATAAGAAAATAGAATGAGTAGTTTACTGTCTTACTTAATAGTAAAGCATCAAATAAGTCGCTTAGGAGATAACTCTTTGCTGTTTCAATAGAATCCTTTATATTTATAATTATAATTTCATAACTACTAATTGATATTGATATGAAAAGACCAAACTGGGACGAATTATATATTACTATGTGCTACTTAGTAGGCATGCGAAGTAAAGATGAGCACACTCATGTAGGTTCAGTTATTGTTGATTCTGATAACATACTGGTTTCAACCGGTTATAACTCATTGCCAAGAGGAGTAGAGCCGGATCCAAATAGAACCAGACTTTCTCGCGATGGTGGAGAAAAGTACTTTTGGGTGGAACATGCAGAAAGGAATGCAATTTACAACGCTGCCCGAAGAGGTATTAACTTAAAAGGATGTAAACTGTATGTGCCTTGGACCCCCTGCAATGACTGCGCCAGAGGGATAATCCAAAGCGGTATCTCTGAAGTCGTAATCCACCAAAATGGGCAGGATTTTTACGACGAACTTACAAATAGTAAGTGGACAGATGCTTACGAACGCACCTATGCTATGTTCCGAGAATCAGGAGTAAAGCTTCGATTTGAAAAATGCGATGTTATAGTGCCGGAAATCTATATGAACGGTAAAATGCATGATGCACTTGTGCAATTAAATGGCAAAAAGTGAGAAGTGTTTAGTAAACGATTGTTTTATTTTAGTCTATTTACTCTTAGTTTCTAGGTAATGAGGCTTGCTTTCTAATATTAGGAATCATTTTAAGACATAATTGTAATAGCAAAGGGCTGTTGTTGTGTAGCGTATCTACTCATTGGGAATACTATCATTTGCTGAATTCTTAGAACTATCGCAGGTAATATTGGAGAATATCTTTTTACCATTCCGAGTATTTTGCTGAGAATTATAGACATTTTGATATATTTCTAATTGTTTTAGTTGAGCGTTACATTAGTTACAATCTATATCCAACCAAATAAGCAGTTCGCAAAATGTGCAGTTTTTTTTCTGCATTTAAGTTGCAAAGGAAATGATAGAGTAGAGTCCTCTTATCATAATCAGTATCAACTTCTCTTTGCGACTATCATTGCTACATAATTAAATCTTACTATTCGATATATTTATATCTATTGTTCTATTTTCATCTCTTAACGCATTCCATGCATATTTGACTTCCATTTGCCATACTTAACTAAAATTACATAGTTTTTCAATAACATAAAATTTTAGCATATCTTCCATTGACTAGGCGCTAGATTAGCTTTATGGTACTTACAATGCTCAGTCAATTATTAAACCCAAATATTCTATACTATCAGTATTGATACTGATACATATTATTATAATATTAATGACCAATATTTTACTCTGCATATTCACTATAAGTTTATTTATGTGCAATATATGCTTAAATAAAATTATCTGCATATAACTTAAAATTTTAAATTTGTATGGTTGAAATATCTAAACATAAGTCTCTAATATGTTTAGAGCTTTTAAAAGTATAAGAAGGATTTTAGGATATGGCTCTGAATTTTATTACTGCAGAGGAAGCTGCTTCTCATATAGAGAATGGCGACATAGTTGGATTTAGTGGATTTACGCCTGCCGGCGCTGCTAAAGCAATACCTACTGCTATCGGCGAAATGGCAAAAAAAATCCATGCTGAAGGCAAACCATTTAAAATTGGTGTTATTACAGGAGCATCTACAGGCGACGATTTGGACGGTGCTTTAGCAAGAGCTGATGCTGTTGCTTTCAGAACGCCTTATCAGTCAAACAAAGACCTTAGAGAAGCAATCAATAGCGGAAAAGCTGAGTATTTTGATTCGCATTTATCTGTTGTTGCTCAAAATTTGCGCTACGGATTTTTGGGTAAAATGAAATGGGGTGTGATTGAAGCTTGCGATGTAACAGAAGATGGTGAAATTGTACTTACTACAGGAGTAGGTATTTCTCCTTCAATTTGCCAGGTTGCAGATAAAATCGTAATCGAGCTAAATGAATTTCATCCTAAAGCCTTGAGAGGCTTTCACGATATACACGTTCCTTTGGATCCTCCTAACAGAAGAGAAATCCCTATATATAGTGCTAAAGATAGAGCAGGCACTGCTGTTATTAAAGTAGATCCTGCCAAAATAGTAGGTGTAGTAAAAACTAATGCTCCTGATGGAGTTGGTGCTTTCTCTGCTACTGATGCAGTAACTGACAAAATTGGTCAAAATGTGGCTGCTTTCTTAGCTAAAGAACTTAAAGATGGCAGAATCCCGGCTTCTTTCTTACCTATTCAGTCCGGCGTTGGTAATATCGCAAATGCGGTATTAGGTGCATTGGGACATAACAAAGATATTCCTGATTTTGATATGTATACTGAGGTAATCCAAGATTCAGTTATTGATTTGATGTTCGAAGGAAGAATCAAATTTGCTTCTGGTTGCTCATTGACTGTTTCTGATGATCAACTTTTGAAAGTATACGAAAATTTAGATTTCTTTAGAGATAAATTAGTACTTAGACCTCAAGAAATATCAAATAACCCTGAAATTGCCAGAAGAATAGGTATCATCTCTATTAATACTGCTTTGGAATGTGACTTGTTTGGTAATATCAATAGTACTCAGGTGCTTGGTTCTAAAATGATGAACGGCATTGGCGGTTCCGGTGACTTTACCCGTAACGCTTATATATCAATATTTACTTGCCCTTCAGTAGCTAAAGGCGGAAGCATCAGTGCATTTGTTCCTATGGTTTCTCACGTTGATCATAACGAACACTCAGTGCAGGTAATTATTACAGAGCAGGGTATTGCTGATTTGAGATCTAAATCTCCAAAAGAAAAAATGAAAGCAATTATCGAAAATTGTGTTCACCCTGATTACAAACAACAACTTTGGGACTATGTTAACCTTACTGGCGATCATAGCCACACACCAACTCAATTAGCTGCGGCTTTTGGTATGCATATCAAATTCCAGAAAGACGGCGATATGAGAGGCGTTAACTGGAAAGATTACATGTGCGACAAATAAAACGACAGACATACATGATATAAATAGAAAAATCCGCATCTGACTAGTTACAGTTAGATGCGGATTGTTTTTACCAGATTCAAATTCTCCTAAGCTTCTACAGCACCCAAGTTTGTAATCTCTTCACTCACCTGAAAATCATATTCAGGATATTCATAAATAGGAATTCTTGGTTCTGTTTCTCCGATTGAATAGCCCCAGATGTCTGTATACTCATCTCTTTCTTCACCTAAGTCAGTTAACTGTTGCAGATACTCAGCGATGGATTTTGATTCGATAATAATAACATTCTCCATGTCATGAATAATCGGACTGTGGTTTCTTGTTGCATCAAAGCCAAATTCTAATATACGCCTACCGTAGCGAGTGATTCCAATGGTTCGGAAAGAAAGTGATTTGCCAACGCCCGGCAGATTAAGTACATTTCTATCTGTAGCCAGGAATGGGAGCCCGGATTTCTCTTTAACAGATGCTATATTTTCTACCATGTTTTCAGCGTCTAGCGGAAATTCTTTAATCTCTTCTAAATATTCATCAGGTATTCTACCTATGATTTTTTCTTCTATTTGTTCCTGCAAGGCTCTTTCATTTGTAGCAAAATTAAAGTGGTTTTCCATATATCCTTTTACACTGAAAGTGTAATATGTGAGTACACCAATATCGTTTAATATTTTTCTTAGCTTATTAGTATGTCCACGGCGCGAAGAAGCAGCAGTAAATACATGCTGATTAGTAACAGTCCAACCTGCTTCTATAAATCTTCTTATAGCAGTTTTAGCCTCAGGTGTTACTTCCATTGGAGATTCGAAGTGAGTTTGGATTATAAACTGTTTAATTCCAATTTCAGAAGCCTTTTTCTTAAAGTCAGCTAGTATTTCCTGCAACGCATGTGTTACTCTCTGAGGCAAGTAAACAGGAAGTCTTGAACCAAGACGTACTCTAATAAACTCAGCATATTTCTGACCTTCGGGTCTATTCTTATTAGCTTCAATTTTCCTGAGAGCCATATCATAAATAGCGTCCAGTATTTTCTTTAAAGATTTATCTGTGCTCATAAGTGCGTCACCGCCTGTTATAAGAATATCTCTAAGTTGCGAATCATTTTCAAAATAATCCATTAGCTTTTTGAGCTTATCAGACCATGTCTCTTTTTCTTTAAGTTTATCCAGATTGAAATTCAGATTACCTCGTTGGAAATCATACATCCTTTGGCAAGACGCACATAGTCCGCCACAAGCTCTACCAACAGTATCAGGAATTAAAATTGCAACTTCAGGGTAGCGGCGGTGAACATTATTATGAGAAGGCAGAATCCAGCCTGCTGCATTTGGTTTACCGGGTTCTACTTTATCTTCTTTTTCCCATGCTACAATAGAGCCGTATTCATTGATAAGTTCGCGGCTGTATATTACATAATACCTGATAGCCAGATCTGCACCAATTGCGAAATATGGCACGCGTACATGAAGAAGCGATAAATAATATGGATTTACAAAAAACGGAATTCCACATTCTTCTGCCTGATATAATAACTTCATTGTGTCAGGATCTAGCGAATTTCCTAATAATTCATTAAGCAGTTTAGGGCTTCTGACAGCAAAGCGGAGATGGAACTGACTCTCATTCCACCATTCCAGCATTTGCATATATTTTTGCTCGTGAGACATCTCTTCAGTGAACTTGTACTTGCTATCTGAAATTTCACCTGAATCAATTTTTTCAATCAAAGTATTTACTATTCTTGCTTTGTTTTCTTCTCGGAGTTGGACTATTCTTGGATCAAGCCCGGATGGAAATCGATCCATCCACTCCTGGATTTGTTCTTTGCTTGGCATCGAACGTTTTTCAGTGCCGCTGAACTGGCGGAATAGATGTAGCATATCTTCGAAGAAAAATGGTTTTGCACCACCGGTTCCGTGGCGAACAGCAAGCCATAGGAGCTTAATCGGATTGTTTACTGCTTTATCGTTATGAAGATTCGGATCAACATAAGTTCTTCCTGCATTGTCTATATAATCCAGGATTCTAATATTAGCAAAATCTTTCCACTCTAGTTTTTCGAAAGTTTGGCGATCCATAGCTTCTTTTTTGTAAAATTTGACTGCTATCGGATTATTACTAAGCTCTTCGAGAGCCCAATTTCTAACGCCTACCAGAGCTTCTGTTTCATTCTTGGAATTGATTAAAATTTCTTCGAGTAAAGGATTTTCTTTGAGTAATTGCTTGAGCAATCTGTGAGATTTCACTGTGATTGCAATTGTGTCGAGTTGATGGGTTTCTTTCATAAGCCAAATCTATATTGTGAATGATAGACTAAAAGTTTCAATATTCTCAAACGAACTTGCAAAATCAGTTTAATTAAGACAAGCCTCTACTTATCTCGAGGAACTAATCATGATATTATTATAAGAAAAAAAAGAGGAAAGAGTATAGCTTATAATCTTCTATTGGTTTCACTACAGATTGGTAGGTGTTATTCGGCATAGAGGGCTATGTGCACGGAGCTAATCAAAGTTAATGCTATATTGATATTATGCAGTTTTACCTGCCGAATCAGGAGCTGAATCTGAAACTCTGAATCTATAATTATTGACTTTGTTACTTGATGTTAGAATATATTTCTATTCTATTTCACATAAGTATCTATAAAATGTTTGAAGGAATTATTTTTCTCTACAGCAAGGTTTACCGAGTAATTTTTAAGTAGCTCTCGCATAAAATCAATGCGGGAGCGTGAAATCTGATGATACAGCTGATTGAAATCTTCTTTAGAGATATTTTCAGTTTGTATGATGTCGGGGAGTCGCTGTGCAAGGAGTAACTCGTCAGGATACCCTGCGATATACCAACTTTCAATTTCATGTATAACAATAGCAATTTTATTATCATCGAGATTGGCAAAAGACCAGTGCACTCTTTTCTTTTTACTTCCTACTGTTGGCTCATCATCTAAGTCCGCAGTAAAAATATAATCAAATTGTAGAGTTTTGATAGAATTGATAAAGTTATTTACCTTTTCCTTTTTCCACTGGGCATATTTGAATATCTCTACATCAATGTATTTTTTATGCATAAGCGGCACTATGACTTGCTTAAAGAAGCGTTCGTCATCGTTGCCTTCCACGAATATATATAACTTTTGTAGTTTCATTATTTAAGCATATTTTGAATATATAACTCTTCGATACCAATTTCATTTTGCATAAAAGCCATAATTTCTTTTTTGTCGTGCAGATAAGAAATAGTAGAAAATCCCTCTTGGTCTCTACTTATAAACATGATATTTTTTAAGCCGGAGTATTTTACGATTTCCGGATTGTGAGTGCTTAAAATAATCTGCTTATGTAAGGATGCATCTTTCATCATATCAATTATCTTTGATATTAAATACGGATGTATTCTCCTGCCTGCCTCTTCAAAAAATGCTATCGGTTTATTTTCAAAATAGAGAGCTATGATTATTAAAATCACGTATACCGTACCGTCAGACATAAGAGAAGCCGGAATGTTTTTTTCACTTGAGTACTTCTCTTTTAGGGTGATTTGTAGGTAGCGATCAAGGAACTTTTCTACTTCAAGATCTTCCACAAATGGCAGTACGTCTTGGATTAAGTTGAAGAGCATTCGCGTTTTATCTTCATCTTTTAGAATTTTTCTGAGAACAATAGCCAAGTTTTCGCCATTTTCTTCCAACTCTGCTTTGCCGGTAATTGTAGAAGCCTGTTTCGGGCGTTGTGGTTCGAAATCGTAAATACATAAGTCCCCAAGTGCTTGTCTTACGCTTTGCGGATGGTGCATGTAATACTGCTTTTCAATAAAAAGAGTCTGCAAAGGCTTTTCTTCATCAAAATAACTTTGGAAATCCATAAATAGTGATGGGAATACATCTGCTTTGCCTACAGGTACAGACTTATCCTTTTTAAAGTCAATGTCAAATTTTCCCAAAACATTAGAAACTAATAAACTACCAGAGCCGATTTTATTCTCCTCAGTCAACTTGTCATTTTTATGGATTGTTTCATAGAAGTCAAATGTCTGCATAAGCTTGTCTTCTTCCACGATAAACTCAAGCCCTTGCTTATCAAATGAAATTTTAAATTCATTAGAAAAGGAAGTTGGTTTCATTAGGATGTGGCCTATATCGCCTGCCTTCAAACTTCTATAAGTAGAAAATGGCTCTATATCAACTTTTAAGCGAAGATAGTCGTCAGGGGATTGTCTGTTGATATTTCTGAGATATTCACCACCGCCCTGTAAGGAAATGGCATTTTCGAGACCAAATGTAACGATGTCGCGTAAGAATCTAAAAGCCTTTATAAAGTTAGATTTACCTGCAGCATTAGGTCCAATAAGAACATTAAACTGCCTAAAATCTACTTTCATGTGCCTATAGCTTTTAAAGTTTTCTATCTCCAAAGTCTTGATTTTCATAATCAGCTCGCAAATCAATTATATTAATTAAATCTATAATATGATATAATATCTTAAAAAGCAAGATAAATCTCACGCAATTGGAGAACTCAAAAGCTTAAATATCTTATAAATCAGAAATGAAAATACTTGCAATTTAGAAGTAAAATAAGATATTCTAATAATATAAAGATTATGTAGTAATTGAGATAGAAACAGCTGTTTTTAGAGATAGTTAATAATGTAGAACATCTCAGTGTTTAAGGATCTTCTTGCATATTCTTCTATCGCTCACTCATAAAATAGATATGCTTTAGATTTCAACTTCAATTAACCTATGTTTACATGAGTCTTCCATAAAGCTCTCCTTAAAGCTACTAAAATCTGATACTATATAATAATCTAAACCAAACATTTCAGCAGCACCTTTGAAATTTAGATTGTGAGGTGTCTTCCAATAGTCGAATTCTTCTTTATATTTACGAATAGGAAGTTTTGAGAATATGCTGCCACCGTGGTTATTCAAGATAATTATAGTAACCGGCATTCCTGCATATTGTAGAGTGGAAAGTGAGTTTAAGTCGTGGATTGCTGTTATATCTCCTATAACGCAGATTAGTTTTTTCGCTATACCTTTTAGCCCTGCAGCCATACCTACAGCAGATGCAATATTCCCATCTATTCCACTTACTCCTCTGTTCGCAGCAAAATATAATGCTTTGCTCTCTTTGCCTGAGTATGCATCAAAATTTCTTACACTCATGCTGTTCCCGGAAAAAATGCAGGCATTATTAGGTGCATTATTATATATATATTTACAGATATTATAATCAGTATATCCGGAGTTGGCTGGAATAGAGATGTATTGCATAAATAATATATCTTTATAAGACATATTAAATATCTTTATATTATCTAAAATAGATATATTATATACATATCTTGCTTTGCAAAAAGTCTCAGCCTTTTGTTCTCTAAAAGTGAAAGCAGTCAAAATCGTCTTATGACTATTCAGGAGATAGTCAGTAATCTTTTTGCTAACTAATTTGCCGCCAATATGAGCAATGTTTGTGGGTGTTCTGTCAGGACTGTTTTCTACAATATCTTCAAAGTTAGAGATATTATTTGCGACATTTAGATTTCTCAAGCCGGAGCGAATATCTGCCCAGAAGGGGATTTTTGTATTCACAAGCAGCTCTCTCATCTTGCAGGATTCTAAATAATTCAACTCACCTATTATTATGAACTCTGTTTTGATATCGATGTCTTTAGTATTTCGAGTTGTTTCAGAAATATTTTGTTCAAATATCTTGGAGAAGTTGTAATCCTCAGACGGTTCTAATGGCTTTTTATACATAACATTGATTTGAACAGGTTTATTCTGCTTTACAGAAAGCTGAACAATCTCTTTTGCTTGGATTAAATCTTTGCCAGCCATAGTGCCATTAGCTTCAATATTGGCAAAACCACCTACATTAGTTCCATAAAGATTCTGCTGGTTGACTGTTTGATTTGCACCTGTGTCATATAATTCAAAAGGGCGATCTGCACTAATAACTATTAATGGTAATCGGTCATTATTTGCCTCCATCACAGCAGGGAAATAGTTAGCAGGAGCGGTACCGGATGTGCAGATAAGCACTGCAGGTTTGCCGGTAGCTCTGGCGTATCCGACTGCGTGGTAGGCAGCCGCACGCTCATCGTAAAAGATAGCCTTCTTTGCATTCTGATACTTAGCTAAAGTCAAAGTCAGCGGAGTTGATCTTGAGCCGGGAGAGATACAGAAATAGTCAATATCAAGAGAAAGTAGATATTGAATTAAGTCTTGAGTAATATCATACGCTTTATCTACGCTCATAGCTCATCGCAGCAATAAAATTGTCAAGTTTGTTATTTGTTTCCAACCATTCGTTGACTGCATTAGAATCGGGAACAATTCCAGCACCTGCAAATATATATGCTTTATTATTACGAATAAGAGCGGAGCGGATAGCTACTGCAAATTCTGTATAATCTTTACTCACAAAACCGAACGGTGCAGCATACAGCCCCCTGTGATAATCTTCGTATTCTTTTATGAAAGTGAGTGCTTTGTCTTTTGGCATTCCTCCCACTGCAGGAGTAGGATGAATCATCTCCAATAGCTCATGGTCTTTAATCTCTGTTAGCTCAGCCTCTATTGGTGTATGTAGATGCTGTAAAGTTGCATATCTCTTCACGGCAGGTTCAAATGGAGAATTTATTGATATAGCAAAGGTATTTAGTATTTCAATAATATATTCTTTTACAATGCTATGTTCTTGCAGTTCTTTAGGATCATTTTTTAGTTTTCGAGTCATTTTGTCATCAAGGTCATCGTTCCCATAAACGGGGCAAGTGCCTGCCAAAGCATCAATAAATATATTTTTGCCTTCTCTGCGAAATAAAGTTTCAGGACTGGCACTAATAAAATAGTCTCCATCCGGCAATTCGGCAAAAGCTAAGTATGAATTAGTAGAATTAGCACGCAATAGCTCTAAAATATCATAGATAGAAACAGAAGTTTCAAACTCTGCTATAGACATGCGCGAGAGTACAATCTTAGATGCAAAGCCCGCCTCAAACTCTTGCAAAGCGCTTGCTATCATTTCAGACCAGTGATGTTCGCTTGTAAATTCAGTTATTTCCATAACTTTTGCAGTAGGGAGCATTTTCCTATCATTCGTCAGTCTTTCGTATATATCCAACCTATCAATTCCCTGCGCCAAATAAAGATATATTTTATTATTGTGCCTGATATAGGCAAGGATTGGCAGATAAAACATATTCGAAGGCATCTCTTTCCAAGGGAATTGGAATGAAGAACCGAAAAAATTTGCAGTGTAAAAGTAAAAATCCGAAATTGGCGAGATTTTTTCTTGTATATTAAAGAACCCAAAAAGTTCAAAGTATCCATCTTTGGATTTCCAGTATATCTTTTTACCGGATTTAACTTTATCGGGAAACAAATCAAAATCAGGCAATAGCTTGATTAAGTCGTGTTTAGCATTATCAGTTATGATATTTGCATTAATAGTATGTAGAAATTCTGTTATCATAGTCAACTTCAGCAATAAAATCCGCATTTAGTCAGTCTTTAAGACACTAAAGTAAGGATTTTAATTTAATTAAAAAAAGTCTTAGTTTTGTAGTATTGTTCTGTATACCATACGAAAAAGCAATTTGGATAAAAATACGAAAATATGGCAAGAACTTACAGCCGGAAAAACAATAATTGCCGGTCCATGTTCTGTAGAAAATAAAGAGCAAATAACGCTCCTTGGTGATATTATTGCCAATTTGGGGCTTAAGTTCCTAAGGGGAGGCTCGTACAAACCTCGTACTAATCCTCATTCTTTTCAGGGACTTGGATCTAAAGCGATTGAATTTCTGCGCCATGTTGCTGATCAGCACTCGCTTTTTACAGTAACCGAAGTTTTAGATACCGAACAGTTAGCCAAGCATTACGACAAAATAGACATGATACAAATCGGTAGTCGCAATATGGCTTCTTATGGCTTTCTAAAGCATATAGGTAAGATGACAGCTCTTGACCATAAACCTGTTTTACTTAAGCGTGGCTTTGCTTCTACCTTAAACGAACTTATTATGGCTGCAGAATATATACGCAGTGCCGGCAATCCAAACGTTGTGCTTTGTTTGAGAGGTATTCGCACATTTGAGCAAGTAGATTCCCTTTTCCGTTTTACGCCTGACTTAGGCAGCATCATTGAATTGAAAGCAATTACAGACATGCCTGTATATTTTGACCCATCACATGCTGCAGGCAAAGCAGAGTACGTTCCTGCCCTTGCAAAGGCCGCCTTAGCTATGGGAGCAGACGGGTTGATGATAGAAACTCACCATGAGCCGAAATGCGCTCTAAGCGACGGTATGCAGTCTATTTTACCGGAAGTCTTGAGAGAAATAGTAGAGACAGTTTAAGGTTTCTGTATGCTTAAACTAAGTGCAAGCTTTTGTATATCTCCCAATAGTGATGTCAACTTCTCACCACTATATATATTCATTATTGTAATTCTTAGGTGAACTTTTTCGTTAATAGTTGTGTGTACTATGTAATAGTCGCCTGAGTTTATTAGTTTTTCCCGAATTTGAAGGTTTAGCCTGTTTAATTCTTCTCTGCTCAGATTATCACTTACATATCTGAAACAAACTATATTAGATTCAGGCATTACTGCTAACTCAAAATTTGCTCTGTTGCTAACCTCTTTAGCGAAGTTCAACGCCAAATGATTTGTTTTCTCAATATATTCGCTAAAAATTGCTTTGCCATATAGTTTTAGTATCATGTAAATTTTGAGACTAATCATTTTTTTGGTGCATTCCATAGTTCGTGCTGCCAGATCGTATTCTTTTTTTTCAATATCATAAAGCAAATACTCTGCTTTTTGAGCAAAAGTTGAGTAAGAATCTTCTTTATTTTTAAAGAGAACTGCAGTCGCTAATGCAGGCACAAGCATCATTTTGTGGAAATCTATTACTACCGAATCTGCACGCTCCATCCCTTTGCAGAGATAAGAAAATTCATCAGATAGGACGGCAGGTCCACCATGAGCAGCATCTATGTGAAACCAGAGATTATTTTCTTCACAGAAATCTGCCATCTCGTCTAATGGATCATAAGTTCCGGTTCCGGTAGCACCTGCAACTCCAACGAGGACAATAGGCTGAAAGCCCCTTGATATTGCCTCTGTATATCTTATCTTTAAGTTCTCTACATCCAGTTTAAAAGAATCGTTACATGCTACTTTGAATATAGCACTCTCACCAAAACCCATAATTTTTACAGCTCGGTCGATACAATAATGGGCATGCTCAGAAACAAAAAAAGCAAATTTGCATGCACCATTTCCATGTTGCCATATATCATAGTCTGCTCTTGATTGCCTCGCTGCTAATAATGCGGTTAGATTGCCAAGAGAACCTCCTGAAGTAATAACTCCATCAGCTGAAGAAGGCATTCCAATTTCATCTATAAGCCACTTCAAAACAAACTTTTCCATTGCAGTCCCGGCAGGCCCCATTTCATATATTGCCATGCCATTGTTCAATATGTCAGAAACTAAACCGGCAAGTGCTGCTTCAGGTAGCGGAGGCACTACTTGGTGGCCGATATAGCCCGGGTGATGAAGATGATTAGAATCACTTAAGACTTCTCCAATCAGTTCTTCCATAGAATTGGGATGGAAATTCTTATACTTTTCTTCTATTTTTTGAGGAGCTAAGTTAGGCAAAACATGAAAATTATTGTCATTGTAAGCAGTGCTAAGATAGTCTGCAAGTTGGTCAATTAACTTGTGCCCTTCTTTACGGAAGTGCTCTGAATCATAAGCTTTATCTAAAGACATATCATTATTCTAAAGTAGTCAGTACAGATTGTTTTTTATAATATACTAAGTTTAAGTCAGAAGATATAAATAAATATTATGAAAATGTGGTTTCAAAGTGCTTGAATTGGGAGATAGGAAAATATCCGAATGGTTGTAGTACAATTTTTATTACATAAAAAAAGCCACAACAGAAATGTATTCCATTGTGACTTTTGAAAATATATTGGATATTTGAATCTACTTTATTTCAAGCAAGTTAGGCATTGCTACCAAGACTCTTTCTCTTTGTGCCATTTCTAATAATTCAATATTATAAAACAGTTGCTTTCTAACACTTTCCGGCATTGCTTTTAGTATTAGAGAAGCTTCGCCGCTTGCATAAGGCAAGTATTTAGCTGCTGTTTGTGCAATAGTTGCTTCTAACTCTTCATCTTTAGAACCGCCTGTCAGTTTTTCCAGCAATTCTTCTATTTCATCCGTTGTTTTAGGATATTCTACTATAGATACGAGTTCATCTTTCGAAACACCAAGTCTCGCTTTTGCCATATCTATAACATCTTCTAAACCACCTAATTTATCAATTAGTCCAAGTTTGTAAGCATCTTCACCTGTCCATACTCTACCTTTTGCATATTGACGCAATTCGTCGACAGGCATTCCTCTATGCTCAGCTACTTTACCTAAGAATCGGAAATAGATTTTTTGAGATAAAGAGTATAATTTGTCTTTATCTTTTTTAGAAAATGGAATTGAAGTATTTAAAAATTGAGCGGCATCTGTGGTTGATAAAGTATCAGTACTAACACCAAGTTTATTCATTACACCACTTAAATTTGGTATAGAAAGAATAACACCGATAGAACCGGTTATAGTAGTCGGATGAGCAATAATAGAGTCACAACCAACTGCCATATAAAAACCGCCTGATGCAGCTACATCTGCCATAGAAGCATAAATAGGGACATCCGGATGCTCTTCTTTAGTCCTTTCTAATTCTTCCCAGATTTCATCGGATGCTATTACAGAGCCACCCGGGCTATCTATACGAACAATTATGGCTCCAACGTTCTTATCTTTAGCAGCCTTTCTTAAATTACTAATAAACGTGCCTGACTTGATTCCGCTAGAGTTTGAAAACGGATTGTCATTGCTTTCGCCGGAAGTAATTTCACCTACGCCGTACACAATAGCAATTTTTTTATCAGTTGCAGCTATTGGAGCGTCAATTTCAGGATTGCTGTTGATATATTTGCTGACAGATAGTAATCTGACTTTAGAATTTCCGTTTTCTGAATCTTCTTCGTCTTTAACTAATCTTTTCATCATTTCTTTGATTTTGTACTCTGGTGCAATAGCATCAATTAATCCACTTTCCAAAATTTCATCAGAGTGGAATAAGCCTTTATTAAAAATTGCATTGGCTGTTTCTTTATCAATTCCTCTGTACTTCTCAATAAGATTAAGTAGAGTTTTATATCTGTGATTTAATAGCACTTGAGTTTGAAGCCTTGCAGAGTCAGAGAAAGATTTTCTCGAAAACATTTCGCCTGCGGATTTAAAATCTTCAAATTGCTGAACATAAAAATCAACACCTACTTTTTCCGCTAAGCCTTTGAAAAATAGTGGAGAAACTCCGTATCCATTCATTTCCATCATACCTTCGGCAGGCATAAAAATAGAATCTGCCGGCAGAGCATTTATGTATGCATTTTCGTCTCCAACTTCAATGAAAGCATAAATAAACTTTCCTGATGTTTTGAAGTCTTCCATAGCATCAAGCACTTCCATCCTTTTAGTAAATCCACTTCCAACCATAGAAGGCTCGTAATAGATACCTTTGATTCTATCATCAGTTTTTGCAGCTTTTAGAGCATTAATTATGTCTCTTAAGGAAGCTGGTTTTTCATCTGAGAAAAATGAAGAAAAACCTGTTGCTCTTGTATATTCCTGAACATTTGCCATGTTCAGATGCAAAATTGAATTGTTTCTGACTACTACCGGCTCTTTATCAAAAGCGGAACCGATTGTAGATCCAATTAAAGTAAAAAATCCAACTACAAGTATAACTAATAGTGCAAATACAGATAAAACAATTACTACCGGTATCCACCAGTTGTTCTTTTTCTGTTTACGTCTTCTATAGTGCTCAAATTGAGGCATCTGTTGAGGAGACTGCTGTTGATTTTCAGGCATAATACTTCGTATATTTATTTAACTTAAGTTTGTTACGTGTGTACAAATTATTTAGAATACGTTGGGAATAATAATAAGTTACATAAAATCTGCAGAACAAAAAAAAGACGCAATTTAATTTGCGCCTCTGTAGTTAGTTCGTTTAGAATTTTGTATAGCAAATCTATTCATTTATTATTGCAATTTTATGCACAGCAGATGCTCCTGTTGTCTCTGAGCTTGCCACTATAAGATAAACGCCTGTTTGAACGTAATTCCCAAATTCATCTTTTCCGTCCCAAATTGTCTTAGCCCCCGCACTTCTAATGGAAGCTACGAGTTGTCCGTTAGTAGTAAGTATTCTGATGTCAGAGTTTCCCGCAAGGCCTTCTATTACTATTTCAGAATCAATCTGAGGCTTAAATGGTTGCGGATAGCATGATATATTATGGTTGTCAGCAGGTGCTACAGATAAGCTGTAAGCAGTAAACAGGCCCTCTTTAGTACCGATAAAGACTCTACCGCTCGCGTCATCGAGGCTTACGCTTTCTATTGCGTCTGTAGTCAAAGGTGAATTGCTTTTATTAATGATTGCTAAAACTTCTGTGCCTTCGCTATCTAACACCCAAAGCCCTGATGCAGTTGCTATCCATTTATTATCTATTGCATCTACCTCTATGTCATAAACCTGCACGTTACCAATCAAGTCACTAAAAATCGCAAGTGGTTTTGAGTTACTTAAGACTGCACCCGGATTTAAAATCTGACATACGCCTGATGCAGTTGCTACCCATACTTTACCCTGCTTATCAGTTACCAAATCATTTATTGTGTTTGATGGCAGATTATTTAAGCTGGAAGTGGTTAAGCTACCAAATATATCGTCCGAAGCATCCTCTAAAGTGTTTTTCTCATTGAAATAATAAAGCCCCGAACTGAATTTTTCTGTAGCGCCGAGCCATTTTGTACCGGAGTAGTCTATAGTCATTGGCACATAATATCGAGCTGTTGAATTGATTTTGTTTTCAAACGAGTGGAAAGTACCGTTTGGCTCTTGTGCTATTAAGACTGGTCCGCCGGAAGTTTCTCCATAGTTCACAATCCAAAGATTACCGGAAAAGTCATAAGCGGCACATCCTGCTAAAGTGTATTCAGTTGCAGAGGCGATGCCCTGCATAGGAGTATTTGATTCGTCGTAGTGAGTATAATTGCCTTCTTGGTCAAAAATATAAAATCCATCACCCCATGAGCTGGCTATAGTTTTACCGTTTGCCGCAGCAGTAATTTTAAAGAAGTCGTTAGTTTCAATACCTTCGTTTTTGACTGTGTAATTCACCCAGTCATCACCATCAAAAGACATTACGCCTGTTCCTCCGCCGGAAGAGCTTGCCACCCAAAGTTTACCGGAAGGATCAACATCTGTGCTGCTATATAGGTTTGAGTTGGGGGAATTGGGGAATATTTCTTCCATTTCGTCCTGTCTGGCAATCCCAAAGCCATTTTTTCTCATCAGTACAACAAATATACCCTGCTCTGCATCTAATATTTTAAAACCCGCTACTTCTGCACTTTTTGGAAATGTAATAGATTTAAAATCTTTAAAAATATTATAAAGTCCACTGTAATAAATTTCTTCGCCATTGCTTTCTAAGCCGGTAAGGCCATCAGAAACTTTGGTATACAGCTTCATTGTATCCGGCTCTAAAATATATAGATTATCCTCAGTACCTGCAAAAATCTGATTTTTATGAGCCACTATTTTAAAAAAACTATTATTGCTAGGAGTAGAATTCGAGTGGACTGTCCACCTGTTAGGATCTACTAATGACAAATTTATATCTGCCACCGCGACTCCCTCAGATGTAGCTAAATAAATCGAGTCGCCCAACACAGTAGCATCTCTCACCTCTGCATTAGCAGGCAAATCCCCAAATTTAGAAGCAGATTCGATAAATACTTTTTCGTCTTTATTAATCACAGAAATACCAAATCCTCCTACTGCATATAGTTTGCCATTGTGCACAAACATTTTCTCGATAGACGGGTTCGGTTTTCCAGCTGAGCGGATATCAGTCAGGTAGCTCCATGAATCATCACTATTTAATATATGGACAACACCATCGGAAGAACCTGCATAAACTTCGCCATTATCTCCACAAAGCACAGATGTAATATCTAAGCTCAAAAGGGCATTGATATTAGTGTAAGCAGTTAGTTTCTTTGTTTCTGTATTATATTCAAAAAGCCCACCCGAAGTAGCTGCCCAAATATTATTATCTTTATCAAGATCAACTTCGTAGATGTCAGTTAGCGAGGAGTAAGTTCGCCAATTATCTAACCTTACCTGACTATTAGCGACAGATAAAGAAATAACGCAAAGCAAAGAAATAAGGAATATTTTATGCATGGTACTATCACTGATATTTTAAAAATTTCTATTTGAGTTCCTGAAGCAGATTCGCCATTTCTATGGCAGTAGTAGCTGCCTCAAAACCTTTATTACCCGCTTTACTGCCTGCACGTTCAATCGCCTGCTCAATTGTATCTGTTGTAAGTACGCCAAGCACACAAGGTATTCCGGTTTCCAACTGCACATGTGCTATTCCTTTAGTAACTTCAGCTGATACATAGTCGAAATGCGGTGTTGCCCCTCTGATTACAGCTCCTAACGCTATAACGGCATCATATTTACCTGATTGGGCAAATTTCTGCACTACAAGAGGCACTTCGAAGGAGCCCGGACAGTATGCTACTGTTATTTTGTTGTCATCTGCTTTGTTTCTTTTTAGTCCGTCTAATGCGCCATCGAGAAGTTTTGAAACTACAAATTGATTCCATCTGGTTACAACAATTGCAAAAGATTTGCCTTTCGCGTCATACATTCCTTCAATTATCTTTGGCATGATATGCTCCAAGTTTGTTAATATAGAATAAGCTTTTTCTTTGTCTTGAAATATTGGTATCTTTACAGTTTGTAATTTGACAGATTTGTATGTACTGTCATAAAATATACAAAATGTATATTACGAAGATAAGATATTTTTTATTATAAAATTTCAAGGAGTTTCCTAATGAAAGCTAAAATGATATTATTAGCTGCACTTATCGTTGGCATTATTGCATGTGATGCAAATGCAAATAGCGAAAACAAAAAAGTAGAATTGAAAACCGAATTAGATAGCGTTTCTTATGTAATCGGTCAATCAATTGGTATGAATTTGCAAAAAGACAATTTGCAAGATATCAACTTGGATGCTTTTCTATCCGGTATCAGAACTTCTTTTGGTATTGAAAAAGATACATTGATAAAGCCGGAAGTAGCTGGTCAACTTATCAACGGTTATTTGACAAAAGTCAAAAATAAAGCCGGCGAATCTAACCTAAAAGAAGGTGAAAAGTTCTTAGCAGAAAACAAAACAAAAGAAGGCGTTAAAGAAACTGCTTCGGGCTTGCAATATAAAGTAATCAGAGAAGGCGACGGTGCTAAGCCGTTATCTACTAATAGAGTTAAAGTTCATTACCATGGTACTTTCATCGATGGTACTGTATTTGACAGTTCAGTTGATCGCGGTCAACCTGCAGAATTTCCACTTGACAGAGTTATTCCTGGTTGGACTGAAGGTCTGCAGCTTATGAAAGTTGGCAGTAAATATAAATTCTTTATTCCTGCAAACTTGGCTTATGGCTTGAACGGCCCTGGTGAAATTGGTCCAAACAGAGCTCTTGTGTTTGAAGTAGAATTATTAGATATCTTGAAATAGTAAATATCTTTTAGCTTTAAATAAAAAAAAGTCGCAGAATAATTCTCTTATCCTGCGACTTTTTTTATAGGTATTTATATAATATTCATTTAGGTATACGAAAAAAGCTAACTCATTTCTAAGTTAGCTTTTTGTGATCCTAGGGGGATTCGAACCCCCACTGCCAGCGTGAAAGGCTGGTGACCTAACCGTTAGTCGATAGGACCTTTTTTCATTGTGTGTCTCTTTAAGAGAGTTCAAAATTAAGAAGTTTCGTTTTAAATTCCAAATCTTTTTTTTAGATTTTTTATTTTTTTAGAACTCTTAACTTTAGTGGCTGTTGCCGTCAAAGAACAATACAAATATACAGGAATAAGTGTGAATATACCAATAATAATTGCTGAATAGTTAATAAGGTCTTTGATTAATTGCTCTGCTTAAATATATGGCAAGACTAAACTGCCTTTTTTATAAAGAACTTAAATATGGTGTGTATTATTAAGCAAAAAATTTATATTTGAAAAAATATCTAAAAATACTAGCTTATCTTACAAAACAAGTAGCGTTAAAGATGTAAAAATCACTGAAACAATCATTTTTTGGATTAGATGTTTTTTCAGTTAAGAAGGAAAGGCAAAATAAATACGCACATTATATTTATACTTCTTCTGGAGATATACCTCTCTACAAGTTGGTAATAATGAACCATTTGATTGTAGAGTTTGTAGTGTAATATATAAGCAAGCAAAGATTGGCACGCTATTGGCAACATATTTAATTGCACAAAGGTGAATTGAATTTGCATTTAGCAAATAAAGAACTATATTGGATGTCGTAGAACAGTCGAGATGAAATATGCAATCAAATAACCAGTCCAGACAAAAGTATTTTGATTTATCAGAGCACAATAGTGTACAGGTTTCTATAATTATTGGCTTGTTCCTTTGCTCTGTTATCTCTGTATTTTTTTTCCTTCTTCCTGCCGTAGAGTCTATATTCGAAGATGGACTTGATGGTAAAGTCTATAATGCAGGAGAGGATGTCCAATACGTAAAAGAACATGGTTCTACAGTTCATGAGACATCTTACTATCATAACTGGGCTATTGATATATATATCAATACTCCACAGGAAACCAGATACTGGTTCAACCCGTTATTGTCGTTATTCATTCCATCAATAATCATTGGTGTCATAATTTCTATTTTTATAACTACGCTATTGCCTCAGAGATTAGGATTTATGCGGCAAAAGATAGAAAGAGAAATAGCACACATTTTAGACAAAATATCGCTGGCTAAGTATGGCTATCAGACAGATGATTATTTAGATGAAATAGCACAAGAGGTTTTAACTGCCAATCTCAGAGATATGCACGACTATGAATCTGAATGGGGAATACATTTGGAAGATTTAAAATCGCTGCATAAAGCATTGAAATGGCGAAATAAAAACCTGTTTGGTAAAATATTGAGATTTAACGATTATGTAAAAATTTATCTGCGTTTCTACTTTACTGAGAAGTATGGCAATACAGTACTGGGTTACGTATATGTAGGTGCTGCGATTCTGATTATTATTATTGGCTTGCGTGGACTGAAATTTATTCCATCTACTCAACCATCTATCATATTTTTTGCATTAGGTCTGGAGTTTTCACTGCTGATTACTTATGCATTTACCTTGATGTATTCCCGTCAAGATCACGAGACAGAGCATGAATCCGGTGGCAATCATCCTTCCGGAACCGCTTTTATGACCGGTGACTACGGCAATTCTAAAGAGATTGAAAATCTACTTAGGGTTTTTATTAGGAATAACAAAAAAACGAAAAATAAAAGCTTGAAATAGAAAAGACTTTTACGATAAGTTCGAAATATAGCTTACTTTTAGACTTTATTAGAAAATATTTTATCCATTCTTTTGATTATTTTAAATATGAGTATTAAGACCTTAGGACAATATCCTACACTAAATCCGGACAGCTATTCACAACGTCAGACATATAAAATTGTAGAAAAACTCACATCCGGAGAGTTTAAAAACGAGCTTGACTTTCTTACTTCTATGATAAAAGAACTTGTTGAGAATAGAAGTTTTGAAATTGTGGGCGGCAGAGTATGGGAATTTAATCCCGATGGTATGTCATATACCTTACAGTGCCAGTACGGCAATGTACAAGAAATTCCACATAACTACTCTCTTGCAGTGGATGACTACCCGGTTCTAAAAGGTCTTGTCTCCAATAAAACACAACTACATCAGGAAACAAACCAGTTCCTCCAAAAGAAAGGCATTACGGTGTACTCTGTTACCGGTGTTGGAGATGTAATATCTACTCCAAAAGGGAAATATTTTAAATATGTTTTAGGTTTTAATGCCCCTGAGATATTGCAAAGTTTTTTTGAGACTTTAAGTATTATCAGTTCAATAGCTACTATGTCTTTAAGGGATATCACTGCTAAGTTGGAGCAGGCAAAATTTAAAAAAGATATAGATAGAGCATCTGAAATACAAAGAGGAATTTTGCCTGAGCATTATCTGGAATTTAACGACTTCAAAATATTTGGAGTATGTGTGCCTGATAGTGCGGTAGGTGGTGACTACTTTGACTATATCAAAAGTAAGGACACAGAAGAGGAAAGTGTTGGCATACTGATTGGTGATGCAGTTAGTAAAGGTTTGCCGGCAGCTATCCAAGCACTTTTTGTAACGGGTGCAGTACGAATGGCAATGAACTTTGTACCAAAGCTATCTCACATGTTCAACAGGCTAAATAATCTGGTTTGTGAAACATTTCCATACGATGATTTTGTAACTCTGTTTTATTGCGAGTTAAACATGACTCATAATCGCATGGTTGTTTATGCAAATGCAGGGCATAATGCGCCTGTGCATTACCGCCCAAGTACTGATAGCTTTCAGATGTTAGGTCCTACAGGCGGATTGCTGGGTATAATTAAAGATTCCAAATATAAAATTGAAAATTGTCGTATGCTTCCCGGGGATATCTTAGTCTTATACACTGATGGAATTACCGAAGCGCACAGCTCTGAAGGTGATTTGTACGGTGAGGATAGGCTCATGGATAAAATCAGAGAATTTAGTGACTTAGACTCGAAAGAGATGGCATTAAGAATCTTGGAAGATGTACAAATATTTTCTACAAATACCGTTTACAACGACGATAAAACTTTGGTAGTAGTTAAACGAGATCCTAAATAAAAGTGACTCCGTTAATATTTAGAACAAAAGAGAGCCTCTGATATATTCAGGAGCTCTTTTGTTTTGATGGCAAAGTCCCGATTTCCAACTTGTAAAGTAGGGGATAATTTTTTTATATCGCCTTATTCCGGATAAACCCAAATCCCTAATACAACCCCTGAGTTTCTGGCAATAAGAAGCTAACTTAATATTCAAAAACTGTAGAGCCGCAATGCTTTGCGACTCATAAATCAACTTGATTTGACAGAGATACAGGTTATGTTAGAATTAGTTAGATGGAAAAAGTCGTTAGAAAAGATGTAAATGAATTTAAGTTGCTGAATGGCAAGGGGTTGAAGTCTCTTGTTTAATAAGCAATTACGTAATATTTTCCTGCAATAATCAGGGAATATGTGCCTAGGTTCTATTGTCATTTAAAGTACTTTTGGTAACATCTAATGACAAATTCGGATATAAATACAAAAAGCAGGAAATAATGATAAATTCCTGCTTTAAACACTTGTTTTTTACGTCCTGCATTCTAAAATAGCAGAAGATAAGAGCGCGGATTTTCATTTGCTTGAGCTAATGAAAGAATTGAAGTTTGTTGTAAAAATTGGTTCTTTACGATGTTTAATTGCTCATTTGCTACATCCGCATCCTCCAATCTTGAAATAGCCGAATCGTAATTGACTATTTGTGACCGGATAGATTCTTCTTGCGAGTCAATTCTACCTTGGACTCCTCCTAAGTAGGAGGCTACATTTCTTACATTTTTCATTGCTAAAGAAAGGCTATAGAGCGTGCTACCTATCTCCTCGCTTGCAAAGATATTCAAATCAGAAGCGCTAACATCATTAAGCTTAGAAAGGTCTAAACCTGTAACTCCGGCAAAATTAGAATAATCTAATTCGGAACCGTTGTCAATGGCTTGCAAATTAAAATTACGACTTTCTACATTCAAGTCTATATTGCTTGATTCAAGATTAACTCCTAAAGTGATCATGCTATTAACATGATCGTAGCCAATGACCCAGTCAGCTTTATAGTTGCCGCTGAATAATTGATACCCTCCAAACACAGCAGTATCTACCACAGTTTGTATTTGCTGAGACAAGCGATAGGCTCCTTTTGCAAGGGCTACTTTTTCATCAGTTCCAATCGAATCGCCTGCAGCTAACGTAGTAGCGTCTTTTATAGTTGAAAGTAAGCTATTGATATTGTCCAAAGTGTCTTGTGAAATGGAAGCAACGTTACCTGCTTCTCCACTAAGTCTGAGAGCCGCTTTTAAAGAGCCGTTTCTGGATTCCAAAGATTTTGAAGTAATATAAGCGGAGACATCATCTGCCGCAGAATTAATTCTTTTGCCTGTAGATATCCTTAACTGACTGTTAGCAATTTCTCTTGAGGATCTAAAATTGCTGTTATATGCCTGCTCTGCAGAAATATTGGCACGTATTCTTGCTTCACCCGAAATTTTTGCCGGCATAACTTATGCTCACTTATTAGAAATACATTTCGGGCATCCTACCTGTTTACTATTCCTCTAACCTCTTTATCGGCTAGTTTGAAAACTTCTTTAGCATATTTTTTATTTTATTATAATAATATTTAATTGTCATTACTATTCGGTATTAAAGATTCGCATAAATGGGTATTTTCGTAAGATGTTTTAAAAGCACCGTGAATGAATATAGGGCTATGGAGAATGCTAACTTCCTCTTTAAGAAAATATTAGGTTATTGCCTACTTAAGACGGGGGAGGGGAACCCCATGGCATTCAATAACTTTAAAGCTTTGATATTTTTTCTGATGACATTTTCCATCTAACAGAACTTTATATAGTTGCTTTTAACTAATGTAGAGCAAAATCATGGATTTGCTCTACGCATCTACAGGACGAGTACTATATAGTTGGAAACAATCAGTTAGCTTCTTTTTGTCACAAACTCAGGGTTTGTATTAGAGATCTCGGTTCAGGCGCATTATATCACCAATATTTATAATTTAAATTATTTATTCTAAAAATTACAGATAAACATAATCTGCAATAATAACTTATATAAAGATAGAATATAATTTTTGAGCTCTTAGTGGTACATTTCGTTTGATATCAAATATTTTTTCGGTATATTCGGTTCTAATATTACATAAGTTATTGTTATAGTAATAATTTAGTTATGATAACAAACGTTTCACTCAAAGAGAACAGCAGCTCAGTATCCGCTTTTAGTGCAGATATGAACCTGCCTAAAATAGCTTCCACCCGAGAAGAGGATAATGGTGTATCTAATAGTGAAAATATCTCTGCTACAAAAGATAAAAAAGACATCAGCAAAGAATCGCAGATTAAATCTCAAAACACAAAGGCTCCTGGAGAGCTAACTGAAGAAGAGAAAAAACAAGTAGACAAACTAAAAAAAATAGATGCTAAAGTAAAACGCCATGAGCAAGCTCATCTTGCTGCAGGTGGGTCTTTAGTTCGTGGTGGCGCTTCTTTCTCTTATGAAAGTGGCCCCGATGGCAAGCAATACGCAGTTGCCGGGGAAGTAAGTATCGAAATGTCACCTGTGGATGGAGATCCCGAGGCAACCATAAGAAAAATGCAACAGGTAAAAAGTGCTGCATTAGCTCCGGCGGAACCTTCTGCTCAAGACAGATCAGTAGCATCCAGCGCCTCATCCATTGCTGCTCAGGCTCGCTCTGAAATGCTCAGTGAAAAAAATGATTCCGGCGACAACGAAGTACTTGAGAGTTCTAATGTTAGCAATATAACAGATAGTGATGCAAAAAATGAGAACTCTGAAGTAGGTACTAAGAAGAGCAATTCTACAGACAATTCCAAAATGATTCAATTCGGTAATTTGAAGCAAAAATATAATGATTTCAGTAAGTATTCTACGACTATCAATGCTTATGCCTAAGTATTACTAACTTGCTTCATTATGTAATAATATAATAGTTTTAAGCATGCATTTAAAAAGTTTTCCGTATATTTATTGTATTAATATATAGGATTTTATGTTTTTAAAACGGTTCATAGTATTTCTTTTGATCTTTAGCTATTCTATTGTGATAGCTCATGATATCATCCCGCACCATTGCCATCCGCATAGTGGTTCGGTGTCTCATGATTATTGTCTAAATACTGACGACCATCAAATAAATGGAACACACTGCAACAATCCTATATGCGAAATTTTACCGGATCACGAGTTTTCCAGATACTATCAGAGAGCTTCCGGGAAAATTAAACCTAGTGTTGAAATTGTAGCTATAATTAAGAAAGCTATTAATGTTGACCCTATATATATTATTCCGTTGATGGAATATGATTTTTCTAAACAAGCATTTAATTTGCCGAAGCGGCAATTCTACTCACATTATCACCGAAGAGGACCTCCCTCTATCATCGCCTAATTTATACCATAATTGAGACATGATGGTAGCTAGGGTATTCGACGTTGAATGTCTGATATTCTTTCCTTTATCTTGCCAATTATCGGTCTTATATCTTATAAAAACACTATAATTTAAGTCTTTCTACATACATGTATCTATTGATATAGAGTTTTAGTTTGACTTGAAGTGTAAATATTAGATACTCTCGAATAGCGCAAATCATTATAGATGGAAATATTAAATACACATACAAATATCATAGGTATTAAAATGCTTAAAAAACTTTTGTTAGTTATGCTTGCGTTATCATATATCTCATTTATGACCGCATGCAACGAAGCCCAATCCCAAGAAGAGCATAACCATTCGGAGCATTCTGAAGAGCACTCTCATTCTGGCGAGGACAATCACGAAGGACATGACCATAGTGCGGAAGAATCAGAGGAGAACCATGAAGGACATAATTGCGGTGCAGAAGAAGAAGGACACGAAGGTCATGATCACGGTGCGGAAGAAGAAAGTCACGAGGGACATGACCACGCAGCAGAAGAAGTAGAATCTGCAAATGAAGTACAATTTTCAAGCATTATGGCTAAAAAAATAGGTTTAAAAATAACAGAAGTGCAGCCAACCAGATTTTATGATGTAATCAAAACATCAGGCGAAATTTTACCGGCTCGCGGAGATGAATCTATAGTTGTAGCGCCTCACAGTGGTAAAGTATTCTTTAGTGGAGATTTACTATTTGAAGGTACTGAAATTCGTAAAAATCAGCAGCTGTTTCTTATCTCGAGCGAATCACTTGTAGATGATAACTACCAAAAAGAATTTCTTGAAGCTAAAGCTGAATTCCATAAACAAAAAAGTGATTTTGATAGAGCGAAAATACTTTTCGAAGATAAAATAATCCCTGAAAAGGATTATTTGTCGATAAAATTAAACTACGAAAATGCAGAACTTACTTTTAATCACATATCTTCTAACTATGCCTCTGATGGGCTCAAGATAAAAGCGCCTATCTCCGGATACGTTAGTAAAGTTTTCGTAGAAGCAGGGCAATATGTTGAGATTGGTCAGCCTCTAATGAAGGTTTCAAAAAATAAGAAATTAGTCATGAGAGCAGATCTGCCGCAAAGGTATTATTCTCAAATACCAAACATAAGATCTGCTACATTTAAAACTACATACTGCGAAACTCCTCATGATTTGAAAGATTTGCATGGCCGTCTTATTTCTTATGGTAAATATACTGACGGCAATTCTTACTATACTCCAATATTTTTTGAATTAGATAGCAAAAGCCACATAATTCCCGGCGCTTATGTTGAAATATTCTTGCACTCTACTCCTATAGAAGATGCACTTATTGTGCCGTCAGAGTCTATCATGGAAGAGCAGGGCTTATATTATGTGTTTGTTAAGCTCTCAGATGAGCATTATGAAAGACGTTTTGTAGAGATTGCCGGAAGCGATGGATTAAATGTGCGATTGGCTTCAGGCGTGAAAGCAGGCGAGAAAGTTGTCGGCAAGGGAGCGAATAATATCAAATTGGCTTCTAAAGCCAGCAGCGCAGTTCCTCATTCTCATGCTCACTAATTAATTTGAAATATAACGGAATTTAGAATGCTTAATGAAATAATTGATTATTCGCTGAAGAACAGGTTGCCGGTATTTATAATTGCTTTTTTAATAATTATAGCCGGTGCTTATGTTGCTTCTGATATGGAAGTAGACGTATTTCCGGATTTGAATGCTCCCACCGTTGTTGTTATGACTGAGGCTCATGGCATGGCACCGGAAGAAGTCGAAAAATTAGTAACTTTCCCAATAGAAACGGCTGTCAATGGTGCCACCGGTATAAGAAGAGTTCGCTCTTCGTCTGCTATGGGTTTCTCCTTGGTATGGGTTGAATTCGAATGGGATGTAGATGTGTATGATGCAAGACAGACTGTCAGTGAAAAGTTGATGCAAGTAAGTGAGGAGTTGCCGGGTGGTGTTGGCAAACCAACCATAGCTCCTCAGTCTTCTCTGCTTGGTGAAGTGATGATCTTTGCAATGACCGCAGAAGAAACATCTCCTATGGCATTGAGGACTATTGCAGATTGGGGTGTAAGGCCTCGCTTGCTCTCAGTTGGAGGAGTTGCTCAGGTAACTTCCATTGGTGGAGAGGTTATGGAATACCAGATACTGGTAAATCCTGAAAAAATGAAATACTACAATGTATCATTTTCTGAACTGATAGATGCTACTGAGAGTTTAAACGAGAACTCGCCGGGAGGCTTTATTAATCAGTATGGTAACGAATATATAATCAGAGGTATAGCCAGGACTACAGATGTTGAAGAAATGGGAAATAATGTAGTCAAACTTTCTAACGGCTTCCCAATTAAAATTCGAGACATTGCTGAAGTCAAAAAGGGTTCTGCGCCTAAGATTGGTGATGGTTCTTACAGGGGCGATAAGGCTATCATTCTGACTGTTACAAAGCAGCCCGGAATCAATACTTTAGATTTGCATAAAAAGCTAATAAAATCATTAGACGAAATAAAACGCACGCTGCCTGATGATGTAGAATTTCATACTGATATTTTTACTCAGGCTCATTTTATCAAAACTGCAGTGAATAATGTACAAAACGCGTTAGTTGAAGGTTCGATATTAGTGGTAGTTATATTATTTCTTTTCTTAATGAATTACAGAACTACTTTAATATCTTTACTTGCAATACCGCTTTCATTGCTTGTTTCCATTTTAATATTGAAATGGTTGGGTATTACCTTAAATACAATGAGTTTGGGGGGTATGGCGATTGCCATAGGCTCCTTAGTAGATGATGCAATCATAGATGTAGAAAATGTATTTAAAAGGCTTAAAGAAAATCACAGACTACCTGAAAATCAGAAAGAAAACAGTTTAACTGTTATTTTTAATGCGTCCAAAGAGATTAGAGCTTCTATATTAAATGCTACTCTAATTATAATTGTTGCATTTATTCCTTTATTCTTTCTCTCAGGCATGGAAGGCAAGATGCTTAAGCCATTAGGTATTGCCTATATTATATCTCTGTTTGCTTCATTGCTCGTAGCAATTACTATTACTCCGGTGCTTTGCAGCGTTTTACTCACCGGTAAGAATCTGGAGGAAAGTGGTAAAAAAAGCAAAGGTATAGCCGGCTTTTTATCAGAAAAGTATACATCCGCTTTGAAAGTTGTGATGGATAATAAAAAAACAGTGATGGCTATAACTACTGTCTTTTCGTTAATTGCATTTGGCTTGCTCTTTACATTTGGGAGGGCTTTTCTACCTCCATTTAACGAAGGGTCTTTAACTATTAATGTTTCCACTGTGCCTGGCGTAGCGCTTAGCGAATCTGATAAACTTGGCAAGATGGCTGAAGATTTACTTTTATCAATTCCTGAGATAAATACGGTTTCTCGCAAAACCGGTAGAGCTGAACTTGCTGAGCACTCATTTGGTGGCAACGTGTCAGAGCTTGATGCACCTTACACTATTAGAGACAGAAGTCGCTCTGACTTCCTAAAAGAGGTACGTGAAAAGTTGAATTCTGTACCGGGCGTAGTGGTTGAAGTAGGTCAGCCAATCACTCACCGAATGGACCATATGCTTTCAGGCTCTAAGGCAAATATTGCTTTGAAACTGTTTGGTACGGACTTAAGCACTATGTATTCACTGGCTACTGATATTAAAAACAAAATAGCAGAGGTCGAGGGAATTGGTGATTTGAGTGTAGAGCAACAAGTAGAAATACCGCAAATATATATAAAGCCTCGCCGAGAACTACTGGCAAAATATGGTATCACTATTCAAAAGTTTAATACTTTCGTCGACTATGCTTTTGCAGGTGAAAAAGTGTCTGATGTGTTCCAGGGCGAACGTCGTTTTGATATGGTACTCAGGTATGATGATGAGCATAGACAAGACTTAGATGCTTTGAAAAATGCAATGATAGACAGTGAGTCCGGCAAAAAGATACCTCTGTTTTACGTAGCAGACATATTTATATCCTCAGGTCCGAATACAATCAGTCGCGAAAATGTAAAACGTAAGTTGGTAGTATCGGTAAACGTAGCTGATAGAGATGTTGGCAGCGTGGTAGCAGACATAAAGGACATAGTTGAAGATGAAGTAAATTTCCCTGAAAACTATTATTTAGAATATTCCGGTCAGTTTGAAAGTGAGCAAAGAGCCTCTCGTGTTCTTTTATTTGCTACTATTGGTGCATTATTGATAATATTTATGCTACTTTACCAAGAATTTAAAAGTGGCAAAACTGCCGGCATTATACTTCTAAATCTACCTTTGGCATTAATTGGCGGGGTAGCTGCCATATTCTTTACCAATGGCGTTATTTCAATTCCTTCTATTATTGGATTTATAACTTTATTTGGTATAGCTACTAGAAATGGGATTTTGCTTGTCTCGCGGTATAACCACTTAATAGCTGAAGGAAAAACTCTATATGACAGTATAATTTATGGTTCTGCAGATAGACTCAATCCGATATTGATGACAGCCCTGACGGCTGCCTTGGCACTAATACCACTTGCTTTGGGGGGAGACTTACCGGGCAACGAGATACAAAGCCCGATGGCTGTTGTTATCTTAGGTGGATTATTAACTTCAACTATTTTGAATATTTTTATTATTCCTATTGTCTTTTATATAATGAATAAGAAGGAGCTTGCAAATGTATAAAATATGGATAATAATATTTGCCGTTGTCTCCTGTAATTCTTTGTTTGCACTGGATGTTGATTCTTTTTTGAAAGAGTTAGAATATAACAACAAAGAACTTAGAACTGCTAAAAAGTTAGCGGAAGCTCAAAAGGCATCATTTGGCCAAGATTTATTACTCTCTGACCCGACAGTAGAAGCTGATTTTATGAATTCATCAGGGGAGAACGCTACGAGCAAAAAGGGCTATGGCATTACACAATCTTTTGATTTCCCTACTGTATATTTTAAGAAGTCTTCACTTGCAGAGAGTAAACGGGAAGTAGCTGAGGCTGAATATCTCAAATCCAGAAATGAGATACTACTTGAAGCAAAGTTGATTTTGATGGATTATATTATTTTTCAGCGCAAGTCTGAAATATTGAATATTAGATATGCCAACTCAAGAAAAATATATGAGTCATTTAAAACTCGATTTGAAAATGGTGACCTTGGTGCTATAGATTATAATAAGTCAAAAATGGAGCTTCTAACAGCTAAAACTCTTTTACAAAGCAACGATATTGACTTAGACAATGCAAAAGAAGCGCTGAAAAGTTTGAACGGCGGCAAAGCACTTCCTCCGTTAAATACTGATGCTTATCAGGTTCCCACTCTCCCTGCACCGGCAGATCTGCAGGCTGAGTATCTGAAAAGAAATCCGGACTTGCATCTGGCTTTACTTGATATTGAGAAAGAAGAAAGAAATCTTAGTCTAAAAAGATGGTCTTCACTCCCTAAGTTTGATATAGGATATAAATATGAAGATGAAGGAGCGGAAACTTTTAATGGGATTTCTTTAGGCATAAGCATTCCTATTTTTGAAAGTAATAACACTATCAAAACCGCCAGAGCAGAGTTAGAATACAAACAAGAGTTAAGGGAAAGCATAATAAATAGTACACGTCACAGCCTAAAGGCTAAAACAGATAAGTTGCACACTTTAGAGCAAAATCTCAGAGAATACGAAGCTCTTTTTGACGATGTCAAAACTCTGCAACTTTTAGAAAAAGCTTTTAACCTGGGCGAGCTTTCTGCAGTAGAATATTTCTATGAATTAAATTACTACTACGAAATTTATGATACCTATTTAGTGTTGGAAGCTGAGCGAATGAAGCTAAATGCGGAAATACTGAGCTATAAACTGTAATCACTTAGGCGTGCCTTCGGGTACGCTTTCTTTTTAGTTGGAGTGAGCAAGTAAAACATATCTACCAAAATCCACTTCTATTTGTATTATATTAAATAAGAATGTAAATTAAAAATCTTATAATTTACAGTTTCCGGATATGTATTATGATTGAATCTTCAAAACTATCCTTGTTAAAATCATTAGGTCCCGGCTTACTATTTGCAGCTGCGGCAGTAGGAGTGTCGCATCTTGTGCAGTCTACTCGTGCCGGAGCACTTTATGGTACTAATCTGATTTGGATAATTTTATTAGTAAACTTGTTTAAATATCCCTTTTTTGAATTTGCACAAAGATGGACAGGTGCCACGGGTACAAATATGATAGAGGGGTATTCAAAACTTGGGAAGTGGGCAGTTACAACTTACTTTATTTTGTCTGGGATTACTTCTTTTATTACCGTTGCGGCGGTGAGTTTAGTTACTGCAGCAATAAGTGCTTACTCCGTACAAGTGCTTACAGGCATAGAGCTCAGCACGCGAGTATCACTGATGATACTGTATGCCGTTTCCTTGTCTCTATTGTTTTTTGGCAAGTACAAAATGTTAGACAAGGTAGTCAAATATTTAGTTGCTATCCTTAGTTTTTCTACTGTATTTGCAATGATTATGGCAATGATAAACGGATCTAATGCTATGCCGGACTTTGTATCGCCTGAACTGGTAAGCGGTGCAAGCCTTGCATTTTTAATATCACTGATGGGGTGGATGCCTGCCCCAATAGAAGTATCAGTATGGTCTTCTGTTTGGAGTACAGAAAAATCTAAAGAACTGGGGTTTAAACAGAGTCTAAAAAATGTGCTGTTTGATTTCAACTTTGGGTATATCATTACAGCTATTCTTGCGATATGCTTTCTTGCACTAGGTGCCTTAGTAATGTATGGCACTGGGGAAGAATTTTCTGCAAAAGGAGTCGTGTTTTCTTCTCAGCTTATAGGTCTATATGCCAGAACTTTAGGCTCATGGACATTACCTCTAATTACAACAGTGGCAATGATTACAATGATTTCAACTACGATTACAGTGTTCGATGGTTATCCTCGAGTACTGGGCGCTTCTTGGAGTAAAATAAGAAATAAAGAATACGATTCTGACAAGGTAGAGCTTTACATTACTTTGGCATTAGTTATTATAAGTATCATAATAATAGAATATTTTACAAGTGGCATGACATATCTTATAGATATTGCTACCTTTGCTTCATTTGTGTCAGGGCCTGTGTTTGCAATACTAAATTATAAGCTTGTAAACAGCAGTTTAGTACCTGCAGAAATGAGACCTAAAAAATGGTTAAACATACTGGCAATAATAGGTATAAGCTTCTTTATATCATTTACTTGCATTTATTTAGTTTCTTTGTATATAGATTTCTCTAATATTTTGTAAAGCCAATTACAATCTGTTTGTCAGACATGGAATGGGAAAGAGAATTAGCTTTTTACGGTAACAATGCTATATGTAGACAGCATAATATTGCTTTGATTTATGCTAATGCCAATTAGAAGCAGGCGATAGCTACAGAATTTGGTATAAACTTAACTAGTAACTATATCGTTTAGATATATATTTGATATTATTGCATTATCAATGGCGGTAATTCGGTAGAGGCTGCCAAAAAAAATTTCAAATAGAGATAATCTTTTTCCTAAAACTGCCGATAAATAGCTCATAGGCAAAAGTAAAAGGATGACACGTGCCTAAATTCAAGAAAATAAAGCGAAATAGAGAAGAAAACTCTAGCGAACGTTATTTGATAACCTATGCAGATTTGATAACATTACTTCTTGGATTATTTGTTATACTGTACTCTACTTCTAGCGTTGACGAAGAAAAATATAAGCAAATAAGTACTGCTTTTGCTGATATTTTCAAACCCGGCTCTGTTTTAGAAGGAGGTAAAGGTGTTCTGGAAGGTACTAAACAAGGACTTCCGGAGCCAATACTGCCACCGGCAGCAGGTAGGAAAAGTTTAGATGATATAGCAGAGCAAACAGAACAAGCTCTAAAAAGCTATATAGATGACGGCACTATCGAAATTACCAAGACAGGTACAGATATAATAATAAATCTATCTGAAAAATTACTGTTTGAATCTGCAAAAGCTGACGTGCTTTCTGACGGAATGATTGCATTAGATACTTTGGCACGAATATTGAATAGTCCTCAGTATCAAATTACTATAGACGGGCATACGGACTCTGATCCTATCAATACTCCGAAATTTCCGTCTAACTGGCATCTTTCAGGAGCCAGAGCTTTGAGTGTATTGTATGCACTTATTCAGCGTGGCGTTCCGGAAGTAAATTTAAGTTACAGAGGTTTTGGAGCTCAAAGGCCAATCGCCTCTAATGCCAGGCAGGAAGGGAAAGCGATAAACAGAAGAGTAGAGATTACCATCTCTGAGCTTAAATCTTCTGCTCCGGCTGTCAGCGGTTATTGAAATACATATAATGTGCTTTGATATATTTAGTATCATTGCATGTAAAAATCAATCACTTAGGAAGAATACACAAGGATGTGACTATGGATGCAATTGCTTCAAAAACGATAAAGACTCTTCATTTTGGGGAGATCAATGTAGAACCCCAACACATATTCCATTTCAAAGAAGGTATGTTAGGCTTTGAAAATCTAAAGGAATTTGTACTTATTAGTGAAGAAGAGACTGTCCCTTTCAAATGGCTCGTCAGCATGGACGAACCTGAGATAGGCTTTCCTCTGCTAAGTCCATGGCATATCGACTTAACTTATAATCCCGGCAAAGATATTGATGCAGAAAAGGTAGTGCTTTTTGTAGTCGTCACTTTAGACAGCTCTAAAGGGCAAATGAGTGCAAATATGAAAGCTCCTATTATTTTGGATGTAGAAAATCAAATCGGCGAGCAAAGGATATTGAGATCCGATAAGTATTCGACCAATTACATTTTTCCCCAAAAAGAAAATATGTAATTATTACAACGAGGAACACAAAAGAAAGAGGATATAATTATGTTAGTGCTATCAAGGAAGATAGGCGAGGTCGTAACTATAGGCAGCTCTGTTAAAATCACAGTGCTTAGCTTTGATCGTGGCGTAGTCAGGCTTGGAATAGAAGCTCCAAAATCTATTCCTGTACATAGAAAAGAAATTCATGATAAAATAATAAGAATGAATAAGGAAGCATCTAAAACCGAGATCACTGCTCTTAAACACGTTTTGACCGGTGGTAATTTAATTTTTGCAGATGAAAAAAATGGTAAAAATCCAAAGTCTGCAGAAATTTTGTTTGCTAAAGTAAAAAAATAGGTTGGCAATGCAAGAATATTCTGTTTTGATAATAGACGATGATATCTGGATGCAAAGGATCTTATCAAAAACTTTGCAAAACTATGGTTTTGTCAAATCTTATTTGGCTTCCAATGGTTTTGATGGTATTGCTCTTTCTGTCGAACATCAGCCGTCTCTGATTGTGCTGGATATAATGATGCCTGAGCTCTCGGGGCTTATTACGCTTAAAATACTTAAGCATATCAAGCTTACACGAGACATTCCGGTTATTATAGTCTCAGCTCTCTCTGATGTAGAAAACTTAGGCAAAGCAGTTAAAAGCGGTACTGCAGGGTTTATATCTAAACCATTTACAAGAGCTACAGTGTATGACAAACTGATAGATGTATTTGGCAAAAGAAAATTAGATAAAATTGCCAAAGGTGAACCTATCGACGATATGAATATGTTTGACGAGCAGTACGAAGATTTAGCAGAAAAAGAAATATTAGATGACACTTCAGAGAGCTACAAAGAGGGGATTAATTTAGAAACTAGCGAATCTGAAGAGCAGACTAGAGAAAAAGGAGACAATCAAGGATTGCTCAAGACTTATAAAGAGGATGAGAAACGCAGCATAGAGTCTATCAAAAAAATGTTGCTGAAAAATCGCAAATAATAGACTACTATTTAAATTTGTAGCGGAATTGTATCAATTAGTATACATTTCCGCTTTTTTATTGCAGTATATTGACTTCTATGATTAGAAATAAATTGCCTGTCAGCAATAATAAGGATAATTTTGAGTATTTACGAGAACCCCGATGTCAGATAAATCCAAATCAGTCCTTCTCATGCTTGCATCTGCTCTGTCTTTTGCATTTATGGGGGCAATGGTAAAATTTGCCGGAGACTTACCGGTATTTGAAAAGGTACTTTTCCGAAATTTAGTCAGCTTGATTATAGCTTATGTATCTGTTCGCAAAACAGGGGATGTGCTATTTGGCAAATCAGAAAACAGAAAATATTTATTAGCCAGATCGCTATTTGGGCTAACAGGAGTTGTGCTTTACTTTTATTCTATAGATAATATGTATCTTGCAGATTCCGCCATGCTTAATAAACTCTCTCCATTTTTCGTAGTAATCTTCGCCTACTTTTTCCTTAAAGAAAAAATATCAAAAATACAAATCCCCGGAATAATCATAGTATTTGCAGCTTCGCTTTTGATTATAAAACCTCAGTTTGACTTGTCAATACTGCCTGCATTGGCAGGGGTTGGTGGTGCTGCAGTGGCAGGGGCAGCTTACACATTGGTTCGTTATTTAGGTGGAAGAGAAAAGCCGGCGACAATAGTCTTCTTCTTTAGCTTTATCTCAGTGATAGGGATGCTTCCAATCGTTGCACTCGATTTTGTAATGCCCTCATTAGGAGAATTTGCAGCATTGATTGGTACCGGAATATTTGCCGCCATGGGACAATTTGGCTTAACCTACGCATACAAATACGCACCTGCAAACGAAGTGTCCGTATACAACTACTCACATATTATATTTTCAGCAGGAGTAGGCTTCTTGTTTTGGGGAGAAATCTCAGACATATACAGCATCGTAGGTGGTAGTATAGTGATATTAGTCTCTGTAGGGATTTATATGTATAATCGTAAGCAGTAAGCACGATAGAAAAATACACAAAATGTTATTTGTATCAGCATGCGGTGTTAAAGAGGGTTGGAGACATAAATAAAAAAAATGCCGGCTCGTAGCGTTTCCGAGGAGGCATTTTTTTTATAAAGTTTGCTGGATGTCTACTATTAACGAGAGTAGAATTCCACTACTAATGGTACTTCAGCTTCCACTGGAATTTCTTCACGAGTTGGAATATATACGTATTTAGAGCTGAAGTCTGCTTTAGATACTTCCAAATAAGCAGGAGGATTGGTATTTCTAACAGCTTCTTGGAAACAATCCAATTTTCTACTTTTTTCTTTAATAGTAATCACGTCATTTACTTTTACTTGATAAGACGGTACATTCATTTTTCTACCGTTAATAAGTATATGTCCGTGAGTAACATATTGGCGTGCAGCATAAATTGTACGAGCAAAACCTGAACGAGCAACTAAAGCGTCAAGTCTTGATTCCATCAACTGAACCAACAAATCACCAGTATTACCAGTCATTTTTGTTGCTTTTTTGTAATATTTACGCATGTGACTTTCAGAGATGTTGAATTGCATTCTTAATCTCTGTTTTTCCAATAACTGACGACCAAAGTCAGACTGCTTAGCACGGCGTTTAGAAGCTCCGTGCTGTCCCGGAGGATAAGGTTTGTTAGTAGTAACTTTTTTCGCCTTTGGAGTTATAGTTAACCCAAGTTTGCGGGATAGCTTTACTTTAGGACCGTTGTAATTCATTTTACCTCACTAAATACAATTTATTTGTGTAGTTTATTCTATAACATGCTACATATAAAAGGATTACAAATTTAAAACTTTTCCACAAAGAGACAAAATATTTTTTTCAAAATATCAATTATTTCTTTTTTACATAAGGAATAGAATCTTGTAAACCTGCATTATTAAAGCCTTTAAGGCGTAATACGCATGACTCGCATTCGCCGCATGCTTCTTCACTATTTTGGTAGCAGCTCCATGTTTTGTCAAATGGAACGCCTAATTCATGCCCCTTTTGTGCTATTTCTGACTTAAGCATATTTATAACAGGGGTTTTTACTTCAATTTTTGTTTCCGGTTTTGTCCCGGTATTAATTACCTGCTGAAAAGCTTCGAAGAAGCTCACTCTACAATCAGGATAACCGCTACTGTCTTGCTCTACTGCGCCTACGTATAACGCAGTGGCTCCGAGGACTTCTGCCCAGCTGGTGGCTATTGCCATAATATTTGCATTCCTGAAAGGCACATAGCTCGTAGGGATTGATTCACTTTCCAGATTTGCCTTGTCTACTGTCATTCGCTCATCTGTAAGGCTCGAACCGCCTATTTGGTTTAAATAGCTAACATCTACCGATAATCTATACTTGATACTGTAGTGGTCGCAAAGCCTCTTGAAGCATTGATATTCTTTTTCCTGTGTTTTTTGTTTGTAATTTAGATGCAAAGCAGCTAATTCATAGCCATCTTCTTTGGCTATTGCAGCACATAGGGCCGAATCCATTCCACCACTTAGTAACACCACTGCAATTTTTCTATCCATCCTATTCACCGAATATCGTTATTATTACATTTCTGGCTGACGCATTATTTCTATGCTCGCATAGATAAATACCCTGCCATGTCCCTAATGCAAATTTACCTCTTTTTATCGGAATAGTTAGCGAACTTCCTATTAGAATGCTTTTAATATGAGAAGTCATATCGTCAGAGCCTTCTGCAGTGTGTAGGTAATCCGTAAGGTTTTCAGGTACTACCCGGTTTAGATAATTTTCTAAATCTTCTCTTACATCAGGATCAGCGTTTTCGTTTATAGCCAAAGATGCACTGGTATGTTTTATAAATATATTAGCAATGCCTGCTTTTATACCTGCTATCTCACTAAATGCTTCATAAATATCTCCGGTGACAAGGTGAGCGCCTCTACTTCTTTGCCGAAGAGTAATATCCTTTTGATAGATTTGCATAAGCAAGATTGTATTGAAAATTTAGTAGTTATATATCAAAAGACAAGTAAAAAATTGCCAAATGTATACAATCCTAATATACTGAAAAATATGCTATTTATTGTCATTATGAATAGAATTTACTTTAGCTCAGCAAAATCGTCTAATATCCCCGACTTCAGCGCTAAACTTATTTAAACAAACTTGGATTATCAGTTTTCAAATGAATACATCAACTCAAGTACGTTTGACTTTTACTATGAAAATAGTAGTTATGGCGGTGTTTCTTAGGATATATTAAGCTACAACAATTTTTGATAATTCATATAACAATCATGTTACTTTTGACGTAAATATATTGGACTATTATTTACGCGTAAGTACTATTACTTACCCATAGGCTCTTGCAAGTCATTGTATTCTGTAGAGATAATTAAGTATTTATACTGATTATATTGTGAGTTAGCAATATTATATTGTCCATGGTCGTATTTATTCAGTATACCTTGAGTTCCGAGGGCAAAAACTATTAAATTAAATTACAATTTTGCCGATAACTAATTAGGCTATAAATTCTATTCAGTTTAAATAAATTATGATGAACAACGCACGTAAAGATATTATTGAATCTCGCACAGAAGATAAGCTAAGAGCAGTATTTGACAACGCTGCTATTGGTATTGAGCTCTTTGATAGTAATGGTCGGATAATGTTTGCAAACCAATATATGCAACACCTTACTCAATACTCTGAGAAAGATTTGCTCAATATGACGATTCAAGATCTTACTTCTAAAGAAGATTTTGAAACGACTCAAAAACTATTGGCTAATATGGTCTCCGGTGAATTAGACTTTTATAGAATAGAAAAAAGATATTTGAAAAAAGACGGTTCCATTTTATGGATAGATGTATCTGTCACTCCTATCAAAAATAAAATGGGAGAGACTGTAGAACTCATTGCTATAATGCTAGACATAACAGAGAAAAAAGCAACTCAGGAAGCTTTAAAAATTAGAGAACAGGAGTACAGAAATTTATTTAATAATCTAAGAGATGTTTTTTTTAGAATGGATTTGGATGGATATCTAATCATGGTATCTCCGTCGTGCTACGATATGTCCGGGTTTACTCAAAATGAAGCTATAGGGGTTAATGTATACAAGTTGTCCGTTCATCAGCACAAAGTAGATGCCTTTAAAGAAAAGATAATGGCTAACGGTGTTGTTGATCAGTGGGAAACAAAAATCCGGAAAAAAAACGGCATCCAGTATTGGGTGTCAATTACAGCTCGCTTAGTAATGGACAAGTACGGTAAACCTGCATTTATAGAAGGTACTGTCAGAGATATTACCTCTAGTATCAAAGCTGAAAACAAACTGAAAGAAACTCTATCTCACTATCGTTTCCTGATAGATACGATGGGAGAAGGCTTAGTTAAAACAGACAAGGATTTCAATATTACATTTGTAAATGGAGCGTTTTGTAATATTATAGGAAAGCCACTTAATGAGATAATGGGGAAACAACCGATTGATTTTGTAAAAGACGAAGAAAAGGAAATTCTTGAAAGTAGGCTTCGGCGTTTTGACCAAGGAAATGATTCCTTTGAAATAAATTTGATACACTCTACCGAAAATGTTGTTCCTTCTATTATTACTCCCCGAGCTTTTTTTACTCCCGAAGGCGAGCTGAATGGAGTCGTCATGGTAGTTACTGAAATAACGAAACAAAAGAGTGCTGAGATTGCGCTTAGGGAATCCGAACAAAAACTGCAGGAAGCCCTTGCTGCAAAAGATAAATTCTTTTCAATAATTGCTCATGACATGAAAGGGCCTATGGGTAATTTTTTAGGACTTTCCAAAATCTTGAATAAGGATTTGGAAGAGATGACCATGAAGGACATGAAAGAAATATCTTCTTCTATATACGATTCAGCAAATAGTATTTACAAATTATTAGAAGATCTTCTGCAGTGGTCAAGAACTCAGGTGGGCAGTATTTCTTTCAACCCTGAACCAATAGATTTAAAAGAACTTGCATTTAATAATACATATCTATTGAGTTCTTTAGCAGAGCAAAAACAAATTGAACTCTTTTCTAAAATACACAAATCTATATATGTATATGCTGACGGAAATATGCTGACTACCATTATCAGGAATCTAACTTCTAATGCCATTAAATTTACTGAGCCCGGTGGTAGTGTGTTTGTAAAAGCTTCAACTGACGGAAAATTTGCAACCATTTGCATAGAAGATACTGGTATAGGTATGGACGATGAATTTGCAGAAAAGATTTTTAATCTTGATAAACACCACACATCTATCGGAACCAATGCAGAAAAAGGAACCGGTTTAGGTCTTGCAATTTGCAAAGAATTTATTTTGAAACATGGTGGTAGCATTTGGGTGCAAAGCAGATTGAATGAAGGTAGCAAATTCTACTTTACAGTGCCTCTTTATAAAGGAGAAGTATAGGCGATATGAATAGCCATAATACAAAATAAACCGAGCAGATGACTCGGTCTATTTATCTATTTTTCTGATTCAGTGTCTTTATCATTTATGTCCTGAACCTCATTTCTGATACCAACGGCAAAAGACCTAAGGGTCTGCATATGCTTTCTTAATCTGATTCCAGCAGTTTTATTGCCTTTTTCGTAGAACTTTACAAAATCTTTTTCGAAAGAGTGGCATAGTTCCAGTAGCTCAAGGTATCTCTGTGTAGTAAGATGATTCATGGCAGATTTGTCTTTATTACTTTTACTTATTTGTTTTATTTAGAAACGGAAAAAACAAAAGATTATTGACAAAACAATCAAAATATCTCTAAAAATAATAAAAAACGCTTATTCTATTGTATTCTCAGTAATATTTCAAATTTGCATTGAGAATTAGATTGATTTTATTGAATTATATCATACCTATAATTGTATTGTATGCAAATTTGCTCTTTCCACAGATATAAGCTTTTGATTAATTCTTTATCTTCTCCTACAACTTCTATAAAAGTATAATAAATTTAGTATATGTTTAGTTTTGGTTAGTTTAATACTTGTACTGTAAATAATATTGCATCACATAGTCATTGTTATTATATTGAACTAGTACTTATAAAGTACATCTCGGATTAATATATTTCTATGAAAGAATAGTAAATAGACTCTAAAATCCACAAAATCTCTACTTATACAGGCGCTGAAGTGCAATGCAAATACAAGGAAACTATACAATGCAACAACTAATTTTATTACTATTATTAGTACCGACTCTACTTTCAGCAGAAACCTACGAAGGCTCTGACTCTTTAAAGCCTAAAAAGGAATATACCTATAAAGCGAAATCCGGTTCGGATATAGACCCTAATCTACTTAATGATGAAGTCCCTGATGACCCACGTATTCGTTTTGCTACTTATTTCGGAGGAAGTGCAGCTGATGCAGTGCAAGATTTTAAAATTGATTCTAAAGGTTATTTGTATGCTATCGGTAATACATTTAGCACTGACTTCCCAATGGTAGGAAATTCCTTTGATTCTGAAAAAACTGAAGAAGATTATATAGATGCCTTTATTGTCAAATTTGACACTTTAGGCTTTCCTGTCTGGAGTACTTACTTTGGTGGAACAGGCGAGGACAGAGGTATAAGATTAGAAATCGATTCAGAAGATAACATAATTATTGCAGGGGCTACTAATTCCCCTAATTTCCCATTAAAAGGTGAATTTGACCAAGACAGTATAAAAGGCGAAGCAGATATGTATGTTGCTAAGTTTGATCAGGACGGTAATTTACTGTGGTCTCGCCTGTTTGGAGGTACATACTTGGATCAGTCTTTTGGTCTTGCCATAGATGATGATGATAATATTTATGTAGCCGGCAACACTATGAGTACAGACATTGTTAGAAGTGACTGGACTTACCAACCGGAGTTTAGCTTGTTTATTGGTAAATGGCGAGACTTCTCTGATGGCGTATTTGCTAAATTCAGTCCCGAAGGTAAACATATATGGTCAAGCTATTTGGGTGCGCAACGAGTTGAACATTTGGAAGACATTGATGTCTATGGTGATGAGATAGCAATTGTAGGACGTTTAAGTGCACCTATTACTAAGACCCATGAAAATATGTATATCATCGGCACAGAAGATGCAATCCAACAGTTACCATGTGACACTACGTATTACGAACACTATACACTTTACGATCCCTTTATCGCGAAATTTAGTACAGACAGTTGTAAACTGAAGTATTTTACATATTACTGTGCTGAAGCCAGACGTGCGAATCTAAGTGATAATTATTATTATTTCTCAGATTATGATGCAGACGGAAATTTTATTTTGGTTATTGATACTGACAATAATTCAATGCAAGTCAAAGGTTCTCCGTTTCACACATATAATCCTCCAGGTCATAAAGATGGTATAATGATGTTATCTCTTAGTCCACAAAATGCGGTCAATTGGGATTGGGATATCACAGCTGGTGAAAATTTATCAGATAATGCATACACTATAGATAATCAAATATTATGGGGTGAAGTAACTACAGATAAAAATTTGTTTCCCGAAGACAGTAATCATATTGCAAATTTTGACAATGGTGCTAAAGTATCTTTTTTACTTATGCGATTTGACTTATCTAAATTTACTCAATGGTATTCATATCATCCACATCCATTAGCTGATTCAAAGATTTCAGTACGAAATAATGATATTTATTCAACGGCAAAGTCTCATTCGATGGGCTTACTCAAAAATGCTTATTCTGAAGAATTCCATGAATATGGCTTATATCTAATCAATTTTGATTTGAGAGAGAACTTTGGGTATTCGGCGATAGATACAGGAAGAAATTATTTATCAAACATCTCTGTATATCCTTCAATTACAACTGAATCAATCACTATATCTTCTGAAGATTCTATTAGTCAATTACAAATCTATGATTTACTCGGTAAACAATTATACTCAAAAGAAATACCGTTCCCATTAAACGAGTTAGAAATTAACATAGAGAACTATGCAGATGGGATGTATTTCATTCTTGTAAACAATAAATACAGTCTTAAATTTATTAAGGAACGGTAGAAATCAATTATGAATTTCAAATTGCGAATTTTGGTAGAGAGCCTGAAAGGCTCAAAGCAATAGCCCGGGGTATCGCCCCCGGAGACTGTAACACTCCGCGCCCCAGTTTTCAAAACCGAGCGGAGCGAGGTGTGTATAGAAACTAAATTGAATCAAATATAGGAAATCTACACCATGCAAAAACTTGTACTCTTTATTCTTCTCTTGCCGACTCTACTTTCAGCAGAAACCTACGAAGGCTCTGACTCTTTAAAGCCTAAAAAGGAATATACCTATAAAGCGAAATCCGGTTCGGATATAGACCCTAATCTGCTTAATGATGAAGTCCCTGATGACCCACGTATTCGTTTTGCTACTTATTTTGGTGGAAGTGCAGCTGATGCAGTGCAAGATTTTAAAATTGATTCTAAAGGTTATTTGTATGCGATCGGTAATACATTTAGCACTGACTTCCCAATGGTAGGAAATTCCTTTGACTCTGAAAAAACAGATGAAGATTACATTGATGCTTTTATTGTCAAATTTGACACTTTAGGATTTCCTGTCTGGAGTACATACTTTGGCGGAACAGGAGAAGACAGAGGTACTAGATTAGAAATAGATTCAGAAAACAACATAATTATTGCAGGGGCTACTAATTCCCCAAATTTTCCATTAAAAGGAGAATTTGACCAAGACAGTATAAAAGGAGAAGCAGATATGTATGTTGCTAAGTTTGATCAGGACGGTAATTTACTGTGGTCTCGCCTGTTTGGAGGTACATACTTGGATCAGTCTTTTGGTCTTGCCCTAGATGCTGACGATAATATATATGTAGCAGGTAACACAATGAGTACTGATATAGTCAGAAGTGACTGGACTTACCAACCGGAGTTTAGCTTGTTTATTGGTAAATGGAGAGAATACTCAGATGGCGTATTTGCTAAATTCAGTCCCGAAGGTAAACATATATGGTCAAGCTATTTGGGTGCGCAACGAGTTGAACATTTAGAAGATATTGATGTCTATGGTGATGAGATAGCAATTGTAGGACGTTTAAGTGCTCCTATTACAAAGACTCATGAAAATATGTATATCATAGGCACAGAAGATGCAATCCAACAGTTACCATGTGATACTACCTATTATGAACACTACCAGTTTTTCGATCCCTTTATTGCCAAATTTACAACAGACAGCTGTAAACTGAAGTATTTTACTTATTACTGTTCTGAAGGCAGACTTGCAAATCCAAGTGATAATAATTATTATTTCTCAGATTATGACGCAGATGGAAATTTTATTTTAATTATTGACGCAGACCACAATTCTATACAAGTCAAAGGTTCTCCGTTTATAAGCTATAGTAAGAGTGATACAGGTTATTATGGCGTGTTTATGTTGTCTTTAGATCGGAGTAATAAAGTAAATTGGGATTTCGATTTATGTGGTAAAGGTAGTTTCATTTATAGTGCATATACAATAGATATGAATGTCATTTGGGGTGAAGTAAATTCTGATAAAAATATATTCCCTGAGGACAGTATTCATATTGCAAATTTTGACAATGGTGCTAAAGTATCTTTTTTACTTATGCGATTTGACTTATCTAAATTTACTCAATGGTATTCATATCATCCACATCCATTAGCTGATTCAAAGATTTCAGTACGAAATAATGATATTTATTCAACGGCAAAGTCTCATTCGATGGGCTTACTCAAAAATGCTTATTCTGAAGAATTTCATGAGTATGGCTTATATCTAATCAATTTTGATTTGAGAGAGAACTTTGGGTATTCGGCGATAGATACAGGAAGTAATAATTTATCAAACATCTCTGTATATCCTTCAATTACAACTGAATCAATCACTATATATTCAGAAGATTCTATTAGTCAATTACAAATCTATGATTTGCTCGGAAGGCAATTATACTCAAAAAATATACAAATTCCATTAAACGAGTTAGAAATTAACGTAGAGAACTATGCGGACGGGATGTACTTCATTCTTGTAAACAATAAATACAGTCTTAAATTTATTAAGGAACGGTAGAAATCAATTATGAATTTCAAATTGCGAATTTTGGTAGAGAGCCTGAAAGGCTCAAAGCAATAGCCCGGGGTATCGCCCCGGGAGACTGTAACACTCCACGCCCCAGTTTTCAAAACCGAGCGGAGCGAGGTGTGTATAGAAACTAAATTGAATCAAATATAGGAAATCTACACCATGCAAAAACTTGTACTCTTTATTCTTCTCTTGAGCGATGTGCTGAGCGAGTGAAACGAGTCGAAGTAGGGTGGCACGTAGTGCCGGGGTGGAACAACACGAAGCACAATTTTCAAAAACAAACAAAATATAAATTATATAGATAATCTTAGCGATAATATTTTACGGGGTTAGTGATTTGGATAAGATTTTTATCCACCCCGCCCTCGGTAATTGCCCAAGAAGGAATATACATATAAAGCGAAAGGATAATTAGCTATGCTCTGTAATTAAAGTTGTTTATTTCTGCTCTGATTTAGATTTGAATGTGCCAAAAAAGAAATTGAAATATGCAGATATACCCAGACAAAAAAGCTGGAACATATTTGCATAGGTATCTACGTTATTACCTAATATTCCCATGCTTTTCAGGCTAAATAGCAAAGGCATGATAAAGATAGATGATGCAATTATTGAAAATAATATCCTTAGCTTCACAGTCTTCATAATTTCATCTAAGTTTGGGACTACAGAGTCTATACATATTAATATAAAAAGTACAGGGTTTAAAATATATAAAACTGCACCCTCTTGCTCAACTAAAAAAAAAGAAACAAACATCCCAATCAAGCCAATTATCGCCAAAGCTTTTAAAACTTTTTCCTGCATTTTTACTCCTGTTTGTAATTTTCTATTAATTCAGAAAACTCCTTTGGCAATACAGGTCTTGCTCCGTCAGGGAATACAATTCTGCACTTTTTATTTTCAACTGAGCCTTTTAAAGTATATTTTGAACGAACAATCACACGAAAAAAAGGCTTGCCTAAGGTTTCATTCATAACAAACTTGCCGATTTGTCCGATATATTTGGCAAAATGTTTATCTATTGGAGTATCAAAATATATATCTAATATAGAAGAGCTTTCTAAGCAGCCTTCCACTATTTTTGTATTTATTATATTCATTATTTTACGAATGTGTTTACAATATCTTTAATTGCTTCTATAAAACGCACTACTTCCTCGTCTGTTGTAAAGTAAGACGGGCTGCAGCGAACCGTGCCCCAAGCATCTATGCCGAGAGGTCTGAGCGTAAGAGGTGCGCAGTGTATGCCCGCACGTATATATATATCATAGGATGATTCCAGCATATAGTTTACTTCTTCAGGTGCCATTTTGCCGACATTGAATGTGTATACTGAGTAACTATTTCGAGTAGCTGATTGATATGACTTTACTTCAGGAATAGCATCTAATTCGTTTATTATTCTTTCCATTAGCTCTTGTTTGCGTGCGTGTATTTTATCCACCCCCTGCTCCAATACCCACTTCACGCCGGCATTCAGAGAGGCAATGCCGGGTTTGTTAGGCGTGCCACTTTCTAAATAATAAGGAAGTTCTTTCGGCTGCACAAGAGACATACTTTTTATACCGGTGCCACCTGTTTTAAGTGGTTCCAACTCAATTCCTTCTTTCACATACAAGCCTCCTATTCCCTGAATCCCATATAGATTTTTATGCCCTGTAAATGCCATGAGGTCTATATCTGAGTCCAACACATCTAAGGGAACTGTCCCTGCACCTTGTGAGGCATCTAAGATAAACAGACACCCATGGTCATGAGCAACTTTTGCTATGGCTTTCACATCCTGAATAGTGCCTGTTACATTAGACACAAAGTTCAAGATAACAGCTTTAGTCTCTGGCTTTATCCGCTTTTCGATAGACTCAGGATGAACAAAACCAGTGCCGTCACACTCTGCAAAATCTAATTCAATTTCACCTTTCTCTTTCAGTGCATTCAATGGGCGAATGACAGAGTTATGTTCGATTTGGGTAGCCACCACATGACCGCCCTTAAGACCACACCCCTTGATTGCAATATTTAAAGATTCGGTGCTGCCTGACGTAAAAACAATATTATTGGGATTAGGGGCATTAAAAAGCCGGGCAAGAAGAATGCGGGTCTCCATGATAGCGTCAACCCCTTCCTCTCCGCTGCCGGAGCGAGAAGAATTGATTGGTGGTTCGGAGATGCAAGCATTCACAGCATCAATAGTCGCTTGAGGTTTCGGATAAGTTGTCGCTGCATTATTAAGATAGATCATATCTATAATTCCAATTCGATAATTCATGTAGATACTAAAAATAGGAAATTTTGGCTTGAGATTTCTAAAAAAATACAATTCTGGCAATAGACAAAAATAATATGGACAGATGATAATTAATAATTCCAATATTCATTTAGAAATGTTATATTAATATTAGTTAGTCTAAAGCAACCCTTGGAATGTAATTTACATTTATTTTGGGGGCACTTTTATGACAAATTATAATACATATATATGCTACTTCGATTTGTTTGGATTTGGCTCTGAAATAAAACTTATCACAGGAGTTTGATATTTTATCTTAGTGTAAGATATTTAATATGAGCTTTGAAAAACTTAAGATATGCTTTGGGATGATATTTGCTTCTACTCTCACGACGCTTGGTATCTCTATGGTTCGGGTGGTGACGGGCGTGTGGCTGTTGTTAAACCTTATGATCAATTCAGTTTGCCAAATCGATTCCCTGATAAAGGAAAAGTTATCGATGATGGGGTATTGCCTAACTCCATGGTTTATAGGTCTTTCAGACGAACAGAAAGCAAACAATACGAACTAACTGACCACCTTGGCAATGTGCGTCTAACTTTTTCGGACTATAAGTATGAAACAGACGGCTGGAAGCCTCGCATAAAAGTTCTTTCTAAAAATGATTACTATCCGTTTGGTATGATGATACCTGAAAATTACTATCAGGATAGCACTGCTAAAACCCGTTTCGGATTTAATGGTATGGAACGAGAAGATGAAATAGCGGGATTGGGGAATAGCTTAAACTTTGGTGCAAGGCAGTATGATAGTAGAATAGCCAGGTTTAATTCCCAAGACTTTTATAGAACTAGATTTGCATCTGAGACACCATATTTGGTTTCTAAAAATAATCCCATAAAGTTCATTGATTTTAATGGAAATTATGCAATAGATCCATGGGCAGCTTCTAGGTGGGCATTAACACAAGCAACATTACTGAGAGATGGTGCGGAGAAAGCAGGAGAGACTGCGGCGGCTATTGATGCGCAAATAAAAACAGTTACTGAAGCAGATGTCAAACTGCTTACGAATATAGCGAAAATATGTATTAATGAATTTGCACACGTGAATTATATTCAGGGATGTAAGGTTCTAGATCCAATTACGTTAAAACAAAAACCATTTCAGCCTCCTTTCCCAGAATTGTTCCATGAAAGTGATACATATGTTGATTTAGCAATTGGGTCTATTCCAGCTTTTAGGATTTCGGAAACTTATTTTAGAGTTCTATCCAAGTTTAAAGTAACAAGAATGGGGATAGCGGTTGCTGAATGGGTAAATAAGGCTTCTAAGATGACAGAAAAAATGTTTCGCTCACTGCCTAATAAAGGTTTTGTTGATCCTACATTAATTAGGTTTTCTCAAGAAACACATTCTAAATATTTTAAAGATCGAAGCTTAGTTTCGGATCTAGTAAAGAAATTAAAGAAAAATCCGGAGCATGCGAGAACAATTGAGCCAATTACTATTGTACAAAATCCTAAAGATGGCTTAATATATAGTGTTGATAATCGAAGATTGAGAGCAGCACAAGAGGCGGGAGTAGAAATCAAGTATGAAAAAGTAGAATGGGATGAATTATCAAAAGAACAAAAAAGACATTTTGATACGAAAACGCAAGGTGAATCAATTCTCGAACGTGATCCAGATGTGAAAAAATAGATTAACCTTATTTATAATATATTATGAGTAAATTATATGAGAGAAATTGAAAAAATAAAAAGCATAAAAATAATGTGTATTGATAATATTGCGAAATTCAATGAGTATGTAGATTTAATCAAAACAGATTGGCATGATCCAATCCAAAAGGCAAAGTGGAATAATAATTTTATTTTTTTTAGTGACTCATTACATGCTTATATTTTTAATAAAAATTGGGATTTAAGTAAAATATCTGAGGGAGTGATCACTCCTCTATCAACAATTTCGTGGAGTAACTACGATTTTGAAGATATTAATCTGAATAGAATTGATTGGTATACTTTTGCTATCGCATATTTTGAATCTTTATATTCCATTTTTAGAGACTTAAAAATTAGTACAAGTAATAAAAACTTTAAAGATATAGATTACAGGTTTTCTAATGTAGGATCTGATTATAATATACCTTTTATAAGATATTCCGAATTGGATGACTTATATTATGACATGATATCAGTTCATTTATATTTATTAAAAGGATATAGTATTAATAGATTTATGATATTTGAATCTTTTATAAGTCTTTGTTTTTATTTGTATCGTACTTTTGAATCAAAAATTCTACTTAACCAAAATCAGTATGAATTTTTTGATTCTTTTATAGATAATTTATTTGATTTTTTAAAACGAGTAGCTTGGCAAGAAAAACATGATGTTAAAGAATGGTATTTTCTAGCAGATATTATTGAGGTCGGTTTTACTTATGATTAGAACTCTACTTATTATGAAAATTAAAAGAAAATATACGTAATGAATAATATAAGTAATATGCATAATTAACTATGTTTATTGTTGAGCTTATAGTCTTATTCTATCACGTTCTTTGAAAATTTATTTTCCAAAAAAGCAATGCTATAGGCGCAGAGAGTGAAAAAATCCCTGCGCCAACTTGAAAGAAAGCAATACGAACTTACAGACCACCTGGGCAATGTACGCTTAGTATTCTCTGATTATAAACATGAGACAGAAGGCTGGTCAAAACCAAGGCTCCACGTTCTTTCATGTATTAACTATCCGTTTGGTATGATGATACCTGAAAATTACTATCAGGATAGCACTGCTAAAACCCGCTTCAAGGTCACTGAGCGACTGAAAGGAGTCGAAGTGCAATGGTATGGAACGAGATGATGAAATAGCGGGTGTGGGGAATAGCTTAAACTTTGGTGCAAGGCAGTATGATAGTAGGATAGCGAGATTTAACTCTCTTGATAGTTATAGAAGTAAATATGCTTCTCAATCTCCATTTGTAATATCAGTAAATAATCCAATAAAATTTATCGATTACGAAGGGAAATATGCACATGATCCAATGGCTGCATTCAGATGGGCAACAACAACAGGAGAAATGTTAACTGAAGGACTCGAAGCAGCAGGAGAAGCGGCTGCAAAAATTGATGCTATAATAAAAAAGATGTCAGACGCCGAAGTACAAATGGTTATAGATCAGGCAAAGGCTACTGTAAACACGATTGCTGAATTGGGACATCATGCTAATGGTCAAGGTGGAGTTATTGACCCTTCTACAGGTAAACCGATAGAGTTTAATGCTCCATTTCCTGAAGTATACAACCCATATGATAGACTATATAATGTTGCGAGTGTTTTTCTTCCAGTATTAGCACAAGTAAAACCGGTTTTGAAAGTACTTAACAAAGTTGTAAAATTACGAAAAGGCTTTTCAAAGGTATTATGGGTAAACAAAGCTTCAAAGATGACTGCAAAAGTGTTTAAAAAATTGCCAAAAACCGGGAAAGTAGATGCAACTGCTATAAGGTTTTCCCAAGAGGCTTATTCACCAAATTTTAGCGATGGAGGAACAGTTAAAGATTTAGTTAATGATTTTAAAAAGTCTGCAGATCATGCAGATAAAGTAGAACCAATTATCTTAGTAAAATATCCCAAAGATGGTCAAATTTATAGTGTTGATAATAGAAGACTTAGAGCTGCTCAAGAAGCAGGAGTAGAAATCAGGTATGAGAAAAAGGAATGGAACGAATTAACTGATGGTCAACGAGCACATTTTGATACCAAAACACAAGGTGAATCAATTCATCAAAGAATGACTCCATCGGAGGAGAAAGCAGAGTTTAAAAAATAATTATATCGATTAATATAAGATGCAAATATTATGATAGAGAATCAAAAGATAATGGATTCTATGATTTCAAATATACCAAATGTAGAAACATTTAATAAGTTTTTAGATTTAATGATGAAACAATGGTTGACTGCTGAAGTTAAAGATCGAGGTAATATCAGATTTGAAGGTTTTATAGAATCTATGCTAGTTTCAATGGCAAATGACAATTGGGAATTAATTTCTAACGAAGAAGATGATGATAGAACTTATATTCCAAAATCTACCACTAATTGGAGTTTTGAACATTTTGGAAAAATTGATCCACATACAGTTAATATTAATTTAAGTAAAATAGATTGGTACACTTTTGCTTGTGCGTATTTGCAGTCATATAATGATGTAATCATTAAACCACATTTTGCAAAAGAAGTAAACTTGCTCGATAATAATGAATACTATATAAAAGAAATTAATAAAGAGAATAAAAAGCCTCTAATATATAACTTTTCTATAGAAGATAGGTTTTTCGAATTGCTACTAATTCATTTAGATTTTTTGAAAGAGTATAGTGATAAAAACTTCTTGCATTTTGAATCTCTTATTGATTATTCATTTAAAATATATGGGTGGAATGAAGCTATGATCCATAATATAACAGATCAATTTGTTTTGTTTGATCGTTTCTTTAAGGATTTCATAGTGAATCTTAAAGGGGCAAAATGGAGATATGAACATGAGCAAAAAGAATGGTACTATTTGTGTTTGACATTACTTATGGCAGCAGAGTATGAATAGTATATATTAAGATCAAATATCACATGAGTTAAAAATATGAAACAACAATTTTACAAAGAGAGCAAATATTTAAGTCTAATTTTAAGACATAAACCTGAAAAGATAGGTTTAGAATTAGATAAAAACGGATGGGTAAGCACTGAGTTATTACTGAAAAATCTTAATAAAAGTGGGTTCAAGATAGATTTATCAAAATTGAAGCAAATTGTATTTGACAACGACAAACAAAGATTTGCTTTTAATGATGATTATAGTAAAATAAGAGCAAACCAAGGTCATTCACTTAAGGTTGAATTAAATTATGAACCAGTAAAGCCCCCTAAAAATCTATATCATGGGACTGCTACTCGTTTTTTAGATAGCATTTATGAAAATGGAATTCAAAAACAAAAAAGACACCATGTACATTTAAGTCTGAATATTGAAACTGCTAAAAATGTCGGAAGTCGTTATGGTAAAACAGTAGTTTTGATAATAGATACAGAACAAATGTACAAAGATGGGTTCGAATTTTTTGAATCTGAAAATGGAATATGGTTAGTAGACAACGTGCCAAATAAGTATATTCAAGAAAGGTTATAATGAGTGTAGCGTTTTAACACTTGTTATAAGAGACTATTTAAAAAGTGCTATATATATAGATTGTTAATGATTGTGCAGTACAGTAAAGAAAGTTTTTTATAATATGCGATCATTAGAAATAAATAAAGTAAGATATGTATATATAGTTAAAATGTGACATATATATGCATATGTGATCGATTGTTTAGTGTTAATCTTAAAGTCCTTTGAAAATTTATTTCCAAAAACAGGTGGAAATATGTGCAGGGCAAACAAGCCCTGCACATAGAGTAGTAGCAATACGAACTAACAGACCACCTTGGCAATGTGCGTCTAACATTTTCGGACTATAAATATGAAACAGACGGCTGGAAGCCTCGCATAAAAGTTCTTTCTAAAAGGGGCTCGCCCCGTAATGACTACTATCCCACGGGGCGCGCCCCTTTGGTATGATGATACCAGAAAATTACTATCAGGATAGCACTACTAAAACTCGCTTCAAGGTCACTGCATCTCGACTACGCTCGATAACCGCGAGCAAAGTGAGCGATGTACTGAGCTTGTCGAAGTGTCGAAGTGTAATGGTATGGCAACTCGAATCCCTGCGGTCGCTCGATAACCACGTGACGATGAAATAGCGGGGCTGGGGAATAGCTATCATGCCAAGTAGTAGTCTCACAATTAGTGAATATATGAAATATTCAATTTAAAGGAATGTGTTATGAAAAAAATACTTTTACTAATTAGCTTAAGCATCCTTGCCTTCGGATGCAGGTCAAAAATGTTAGAAGGCGAGATTTTGGAAGCCTATAAGCGAGATTTAAATGATAAGACAACTATCTCCCCTCGCCCGTTAAAGATGGAAATGGGGCTTGAGCTATGGGATTTGAGACTTGACTTATACAGAAGGGAATATACCAGAAAGAAACCGGGAGATGATACGCCTTTAGATCTAAGACCGACAGTACTTATGAGTAATACGGCTATCGGACTTCATCTGGGTAACGGACTTTTTGTAGATTGTAATGAAGTGGTGGGAGTAGATATACTTGATTTCTACGATATAGATGCAGAAAAGACTGACATTATCATCCAGCTCCCAACTGCAGAAGAAAAGATACAGAGAAGAATAGTTAAAGAAGATGATTTTATTGTTGGCTATTATTCCAATGAAGAAGAAGCTGAACGCACATTCAAGTTTTACAAAGACAGTGTCAGGTCTTACTATAGTGACAGAGAGTCATTTGTTACCTATGTAATGACAGACCAGTCTTATAGATTAAACACAAGCATGGGTTATGCACTAGTGAAAAAGGGAGAACATAAGTACGAGAAAGAAGCAGGTATGTTTTTCAAGAACAGAGATTTTGAGATGTTAGCACCGGATACCTTGCAGTTTGAAGAAACAATGATAATCCGCACAGATAAAGAGATACAAATAATGGATGACGATCCGAGAGAATTAAGCGACGGCAACTACGTAGTAGATAAGCACCTAATAATCAAAAAAGACGGTTTTGTATGCTACGACTATAAAGGAAAATGCTTTGAAGTCAAAAAAACAAACAACATCATTTCCATTGCAAAAAATGATATACTGACACAGAAAATAATACTTAAGAATCGGTAGAGTAAAGATTGAGCAACGGCGGAAAGTCACTGAGCCTGCCGAAGAGTAGCCAGTCGCTTACAAAATATAATTTTCGTTGATAACAAGTGAATAAGCTTGTTTGGTTATGGAGGCTCTCTTGTTATGGTTATATTCAAATTACAATGAGCTTTATACTAAATAAGCCGTAAGTAGCTAATCTACTTACGGCTTATAAAGTTAATATTTGATTTCAGTATTGTTTAAAACAATCTTCGATACATAAACCAGCCACCACCGCCAACTAATCCTAAAGCTAGGAATATTAATCCCCATTCCGGTAAAGTAGGAACAACTCCAAAGTGAATTTGCTCAGAGTAGAATGTTCCGCTGGCTGTTGTGATGTACGCTCTTACATAGTAGCCGGGGCCAACTGTAATTGTAGCGTTATCAATAAAACTGGTACTTCCTGTTCCATTAGAAGTGCTACCAGAATTATTTGTTGTTGTAGGATTTTGGGAAGTACCCCAGACGTAACCTTTAGCAGTGATCGCAATAGAAGATGGATTATTAATATCCGCTGTTAGTTCGTATTCTGTATCTGTGTTTTTTATTACATTTGAAATAGCTACGGAAAGATTTAAAGTAGTAAAAGTTATTTCATTACTATAAGTAGTACCACCATCATTAGTTGCATAAGCTCTTACGTGGTAGGTAGTATTTGGAGTCAAGCCTGTTATACTACTTGAAAATACTCCGGAGCCAGTGCCGTCAGTTGTTTTATAGTCAGCCGTGGTTGGAGCACCTGTAGTGTTCCAGCAGACGCCGCGGACGGTTACTGTTGTTGTTCCACCATCAGTAATCTCACATCCTGTCTCTGCTGAGGACTCAGTAATAGAGGATGCTGAAGATATTGCAGCCAGCACGGGTGGATCATTAGGAGTAGTAAAGCTTAATTGATTTCCATATCCTGATCCTATGGCGTTTGTCGCATAAGCTCTCACATAATAGGTTTCACCCGGTGTTAGTCCTGTGATACTACTTGTAAATATTCCGTTGCCGGTACCATCTGTAGTTTTGCTATCTGCGATAGTAGGTGTGCCTGTAGTATTCCAACAAACGCCACGGACAGAGACGGCAGCCCCACCATTGTCACTGATATTACCACCGGAAGAAGCAGTTGTCCCTACATTGTCAGTAATTGCTGTTGTGGAAGCAAGAGTCGGAATATCCTGCAAAGTTAATTCTGACTGAGTAGCTCCGAAAGCTGTTTCAACATTATCTGAGTTGCGAGCTTTGACTTGGAAAGTATATGATGTAGCTCTGGTTAGACCCGTTACTGTAACAGTGCCCCAAGTAGCATTAGTCTGCCAGACAGCTGAAGCTCCTAACGAGCCGTTCGCCTGGACGTAGTCGCCGGAACCTGTTTCCTGGATTGCATAAGTAGTAGCGACATTATTGCCGTTTACATCCAAAGTAACATCTAATGTGCTAATTGCAGCATTATTTACTGTCGGAGCATTAGGAACAAACGACAAGGTGCGGAATGAAACTTGAGCTCCATAAGAATCATCTACAGTGTTAGTAGCATAAGATCGAATATAATACAGAGTGTTAGACGATAATCCAGTCAGATTACTTGTAAATACTCCTGTACCAGTGCCATTAGTAGTTTTATCATCAGCAGTTGTTGGTGTGCCTCCTGTATTCCAACATACACCACGAGCAGTAACAGCATCACCGCCGTCATCGGTTACATTCCCACCGGAAGAAGCAGTAGTCGCAGCTATGCTGCTTGCTGCTGTTGTTGCCGCAAGAGTCGGAGCACTACCGGCACCTGATGGAGTAAAACATCCTGAAGGCAGAAAATCTACTATGCTTCCTACTGCATACTTAAGTGTGTTGTCTTCATCATAGTTGCTAAAAATCATTATAATTTTGCCATCAGGTCTAATAATAAAAGTCGATTCATTACAACCTGCTGCATCATTTAACGCAGTAATTGGATCACATGGATGCCAGTTTGTACCATCAAAAACTTTAAGGTATACGGAGCCGGTCATAGTTACATTTTCCCAGTTATCGTCCCACTCTTCTGTAACCTGATTTATCATAAAATAGTAGTCACTTCCATCTGAGCGAAAACGATCAAAATTATTGCCAGTTGATGCAGTGATAGCAGAACTACTTGGTGCATTACTATTTTTTTTTACATTGGCTGTATTATTGCTTGATAAAAAACCTAAGTAAATATCTGAACCTTCAATAAATTGTCCCTGGATAGAGTGATAAATATCAGATGTTACTCCGTCTATAACTTCTGTTTTGGCACTCCATGTATTATTTGTATTGTTAAAAATACTTAAGAAAATATCAGGACTTGTGTTTGCGGCATTGTCATAACCAAAATAGCAATACAAACTGTTATTAGTATGCAAATATACATCTTGTAAAAATACTTCGTGAAGACCAGTATCAACTGTTCCCGACCATGTATGTATGTTAGTATATGAACTCCAACTGCCTGATTTTTTATGTCTGTGCCTTATTGCATATTCCCTAGTTCCATCTACATCACTGTATTCGTATATGATATGTGGGTAATCATTGTTATCAATTACAATTCTAGGTTCTCGGGCACTAAGCCATCCACCCGTGTGATAGTGTTCTTCGATTAATTCGAAATCCCAGCTTGTCCCATTATGATATCCATATAAAACTCCTCTTTTATCTTCAGTGGATTTATAGAAATAAAGTGCTAAATGTAGGTTGTTACTACCGTCAACAGTAAAATCATAATCACTTCCGATTGATGATACATTAGAAAAATCAGCATCTGCGTTAATCATTCCGGTAGTAAAAGAAGTATGAGTAGTCCATGAAGTACCGTCATATTTCAAAATTCTAATGTCAGAGGATGCAACTTTAACCATTAAGTAAGTATTCCCTAATGCATCATTGATTAAATTTGGATACGCCCAACTTGAAATAGATGTTCCTGCAAAAGTGCCTTGCGTAATAGCAGCTTCACCGCGGCTTATTAGCAACAATGCCATCAAGCATGTTGCTATGTAGAAATATTTTTTCATGTTATTTTCCTTTATGTCAATACAATTACTACAATGAACACTTTTTAGGCATTAAAACCAAACAAAAAGCGAATACCATTTTATTTTTATCTAAATTTATCGTTCACTTAGTAATAACTATACTAAATAAGCCGTAAGTAGCTAATCTACTTACGGCTTATAAAGTTAATATTTGATTTCAGTATTGTTTAAAACAATCTTCGATACATAAACCAGCCACCACCGCCTACTAATCCTAAAGCTAGGAATATTAAACCCCATTCCGGTAGAGTAGGAACAACACCAAAATGTACTGTATCTGAGTATGTTGTGCCACCGGCAGTTGTTATATATGCTCTGACATAATACCCCGGACCAATTGTAACTGTGGCATTGTCAGTAAAGGAAGCATCACCTGTTCCGTTAGATGTGCTGCCTGAATTAGATGCAATAGTCGGATTTTGATTTGTACTCCATACATAACCTTTCGCTAATATTGGATCAGCAGCAGGATTTGTGATTTCTGCTGTTAGTTCGTATTCCGTGTCAGTATTTTTGACAACATTTGTGATAGCAACAGAAATATTAAGAGTAGTGAACTGTATTTGAGCACCATAAGCAGTACCAACAGAGTTTGTTGCATAAGACCTGACATAATATAGAGTATTGGAAGTCAAACCTGTAATATCACTCGTAAATGTGCCAGAACCTGTACCGTCAGTAGTTTTATCATCATTAATGTCAGGTGTGCCGGTAGTGTTCCAACATACACCTCGAGCAGTCACTGCTGCACCACCATCATCAGTAATTTCACCACCTGATGTAGCTGAATTTGATGTTAAATTTGTTTCTGATGTGGTTGTTGCAAGAGTTGGAACATCCTGCAAAGTTGTTCCTGCTTGAGTAGCTCCAAAAGCAGTCTCAACATTATCAGAGTTTCTGGCTTTTACTTGGAAAGTATATTCTGTATATCTTGTTAGTCCTGTTATAGTCACTGTTCCCCAAGTTGCATTATCTTGCCACACGGCAGATGCACCAAGCGCGCCATTCGCTTGAACATAATCACCTATAGAAGTTTCTTGAATAGCAAATGTGGTAGAAGCATTATTACTGTTTACATCTAATGTAACATCTAATGTACTTATTGCTTCGTTGTTTACGGTCGGAGCATTAGGGACTATAGATAATGTTCTAAAAGAAATTTCAGATCCATATCCGGGACCTCCGCCATTTGTAGCATAAGAGCGAACATAGTATAATGTATTTGAAGACAAACCTGTTATATTGCTCGTAAATGCTCCGTTATTGTCCCCATCTGTACTCTTAGAATTAGCAGTTGTAGGAGCAGTTGCAGTATTCCAACATACACCGCTTACAGTTACAGCGTCACCATTATCATTAGTTATATTACCACCGGAAGTTGCTGTTGTAGCTGTAATACTTGAAACAGCGGTTGTTACTCCAAGAGTTGGGGGAGTGATTGCACTCAAAGGCGTGAAGCATCCTGAAGGAAGGAAATCAGCTATTTCGCCGATTGTCCAGCCGGCATCTCCCCATGGGGCTGAAGTCACATAGTCAGTGTAAATTACAATTACCTTACCATCGGGTCTCACAGTGTATGTCGTTCCAGACTTATCTGCATAGCTATTTAGCTGGGCAATATCATCACAGTTTGTCCATGAGCTACCATCATATCCTCTCATGTAGAAATAAGTATTAGGATCATCGTATGACCAAACAAGCATATAGTAATTTCCATTACCGTCAGTTTTCATATCGTAAGGGTAATCATCTCTACCTGCTTTTGCACTGACAACAGATGCTGCATTGTTATTAACTTTAAAATAAGTAGTATTAGTTGCAGCGCCTTTAGAATATGTAAAATATGTATCGCTTCCTTCGATATATCTACCCAAAATTTCATACCAATCGCCGTTAGTTACACCTTCAAACAAAAAAGTGTTACCTGCCCATGTACTGGTAGCGTTATTATATACATCAGAATAGATATTGAAAGTTGTATTGACTCCTTCTTCGTATTCATAATAAAGATATATATTATTAGAATTCATATATATATTAGCAATATTCATCTCGTTGACTCCGGTATTCGTAGAGCCGGACCATGTAGCTACATTCTCAGGTGCACTCCAGGAACCTGATTTATTGTGTGTATGTACAATTGCATATACAGTATTTGCACCGGAAGTACCTCGATAATCGTAAACCACATGGGCAAAATTATTGTCATCAATAACAATTTTAGGTGTGTCATATGTCTCAGTTGTGCCCTCTACAACGTTATCAAAGTCCCAGTTAGTACCATCAAATTCAGCATGCATTACACCTCGGTTGCTGTTGCTTTTATAATAACGAATAACTGCGTGAAAATTCCCGTTATTGTCAGTTGTTACATCTAAATAGTCTGTAAATCCAGAGACTAAAGAGAAGTCAGCGTCTGCATTTACACTGGTAGCAGTGATCTCGGAAGTATAACTCCAACTAGTACCATTATATATCCATAGCTCATAGTTTGTAGAAGATTCTCTTACCAGTAAATAAGTATTCCCTGCATTGTCATTGGCAAGACTGGGATAAGCCCAACTATGTGGGGTTAAACCTGCAAAAGTGCCTTGCGTAATAGCAGCTTCACCGCGGCTTATTAGCAACAATGCCATCAAGCATGTTGCCATGTAGAAATATTTTTTCATGTTATTTTCCTTTATGTCAATACAAATACTACAATGAACACTTTTTAGGCATTAAAACCAAACAAAAAGCGAATACCATTTTATTTTTATCTAAATTTGACGTTCACTTAGTAATAACTATACTAAATAAGCCGTAAGTAGCTAATCTACTTACGGCTTATAAAATCTCTTATCCTACTTCTTCTACTATTTTATTACAAATCTCTGTACGGTGTGCTCTCCTTTATCGGAAGTGATGGAAAGCAGGTACATTCCTGAAGGTAAGTTTACATTAAAAGTTTCTGACTGCACTCCTGAACCTCGTTTGATATTAGTTTTTAAAGTAGCAACTTCTTCACCGTATAAGTCATGGATTTTGAAATCCAAACTTCTATTCTCGCTTAGAGTGTATTCTACTGTGAAGTCTTGATCCACTGGAACTGGATAAATTTTCATTTCCTGTAAACCTCCGTTGCAGGCTCTCCAAACATCGCAGTATGTATCTTCGCCGGCCATTGATTTTGATGAGCAATAGTCTCCTTCTGTAAGAGCAGACATCTCAGGAGCAAGCTTATCTTTGTATTGCTGAGGTAAAGCATCTATAAGCTCAGGAGAAATATCGTACCAAAGTATAAAGTCGGGTTTGTCTGCAGTTTTATCTAATCGTATCGCAATAGCTAACATTTTGTTGAGTCTGGCATCATCGAAGTCATCAAATTTTTTGTATTCAGGGCTATCTATGAAAGAGTCAATGTTTTGCAATACTTCGCCCAAATTTTCCTTATCTATATCATTGCTGTCACTTGCAACTTTATATGTGTATGAGTTAGAAAATCTCATTCTTACAGCTGAAGTATCTGAGTCAGAATCCAATGAGCCTAAGAACATTTCACAGTATCCTATGTCAAGGCTATCTTTTCCCACTTTTACTTCAAACTCTGGCATCATTGAGGCAATAGCTTCTAACTGCTCTTTTAATGACGGCTGGTCTTTTAGCAGATATGACACCACATCATCAGGCAGCTCCGTTAGTGTTATAGTTTTTCGAGTAGACAAAGATTTCTTAAGTTTATCTGCTTCTGCAAAATCAGGCATTTCTTCGATAGCTTTGAGAACCCCTTCTATTGGTAAATCTCTACCCTCTAACTGAACGAATAGCTTTTGCTGAATCTGTTTTGAAATTATAGATTTCATAAGCTTGTTATAAGCATCTGAGACATCTTTTTCCTCACCCGGATTAACATCCTCCAGTGCAAATTTGAGATCATTAGGTATAGAGTCTATCTGACCGGAGTCTACCATTTTCTGAAGCATTAACAAGAAGCCCGGATTTTCACTATCAGTCGGACTTTCGGAATAGCTGTTGATATTGACATCTAGCATGCTTTTATTGCTGTTCTCAAATTGGACAACATCTGCCTTCGCCATCATCTTGATATCACCAGAATCAAAAAGACTGAGAAGTTTTTTGCCTTGAGCATCAGTAATCAGCTGTGGAGAAACTTTTGAAACAACATTGAGCTTTTCAGTTATACTTTGTTTAATTTTTGCCTTTCCGTTTTCATTAATAAGGTTTATGACAGGAAAAGTCATTTCAGGGAAATCTATATTTCTGAATGCAAGAAGTTTTAAGTTGCCGTCTTTCTTGTAAATACCAAGTCTGTTATAGTCTTCTTCCGTTTGAATATTGATAATATTAATACCATCTACATTTACCTTTTCTATTCCAAAATTTGCAGATTCTGTATTTGATGTTTCATTTGGTGCATTAAGCATAGCCAAATCTTCTGTACTATTATCAGTTTTGTTATCAGCGATGATTTCCGTCTGAGTAGGTTCAGCTTTTTCGATAGTCTGAACTTGCTCGGTTTTTTGAGCATGATAGATTGCTGTCTTTTCTATTTCCGGCTTTTCCGCCGGAGAAAATGCTAAATATGCAGCAGTAGCAGCAACTGCTAAAATAGATGTAATAGACATAACTAATCTCCCTTTAATAATTTTAGTTTGCTTAGTACCGAGGTGCGTGCCTGTGCCGATGATGTCGGACAGTTCGCTGCCACTGAGCAAATCTGACTCAGTAGTTTTTGCTTTTTGAAGCAAATCAGTGGTTTTTTGATTATCTGTCATGATCAACCCTCAGTAGTTTAAGCCGGTCTTCTGTGTTAATATTATTGTTAGTACCAGTGAGATTAGGATCCTTATTCTCTTGGAGCATTTCTGTAAGTTTTTCTCTTCCGCGGGTGATTCGCGATTTTACCGCAGAGAGTGAGCCACCTTGCATTTCCTGTATTTCTTTTAAAGAAAAGCCGGAAATTTCGAAAAGAACCAAAGCCTCTTTTTGCTTAGCAGGCAACTGACCCAAAGCCTTATAAAGCAATTCTATATCGACATTTCTGTCTGCTTTTTGTGACCCGTCGGGCATTTGATAAGCTTCTACTTCATCATAAACGCCGAAGAATTTTTTACGCCATCGTTTCTTCTTTGCTATTCGACTTGCGATAGTAAAGAGATAGCTCAAAAACGCCTCTTTGTGCCTCAAAGATTCGAAGCCTTCGTATGCTGCCAGGACAGTGTCCGCAGCCAGATCTTTTGCCTCTTCATAGCTTTCAGCCATAGCTCGAGCGTACCGATATAGGTTTTGTTCGACCGGCTTAAACAAATCTAAAAAAGCTCTTTGTTTTTCGTTTTGTGTCATTTCACTCTTACAATTGTGCTCTCATAGAGTAAGGGAGTTTAGTCTTTAAAAAGTTGCATAAAAATAAATAAAATATTTTTATTAAGTAAATTATTCTCCGTTTCTCCTTGTGCTATCATAACAAACTCTAAGGTTATATATAACATTTTAAATCGTACTCGTGATATTCAAATATCCTTATTTCAAATAAGATTTAATATTCGTATATTAATGTTATATAGTTAGCTTTTGAAAAACATTTAAAATGTTTTACTTTTCTAAGTCGCTATATATCTAATTTGCCAATAAATGGAAATGCTTATGTTGAGTTTTTTTGTTGCTCCGGTTTCTTTTAGTCTACTATTCATAACAGTAGCTATCAGCCTTTACACTATGCACAAAGACCAATCGCTATATTTTAAATGGCTACTGCACCCAATGAGTGTTACTCATAATAACGAATGGTATAGACTGCTTACAAGTGGCTTTTTGCACGCAGATTACATGCACTTGCTTTTTAATATGCTTACTTTGTTTTTCTTTGCACCTGTGCTGGAGGCATATTTTATTGGGTCCACTAGGATGTTTATTATATATATGGTTTCAATAGTTGCTGCAAATATATCTAGCACAATCAAACATAAAAACGATTATGAATATAAATCAGTAGGAGCTTCGGGTGCTATTTCGGCGATCCTATTTTCGTATATTCTTTTTAGACCTTGGAGTCTTATAAACATATTTTTTATCATACCCATTCCTGCAATTATATTTGCTTTTGGGTATTTATGGTACTGCCGGTGGGCAGAACGAAACTCGAATGATATGATAAATCATGACGCTCACTACTGGGGAGCGATTTCAGGCTTTGTGCTTACTATCATTCTGGATCCCAGTGTACTACCTTACTTCTTCGATGAACTTACAGGAGGTCTCTTATGAAAAAAGCTTTAATTACCGGAATTACAGGACAGGATGGTTCATACCTCGCAGAGTTTTTGCTTGCGAAGGGCTATGAAGTGCATGGAATAATCAGACGCGCAAGCACCTTTAATACTCACAGAATAGACCATATATATGAAGACCCCCATAATAAATCACCTAAGCTTAAATTGCATTATGGAGATTTGGCAGATCCCGGGATAATTACTGAGCTTATTTATTCTGTCAAGCCAGATGAAGTATATCATCTGGGGGCACAGTCACATGTGCGTGTCTCATTTGATATGCCAGAATATACAGGTGACATAACAGGGCTTGGCACTACCCGAATTTTGGAAGCCATAAGAAGGAGTAACAATGATATCCGTTTCTATCAGGCTTCTACTTCGGAGCTTTTTGGTGCAGCTACGCCTCCCCAATCAGAACTAACAACTTTCCAACCTCAAAGTCCTTATGCCATAGCTAAACTGTATTCGTACTGGATGACTAAGAACTACCGCGAGGCTTATGGGATATTTACTTCTAATGGGATTTTATTCAATCATGAAAGCCCACGCCGTGGAGAAACATTTGTAACAAGAAAAATTACCAGAGCTATTGCCCATATCCTCGCCGGGAAACAAGCTAAACTCTATCTTGGCAATCTTGAGGCAAAAAGAGATTGGGGTTTTGCTCCTGAGTATGTAGAGCTTATGTGGCAAGTGCTTAATCTGGATAAAGCTGATGACTATGTTATCGGCACAGGTGAGAGTCATTCTGTAAAGGATTTTCTGGAAACTGCTTTTGAATATGTAGGAATTCAGATCGAATGGGAAGGCACTGGAGTAAATACTAAAGGTATAATTAAACACCCCGGAGACTATGCTTCAGTATTAAAGCAGGGTCAAATAATTATTGAAATTGATCCTAAATATTTCCGTCCTACTGAAGTGGACTACTTGCTTGCAGATAATTCCAAGGCAAAAGCAGCTCTCAACTGGGAACCCAAAGTTGCTTTTAGCGAGTTGGTAGGAAATATGATGGATTTTGATATGATGCAGTCCGGCATTACTCCGCCTTTTGATGGCACTAAGGCAATCGTTAAAAAAGGATTTGGCTGGACAAAACACGAATTCAATAATATACTGAACATACAAAATGAAATATAATAAAGACGCGAAGATATTTGTGGCCGGGCACAGAGGCATGGTTGGTTCTGCTATCGTAAGGAAACTTAAAAAAGCCGGTTATAGTAATATAATAACTGCAAATAAAGATGAGTGTGACTTGACAGATCAGTTGCAAGTCAATGAGTTCTTTACAGTAAAGAAACCTGAATTTGTCTTTCTGGCAGCTGCGAAAGTAGGTGGCATCATGGCAAATAAGACATATAAAGCAGACTTTATTTATAATAATATTATGATAGCCTCTAACGTGATACACGCAAGCTATCAGAACAATGTCAAAAAGCTGTTAAACTTGGGCTCTTCGTGCATATATCCCAAATTAGCAGAGCAGCCTATAAAAGAAGAATACTTACTTAAAGGCGAGTTAGAGCCTACAAATCAGCCGTATGCCTTGGCAAAAATCGCAGCCATTGAGCTTTGCAAATCTTATAATTTCCAACATGGTACTAACTTCTTATCTCTTATGCCTACTAATTTATTTGGCTCAGGAGATAACTACAACTTAGAAACATCGCACGTGTTACCTGCTATTTTGAGAAAAATGTTTTTATCAAAATGGCTTATGGAATCAAATTATAATAAGATTGCTGAGGATATTGACAAGTATCATTTGGGCTTCGAACTTGAAAATTCTCATAATTTAAAAGATAAAAACGAGCTTAAAGAAGCCTTATCTAAAATTGGCGTCACTGCGACTTCCCTTACTCTTTGGGGAAGTGGCAATGTCCTTCGGGAGTTTTTGCATACAGATGATTTGGCAATATCGGCTTTATACTTTATGGAAGAGCATAATTACGAAAGTATGGGTGACTTTGTTAATATCGGTACAGGGAAAGATATAAGCATCCGAGAGCTAGCAGAAACTATACAAAGAGCTGTTGGATATGAAGGGGAACTACTGTTTGATACATCAAAACCTGACGGCACTCCTAGGAAGCTATTAGATGTAAGCAAAGCTAAGTCATTAGGATGGCAGTATAGTATAGAGTTGGAACATGGTATAGAAAACCTTGTGTCAGAGTATTGATATTTTGCAATATGCCTCTTTAAAAAAGAAAAGAAGCTGCACCGAGGGAATCGAAGTGTGGCTCACTCCAAGCGATTTTGGGGTGTTTTAATATTGGAATACAATTCTAATATATATTTAGTTCTGCTTATACTACAAACTTTCTAGAGATTCTTAAATCTTGATTGTGTAAGTAAGAAAATCAGTATGTATTTGTAGTTTGCAATAAACTAAAAAATGTCATTAGAAAAGATGGGTAAGCATTAAAAATATTGAATGACAAGTGAGTTATTCCCCTGTATTCAATAGCAAATACCTAATATTTTCTTACAGAGGAAGTAAGCATTGTCCATTGTCCCAGAGACATTCTCAGTACTTTTGGTAACATTGAATGACAAATTCGATATAAACTAATTCTATTTCAAGTCTTATCTCTGTCTCAACAAGTCTATCCTAATCATAATTTTTGCTTGAGTACAACAAAATATTACAAATTTAGCCCTACCATACAGTGTTCAATATTTAATACTAAATATAGATTCGCTATTGATACAACATGGCTAAGTCTATATATAATAGTGAATAAGAGTGTGATTTGCAGTAGCTGTATGTGCTTTGAAATAAGAAATTTATGTTATGGTAGCAACAAAAAGGTGGTTTTTTTCGTATTTTAGTTAATAACATATTTGCTAACAAGGAAAAACTTATATGACAGTCAAAAATCAAGCATTGTATCTTGTTATTTTTGCTTTTTTACTTTTTTGCAAACCGGTAGAAGCCGGCAGAAATTCAGAAGTTTTTGTATCAGGTTCATATTATGAATATGAAGTATCATTCTTTGGCTTGCCGCTTGGTAGTGTTAAAATATATACCGGCAATATGGAAGATAAAAATGGACATGATGCACAGTACGTAAAGGCAGAAATGGACAGTTACAGTGGAATACCTTATGTTGATTTGCACGCAACATTTGAGAGCTGGATGCCTCAGAATGCTTCCTACTCTTATGTGTTTAATGGAAACATGAAGGTAGATGATGACAAATGGCAATACAACAGTATCATCTTTGATCATACCAACGAAGAAATACGCTCTACTATATGGGAGAACAAACAGCTTGTTAGCCGTGACACTTTCAAAACTAAAAAGAAATTTAGTGATGGCGCTTCACTCTTGTATCTGGCACGCTCTTTTATGGAACTTGGCAAGACGGCATACGTACCTACTTTCATAAATAATCAGCTTGTACAGACTAAAATAAATTTCCAGAAGAAACAAGAAAATATAGAAATAGATGCGGTTGACGGTGAAGTTAAATCTTTATACTTGGATGGTAGAGCCGATTGGGAAGGTGTTTATGGTCTTTCTGGGCAATTTGAAGGTTGGTTCTCAGATGATCCGTCGCATATTCCACTCAAAGCTTATATGAAAGTATATGTGGGCAAAGTGAAAGTAGAATTGGTTAAATGGACAAGAACAGGTTGGAACCCTCCGGCAGCAGATTAGATTTCTGATATATTATATACAAAAAGCTGTATTTAGTTTATATCTAAATACAGCTTTTTTTTGTGATTTGGATTACAAGATTTCGTTTTCGCTAAGCAGTTGCTTAAACTTTTGAATCTCTATATATTTGAAATTAAGCGTGCACAATTTTTATCTCTGTTTGATGATTACAAAGCTTTCGTTAATCATCTCGCTGTTAAGCTTCAGTAAGAATTGACCATTACTTAAAGCATTCAATGGAATACTTAAAGTACCGTTACCCTCACCAATGTTTAGATACCCTTGTCCTGCCAAAGATCCAGTATTAGTATATATCTTATACGAAAGTGCATCATTAAAATTAGTCTTGTAATTTATATTTACAAAATCTGAGCTCGGCATAGGAGAAGGATTTGAGAGATATAGTTCATAAGGAACACCGCTCGAGCTTACTTTTAGTGGCACATCACATTTAGACATAGCATCAAAGGATATTGGTTCTGCATCTGCGGCAACCGGTTGGTAATCAGAGAAACAATCGGCTTCTATGATTATAGTATCTCTATATTTTTCTGCGCGTACATAGTCAGGGTGGTACACAACTTCCAAGCCCATTTCACTAAAAGGAGGAATAGTTAATGGGAACTGACCTTTAGGCACAGAGAAATGTCTGTTTATTACAGCATAGGCAGATTTGATGATTTGCGGGTATTCTCCATAGTTTTCAAAATAAATTGAATCCGCAGCTAATGCACCTACTTTGAAGCTGCCAAAATACTGTTCTTCTCTTTCCGGAGAGCTGTCCACAGTTCCGGATATTCTTAGAGATAGCGGGCTTATGGTGTCTGTCACAGTAGTTTCATTACCATATTTGTCAGTAAATCTTACAGAATAAAATGCAGGTAATTTTAGATTAGTTACTATAAGCTGAGCAGTATAGTAAGGTGATTTGCTTTCATTACTAATAGTGATATTATTAAGCGTATCATATAGAACTTGATCTATACCCAAGTCAAACTGAGTTGTATCAGTCACCGTGATATTAATATATTTATTACAGTCTATAGTTTGAGTATAAGCTTTAGGAGCTTCGGAATCTGCAAAATATTGATAAGAAATGCTGGCTATATCTCTATCAAGGCAGTCGCCTACTATATTTATAGTGTCTAAAATAGTAATAGGGGTGTCGGAAGCAACGCAAATTGGATATTTTTTAGTTTGACCCGGTGAAATAATAATAGGTAGAGGAATATTTTCTAAACCGTAGACTTTACCAAGCGATTTGAAATTAATATCTTTTATTTCCTGCTGAAACTTGCCATAATTTTGTAGCTTTAAATCAAAGCAATATGTTTCATTGAGTTTGGAGTCTTTTTTAGGGTGCTCGTAAATGTCTAAAGATTCTTTAAAGGATTCAACTGAAACAGTAAATCCGGGAATATCTATTGATCTACTATATCCATAACCCATAGAATCTCTGACTGTATAAGAAACATTTGCATCTAAGTATTTATTTTGCACCTCGCCATCAAAAGCAATCACTTTAGGTGCTTTAGATTTATCCTGATTGAGTTGCAAATTAGTAGTAGTATCGATATTGAAATACTCTATCCCAGAGTCATACGGCAAAGTGTCAGTTACGACTACATTAGTGGTAAAACAGTCTTTAGACTCGTTCAGTACAGGATCCTTGTGGTCAAATATTCTAAAATTCATACCTCCAATATACCCATAGGAATTTGCTTTAGCGTAGCCATATATGTAGATAGCAATATCCTTGTCGCAGGTGATAGTATGCACACCGTCGCTACTTTCTATAACTTTGTACTCATAGTCCGAATCCGGAATTGGTAGATAGCCTGCATTAGGCACAGGACTACCATCGAATTTAAGTGAAGCTTTACCTTCCGAAGGAAGAATCACAGCAACATACTGATTAGTATATAGGTTTTTTTTGTTTTCCTGAGTCTGAGTATTTATAAATTTATATTCGTTATAGAACTGTTCCTTAGGATGAATCAGCATCATCAAAGGGTCGCCAATATTATTTTGACCTGAGCTGCTTTGAGTAGTTTTTGCGTAAGTTGCTACTTGCATAGGGGCAGAAGAAGACAGATGAATAGCCTCGTCCACTTCTAATTCTAAAAATTCTGCACGTCCAAGAGTTTTATAGGCTTGTCCGTTAAGTGATATTTTATTGTTGTCAGAAGCAGAGAGCACTCTAACTAAATCTTTATTTTTTACACCAAATGAAACTGTCTCAAATGGAACAACAAAAGCAGATTTATGCCAAGATTCTACCGGTATTAGCTGCTGAATTAAATAATCTCTGGAGGGGTTGTTTACAGTAACATCTAAAGGCACTTGTGCCCTTTGGTGACCTCCAATAACTGTAACAGGTTTAGTCGCCACTATATTAGTTCCGGTTAAATCATAAGCAACAGTTTGACTTTGTTTGGATTGGACTAAATAACTTTGACCTTGTGATAAATTAATAGTAAAAGGTTGCTCTCCATTTACCTGTGTTGGATTCCCTTTAGGAGGAGTTATCTCTACAGAAGTATTATCCTCGGTCGCGACTATTACGAATTGTGACGGAGTGACTTGTGACATAGAGGTTCTTATGCCCGCGTTATAGCTCATGACAAAATAGTTTTTGCCGATAGCATCTATTGGATAAACTAATGTAGCATCACTGGTAGTTTGGGCTTGATTTTGTATATAGACAGACACTTCATCATCTGCAATTAGTCTAAAAGAACATGGTGAGACTTTTTCGTTATCATTATCTGTATTGCCGTCACTTAATATATTACCACTTTGATTCCAACCATATAATTCAAAGTTTTTATAGTCTAAAGTAATAGTTTTAATATCGTTAACATTGGTAATCTCAAATGGTATTTTAAATTTAGCGCCCAATCTATTTGTATACTGCAACTCTCCTAAAGTTTGCTGATCTGCAGCAATAAAAATATATAGCTTGTCATCTTTCCATCCCGAACTTCCCCAATTATTATGATAATTAGGTGGGAAGGCGAACCAAAACTCTGTCCCCTTACTGTCTGCAGGTGGTTTTTCCTGTGCAAATGAGCTACTGGAAAATAGGACTAAGGCTATAATCGTGAGTAAGACGAATTTCATGGGATACCTGATATTATTTATTTATAATTTTTATAATTTACGTATTTATATTAGCTTGTCAGGCTATTTTATAAGCGACTTTTCTAAGTCATGCTTATTTTCTTTTTCTATAGATTTAATGGTAAGTTAAATATAGTATTCATGTTATACTTTTTAGTTCAATCTTAAAATGAAAAAATTACTTCACTCAGAAATATTGGAAGAACGACTTACTCCTGAAATATCTAAAGAAGTTGAGCGTTTTCCTGTTTCAGTTATGCTGGATAACATCCGTAGTCTATATAACGTAGGCTCTATTTTTCGCACTTGCGATTCTGCAAGAGTTTCAGAATTAGTAATGTGCGGTTTTACTCCACACCCACCAAGGAAAGAAATAGAAAAAACTGCTCTGGGAGCAGTGGATACTGTACCTTGGCAATATGAAAGCGATATTTTATCAGCTATAAAAGAACAAAAGGCTAAGGGTGTAAAAGTTATTGCTGTTGAGCTAACTGACGAGAAAAGAGAATATACTAGTCTCATACCCGAAGAGTACCCTTTATGCCTTGTGCTTGGTAACGAATTATCCGGCATTTCAGATGAAGTTATGGCTGAATGCGATGACGCAATCGAAATACCTATGCATGGAGTCAAGCACTCTTTAAATGTTGGCGTTGCCGCCGGCATTGTTATATTTGAATCCATAAGAATATGGAAAGATAATCTCAAATAATAAAAACCTTGCATATTAAAATACACATGATTTATTGTTTAGTTACAAAGAAAAGTATAAAATGAAAAATAAAATTGCAATACCTGATACTCCTTATCTAAAGGATTTATTTGCTAATAGCGATAAGGTAAAAGAAGAATATGATTTAGATTTTTTTGTAGTGCCTGAAGACAAAATCGGAGAATTCTTTCACAATCACCGATTTGACCTTGCTCTGCTTTCACCTGCTGAATATGTGATGGGTATAGGCAAGGCAGATTATAGAATAATTGAAGGCCCTTGCTTAGCTGCGGAAGCTTATACGAAGTTAGCTTCTGTCTATTTTAATCCAAATTTGGCAGATATTACTACTATGGGTAGCACTACACCTGATAATTTCCTGATTAAAATCGCCAAATTGATTTTGGCAGAGAGATACGATATGCACCCGCAGTTGTTGAAATATAAAGGAAATGTATTAGATGCTCTCAAAAATCATGATGCTGTTTTATCTCTGAATACTATCAAAGAGTTAGAAGCTACTTTGGACATTACTGAGGAATGGTATATTGATTATAATGCACCGTTGCCTTTAGCTTTCTGGGTGTGTAGAAATGAAGAAGCGCCGGCTGATGTAAAAAATATAGTAAATAAGTTAGCTGTTGACTTCTTTAAAACTGATATTATTATCCATGATGAGTCAGACGATGCATCTATAGTAAGAGAAGGCAGGATCTTGAGAAACTGGAATGAAGATATAGCACAAGCCCTGGTAGACGTAACCGAGCTAATGTATTATCATCAGATTATCCCTGAAATTGGTGATGTTAAAATGTATGGTTCTGACTTATAATTATGTTTATTCCTCCAAAAATAAAGAATAAATATAGAACTGTTGGTATTATGACCGGCACCTCTATGGATGGAGTTGATACTGCCTTGGTAGACTTTTCTTTAGAGAATGGAATAATTACATACGAGTTAGTGGACTTTATAGAATTTCCTTTCCCGGATGCACTAAAGAAAAAAATACTGTATATGCTGATGGGCGAAATAACTATGCAGGATGTTTCTTCTGTAAATACTTTTATAGCTGAGCTATATGCAGAAGCTACTACCCATTTATTGGAAAAGTCCAATATTGACAAAAACAGCATAGATTTTATCGGTTGTCATGGTCAGACTCTGTGGCACCAGCCCATAGCTGTGGAGTTTTGCGGGAAAGATATACGAAGTACTTATCAGGCTATTGATGCATCTGCACTGGCATATAAAACCGGAATTCCTGTTGTATCTGATTTCAGATCGGCGGACATGGCTGCCGGTGGTCAGGCTGCGCCATTGGTTCCAATCTTTGATTATTACTTTCTTGCTGGCGATAATCACAGAGCTTTGCTAAACATCGGAGGGATGTCCAATGTTACGCTTCTGCCACCTTGCTGTGACAGAGACAATATAAGAGCATTTGATACTGGCCCTGGAAATGTACTGATAGACTTAACAATGAAAAGGCTATTTGGTAAAAATTATGATGCCAAAGGAGCAGTGGCACAATCAGGCAAACCTATAAAGCCAATGTTAGATGAGCTAATGAGTATACCTTTTATACTTGACACTCCTCCTAAATCTACAGGTAGGGAGTTTTTTACAGAAGAATATTTAGATACTCTTTTGTATCAATATAAAGATGAACCTAAGGAAGATATTATCCATACTATATCTTTATTTACTGCTATATCCATCTCTAAAAATATTGAATTATTTGGCAAAGATACTTCAGAGATTATCTGCTCTGGTGGTGGCTCAAAAAATAAGTTTTTACTGCAAACACTTTCGGAACTTCTTCCAAATTGCTCTATTAATACCGCAGAAAAGTATGGAGTAGATTCATCAGCGAAGGAAGCCATAGCCTTTGCATTCTTAGCTGTTCTTTTTGCGACAGAAAAACCCGGGAACGTCACATCTGTGACTGGCGCTAAAGAGGAAAGAATCTTAGGTAGCTTAAGTTTATAAAGAAAAAATGATGTAATTGCTTATTGAACAAGGGGTTTCACCCCCTTGCCATTCAGTCACTATAATACTTTCCCATCTGTTCTAATAAAATATTTGGAATTATTTATCCTAACAGATAATTGACCACCTTCTCCATCTGCATTCCACGCGAGCCTTTCACAAGAGTTGCCGAAATATCTTTGAGGTCTTTAAGATAATTTGCCAAATCCTTGTGAGAGTCAAAATGTTTACCATTGCTTATGTTCGTTGCATTTAGTGCAAGTTTCATATTATCTCCCATAATCAAGACTTCGTCAGCAACAGAAGATGCCTGCATCAAGCATAATTTGTGCTCTTCTATAGCTTCCTCCCCTAATTCAAACATGTCTCCAAGGACTGCTACTTTTTTAAGGGCAGTATTGATTTTCTGTAAAGTTTCCAAAGATAATTGCATCGACGAAGGATTTGCATTATATGTATCATTAAGTATTATTTTAGAATCAATTTGCGTTACCTTCATTCTTCCGTAACCGGCATCTTCTTCGTTCTTATAGCTCTCAATGCCTGATTTAATTTGGTCTGTACTAAGATCGAGCATAAAAGCTGCAGATGAAGCGGCTATGGCATTTAAAGCCGGTGCAATGCCACGTACTTGCATTTTTGCTGTTACTTTTTTATCTTCAAATTCTAAATTAATAGTTGGGAAGAGGTCTGCATCAAGCGTGTAGTCTGCTGTCATACCATTGCTATCACTCTTGCCAAAAGAAAGTTTATTTTCGAGAATTGGTTCATATTTTGCGAGTCGCTCATCATCCATGTTAATAAGAGCGATACCAGCTTTATTTCTAAGATAGCCAAAGAGGAAAGTTTCTTCCATTTCTACACCATCAAGGTTAATAAGAAACTCCAAATGCTCTTTACCTATATTAGTAATGAGTCCATGAGTCGGATTACAAATATTTGAAAGTAATGCTATTTCGCCCGGTTCATTAGTGCCAAGTTCTAAGACAGCAGCTTCGAATGACTCCTCAAGCGAAAGCAGCATAAGAGGCACGCCAACTCTATTGTTAAAGTTTTTATAAGTTTTAAGTGTTTTATACTTTTGAGATAGCAGATGAGCAGATATTTCTTTTGTAGTCGTTTTGCCATTTGACCCGGCAATTGCAATCACAGGGATAGTAAATCTATCTCTATGAAATCTTGCAAGTTTACCCAATGCTTCTAAAGTATTATTGACTATTATATATTTATTCTTTATCTCTAAACTATCTATATTATTATCATACCAAACTTTTTCTACAACTGCAACTGAAGCTCCTGCACGCAAGGCTTCAGTAACTTTATTATGGCCGTCAAAGTTTTCACCTTTTAGTGCAACAAATATATTACCTGACTCAATAGTGCGCGAATCAGTTGAAACAGCATTGCATTTAATAGAATTATCTGCTAAAACGTTTGCTTCTCCAAAAATCACGGAAAGTTCGTACGCATCAAAGAAAGCCGTGTTGTTGATCATAAATTACCTCTTCGAGATTTGTTCTTAGCTATATTATAAATATAATATTAAATCAACATTTTATTGGTACTATTATTGAGAAGAATCGGTTTAAGACAATCAAGTACAGGAGAGACTACTCCTTTGATAGATATATTATTGCGAAAGTAAAGTAAATCAGATGTTGATAATATGGCGTTCCTTGTGTGATTGGATATTATTAGCCTCGCATTGCTCACTTTTAAACACATATAGAGCTTTGCCAAAAGCGATAAGTAGATAATTATATAAAGCTTAGCTTTGATAACATATCTTGGCATTATTTTCGTTGTACAAAGAAGTGATAAAAGTATTTTGTTTATTTCTTGCTTTTGTTGCTGACTTTATCGATATTATGTGGCATTTTGTTTAATTAAAGAGTAGATATATCATGGCTGAAGAACAACAAGGCGTACAAGAACCGGAAATGCCCACGAAAAAACCTAAAAAAAGTGGTGGTGGAGGATTTTCTACACCGGTTTGGATTGGAATTATTGCAGGTGGGTTAGTTGTAAACATCGTACTAATTATTTTTGCTATCAAACTTTTTGTAGTTCAACCGGTAGCTCCGGCTTCGGAAAATGGAAGTAAAGAACATACCGAAAATGTCGATAAAGGAAATAATAGCCATGATGGCACTCACGAAGCTGACAGCGAAGAAGATTTAGACAAGTTAGAAGAAGAGAATGTGCTTAATGGTGATGAAAATGTACAGTTTAAAGAGACCGGTAGAATCACTACTAACCCTAAAAACAGTACTTCTTTTGTTATTTTGAATTTAGGCTTAGAATATAGAGAAAGACACAGTGAAGAGGACTCTGACGGAGGCGGTCATGGTGCTGCAGCTCCTGCAGGGCCGGATCCTGTAATGGCTAGAGTGAAAGGAGTTATCAATAATACGATAGGTTCGATGACTGTGGAAGAGTTACAAGATAGAGAAACTCTAAGAACCAAACTGAAAGAAGAAATCAAAAAAGTTTATAAAAAACATCACATTTACCTTAGAGATGTAATTTTAGTTGAGTTTTTGATACAATAGCATGTTTAGACTAAAGGAAAGCTATGACTGATGTTTTATCACAAAATGAGATAGATAGTTTACTCTCGGAGATGACCAGCGGGAGGGTAGACGTCGAAGAAGTACTAGGTGGGAATATGCCGAAAGGCGATATTTCCAACTATGATTTCCGACGCCCTAACCGTATTTCTAAAAATCAAGTAAGAACTTTGCAGACAGTTCATGAGAGCTTTGCAGAGGTGTTTGGTTATTATTTGGTCTCTAAGTTGCAGACGGTTGTTCCAATAACAGTAACATCTGTGGATCAGCTGTTTTACTCTGAGTTTATATTATCTGTATCTAATCCTAGCTGTTTGTATGTTTTTGACATAGAAGGTACAGATGGTAGTGGCATTTTGGAGGTAAGCCCTCAGCTTGCATTGACTATTGTCGAAAGATTACTGGGTGGTGCTGCCGAAACGCAATCAAATGCTCGAACTATTACTCCTATTGAGCAGGCAGTAATAAGAAGCATAGTAGAGCATGCTCTGTCAGATTTGAGAAACGCATGGAAAGCTATTGCAGATTTGCAATTTAAATTCCAGCGCCTCGAAATGGAAGCTGATTTTGTTCAGATTGCACCATCTTCTGAAATTGTAGTAGTTATTTCTTTTGACGTCAATATTGGAACTAACACTTATCTAATGAATTTGTGTTTTCCTACATTTGCTCTAGAGGAAGTGCTTGCTAAACTTAATAGGCAGCAGGTAACTTCATCTGCTGTAATGCTTTCCTCTGCCAGAAAAAAAGAAAACATGAATATACTTAATCAGCAAATGTCAACAACATATTTGCCGATTATAGCTGAACTTGGTAAAGCATCAGTTACTGTTAAAGAACTGATGGATTTAAAAATTGGTGATGTAGTAAAATTGAATAAGCGTATAAATCAAGAAATAGAGCTTATTATTAGCGAAAAAAGAAAACTTGCGGCTCGCCCCGGAAGTGTCGACGGGAAAAAAGCCGTTAGGGTTACTCGTCCACTTACTGAGGACGATTTGGTCGATCAAGATATATCTTACAAGGAGAATAAATTATGACAATGACTCAGGAAGAGATAGATGCTCTTATTTCGAGCGGAGGCATAGAAGATATTGAAGAGGGCTTAGAGGGTGACAGTTCGTCGGGAATTGATGCAGAGAGTGCTGAGTTTGCCGATATGGACTATGGCGAAAGTGACACAATTTATTCGCCATTAGATCCAAAACTCGAATTGCTTTATGACTTACAACTTCCGGTTTCTATAGAGCTGGGTAGAACTAATATGCTAATCAGGGATATCCTTAGATTAGGCAGAGGGTCTGTGATTGAGTTTGATAAACTTGTTTCCGAGCCTGTAGATGTACTTATCAATGGCAAAAAAGTAGCTGAAGGTGAAGTAGTTGTTATTGATAAACACTTTGGTATCAGGATTACTACTTTGGTGGATCCTGCTGATAGGTTGCGAAATTTAAGAAGATAAGAGATACTTTATTATTTAGATTCTTCTTTCTAATCGCATTGGTTGTGCTTGATAAAAGTAATGAGGTACATTCTGAAATTCATGACGTTATGAGTTTGCTACCTAATTAAGCTTCTAATTCTCTTTTAAATTTATATAAATCACTACAGGACGTAGTTATGGATAGCACGATGCTACAATCACTTCTTACTCTCATCGCCGGAGTAGGTATAATTGGGCTTATGTTTTTCTTTTTGAAAAAATATACTCTTAAAGCTCAAAACTCTTCAAACAAGATGAATCTTAAAGTAGTTTCCAAACTGCCTTTGCAACCCAAAAGTAGCTTATTTGTTGTAGAAGCAGGCGATAAAACCTTGCTTATAGGTGTGTCTGAAAAGAATATCAATCTAATTAGTGATTTATCTGAAAAAGGCAATAATGCTGTGCCTGACAGTACAAACTCTAAAAACCTGCCTGCAAAAATAAAAGCTCCTGAAGTAAAAATGCCTGAATCCCTTTCTTTCAAAAATTTTCTTAAATCTGCAATAAACAGACCGAAAAATTGATATGTATAGGATTAATCCTTCTCAATTCAACATCTAAGATTTTTTCTATTTCTGCCTAATTGCATACTCCTCTATATGTGACAAATCATATTGCTACTTTTTGGTGGCATTAAAACAATTCACTTTTACTCTCCTCGTCAACTTTTAAAGGAGGATATGCAATCATGATTAAAAAGATATGTTTAATCACAGGCGCTACTAATGGTATAGGAAAAGCTACTGCGAGACGGCTGTTAGCTATTGGTTATCATGTAGTTTTTACTGCTCGAAGTATGGCAAAGGCTGAAAGTACTGTCTTTGAATTTAAAAATTCCATGCCAAATTGTAAAGTAGACTATTTTTTGGTGGATTTGTCTTCTCTCGAAGAAGTTCGGGAGTTTGCAGAAAAATTCAAGGAAAAATATGACAGACTTGACGTCCTTATTAATAATGCCGGCGTTTGGGAAAAATCTTATCAGAAAAGTAAAGACGGCTATGAGCTGACTTTTGCCGTAAATCACCTATCGCACTTCCTACTTACGAATCTACTTTTGGATTTAATTACGGATACAGAAGAATCTAGAATTATAAATGTCTCTTCAAGGTTGCATCTTAATGGGAATTTGGATTTTGACAACCTAAATGGTGAGAAGTCATATAATGGCAATAAAGCATACGCAAACTCAAAACTGGCTAATATACTTTTTACTCGCCACCTTACTAAGATGCTAGAAAATACTAAAACAACTGCAAATGCTTTGATGCCGGGAGTTGTAAATACCGGACTTGTTGATAATTTTCACCCACTTTTACAAAAATTGTTTCGCGTGTTTCTTATTTCTCCTGAAAAAGGAGCAGAGACTTCTGTATATTTGGCTACAAGTGATGATGCTCATAGATTTTCAGGTGAATACTTTGATAAGAAGATACCTGCAAAATCTTCCAAGCTTTCTAAAGATTTGGACATCGCTAAAAAACTTTGGAACATTAGCTTACAAATGACTGGGCTTGATGCTAAAAAATGAAGTTTGTCCTTTATATATTAGTTTTGTGTATTACTCTTTCTGATGCAATATCTAAAGATGAACCTGCCATATCTTTATCATCTTTTAAAAGACATCTCAAATTTTTAGGAAGTGACTTGTTTGAAGGTAGAGGTACCGGATCTACCGGTGCAAATTTATCTGCCAAGTACCTTGCCGAAGAGCTATCATCTCTAAACCTTATCCCTATAGGGTATAACGATACATACTACCAATACATACCAATGCACGCTTCAAAGCCCTTACCCGGCTCCGATCTTAAGTTTTACTTTGACGGAGAGGAGAACGAACTTAGTTACGGAGAAGACTACTTTATGCTTAATTCTGGAGAGCAGACTTATTTGCCCTTGCCTACCTCTATGGTATTTGCAGGTTATGGCATTGTTGCCCCTGAATTTGACTATAATGACTACATAGATCTCGATGTAAAAGGTAAAATAGTAGTAATGCTTACCGGTGAACCTTATTCAGAAGATGATAATTGGTTTGCAGGAAAGACAAATACAATTTATAGCTTTTTTGATGCTAAGGAGAAACTTGCTCTTGCAAGGGGGGCTGCCGGTATAATTTTACTCCCGGCACCAGATGACAAAAGGTATCAAAATATCGATATAGTGAAGAAAAGTTTTGGCTTTGAGGATGTAAAGCTTGCTTACTCGGTGACCAGTAAATTTAGCGTATTGATGCCCGGGCAGTGGGGTATGAATATGTTTTTAGGTACAAATTATACCATAGATGATATCAACAATATGCACTTCCAAAACAAGATGCACAGCTTTGAGCTTAAAGGTAAAATATCTTTTAATGGTCTGTTTAAAGAGCGCGATTTTGTTTCCAGCAATATTGTTGGAATGATTAGAGGAAGCGATTATAGGTTAAGAGATGAATATGTATTGCTTACTGCGCACTATGACCATTTAGGTATAGCAGAATCTGTAAAAGGAGATTCTATATATAATGGTGTGATGGATAATGCAATAGGGTGTGCAGCTCTCGTGGAGCTTGCCAGAGCTTTTTCACAGCTTAATCCTGCCCCGAAGCGTTCCATTATATTTATGCTCGTTACGGGCGAGGAAAAGGGTTTGTTAGGTTCTAAATATTATATTGACCATCCTTTGCGGCCTTTGTATAAAACAGTTGCAAATCTTAACATTGATGGACTTGCATTTATTGATAAGTTCAACAGTATTGTACTGGTTGGAGAAGAGCTCTCTAACTTAAAGGAATTTGCTGAGCCTGCTTTAAAATCAATGGGATTGACAATTTCTGCTGCCCCTGAAGAATTTGAAACTAATGATAACTTCACAAGGTCTGATCAGGTTGCTTTTGCTTCTGCCGGCATCCCTGCCATGCTTACTATGGATGGGTTAGATTATCGAAAAATCAGTAAGGTTGAGGCAGTGGCACAGTTGTATAATTACGGTCAAAACAAATACCATACTCCTTTTGACGATTTAAGCCAAAAGATAGATTATGAGGCTTCTTTTTTGCATATAGAAGCCATATATAGAATATTAGAAAAAATTGCCAATTCGGAAAAAACACCTAAATGGAATGAAGGTGTACCATATCAATATGAGCGACTTAAAACTAATGCGGAAAAACGTTGATGAGAGTTATAATAATATTGTTTCTTGCTGCTATTATACTAATCTCAGCCTGCGGTACGTTTACTCCTAAAACCTCAGCATTTAAAATCAAAGGCTCAGATACTATGCTGTACCTGATGCAGCAACTTGCCAAAGACTATATGAAAGAAAATCCTCACGTAGCGGTATATGTAGAAGGTGGGGGCACCGGCTCCGGTATAGATGCTGTCCTTTCAGGCGAAGCACAACTCTGCATGGCATCCCGGAAGCTAAAGCCAGACGAAGTTAAGCAAGTAGCTGATAAGTTCCGGACAGTAGGTGTTTCTGTGCTTATTGCAAAAGATGCACTTAGTATCTACGTAAATAAAAATAATTCTGTTACTAATGTATCTGAAGATCAACTAAGGCAGATTTACAGTTGCGAAATAACTAATTGGTCTGAGCTTGGAGGAGATAATCATAAAATTGCTCTTCAAGGCAGACCAAATAATTCGGGTACGTTTTACTACTTCAAAAATCATGTACTGCGTGGTCTGGAATATTGCCCGAACGTTAGAAACTCTCCTACTATGGAAAAACTGATAGAGAAAGTAGGAGATAATCAATATGCAATTGGTTATGGAGGCTTATCGATACAAAACGATGACGTTAGAGCACTAAGCATTAACGGCATAGAAGCAACAACTGAAAATGTAGTTAATGATAAATATCCAATAAATCGATATTTACGAATATTCAGTATTATGAATCCTTCGGGCGAGCTAAAAGACTTTATCGACTGGGTGCTTAGCCCCGATGGCCAAAAAGTAGTCAGCCAGTCAGGCTACATACCCCTTTGGAATGTCAAGTTTTAGGAGATATTACAAATATTTGTAATTCAACTAAAGCTAACCAACTAATACGATAAACATATATTTTTTTCTTACTAAATATTTAGAATTTTGTATATTGCGTATAGACTATGTGTAAAAATCAAGTACTGATTAATACCATTTAAATGCGCTACTGTCTACTTATAAAACGAAGTAAATTTTATATATATTTATAGTTTTTTATCAAGGAGTTCTGTATGAAAAAGATTTTCGCTCTAATTATGGCAATCGTAATTATGTTTGGAGTTTCCGAACTAAAAGCACAAAAAACAATGAGCAACCCTCAAACTTTCGGTGGGCAGTTAGTATTTGCATTGCCTACAGGTAACTTAGGAGATGTAGTTGGAATGGGTCTTGGTGTAAATTTACAATATACATATTACGTTAATCCAAAGTTTGCTGCTTATGCTGCTTTAGGCTATCACAGCTACATGGCTAAAGAGTATGAAATAAATGGCACATCTTATGGATTTGAATATACTGCTTCAGTATTTCCGATCAGTGCAGGTGCTTTTTATCAGGTAGGCAAGTGGGGTAAATTATTACCTATCGTTGGTGGTGAACTTGGTATGCATATAGGGAATTATAGTGTTAGTTCAAGCAATAACCCATACTTGGGAGCAGACGCTAGTCACTCCGATTTGGCATTGTCATTCTTTGGTGGTGTTTTATATCCTATCAACAGAAAAATTGCGATGAGAAGTGATTTGAAATATACAGTTTCTTCCAACTTAGGCAATCTTAGTTTAAACGTAGGCATCATGTATAAACTGTAGTGCGATTTGTAAATTCATTTACAATTACTGCAATGTAAAAATTGAAGTACTCCATTTAAGGTGGATAGCATAAAATTTTAGGACTGAGTTTGGAATTTATCCGGACTTGGTCCTTTTGATATATATTTTTACACGGTTGTTATAGTAATTATCTAGAAATGAAGTTTTTTTGCCGATATTCCTATAAATAACACAGTTCTGAAATCCACACCCCAAAAGACTTTTTCTATTGCTGTATTCTCTAAAAAGTTACCTTATCTTGCAATTCTTTACCGACTTAAACCACACTAAACCTTATGACACAATGAAAGCTTAATCCAATCTATGCTTTGTCAAATCTATTTTTTTGGGAATACTCATGCCATATGGCAAATTGAATTTGTATATTTTAAATGTGACTAAAATATTGCCGAACGTTTATGCGTTTTGAATGTGTATGAAAATAAAAATTATAAGTATAAATGATTATAATATCTAATATCAGGAAAACTATAAATTAAGGATATAACATGAATGATATAGTACTGCATATAAACGATAAAGAGTTCAAAGCTGAGTTTGATGCTGATGATTACAGAGTCATTCGCATAAATGGCAAAACATTTGAGATAGAGCTGCTTAAAAAGTTCGGTAATGATTTATTTTCTTTTGCTGTGAATCAGCAACTCAAACAGGTAGAGCTTGCCATAGATCCAAATAAAAAACTCGACATCATATATGAAGGTATGGTTTATGAAGTTGAGGTAAAAGACTCAACTCAGAAATTGTTAGAAAAATATATTAAAAATTCAGGTGGAGCCGGGGCAAATGGCATAAATGTGTTAAAAGCACCTATGCCCGGATTATTAGTAAAATATTACGTGCAGCCGGGAGACTTCGTAGAAAAAGGAGATAAGCTCTGCGCTCTTGAAGCAATGAAAATGGAAAATATTATCAAATCTAATATTACCGGTACTGTTAAAAGAATCGCGGTATCAGAAGGTACACCTATCGAAAAAAATGCAGTTTTAATTGAATTTGACATTAACCAATAGAGATAAATGATGGATAAGATTATAGAAAACAAAATACAACTGATGCATGATTATAAAGATAGGGCAAATATTGGTGGAGGCCAGACTCGGATAGACTCACAGCATGCAAAAGGAAAACTAACTGCACGGGAACGAATCGATCTGCTGACAGACCCCGGTACTTTCCGTGAGATAGATGCTTTGGCTCATCATCATTCTATAGATTTTGGCCAAGATAAAAACATTCCACTGGGCGATGGAGTTGTTGTCGGTTATGCTGAAATAGGCGGTAGTAAATCATACATCTTTTCACAGGACTTTACTGTACTTGGTGGCTCGCTTGCCGAACAACATGGCAAAAAGATATGCAAAATCATGGATTTGGCGATGAAAAGTGGCTTTCCTGTAATTGGACTAAATGATTCAGGAGGAGCTCGTGTGCAGGAAGGCGTAATCTCGCTTGGTGCTTATGCTGATATATTCCTAAGAAATACGCTTGCCTCAGGAGTAGTTCCTCAAATTTCTGTAATAATGGGACCATGTGCCGGTGGAGCAGTTTACTCGCCTGCTATAACAGACTTTATCATCATGGTCAGAAAGACCTCTTATATGTTCGTAACAGGTCCCAAAGTTGTAAAAACTGTAACTCATGAAGAGTTGTCGGCAGAGGCTTTAGGTGGTGCGGAAGTGCATGCTGAAAAAAGTGGTGTTGCTCACTTTATAGCAGAAAACGACATGACAGCTATGGAGATTATACGTAGCCTGCTTCGATTTATTCCTCAAAATAATGCAGAAGAGCCGCCTTTTATTCCAAATGATGACCCGATTGAAAGAGAAGACGAAAAGTTAAATTCAATTATTCCTTCTTCGCCGAATTTACCTTACGACATGAAAGATATTATATTAAGCCTGACTGATGATTCCGAATTCTTGGAAGTGCATAAAGACTATGCTGCAAATATCATAGTAGGCTTTATGAGAATGGGCGGGAGATCTATAGGCGTGGTAGCTAACCAGCCGATGGAAATGTCCGGCGTGTTAGACATTAACTCATCAAAAAAGGCAGGCAGGTTTGTGCGTTTTTGTGATGCTTTTAATATTCCGATATTGACCTTAGTAGATGTACCGGGGTTTATGCCGGGCTCGGATCAGGAGTGGAATGCTATTATTACCAATGGTGCAAAGTTGCTTTATGCTTATGCAGAAGCGACTGTTCCAAAAGTCACTCTTATTACCCGGAAAGCATACGGCGGTGCCTACGACGTTATGAGCAGTAAGCATATCAGAGGTGATTTTAATTTTGCATGGCCAATGGCTGAGCTTGCAGTGATGGGCGCGAAGGGTGCGGTAGAGATTATCTTCAAAAAAGAAATTGATGCATCAGACAACCCTGAAGCTAAAGAGCAGGAACTAATAGATATGTACAACGAGAAATTTGCAAATCCGTATATCGCTGCTTCTTATGGATATATAGATGATGTGATAGAGCCTAAATCTTCACGACAGAGGCTTATCGAATCGTTTGCAATGTTAGAAAACAAGGTAGATAAAAATCCGCCTAAAAAGCATGGCAATATACCGCTTTAGGCAGAGAATAGAGCCCTAATAGGGTTCTAATTATTTTGAACTTGATTAACAATACGAAAGGGAACATTTATGATGCTCCCTTTCAGTTTATTATAGTCTTTGTTGGGTTTATTATGTCTTTGTTGCGGAGTGGTGATTTGTTCGCATCACTTTTTTTTGCACAACAGCCTATAGACCGGAATATCCTTTCTGATACAGAAATTTTCTTTATTCGTCGTAGGTAGTTGCCATTTATCTTTATTTTCAAGAATCTCGTATTCAAATTTGCCGTGAGCATCAATAACTTTTCGATGATTCTCATCTACATAGTCCACATCTGTTGCAAGATGGAGCGTCCCCTCGGGTTTGAGCATTCTATATAGAATATCTAACATAAGAGGCGAAAAGGCTCTGCGTTTATGTTGTTTATGTTTAGGCCATGGGTCAGGAAAAAGATAAAACATATTCTCTATAGACTCAGGCTCAATAAATTGCATTCCATTTAGAACGTTATACCAAATAACAGATGCATTACTGATTTGCTCTCCGCGGATTACTTGATTAATCCATTTTACAGCAGGCTGGCGAATTTCTACACCCAGGATATTCTTATCAGGACACTTTTCAGCCATATCTAATAAAAAAGTACCTTTCCCACATCCGATATCCAACATGTCAGGAGCTTTACCGTTAATAAATTTATCATTCCAATCAATATAGGTATATATATTGGGATAGTTTTCGGGGAGTTCATTTAATTCAGCAATTCTGAAGTAGCTATTTGCTGAGACGTGATGTCTCATTTTAGGATACGGATATTTAACAAAATCTACAATCATTTGATTTGGCATAATTTAATTATCAAAATACAGACTACAAATATAAGTAAATCAAAAAAAAGCACATAGAGAATATTTTTATTCCTTAGATATTAGATTTAGCAGACTCTTACTTTCCTTGATAATTTATATATTGCATTATTCTACATTAACTTTTGAAAAGACCTTTATGATAGTAACTCAATCACTAGTAAATGAAATATTCCGAGCATTTCACATGCAAAGATGGAATGACAGGCTTCGCCCTGTAGAGCTTATAGAGATGGATAAGCACGCTCACAAAATGATAACAGCTTACTGCCTAGCCAAATATGAAGAAGCTGACGGCAAGGATGTAGAGTGGCACAATCTAATCAAAGGTGGTATATATGAGCTGCTCCGACGTATTATTATTTCTGATATTAAATCGCCTATATATGCCGAAATAAAAAAAGACAAAAAAGTATTTGCTAAGCTTAACGAATTTGTATTTAATGAGCTTGACGCAAAGATAGAATCCGAAGAGATAATGAGTGAAATACATGATTTTCTTTTTGATGATTCTTGGGGCGACAAATTGTATCAGAGGATACTCGAAGCTTCTCATATTTATGCTACTTACTGGGAATTTCAAATCATCAAGCAGTCCAATCCTTTCCAATATCAAAAATCACTATTAGAAACTGATTTATCTAATAGAGTGGACACATATAGAGACTTGATTGGAATTAAAAAAATTAGAAACCGCGAGCCTGTAGACGGCTTCTTGGATATGACCGGACAGATGCGTTTTCAATATAGATGGGCACAAATTCCTCGAACTCCAAACACAGCTGTATTGGGACATTCTCTGTTAGTCGCGTCCATTGCTTACTTTTTTGCAAGAGAAAACGATGCTTGCGACAGAAGGTTATACAATGACTTTTTCGGGGGCTTGTTCCATGATTTGCCTGAAGCTGTAACCAGAGATATTATTTCTCCGGTCAAACGCTCTTCTACTGAGTTTGATGACCTGATCTCTAAACTAGAAAAAGAGCTGGCACAAAAAGAAATTTATCCGCTTATAGAAAAAGACTGGATAAAGGAAATAGAATATTTTACCCATAATGAGTTTGATAATAAGGTTATTGTTGATGGTGTATTAAAAAAAGATTTGAGAGTGCAAGACATAAATGATAATTACAATACAAACGACTATAACCCTATAGATGGCAAATTGATAAGAGCAGCAGATCATCTTTCTGCTTTTCTCGAAGCGTATAATTCTATCAAAGCCGGAATCTCTACGGAAGAGCTTATTGGGGCTTGTGTAAAACTCAAAGAAAAATATAAAGACAGAACCTTCGGTAAAACATCAGTCAAACAAATTTATAGTAGTTTTGTATTGTGATAAGAATACTCCTAATATTATTAATGATTCCTACGTTAGCCCTAGCTGGGGAGACTGATTCTATACTTAATATAATTAAAGATTCTAATACTTCTGAAAAAGTAACATATTACCTTAAATTATCAGAAATCAATATGTTTAGTGATGCGGAAATATCTAAAGAGTATGCATCTACTGCTTTGGAATTAGCCGACCAGACACAAAATGATTCTTTAATATTTGCTTCCAAAATAGCTCTTGCGACTTACCTACATCGGGCAAATGAATTAGATTCTGCAGCTCGTCTTCTGACTGAGGTCATAAAAGAGATTGATTCTAATAAGTATGTCCATCTTTATTTTAGAGCAAATAACCAACTTGGCGTTGCTTTTGGGAAATATGGTAAATTCAATATAGCTCTACGCTATTTTACAAAAGCAGATGCTGTCAAAGATCAAATTAAAGACACCCTCGCATTACTTTCACTGGATAATAACTTAGGAAATGTATTTTTAAGGACATCTGATGTAGAATTTGCCAAGCAAAAGTTTTTAGATGTTGTGGATAGAGCAAAATCTTTAAATAATATTAAATTTCTTAAAACAGGTATTAGTAATCTTGCACAAGCTTACTCTATGAGTGGTAAAATTGATAGTGCCCAAAACTTGATGTTATATAACTTTAGTTTATTCAAAGATGATTCCTCCGTCGACTTGACAATAGACTATCTTAATTATGCACTGCTATGGAAGAATATAGGTAATATTGACTCAGCTGATTACTATTTCTCCAAAACCATTGAGTCATCTTATCGGCATAAGGACATTAGACATAGATTAGTAGCTAAGCTCTACAAGTATAATTTACTAAATTTGAAAGATGGAAATACATCTGAAATTGAAGAAAATTTAAATAATATATTGGACTCAGCTGAAACATTAGGTTTATTAGAAGTTCAGGCGTATGCAGCCAAAACTATGGTAAATTTATATGAGCTTTTAAACCAGAATTACAAAGCAAAAGAAGCAGTAAAAATGTATTATACACTAAAAGACTCTTTAGGCTTTATACATTCCAGAAGTGAAATTGCAGCATTAAAAGCTGAGTGGGAAAATAAATATTACAAAGACCAGTTAGAAGTAAAAGATATAGCCCTGAAGGAACAAAACATTAAAGAATACTACTTTTGGATTGTTCTTGTTCTTGTCCTATTAATATGTCTTGTACTTGCTATTTTTCTATTTACTCATAGAAAGATGATTAAGAAACTAGAGCGTCAAAACAAAGAGATAGAAGAAAAAAACAATCAGTTACAAGATAATAATAGTCAAATAAATCGCCAGAATAATGAAATCGAAGTTATGCTGGAAGATTTAAAAGAGAACAAAGATAGACTTGAAAACCTACTCAGGCAAAAAAATACATTCACGTCTGTTTTTACTCATCAACTTACCAATCAAGTTCAGGCAGTACTAATGTCTGCTGAAGCTTTGTATTATGGGAAAAATAAGCCAAAAGAATTTACTGATAAATTTTCTGAAATAGTTTTTAGCTCTGCCAACCACCTTCGGAATATGTTGGTAAATCTAATGGAGTGGTCTCGCACTCAAGGTGAATATATCAAGCTCAATCCTAATTACTTCCAACTTCAAGAGTTAATAGAAAGAAATATATCAAATCATAAACAACAGCTTATAAATAAAAATCTTAGTATAATGATGTCCTGCAAAGAGCATACAGTATATGCAGATAAAGCAATGATAGATACGACAATAAAGAATGTCCTGTCTAATGCTATTAAATACTCTAACGAAGGAAACTCTATAGATATTTCTTGCACTATTATAGATACTCATGTTGTTATGATTATTAAAGATCATGGTGTTGGCATTCCGAAAGAAAAAGTGCCAAAACTATTTAATATTACCACACAAGTTTTGACAAAAGGTACTCAGGGAGAGCTCGGCACAGGTCTTGGTCTTTCGATTTGCAAAGAGCTTTTGACACTTAACTCAGGAAAAATTGAAATTGAAACTGAAGAAGGGAAAGGTACAATTATAAAAGTATTTCTACCGACTATAAAATAACTACTTTATTATACTTTTTAGCATATATACTAAACAAAACAAAAACTTTACTAAATATTTCAGAAGCTGAGAAACACTTAAGTTATACAGGATTACCAATGTTTAAATCGGTCATATTTTTGATCATAGCCTTATGTAATGTACTAAGTATTGAAGTCTTTGCAAGTAGCACAGACTCATTAGTCTCCGGAAAAGACTATCCTTTTTTGGTTACTAAGTTACAATCTGCAAGAGACATCATTTATACGGATCCCTTAGTTGCATCTAAGATTTTAGAAGAGTGTATAGAGCTATCATTGAGTAGTAATGAAGACTCTTTATATTATGTCGCCAGAGAATTATATGTATCCTCTTTTGGTCTAAGAAATAAATTAGACAGTGCAATTGTACTTTCCAATGAATTACTCAGTGATTTGCCTAAAGATAGATATATTGAGGTACAGGCTATGTTGTATAACAATATAGGAACGCTGTACGGTAAAAATAATGATTTCAATACAGCAATAGGATACCTACAAATAGCTGACTCACTTGCAGCTATTACTAAATCTAAGAAACAAATTCTGAGCATAAACAATAATATAGCAAATATTTATTTTTACAATGATGATATAGACAATGCAATAGAGCATTATAAATCAGTGTTAGATATTGCTCTTTCTATCAACCTGGATAATAATTACATTTGGAGATTTAAAAACAATCTATTATCCTGCTATATTCATACCCAAAACTTGGATAGTGCCAGAACCTATTTTTATGAATTGCTTAAATACCCTCAGAATCCAGGGATTAATAAATCAGAGAGCATATTAAATTACTCTTTTTTATTTAACAATACGTCGCAACAAGATTCAGCCTTGTTTTTTATTAATATGGCTCAAGATAGTTTGCAAAATATACATCAACATACAAAAGCCTCTATTGCAGTAAGTAAATTCAGGACTTTATTGAATATTAAAAAAGAAAACAAATATATTGACTCGATACAAGCAAATTTAAGTATGTATAATATTCCTTATATATCTTCAGAATATTTAGATTGTTACAAAGATATTTACAGTTATTACATTGATAAAGATAATTACAAGAAAGCATTTTATTATTATCAAAACTATGTGACTATCAGTGACTCATTAAAGGCAAAATCTAATTCCGCTAAGATAAAAGGTGTACAATTCAACTTAAAATATCAAAAGCTGCAAAATCATGTCAAATTACAAAGTGAGCAAATTAGTCAGCAAGAAACTAAAGAGATTTTGTTTTATGTCATTCTTGTTTCCTTCGTTATTTTGATTGCCATAACGGTTTACATAGCTTTTTATAGGAAAAAAATTATATCTGTTCTGGCAGAACAAAAAGAAGAAATCAAAGATCAGTATTCTCTACTGGAAGAAAAAAACAAACTGCTAGAATCGCAAAACTATGAAATTGAGTCTATAATCCAAGATCTAAAAGAAAACAAAAACAGACTAGAAAACCTTAATAAACAGAAAGATACTTTTGTTTCTATTTTTACGCATCAGTTGACTAACCAAGTGCAGGCAATCTTAATGTCAGCAGAAGCGCTACATTTAGGAAAGAATAAATCTGAGGAAATAGTAGAAAAATTCTCGGAAATTTTATATCATGCCTCAAATCACCTTCGAAACATGCTCTCGAACTTAATGGAATGGTCGCGAACCCAAGCAGAATATGTTAAGACAAGTCCTGTGAATTTTGAGCTTCAGGAAATAATAGATAGAAATATATCATCAAACAAACAAGCTATTAACAAGAAGCAAATCCAAATAGTAAAAGTCTGCAAAGAGCAAATCGTCTTTGCTGATAAGGCAATGATTGACACAGTTTTTAAAAATATAATCTCCAATGCAGTAAAATATTCTTATGATGAAGGAAAAATTGAATTTTCCTGCTCTATTGAGAATAACTTTATAGTAAGTAGAGTCAAAGATTATGGGACAGGTATCAAACATGAGTTATTAGAAAAACTGTTTAATATTGAAACAAGAGTTGCTACCAAAGGGACAATGGGAGAGCAAGGCTCAGGGCTGGGGCTTGCTATTTGCAAAGAGCTTTTGGCACTTAACTCCGGAAAAATTGAAATTGAGACTGAAGAAGGGAAAGGCACACTCATAAAAGTATTTCTACCTACTTAAGATATTGATTAAATCAGATATATTTATGACATTTTATTGTCATTATTAGCAAACTAATACCCATTTCCACTAATGCAATATTAGTATTATTTTGTATTTTACTCAACTATTATATTACATAGGGTATAAAAGTGTTAAAACATAAGACAATGATTACTCTATTGATAATCATTTTATCAAGTTTGCATTTATTTGCTGAAAATCAAAATACTGCATTCGAGGGAAAATATTATCTGGAAATTGTTGAAAAAATTCAATCCGGTAAAAACCTACTTTATACAGAACCCTATATTGCTTCCGAAATTTTCGAAAATTGTATCGAACTATCTAAAATACACAAAGAAGATTCTTTATTTTACCTATCTAGAAAATTATACGCTATCTCGTTTAGTATACGCAATCAACTGGATAGTGCTTTAGTGCTCTCTAAGATATTAGTAAATGATTTTCCAAAAAACAAATATTATAAAACACAAACCAGTCTTTATAACTTCCTGGGAAGTTTGTATGGCAGAAATCATGACCTAGATCAGGCTCTGAAATATCTGCTTATTTCAGATTCACTTGCACCTTTTAGTCAGTCGCAAGAACTAATGCTTAGTATAAAAAACAATATAGCTAATGTATATCTACAAAATCAAGAAATACAAAATGCTCTTTCATTTTATAAATCGGCTTTAGAAGTTACTAATACACAGCAATTAGATAAGTCTACAATATGGACTTTAACTAATAATATAATTTTGTGTTATTCTCATTTACAAGAATTGGATAGTGCAAGAGCTTACTTTTATGATTTACTACCATTAAAAAACAGCGAAGAAATCAACAAATCAGAAAGTATTTTGCATTTTGCTTTCGCCTTCGAACAAAAAGGTCAGTTAGATTCCGCTTTATATTATATATCCATGTCATATGATAGCCTTCAAACTGTAAATAAGTCTACAAAAGTTAGAATAGATATTACCAAAGCACTTGTTTTGTTACAGAAAACTCGAGAGGCACGATATGCCGATACAATCCAGTTAAAAATGAAAGACCCTAACTTTTCAGAAATTCCACTTGTTCCATTTGGCCTTTACGATGAAATTTATCATTTTTTTGAGGAAGAAGAAAAGTATAAAGAAGCTTTTATTTACTATCAAAAATATGTTGCTTTGAAGGATTCAATACAAGCTAAGTCGAACTCAGCAAAAATCAAGTCTATTGAATTTAACTTAAAGTATCAGAAACTTCTAAATCAAGTTGATTTACAAAATGAGCATATGAGCAAACAGGATGCAAGAGAACTATTGCTCTATGTGATTGTTATTTCCTTATTTATTCTCATCATCATTATTGTTACTATCGGAATTTATCGGAAAAAAATTATATCTGTTCTGGCAGAACAAAAAGAAGAAATCACTAATCAATATGATATGCTAGAAGAAAAAAACAATCAATTAGAATCCCAAAATATTGAAATCGAATCCATAGTAAAAGATCTAAAAGAAAACAAAAACAGACTAGAAAACCTTAATAAACAGAAAGATACTTTTGTTTCTATTTTTACGCATCAGTTGACTAACCAAGTGCAGGCAATCTTAATGTCAGCAGAAGCGCTACATTTAGGAAAGAATAAATCTGAGGAAATAGTAGAAAAATTCTCGGAAATTTTATATCATGCCTCAAATCACCTTCGAAATATGCTCTCGAACTTAATGGAATGGTCGCGAACCCAATCAGAATATGTTAAGACAAGTCCTGTGAATTTTGAGCTTCAGGAAATAATAGATAGAAATATATCATCAAACAAACAAGCTATTAACAAGAAGCAAATCCAAATAGTAAAAGTCTGCAAAGAGCAAATCGTCTTTGCTGATAAGGCAATGATTGACACAGTTTTTAAAAATATAATCTCCAATGCAGTAAAATATTCTTATGATGAAGGAAAAATTGAATTTTCCTGCTCTATTGAGAATAACTTTATAGTAAGTAGAGTCAAAGATTATGGGACAGGTATCAAACATGAGTTATTAGAAAAACTGTTTAATATTGAAACAAGAGTTGCTACCAAAGGGACAATGGGAGAGCAAGGCTCAGGGCTGGGGCTTGCTATTTGCAAAGAGCTTTTGGCACTTAACTCCGGAAAAATTGAAATTGAGACTGAAGAAGGGAAAGGCACACTTGTCAAAATTTCTCTGCCAATACCAGATAAATTGTAATTTCAATTATTCCTACATATTTTGGCACATTACTTGCATAATCTATATCATATATTTTATGATAGGAGGCAAGCATGGATCCCGTATTATTAAAAGCAGCATTTATTTTTGCTACTGCGGTAGGTTTTTTAGTTATTAATATGAGTGCTAAACTGCATAAACGCCACACTGAAAGAAATATGATAAAACTAAAAATCAAAAGATAGTTATATATGAAGCTAAGTAAAGCTTTATATATAACCATAACCTTGTGTGCTTCTTTTCTGCTATTCAGTTGCACTTCATCAGTGCGTTTTGCCTCGGATAGCGTAAAGCATACTGTCAAAAAAACATCACATAGTAAAAAAAATAATCAAAAGACTGTCAAGCCATCTGACATTATAGATGTCAACTGTGTTGTAAAAAATGCAAAAACTTGGCTTGGCACACCATATCGCTATGGAGGAGAAAGCAAATCCGGTGCAGACTGTTCCGGTTTTGTGCAAAGTGTATTTAGTTCTTGCAGTATTAGTTTGCCAAGGACTGCAGCTCAGCAGTGGGACTTTGTCAAAAGAATTGCAAAATCTTCGTTAGTGCCGGGTGACTTGGTGTTCTTCAAATCCGGAGGTAGGATTAACCATGTAGGTATCTACGTAGGGGATAATCTATTAATCCATGCATCTACAAGTCAAGGGGTAATCATTCAAGATTTGGATAATGTCTACCTCAAAAGACGAATTGCAGGATTTGGTACAGTTAAATAGTTTTATCTATATGACTGTAGCTATCAAAAGATTCTTTGATTGTATCGATTATTTGCGATTTGTCAGAGTCTAATTTAGATTGAATAGAATTAAGCAACTCTTCTGCCTTTCTCTCTACTTTTGAGTAAGCCTTGGACTTAGCCGGTGAATATCCATAACCATTCCTTTGGTTGCTACTATTTTTAACGTTTTGACCAAGCTGTATATCTTCAGATCTATTTATAATCAGAAAGCCACTACCAACTGATTCTTCAGGTTGAGTTTTAGATATATCAAAAGAGAATATCACATCCGTCAGTTGAGAGCTCTTTTCGCGGAAACTAATAGCAAGGCTATCTCCATTATTAAGATAACCACCCATAGCAGCTACTTCAGAATAGAATTCGCGACTTAGTGCAAAACCAATCTGGAAACTTACTTCAGAGCCTTCTTGGCTTTCAAGAACTCCCTTTGCAGAAAATATCATCTTTTGCGATTCGAATTCTATAACTTGTCTTTTGGAATCAAAATTGAATTTAGATTCCAAAGAGGCAGGAAACCAAAGTTTACTTTTCTTTTCTAAAAGCTCTTGGGCTTTATCCATCACTTTATTTACTACAGTCTCAAGATTTTTGAGTTTTTTATAGTCGAATTCTGCACCAAACTTATTGGCAACGGCAGAATCTGACAATGGCGGCAATTCGGATTGAAAGCCGAGAGACTTGTGAGCAATAGATTGCTGAGTCTCTCGTGCCTGATTTTCATTGGAGAGTATATTATCTGAACTATTAGATGCCTGAGTATTATTTTTTGAAGATACGTCCATACCACGAATATCCGACTTTCCATTCCTTTGGAGCGGTAATATTATACTATTCGTGATTATATTTTTGGCATCTATTTTCATCTCAGTCTTGATAATATATGGCAAAAAAGAACTTCCTTGTTTTGCCTTATTCCCTTTGTTTATATTTTCGACAAAAACAAGCATTACTTTAGCTTATTTATTTCAGATTTCTGCGAGATAGTCAGAAATAATAAAAGATGTAGTCTGATCCTTAACAAAGATATGATTATGGCTTTTTAGACTTAATTTTACATAACTATATACAAATACACCATTTAAAGGCATTCTATAGCTTTTAATTGTAAAATAAAATGCAACTAAAACTAACAATATTACGTTAATTCTGTTAGTTATATGTTAGTCAATCTTGCAAGGTTTTACAAATGGCAAAAATTAGTTTCTATCTCAATAAGCCTGATTTACCTGATACTTCTATTATGGTTAGCCAATGAAGAAATAAATCAAAACATTAGGGTAATGTTTAGGATTAGAGATATTAGTAAACCTACCCAACTCGTAATCTACTTTACGCACCCCGTGGTCGCCCAGGTCGCTTTCGGTATCTAGTTCCTTGTCGAGGTAGGCGGTGCGTTGGTCGGCGTTACCTACAGGTATTTGCTTACCGTATGGAAGATAATCAAATTTTTCGGTTTTTCTTATAGAAATACTCAAGCATTTTAGGGCTTGAGTCCACTGTATTCAATAGCTTTAAAATTTAATCCTAATTAACTATATGTATATTATTTAAACTTCGGTAATTATATTTTATTGACGTATCGGATGTTTCGATAGAAATATAGTTCTCGTTAATAGTAATTTTTCTTAAACTATTAAATCTATCTGCTATCATAGATACTCTTTCATCATTAACCATAATCAATAGTTTATCTTCGCCCAAAGCTCCAGGAGTAACTTTTAAAATTTGGATTGTCTCATCTTCTATCGTATACTCAAAAATAAGTTTTGGCATAAATGGTACAATCAATTGATATACTTCATAAGATACAAACGCTAATACAAAAAGTGCAACTATTATAATAATTTTCTTCTTCATAAGTTAGAATCCTTTGAAATGATTCAGAAAATAATCGATACCTTTAATGATCCATTTTTGATCTCTAGGATCATCTCCATAAGATCCTGAAAACCAACCTATTTCCCTTTCAGAGACGTAACCATTAGCATCCACACTCATAAATTTTTGAGGTTTAAAAGTTTGCCATTCTTTCTTACTCGTACCACTCCATCTTTGATAAATTCCAGCTCCTTGAAGAAGCTGAAGTGAACTAAAAAGTCCAGTCGCCATTCCCATCACCCCAAAAAAATGATTCCCTACATCTTGTCCTTCCATTTCGTTATCATCAAAAAGAAAGGTAGAACCATACTTATTACCAAGTCCAAAAAATGTTTTTTCATTCATTTTTAAATCCCAATCAGATCCATTTGAAACATTGTTGATAAAATCAAGTAAATCTGACTCTTTTGCTACATCAAGGTTTTCGGTGATCTTGTTCGGATAAATAATGTTTATATCGATTTTCCCACCTAATTCACCAATTGGCAAGTACAAATTGTTTCCACCTAAATCAAGAGTTACTCTATTATCTTTACCATCATTACTTACTATATCTCCTTGCATATTAACAATTACTTCCTTCCCATTCTCATCCATCAAACTAATAGGATTATTCATACTATACTGGTACGGAGACCAAGCGTAATATTTCTCCCACACTTCGACAGGCTCAGCACAGGCACTTCGACTCGCTTTGCTCGCGGGTATCGAGCGTAGCCGAGATGCAGTGACTTTGGTCTAGCTTATAAGCATTTAGTCAGTAATCAAATATATGTGTACCCTAATCCACAACTACAGCAAATGACCACTCCCGGCTCGTTTAACCAAAATCTATTCGTAGTCGAAGTCTAAACCAAATAGTTTAGGCAGTTTGAATAGGTGATTTGTAAAAGCTGAAAACTGTTGAGAAGTTGTAAATACTATACCGCCAATCTTGTTTTCATCAAAGTTGTAGCCCACATCTATTCTGAAAACGTGGTTGGCATTTGGCGATTTTGTGAAGTGGAAGCGTAGACCTAAGCCCATGGAATTATGTATTTGGGCTTTGCTAATAGGTATTTGCTGATCCCAAACTGTTCCAAAGTCATAAAATACTACACCGCTAAGTTTAAATACCGAAAGCTCCCAACCCGGGAAATATCTGAGTTCCAGGTTTCCAATTACCCTATTATCTCCGGCTAAATAGTTTACCGGATAGCCACGCATTCCATAGTCGTTATCTATTATCAACTGACGCAATGCAAACCAGTTCCATGCAGTTTGCTGTCTCAGATTTGCAGCGATGAGTAAGTCAGAGTTGAACCTGTGGAAGGCTTTGCCCTGAAATTCCATATAAGTATTTACGCTTCGGCCGGTTTCAAAAGCACTGGCACCAACTACAGAGCCAAACAAATAATTCAAGCCATCATAGTATGACATTTCACCTTTACCTGCCACGTAATAATAACTCTCACCTTTGCTGCCTACAGGAAAGAGTTTGCCTAAGATAGCAGTCCCCCAGCCACCGACTGTCATATCTTCTACAAAATATGAATTCAACTTAGTAGTAGAAAAAAAGTTCTGATCAATAGAAGAGAACGCAAGCAGGATTTTACCGGAATTGTCAAAAGCTCTTCTTGTACTTTCAAAGCGTTGCAAACTTTCGTTATATACATCGCTTCTGTTAACATCTTGATATTCTATCAGCCCTGTAAAAAATATGCGGTCTTTCTTTTCCCAAGCTTTGGAGAACCACGCTTGGGCTTTTTTTTCAGTAAAGTCAAGCAGAGCATAATTACTTTGCTGAGATAAATACATATAGTCGCTACCAAAAGTGTTTTCAGCATTTAGCCCATAAGCAAATTCAGTGTAGGTAGTTCTATATGGTTTGACTAAAGATAAGGTTTGAGTTGTTCTTTTTTCATGGGCGAGTACGCTTCCTGTCAGAGTCAGTTCAGAGCGAAAAATCCGTGGTTGGCTAATAGTTGCTACGCCTTGCCATCCAATAGAATTCTCGGATCTGTGCAGAGCCTCTGCACCTAAATAAGTGCCAAAACCTGCCAGATTAAATTCTTCCAGTCTTGCACCATAAGTATTTTCTCCACCGCCACTTCCAAAAAGTGCAGAGGGGTAGGTGGACCATCTGTCCTGAGTAATGATATACGCGTTATAAGTGTCTTCGCCTATAGAATCGAGCTCGATGCGGGCATTGGTAAACAGCCCTGTATTCCTAAGGTTCCTTTCCGTTTCAAAAAGTAAATCTTCATCAATCCAGTTGTCAGTGCCAAAAAGCAATTCATCTCGCACAATATAATTGCGAGTGTTAGTATGTAAAGCATTAAAAAGAGGTGCTGCAAAAAACCAATCAGACTGAGTGGAATCAAACACATCTTTTTGTTCGTAATAAATATTCTCTATTCTTAATTGCGCTTGGGCTTGAAAAATGCACGCTAACCCCAAAACGGCAACAAAAAGTAAATTCTTCATTCGATTCTATCCTGATTTTCTTCTTTTATATATAACACGTAAACCGGTCAAAAGGTTAAATAGGTTTGTAACATTTGACAAAATAGAGCAGTTAAATATAAACATTTTTCCTATTAGTTCTGCAAATGTGGTCGCTTTTTTGTATTTTTGATACAATGAATTAATATGCAGTATCAGATACAGTTTATATATGTTACAAGTTATTCAGCATCAGAAATCGGGCGATATTTTAGTAGAAGATTTGCCCGCTCCTCAATGCCCCGATAATGGGATATTGGTGCAAAATCTCTATTCTCTTATTAGCGCAGGTACGGAAAAGTTTTCCGTAGAAAAAGCAAAATCTTCTCTGCTCGAAAGGGCTCGAAAGCAACCGGAAGATGTGAAAATGGTAATCGACTTTGTAAAAAAAGAAGGTATAGCCAAAACCGCAAAACGTGTGCTTAATGCTTTAGATTCATATAAACTACTCGGCTATAGTTCCGCAGGTGTCGTGCTCGAATCTAATTGCGATGAGTTTAAACCCGGAGATAGAGTGGCTTGCGGAGGTGCCGGATTTGCAAATCATGCAGAAGTGGTAGCTATACCGAAAAACTTAGCTGTTCACTTGCCTGATGATGTAAGCTTCCAAGAAGCTTCGTTTACTACTCTTGGAGCTATTGCTATGCAAGGCTTCAGGCAGGCAGATCCACGACTTGGAGAAACTGTGGCAGTGGTAGGCCTCGGACTGTTAGGTCAGATTACCGTACAGCTACTTAAAGCGGCAGGCTGTAGAGTAGTTGGCTTGGATATTAACGAAGATTTGTTTGATGTGGCTAAAAGGTATGGCTGTGAAGCTACTTTCAAAAGCTCAAAAGAAAATGCCGCCAATGTAAAAGCGTTTGCCAGAGGTTTAGGTTGCGATGCAGTAATCCTCACAGCAAGCACTTCCTCTAACGAACCTATGGAACTGGCATTGGACATCTGCCGCAAACGTGGCACTGTCGTGGTAGTAGGAGCAGTAGGAATGGATATCCCGCGCGGACCATTTTACGTAAAAGAGATAGATTTGAAAATCGCTTGTAGCTATGGGCCCGGCAGATATGATACAGACTATGAAATTAAAGGTAATGACTATCCTGCGGCATATGTTCGCTGGACGGAAAACCGGAACATGATTTCTTTTGTGGATCTTCTACATACTAAAAGCATAGATGTGAAATCAATGGTTTCGCATGTTTTTAAAGTATCAGAATCGGCAAAAGCTTATGATATAATAATGGGAAAAACACCGGAAAAGTTCACCGGTATAGTATTGGAATACCCCGAAAGAGAAAATATTTTAAATCGGACTATTGTTAATACTAACTCAAACAGCCCAAGTGATACGATTAAAGTCGCAATGCTGGGAGCAGGCTCTTTTGCTTCTAACAATTTAATTCCTGCCCTTAAAAGCGAAAAAGTAGAAATGGCTGCAGTAACTACGGCTACATCAGTTAATGCTTCTACAGCTGCTAAACTACATGGATTCAAATTGGCTTCTACAGATTCATTAGAGATAATAAAATCAAAAGATAATAACCTTATATTTTGTGCCAGCAGGCATGACAGTCATGCTCAGTATGTGATAGAGGCAATCAAAGCTTCGAAACCTATTTTTATAGAGAAACCACTTTGCGTTACCAAAGAGCAATTAGAAGAGATAAAAAGTTTATATGATAGTCACAACGGCAGCGTAATGGTTGGTTTTAACCGACGATTTTCTAAGCCGTTCAGAGATATTTCTAAATTTTTTGATGGCAGAACCGAACCTCTATCTATGATTTACAGAGTCAATGCAGGGAATATTCCTAAAACTCACTGGGTGCATGACTCCGCCAACAGAGGCAGAATTATAGGAGAAGTTTGCCACTTTATAGATACTCTGATGTATCTATGCGGCGAACGCCCTCAAAGAATATACGCAGAGTGCATTTCTTCAAAAGGCGAAGATGTGACAAATGCAGATAATGTATCTATTAATATTAAATTTTCAGGTGGCTCTATTGGTACAGTGAACTACTTCTCTAACGGAGATAAATCAGTTCCTAAAGAATACTGTGAAGTATACTCACAAAGGCAAACTGCTTTTATGCATAACTTTACTACGGTAGATTTATTTCAATCTGGAAAAGTAAAAACTAAAAAATATGACGGAAGCAAAGGTATCGACATAGAAGTGAAGGAAACAACAGACTCTATAAGAAAAGGAAAAGAGATGCCAATAAGTTTCACTGAACTATATGATGTAACGAATGCAACATTTGCGGTATTAGACTCTTTAGCAAACGCAATTCCTATAGATTTAAGCAAGTAATATAACAACAGGGGTTCAAATAAATGAGAAAATTGATTTTATTTTTATTGATGATACTATCGGTTAATTTGCTTAACGCTACCGGTTACACACCACTCAGCAAAGAGCAAACTGTAGGAATTGTGCAATCGGATACAAGATACGTAGTCTCGCTTGCAGGAGCGTGGAAACAGAGCTTTGACGGAGAGACATGGGAGAATAAGGACTTGCCTGCTTCAGTAGATTATGATGGTACTATAATTTACGAGCGACCTGTCAAAATTGACACTGACTTGCTACAAAATCGATCTTGGCATTTGTTTTTTACCGGAATCGACCATCAGGTGGAAGTTTATTTTAATGACCAGTTTGTCGGCAGATATATTGGGACTATGTCACCTTTTAAAGTTAGAATTCCCGATCGAATGCTTGGTAAAACTACTAATAATATTAAGTTAAAAATATCCCCTGCGGAATATGCTGCGAAGCAAGTAAAAGAGCAGTTCTTAGACGCAAAAAAAGTCTATACAGGTATGCTTAGAGAGTTACTCTTAATAGGTACTCCCAAAATATGGACAGATAACGTACATTATAAAATTAAATATGCAAAAAACGAAGCAATAATAAATGCAAATGTAAATATCTCTGCTTCTAAATTTGAAAATATTTTAAATGACAGACGCTTTGTAGATTCTTCTTCTGCTCCTGTAGCGGAAGCTACTAAAACCAAGGTATCTGTGCACCTTGCGCTTGTAGATATAGCCAAAGGCGATACGGTGCTGACTACTGCTAAACAGCAGTTTGAAATAGAGCGTGAACGTACAGTAGAAAGTAAATTCAAATTCTCTTACAGCTCACCTGTTTTATGGTCACCTGAAAATCCATATTTATACTCATTGGTAGCGGTGCTTACTAAAAACGGTGGTGTAATTGATAGCTATGCTGTGGATTTAGGATTTAGAAGTATCAGTGGCGGCAAAAATAAGCTTTTGCTTAATGGTGCACCTATCTCTATCAAAGGTGTAAACTACATCGAAGATATTGCTAAATCAGCGTCTACGGTTTCTCCTAATCAGATGGAAGCAGATATTAAAAATATCAAAACGCTTGGTGCAAATACAATTCTTTTCAAATTTTGCCCGCCGCATCCATATATGCTTAGTTTGTGTAATAAATATGGCCTTATGGCTCTTGTTGATTTGCCAATGTACGATGTGCCGTCATCTCTTGTAGGGGCTACTGAGATACGTGTAGATATGGAAAATAAAGCTAAGCAATATGTAAACATTTACGACCAAAACCCTTCAGTAATTGCATGGGGACTCTCTGATGGAATTAGAGAAGGCGTAAAAGAATCAAAAGAATACGAAACAAAAGTCAGCAAAATATTCCGTACTAGCTCTGATAAATTGCTTTATAAAATAGTTATGTTAGGTGCAGATACTTTAAATACTGCAAATGTAGACTTTATAGGCTTTAAAGATTCAAAGCAAAATATAAGCGTACAGGAATCAGATAAATATTTGACTGAAATGATTAATTACTTAGAATCTAAACCTGCATTCTTGACATTTGGAACTTATATCCAACCCAAAAATCATAATGGATACTCCGACCAATTATCAATCGAATATCAGGCACACTATATCAGAAATATGTTTTATCTGAATAAAAATCATAAGCTTTCAGGTACTATCATAAATGCTTATAACGACTATGCTCTTCAAAATCCTTTGCTTATTGCTGATAATGATAATCAATACTTAGGTACTTTAGGACTTGTAGATAACGATAGACAAACCAGACTGAGTTATGAGTTAGTGCAGTCACTTTATAACAAAGAGAAGGAACCTTTGCTTGCCGAAGGAAGTTTTTCACCTCAAACTCCTGTATCTTTCCTGATAATTGGATTGATCCTAGGAGTGCTTTTGATTGTACTGATTAATAGATTCCGTAGGTTTAGGGAATATTTGTTCCGTTCGCTATTGCGACCTTATAATTTCTATGCAGATTTGCGTGACCAGAGGATAATGTCTTCTATTCAGACTATACTCTTAAGCGTAATCATCTCTATTACCATAGGTATATATTTTGCGTCTATATTATATTTCTATAGGACGAACGAACTTGCACAGTACGTACTCATGTTCCTTATTCCTTCTGAATCTCTGAAAGAAATATTCTATAGATTATCATGGACACCAATTCCATTGATGCTATTTATTTCTGTTATAGCATTTATCAAATTGTTTATCATCTCTGCTATAATAAGAGTTTTTGCTTTTTTTATGAGAGCCAGGATTTTCTTCTCTGACGCTTTTACAATAGCTATTTGGTCAGGAGTGCCGTTATTAGTACTATTACCTATATCTGCGATATTGATACGTATTTTAGTAGTTTCGCCGGATCTGATAATAGCCTTGCTACTAATATTTGCTTTGATGATGTTATGGTTCATAGGTAGAGTGTTAAGGGCATCTTCTGTTATATTTGATAAAGTAGGCTTGAAAGTATACACCGCAGGTTTAATCTTGCTTGTAATTCTGGTAGGCTTTCCATTGGGCTTTTATGAGTACAATATGTCAATATTTGCTTTTGCAGAATACTTCTTTAATGTCTTGCTTTAATATAAAGCAAAACTAATTTCAACAAAAAGCTGGCTATTTAGTTTTAGTCAGTTTTTTTTGTTTTTAATGTCAAAATCTAAAAAAATATGACTAAGGGCGATTCTGAACTTTTTATCTTTTAAACCAAAAATGTCATTTGAAAAGAAGAAAAGCTCAAAAGTTATTGAATAGCAAGAGATTGAAATTCCTTGCTCAATAAGCAGTTACGTAATATTTTCTTACGATGAAGTAAGTATGCTTCTTGATTCTAAGGTCATTTACAGCACTATAATCACATCTAATGGCAAATCTGTGATTATGCTAATGAAAAATTCTAAGTTTACTTTTTGGCTTAGATTTAAAATATGATATAATATAATATAAAAAACTGCTACCCGAGAATGCATCGAATAGCAGTTGAATATTTAAGCAGTAAGTTCTGATTTAGTTTACTTGTTGCTTCTCTTTTCTAATTTAGATACTAATTTATTAGAAACGGAAGTAACTCGTACCAGATAATTAACCAAATCTTCTGTGTCAGATAGCAAGTTCATAAACAAAATACTTCTCCTCATGTTGGAGCTATTAGTTTTGACACGTCTAAGTTGATTTTTACTAAATTCATTCAAAATCTTGATATAATCTTCAGCTTCTTTGACAATATCATTATAGCCGACGTTATCTGTGTTGCGAATAAACTTCACACACAAAGTAACAAAAGACTGGAATCTATCATGAGTTTTCTTAAGTTCAGAGATATGTACATCTTCTAAACGAGCATGATTATTGTCAAAATAGTTAAAGTTTTGAACTGTCAATCGTCTAAGTTTACTTGTTACACTATTAAATGCAGAAAGTGAGTTTGCATAATCGTAACCGTTATCCAGCTCAATATCAGATATATGCTTCACAGTTCTAAGTATGTCAGCAAGCAACGCATTTGCATCTTTTACCAGTCCAATAGAGTCTTTTTTGGCAGCTTTAAGAGCTTTCAAATCATAAGTAAATGTAGCAACCAAACTTAATTTATAAGTATCAGCAATGCCAAACATTGTGTTACTAATATCAGCGTAGATGTCTTCAATTTGCTGATCCGCAGAATCTTTATCAATAGCTTTTTTGATTTTTGATTCAGTTTCTGCTTCTTTACGTTTGTGAGTCAAACGAGTTCTATAAAGAGCAAAAGCAACTAAAGCAGCAAATCCAAAGATACCTACAAGGCCTGTGTAATATATAGTCACTGCTATTGTAAATGCTACTAATGTAGCAGAAAATGCAGTAAAGAACCATCCACCAATTACGTTAATTACACCTGAAACTCTATAAACAGCACTTTCTCTTCCCCATGCTTTATCAGGCAGGGCAGCAGCCATAGCTACGATAAAAGTAACATAAGTAGTAGAAAGAGGAAGTTTGTATAAGGTAGCTACTGAGATAAGAGCTGCAGAAACCATAGTAATAACAGCAGCACGGATTAAGTCAAATGCTTCCAAATCTCCATCTGTATCAGCTTTCGGTCTGTAATTAGCTAAGTCGAAACGATTTTGCACAAAAGTTTTCAGTGGTTTAGGAGTTATACTTGCTATAAAATCAATCACTACAACAGCAATCCTAACTACTGCTCTGGCTATTGCGTTAGATTCAAACCTTTCATATCTTTCGTTTTGGCTACCTAACTTAATAGTAGTCATGGCTACTGTTCTTGCTTTTTTATTGAAAGCCAAAGAGACAACCATTACACTACCGGCAAAAAGTAAAATCCATATCGGGGCAGCTACTTTTGCAGTCATGCCGGCCATAGATGCAATATTAGGATCTACGCCTGATGCCTGAGCTATCTGATATGCATTAAAGCCTGCCAAAGGAGCTCCAATAAAGTTTACAAGGTCATTTGCGGCAAAGGCAAGAGCCAACGCAAACGTACCTACCAAAACTATAACTCTTAAAATATTTACTTTCGTAAACCATGAAAGTAACTGAAGTATTATACTCCACCCAACGAAGCTGTATAAAAATAGCAAGTCGAGGTTTGAGTTTATCCATGTTTTGATATCACCCTGCATAAATTCTGCACCTTTTATACCCTTAAGAAGGATGAAAAATGTAAGAGCAGTTAGTGCAAGAGCAGACCAGTACGGACCGTATTTTTTAAAAGTTTGTTTGTAGTTAAAGGTAAACAGCATCCTTGTAAGATACTGAATAATCGATCCAAGTATAAAAGCCATTACGATGGAAAGGAGTATCGCGGAGATAATCGTAAGCACTTTTCCAGAATGAATATACTGATCAATCATCGCAAAGTTACCACCTTCTTGCATGATTTTTATTAGTGCAACACCCATCGATGAGCCCAACAAACCAAATACAATAGAGACCGTAGTCGAGGTTGGTAAACCAAAAGTGTTGAATAGATCGAGAAGAAGTACATCTTGGAACATAACAGAAATGAAGATAATCAGCAATTCCGGCATATTAAACATGCTCGGATTAAAAATCCCCTTTCTTGCTACTTCCATCATACCACCGGACAGCAATACACCTATTAAAACTCCTAAAGCCGCAACTACAATTATAGTCTTGAACTTTGCCGCTTTAGAGCCAATGGCTGAGTTTATAAAGTTTACTGCATCGTTGGCTACACCCACCGTCAAATCCACGATGGCTAATACTGCCAACATAATCAGGATAATTAGAGAAGTTTCCACAAAAACCCAACTGACATTTATGTTACAACAATTTTCTGCTGATAAGAAAGTTCAAATATAAGTATTCTACAAACCTTTAGTGTTAAGATGTCTTAACACTAAGAAAAAACAAGATGTCTTAACAAAATATAATTAATATCTTAGATAAAAGAACAAGCTGAGAGAATATTAGTGCCTTTAGATGTGTAAATATACACCTATTTGTATCTATATTTCCTCTTCTAATCTTGACATGATTTCTGTACTTATTTCATCTGCAAAGCAGTAGCCTTTTGCAGTTAGACAAACCCAATCGTCTTTTACTTCAAAGTATTTTTCAGGTACATATTCGCTAAAAACAAAAGCAAGGTCTGCCATTAAGTCCATGCCGAACTTTTCTTCAAAATCCAATATATTAAAGCCTTTAGCCCGAAGTTGCAGGAATAAAGATTCAAAAAATATATCAATATTGCTAAGTTCCTCATTTCCTTCTATTGGCAATTTCCCTTCCTGAACAAGCTTATTATACTTAGCTAAGGAGCTATAATTCCAGTATCTTTGACGACCTCGTTTGCCATGTGCCGATGGACCGAATGCAATGTAATCATCACCATACCAATACTTAAGATTATGACGTGAAGGCTTATTATTTCTAGTGTAGTTAGAGACTTCGTACTGCTCATAGCCGTACTTACGAAGCTTTTTCATCGTATATATATATAACTCTGCGTCACTGTCTTCATCAAGTTTTTTTATCTTTCCCTGTTGCCACTGTTTGTGCAGTGGTGTTCCTTGTTCATATATCAAGCTGTAAGCAGAAATATGGTCAGGATTGAGTTTAATCGCTTTTGATAATGTTTTATTCCATTGAGAAATAGTTTGATTGGGTAAAGAAAAAATCAAATCTAAGCTAATATTGTCAAATCCTATATCTTGAGCAGTTTTAATTGCTCTGAGTGCTTCATCTGAAGTATGTATTCGTTCTAAAAATTCTAATTCTTTATCTACAAAGGACTGTACCCCAAAGCTTAAGCGATTAATACCTATCTTCTTGTACTCTTCTAAGTACTGAATATCTATTGTGCCAGGATTGCATTCAAGGGTAATTTCGCTAAATTCTTCTATTGTTAAGTACGTGTTAAGAGTGTTAAGTATTTTATTGAGATGCTCAGGTTTCAAAAGTGAGGGTGTGCCACCGCCTAAAAATATCGTGTCTATCTTGGATGTGATAGGGTAGATAGTAGCATGTAGCTCTATTTCTTTGCAAAGATTTTCGACAAATAGATCAATTTGGTCAAGTTGCTCAAGGGAGTAAAAGTCACAGTAGAAGCATTTTTTGATACAAAACGGGAAATGGATATATACTCCGGTCATTATCTGCCTCTAATAAATATAAATATTGTGTACTTGCTAAGTTTACTCAAAAGCCTGAATCTTGTATACCTGTAATACTAATAAATTTTATAAATATTGTATAACAATTCTGGATACTTAGCATTGCTTAATATACCAAATAAATACATTCATTCAAATTTCGTATCTTTGTATATGGATAAACTTACTCTACAAAATATTATTGAAGCTTCGGTAGTGCAACCATACTTAGCTGACGTCAGTAAAAGCGTTTCACTCCCGATTATAGAAGAGCCCGCAAATGCGGGAGCAAATCTCCCGTTTTTAAACGAGGACTTATTCAAAAAAAGCATGGATTTAAATGATGAATTTATTCACCAGCCTGCGAATAATTTTATTTTCAAAGTAAGTGGCGACTCTATGCAGCCGGATATTGAAGATGGTTGCCTGGTAGTGGTAGACACGCTACGCAGATGCCAAAGTGGAAATATCGTTATAGCTGCTATTGATGGTTCGCTTGTCATTAAAAGGTATATCGAAGAGAATTGCAAAGCTTATCTTCGCTCTTCTAATCCTTATTATAGGGATATTCCAATTACAGAATTTACTGATTTCAGGATATGGGGTGTTGTTATTTCAAAGCACACTCGTCTTTAAATAATGGCAGAAGAGGGCTATGATAAATATTAGTTTTACAAACCGATTTGATGCATGCATTATATTAAATGCTGACTATCCTGAGACTAACTTTTTTGATAAAGTATCTGATATTCCTATTATTGCTGCTGATGGCGCAGCAAATAGAATGCTCAAAGAACATAGGAAAATAAACTATATTATTGGTGATTTAGACTCTTTGGATTCAAAAATAGATATACCAAAAAATATTAGCTTAATAAAAATAGCTGACCAGGATACAAATGATTTCGAGAAAGCATTAAGATTTTGCTTAGATAAAGGACACACCAAGGTGCTTGTGGCGGGCTTCCATGGAGGAGAATTAGAACATAGTCTGAATAATTGGAGCGTCTTTACTCGATTTTCCGAGAAACTCGATCTTTGTATATTTGATAAAGGGCGTTACGGCTTTTCGGTCAACTCCGACTCTACTATTGTCTCAAAAGTGGGGGAAACTATATCTCTGATACCTCAGTGCTACTGCAAACTTACTTCATCAAATCTGAAATGGGAACTTAGCTCCGAGGTGCTGGCTATAGGCAAGCGAGAGGGAGCAAGAAATGTGAGCCTTTCTGATTCTTTCTCGTTAGCAATTCACGAAGGTGAACTTATTGTATTTTTAGATGCAAGGCTTCCATATTCTATCTAAGTAGTGGTTTACCTTGCTATATATCTAGAAAATATCATCCTACAAGTTATTAACGACAATACTATTCCCTATTCATATCAATATAACTGCATATAGTAGTAAATAAAAGACATTATAAGCATTATTAAGCAACTTATAGATATAGTATTGTAAATACATAGTATTATTAATTAGTTCTGTAGTAACAATTTCTATTTTTTATTTTTGAAATTTATTTATATATTTGTGTGTCCTCAAAACAAGGATATTTGAAATAAATGTTTGGAATAATAATTTAATGAGGTGTGTTTTCTTGATATAATATTTAAAGTAATTCAGGTCGGCAAATAAAAAAAAGCCGATACTTGCGAGGTAATCGGCTTCAGGCACGTGATTTCGAAATTTTATGACGACCACGAAATCATGCACTGTAATATATTGCTTTTTCTGAAAAGAAGCAATAGGAATTCAATTACATAATGTAGAATATAATTGCAGTTATTAAAATGAAAACAAAAATAATTCTTGCCATCATGGCATTATCGCTTTCTTTAATTGGCTTGATGAGTTGTGGGGAAGACGCTGAAAATTCTGTTGCAGGTGATTCTGTGGCTGCAAGACAACAAATGATCAATAATATTCAAAATGTTAATCCACTAGAATGGGTAGGTGTTTTTCATAATGACGTGTTAAATAATTATGTTGATAATTTGGAAAAAAGTTATAGCAACAACGAATGGAAAGATATTAATCTAAAGAGCGATGATTTTAAAAAAAAGTTTTGTGAGATAATGGATCAATCTTATGACATGAGTTGTTCTGAAATAGCCTCAACACCTGAGATCCAAGAAAAAATGTATGATTTGATGCAATTTAAAGAATGGTTTAGCGATGATTTATATCAGTTTGATCTTGCTGTTAAGGTACTTGAAGAACAAGCCTCGACTAAAGATAAAAATTATACTATACATCTACTTTCAGATTTATTAAATGCAGTTCAAAATCCAACAGACGATCAAACCTCTATGGATAATATTGGAAATATAATTGCTGAACATGAAGCATTAATATTGTCGCAAACTTGGACAGATGACGAAACATTCGCACTTGGAGCACTTGCTGTAGTAAAACATTCACACCAACTTTGGTCTAATTATGATTGGAGCATATTTGATAATAATGTAGTTTCGTTTAAAAGTGGCTTGACAGACAAAGTGAAGAGAGCATCACAGAAAGTTGAAGATGGAGCCGCTGTTGCTGCAGATGGGATTGGATATGTGGTAGGTGGAGTTATAGGTGCAACTAGTGGAGTTGTATTGTCAGCTCCTTTAGTTGGTACATGTACGATACCAGCAGGCGTTACTGGCTTTGTGGTTGGTAAAGCTGCTGGTGCTGTTCTCGCATCTGGAGGAGTTATCACTGCTATCGCAATATATAATAGTTTTTGTGGTTTCTTCAGTGGTGATTAGAAGTAGAAAATTATGAAAAAATCAACTATTCTAATATCGTTGGCTTTCGTTATCTTAGCTTTGATAGGGTTGTGCTTAATTTTTTGTATATATGTTTTTGAAATAGATGCAAACTCAGAAACCCTTATATTGTTGTTGTTTTGCGATATTGCAGTAATGAACAGATTGTTTTATTTTAACAATAAAGACAAAATAATAATATCTATAATGAGATATATATCAGAAGTACTACTTCTGGTTTCTATGTATCTTTTTTTTCTAACTAGTGCAAATAATTTCAATATTATCCAAATACTGATGGTACCAAGCATGATTATTCACGTATATGGAAGTTATTTGACGTTATTTTGGAATAAGTCTCGAAATAAATCAATTACATAATTAAAAAAGCACAGCTCAGTAAAGCATGTATGATCATATATGTATTTGGACTCTATAATATCATTCATAGAGTCCATTGTTTTTGGTTCGCCCAGCATGTGTATTAGCTATAGAGTGGAGGCCTCGAACGAGATTAGATTGTTTGAATCATTGACTGAAGACACCCAGGAAGAAATCAACCTATGGATAATTAACAATAATCCAATAGACAATTAATATAAAATAGAAAATATATCATTAAATGCAAAGGAGCATAGCTATAAATCCTATGCTCTTTTAGATATAATATTAATGCACAGTTGATATTGCAGATTGATATAGTGATATAAATTGTACTCGGCATTTATCATTAGATGCAGTAATAGTGCTGTGGATACAATAGCGGGATGGTTCGGCAATTAGTTCTTGTTGTATGTAACAATGATCCCTTAGTAGTCTTACTAGGGGATATTATTTTGAATAGTAATAAATGTTTAATATAATTCAAGGTGGAAGTAATGTTTAAAAATATATTGGCATATTTTATCTTTTTCTCGTTAGTTATATGTTTAAGCCCTGCAAATGAAGTACTTTACGAAAAAGATGGATATAAAATGGCAGATATTGTTAAATACCAAGGCAACTATTATGTTTGTGGATTTGGTCCATTTTTATTAAAGTATGACACTAGTCAAAAGAAGGTATTACTTCCATTATTAAAAAATGGGAGCTCAAAAAACAAGACATATTTTTCAACTGCAATTATAGAAAACAATCTAGTATTAGCAAACTTAGACTTGATAAATTACTCAACTAAATTTGAAATATACGACCATATTCAAGACAAATTGACAGAAGTTTCTTTTTATGAGCAAAATATTTTACGGACGATTGTATCAGACTATGACAATAATAAATTATATTCTTTTGGAATTAATGTAAACAACAATGCTACAGAACTTTTAGAGTTTGATTCAAGTCTTAATAATCCAAAAGTTTTAAAAAGTTTTAGCCTAAGTTTGCTTGACGATTGTAGCAAACTACATTATTTAGATGGGAACTTGTATTATTTAAATAAAAAAGAGAAATATCTTTATAGTTTCAATTGTGATACTAAAGAAGAAACTAAGATAGAAATAAACGCTAACAATTTACAATCAATGCTAGCAAGTAAAAGTAATTTTCCTCTTGTAATATATAAGTATAATGGTGAAATCCGTGCTTCTAAAAACGAAGGTAAAAGTTGGGATATAATAAAAGAAGGAAATGATGACTTTTTAAATTGTATTGTAAAATGCTTTGATTCTACTCTTTATGCTTATTCTGGGACTCTATCTTTTTCAAAAATCGAGATGCTAGTGAATGAGAGTAATGAGTGGCAAGAAATAGTAAGTCTTAACGATGAAATTATCACTTGCTTTCTCATTGATGGAAATAAAGCATTTATTGGTACCTATTCCGGCAAAATTCTTTACAATGATAATATCACATCAGTGCAGGAATGGCAAGTACTTGAACCTAACTCCTTAAAAGTATACCCTAATCCAAGTTCAGAATATCTGACTATAGATATTAAAGAAGAAATTAAATCTTTTAAAATAGTAGATATGCAAGGAAATGATGTTTCTGGCAAAGTGAATTTAGTAGGTAAAACTTTAGATCTGACTAACTTGGCATCAGGCGCTTATACTTTGATAATTGATGGGAAAACTGCACAGATAGCTGTCAGCAGATAAGAAAATAGAAAACTAATACAAAAGAGCATAGCTATAAATCCTATGCTCTTTTAGTTTACATCCTCTCTACTACACTTCAAATTTTTATTCCCTTTGGTTTATTTTTTCTTATTTTGCATATTGTCTTACATGCAAAATATTATTCTGGATTTTGTATTGTAAGCAAATGATTTTCTCAGGGGGGAGAAAAAGAAATGTTCAATTTTGTGAGAAGATTTGCTGATAGAATCAATCTATTTGATTATTTACCTAAACTCAGCGAAATCAGAAACTACATAGTATCTAATAGATGGAAAAGCTTCGGCATCATTCTGCTTGCAGCTTTGATTACTATTTTTTATGTAGATAATGTTTTTCGCGTAAATACACTTCTTAATGACATACGTAAACTCAAGCAGGAAAAAGAAATATTGCGCATGGACAGAGACAGAAACCGTGCGGAATTAATCAAGCTTCGCTCTGCTGACAGAATCATCCCCCTTGCTAAAAAGAAATTAAACATGACAGAACCGGAATCTGCTCCTGAGATTATTGAAAGGGATTAATAAATATGCCTAAGAAAGAAACAAAACAGCAGCCTGTTAGGCATAACAAGCTCTGGAAATATTTTTTTGCTGCATCATTTCTACTTATTTGTATAGCAATAGTTATTATTAGACTGTTCTATATTCAAATAATAAATGCAGACTATTACCAAAGCAAAGCTAAACGGCAACACGAATCAAAGATAGATTTGAAGGCTGATAGGGGATTTATTTTTGACCGAAATAATAATCTTCTTGTGACTAATGACCACGAAGTCTCTATAGCAGTGGATCCTGCCCTTTTGGAACATAAGGATTCTCTGATAACTGTTCTGTCTAAAGCTTTAGACATGGACACATTAGATTTGCAAAAAAAGATAAATAAATCTAAGAGCAGATTTGTATGGATAAAACGTGGAATAGACAGATATAAAGTAAGAAATCTGGAAAAGTTTGAAGATAAGGGACTTATCCTAAGAAAAGAGCCACAAAGGAACTATCTATATAATAATAATGCAGCTCAGATTATTGGTTGTACTAATATCGATAATAATGGTGTCTCCGGTTTGGAGATGAAGCTTGACTCTATACTTAGAGGTCAGGACGGCTTCCTGATTATGTCTCGTGGCAGAGGTGGTAAACTTTCGTATTATGCTGACTTACCTATGAAATCGGCACGTGACGGAGCTTCTCTTCAGCTAACTATAGATATGAATCTACAACAAATAGCAGAGTACGAACTTAGGCAGGGAATAATAAGAACAGATGCTGACGCCGGCACTGTTATAGCCTTAGATGTTAAGACTTCTGAAGTGTTAGCAATGGCTTCTTATCCGGGATATAATCCTAATTCAAAAACGGGAAAGACTTCTCAGACCATGAGGATAAGGGCTATAACTGATATGTACGAGCCCGGTTCTACTTTCAAAATGATAACAGCTGCTGCTGCAATGAATGAAAACATGGTTCATCCGGAAGATATGTATGACGGACATCATGGTTTACTTCAAATGAAAGATTATAAAATCAAAGACGAACATGCTGTAGATTCCTGCAGTTTCGCAGATGCTGTGAGATATTCAAGCAATATTATTTTCTCTACCATTGCTGACAACATGAGCAAAGGTAAGTTCTATAAGTACGTTAGAGATTTTGGTTTTGGTATCAAAACTGATATTGATTTGCCGGGCGAAGTGCCGGGCAGACTAAGGAAACCTGATCAGTTCACCGGTGCTACTAAGCGCTTTATGGGGCATGGCTACGGGCTTGGAGTTACTCCTTTGCAGCTTATAAATGCTTATGCCTGCATAGCTAATGGCGGTGTGCTTATGAAACCATATCTTATAAAGCAGGTGCGAGATCGCAACGGTAACGTTTTATTGGAAAATTCGCCACAGAAAGTAAGAGGAGTAATTTCTTCGCGCACTGCTGAAGATGTCGCTAAACTTTTCTGTGCGGTTGTAGATAGCGGGACGGGCACGGCTGCAAGAATAAAAAATATAGAAGTGGCAGGTAAAACAGGAACAAGTCAGCAGCTTATCAAGGGCAGGTACACACGTGGTTATTACACTGCATCATTTTCAGGCTTTTTCCCTGCAGATAATCCGGAAATAGCTATGCTTGTGATAGTAGACCGCCCCAAACGCGGCTACTATGGTGGCTCCACTGCTGCACCAATCTTTAAAAATATAGCAAGTAAATGGATTACTGCCAAAGGCATTAACAAGCATGTCGAGATAGAAGAGTCTGACAGTGTCAAGGTGCCTAATTTAATAGGACTTGATATCGCAACTGCCGAGGAGATTTTAGACCAACTTGATTTGGACTTTGATGACTCTCCTGATAAAGGTACTATTTCTTGGCAGTCTCCGGCAGCGGACTCTGTAGTTATAAGAGATACTGATATTAAAATAAAGATATTTGAAAAATATGCTGACGATTTGGAATTTGCAGATTCATTAGGCAAAAAACCCGACTTGAGAGGATATAATATACGAAATGCCATTAAAGTACTAAAAAGCAAAGGCATTGACTTTTCTATTCATGGTAAGGGCACAGTCAGAAAACAATATTGGCAGAAAAAAGGTGAAGACAAGTATTTCTGTAAGATTTTAGCAAGATAAAATTTAAATAAAAAAACGCAATTCTCCGGGCAGAGGGAATTGCGTAAATTATATACTAATAAAGGGAGTAAGGAACTAATTAAATCTACTTTTGTTTTGCTTTAGGAAGCAGCACAATTTTTCATAATACTCTCGCTCTAAACTATCGACTTCGCCATCTGCACTTATCATAGACCATAACATATTTATAATGTATTCTTTATCTATATCCTGATCTTGCATACAATTTGCTACCATTTTTTCTATTTTTTCCATAACTTCACCATTTGTCAAAGCTTAAGAATTGCACTTGTTTGCTATAAACCGAAGTATTGTGCCTTTATATATATTACCGACAAAGCATTAAAAAGTTACATTTCACAACAAAAGCTAAGACTTCCCTAATTATTAGTTCGCAAAAGTTAAATTAACTTTACAATATTTATGCCAAATACCAAGTATATGACAAGTGTCGTGAAATATCCATCTTCTACGTATATACTCTCAGTGGTTTTCGGTTTCACTAATTTGGAGGGTGTTTTTACGTATTTTTGGCAACAGACTGTAACCAATAAGAGACTTTAGAGTATAATACAGATAAGCAATAATTATTTTTTAGCAGTAGCAAGTCAAATAATATTTAATATTTAGGTTGAAATAAGTTATTTTGCATATAATGAGCAAGATATAAGCAGAAAGTGTAGATGTTTGATGAAATAAGTATTTTCGTGTTTAGATTGAATACAATTTTAGAAATATTTAGTTAGAATATACACTACTAAGCTTTTTTCGTCTATCTTAGACTGCTGATTAAAGATTAAATACAGGATATTAGATATGAAAAGATATTATAAAGTAGCTTTGACATTAATGGTGGCGATGCTTTCCATTATGTCTTGTTCGCCGGACTCTGCAGATTTACCGCCTACGCCTTTAGATAAGATGGGGCACGTAAGAGTGCTTGCGGCAAACCCTGACCACCAAACTACGGATGTGTCAGTTAATGGGAGTTTAATTCATCCTAATGTAAATTATTCTGAGTTGAGCGCATACGAACTGCAAGAACCAATTACTTTGTATTATCAATTTGTGGATCCCGCCACAAATTATGCTTATGCCCAAGCCAATTTCAATTTACAAGAACCGGCAAACTATACATGTGTAACATATAAGCTTTTTGAAGCTGAAAATGATTCAGTATTAAATACGAATATTCTTCTATTAAAAGATATAGAGAATACTGCTCCTAATAAAGCGGATATCAGATTTCTAAATTTATTTTATGGCTCATCGTTACTTGACTTTAGATTGGGAAGTACTTCCGGTGAAATACTGTTGGATTCGGTGCCTTATGCGAACTATATAGATTCTGCATATAGAGCAAACTACATCACAGAAGTGCCCGAAATAAATATAAATCGATATGTGTCATATCCTCTCGACGAAGGGAATTACGATTTTGTAGTAACAAAAACAGAAGATGGCAGCCTTGTATCAGAATATGAAACTATATTTCTGAAAGGTGGCAATACTTACTATCTGACTTTATTTGGGGACATATTTAGCTCGGAAGATATAGTTCATGCAAAAGCATTTGTATCTAATGGTTTGCCGGGAGAATATATCGAGATGAAGCAACCTCTTCCTAAGCTGCTATTTGTTAATCTGTTATCAGATAACGACGGCATAGACGTATATGTGAATGGCACAAAAGGAGCTAGCTTGGGCTATACCGATAATTCTGATTATATTGTAGCTAATAAAAACTCTAATTCTGTCTCGGTAAAAGAGATAAATACACTAACTACTTTATTCGATTTTCAGGTTGATTTGGGCGATAAACAAAAGAAAACAGTTATTGCTTATGAATCGGGTACTGGGATTACACATGCAGAATTTGAAGATAATACGGATGCTCCACAGCAGGGAAATTCTAAAATACGACTTATCAACATGACAGATATATCAAATGTAGACTTATTTGACTCTGAAACAGCATTGATAGAACAAATAAATATGACGCAAAGCTCTGAGTTTTTAGAAATTGAAGCGAAAAACTACAAATTTGAATTATATAACTCATCAGGTGATGCTATTTCTGCGGTGCGCGAGATAGAATTACCGGCAAATAGAATTATTACTTTTATAGCATATAAATTAACAAAAGCGAATGGCGGTTTCGAATACGCTTTAAAACGTATAGATTACTAAACAGATAAATATTAGGAACTAAGTTTTTACTTTAGAGAATCACAAATAAAAGACAGCAAATAGCGAAAGGTGCAAAATGTCAGAAAAAGAAGATTTATTGAACAATTTAGAAATAACGGACAAAGATAACACAAGTATACCGGAGAAGCTTACGGTGCTGCCTTTGAGGGATCTTATCATTTTTCCAAACATGATATTCCCCGTTTTAATAGGTAGAAATTCTTCGCTTAAGGCTGTTGCGGAAGCGGTCGAAAGAGATAAATTTATTTTTGTTGCTTCGCAAATGGATGCACAAGTAGAAGATGCAGGCTTTGACGATATTTACCATTACGGTACAACTTGCAAGATACTTCAAGTGCTCAGGTTGCCAAATAACTTACTAAAAGTGCTTGTGGAAGGTGTCTTCCAAGGTAAAATTGAAAAACGTTATAAAAATGAAGAATATCTCGAAGCAAAAATCAAAAGAGTTGACGTAAAATACAGTGATAAAAACAAAGAACTCCAAGCGCTCATTAGGCACAGTTCCGAGCTTTTTGAAGAGTATGTAAAGAATAACAGAAACATGCCTCCTGAAATAATCACAGCTTTTGAAAACATAGATGATCCTATCAGAAAGCTATATTATGCGGCAGCAAATATTAAATCTAAAATATCTGTAAAACAGGAAATATTGGAAGAGAGATTCCTCAAAAAGCAATATTTCAAGCTTGCCTCTATTTTGAGCGCAGAACTTGAATTATTAGAGTTAGAGGACGAAATAGACATAAAAATTCACGATACGATACAAAAGACTCAAAAGAAATTTTACATTCAAGAGCAAATACGTGTGTTGCAAAATGAGCTTGGAGATGATGAAGAAGTAGTCCCAGAGCTTGCCAGCATTAAAGAAATGATTGAAAAATCAGGTATGCCCGATGAAATAAAAACACGAGCTTATGAGGATTTTGAAAAACTCAAAAAAACTCCAACTATGTCTCCTGAATATTCTGTAAATAGGACTTATCTTGAAATGCTTACTGCTCTTCCGTGGAAGAAGAGAACTGATGATAATTTAGATATAGATCATGTCAAATATATTCTGGATGAAGATCATTACGCTCTGGACAAACCAAAAGACAGAATATTAGAATATATTGCGATACTCAACCTTGTTGGTAATCTTAAAAAACAGATTCTTTGCTTTGTAGGCCCTCCGGGAGTTGGTAAAACTTCTTTGGCAAAATCAATAGCCAGAGCTTTGGATAGGAAGTTTGTTAGATTCTCGCTCGGCGGAGTCAGAGACGAAGCTGAAATCAGAGGCCATAGGCGCACTTATATTGGTGCAATGCCCGGCAAAATCCTTCAATCTATGAAAAAGGCAGGCACTGTAAATCCTGTGCTTCTGTTAGACGAGATAGATAAGATGGCTATGGATTTCAGAGGCGATCCCACGTCAGCGCTGCTAGAGGTGTTAGACCCTGAGCAAAATGTAAATTTCAACGATCATTATATTGAAGTAGATTATGATTTGTCTAATGTGCTCTTTATTACAACAGCAAACGTCAGGTACGACATCCCTCTTCCACTTCTTGACAGGATGGAAATAATAGAACTGAATAGCTATTTAGAACCTGAAAAACTTGAAATAGCAAAAAGGCACATTGTACCTAAAGTATTGAAAGAATATGGCTTAGAAAATTTCAAAATTGATTTTAAAGATGAGGCGATACTCAAGATTATAAGCCAATACACAAGAGAAGCAGGCGTTCGTAATCTGGAAAGAGAAATAAGCGGTGTGCTGCGTAAATTTGCGAAAAGTGTAATCAGTACTTTTGAGACTAAACCTAAGAAAGATAAAGATATTGAAAGAATTGCGCTGAAAGATAATAAAGATTTTCAGGCGATGATCAAAAAGGCAAAATATGTAATCGACGAAGCGAAAGTAGAAGAGTTCCTCAAAGCTCCGCTATTTAAGAATAAACGTGAAAACCTTACTGATAAAGTAGGCGTAGCTACCGGCCTGGCTTGGACTAGTGTAGGTGGGGACATTCTTCCGATAGAAGTAAATATTATGCCCGGTGCAGAAAAACTTACCTTGACGGGTAAGCTTGGTGATGTGATGAAAGAGTCCGGTATGGCTGCTTTATCCTATATCAGAGCTAATCTAGAAGAATTTGGGATACCTGAGGGATTTAATACTAAAAAAGAAGTTCACATTCACGTGCCGGAAGGTGCAATACCTAAGGACGGGCCTTCTGCCGGTATCACAATGACCATTGCTCTGCTTTCTGCCGTTACGGGCAAAGCTCTCCGAGGAGATGTGGCTATGACTGGTGAAGTGACTCTCCGAGGAAACGTATTGCCTATTGGTGGTCTTAAAGAAAAGCTATTAGCGGCAAAGCGTATGGGTATTAAAAAAGTACTCGTGCCTGAAGACAACATGAGAGATGTGGAAGATATTTCAGCTGAAATAACAGAAAGCTTGGAAATTGTGCCAGTGTCTAAAGTATCAGATGCACTTCCGCACGCCTTTGTAGAGTGGAAAACAGAAAAGGAACCATTCCTGAAAGCCGGGAAAACTGAAGAATAGTGTGAGCAATATGCTCAAGAAATGATAAATTATAGAGGCGTTCCTAAGAGCGTCTCTTTTTTTTGTGTGCCTCGTCCCAAGAAAAGTTGATAGACTCCGTATAGATAGCTATAATAGAGCAAATGCAAGTATACAAATATAATCTTCATATTTTATTAGATTCTTCTTTGACACAAACTCTGGGTTTTGTAGTTAGGTTGGGTGAGATAAAAGCTGCCTACATCTGATAAGTAAGCAGCTTTGATATAATTCCACACAGATTACATTATCTATTTATATTTTTCATATGCTTCGCAATATGTTTATGGATTATGCAAATTGGATGAATGAGCAAATGTTTCTCGGCATGATGCAAGATTACTACAAAAGTTTTAAAGGTAAAAAATATTCGACAGACGATTTCAGACTCCTGCTTGAAAAGCATTGTGGATTTTCTCTTAAATGGTTTTTTGACCAATGGGTAGACGGTACAGCCATACCAACTTATGAATTTGATTCAGAAATTCAGGAGACATCGGATGATAAGTATATTGTAAAATGCAAACTTACTCAAAGCGATGTCCCGAAAGATTTTAAAATGTTAGTACCAGTGCAAGTTAAGTTTGATGATGATACATTTTATATGCAGCGTGTGCAGATGATTGGAAAGGAAATTACTTTTGAGATAGGTCCTTTTGAAGAAGAACCTGCTGAAGTAATTTTTAATCCATTTACTTCTGTCCTATGTAATATTGAATAAATATTATTGCTGCTGATTTCATAAACTAGATATTAATAGCTATTTTACAACTAGATTTTATAACTAATAAGAAGTTTCTAATGATTACTCATACACCGGGAAAAGCGGCTCAAAAAAAGCAGTCTGCTAATAATTTAGACACAAATTTGTATGTCTTAGCCAGACAAGCTCTTTATGAATACATCCAACAAGAAAATATTCAAAAAGTGATACTGCCAAGCTTCTGTGCACTGGGAGCTTATCTTCCCTATTTAGAAGCAGGAGTAAATGTAGAATTTTATGATTATGACGAAAATTTACATATAAAAATCCAAAACTCACTAGAATCATATTCGAAGTCTTTATTTCACTATATACACCCTTATGGTTTATATATAAAAGAAAATATAGATTTTCTAAGTAAGAATAAACACAGTTTCCTAAATATTTTAGATGATCGTGCCTTAACTTTGACGATAAAGCCTTATGAATCGATTGGAATGGCAGAGCTGTATTCTATTTATAAATTGACTGATGCACCGGTTGGCGGTTTTTGTATTTCTGATACTAAATATAATAAAATTGATTATCCTGAAGCACCATCTAAAGAGGAACAAATTTTTATCAAAAAAGATAAACTATTTAATTCCTTTATAGCAAAAAAGTGTAATATACTAGGCTTAAAGCTTCTTCTAAAATTGAACAAAAACAATATTGATATCTCAACAATAGAAAATAGTTTTATCAGAAAAGCTACTAGAGTTAGTAAAAATACTGCTGAGATAATCAGCCATCTGGATATGGAAGGTATAAATAAATCCATCTGTGATAATAACAAGTACCTGTTTGAACAACTAAATCCTAAATATCACATTGCCCGAAAAGAAGCTTACACTAGCCAGGCAACTATAGGATTTCCTATAATAGTTGATTCGCAACGAAAATTCCATGATTATCTTACCGCTAAAGGAATCTTAGGTTTTACTTTAAAAAACGGTTGGCAAATTGAAAGCAGAAAAGACCCTTTTATGCATAGCGAAAAACACTATTGTCTCCCTAATTCTTATAGTCTTGAGCATAAAGATTTAGATAAGATTATTAAGGTAGTAAATAATTACAAGTAAGTAAAGAATAGTGACTATAATATCGATATTGTGTTTCTTTTTTAGCACTACTTTATCTGAAGTAGTGAAATATTGTATCATATTAATATAGGTGAATGATATGCGTAAAATAGCAGCATTTATTATGGTAAGTGCATTGTTGGTTAGTTCAGGACTGGAAGCTGGTATCTTAAGACTATGTGCTCCTGCAAATTGTGTTTGGGTTTCTTCTACAGGTACTCTAAGCGTAGAAGGTCAAGCTTCCAATACAACTCACAACGGAGATATGACAGAGTTTAGTTTCAGCTGTATAGGAAATGGTACATGTTATACAATTTCTGAAGATGGAACAATACTGGAAATTAATACAACAACTTTGCAAAAAGAAGGTCCACGGATTTACATTTCTACAGAAAAAGAATAATGTATTATAGAGGCTGACTCAGTTAGCCTCATTTTTATTTGGAGTTTAGATGAAAACATTTTGTATGATTATATTATTATTACTCTGTAGCTGTTCCAAAAATCTATCTTATGATAACTCAGATATATTTAATTCAGCTATAAATCTTCAAGAAAATTCAGAAATAATTTTGACAGAAATTCAGAAGGCTATTCTTAGCGACGACTCCGAATTCCTCTATATCCATGACTACAAGTCCAATACAATAATAAAATATGATGCTACTAATGGAGAAATTATCGATTATACTATCCCTTACCTTGAATTATCCGATTCAATTATAGCTAATAGCCCTGAATATTTTTATCGCGATTCTTTAAAATATAGATATGTATCAATAGGTGAAATAAGAAAATCAGATAGTAACCTAAGTATTGCGAAACACCTTAAACATTACTTTGGTAATATTAATCTGATAGATAGTGAATTATTTGCTATCATGACGATATATTCTCCTGCGATGGAACTCTACAAACAAAATAAATTAATTACTAATCAGGCAGCAATTGCCAAGTTTGATAAAGATTTAAATATAGTCAGTTTGACTCCTCTTCAAGCTGTCCCAAAAGCACACTCCTTAGCTTACGAATTCACTAAATACAATAATAGATACTATGCAAGCTGTGGAGACTTTATCAGAGCTAATCAATATGAAAAATATGATTCGCTACCTATAATTGCATCATACTCACTAAATGGCGAATTTAGAAAAATTGAAAAGTATTTGCCGGATAGTTATGTACGGTCTAAAATGGGTTATTTTACTTCTTTGCAAATCCATTTGCTACCAGTAAACAACAACTTATTTTATAACATCCCTTCGTATCCATATTTATTGTATATGAATGAAAGCTCAAAATTTCCTATTCGTTCTTACGCACATGCTAACGATAAAGGTTTTTCAGAATTTGATTACACTATTCATCAGGATATAGATAAATATCTTTTGGATTTTCCTGTATCAGTCAGAAGCATTTATTCCGGTAATAGTAATATTTATACCCACTTACTGTACGCTTTACAAGATAGTTCAGGAGCTGTCATCCGTACCGGAATTCTACAAAAATATGATTTAGAAGGAAACTTTATAGACTCTGTAGAACTTGGAGATTATAAAAAGAACAAGATTAAATTTATTGGATATGCTAAACAAAAAGACTGCTTCTTTGTAATCAAATTTGATAATAAAACAGGTTGGTCATTAGAATATGTAAACTACTTCGGATCGGACAAATAATGCAAGTGATAAAATTGAGTATAGTGTTACTTATTGTCTTAACATCGTTAAGCTTAGCAGTAAGTAATTCTATTATAGAAATAAGGAATTTGACTGGACTTCAGAAAGATGAAAAACTAATTGTTACTTTTCAGGAAGTAGGCGGGAATTGCATAAAATGTTATTCAGTGCCTGTCGCTCTTATCGAATCAGTCAAAAGCAGGATGGATTTGAAAAATGTAAAAATAGTTGCTGCAGTTAGATGCAACAGAGACATAGAAATTAATGTATTTAAAAAGCAATACGATTGGAAATATTTTATATATCCTGATAAAAATAAGCTTAGAAAAGAGCTAAGCGTAAAGCCACTATCCGGATTAGCTGTGTTAGATTATACCGGAAATGTTTTATTAGAGCTGGAAGCTAAGAAAGGAGTTTTTGGGGAAGATGTGGATAAACTTGTTGCTGCATTAAAATAATAAAAGCTGCCTACATCTGATAAGTAAGCAGCTTTGATATAATTCCACACAGATTACATTATCTGTTTTTATATTTTTTATAGAAGTCGCCAATGTGCTCAAAAGCTTTTTTGATTACTTCTTCCTGAGGCAACAATACTGTTCTGAAGTGCTGTGTACCCGGTTTTTGACCAAAGCCGCTACCCGGTACAACGATAACGCCTGTTTCTTTGATAAGTTCAGCGCAGAATTTTGTGTCATCATCCACATCAATTGAGGCAAAAGCGTAGAATGCACCTTCAGGTTTTACTAATTCAATACCGTCGATTTGATTAACCATTTCTATAGTCAAATCGCGTCTTTTTTGCATAGTTTTTACCATATTGTTTAAGTGAGTCTGATCGCCATCTAATGCAGCCATGATAGCATACTGTTCGGGATGGTTTGCAGAAACACGAGCTCTAAGCAATTTGTTGATAGCTTCAATATAATCACCTAATACTTCCTGACGCCCTGAAACTACGCCCCAACCAATTCTATAACCGGGTACAACATAGTTTTTAGACATACCTGAGAAAGTAATGCAGCTTACATCTTCATTCAAAGCAGCAATAGAAACTAATTCTTTATCATCAAAGATAAGTTTATCATAAATTTCATCAGCAAATATCACTAGATTGTGCTTCAGTGCTATATCAATTATCTCAAGTAAAATTTCTTTCTTGCAGATAGAACCTGTTGGATTGTTTGGATTGATAAGCACTATCGCGCGAGTTTTATCATTAATTTTTGCTTTTATATCTTCTACGTCAGGCTGCCAGCCATTTTCTTCATCCAAGTAATAAGGATTTGGCTCTAATTCCAATTTAGCCTGCACTGCAGTATACAATGGGTAACCCGGAGTTGGCATAAGGAAGTTTTCGCCTTTATTAAGCAAAGCAGCAAGGCATATTTCAATTGCTTCCGAAGCGCCAGAAGTAATAAAAGTATCAAGAATATTTTTGATACCTTTTTTATTAGCATCACGATTTATAGATTCAATTGCAGGAGCAATACCCGCTGATGGAGCATATCCGTTTAGGTTGTCTCTCATTGCTTTCGCAGTAGCTTCCACTACGTGAGCAGGAGTAACGTGATCGTAGATATTAGGATCACCGATATTCAAATAAAACATTTCTTTTCCTGTTTTAGCCACTTCATTTGCTAAAACAATGATATCTCTGATTGCATAAGTAACATTAGCTGTTCTGGTAGCAGGAGCAATAGAATTGAAACTCATTATATTTATTCTCCGAGTGCAAATAATTAGTATTTAAAAGCTTATAGCAAAATTAAGAAAAAAGGGCACACCAAAAAGCAAATTCAGAATATTTCATCCATGTTTAACAAGAGAATATGTGCTGAAATAGTTAATTACCAGGTGCATAATAAACTTAAGCATCGTTTCTGTTTGCTATAAATAGTTAATAAAGAGAAGATATTTTTACAGATTACAGAATATAAGTGCAAATTTCTATATATTTGCTGGTAGATATATAATATATATCCATTCTATTCGAGATATTTATAAAATGTTATATACATAAGGTAAAACATGAAGACAAAAAATGTTCAAAATATATCGGTTATTACTTTGGGATGTGCCAAGAATGTGTACGATTCGGAAAAGCTAATCGGAATGCTCAAAGGCAATAATCTTAACTATACAGAAGATTTGAATAATACAGATGGGCTTATTATCAATACCTGTGGCTTTATCGAAGGTTCGAAGCAGGAAAGCATTGATTATATCCTTCAGGCTTGCGAGATGCGAAAGTCAGGGCAGTTGCAGTCTCTTATAGTGATGGGCTGCTTAGTAGAAAGATACAGGCAGGAGCTATCAGAGCAGATAGATACAGTAGATCATTGGTTAGGTGTGAACTCGCAAGAGCAGATTGTAAAAACTCTTATTGGGGATCAAAAATTTAGCCTGATTAATGAAAGAATGTTGCTTACTCCTAATCACTCAGCTTTTTTGAAAATATCTGAAGGCTGCGACCATAAATGTGGTTTCTGTGCTATACCGGGCATTCGTGGCAAGCATATTTCCAGGCCAATGGAAGATATTATAGACGAGGCTAAAAAATTGATAGATGGCGGCACTAAAGAAATAGTGGTAATTGCTCAGGACAGCACTTTCTATGGTAAAGATTTATACGGTCAAAGAAGAATTGCAGAGCTTGCCTCAAAGTTAGCAGACATTAATGGGCTGGAATGGGTCAGATTTATGTATGCATACCCAAGAGCCTACCCATTGGAGTTCTTGGATGTTATGGCCGAGCGAGATAACATTTGTAACTATGTAGATATTCCATTGCAACATATTTCCAATACAGTACTTAAATCGATGAGACGAGGCATTACCGGGGATAGGATTAGAGAGCTTATTGACACTATGCGAAGCAAAGTGCCTAACATCTCTATAAGAAGCACTTTTATTACAGGTTATCCAAATGAAACAGAAAAAGATTTCGAAGAGCTTTTAGATTTTATTAAGACCTATAGATTAGACAGAGTTGGCGTTTTCACGTATTCACAAGAAGATGGGACTCCTTCATTTGACTTGCTGGATCCAATATCTGAGGAAATCAAAAAAGAAAGAGCTGATAAATTAATGATAACACAACAAGAAATATCACTAAATATTAATGAATCAAAAATTGGCTCAGTTCGTAAGGTATTAATAGATGAGTTAAATGAAGATGGTACTTATTTTGGAAGAACTGAACATGATGCCCCGGAAGTAGATAACGGTGTGTTTGTTACTTCAAAAAAACCACTTGAAATAGGCAGCTTTGTAAATGTTAATATTACTCATGCTGAAGAATATGATCTTTATGGAACAACGGAGTAATTATATATGAACAAATTACACAAAACAATTAAGGAAGGCCCTGTAGGTAACGCTACTGACAAGATTATTACGACTTTTCAGCGATTTTCAAAAAGTAGCTCTGCCGGCGGTATCTTGCTTATTCTTGTTACTGTGCTGGCAATGATATGGGCAAACAGCCCTTATGCTGACTCGTATTTTTCTTTATGGCACACTACATTTACAATTGGTTTTGATGGCTTTGAGCTATCTAAACACCTAAGTCACTGGATCAATGATGGTCTGATGGCAATATTTTTCTTTGTAGTAGGATTAGAGATTAAAAGAGAAATACTCGTTGGGGAGTTGTCTTCAGTGAAGAAGTCAATGCTACCACTTGTAGGTGCATTGGGTGGCATGGTAGTGCCTGCACTAATATATTTTATAATTAACGGCGGAACTCCTGATATTCGTGGATGGGGTATACCTGTCGCGACAGATATTGCATTTGCCTTGGGCGTTTTAGCTTTACTTGGAGATAGAGTGCCGGTTAGCTTAAAAGTATTTCTAACTGCATTGGCTATCGTAGATGATATTGGAGCTGTCCTTATTATAGCAATATTCTACACCAGTGAAATATCTTTAGTTGCTTTATATTTTGCAGGAGGATTTCTTGGTTTACTAATGATTTTAAACTACTTTAATGTAAGACACACCGTGTGGTATTTCATATTGGGTGTGGCGCTATGGATTGCCTTTTTGAAATCCGGCATTCATGCAACCATAGGAGGCATATTACTTGCGTTTACAATACCTGCCGTTGGTAAATACAACAAAGAAGAGTTTGCTAAAAAAAGTAATAAGTATATAGAAAAACTAAGTAGCCTTAAAGATCAACCAGACGAAGATGAATCTATAGATTACAGGTATAACGTAATACAAAACTTAGAATCCTTAGCAGAAAAATCTCAATCACCTCTACACACGTTGGAGCATTTTTTGCATCCTTATGTTACATGGGCAATTATGCCGATTTTTGCTTTAGCAAATGCAGGTGTCAACTTAGATGGATTTAGCTTAGACTCTATTTTGAATCCTGTATCAATGGGTGTGATTGGTGGCTTATTTGTAGGTAAGCAGCTTGGAGTCTTCCTATTTGTAATAGTGGCTATGATGCTGGGAATAGCTTCTCTTCCAAAAGGAGTAAGCAAGATGCAACTTTATTCAGTAAGTATTCTGACCGGTATAGGTTTTACTATGTCTCTATTTGTGAGTAATTTAGCTTTTGGTCCAAGCGAAAGCGGAGACTATGCTAAAATAGGTATTTTGGTAGCATCATTGCTTGCCGGAGCTGTAGGATATGTTATGCTGAAAGCATCCAGTAAAGGCGAGCGAGCAACATAAGATTGAGGCCTATCTCACAAAATTTTATATTAGAAAATGTTACTTAACACAAAACAAGCAGGATATTTGACATCCTGCTTGTTTTAGGTAATAATATTTCTATATCTGATTATTTGAAGACTAACATAGTTGCAGTCTGATTCACATGACCTAAGAATTCTTCGCCGTAAGTTGAGAAGCCAATAGTAGGATATTCGGAGAATAATTCGGCATATTCCGTTTCTAAGCCTTTAGCTCTTAACTCTAAAGTGCGTAGTATACAGTTAAAATTAATAATACCGGAAATAGAACCCAAATTAGATGCAGCTCTTGCAATAGCGGTTTTAGTGTCACCAATCAAATTATCACTTTCCAAAATATTCAGATTCATGCCTTCTTTCACAGCGCAATAAAATTTCATTTTGCTGCCGATAATTCTCTGTGGAGATCGTACAAACGGCTCACTGTCTATCATAAGACCTAAAGGATGAGTAATAAAGCTACTCGGTGCATCCTCAATTGATATCCCTAAAGCTCTTGCATATTCCTCAGCAGCAGGTTTGCCGTTAAACTCTAATATTTCTCTGTCTTTTTCATTTACCTTAGTGGCTACTAATACTTTATCTAAGTTAGTAAAACTCTGTGTTTTGATATATTGAAACTCAGATTCTGGTTTCAAAACGCATAGCACCGCAGCATCTTTGTATGCATAGCCGTTTGCATGGACATAGGTTTCTTTAAATTTGAGCCCATCTCCAGCAGAGGCACCTACAAAAATCAAGTCACTGGCAGCACCCAGTTTTTCCATTAGTTCTTCTTCGTGTCCGGTCACGCCATCTATTAAAACAAGCCCTGCATAAGTTTCTATATCAAGCGCAGAAATTGATTTGCCTAAATCTTGCTCAAATCCATGCATTGCAGACTTAAGATTTATTCCTTCCGATAAATTTTCTACTACCTGCACCGATATTTTTTCAGCTATCTGGCTACCGATACCCATTGCAACTATGTTTCCTTCCAGCATTTTCCCGGAAATTATTTCACCTGCAGTAGAGCATCCTATAACATCGGCATCCTGAAACGCATATCTCATCTCAGCAGCCAACCATCTCTGGTCATACTCTGGAGAAGCGAAGTAGATTACCAATTTTGGATTTATAGGCATCAGACTAAATCTTATCTGAGATACGGCTTCAATTATATTTTGGTTAGCTGTATTAAAAATTTCAATTTGGCTTGAGTCCGAATTAGTTAGAGTATTTGCAGCAAACTCTTCAAGTTTTTGAATTATTTCCTTATCGTCTTCAGATGTATAAGTATAATTATCAGGATTAATCCCACTAAGTACCAGTTTGTTCTTCATGAGATTTGCCACCAAAGGATTGCCTTTCGATCTCCTTTGGATTATATTATCAATCATAAATTTTATTAATCCAGCCATTGCTATTTGCCTTTTTGTCCTTTATTCTATAGCCTAAGGTAACGATAATTTTGTTTATTTAAAAGTACATAATTTTAAAGACACGATACACTATGTATAATTGCAAATATTAATGAGTCAACTAATTATCTAATAATCATAAAGCCTGACGTAATATTTCCTTTGTCTGCTCTGAGGTGAAGAAAGTATTTGCCTTGGGATAACTCTTTGACATTGGTGCTTAAAATATGTATCCCCGCAGAAAGTATTTTATTGTTGATTAAAGTTTTAACCAATTTGCCTTGAGCATCATATATAGCTAAGTGAACCGGTATGCTGTGCAACAGCCCTAATTTTATTTCAATATTATCAGAAGCAGGATTTGGTGATATCATAATATCTGCAATTGAATTATTCTGTAAATTAAATCCATCGATAGAACCTGCGAATAGCTTTCCTTTGTCAAAATTTGCAACTGCCTCTTGTACGCTATGTGCAAATGTAATCGCAAAGATAATGTCAGCGGTGTCTCCTATAGCAATATCTATCGGCCCGGCCGCCAGCACCATAGAGCAATCGCTCCCTTTGGTTTCAATTTTGGCAAGATCACTGCTAATAGCTAACCACTTCTCTACTTCACTAAATCCATCGTAAATAGAAAAGCTACCGTCGTTTCCGGAATTATTTATAGCATAAAAATTGTTATTGTATGGAGATAAATTTTTGAGATATACTTTTGCCAAGTCTGTGTTACTAAGGTCTTCTGCATAAGCAAAGTCATAATCTGTATTATACTTCATCATATCGTTACCACCATTGATACTCAAATCCCAATCGTAGAACTGGCCGAAATAAAGCGATTTGACTTCAGTAGGATCGGCAGCACTTATTTTATATCTGACCAAAATCAAATCTTCTAAATCTGCGGCCTTTGACTGGTAGACTTCTTGGTCTACGTGAATATTAGTGTTCTTGCCTGCATATTTGTCAGTATAGCTGGTAAATCCATATAATATATCATCACTGATGAAAGATTTAGAGAACCTTTCGATTTGTTTGAAGCTTCTGTTTTTAGCTGAACCAGATGAGCCGCGAGCGTTATTGGAAATATTGGTTTCCGACACACCGGCGATAATAGCTCCTTCGAACAGGTATTGGTAATGATTGAAAAGCATGCCACTGCCTTGCAGATTCTGAGAATAGTCGTTATATCCTATGTTACCATCACTGTTGAAAGTAGTTGTTATATTGTTATGATCCATGTTCAGGTAAGATGGATTTACTATTACTTTCAATAATTTGGAGTCAGTGTAAGCTCCATCTGCTTCAATATTGAAATAGAAAAACACCTCTTGATCCGTTTCTAAATTATCAGGCAATACAAATCCCAGCTCATTGGCTGAGCTAAAATATGCTTTAGAGTGTAAAATATCTGAAGTTACATCATCTATAAGATACTCTACTTCTAAATTCCTTACAGAGATTGAAAATTTTACATTGGTCAAAGGATCTAATATATTTTTAGCAGTAAAGGATAAGTAAACAGTATCTAACTTATTATCTCCAAATGGATTAAAGCGGTAATCCATATCAATATTTGTAATCTCCAAATGCGCAAGGTTGTCTGCAGTCAAGGCTCGCATTGGATTGACTTCACCTCTGCCCATGCAGCCTTTGAGATAATCATTGTCAAAGTGATTATCCGCAGTTGCTTTTAGTCTTGCACTTAGTTCTTCATTGCTTAACTTTGGGAAGTTTGATTTAACTAACGCTACTACACCGGCTAATACAGGGGTTGCCATGGAAGTACCGCTTTTTGTACCATAATCATTACCTGTAATAGTCGAAAAAATGGCTGATCCAAAAGCACAAATATCAACATCAGGTCCATAATTTGAGTAAGAAGCTTTATTTCCGGTTTGTTCTAATGACGCTACTGATATGACTCCGGGATAAGAAGCAGGATATTGCATTGCATATACATAATCGTTACCGGCAGCAGCTACAATTAAAGCCCCATAGTCTTGAGCCGCAGCTATTATTTCTGCTTCTGTTTGTGAGTAGCCTCCACCTCCAAAAGAACAATTAATTACATCAGCACCCATCATCGCTGCATAAAGTATACCTTGATATCCATTGCTTATAGAATTAGACGTGGGGTCATCGGGGCCTGCTTTAACTGCTAAAATTTTTGCGTGAGGGGCAACTCCGGCTATGCCCAAAAAGTTATTTGTGCTTCCTGCAGCTATGCCGGCTACGTGTGTCCCATGGTCTTTTCCGGGCATAGGGTCATTGTCTTGGTCGCCGGATGCACCATAGAAATCCCACCCTTGCCAGTCATCTATGTAGCCATTGCCATCATCATCTATGCCATTGCTCTGTTTAGGGTTCCCGTTACCATCAGTACCCATTTCGCCTTTATTATGCCATATTTTATCTTTCAGGTCTTCGTGGTCAAGCTCTACACCTGTATCAACTATACCAATAACTACTTCCTGCGTAGTATCCACTAAATCCCATACTGCATAAATATTCATAGAGTCCAGATAGTACTGCTGTGAGAGCATAAAATCGTTGGGACGCTCAAAGATTTGCATCTCAGGGATTTCCTCGATGTACTCGTATTCCAAATTATTGCTTAAGTAATTTAACTCTTCAAAGCTAACATTTGTAATCTTATATATTCTACTTAGGGAGTTTGCTGACTTTGTTGATAGTAGTTTGTCAGATTTTGGTGCAGCAGGTATCAGTGCTTGTAAATTGATACCTTTCTCTTTGCCAAGAGTCTTTGCTATTTCTGATACTTTAGATTGAAACTTAGGTGTAAATTTGATATAATAATCTTTCAGCTCTTTATCCGCGGCAAAAGCGGAAACAGAGAGCGCCACAAATATCATACAAATACTAATTATATATTTCATTTGCTTTATCCATTCCATGTTATAGATAATATATATACACAGCAACACTTATAAGATTGCAGTATATTATTAACAGACAAAACTGCAAAAAGTTTGTTACTTATTAAAGATATTAATTCAATGATCAGTATCTAAAGCTAAAAAAAGTTAAGGTTTGGCTAAACCTTTGTTCCATATAATCGTTATTATACTATCATTGTGCAAAATATTAGGATTATATAAATGAAAGCTGTAGTAGTAAATAAATATGGCTCTGCGGATGTACTTAAAGTAAAAGAAATTGCTATGCCTGAGCCAAAACCGGATGAAATACTTGTCAAAATAAAAGCTACTTCTGTAACCGCCGCTCACTGCGCTATGCGAACCGGTAAGCCTTTATTTGGAAGATTGTTTATTGGCATAACTAAACCTAAAATATCAATCCCAGGCACTGATATGGCAGGAGAAGTTGTTTCAGTTGGAAGCTCAGTTTCTAAGTTTGCAGTGGGAGATGAGATTATTGCAGTTACGGACATAGCAGGTGGCACTTATGCAGAGTATTTATGCATTTCAGAAAATGATATATTAGCATATAAACCCCAAAACATATCCGCTGCCGAAGCAACAGGGATGATTGATGGTGCTATGACAGCTTTATCCTTTTTAAGAGAGTCAGTGAGTCTAAAAGAAGGGCAGGAAATATTGATTAATGGAGCCTCGGGCAGTATTGGTACTTCCGCTGTGCAGTTGGCTAAGCTAATGGGGGCAACTGTAACCGGCGTTTGTAGCACGAATAACGTGCCAATGGTAAAAGAGTTGGGTGCAGATTATGTTGTTGATTACACTCAGGAAGATTTTACCAAGAGCAATAAAAAATATGATATAATATTTGATACAGTTGGTAAGTTGGATTTTACTACCTGTAAGCATTCTTTAAAGAAAAATGGTAAGTTCTTGTCACCTGTATTGGGATTAAATATTCTGAAGGACATATTAGTTTCTAATATTAGAGGCAATAAAAAAGCAATATTTTCAGCAACAGGGCTTAGAAAAGCTAATGTAAAATTGCCCGATTTGAAATACCTTGCAAGCCTTTTGGAGCAGAAAAAATTGAAGGTTGTTATTGATAAAAAATACTCTATCGACGAAATAGTTGATGCTCATAAATATGTGGATACCGGTCATAAAAAAGGGAATGTTGTGATTGAGTTTTAGCTTTAGCTTTAGCTATTCTTCTTACTAAGATTGTTTCAACTGTTTGGCGATCCGAATGGCATGTCACCTGAAAAAAAAGGTGTTGAAGATGTGTTGTAAATTGCTGACAAGTATAGAGGCCTAACGCCACTGCATACTCTATCAGGCTCGAAATCAACATGGTAAATAGAATTGTACTGTGCTGTTTTTACTAAGGAAAGTATCTCAGAGTAGCCCCGAAGTAGTATAAACATTCTTTGGCAATCAGCGAAGAGAAATAAAAGGAGACCGGCTGCAATATTAAATCCAGAATAGGTATGTTTATCCATTGACAAGTAAAATATATGTATGAAAGTCAGTTGTGATGTAAATATTATCGAACATTGCAATAAAAAGACTTTGAGTTTAAATGAATTATATTATATTTGTTTCTTATATCAAATATTGCCAAAGTGGATTCTATGCACTCCTTCAAATTATTACTGATAATCTTAATAGCAACAAGCTTTTTGAGCTCTTGTTTCTATAAAACTACGAAGCCAAAACAGCTAAATTGTATTGTGGCAAAGCAGGAATGCTACCCTACTCAGTGGCATGGAGTACCTGAAGATACTTCAAAAACTATTGGACCTGATAAGCCTTACTATATTAAGATAAATGAGGTGAATGGGCTTAATACCGGCTCGCACGAGTATGGTATTTCTCATATTTCGGATAATGACTATATTTTGTTTAGCAAGAATGATGTTACTGAACTCAATTTTGCCAATGCTCTTACTGTCGAGAATTTTGTAACTGCTGAGAAGTATGATGAAATAACTTTACCAAGAGCTGGTGCAGTTACTATAAGAAAAGACAAAATTATACTTGCGCAGTCTAGCAATGCAAAACTTGGAACTCGTTTTACTTTGACTAATGCAAACGAAAGCATTGGTAATTCACGCTTATATGAAGGTACAATCGATTATAAAAATATTTCTAACCTCCGCAAGATAGAATTTGACTTTAATGATTCTAACAGGGCTTGGCTTTCCCAACCTGCTTTGAGCCCTCATGGAGATTTCCTGTTTCTAGTTTCAAACAAAGACATGAGACTGCGAGGTACTGATATCTTTTATTCTGTCAATCAGGACGGGAAATGGACTGAGCCGTTAAATTGTGGTGATGTAATCAATACTGACTGTGATGAGCTTTGCCCGTTTATATCAAATGATGGAAGATATTTATACTTCTCCAGTAACGGACGGGATAATATAGGTGGCTATGACTTATTTAGGATAGTCCTACCGTTAAACTTTTTTGAAATGCTTAAATCTAATCCGGAAGCAGCGTTTAATAACTTGCCAAACGCTACAAATCTTGGTTCTCCAGTTAACTCTGTCTACGATGAGCTTTTCCCTACTTCTCCGGCAAACCCTGATTCCATATTATATTTTAGTTCTGACAGGAATGGTGTTGCAGGCAGTTCCATAAGTTTGAATGGGGGATTTGATATCTTTGTACGAAGGATTTTAACACCTGATAACTATGCTTTTGAGCGTAAAGAAAAGGATGATTTAAATCTTAAAGAAGATAAGTTTAGCGAAGAAGAGTTAGATTTAAAAACTCCTGTCTTTAATGTTTCAGAGGAGAAGCTAAAAAAACAGTTTCCACGTAGAAAAATTCCGGTGATTGACTTTACCTTATATAAACTAAAAGGCAGTGTGAAAAGATCCGTAGATAGCACTCCTGTTTCTGGTGCAGATGTAATAGCAACAAATAAAGACAAAGACGAAGTCTATGCTAGTACTAAAACAGATGAATCAGGCAAATACGAACTATATCTTGAGAAAAATAAAGATTATAGAATTACAGCCCAAGGCGATAAAGATTTCTATGATACTTATGATATTAAAATAGACACAAATGACACAAAGGAAGTCTTTGTTAGAGATTTTAAAGTAGCAAGGCAGCAGACTATTCGAATAAATTTCAAGTATGATACATGGGATAATCCGTATGAATATACTTTAGACAGCCTTGGCTATGAAACCGGAAGAAGATGGCAGGAAGAGCTGGACATGCTGGCTGATAATATATTGAACAGCATAGATAAAATTGAATCTGTTGTCCTTACAGGGCATACGGACTATGTGGCATCCAATAATTATAATATAAAATTGGGCAAAAAAAGAGTAGATTTTGTAATTTTGGAACTGGTAAGGCGAGGAGTTCCTGAAAAGATATTGCAAGCATACTCTAGAGGTGAAACCGAATTATTGCCGGAAAGAAAAAATGAAGACGACGAGCATTATCGAAAAAGGCTTCGCCGGGTAACAGTAGAAAAAATAATGAAGAGACAAAAATAGTAATGACTCCTAAAAAATTACTCATAGCATTGATTGGACTTACATTAATATCGTTTGTAGGTGTTTACTTTTATGTAGGCAGTGTAACCAGTGAGGGTATTCCTTCGATTACTCAATTAGAAAATCCGGAGCAAGCTTTAGCCACTCGCGTACTAAGCCGGGACGGAGCTTTACTGGATTACTACTATAAGCAGCGAAGAGTCATGCTCCCTTATGACAGCATCCCTAAAAATTTTATCAGTGCTTTGGTCGCCACAGAGGATAAAGATTTCTTTTCTCACTGGGGCTTGCATACTGAACGTATAATAAAGGCCATAATAAAGAACGTTTTTATGGGAAGGAGAGAAGGTGCTTCTACTATTACTCAGCAACTTGCTAGAAATCTATTTCTGACCAGAGAAAGATCTTTGAAAAGGAAGCTAAGAGAAGCCAAGGTAGCAGTAATGCTTGAAGAAACCTATACCAAAAAAGAGATATTACAGATGTATGCAAATACCGTCTACTTTGGTCGAGGTGCTTACGGAATAGAGACTGCATCGCATCTTTATTTCTCAAAGGCTCCCTTAGAGTTAGATGTACATGAGTGTGCTTTTTTAGCTGGTTTGCTAAAAGGTCCGGAAGATTATAACGGCAGAAAAGACAAAGAAAAAGCAAAACGAAGACGCAATACTGTCTTGTATCTAATGCTGAAAAATGGATATATTGACCAAGCTACTTATGATACAAACAAAGTGATTCCTATAGAAGCAACTGCAGACAGAAGTGCAAATGGCATAGTAACAACTAACTCCGGTAGTTATTTTGCTCCGCATTTTGTAGAAATGATAAGACAAAACTATGCAAAGATGAATAACTTGGCACAGCATGACTTATATACTTCAGGTCTGACTATACATACTACTATAGATTCCAGAATTCAAAACTATCTGAACGAAGCTATAAACGAACACTTACTCGACTTCCAGCAGCAATTTGACAAAAAGTGGAAATGGTCTAGAAATTCTACTTTGCTTAAAAGCTTAATAACAGAAGCTATTGCTGACAATCAAGACTATAAAGATGCTGAGTCAAAAGAGGCGAAAAATAAAATTGCTAAGCGACTAAGAGGTAGTAAAAGATTTATTGATTCTCTAAAAAATGCTGCAACTACTATACAAGCAGGAGCTGTTGTTCTTGATCCGTTTACAGGTGAAATCTTGGCAATGGTGGGAGCTTCTCCTAAATTTATGAGTGAGAATCCGGATGCACTGCACTCCCTTAATCACTCTACTCAAATAGCAAGACAGCCAGGATCATCCTTTAAGCCATTTGTGTATTCGTTGGCTCTGGAACTCGGGCTTACGCCTTATGACTCTATTAGATGTGACCCATATACTTATTATACAATAACTGGTGACCCTTGGTCGCCGGCTGGCTCCGGCAACTGCGAAGCCGGCGAAAAAGTTACTTTGTATGATGGTTTGAGACGTTCTATCAACACAGTCGCTGCAAGGCTGATAACGCAATACGTTGCACCTGAAGCCGTGGTTGATTTAGTACATAAAGCAGGAATTAAGTCTAATCTGGTACCTGTGCCTGCTATAGCATTAGGGGCAGGTGAGGATGTCAAACCTATCGAGTTAGCTTCGGCTTATGGCATTTTCCCATACGGTGGCTATCATGTAGAGCCATATTCTGTCTATATGATTGAAGATAAATATGGGAATATACTTCACGAGCAAAGAAGCTCCGGAAAAGTAACAGATGCCTTAGATAAAAACGTAGCAATTCAGATGGTATACATGATGCAGTCTGTTGTAGATGCAGGGACAGCACGTCGAATAAGAGAGGATTTTAAGGATGTAGATGCTGCCGGTAAAACCGGTACTACTAATGATGCCGCTGATGCATGGTTTACCGGATATACTCCGCAACTGGTTGCAGGCATTTGGGTAGGATTTGATGACAGGCGAATTACTTTTGACTGCATTGGTTCTGCCGGCTATGGTGGTAGAGCAGCTGCTCCTATTTGGGGGAAAGTCATGAATAAGATTTATAGCGATAAATCGTTGCCATATAAAAAGAAGAAATTTGATTTCTATAAAACAGATTCTACAGGTTCATTTAGCTTGCAAAAGTTCTATATCAGAAACCAAAAAGAGTATAAATCTCCTGAAGCTAATGTTCAAAATTTAGATTCTGCAAGGGTAGCTAATGATACAACTGGAACATTGGCTCCTTTACTTCAAAATATTGATTCGATAGCAATTGAAGAAACTTTTATGAGAGAAGAGTGATGTATCCGAAAATAAAATTTATAAATAGTGAAACAATGGATTTGGGAACTATGTATTGCATAGGTAAAAACTATGCTAAACACGCCGCTGAAATGGGTGGCAGCGTTCCTAAAGATCCGGTAGTATTTCTGAAACCACCTGCTGCGTATGTGGAAGATGGAGGTAAAATTATTATCCCTTCGTTTTCTGACAATGTGCATCATGAAGTGGAGTTAGTTGTTGCTATCGGAAAAGATTGCATCGATGTCTCTGAGGATTCTGCTTTGGACTATGTAGCAGGTTACGCCGTCGGAATTGACGCAACTTTAAGAGATGTGCAGCAGGAAGCAAAAGACAAAGGTAAGCCGTGGGCAACTGCAAAAGGATTTAGAACATCAGCACCTATATCAAAATTTATTCCTGCTTCGGAAATATGCAATGCTAATCTTTTTGATTTAGAAATAAAAGTAAATGGTGACATACGCCAGAAAGGAAATACTAAAGATATGGAAAGAAGCGTAAAAACTTTAATTTCTTATCTTTCTAAAGTATTTACTCTAAGGAAAGGTGATGTAATCTTTACCGGGACTCCTGAGGGAGTTGGTAAAATGGTTAGTGGTGACAGCATAGTAGCATCACTGGTAGGGTATATAGATTTAAATATCACAGTACAATAATCCGAGATAGCTTATGAATTTTAGAGTGTTAATTTTAACAGTAATATCAACGTTAGTTCTAGCCAGTTGTGCAAATTTATCTACTCGAACAGAGACAGATATTTTTACAATAGCTGACGTAGATACCCTTAAAACGCATGACGCTCTAAATGCTCCCGGCGTACGGGATAATGGAGTAGTTTACCCATCGTCAACCCGAGATGAGTTCCAAAGAGATGTAGTCTTGCATGACAGTATCGTAGAAAGAGAGTACCCGGATTTTATAAGACTTGGCTTATTTGAAGGAGTGGGCTTGTTCGGAGGCGACGGTGATTATGCACTTGGTTCAGGTATCTTTGGTGTGCATCCGGATTTAGGCAACCTAAGAAGTGGTTTTAGAGGTGATGGCGATGGTTTAGTCCCTGGTGGATTATATAGAATAGGGATAGCCGAATACCGTCTAAGATGGTTCAAAGATGCTAAAAACTGGACGATTGGCACCTCGTTGTACGAAGCAATAATCCCTGATGCTCGTGGGGAAAATATGCTTACCAGTTACCTACCAATTTATTTTCGCAAAAGATACTTTCTCGATGAAAACATACCATATATATCTGTTACTCCAGCTGTCGGTATAGGACTCTATCCATCTATATATGTCAACACTTCAGTATCTTTAGACATTGGTTCTATCGGTGGGCTTAATATAAGAGCTTATGTTGGTTATGCCTTTGGTGTAAATCTGCGATATACATCACAGATACAAAATAATGATTTTTATGATCAAAGTAATAATGTGAGTATACCTTATGCCGGATTAGGCATATCAGTTTTGGACTTTTTGAATCTGCCACGAGAGACAGAAGTGGAGTGGAAGTATCATGAGCATTCTTCATGGGAAGTAGGTCTGGCATCTATCACGTTACTTGGCTCAAATGCAGATATATCAATATTCTCAGGAACAAGTCCGAATAGTATACTTGACCAACAAAACAATAACCAAAGTGACTTATTAGTTTCAGGTATGATATTTAAGTTAGCAAATGCCAAAGTAGCATTGCCTTATTTAGGGCATAAGCTTTATGCAGGGACTTCTTTGGTGAACTTGATAGCATTGGGTCAAAATGCTTTTGGAATGGGGGTTATACCATTAAGGATTGGCTATTGGCAGACAGTAATTTCAAATGATTTAGTTGCTGAGCCATTTATTGAATATAATTATTTACCAACTCAGATGTTACATATCGGGGCAGAGTTAAAGCTGCGAGTAGCTGAGAAATTCAATATAAATCTTGCTTTGGGCTATGTGAATGGCTCAAATTCCGGATTTATAGGAGATTTCTTTGATAAAGATTGGGGAGACTCAGGGAACTTTTCAGGAGTATATATTGGTTTAGGCTTCAATCTTTTAGACAGAATGTTTTACTCTGACGAATTGAGATATAACAAATGATAAGAGTATTAACCATATTATTATTTGTGCTTGTTTTGCAAAGTTGTAATCCGTATATATTTCAGCTAAACATATATGAAAAGTATCAACAATTTAGCACATTAGAAAACCTTAGCAGATATGGTGCAGTAGAAAAAACAGCTGATAACGGATTTATAATTAAAACAGACGCGACAGTTGCGATTCAAACACCTATGTTGACTCAGTCTATAAGTGATATGACTATCAAATACAAAGATAGTTTGTTCGGTAAATACAAAATATATTTACGTACAACAGTGCAAAGTATGCTTTCCGATTTATATGTAGAAATGGAAGTGGATTATGCACAATCATCAATAAATATTATTGATAATGAATCAAAAATCGAGAAAAAGATAAACGTAAATATTGATATAGAGCACGGCAACAGAGTATTTGCAATAAATGACGGAAAATACTTAAAGATATATTGGGATTGTGACGAAGTATATAATTATGCAACAAGTATTCCGGCAACGGAATATGTAATAATTCGCACAGAAAAAAATTGTAGTTTAGAAGTAGAAGGCTGGGATGTCAGTTATCTATATGAGGACGCTAGATATCAAGGACTACCCATGTATAATATTTTTTTTGAATAAAAAAACTAAAGTATACAACAAAACAGCCGAATAAGTAATTAGTAGGAAAAGTAAACATTGTTGGCAGGATGCCCGGAATCAGAATTATAATAATACACGGAGGTTGATTATGCCAACAGCAATTGCAAGTGGTGGTAGAATTCGCACCAATATCCCGGCGCAAAATGCATATAACTCATTGGTTAAATCCAATAATATTATTGCAGACAAACAATTGCGCTTGTCAACTGGTAAGAGAATTAACTCAGCTGCTGATGATGTGGCAGGTTATATTACTTCAAGAGCCTTAGGTGCTAGAAATGGTGCCTTGGAATCTGCAAAAATATCAACAGGTGATGCAAAAAATGTAACATCTATTTCTCAAGATGCATTAGATAATATCAATAATCTATTGACTAGTATCAAAGATGCTGCAGCAACAGCTTCTTCCGGCGCACTTGGGACAGATGAAAAGGTGGCCTTAGCAAAAGGTGCTTACAGAATGGCAGAACAGGTTCAATTTATCGTTGACTCTACTGTATTTGGTGGAAATCAATTGCTTAAAGGTGATTATTCCGGCGATTGGGTTGTAGGTTATACTCACGACAACTCAATTTTGGAAATAGGAGTCGATCTTACTTCTGGTAACACAACCGAATTTAACGTAACAGGTAGTGGAGCAGGTGATTTTGACTTGAATGCAACAAGCAATTCGCTTTCTTCTTTCGCAGGCGTAGAAGGTCTTAGCCTTCAGTCTTTGAATGATGTATCAGCAACAGATTTGGGTATGTTTAGTAAAGACAACATCAACTCAACTCTTACAAGCTTGTCCAGTGCACTAAACAATGTGAATAAAGTGGCTTCGTACTTAGGTGGTATCGAGAATAGACTTACTTCTCAGGAAGATTTGTTGAACTCTCAGATTACAAACTATAAAGCTGCTATTTCGAGGATCGAAGATGCGGACGTGGCTCAAGAGCAGTTAGAATTAGTGAAAGCTCAGTTCTTGCAACAAACTTCACTTATCTCTTTGGCTCAGTCAAATCAGAATCCGCAATCATACTTGCAGTTGTTCTAATAATTAGCATAGTATTGAGGCGATCCTTGTTTATAAAAAGAATAATAAAAGGCAGGCATAGTATTTGCATGCCTTTTTTTAAACAGGATTAAATATAAGGATTATACTTATGGCTAATGCAGCACAACAGCTTGCAGCTTCTCGAGCTTACGGAGGCGGAGGAGCCGGTGACAGGAAAAAAGTCCCGACTTATCTTGAGCAAGAAGTGATGTCTTGGAATAAAGAAAAAATTATTCTCAAGATGTATGATCTTTTCATAGTAAGTTGCAAGAGGAAGGACGTAACCAAAATGAGCCGAGTGCTGATTGAGCTTATGGGATCGCTCAATTTCGAATACGAAGAAACAGCTACGCGATTATACAGATTATACGAATACTGTCAGAGATGCATTTTCCAGAAAAAATTTGACGAAGCTCTTTACATAATCAAAGAACTTAGAGATACTTGGGCGAAAGCTTTTGATCTTGAATAGTCAGAAGGAGTAATTAAAATGGTGGACTTATTTAGCTTGGCAAGCGGAAATACTTCTTCTTCTTCGCAGAGTGATATACTTGTAGAGGCGTACAAGCAAACTCAGCAGTCAAAGATCAATACTTTAGACCAAAAAAGAGCTGACCTCGAAAGACGGTCAGTGTTCTATACTTCTTTGAATAGTCGTATAAGCAGTTTGGTAGGTACTCTGGATAAATTTCAGGCAGATGGTGCAGAAGATAAGTTTGTAACTCGTTCTGTATCGAATTCTGACCCTTCTGTGATAAGTGTGTCCGCTGATGGTGATGCTATTATAGGATTGAATACTGTTAAAGTAAATCGATTAGCTACAAACGATGTGCTCATCACTGAGAGACAAAACCTCAGTGATGAGTTTGGTATATCCGGGTCTAAAAGTTTTACTCTTGAAGTAGAAGATAGGTCTTTCGACGTTTCTGTTGACTTTGATGGCACTGAAACTGTAGAGGAAGCTTTAAGAAAAATTACCGATGCGGTAAATGATTTAGAATATGAAGATGATGATGGTGATAATCAAGATATTACGCTTTCTGCATCTCTAATTAAAGATACGAATACGACCGGACGTATTACATTTACTTCAAAAGAGGCCGGTAGCTTAAATCAAATTAAAATCACTTCCGGTGATAATGATTTGATGAAAGAGTTGGGACTAAAGTCTATTGTTTCCGGTAACAATGATAAAAGACAGCTTTCCTCAGGTGGAGGCGCAGGTTATTTGAAAGAAGATATTATAGATCTGGACTCTAATGTTACCATCAATGGTATTGAAGTAACCAGGTCTTCTAATAGCTTAGATGATGTGTTGCCGGGTTTATCTATTAGTTTGCTTAAACCACAATCTGAAGAAGACCAGGCTGTTACTATGCAGACAGAAGTTGGTACAGATAAAGTGGAAGACTTCATACAGCCTCTTTTAGACAATATTAATAATATCTTATCGTACCTTTCACAAGATAAGACTTTATTACGTAGTGAGTCTGCTCCAAATTCTCTATTTTATCAGCTCAGATCTTTATATTCTGAAAAAGTTGAGGGAATAGATGATACAGACCCGCAATATTTGTCAGGAATTGGAATAAAGTTTGATAATCAAAAATTATATATAGACGATGCAGAAACATTGACTGATTTGCTAAAAGAAGATCCTACAAAAGTTTCTAATTTGTTCTTAGGCGAAAATGGGATTGTCAATAAACTTGACAATATGTTTGCTGATATGCAAGGTTCTGATGGGCTGATTCTATCCAAGACTAGAAGTTTGCAAGATAGAATTACTAACAACAAACAAAAAGTCACTGATACCGAAGAGCGAATTTCAAGACAGGCCGATGCTTTAAGAAGGCAGTACGAGGATATGTTGGAAGTGTATTATAATGCTGAGTCGCAATACAGTCAGTTTATGTCTTATACATCATAATACCCGGCTTGTACCTTTTTAGGATAGGAGGAAAAAATGATAAATTCTATTTCGAATATATCTTCTCTTATGAATGGAAAACCAAATAGCGACAAATTTGGTCAGCCTAAGGTACGTATATCGGTAGATAAAAAAGACAATGGGCTTGTTAAAATCAATCAGACCGATGCCGAAAAGTTAGCTTCAGAGAAAATAAGTTTAACGGATAAGACTGAAACTAGCTCAATCAAAAAAGATATTATTGATTTTTCTGACTTAGGTGAAAAGCTCAAAGAAATATTGGGAGAAAACAATCTGAGTATTGAGTTCTCTATCGATAATGATACTCAAAAAATGGTGGTTAAATTTTTAGATTCAGAAACTGATGAAGTAATTCAGCAGTTTCCTCCTGAAGTGACTTTAAAAATAACAAAAATTATTGCAGAGCATTTTGGAGTAGGTCAGATTACTAATACTAAGGTCTAACTTACAATGGAAAAGATATTTGATGATATGCTAAGAGTGGCAACAGAAATCAATGTTTTATTGAAAGATGACAGTGAGAATAAAAATAAATCTCAATCAATAATCACCCTTTTTAAGCAAAAACAAGAGCTATTAGATGCTGCGGAAGTATTAGGAAAAAAAAATAATAAAGATAATCAAATATTTTCCGATATTAGTAGTAACAAGCTTAATCAATATAAGCTCTTAGAAGAAGAAAATATCTCGCTTATAAAAAAGCAAAAGACCATTTTTGCTGATAAGCTGAAAGAGCAGGTTCAAAAAAAGTCCCTGCTAATATATACTAAAAGGTGATATAATGGCTATCAATCATATAAAAGGCGGAGGTCTTTATAAAGCTTCTGAAACTAATCTGAGAAGTAGATATAAAGATGATGAAAAAGCAAAAGAAGCTGACGCGGCTTCTTTGAGTAGAGAAGACTCTCTGGTTCTTTCCAGTGAGGCTAAAAAATTATCTCCTATAAAAGCTAAAATCGAAAGTGGTTTTTATAATCAACCCGATGTGTTGCGCGAAGTAGCTCAAAAATTAGTAAAAGAGTTTAGCTTAGAATAAATAAGCTAAACTCTTTTTTCCTTCTTTTCCTGCAAAATAATTGATAAATAGTTCGGTCTATGTATCAAGCACACTACCTTTTATTATTTCAAGTGCAAAATATTTAATATTTATTGTCTTATATTTTTTTTAATTAAGATTTGTTTTGTATTTTATAGGTAGAGTTAGGGTGAGTTTTAGTATATATATAGTTTGGAGAATAGCGTATGTCGAGAACACTAAACAAAGTTATGTTGATTGGTAACGTTGGTAGAGATCCTGAGCTTAAATACACGCCAAGTGGAATTCCTGTTATTTCTTTCCGTCTTGCTACTTCCGAAACGTGGAAAGACCGTAACAATAACGTGCAGGAACATACTGACTGGCACACTGTTGTAGCTTGGAGAGGATTGGCAGAAGTGATACATAAGCTAGTTACAAAAGGCTCTCGTGTCTACATCGAAGGTAGAATTCAAACTCGTACTTTTGACGATAAAACAGGAAGCAGACGTCATGTGGTTGAGATATTAGCTGATAACATGCTTTTATTAGAAAACAAGAAAAAAGGCGATTTTGGCGACTATAGAACTCGTGATTATGGTTTGGATGATGTTGAATTTGAATCGTCATATGCTGACCATGATGCTCCTCCGGAATCTTCCGATATTCCTTTCTAATTTGAAACTTAATCTTTTCTTATACGTTTTGGGAAAAAGCCTACGTCGGCTTTTTTCCATTTTTTTATTATATTTACATTTTAGTATGTGGCAAAAAAAGTATCTAAATGGTATCCTTTTTTGCGACTTTGCTTTAATTGGGAATATTGCTTTTATGAATGTTTCAAAAAATACAGAAATTAAAGTTGGTATTGTCTCGCTGGCAGCTGTGATTTTGTTAGTGCTGGGCATCAGCATGGGCAAAGGATTTAAGTTTTCTACCGGCACAACCCTCCTTAATATGAGGTTTCCTGCCTCCGGCGGGATTCAGGAATCTGCTCCTGTTGTAGTTAATGGCGTAGATAGGGGAGACGTAATCAGCGTTAAAAATGACAATGGCTCTGTGCTCATTACTGCTGCCATGGATAATATCGACGATTTGAAAAATGATGCTCATGCTCGAATTACTATACTTGAAATAACAGGTGGTAAAAAAATTGAGATATTTCCTGGTACTTCCGGAGAACCTTTTAAGGTTGGCGATGAGATAGAGGGCTCTACTCCCCCTGATATTTCGGAGCTTGTTGCTTTGTTCGGTGAGGTGAGTGGTGATGCTATCGGCTTGGTCAGAAGGTTAGATACTATTGCTTCCGGTATTACACATATGCTTGAGGATGGCAAGCTTGCTAATGATATAAAATTGACTGTCAGTAATCTGAAAAATATATCGGATAATGCTAATACTTTGATTGATGACAATTACAATAATATCCAAAACTCTTTGAATGATTTGGCTATTATTACGCAAGACCTAAAAGTAGCCATTAAGGATAATGAGCCAAAAGTATCTTCAATTATTGCTGATCTCGAAAATACAATAAAAGCTATTAAGCCTATTATAAATAAAACTGATAATGCAATCGCTTCTGCAGATAAGTTGATTTTACAACTTAATGATATTGCAAAAGAAGTCAAGGATGGAGAAGGCTTCGCTAACAAACTTATTTATGATAAACAATTTGCCGGCACTTTAGATTCTGCTCTGACTGATATCTATAGATTTATTAAATTTATTGAAGAAAATGGAGTCAATGTCAACTTAAGACTTGGCACCAGACCTTAATTATGTTCATAAAAGAGGTAATAATATGAGTGTAAAACCTACTGAAATTACAGATGATATTTATAACTATATTGTAGAGAATTACTCTGCCGAAGATGAATTTCTTACTAGACTAAAAGCTGAAGCTACGGCTCTTAAAATCCCTGAGATATATATTTCACCTGATCAGGGAAATTATATGCAGTTTCTTATTAAATCATCCGGTGTAAAAAATATATTAGAGATTGGAACTTTAGCCGGATATTCTGCGATAATTATGGCTAGAGCTTTGCCCGAGGGTGGAAAAGTAATTACTGTAGAGCAAAGTAAAAAACATGCAGAATTTGCTAAGAAAAAAATATCTGAAGCAAAATTGAACGATAAAATAGAGGTAATTGTATCAGATGGTAAGGAATATCTGAATTCCGTAAACTTCGAGGAGCATTTTGATCTTGTATTTTTAGATGCAGATAAAACATCATATTCTAAATACTTAGATATGGCAACTCCTATGTTAAAAACAGGTGGTATTTTTGTTGCCGATAATGCTCTTGCTTTTGGCTTTTTGATGAATGAGGAATCAAGCAAACATCCTAATCAGGTAAAAGCTATTTTAGAGTTTAATAAATATTTTACTCAAAAGGAGGAGTATTTTACTCATCTTTTGACAATTGGCGACGGACTAATAATGGGTTATAAAAAATAGATTATGAAGTATTCCTATATCATCAAACTAATTCTTGCTTCGGCATTTGCTGTTTTTATCCTTTCATGTGGCTCTTCACGCAAAACTGGTTTTGAATTGCAGCAGGAGCTCTATAGCTTAGATGAAACGGATACCTCTCAAACTGAGCAAATTTATCTGAAGGGTACAAAACCAATTGACTCTGCAGAGGTAGATAAACTGATTTATGATATATGGAGAATCAAGACTAACCAATACCCGGATACAATAAAAGCTTTTGCAAGAGTGTATGATTCCACCGGATATTTTATTACTAACATGGCTGACCCTTATAAGAAAAATCCTGATGATAATTTCTTTATTCGAATGGATGAAAAGTTAGGTAAAGTCTATAATGTAAGGGATGTAAATGTTCCCGAGTTTACTGTTAGGGAGTTTGGAGCTAATGATTCGATTGCTTATAACATAGTTATGTCGGTGGACTATAGTGGCTCTATGGATGCGGTGATGGAAGCTATTTATATGGGAACAAATCTGTTTGTAAATATGAAATTCCCTTATGATAAAATAGGTATTACTTCTTTTAATAAAGATTTCGATGTAAAAGTTCCGCTTATCCAAGATAAAAATAAAATACTTACGCTTTATAATGCAAAAAAAGAGCAAGGCTTTGGGCTATTTTCCGGCGTGTATGATGCTGTCGCTCAATGCCTTACTATGTACGAAAATACCCCTGAGGATTCGCCGCGAGTACTTGTTCTCTTTTCCGATGGTGATGATAACTATTCTAAATCCGAAATAGGTGATCTGATAGAAAAAGCAAAAGAAGATAATATCAATGTATTTTCTATTGCATTTGGTTATTCTAAAGACGATAATTTGAAATACTTATCTGAATATACCGGTGGTAAATTCTATAAAGCAAAAACAAGGGAAGACTTAATTGCCATCTTCCGAGATATATACATGAGTTTAAGATATTATTATCTTATTACGTACCATCCTCCTAAATTTTGGGGTCATCACCAGGTTATTACTTCGCTTGAGCTTCCGGGCAGAGAGGATACACTCAGAGGTTTCGGAGAGTATGGCACAGGTGATTTATTTCCTTGGGATAAAATCGGGAAAGCATTTGAAAGACCTATACTATTTGATTTCGATAGCACTGAAGTCAAGCCCGCATCTTATCCTGTGATAGATGAGATAGTAGACGCGATGCTTAGCCGACCAAAACTTAGATTGGAAGTGCAGGGGCACACTGATAACGTAGGCGGCATAGAGTACAATCAGACGCTTTCACAGCTTAGAGCCTACGCAGTAGTTGCCGAGATAGTAAAAAGAGGCGTAGAGCCTCGCAGATTGCGTGCAAGAGGCTTTGGTATGTCCGTACCTATTGCTCCTAACTCGACTGATGAGGGAAGGGCTAAAAACAGAAGAACAGAATTTGTAATATTAGCTAAATAGATGAGAAACATGGAAAGAAAAGAGCTTGCTAAAGCTATATACGATGCCGCCTATATCACGGGCGAGTTTACTTTAAGATCAGGTGCAGTAAGTAACGAATATTTTGATAAATATCAGTTCGAAGCTCGTCCTCAAATCTTAGATGCAATTGCAGATAAACTGAAAGACATGATTCCTGAAGGTACTGACTTGTTAGGTGCTTTGGAGATGGGAGGCATTCCGATTGCTACTGCTATTTCTTTGAAAACGGGAATACCTTGCGTGTTTGTACGAAAAGAAGCTAAGAAATACGGAACTGCTAAATTTGCAGAAGGTCCTCAAATCAAAGGCAAAAATGTTCTTATAGTGGAAGACGTAGTCACAAGCGGCGGACAAATCATTATTTCTACTAAAGATTTGCGCAACTTAGGTGCAAATATCACAAAAGCGATTTGCGTGATTAACCGCGAAGCAGGTGGCGTAGAAAAGTTAGCAGCTGAAGATATTGAGTTAAATGCTTTGTTTACTATGACAGAGTTAAAAGCCTCAAAATAGTAATCAGTAAAAATCTTATAGAATAAAGAGGCGTACTTTGAAAATCAGTCCGTCTCTTTTTTTTTTATTCGCAACGATTTATAATATATTCTGCTAAGCTTCTTAAAACATCTTTGGCATAAGATTCCTGGAATTCGTCGAGCACCATTAGAGATTTACAAATGTAGTTATTCGCTTTGTCTAAAGAGTATTCCAGACCGCCCCGCGATTTGACAATAAATGTAATCTCCGATATTATATCTTCGTCTGTTACTGGGTTGCTTAAATAAGACTCTATATAATCTCTTTCTGATTTAGATACTTTAGTAAGTGCATATATTAGAGGTAGCGTCAGTTTCTTTTCTTTTAGGTCGTTATTGCGAGTTTTTCCGGTACTGAGGTCTAAAGAATAATCAAATAAGTCATCTTGGATCTGGAATGCTAAACCTAAGCCAATACCAAATTCTCTTAGTTTCAATCTCTCATTTGCTTGTCTATTTGCGCTAATTCCTCCCAATTCGCAAGCATTGGCTATTAATTCCGCAGTTTTTCGAAGAATAATTCTAAAATAGGTTTCTTCTGATATATTAATATTCCCAATATTATCAATTTGAATTATTTCTCCTTCGCTCATGAATTTAAGAGTATGATTTAGAATTTTTAAGTACTCGGTTTCTTTATAATGGAGAGCGGATTCGAAAATAGACGCAATAAGATAATCACCAAATAAGATAGCACGGTCTTTACCAAAGAAAGCATTGAATGATGGCCGTCCCCGCCTTATTTCTGAGCGATCTATAACATCATCATGAATTAGAGAAGCATTATGGAGGAACTCTACTAATGCAGCTCCCCTGTAAGTGCGAATATTAGACTTTCCGAAAAGCTCAGCTGTTAGCACAGTTAGAGCCGGCCTAATAAGTTTGCCTTTTTTTGCAGTCAGGTAATCAGTATATTCGTTAGGCAAGTCAGACATATCATGAAGCATTTCATCATATATTACTTTGAAATCACTTAGTTTAGCGCTGACAGGCGATAGTATTTCAAGGACTTGGCTCATATTATATACTTTTCCCTTTTGGTATTTTTGGGTAATATAGATAGGATTAATAACACTGCTGACTGAGACGTCCGAATCCGTATCCTTATAGATTGACTTTAACGTCACACTGCCTAGAAGTAAATTCAAAGAATTAGTAATCAATTCTATTAATCTTAATACAAACAGATATATAATCGTTTTATTTTGCATAAAATGCGAATTTACTAAAATATCTGAATATATTTGTTGCAGTATGAACGGTAATTTATACTTTACCAGGAGGATTGATAAGTAAATATACTTCTATCAGGCATAGTATTTGCTAATATTTTTCATAATACTATTTTAGGTGGAAACATGAAGAAATTACTTTTTACAATAATTGCTTTGCTTACCCTTATTTCCTCTGCAAAAGCTGTGGATATGCAACTTGGACCTATGGCTGCTATCAAAGCAGGAGTCAATGGCGTAGATACTCCTGAAAATAGGCAAAATGGTATGGCTTTGGGTAAATTGCCTGATTTTGGTCTTACTGCTAATATTCCACTAACTGAGTCCGGTAAAATTGGCTTGCATGCTAATCTGGGCTATAATACCTACTCTTATGTTATCAAAGATTATAATACAGAGGTTAAGTTTACACATAATCTTAGCTATTTGGCTTTCAATCCGAATTTATATTTCAATGGATATGTGATGGGCTTTAATATTGGTTTGCCTATGAGTGGAGACGTAGAGGGAAGCAGCATCGCTACAGGGGATTTAAATGTGCTTTTTGAGTTTCGCATGGGTGGCCATATAAATTTAATGTCAGACGAATCAGGCTCTTTGAACCTTTTCTTTTATGCGGGTTATATGTTGAATAACGTGATTAATGATTTTGAAAAAAACGACCCTCTTAAAGGAATTATACCATATAGCGAAGAGCAGACCATTAGCGATGATTTGAACATGAGAGCTGCGAGCATCTGCATAGGATTCAACTATTTATTTAACTTATCACTATAAGACGCTTATGATTATTGCTCCTTATATTGACCATACTTTGCTTAAGCAAGATGCAACAGCTAAACAAATAGATGTGCTGTGTAAAGATGCTTATAAATATGGCTTTGCATCTGTATGTATAAATCCTTGCTATGTATCTTATGCAAAACAAATACTAAGAAATTCTGAAGTTAAAGTTTGTACTGTTGTCGGATTTCCATTGGGTGCAAGTGAGACGAGAGTTAAAACATTCGAAGCAGCTTCTGCGATTGACTCTGGTGCAGACGAGATTGACATTGTTATGAATATCAGTGCAGCAAAAAATGGAGACTGGCTTATTATTTACGAAGAGCTTAGTCCCATTGCAGATATATGCAAAGACAATGGAATAATTCTAAAAGTAATTATTGAAACCACTTTGCTGACTGAATCAGAAATCGTAAGAGCAGCTGCGGTATGCAGCGAAGCCGGTGCTGACTTTATCAAGACCTCTACCGGATTTGCAGGTGGAGCCACTATAGAACATATCGAATTAATCCAAAAATCTATACCCGAAGGTGTAAGAATTAAAGCCTCAGGCGGAATAAAAACCTATGATTTTGCTAAGCAGCTGATAAAAGCTGGTGCTTCAAGAATCGGAACCAGTTCAGGTGTAAATATTATCTCCGAAGTTAAGTAATAAACTAAGAGACAGAGTTATATGTACTCTATCAATTTATATCTAAGAATTATATTTTTAGGATTTGCTGCTATACTCTATACTGCAGATCTCATGTCCCAAGACAACTTTGAGTCAAGAGTGATGGAAGATTATGTTTTCTCCTGTGGCGAAGTACATGGAGAACTATCCCAAATGCTAGTAAATGATTTTATGTTGCACAATAAATTAGACTCTGCCAAACTACTTTCTTCATACTGGCGAGTCAGATGTGGAGATAAAGAACCTGTACTGCGTGCCAATATCTTATTGGACTTAACCATGGATAGATTTATATGGGACACTTATTTTAGCGAATATACCAATTTCATTATGATGGTAGTGTCATATAAGAAAACTATTAAATACGACAATCAATATCGCCATCCCTATAGCAACATGCCATTGAACTCAGATTTTGACAATGTTTTTGCTAATATTGCAGCTTCTAATATTTCAAAGTACGATAGCACAGATGTGAAATGGCTTATTTGCAAATTATACTCAGACCCAGAATTCAAAGTGTTTTCTTATATTCAGTCAGGAATGCTTTCAGACTCAAATATCTATCAAGCGTATCATGATGTTTTAGATCAGCAGCTGAGTTCATCTAGCCTTGCTGCCATAGTCGGCGTAGGAGCATGGTTGCCAAGCGGTGATCTCAAAGAATATACAGCTGCTCCTCAGATAGGAATAGGCTTGGGATTTGATTCTCCAAATTACGGACTTCAGTTAGATTTTAAATTGAGAAGTTTAAAAATAAAAAACGAATATGCTGATAATAATCCTTTTGGGAATTTAACCGGATATTCTTTGGGCTTAAATTATTTGACTCCGATATTTGTATACAGAAGGAATAGGACTAATTTGATAGTGGGTGGGGCTTATGAATGGTTAAATCCCTACGTAGACGAGGATATTTTTGCTGCCTCATTTGTATTAAATGCAGGAGTATCTTTAAGATTAGGCATAACTCGATTAGGCAGCATGGAATTAACTATGTTATACAAAATCCAAAATTTCTCGGATGATAGGTTTAAGTATTCTTCAAATGCTTTTACATTTATGATTTCGTGGGTATTTATAGATTCCGGAAGTGAATATACTTTAGAGCAGTTGGAGTACTAAGTTGAAAAATAAACAAATATTATTACTTTGGCTAAAGTTGTCATTCTTGACTATTATTCTTGTGAGTAATATAAAAGCAGAGGATAGCTATTTCAGAAATAGTTTGCTGAAAGATAAAGATTTGAAGTACGAAAACGCTGTACAGGTATGTTCAAATTTATATGCAAAGTACTACAAAGAAAACTATAAAGATTCTATAGATTTATTGATAAACTATTGGGACTCCATAAGTCTTCCGAAAGATGTTAATACTTTTCGGTATAGAATTGGACATTATAATAATAAATATTTATATAACGAAGTGCTATTTAGAATCAAACTACTCCGCGATTTAGAGAATGATAAGCTTAGCTCTTACAAAATTGATAGTTTAGGGGAAGATTTACTAAATGCTATTTTGCAATTTAAAAATAGAGTACAATATCAGCAGAAATATGCCTTTGCACCACAAGCTACCCATTTTTATACTAATGAATATTATGGTGCATTATTAGACTATGTTGAGTCAGGGCAGGAATTTGATAAGGCTACTCAAGCCTATGCGAAATCCTTATCATCGAAATACGACAGTACAGATGTGAGAAGACTGATATGTGAAGTGTATGCTGATATGTCAGAACCATTGTACAAAGTGATGAAAAAAGAGCAATATAAAGGTACAAAACTTCGTGACGAGTACTTTGATTTTATAGATTATACCAAGTATAATCATACGATGTATATATCCTTGACTCTTGGGCAGTGGATGCCGATGGGAACTCTTAACATGTTTGGTAATCATCCTGAACTTGGTTTACGTATGGGCTTTATCGCTCATAATTACGAAATTGGTTTTAGTATGAACTTTAGATTTTCAGATAGTAAAAATGCTTACACCATACATACAAACAAGGGAATAGAGACAAGTAAAAGCTTTTATGGTCACTTTATTGGATTTGACGGAAAATATATAATCGCTAAATATAAGCCATTAGAATTATTTTTAATTGGTGGAATTGGTGGCGACATGATATCTTTTGACAAGGAATTGCTGGATGAAGCCGGTCGTGAAGATTTTGATTATCGTGTTTTAAACTTTGGTATGAATATCGGTATGGGTTTTCAGTGGTTTGTATCAAACAATAATAGCATTGGAGCTGCTTTAGTTTATAATCATGCAGATCGTTCAGACAATGAATATTTAAGAGTAACAGGCAATTCGATAAGTCTGAGGTTTTCAGTTAGTTCTTATAAATTTGGTATTCCTGAGGTCTTCGGGCATAAATTGCATGAATAGATAGACGCACTTATGCAGTGCGCCTTTAAAAAGAAATAGCGTTTTACTTCACTTGAATGCAAATACTCATGTCAAACTTGCCTTCAGGATGGTCACATGCAGTTGTATGATAAATCTCCAAGCTCGGACTGTCTGCAGGTTCGTAACCGTTTGCCGTCAGCCAAGCACCAAATTCAATATAACTTCCTTCGATTTCATTGCCATAAACTTCTACTCTATATATCGCATATCTCCCCGCACTAATTTTATACAAGCCCACTTCGCCGCTCACTTCAGTTCCTTTAGGAACAGTTACGCAAGCGTAGTATCGGCATTTGTCAGGAGAAGTTACTTTAGGATCGTCAAATCCAATTCCGATGTAATTAGTAGCTTGATTTAGCAAGCCTTTCGGGCCTGCCCATGCACAAACTTTTTCCCATGCAATCCCAATTTTTTCTTCGTTATAGCCTTCGTGATTAGCTACATAAGCCACTTGCATTTCATCAAAGTTTTGGATTGATACTTTCATTTCTGTTTTCCCTATTCTGTAATTTGATAAAAACTTATTTACATATTCAAAATACAGCTTTGAGTTTTTTAAAGTTTGTTCGTTTTTGCTTTCTGTTTTGCATTCCTTGCTATTTGAAATAGATAGCAATCTTTGTCGCTCTCCTTTTTTCCATTCTGATGGAGAAACTCTAAAACGATCTTTAAATGCACGCGAGAACGTGGCTTGTGATGAAAATCCACAATAAAAAGCAATGTCACCCATGGATTGCTCTGTAGATTTAAGCATGAGAGCAGCTCTTTCCACTCTGATTCTTCGTAAAAAGTCTTTAGGAGTCTCTTTCATCAGCATATTAAAAATACGATGGAAATGGTACTGAGAGAAACAAGCTATTTCAGCCAAGTCCTGCAGTTTAATATCTTTATCTATATTTGCTTCTACATAGTCAACAACCTGATTTATTCTTTTTATATAGTCCCTGATTAGATTTATATCTGTCATAGCTTCTATTCTTTTTATTTGTGTTATCTATTCTTACCCATAATATATAAATAGTATTGTACTGTTGGAAATAATATCTGTTTTTATTCTTGTTGGAAGAGCTATATTTTGCTACTGAATACTTCAACATAAAATTTACTATTATGCTCATTTCATAAAATTAATCATAAAAAAGTTCGTCACAAAAGTGTATCAATGAGTAACTTAACTTTGTAAAAAATATATCGAGAGTTTAAAATGGCGAATCTAACGACTAAGTATATGGGATTGACTTTAAGAAATCCAATTATTGTCGGCAGTTCAGGTCTTACAGACAGTTTAGATAATATTAAGCATCTTTATGAAAAAGGAGCTGGTGCTGTAGTTCTTAAATCACTTTTTGAAGAAGAAATTCAGGCAGAAATGCGTCAGGCACAACATCAAACTGCTTCACCCGGCACTATTTATCCTGAAATTTTTGATTTCTTTGATTATGATGAGATGGAAGACAGTGTTAGTAAATATCTTTTCCTAATCGAAGATGCTAAAAAAGCTGTGGACATTCCAATTATTGCTTCTGTCAACGCAGTATCTTCTAACGAGTGGACTTCTTTTGCGAAAAGAATCGAAGCGGCAGGTGCAGATGCACTTGAACTTAATGCTTTTATACTTCCTTCTGATGTTAATAGATCTTCGGAACAAAACGAACAGATTTACTTTGACATTATTGAAAAAGTAAAAAAAGAAGTATCTATTCCAATTTCTATGAAGATAAGCTATTACTTCTCAAACTTAGGCCAGATGATTCAAAAACTTTCTCAATCAGGCTTGGCATCTCTTGTACTGTTTAATAGATTCTATAGCCCTGACTTTGATATTAATAATTTTACTGTAAACTCAGCAAGTGTATTAAGCAATCCTAGCGATTTACCTATTTCTTTGAGATGGGTTGCTATCATGGCTAACAGAGTTAATTGCGATTTGGCTGCTTCTACAGGAGTCCATGATGGACAAGCTGTAGTTAAGCAGTTATTAGCAGGTGCAAATGCTGTACAGTTAGTTTCTACATTTTATAAAAACGGTCCGGAATATTTAGAAAATGTATTAATTGACTTAGAAAACTGGATGCACGACCATGAGTATGAAACTATTGATGACTTCAGAGGAAAGTTGAGCTATGAAAAAGCAGCAAACCCTGCTGCATTAGAACGCGTTCAGTTTATGAAGCACTTCAGCGGAAAGTAAGAATAAATATTTTAGGAAAGTAAGAATAAATCTTACCAATTTTAAAAAGCAGAGATATATACGACATATACCTCTGCTTTTTTATAATATGCTAACCACATATCTGCTTATTTTACGAACTTATAAGTAATTTTTGAATCAGATAAAGTCAAGTTTGCAATATAAACTGCATTTGTTTTTAGATTGTCAATGATTACATCATTTCTACCCGAAATTAGATTGTGAGTATTTTCATAGACTATTTTACCATTTATATCAGCTATAACTAAAGAGCTATTTTCAACTGAAGAACAACTAATCACGAGTTTCCCATTGCTATAGTACATTTTTTTTGTATCTTCATTCCTTTCATCTATGCTAGTTAAAGATATATCAAGGGTTTTGGTTGATATAGTCTCAGGCACATTGGGATGTGAGTCATAAAGATTAATTATATCTGTTATTTCGTTTGTACTGATGCCGGAGAGGTAGTCAATCAAACCCGGCTTCACAGTCTGATAGAGCAGGTTAGCAGTAATAGTGTATGAGCCGCTTGGTAGAGTTGGCAATTTGTAGTAAATATAATCCTTACCATCTATTCCAAAATTATTATCACTTAAGGCATTGCCATATATAGCGCAAGTATCATAACTTGGGCTGTTCCTGTCAAATCCACGTGGAGGTATTCTATTATCTTTAACAAATTGAGATGCTTTTAATAAAGCAAAAGTAGGATTCCCATTCACATCTGCCGGAGTTGCTTCCCAGATTTGAATTTCTTCCTCAGTTTGAATAGTATCGCTATGCTCAAAAGTAACATTTGGATCATTTAAAATCCTTCCTTTGTCTGTTGGCGTACCGGATTCATAATATACTATACCATCCAAATCTTTAATAATCAGCTGTAACCACATCCTTCTAAAAGGAATTCCTGAAGGTAATTTATGTCCGGTCAGATTTGTTACTTCTACTTGAATATAGTCACCTTGATGAGCTAAAGTAAGATTCGCTGCTTTCGTCAAATTGTTTTTTGTTGCTTGTATAGTATTATCATACAATGTAGAATTAGCTGACATGGAGCTTCCATTGGTTTCCATACTTTTTATTATACCCAACATATAAGCATTTCCACCAACAAAGTCATGCTTCCAAAATGGCGAGCGTAAGGTTGTATTCCATGCAGGGACTGTTGCAATGTCTATGCCATCCTCAATCTTAGGTATGTGGCATTCCTGACAGCTCTGCCCTTCGGCAGGGAAACTGCTGATTTTCCATTCTATATATGGAGTTTGCTCAGGGAAAGTGCCGGCTGGGACTCCACTTTCATCGAAGTATGGTGCAAAAAGAGTGTGACAGGTAGCGCATAATTCCGAATGCGCCATTGCTGCTCTATATTCTGGTGTATAGTTGACATTATTTTGCATTGGATTGAGTAATGGATTTTGATAAGGTCCATAGATTTTTCTGCTGTTGTCTATTAGATAATTTCCAGAGTAAGAATCAGCAGACTCAAATTCCGAATTTTGCACTTGATGGCATACAGTGCAACTCACTCCGTCTAAAGCGAGCTCATTTTGATAAAGGTCAGAAAGCATAAAGCTATCAGAACCTCCTTCTTTTGCCTGTCTATTGCCCATAGGAGCATGACACCTTGTACAAGTGGATTCAATAATATCGCTATATTCCTGATGAGCATGCGACTCTTCGGAGACAACTGCCCGCCAAAGCGGATCTTTTGCTGAATGAGCCATCATAGTGCTTCTCCAAAGGGTAACAGGAGACACATCTACTCCCTGGTAGTCGAGAGCCACTCCGTCAGATTCGTGGCAGGCCTGGCAATTAGCTGAACCACTAAATAAAGAACTGGTTTGATTTGTTAGTAAGCTCAGAGCATATAGGGAAATTGCTCCTAATGCCATTAATACAATTACGATAATCTTTTTCATAAAAACCTCAATATGTAATGCTTTACAGTAATATACACAGCTAACATGAAAAAGTAAAATAGCAGAAAGGTCATTGTCTCAATTATTCATCATGTTTTTAAGGAGGCATTTCTAAACTATGATTATTTGATTGTTAGTTGATATTATTTTAGGTGTAAAATGGCTAAAATATATGTAAAATGGCTCATATAGGAGAAATTCATCCTATGTAAAGCAATACATTAAGTTATTTGGTAGCGCTAAATGATGTGTAAAATAAAATTTTTAAATACTTTATTTTTTTGATTCTTTACACTTGTTTATATTCTTCAATGGCAATAAGGATAAGTTTGTTCCGTTTAATGAATATTGTTTGGCGAGGCAAAATATTGAACGGCTGTTAAAGACGTAATTTACTTTCGAGTTACAGTATTTTTGTTTCTCATTCGTACTTAGAATATGCTATTAAAATAATACAGAATATAAATATTTCTATAGTGGAGTTATATAATGAGATTAGAAATTGTAATGCCAAAAATGGGTGAATCATTGCAGGAAGGAACAATCACTAAATGGTTGAAAAGCGTTGGAGATAAAGTAGAAAGAGACGAAATGATTTTAGAAATATCTACAGATAAGGTTGATACAGAGGTGCCATCTCCTAATGAAGGGACTTTAGTAGAAATTAGTGCTCAAGAGGGCGAAACTGTGGAAGTCGGATCTGTTATTGCATTTATTGAAACAGATGCCAATGCTGCAGCTGATGCACCAAAAGAAGAAGTTAAAACTGAAGCTACTACTCAGGAAAAAGCTCCTGCTGAGTCAGGTTCCGCAAATCTTGTTGATTTAGTGATGCCAAAAATGGGTGAATCATTGCAGGAAGGAACAATCACTAAATGGCTAAAAAACGTAGGCGATAAAGTAGAAAGAGATGAAATGGTACTTGAAATATCTACTGACAAAGTGGATACAGAAGTTCCGTCTCCTGTAGCCGGTATTCTTGCAGAAATCACAGCTCAAGAGGGCGAAACTGTAGAAGTCGGCTCTGTTATTGGTAAGATGTCCAGCGGAGATGCCCCTGTTCAGACTTCAGCTCCTGCGGCTGCACCTAAAGAGGAAGCAGCTAAGCCTGCTGCAACAAAAGCTGCTCAGCCAAGTCAAAATCAGATAACTACTCCTGTGTCAGGTGGAACTTATGATATACCTACCAGAGATGGCGAAGCTTTCTTCTCACCATTAGTTAGAAAAATTGCGGAAGAAAATAAAGTTAGCTTAGAAGAGCTAAAACAAATTAAAGGTTCAGGTGTTGGCGGAAGAGTTGCTAAAACTGATTTGATGGATTATATTGAAAACAGAGGATCTGCTCCTGCTCAATCAGCTTCTACAAGTGAAGTATCTCAGAGTCAGCAGACAGCTTCTTCTACTACATCTGCTGCACCAAAAGCAACTCCTGCACCAGCTGCACATGGAGACGATGTAGAAATTATCCCTATGGATAGAGTTCGCCAGTTGATTGCTGATCACATGGTATATTCAAAAACTACTTCACCTCACGTAACTTCTGTTGCTGAAGCTGACGTTACAAACATTGTTAAGTTCAGAAACAAATTTAAAGATGAATTTTTAAAACGTGAAGGATTTAAACTTACGTTTACTCCATTCTTTGCTCAAGCAGTAATAGAAGGTCTAAAAAAATTCCCTATGGTTAATGTTTCTGTAGATGGTAAAAACATCATACGCCACAAGCGCATCAACTTGGGAGTTGCGACAGCTTTGGATGACGGTAATCTTATCGTCCCAGTAATCAAATCTGCAGAAGCATTAAATATTACAGGTTTAGGCCGCTCAGTAAATGATTTAGCTGCCAGAGCAAGATCAAAACGATTGGATCCGAGTGATATTCAGGGTGGCACATTTACAATTACTAATGTAGGTACTTTTGGAACTCTGTTCGGCACTCCTATTATCAATCAACCTCAAGCAGGTATTTTTGGTATCGGAGCCATCCAGAAACGTGCAGTAGTTAAACAGTTAGACGGCATGGATGTAGTTGTTCCGCGAGACATGGTTTATATATCATTGACTTATGATCACAGAGTGGTTGATGGTATGCTTGCAGGCCAGTGCTTGAAAGCAATAGCAGACGCATTGGAAAACATGAATGAAAAAACACTATCTATCTAAATATAGATAGTAGATAATATATAACAAAAGCCGGCTGGATTAGTCGGCTTTTTTTATAGGTCAGAGTGTATTTTTATACTACCCATTAGACATTTACATAAAAAAGGTACACTTTGCGAAGTATACCTTTTGCTATTTTATTTTTGATTGCTTTGGTAGTAAATTGAATCTATTTATCCTTTAGAGCTGTCAGATTATCTAAAAGTTTGTCATGCTTTTCTTCGTCATGCAGCAAATACTCTAGTAAATAGTTGACATATTCATTTTTGTTTTCTTTCTTTGCATCTTTTGCGAGTTCAATTACTTTACGCTCCATAGCATCGTGTTCTTCGATCAAGTCCCAAAATTCATCAAGCTCTTCTTTGCTCATCGAAAAATCGTATTTATCGAAGCTATCTATTATCAGCTGCTCTACTCTTCTATGCATCACCGAATCCTGCCTGATAATTTCCATTACAATTTGCACAAGCGGATTGGTAGTTTGGCGAATAATTTCAGTAGTGCTTTTAACTGCTTCATCTTCTATATGTTGCCACGCCTTAAGAACTTTTAGCAACTTCTCATTTTTTTGATCTGACATCGATTTGATTCCTCTTCATATTATTTATCATCAACAAATATAAATGACAATTAGCTTTTCTCAATATTGCCTAAAATATAAAAAAAACTGCTCCATTTAGTAAAATAGAGCAGTTTGTGTAAATCAAAATTATCAAGAAAAAGCTTAATGAGGCATTAAATGTCTTCTACTGCTTCCACTTATCTCTTTTGGCTTATCATCTGAATCAATTTTAAATTGATTAACTACTAGATTTAACTGTGAAGTATACTCAGTCATTCTGGTAGCAGCTTCAGCTATGTATGAGATTTGCTCTGCTGTATCTTGGGAAACGGACGAAATAGCCGTAATATTTTTTGCAATTTGCTCAGTAGTCGCTGATTGTTGCTCACTTGCTGAAGCAATTTGCATAATCATTTCTATTACGTTATTTGTGCTTCCAACGATATTAGAAAGTGACTGACCTGCCTGATCTGCCAACTCAATACCTTGTTGAACTTCGTCATTGCCTTTTTTCATAATACCTACTGCACTTTCAGTTTCTCCTTGGACTCCTTTAATCATTGTTGCAATTTGCTTAGTAGCTTCAGTTGTTCGCTCAGCGAGCTTACGCACTTCATCAGCAACTACCGCAAACCCACGACCCTGCTCTCCGGCTCTGGCAGCTTCGATAGCTGCGTTTAGTGCTAATAGATTAGTCTGATCTGCAATCTCATCAATCACTGAAACTATTTGTCCAATTTGCTGACTGGATTCTCCAAGTTTTTGGATATTATCCGCAGATTGTCTTACAACATTAGCAATATCCTGCATTTTTGTAACAGTGTTACTAACTATAGTTCCACCTTTAGAAGCAATCTGACCATTGTTTTTTGCTTCTATTGAAGTTTTATTTGCATTGTTGGCATTTTCAGTAACAGTCTGAGCCATTTCTTCAATTGCTGTGGCTATTTCCTCTGCCTGAGAGCTTTGCTCTTGTGAAGCAGTGGCTACATTACCGGAGTTTGCATTGATTTCGTTAGATGCTTCAGAAACGGCATTAACTACTTCTATAACATTTTTAATCAAATCTTGTAGCGAGCCACCTAATGAGTTTATATTTGAACTGAGCTTATCAAACTCTCCTTCGTACGAGCCAAACATCCTTGCCCTTAAATCACCAGCTGCAAGAGTTTCTAACACCTGACCTGCTTCGTTTAGAGGTTCTGCCATGGCATTCATTATGTTATTCATGCCCTCTACCATTCCTCTCCATAAACCGGAATAAGACTCAACTTCAGTTCTTACATCAAGTTGTCCATTGATAGATGCCTCAGTCTGATTATAAATATCTTGAGAAAATCTTTCAATTACCCCAACGCAGGTATTTATATTATCAGCCATTGCTTTATATTCGCCTTTAAACTCATCAGTAAGCTTATCAAACTGAGTTCCATTACTAATGGCATCTGCAAAGTTAGCTGCAATGTGAAGTGGTGTTACTAAATTATCAATTGTTTTGTTAAATCCGTTTATAACTTCTGCAAACTCGCCTCTGTGCTTACTTGCATCTGCCCTCTGGTCTAATTTACCCTCTTCAGCATGCATAGCGAGCTCTTCAGCATCGGTAACAAGAAGTTTAATAGCCTTGATCATGACTATAAATGAAGGAACTAACTCGTCATTATCACTTCTTTTACCAACTTTAGATAAATTCTCTAAATCTTCCATATTTCCGTTGCTTAAGTTTACTGTGATTTTTAGAATATGTTGCAATCTGCTAATCACATTTTTGCTATGCTGTTGTTGCTCTAACCATATTCCTTCATAGCCTTCGGCAAAATCAATTTTATAGTCGTTTACAGAGATAGATGCCAAAATATCATTCATATCATTTACAGGTATAGCTACAGACTCTTTCATTTCATTAAGCCCTGAAACCAAATCTTTCCATCCATTTTGGAATTTATTTGTATCGCAGCTATAGTCTAAATTACCGTGACGAACTTCTTTTGCCAAAGAATCCAGCTCCGAAACTACATTGATAAGATTTTTACGAAGCATATCGCATCTTTCATTTGCTATAACTTGCTTACCGGGTAGTGTCTGTAAAATAGCTTCAAAATTACCTTCGGCATATTCTTTAACAATTTCCAGTATCATCAGAGCTGCATTAACATGGATATAAACTGTGGAATTAAATCCTGTAGCCATTGTGTTATATGCGCCTGTAAATTTGGATGCATCAATAGTATGTTCTATATCACCGGCTTTATGTAGGTCGTGCATCTGATTCATTTCGAAAATAAAATTATTTAAGTTGTCTATCAACTGATTGATATTGACTTTTATTTCGTTGAAATCACCTTTTGCATCATCAGTAATTTTTGCTGGAATATCGCCTTTTGAAATTCTATCTATATATTCTGCTGTTATGTTAAGAGGATTTATAACTGCGTCTAAGGTATCATTAATTCCACCAACTATATCTTTAAATGCTCCTTTGAATTTGTCTGCATCACCTCGTAAATCAAGGCGTCCCATTACTACCGCTTCAGAAACAGAATTAAGTTCTGTAATAACATTCAGCAAGTTATTTCTTAATAAATCCATTGCCTCATTTGCAATAACCTGCTTGCCCGGTAATGGTTCAAGCACTTCTGACATATTACCTTCGGCATAAGATTTTAAGATACCAAGTATCTTTAGCAAATTGGAAATATGAATATTTGCAACATTATTAACTCCCTCAGACATTTCTTTATATACGCCAAGGAAATTATCGGGGTGCATAAATATATCAATCTCGCCGGCTTTTTGCTCTTTATACATAGTGCGCATATCATTTACAAAGAACTCAAGCGTATCGATAAGTTGGTTTATATTATTCTTAATCTCGTTGAAATCACCTTTGTAGTCATCTGTAATTTTAGAAGGAATATCGCCTTTTGAAATTCTATCTACATATTCAGCCGTCATATTTAGTGGTTGTATCACAGCATCTAAAGTATTATTTACTCCTGACACGATTTCCTTGTAGGAACCTTCAAATCCTGCTACATTGCATCTTTTGTCTAATCTACCATTTGTAGTGGCAACTGTAATGTCACCTAATTCATGAATAACCGATTCGATTGCTTGTTTCATATTCCTAAAACTATTAGCTAATTTGCCAATCTCATCTTTCTTGTCATATTCGATATTATTAGTAAGATTGCCGGATGCAAGCTGATCTGCAATAATAGCAATATCGTCTAATGGTTTCATAGTTTTTTTTGTAAACCAAAAAGCAAAGAGACCCATTAAAACATTAACAATTAGAGCCGTAACTATTGAAATCCAAATTAAGCTGACAAGCACACTCATCATGTTATCACTGAGTTCCATAAAATCGGATTTATAGGCGCTAACTCCTATTGCCCAGTCCCATGGTTCATAATAAACCACCATAGTAAGCTTTTCACGTGGCTTATCTTCTCCGGGATTTTGCCAGAAATAGTTATAAGCACCACTTTCATTGCCTTTTAAAGTATTTGCCAACTCAACTATGTCTTGAGCGACTTTCGATGTAGCTTTATTAGAAGATTCTATTAGATTAATACCAACTTGCTTTTCATCTTTTGCAATTATATATTCACCTTTTTTAGGTCCGTTTCCTTGTAATGCAAACACATAACCGTCTTTTCCCACTTCAATATCCATTATGTTTTGTCTTAATCGCTGATCACTTTCCTGCTGAACACCAACAGATAGAATACCGATAACTTTTGCATTGTTGTCTAATATAGGCTGATAAATAGTAAGGTATACTTTACCGACAACAAAATCAGACCCTCTAAATTCTTTTTTTGATAATATAGTTTGAATAACCGGATTTGGAGAACCATCAGCATTTGACGCAGTATAAAATGTTCCTAACGTGCGGTTCCCTTCTGCATCAGGAGCCGTTGTAGCTACCCTTATCATATCTCCGGCGTCATTAGTTCTTTGGAAAATTGAAATTGCCACATCCATAGTTTGACCAAGCTGATCAATCAGAGGAGTCGTCTGATCCATACTCACAGAATTGCCTAACCACTGATTACCTAAATAAAATTTTGGCAAATCAAAAGATAAAGTTTGTTCCATAAACTGATTATCAGCTTGCCAACTTACCTTTTCGTTCGCTAGTTTCAGACCGCCTTGAGCTTTAATTCTCTGATTTAATAATTCCAGGGTGCTATTCAACTTACTACTGAGGACGCTGTTTGATGCATCGCAAATTGAATAGACATTTTTAGCAATTTGTCCGAGGTTTTGCTCAGTCATTTCATTTACCATTTTTATGTTTTCTTCTTCTGCACTATTCTTTTCAATTGTAATAATTGAAATTAAAATAATAAGCGGAAGAGTAATACATAAATTAGCAAGGAGAACAATTTTACTTCTAATCTTAAGTTGCATGATAGCTCCTGACAACAAGTGATAAAATTTAGTATTTATTGGAATAGAAAATAACTAATCAATATATAAACATAATATAAAGAAAGGCATAATATGTGATATAATTAGATATAAATATAATGCAATAGCATTATATATTCATACATGGAGTGTCCTTGCATAATAAATCATACTTTCTATATAGTCACATAGCAATGCTTTAACAAAATCTCATATTTATAGAATTATATTCTTGTATCAGCCTGAGTAATGATTTTGCTTCTTACTCAGCGATGTGAAGAAACACCTTACCCCCCAATCAACGAATAAGATCTAAGTTAATATTCAATATTGTTGAAGCATATGTTCTTAAAAATTTTAGAATTATAAAATCAAAATATAGAGTCAGAGAGTACCTCAGTCTAACAAAAAGAGGTACAACCTTGAAGTAGTACCTCTTTTTAATATCATTGTGTAAAAGTAAGATTTATCTTACTATCATGTCATAGGCAAGTTTATATTTTGATAGGGCTTTGTCGATTATTTCAGTTGGTAGAGCAGGGGCAGGTGGTTGCTTGTCCCAAGTTAAAGTTTCGAGATAGTCACGAAGGACCTGTTTGTCGAAATTAACAACTTCTTTGCCCGGAGTCCATTCGGATTTAAGCCAAAATCTGGAAGAGTCAGGAGTAAGAGCTTCATCTATCAAAATCAAAGTTCCGTCGTCTAAAGTGCCAAATTCAAACTTAGTGTCACAAAGTATAATACCTTTACTATCCAAATACTCTGCTCCAAAGTTATAAAGTGCAATAGAAATATCTCTTAGTTTAGAAGCAGTTTCCATCCCAAGTATTTCGGCACACTGCTCAAAATTTATATTTTCGTCGTGTCCTTCATCAGCTTTAGTTGCAGGAGTAAAGATTGGTTTCGGTAATTTACCGTATTTCTGCAAACCTTCAGGTAGCTTGATACCAGTGATTTCACCGGTTTCCTGATATTCTTTCCAGCCCGAGCCGGCAATATAGCCTCTGACTACAAATTCTACCGGGAGGGGATTTGCTTTTTTTACAAGCATCGAGCGCCCTTCAAGCTCATCTGCATATTTTTTACATACTTCAGGATAGTTATTGACATTATCAGATATAAAGTGATTAGGTATGATATCTGTTGTTTTCTCGAACCAGAATTTGGAAATAGAAGAGAGCAATGCCCCTTTGCCGGGTACAGGTTCGTTCATTATTACATCAAAAGCAGAAATTCTGTCAGAAGCTACAAAAAGAATAAAATCTTCGACTTCGTACACTTCTCTGACTTTGCCTTTTCTAAGAAGTTTTATATCTGGAAAGTTTGTTTCAAAAACAGTTTTCATATCAATATCTTCAAAATTGTACTAAAATATTGAGCTAAATTTACAAAAAACAAATAGGATAAACTAAAACTATGTAAAAAAACATAGGAAAACATCAATCAGGTTAAATATTTTTTACACTTGTAATAGCTATGAATATCAATGAGATACGAGATATGTATAAAAAAATATTGGTCATTGTTTTGGTTATTACCTTTTCATTATATATATTGTGTGGAATATTTTCAACAGTATAGGTGGAAAGTCTATGATTTGACTTGAGAATATTTAGTTCTTATTTATTGATAAGGGCGATGATAAAATTATAAACATAGCAGAGGTTCAATTGATTTTAGCCATATTAGCCGGATTTTTAACAGGTTTCTTTTTGGCGATGCCGCCGGGGCCGGTTGGAGTTATGGCAATAAATATGGGGGTCAATAAAGGCAGCAAAGCCGGGACTCAGTTAGCTTTAGGCACCGGATTTATGGATTTCATATTCTGTGTCTTAGCTATGTCTATGGCTACAGCAGTGCAAGCCGCATTGGGTGGATTTACCGATGACTATCCGCACTTATACTTGATTATTCAGATAGCTATTATAATTGCTTTATTTATTTACGGCATTTTTAATGTCAGAAATAAAAACACCCAAGATGCTGAGGTTTTGCAAAACCCCGCTGAGTTCTCCAACTCAAAACTTATTCAATACCTTAAAAACAAAGGTCCATTCTTGTTAGGTATTGCTATAGCACTTACTAATATTCCAAATCCTACATTTTTACCTTCACTTACTTTTATTGTGTCTGCTGTTAAGTCTTATGCCGGCAGCCACGGAGTGTATGAAGTAAATGCTCTTAGCAGTTTACTGTTTTCTGTTGGTTTTGGTATTGGTAACTTTACTTGGCTTTATACTTTGGTCAAACTTATCATTCGATATAAAGATAGAATGTCTCCTAAGTTATTAGGTAAGATAAGGCAATTTACAGGATTTACTTTCATTGGATTTGGTACAATTTTAGGATATAAATTCTTTGCTCAAAAAGGAGCTGAAGTTTTAAGATTACTGTTTGCTTTGTAAAGTAAATCACAATTGACTTTTGATATTTTTTACTCTGATAGAACAATATTTATACAACAAAATCGGCTATTTAGCGTGTTGTTCTATCAGAGTATTTTATTTTTAGAGAAAGTATTATGTTAGGCGAATATTTACCATTACTTATCATGATGATAGTAGGCTTTGCTGTTGCAGGCATCTTTCTGCTTTTTTCCGAATGGTTGGGAGCTAGGAGAGGTACGCCGGGCAAAGTAACTACTTATGAAAGCGGTATGGAGCCGGTAGGTACGGCAAGAGATAGATTCTCTGTGAAGTTCTACATGGTTGCTGTATCATTTATTGTGTTTGACATCGAAGTAGTCTTTATGTATCCATGGGCAGTGACTCTTGGCGAAATGGGGCTTACTGCATTTTGGGCAATGACCACTTTTATTGTTATCTTATTTTTGGGATATTTTTGGGAATTGAAGAAAGGAGGCTTGGATTGGGACTAAATGAAACTTTGGAAAGAGACGGATTCCTAACGACTTCATTCTCTCAGGTGCTTAAGTGGGCTCAAAAGAACTCAGCATGGCCTATGCCTTTAGGTATTTCCTGCTGCGGTATAGAGATGATGGCTTTTGCCTCTTCAAGATTTGACGTTGCTCGCTTTGGTTCAGAGGTATTCCGTATGACACCTCGCCAGTCTGACTTCTTGATTGTAGCCGGCACGGTAACTTATAAAATGGCTTGGGTAGTTAGGAAAATTTATGACCAGATGCCGGATCCTAAATGGGTAATGGCTATGGGCGTATGTGCGTCTTCGGGCGGTATGTTCAGAAGCTATCCTGTAGTGCAGGGTATAGATGAATTTTTACCTGTAGACGTTTATGTGGCAGGTTGCCCTCCAAGACCGGAAGCAGTAATCAAAGGTCTTATGACTATTCAGGATAAAATTCAGAAAGTCCACAGACCTGACATAGCTAACTTTGGTAAAGATGTATCAAAAATGCCTTTGCCAAACAAGCAGGCTGATTATTTTGAATCAGAAAATAATAAGATTATTATATAGTCAATATAAAACTCAAATTAATAGTTAAAGCTCCCGTATTTTATAATACCGGAGCTTTTTTTATTGATATTTTTAAAAAAAATCTATGATTGAGTCCACTATTTTCAATTGTAATGTCCTTTATTGAACATATACTGTAATGAAACCGAACACTTCTTGCTCTAATTAATTTTGTATATTTAGACATAGAAATAATGTAAGTGCTTATTTATCAACTATGTATCGATTGTGTAGGTGTGGCATAGATAATATTGGCACGTTATTGGGAATAAGCTAAATAGAGGATTTGATAAAACTACCCGATTTATTCGGGCAATAGCTTGAAGCAGGGGTGCAAAATTCGGGTAGTTCTTCATAATTCCTCAGAGTCTTATTTGGTCAGTAAGGCTATGAGCTTAGCTCAGACAACTAATGGAAAAACATCAAAATTGCAACTTAAATTTTCTGCTCGGCGACTTTCATCCCCGGCTTATAGGAAGTTAAAACCGGGCAGAAAATTAAATCAAAAATTCCCCGGAAAAAGCAACTGCTCGGAACTTGACAAACAAGCCCCGGGCAGTTCTATTTTTATCACGACAAATCTGACATACATTATAGACTCTTATAAATCAAGAAAACTCAGCTTAAAAAAAACTATAACTCCTTAGCTAATATTATTACAATATATACCAATAATCTGTCAAACAATCACTTCTGCTTAGCACTAAATATTATGCTGATATTACTTCAACTACTTATCCCATTTTCCATTGTTTATATTCATATATAGTGGTAAATTAGCATATTGGAATTAAACTAATTATCATTATGGAATATTGAAATGACAGCTAAAGAGATAAGACAGTCTTTCCTTGACTTTTTTAAAGGGAAAGAGCACGCTATAGTGCCTTCTGCTCCTGTGGTGCCTCATGGCGACCCTACTTTGCTATTTACTAATGCAGGTATGAATCAGTTTAAAGACGTATTTTTGGGGCAGGGAACCAGAGATTTTAACCGTGCTGCTGATACTCAAAAATGTATTCGTGTTAGCGGTAAACATAACGATTTGGAAGAAGTAGGTGTGGACACATACCACCATACTTTCTTTGAAATGCTCGGCAACTGGAGCTTTGGCGATTATTATAAAAAAGAAGCTATTGACTGGGCGTGGGAGCTACTTACTGAAATTTGGAAACTTCCTAAAGACAGACTGTACGCAACTGTGTTCGAGTCAGATGACGAAGCCTTAGAGCTTTGGAAACAATATCTACCGGAAAGTCAAATCCAACGCCATGGTGCTAAAGATAACTTCTGGGAAATGGGAGAAACCGGACCTTGCGGACCTTGCTCTGAGATTCACTATGATATGACTAAAGACAAATCAGGTGCGAACCTTGTCAATATGGACAGCCCTGAAGTTATTGAAATATGGAATCTGGTATTTATACAATACAACAGAAAAGCTGACGGCACATTAGAAAATCTTGCTTCAACTCACGTTGACACAGGTATGGGTTTTGAAAGGATTTGTGCGGTGATGCAGGGTAAAACCTCCAATTACGACACTGATGTCTTCATGCCGATCTTGAGGAATATTGAAGAATTAAGTGGTAAAAAGTATAACCCTGAACTTACTGATAAAACGGGTATTGCGATGCGAGTAATTGCTGACCACGTTCGTACTTTGACTTTTGCCATTGCTGATGGGGCTATTCCCGGCAATGAAGGCAGATCTTATGTACTTCGCAGGATTTTGCGTAGAGGTTGCCGTTTTGCCAGAACATTAGGTTTCAGAGAGCCTATGATGTTTAAACTTGTACCTACTTTGGTAGAATCTATGGGTGAGCAGTTCCCTGAAATAGTGAGACAGCAGACTACTGTAGAAAAAATTATCAAAGGTGAGGAAGAATCTTTCTTACAGACTTTAGATAGAGGTATCGAAAAATTTGAAGAACTGACTAAAGACTTAAAAGATAATACGCTTGACGGTGCAGATGCTTTTATGCTTTATGATACTTTTGGTTTCCCTCTTGACTTGACTGAACTGATGGCTCGCGAAGCAGGATATAAAGTTGATATTGATGGCTTTAATGCAAACATGAAAGAGCAGAAAGAACGCTCTCGTGCAGCAAGAAAAGTGACTTCGCAAGAAGCAGAAATACCTGAAGTAAGTGAAAAATCCACATTTATCGGATATGACACATTAGAAGCTGAAGCGAAAATATTATGGATGAGTGATAATAAAGTTGTACTAGACAAAACTCCGTTCTATGCAGAAAGTGGCGGGCAGATGTCAGATAACGGGACACTTATTATAGCTGCAAATAAATATGATGTACTGGATGTAAAAAAAGTAGGCGACGCTATCGTTCATATATGCGACAGAGACGTTGAATTACTGATAGGTGGTGCAGCTCTTGCAAAAGTAGATGAAAAACGCAGGCAGGCTATCAAACGTAATCACTCTGCCACACACATCTTACATGAAGCGCTTAGAACTATTCTAGGAAATCATGTGCAGCAGGCGGGTTCTCTTGTTTCGCCTGATTATTTACGTTTTGACTTCAATCACTTTGAAAAAGTTACCAACGAGCAGCTCGAGCAAATAGAACGCCTTGCAAATGATAAGATTTTAGAAGCTCACAGAGTAAATATTGAAGAAAAATCTATCGAAGATGCTCAAAAGAACGATAAAATCAAAATGTTCTTTGGTGATAAGTATGGTTCTACGGTTCGCGTAGTAACAATGGATCCAAGCTACTCTATGGAACTTTGCGGTGGTACTCACGTAAGCAACACAGCAGAAATCGGCTTGGTCAAGATTACTTCTGAATCTTCAATTGCTGCAGGCGTGAGGCGCTTGGAAGCAGTAACAGGTAAAGGAGTTGAACTTTATATAGCTGAACAAAATGCCAAAATGAAAGATAAAGATGCAACTATTGCTGAATTGCATCACAAAATAAAACAGATGGAAAAAGAAATGTCTGAGCTAAAAGTGCAAGGCATGGCTTCACTTGTACCCGATATGATAGCAAATGCTGAGCTTGTCGGCGAAATCAGGGTTATTGCCAAAGAGGTTGAAGCTGAAGATATGGATCAGCTTCGTGACCTTGGAGAAGAGCTTAGGAACAGCTTTGCGAAGCAGGGAATTGGTCTTCTTGCTCGCATAGATGGCGATAAAGTACAGCTTGTGTGCGTTGTTACTGATGACCTTGTCAAATCTCACCCAGCCGGCAAATTAGTTGGCGCAGCTGCTAAAGCACTTGGCGGTGGCGGTGGCGGTAAGCCACACATGGCAACTGCAGGAGGTCGCGACCTAACAAAACTGCCTGAGTTATTGGCAAGCTTTGCCGGAATGGTAAAAAACAGATAGAAATACAGATGGAAAATAAAATCATATCTATTGATTTATAGTTTAAGTGGGCATATCTAAAAAAGGATGTGCCCTTTTTTTGCGCATTTACTTGGAACTCTATTCCAGATATGAGTTTATCACCCATTTTTAAGAGTATGTGCAAAACATAGTTGTTCCCTAATTTATCAATATATATTATCATAAGCAGTTTAAATTCTTGTTGCGAAAATTACGTTAATGCTTTTTGAACATGAGGTATCAACGCTATGTCGTTTGGTGATAATGATGATGTTATAGATAGTTGTAAGGTAGTTGACGCAAAGCCTGGCCTCTATATCATTACTAACATCATATTATATTAGTTTTTTATTTGGCACAAACTTAGAGTTTGTATTAGGGATTGGGGTTAAAAATAAATTGCCTTCCCAAAAAATGCAAATAGTACTTTCACATTATTGGAATTCTAGGTATAATGCAAGTGTATACTAAATGCATAAGTTAATTGTACTTTATTTCTATAAAATCAAATACCTTATGCGAAATAAATATTATGTTAAAATATAAATCTGTTTATCCCATCTCTAAAGTTGATTGTAGCAAGTGTAACGGATTTGTGCGATTAGGAGCGGTTATTTGAAGATACTGTTTATCATGGTGATTAGCATCTTTACTATTTTAGGAACTAATTTGTTTTCAGCAAAAGCGGACAGATTACATTCTCATTCCAAAAGTGAAGAACCTGCTATTTCAAAAGTTGATAGTTTGAATCATATATCATTTACTAATAGATTTGTTGATTTTGATTCCAGCATTGATGATGCCAATCAGGCAAAAGCAATAGCTGATTCTATTGGCTATATTAGTGGTAAAGCTTATGCTTTAAAGAATATTGGTACTGTAAAGTGGAATAAAGGTGAATTTGCAGAAGCTAAAGAGTTATATTACAAAAGTCTTGTTTTATATGAAGAGTTGGGTGACACAAGTGGCATAGGTAGATTATGGAATAACATAGGTCTTATCAGTATTACCCAAGATGAGTATCATACAGCTATAGAAAATATCAAAAACAGCATTAAGTTTAGCAAAATTGCAAAAGATACTGTAATGCTGAGTACTTCCTATTTAAATATTGGGATATGCTATTACTATTTGAAGGAATACGAAACTGCGATCTCATATCACAACAAAAGTATAAACTATTCGCTCCAATCAAATGATATGTTAAGCCTAGCTAATAATTATAGTTTTCTGGGAGCAGAATATACTATATTGCAGCAATATAAACTGGCTTTGGACAATCTTCTCCAATCACTGGATCTCTATGAAAAAGTTGATGCTCAGCGGGGGATGGCTCATGTTTATAATCTTTTATCCGAATATTATTTGGCTACTAATGAATTTCAAAAAGCTATCAAATATGGAGAAAAGGCTATAGTAATATCAGAAAAACTGCATTCTGTAATAAATCTGGGTGAAGCTACAAACCATCTTAGCGAAGCTTGGGCAAAGCTATCTAACTTTAAAAAGGCATATGAATATCAAAGTTTATCTGTAAAATATCAAAATGAGTTGGTCGATGAGAAAAACAAACAGAAGATAGCCTATATTACAGCTGAATATAATTACGAAAAAGAACTGGATAAAATCGAAGCAGAAAAGCAAATTACTAATGCAAAGCAGCAGAAAGATATTAGTACGCGTAACATAATAATCGGTATTATAAGTATTGTGGCTTTCCTTTTAGCAATTTTTGCAATTTTTCTATACAGATTAAATAGAAGCAGACAAAAGAAAAATCAATTATTAGTATCTCAAAAAAGAAGTATAGACGAAAAAAATGAGCAACTCGAAAAAATGAATGCAGAGCTAAATACGCTGAATGTAACTAAAGATAAATTCTTTTCTATTATAGCTCATGACTTGAAAAATCCTATTTATAATCTTAATTCTATTGCACAAATTATTTCTCAAGATTATGACACTATGGAAGATGAGGAAAAAAGAGAATATATTACCCTGATGGTAGACTCTTCTGAGCATGTATATTCTTTGCTCGACAATTTGCTTACTTGGTCGCGTTCGCAGAGAGATAAAATTGACTTTTTGCCTGCAGAAGGGGATTTAACTCAAGTCCTAACAACAACAATAAATGGGGCAAAACTTTTAGCTAAAAATAAAAATATCAAGACAGTGGTTAATATCAATCCCGAACATACTATATTCGCAGATTTTAATATGCTTAATACTATCGTTAGAAATATAATTTCAAATGCAATAAAATTTACTCCCAAAAATGGAAATATAGAAATACGTTCAAATAAAAACAATCAATATGTGGAGCTATCTATCAAAGATTCAGGTGTTGGCATGACCAAAGAGAAAATGGAGACTCTCTTCGTTACAGGAGAAAATACTTCAACTCCCGGAACTGAAAATGAAAGTGGCACGGGGCTTGGTCTTATTATCTGTAAAGAGTTTGCTCTTAGGAATGGTGGCGACATTGTCGTAAAAAGCCAAAAAGACAGTGGAACTGAGTTTTTAATACTAATCCCTGACGCAAACCCAAATGAATGAAGCCCAAACAAATGTTATAGTTCACAATATTATATATGGCAAATAAAATACCAAGCATAAAATCTTATATATGCCATAAATATATGTTGAATTGGGAGTATAATTCTAAAACTGAGATTTGAAATGAATATTATACCGATCCTTAAAAAGAATTAGCGATATCAATAATAATTGGCTTAAGCCCACTAAAAAAGAATTCTACAGCAATCACCATAACAATCAATCCCATAAGACGCATCATTACTTTATTGCCGGTATCACCAAGTAGTTTAATTATTTTGCTGGAGCCCCATAATATGAAGAAGGTTAGCAGGCAAATAGCAAAAATAACCCCAAAAAGCACGGCCTTCATTTCATAATTAACGGCATCCTGCATAAGCACAATTGAATTTGTGATAGAACCCGGACCTGCTATCATAGGTATAGCTAATGGGGTAATAGAAATATCGTCAATATATTCTCTAACCTCGCTTTTTTGTAACTTCACTTTAGTAAATTGAGCTTGAAGCATATCTTTGCCCATTATAAAAAATATAATTCCACCTACTATGCGGAAACTATTGACAGAGATGCCAAAAAGATTAAACATCAACTGACCGCTGAGAGCAAAGCCGACTAAAGAGAAAAAAGCTACGATTAGTGCTTTTTGAGCCGTTTTCTTTCTTTGAGTTGGCGAAAGGTTAGAAGTCATGGTCATAAAGACAGGCATTACTCCTAATGGATTTATTAGAGTAAAATAAGATGTGAAACTTAATATAGCAAAAGTAATCGGATCGTTGTGCATCGATACCTCATTCAAAATATATTGCATATAACGGATTCCAATAAAACACATAAATATGACTTATCTTGTATAAGTTTTTATCCTGAAAGGCAATTAATTGCAATATATAATTAGGTGCATAAATATTTCACTATGGCAAATAGCCTTGGCTGATGTATTTTTTGGGTATAAACGATTAGTCCTGTTGGCAACTCCGGCATCATGTTAATCTTCTAACAAGAAATTTCGTAGAATCCCAAAGTATGTCGCTACAAGAAACTCACTAAAAATGAACTTAGTAATTGTAGAGACGCAGGACTTTGCTTAACTTCCTCGCAGGATTATAGATTACACTAAAGAGGAGAGAATGGAGCTAAGTTCTAGAATATCAATAATATTGAATTTATGTGAGTTATTATTTGGTTCTTAGTAGATATCTCTTAGGAAACTTGCAATAAAAAGTGGTGCCTTTTCCTTCTTCGGTTTCGAATGACAATTCACCATTAATTTTAGAGACGCAGTTCTTGGTGACTGTAAGTCCTAAGCCTGTCCCGGGAACTAAGCCGCCTGTCTGGTTCCCTCTGTAGAATGGTGCAAATATCATTTCTCGTTCGCAGTCAGGGATTCCACAACCAAAATCTTGAACAGTAATAATAATAGTGCCTTCTAATTCTTCAGACTTTATGATAACCTTAGAGTCTTTAGGCGAATACTTAACTGCATTTAGCACCAGATTATAAATAGACAAACGAGTTAGTCTTAAATCTGTATAAAGCGTTGGATCTTCAATTGTATTGATATATTTAATTTTGTGATTATACCCATCAATTATTTCTATTTCTTTAGTTACTTTCTCTATGCAGTTTTCTAAATTGAAAAGAGCAGGAACAAATGTATAGTCGCCTTTATTGTGGAAGACCATATCTAATGTGTTATCCAGCAGTCCTGTCATTGCATTTGATGCATTTAGTATTTTGTCTATATGTTTGCCAAGCTTAGCATCATCGGACATATTCGCCAAACGCTCTAAAATGTATGCAGAAGACATAATAACAGTCAAAGGAGTTCTATATTCATGAGAAATCATATCAATAAATCTAGATTTTAATTCGCCTGATTCCTGCTCTGACTCCAAGCTTTTTGAGACTTCAAGTTGTGCTTTAACCAGTTGAGCCCTAAGCTTCTGATTCCTTTGGTTTTCATCTTGCAGAGAGCTAATAGTCTGTTTCAACTTATTAGTCTTTGTTTCAACTTTTGTTTCTAATTCCTCAGTTTTAGATTGTAAATCTCTGTGGATTAGTTCCTTGTCTGTAATATCAACTAAAACAATATTATAACCTATATCTTCGCTTGAATTTTTCTTTGCAGCTATATTCATCCTAACATGTAAAAGGTTACCTTTGTTATCAATCGCATCAGCATCTAAGTTTTTTAGATTATTAATTTGGTCAAGCTGTAGAGCTTTGTTGTCGCAGAATAGAAATTCTTGTAAATTCTTACCAAGTATATCTTCTTCCTGATATCCTAATGTGTCCAAAAGAAAGGTACTGACTATTTTGATATCATAATTGGAATCAGTAGTTATAAGCATCGCAGGAATAGATTGATATAAAGAATCAATCTCATTCTGTTTTGCCTGGAAAGCTTTTTCAGTGAATCTGAGTTTTGTGATGTCCTGCGCGAAACCTACCATTCTTTTGGGATTCCCACTATAATCCCTTTCTAATTTACCTTCCATATATAATGTTTTTGTATTACCTTTTCCGGTAACAATCTTACATTCAAGAGTTTGTAAGGATTCTTGGTTTTTTACTCTTGAAAAGAAGCGAAGGGTTTTGAATTTATCTTTTGGAACTATAGTCTTCATAAACTGCTTAAATCCAATCTGAGATTCTTCAAGATCAAAGATTCTTTTTGTTTCATCAGAGTATCTAAATCTCTCAGTTCCGATATCGTAAAACCAGCTGCCGGTGCATGAAAGCCTTTGAGTTTCTTGTAAAACTTCTTCATTTCTGTAAATATGTTCAACTTTAGCTAAAGAAGAGTCTTCAACGCTTATGCTGGAGACTAAAACCGGGCGACTATAGTCTTCGACTAATTTGGTATTTGTTCTGTGTCTCGAGACTATTCCATGAGAGTTCTTAAAAGTTAAAGCATAATCTGATATAGATTTTTCTTTTAAAACTTTCTGTAGGAGAGTATCACGATCTTTAGGGTACTGATAAAATTTAGAAATATTGTTACCTAATAAATTTTCTTTAGACTCACCAAAAGAAAATTCGACAGAGTCAGAAATATCTAAAATCTTACCTTCCATATCGGTAACACAAATAACATCTTTATGTGAATTCATTTCAGAATGGTAAGGTTCTTTTATTTTTACGAACAACTTGTTTCCTAAATATTCAAATGGTTGCATATCGATACTCTTTGGTGCAAGTTTACTTACAAAAGTATCTTCAAAAACTTTTTCAGGTATTTTATAATTGCTGCAAAGCAGTTTTTTATCTTCGCTATAAATTGCAATCTCCTGAGGCAACATTTTAATAAAGTATGTTAAAAATGGTATTTGATCGCTTACAAAAGAGAGTTGCTTCTTTGCTGACTTTTTTGAGGTATTGGCAAGTAATTTTAAATATTCAAACTCTTTATTTTTGAACTTACTTACATTTGTGCTTATGCAAACTACAAGTGTTTCTCTACCTTCCATTAAAGGTACAAGTTTTATCTCTCTCCATATCGTACTTGTTGCGTTTATATAAAATTCAATTGCAGGCAATTCCACAACATTGCCTTCAAGGGCTTCTTTGAATTTTTCTTCTATGTCTATATAATCTAAGCGTGTGTCTGATTTTAAATTATAATCTTCTTCAAATTCTATATCTAAAGAGTTTGAGAGCAGAATATTACCATCTGTATCAAAAAAATCTATTTGTGAGTTTGCATAAAAGAATAAATCAAAACAACTTGCTCCTAAGACTCCGGGGCATGACTTATGAGATATGCTGTTGATTTCTTTCCTTGCAATATTATATTTAGGGAAAACTTTTACAGTATCCCCTGATTTATTTTTTGATATTTTCATTGTGGTAAAAATATTTATGCTTAAAACTACTTATTATTATATGTATTTAAATATATAAAAAAAATCTATACTTTTACAACTATTTAATTTGATTCTCTGTATATGGCAGGTACAATAGTCATATTTAGTATGTTTATTGAAGTAATGGCTTTGTTTGCTTCTACAGACATTACTTGCCAGTAATTTCAAAAGAGGTGAACTTTAAATTAAGATGACTAAAAGCAACTAAGGTTTTCATGCTTTTATTTTTTGACAGTTTTTGACTATATTTATGTATTGATGCAATACATTTATAAATATTAATGGATATAAAGAATCATGATAGCAAAAGAGCTTATTGCTCCTAAGAGCATTGCAGTTATTGGCGCTTCAAATGATGATAAAAAGCCCGGTGGTAAAATACTGAAAAATATACTTTCTGCCGGTTTTAATGGTAAAGTATACCCTGTAAATCCAAAAGAAACTGAGATACAAGGTCTTGCCTGCATACAAAATCCTGCAGATTTGCCTCAAACTGATCTTGCAGTTCTTGCAATTCCTGCAAAATTCTGTTTGGACACAGTTAATCTTATGATCAAAGAAAAAGGCACTAAAGGATTTATTATTCTTTCTGCCGGTTTCAGTGAAATGGGTGATGAAGGTAAAAAGTTGGAACAAGACATCGCTGATGCTGTAACTGCTGCAGGCGGTACTTTAATTGGCCCTAACTGTATCGGTGTTTTAAATACTAATTATGCAGGCGTATTCGCAGGCCCGATTCCAAAGCTTGATACAAAAGGTATCGATTTTGCTTCAGGTTCAGGCGCTACTGCAGTATTTATCGTTGAAGCAGCAATGACTCGTGGTCTTTCTTTCTCTTCTTTATATTCAGTTGGCAATAGCGCTCAAACAGGCGTAGAAGAAGTACTTAAGTACTGGGATGAAACATTTGATGCTGAGACAAGCTCAAAAGTTAAACTTCTCTACGTTGAGCAAATCCACAAACCTGAAATGCTTTTGAAACATGCAGCTTCTCTAATCAGCAAAGGTTGTAAAATTGCTGCAATCAAAGCAGGTACTACTGAAGCAGGTTCAAGAGCCGTTTCGTCTCACACAGGTGCTTTAGCAGGATCAGACTCTGCAGTCGATGCATTGTTCAAAAAAGCCGGTATCGTTCGCTGTTACAGCAGAATGGAACTTATTCATGTAGCTCAGGTGTTCACTCGCCCTGAGTTAAATGGTAAAAACATTGCAATTATCACTCACGCAGGTGGTCCTGGTGTAATGCTTACGGATGCTCTTGCTAAAGGCAAAATGGATGTACCTCACATCGCAGGTGAAGCTGCTGATGAGCTTTTAGGCAAATTGTTCCATGGCTCTTCTGTTGCAAATCCTATTGACTTTCTGGCTACAGGTACTGCTGAACATTTAGGTATGATTTTAGACTATGTAGATCAAAAATTTGATAATATAGATGGTGCTGCTGTTATATTTGGTACTACAGGTTTATTTGATGTGACTGAAGTTTATGATGTGCTGGACGAAAAGATGAGCACTTGCAAAAAGCCTATATACCCTATTCTCCCATCAATCGTTCTGGCAAATAAAGAAGTTGAACACTTCGTAGCAAAAGGACGAAACTTTTTCCCTGATGAAGTAGAATTAGGTAATGCTTTGGCGAAAGTATACCACACTCCAAAACCTGAATTAAATGTAGCTCTTCCTGAAGTAGATAAAGCTGCAATCAGAAAATTAATTGACGAAAACAAAGATGGTTATATCAGTCCTGAGTCAGTTCAGGCACTACTGGATGCAGCAGGTATTCCTCGCGCAGCTGAGATCGTGGTTGATAAAAAAGAAGATGCTGTAAAAGCAATTGAAACTATAAAATTCCCTCTTGTAATGAAAGTAGTAGGACCTGTCCACAAGTCAGACGTGGGCGGTGTAGCTCTTAATATCAAATCACAGGAAGACGTTGAAGCAAACTTCGAAAAAATGATGCAAATCAAAGACGCTTCAGGTGTGCTGATGCAACCAATGCTCAGCGGTCAGGAATTATTCGTAGGAGCTTCTTATGAAGATACTTTCGGACATTTAATCCTTGCAGGTATGGGCGGTATCTTTATCGAAGTACTTAAAGATGTATCAAATGCACTTTCTCCTGTAAGCAAAACTGAAGCAAATGACATGATTACGTCTCTAAAATCATATAAAATGATTGAAGGTGTAAGAGGTCAGGAAGGAGTAAATCAGGCAATCTTTGCAGATATTATCTGCAGACTATCTGCGCTTTTAGAAGCTGCACCTGAAATCAAAGAAATGGATTTAAATCCACTTCTCGGGAAAGCTGACCAAGTAATTGCAGTAGATGCAAGAGTAAGAATAGAAAAGTAGAAATCCTAATTAGAAGATAAAAAAAGCTGCTGAAGAAAAATTGATTCTCCGGCAGCTTTTTGTATTATAAGACCGTTGCAAAAACTGAAATCAAAAAAAACAGCTGGCCCAATATTTCTATATTTTTAGAGTTAAAATAAATAATTATAAGTGATTGAGTTGGGCTTTTGAGAGAATATTACCAAAACAGTGGCAATATCAAGGATATTTTAGGCTAATTCTTGCCTTTATCAGCATATACTGACGGTGCATTGACTTTTTTGTATCCGTTTTTCTTCTGATTCTTTAGCTTGATTTTCTTCGGATTACTCTACTTTTACTCGAGCTTCCACTATCTCATAACCTGGTTTTCTGTGAGGAAGACCTTCGCTTGGAACTACACTGGCATCCACGAGCACTACGTTTTTGACTAATAAGCTGTGTTTATCTAACTGATTATTTATTTCTTCAAGAAGTGTCTCGTAGACTTTATTTTATGACATCAAACTGCAAAAGCGTGATATTGTACTGTGATCTGGAGAACATTCTTCTAAAGACAGACCCAAAAACTTACCGAAACTTAGCGAGTCATTAATAAAACTGATTTTTTATCTTTCGCTGACGCTGAGTTACAAAAGCGTCTGTCATTGAGTATTATGATGTTTTCCATGCACTAAAACAACCATAATTAACTAATATTACAAAGACTTATATGCAATTTTACTTTGCAATGGTCTCAGATATTTAGTAACACATAAAAGACGGAGTGAGTATTTAAATATAATCGCTGCGTTTTTTTTAGGTACTCCAAAAATAAGGCATAATTTTTTCTGTATAAATATTAGGAGTCTTTTTGCTTCTGTCTAAGAAAAAATGATTATATTTTGGTATTCGTAAATCATCGAGCAGGTCTTTATCATGGAACAAATCCTTTCAGTGTATTTTAATATCGACAGAACATATTTTACTGTGTTAAAAAGCGATCCTAAAGGCTTGGAGCTTGTATATCTCAATTCTACATCAGCTCCTGTTGATCTTGAAAATATGGAAGAAACCTCCACTGATGTATTTAACGAAATAGACTCCATGCTATCTGAAATAGAGGGCGATATCGACCGCGTAACGGTTACTTTACCTTCTGAAAGCGTTCTGGTTAGTCAGTTCCCGGGCGCAAGTGGCATGAGCGAAGAGGAGATGAAACAGCTGGTAAGCCTAGAAATCAAACAGTCGTACCCTCAGTTTAACTTTAATGATTTCACAGTAAATATAATCCCTCTGGCAGAGCGAAAAGACAGTGCTGCGATGATGATGGGAGTTATCATGCCTAAAAGCTCTTATATGTCATGTAAAAAGATATTACAGTCGCTCAATCAGCCTCTGAGCAATATAGAAATTAGTCAACTAAGCGCTCACAATGCTTTCTTATATAACTATCCTGAAAAACATGAAAGCACTGTGCTTCTAATGGGTTTGCAGGATCAGTTTATCGATGTAAGCGTAATAAAAAACAAACAACCTATATACTATAATCTGGTATCTTTGCCTGATAAAGATAAATTTGGAGAAATCTTTGAAGCTGAGTTTAATAAAATTTCAGAGGAAGTAGTAGAGGGGATTAGCTCTGCGTATTTCTTCGGTGCCGGTCTAACTAAAGACTTGCACATGATGGGCTGGGAAACTTCTATGCTTTTAGGCATAGAAGCTATGAGGCTTAACGCATTTCGAATGATGAAGACAAATCTTGACCCAAGAGCTAAAGAGTATTGCCTTCGTACCTTGCATATTTACCCGCCATGTATAGGCGGTGCAATGCCGGCTTACCATGAGAATATTAGATATTAAATAAATATAAGGTGCTCCTGAAGATTAAATCTTCAGGAGCATTTTTTTACTTAGTCATGCATACTATTGTTTTGAAAACGTTTAAGATGACAGTGTCGATTCCTTTACTCTCTGCTGAAGTTTTATAAAATTAGGTATTCAATAAATCGAATCAATTGCCATCATTATTCTATTGTATGATATTTATATTATCTTTATGAAATTCGCGAAATATACTCCTCTCTTTGAAATCCTAATTATTTGTGCTATATTGTTCTCTTTTTTCGACAGATGGTAAGTCAGATGGATATTTATAAAAAGATAGATAAAAGCGACATGCACGCTGTCCTTAGTGCATTCCCCAATCAGTTAGAAGAAGCTATTAACATTGCAGAGAATTTTGAACTTGGGTTTGAGCTGGATGGAATAAGAGATATTGTCGTGTTAGGCATGGGCGGCTCTGCTATAGGCGGTGATATTATTCGCTCTTATTGCGAAAGTTTGCCTGGGGCAGATCACATTAGAATCAAAATCAATAGAAACTATACTATACCAAATTATATAGATAAAGATACGCTTGTTATCTGCAGCTCTTACTCAGGAAATACTGAAGAGACTATCGCAGGGTTTGAGGCAGCACTTGAAAAAACTCAAAAAGTATTTTGCATAAGCACCGGTGGCAAACTCACTAAGCTTGCTAAAGAGAAGCAAGTGCCGGTAATTACTATCCCCGGTGGATTGCAGCCTAGATGTGCTATCGTGTATTCAGTATTCCCCGTCTTACTTACATTAGTAAGAAACGGTGCTTTCTCTGAGGAAGCAGTTGGGCAGACTTTGGCAGCGATTAATGAATTAGGAGAAGCAAGCGAAAAGCTATCTAAAGAGTATGGCAGCTTTGACGAAAGTAACCCAACTATACAAGTAGCCAAAAAAATGCTTGGCAAAATTCCTGTTATATATTCTGCCTCTGAGCAATTGGACACTATAAACTTAAGATGGCGCTGTCAGATACAGGAAAATGCTAAAGCTTTAGCTTATGGTAATGTTTTACCGGAAATGAATCACAATGAAATAAATGGTTGGCAAAATCCTGCCAGTTTGCTTAGCAATTTTGTACTGGTTTTCTTACAGGATCCCGCAGAAGATACTCGATTGAGGCCACGATACAGTGCGATGGATAAACTGTTAGGCAGTAAAGTTAGTGAAATAATAAAAATTGAAAAAAAAGAACATTATGCACTTGCACGAATGTTTACTTTATTGTATTTTGGCGATTGGATGAGTTATCACTTGGCTATACAATATCGTGAAGACCCCACACCAATACCACTGATTATGCAGATGAAAGACTTGATGTCATTTGCATAAGCAATTGTTTTGTATTGATTATTGGATGTTACAAATATTTTCACTATATTTGTAATCCATAGTTTGTTCTTTACGAAATTAACTAAAAACAAGAGAAAAGTATGGCCACTACTCGTAAAAGATCCAGAAGAGCAAAATATATAACGCTCTATTCGCCTTTCCTAATGAAAGAAACAAAACATGAGTTAATTGGTGAACCGATTGAAACTGAAAAAGGAAGGCATCAATGGGCCAGATGTACTCGTAGCCGCCATTCACAGTTAGTGAATTTGGATGCTATCGAAGCTGAATCAGACAAGTCAAAAGCTGTAGTGCATATTTCAAGAGAGGATGCCCGTAAATACTCTCCAACCGAAGAATATGAAATAGGCGATGTAATATTTCATAAAGTTTGGGACGATGTAGGCATCGTTAGAGCTAAAGAAGTTACTTCAAATGGTGGCAAGTCGATACTTGTTCAATTTGAAAAAAACAGCGAAAAGAGACTAATTGAAAATTTATCAAAATAAAAATCGTTAGAAAAAGTGAGGTGAGAAAACGTGATTGGCGTTACCATTCAGGCTAATGAAAGTATTGACCGTGCATTAAAACGCTTCAAGAAGAAATACGAAAGAAGTGGCGTGCTACGTGAATACAAAAAAAGAACTGCCTTTATGAAGCCATCTGTTGAAAACAGACTTTCAAGATTGAAAGCTGCAAGACGTCAACAGAGAATTTCAAGAGAACAAGACTAAGTCTTACTCTCTTAAAAAGGCAAATAAAGATTGGATGAGAGCGATGCATTTAGATGTGTCGCTCTTTGTGTTTTGTGGGCTTGCATAGTTAAATATTCTTTATTTTGTTTTCTCAATATGTTTGATGATTTTTGAACCTCAAAAAAATTGCAGAAACTGAGACATCCATGAAAAAGAAAATTATGATTATATATACCGGTGGCACTATCGGTATGAAGAAGTCCGATAGAGGATATATACCTGATCCGGATTTTGCTATAAAAGTAAGACAAATTCCCGAACTATACGAACCGGGTATGCCGGCATTTGATATTGTTTCTCTTGAGCCTATTTTAGACTCTTCTAATATGAGCCCTGCAGATTGGGATTATATAGTACGAATCATTTTTAAAAATTATCCCAATTATGATGGTTTTATAGTGCTTCACGGCACTGACACTATGGCTTATACTGCATCAGCACTGTCATTTATGCTGGAAAACCTAAATGTACCGGTGATTGTTACAGGTTCGCAAATACCTATGTGCGAAGTTCGCAATGATGCTCGTGATAATATTATTACTTCACTTCTTATTTGTGGAAGCATAGGTGACAAACTGAAAGGGAAAGTTACTCTTTACTTTGAAAACAAGCTAATGCTTGGCTGCAGAACTGTGAAAACAGATGCCGTAGGCTTTTCTGCATTTGAGTCTCCAAACTTTCCTCCAGTGGCTAATGTGGGCGTTAAAATTGACATTAATCAGTTCACTCACGGTATAGAATTTGATCCCGGAGTATTCAAAGCACCGGAAGCTTCCCCCGTGGAAGATATGGTTCCTGCTCCAAGAGAAAATGAAGACGGAAAGTTTCACTATATAGAAAGTGAATCAGGTAAGCGTTTTGAAGTAGCAGTAATCAGACTATTCCCGGGCATCTCCGGCGAGTTTATGCGAAACATAATGCAACCACCACTAAAAGGTATAGTTATCGAAGCTTATGGGGTAGGCAATGGCCCCTCCAAGTTAGGCAATCCAGAGTTATTCAATGCGATAAAAAACGGTATAGATAACGGCATAGTGGCAGTAGCGGTTACTCAGTGCCTGCGTGGTGGCATCATGCTGGATCAGTACGAAGCATCACTAAAATCAGCAGGAGTAATGAGTGGAAAAGACATGACCACTGAAGCAGCTCTCGCTAAACTATATTATCTTATCAGTAAAAAGCAATATTCAGAAAAAGAAGTAAGAAACCTCATAGGTAAAAATCTAAGAGGTGAACTGACAGACGTGTAATGAGTCAATACTGAAAAATAGACTAATTACATAACTGCTAAGAATATCGCACAAATCCGCAGTTTCACTCTATCGCAAACAGTTAGAAGCAAAACAGGCATATCTTCTTATCAAAGATATGCCTGTTTTTATTAGAAATATATAAAAACTATTCTATTTTCTAAACTTAGCGATAAATTCTTCCACTTCCGGAGTGCTTGCTTGGGAGAAATGTTAGTTTGAGGCTAATAGTCTTACTTTATGTGTCTAACTATTATTCTATAATCTGAATAAGTTATACTATTATAAAAAGGATGTACAAAGGAATTACCCAAGATGTAGTAATCCATGCCATAAGTTAAATTTGAATTTGTACAGTCTTGCTTTTCCATTGCATTTTTTGAGACATCTTTTTTGGTTAAAGCCCATGTTCCGTTTTGATTTTCCCATATATCATAATATAAATTATAGATATTATTATCATCTACAGCTCTTCTGTGTTCCATAGAATAAGTCACTAAAATCTTACTATCACTAAGGAAATCCACTCGATGCATCAAAGAGAGTTTGTTCGTGTCAGATTGAATTGGTCTTATCGTTTCACGCGGGTCTTGATCTTGATATACTTCATTCAAGTTTGGATAGACCCAATCTTCAATATCTCTTGATATACTATCCATAATATTTCCATTCATATCTCTGATATAAATTTTGTATTCGATAATTTCTGAAGTGAGTAGTGTATTGTTGGAATAATCCATCATATTTCTTGGTTGGAAAATAGTATAGTAGTAAGCTGCAGGAGGCTCAAGACTAGTGAATTTATTATTCGCGTCATTATTAAGATCAATTGTCCAAAAGTAAAATTGCTCACCTTTTACATCAAAAGTAGAGAAAGAATCATAAGTGCCAATTATTATATTATTTTCAATTTGTATTTTATCAGCATGGACACTTCTATGTCCTGGAAAAACCTTTTCAAGATCATAAACCTTTTGCAATTCATACCCGCTTGATTTAGTAAAAATACATATAGAAGAATTAACCATTACAGCAAGTGTTCCCTTATTGTAGTGCATTCTTCTTATTTCCCAAATAGGACTTTCTACCCTGCTCTTGATTTCTGGAAATTCCAACAATATAGTTTTCGTAGAGTCCTTTATCTCTTTTAGAGTAAAGATATTATGAGTATAAACAGCTTGTTCAAAGCGATAAATCTCTTCATCAATTTTTACAAAACTAGTTCTCTTAGTAAAATAAGTAGCATCTTCCATTTCAGCTGAATAGTCATACTTCAGAAAGTCAGCATTAGCCGAACTAATAATGATCAGCATTAGTATAAAGATTCTCATGTTTTCTCTCCATATTGATATATTTATATGAAGTTATTACAGTTGAAAGTATTAAAAGTTCGGGAATGTTTTGTATAAATTAGTATAAATAAACAGGCATATCCTCTTTCAAAGATATGCCTGCAAAAAAATAACCCTGGGGTTAACCCCAGGGTTGATATAAAAAGAAATATATAGAAATCATTCTATTTCCTAAACTTAGCGATAAACTCTTCCACTTCCGGAATACCACCTTGGAATACAAGATAGCCGTTAGAAGGTTCTCTTTCTGTAATTTCACCATTCACAGGTGTGTTCATTATTTTCATTACTTCAGCTTGATCCTGAGTTTGACCCAAAGCCCAGCCTAGTTTGATATATGCAACTTCAGGAAGCATATTTGCTAATGGAATTACTCCTAATTCCATCATTTCTCTACCTGTTTCATATACATACATCTGAACATAACCCCATAGAGTCTGAACAGTCATGTAAACATGAACGCCTTTTTCCTGTGCGCGTTTAAGTGCAGGGTAAAGCGGTTTATTTACGTGACCAAGACCTGTACCTGCTATTACGATACCTTTGTAGCCATTGTCAACTAATGAGTCGATGATATCCGGCTGCATATTTGGATAGTAATAAACGATAGTTACTTTTTCTTCAAAAGTAGGGATTAGCTTAAATTCTTTGTCTCTTCTGCGTTTAGAGTAGTCTTGTCTTAATGGGCTAATTGCTTCTTTGTTAACCATTGCAAGCGGAATATCGCCGATGGTTCTGAAAGTTGAGCGGTACGAAGAGTGCATTTTTCTTACTCTGGTACCTCTATGAAGCAAGCCATATTCATCTGAAGTAGGACCAAACATACAAACCATTACTTCCGCAATGTCAGATTCTGCAGCAGTTTTAACACTATGGATAAGGTTAAGAGCTGCATCTGAAGAAGGCCTGTCAGAAGATCTCTGAGAGCCAACCATTACGATTGGAACAGGGGTGTTCTGAAGCATAAAAGTAAGAGCTGCAGCAGTGTGGTGCATTGTATCAGTACCGTGACCGATTACTACACCTTTCACGCCTTGCTCTATCTCTGCGGCAATAGCTTTAGCAGTACCTATCCACTCAGCAGGTCCCATGTTTTCAGAAAACACGCCATAAAGCTTTTCTGTTTCTAAGTTGCAATAATCTGCAAGCTCAGGCACAGAGCCATAAAGTTCGCCCGGAGAGAAAGCAGGAATAACAGCGCCTGTCCTATAGTCAAGGCGACTTGCTATAGTACCGCCTGTACCAAAGAGTTTTACTCTAGGTTTTTTAGGTGAATAAGGGAAAGCCTGTTCAGGTATTTTATAATTGGCAATTTTTCTACCAACTACTTCGATATCTAAAATATTGTCTACATGGATACCGACATTATAACCTGTTCTAAGCTTCAAAACGATATGAAATTCGTCCGCTTGTTCAGCTCTTGGTAAAATAAGACCAATATGAGTTCTTTCGTCAGAAGTTTTAAGTTTAACATCGCTCCAGATCAAAGCTTTATACTTCTTAAGCATCTCCAATCCGGCACCGCGATAGCCTTTGTAATCTTCATTCATAGCCATCTTACACTTCCTCCGACGAAAATTCATTTACAAGTTTTAGTATGTCAAATCCGTTTACTCTACCACGAAGCTTTTTCATTATAGACCCCATCAGAATTTTACCTTTTCTGTCAGGGTATTTGATGCGAATTTTCTTGATTACTTCGCGAGCTTCATTAATTCTGCCTTTCATTTCAGATTCGGAACATTTTTCCGGAAGATTATCTTTAGAAATTTCACCAAGTACGATTGCACGTTTTAAAGCATCATAGATGCCATCTTTAGCAAGCTTGCCTGATTTATATAACTCAAAGATAGTAAGGAAGTGCTCTTCATTTAAAAATTCAGTATCCAAGCCTGCTTTCTTAAGTCTTTTAACAAACTGAGTCAAAGTAACTGCAGCAAGTATTGGATCTACATCCATAGCAACAATTTTGTCAAATGTAGAAGCAAAAGGAGAAATAGCTAAAGACTTGATAGAATCTTCAGGAACTCCAAGTCTATAGTATTTAGATTCTCTTTCCCAATATGGTTCAGTAAGAGAGTCTTTTATTCTTTTCAATCTTTCAGCCGAAATAGTTTTTGGAGGAAGATCTGTATCAGGGTACATCCTTTCAGGGCCGGGCAATATGCGTTCGAAGCCGGTTGTGCCATCTATAAGAGCTTGTCTTGTTTCAGATGGAATACCGATAGTAGCTTCTTTTGCTCTGATAATAATTTCGTTGACGCCAGTTTTTACATCTTCTTCACTGCCCCAAACAAGTACTATAGAGTCCATGTCAGTTGCACCAACTGCTTTTTTCAAAGAGCTCCATTCGTGAGAAGAAAGCTTTTCGGAAGGGCTGTCAGAGTGAATAATGTTAGGCAAGTCAGAAAGGCAAGCAATAACTCGTACTCTGTCAGAAATCTCTTTAGAAAATACAGTATCAGTTTGAGTTTGCCAAGTAAGAAGATTTTTGAATCCTTTAAGTCTAACGCAGCTAACCTTTTTGTCACTGTCAATAACATCTTTGATGACTTGGAATCTAGTTTTTCTAAGCACTTTAGTTACATCTTTAGAGTTTGCCTCAAAAGTTTCTTCCGTGATGCCTCTATTTGCCAACTCATCTTTGAGTCTAAGCAAATTCCACTGTCTCATAGCTTCATTATAAGTAAGGCGTGGCACATTTTTAATTTTGTGAACACCTTTGATTTCTATACGAGTGCCGCCTGTAACAGAAACGTTAACGTCCTGCCTACCTGCACCTATACCGGTGCGAACATGACCTGTAGAGCGAGCTATTCGTCTAATAATTTCATTTACTTCCGCTACTTCCTGAGGAGTTTTCATTTCCGGTTCGGTAACTGTTTCGATGAGTGGCATGCCTAAGCGGTCAGTCAAATATATACGAGTGTGTCCCTGATCGCTAAATTCTCGGCAGGAATCCTCTTCGATAGACATTTGGATTAGATTGATAGTTCTATCTTTATAAGGAATAGAGCCACCAATGCAAGTTATAGCAGTTCTTTGAAAACCAGTAGGGATAGAGCCATCCAAGTACTGTTTTCTGGCAATATGAAGCTCATTAACGATAGTAGCGTCATAAAGCATACCAACTTCAATTGCGATGTCTAAAGCTTGATCATTAATCTGGAATGGAGGAGTATCGTCCATTTCATAAGTACAAACAGTATCGTAGTTAATGCGATAAAGAATTTCTTTTTTTGTTTTGAATTCCATTAATGCAGTGCCGTCATATTCACCGAGTTCGGAGAGAGTAGGTCTCATGTGGCGTAAAATTTCAGCATTGTATTTGTGGTTATTGTAATGACCTGCGGGGCAGCGACAAAAAAGCTTTTTATCGGTTAGAAGTTGCTGGTGAACTTCCAAACCTGATTTAAAACCAATTTTTGCATAATCCTCGTTGGTCATTTCTTCAAAAGGTTTAAACTTGAAATCAGACATAGCTTACCTTCGGAATTTATTTATATAAAGAGTTTGCAGTTTGGATATAATCTAAGATATTTCAAAGATTTATATGATTCAGACTACTGATTAATAGACAACAATATACGAATAATGAGCGATAATATCTAAATTTTAGGTGAATTATTTGCTTTTTGCTAGATATTCGTGCTCAAAATAGTGCAATATTTAACAAGCTAATATGAATTGTAGTAGTAAATACAGAAGTTGAATGAACTTGAAGAAATAATAATAAAACCATAATAATATACATCTGTTTCGTTTCTAATGATAAGAATGCTTCATTATAAAATAGACAGAGGTGCTGTAATGGAACGTAAATTAACACTATTGATAGTGACTATAGTTTTTGCCTTAGTTGCTTGTACCGAAAAGAAAGTGGATAAAATTCCACAAGCAGTCGAACCTGTAGATATATTTTTAAACCATGTTTATGTTGTTGTAGATTCGGCTACATATAGCGATATATCTTCGTCTAAATTTATTATCCACCAATTTGCAGATTTTATTCAATCTACTTCCTCTACTGAAGATGATGAAACTTGGACAGGCACATATTTGAGTGGTGAACAAACTTACCTGGAAATACTTAACGCAAGCCAAAGAGACAATAGTAATGCCAGCTTCTGTGGTTTAGGTTTCTGTACTGAATCCATAGGAGATATTGAAAACTTGAAAGTATTGATGCAAAATAAAATTGACTGTGACGTAAATGTTATACTTAGGAAAAAGAAAGCTGCGGACACTGTATTTCCTTGGTTCAAGCAAATTATCTGCGAAAAGTACAAACAAAATTATGTAATGGATACATGGATACTTGAGTATGATCAAGACTATCTCAAAAACATGTTACCAAATGGATCTTCCGATGACTGGGGCATAACCAGAAAGCACTATAACAAACGTTACTTTGATGATAGTAGATATCTGAAAGATATTACGGGTGTGACAGTAGCACTTGATAAGAAAAACTATGAAGCTCTTGTAAGCAAGTTCCAAATATTTGGATATCATGTAATAAAAGACGGAGTAAAAACTCTTTGCGAAGGTAAAGGTGTGGAATATAAAATAATTCCTGCGTCGCTTGGGCAGGTAGGTATTCAAAAGATTAAGTTTTCTCTTCTAAAAGCTAAAGAAGGAGAAAAACTTTATACATTCGGAGAAGATTCGAAACTAATATTTTATGATAATTTAACAGCGGAATGGTATTTCTAATACAAAGTGATTATAAGAAGATTTAAGTCAATTTTAAAACGGCTATCCGCAAATACTAATATCATTTTTAGATAGTTGCTATTTTTGGAACAAATGTTGGAATTTGTATTGGTGATATAGGAAATAAAAGCTAAAAAAGATGTCTTGAATAAAATTTTTCAAGACATCTTTTTTAAAGTATTGCAAAGTGTAATATTTTAATTCAGGTACTTAGAATCGCAAATTCAATCCAAAATTTAAACCTGTTTTCGTAGTTGCATATTGCAGATTGTTTGACTTATAAGTTAAAAGGCTAGTGCCATATCCAAAAGTCAAAGCGTAAGTATTGGATAATCTATACTCGCCACCAAGATAAGCTGCAAAAACAGGGCCACGGGAAGAACCCCCACCATTAACTCTTAAGTAAGGAGTGATACCTGCCAGTTTGAAATCATTCATCAAATATCTAAAGCTTAGTGCATACCAAAATACGTAAGGATCCTCATATAAACCTTCTACAGCAGTTGAGAAATTATATTCTTCGCGACCGCCTTCCAAACCGAAAGAAATCTCATTAGATAATTTCATCATCATACCTGCGGCAAAGTTTTTCATTGGATTGAAGGCTTGGCTTGCCTGGCCGCTACCGCTTACATTATAGATGCCTCTAAGGTGTAATGACCATTCTCGCTGTTGCCTTGTATTGTGCAACGTTCTGACATCTGCTATTGGGAAATCTGAACTACCAGTTCTTAAATCTAATGTACCATTAGATGCAAACAAAGAACTGTGAGCTATATTTCCTAATGCAAGTTTAGAAGTTTGTCTATCTTCATTTGATGAAATAAATCTATTAGGTAACTCAACACGAGTAGAACTTACCAACTCTATCGGCGAATCATTCATAACACGAACACTACTGTAAGAGTTAGTTATTACAGAGTTTGTTGTTGCTGAGTGATTAACTGCGATGTCAGTATTTGAGACATTGGCAGGAGTCTGCGATTTATTATCACTTACTGAGCTAATTATAGGAGCAGATGTAGCTTCTGAGGAGTTAGCTTCTAAAGTATTTGTATCAGTAGAAACATTATACACTAATGGCAAGGTAATTGCAAGCATCAAAAGCATAAGTGGTGCAGCAACCCGTCTCATGAATCTAGACCAATCAAAGCCCAAAGGAGTAATCTTTGGCTTTTGAGCGTAACCTAACTTACTAAATAAGTCAGTGGTGACATTAGGTGGAGGAGCAAATGCTTCGCTGTCGGATTTGATAGCTTCACGCATGGCTAAAGTTTCCTTTAGCTGAGCCTGCAAATCAGTATCTTTTGCCATTTCGGCGAAAAGTGACTGCTCATTTGCATCATGAAGCTCTCCATCCATAAGGAGCGAAAGGATTTCCTCTCTGCTTAAATCACTATGATTAAATTTATCCATAATCGTTATCTGTATTTTGTCAATTCTTTCATATAAGGTGCAAGTATTTCGCGCATTTTCTTTTTTGCTCTAAATATTTTTACTTTGACAGTATCAATATTTGTATTCATGATTTCAGCAATTTCTAGATAAGAAAAGCCGTCGTATTCTCTTAATACAAAGTACTCTCTGTACTCTTCCGGCATTTGTTTCAGTCCCTTTTTGATTAGACCTAGGAGCTCTTTTTTATCGGAGGATGATTCATCATCCTGAACTCCCATATAATCTTCATAAGAGACATCCACATTTTCTTTTCTAACAGCGTTGATACACAAATTTCTGGTAATCCTCATCAAAAAGCCGGGAACATTAGTCATTTCTCTATGTTTATCGGCACTTTGGTGAAACTTCAAAAATGCTTCTTGAAAAATATCATTAGCTTCGTCCTTATCTCCCATAAATCTAAGGCAGTAAGAATATACCTTTCCTGATAGCCTTGCGTATAACTCAGCAAAAGCAAATTCTGCTGTTTTTCTATCATCGCAGAGCATATAGTATAATTGGGCATCACTATATTCTTCAGTTTTTTTTTGCATCTTGTATATATAACAATAAATGGAAATAAATGTTACACAAGTCTATAAAAAAAAGCGACTTATTTGTCGCCTTTTTGATTTTTATCGAAAAAGATTATTCCAAAACTACTAATCGAATCTTCTGCGTTTGAGTACACATCAAATTCTACCCGCCTTGCATCACCATATAAGCCATGCTTATTAATTGATACATAAATCTTACCGGTTTGACCGGGTTCTATAGAGCCTTGCTGCAGTGTGCCGGAAGAGCAGGAACAACTGGCTTCTACTTTCTTGAGTTTTAAAGTAGCTTTACCATAATTATGGACAACAACCATAGTGTCAAAAAATTGACCTTCATGTCCGTAGAGTTCTAACTTCTTAGGGCTAAAATCAATAATTGCTTTATTGGAATCAAGGCATTGATTTGTAGAATTCTCTTTTGGTGTGCCGTCCTCAGCAAATACAGAGAGGAATGCAAAAAGAGAAATTACCATCATAAAATATTTCATTTTAAGCACCTATAACGTCATCAAAGACTTCACTAAATGTGTAAAACCCTTTTTTACCGGCAATCCATTTTGCTGCCAGTAATGCTCCTTTGGCAAAACCGGTTCTGCTTTTTGCACGGTGAGTCAGCTCTATCGTGTCAGCAAAAGAGTCGAAATAAACAGAGTGTGTGCCTGCTACGGTACCGACTCTGGAAGAAGTCACATGAAGCTTGTCTCTATCTATTTGTTCGTGACATGTTTCTTCTTCGATTTGAGTTTTTCTCTCTATATTATCCATCAGGATATTTGCAATTGCTATAGCGGATCCACTTGGACTGTCTTTTTTTAACTTATGATGTGTTTCGTGAATTGCAATGTCGTAGTCATCTAAAGTATTCATAAGGTGGCCGGCATTTTCCAAAAGTTTGTAAAAAGCCTGCATACCTAAAGAGAAATTAGAGCCCCACACGCAAGAGCCATGCGCAGCTTCCGTGTCAGCTTTGAAACTATCTATTTTGTCATACCACCCTGTGGTACCTATCACAATACTTTTACCTAACGAAAGTATTTTATGTAGATTATCTTCGATGGCTCTATGGGTTGTAAAGTCAATAGCAACATCGAAATCAATTTTATCTAACTCATCCAAATTGTCGGACAAATCAAATTTTGCTACAATTTCTACATCCATTTCATTGGCAATAGAGGCAATCATCTTGCCCATCTGGCCGTAACCAAGTAATACAACTTTAGTCATAACTTATTCCTTAATAAATCCGTCTTCGATAGTAACAATTCTATCTGCTGCATTTGCTATATCTTTTGAATGTGTAGCAGTAACAACAGTTAGATTGTACTCTTTTTTAATATTACTGATTAACTCAAGAAAAGATTCGGAATTTTTAGTATCCAAATTACCCGTAGGCTCATCGGCAAAAAGAATTTCCGGATCATTGATTAACGAACGAGCTATCGCAACTCTTTGTTGCTCCCCACCGGATAGCTCACTAGGCTTGTGCTCTAATCTGTGGGAGACGCCTACTTTATCTAATAGCATCTTAGCTTTATCTGTCAACTTAGATTTGCCTACACCGGCAATCATTCCGGGAATCATTACATTTTCTAATGCGTTAAATTCCGGCATCAAATGGTGAAACTGGAATATAAAACCAATGTATCTATTTCTTATCGCAGCTATTTTTTCTTTACTTAACTCAGATATATCATAAGAAGACGAGTCTATATTTAAAAGTATTTTGCCGGAGTCGATTTTTTCAAGTGAGCTTATGATATAAAGTAACGTGCTTTTTCCTGCACCTGAAGGGCCGACCAAGGCAAGGTATTCACCTCTGAGGACGTTGAGAGAAATGCCTTTAATCACTTCGGTAGCCAGCTTTCCATTCGTGTATGACTTATATAAGTCATTAGCTTTTATAATTATATTATTATCCATACTGCTAATATAAAAAAAACCGTGGGAATAGCTCTCACGGTTTTTTATAAAACATCTATATTGTTCGTTTTAAATTTAGAATTGATTTAAAACTCTAATATCATTTTCATACAGAAGTCTGATATCATCAATGCCTGTGCGTAACATAGCTACTCTTTCGATACCAAAACCAAAAGCATAACCTGTAAATTCTTCAGGGTCTATATTCCCTGATTTTAGTACATTAGGATGAACCATCCCGCAGCCGGCAATTTCTAACCAGCCGGTACCTTTACAGATTTTGCAACCTTCTCCTCCACACAAGAAACAAGTGATATCCATTTCGGCACTTGGCTCTGTGAAAGGGAAGAAAGAAGGGCGGAATCTAAACTTAGAGTTTTCGCCATACATCTTCTTAGCAAAGATCATCATAGTGCCTTTCAGCTCAGCAAAGGATACGTTTTTATCAATGTAAAGACCTTCGATTTGATGAAACTCAGCAAGAGAGCGAGCATTGATAGCTTCATTTCTGTATACTCTTCCCGGCATGATAGAGCGAATAGGAGGCTTTTGGCCTTGCATTACTCTGATTTGCACAGGAGAAGTGTGAGTGCGAAGAAGTAAATCTTTGTCAGATTTGACAAAGAAAGTATCTTGCATATCACGAGCAGGATGATCAGGAGGGAAATTAAGAGCATCAAAATTATGATAGTCATCTTCAATTTCCGGACCTTCTGCGACAGCGAAGCCCATATCAGTGAAAATAGATACCATTTCATCCATAATTTGAAGTACAGGATGGTAAGTACCTCTATTTGAAGATCTTCCCGGTAGAGAAAGGTCTAAATCGGGAGATTTATCATTATCTTCGGAAAAATTAGCTAAAATAGATTCATAAGTGGATTCGGCAAAACTCTTCAAAATATTAAGTTCTTTGCCGACAACAGGCTTCAAATCTTTAGGAACATCTTTCATTTTAAGCAAAAGTTGCTGAAGATGACCTTTTTTAACTAAAAACTCCAGCCGGAATTGCGTAAGCTCTTCCGGCGTAGAGATATTCTGAAGCTTTTCTTCAATTTTATTCTTTAGGGATCTTATTTCTTCAATCATGATCCTTATCTTATTTTATTGAAAAAAAAGAATTAAGCAACGGCTTTTTTGCAAATAGCAGCGAAAATTGCAGGTTTGTGCATCGCCAGATCAGCTAAAACTTTACGATTGATAAGGATATTGTTTTTCTTCAATCCATTAATCAAACGAGAGTAAGTAGTTCCGTTAATACGAGCAGCAGCATTGATACGAACAATCCAAAGTCTGCGGTATTGGCGTTTTTTTAGCTTACGACCAACGTAAGCATGTTGTAAACCTTTTTCAATGTGATTTTTCGCAACCGTCCAAACATTTTTTCTAGCTCCCCAATAACCTTTGGCGAGTTTTAAAATTCTTCTGCGTCTACGGTGCGAAGCTACTTTATTGACAGCTCTTGCCATTTATACACCTTTGTGTAAATTTAAACAATACATTTGGCATGGGGGGAGCTTCACTTAATTTACCCCTTTAGCCTTTTTTAGAAAGAAAGCGGAAAAACTTTCAGCAAGTAGGTAAGAAATTAATCTTAACCTTGACCCATAAGTTTTTTAACTCTTGGCTCATCCACCTTGCAAACATAAGTAAGCTCTCTAAGACCTCTTTTTCTCTTAGGAGTTTTTTTAGTCAATATGTGGCTTGCGTAAGCTTTTGCCCTTTTAAACTTGCCGCTTCCGGTTAATTTGAACCTTTTTTTAGCGGAGCCGTTAGTCTTCATTTTAGGCATGGCTTTTCCTATATGTTTAATATAAAACAAATATCGGTTCTCGACCAATACGAGAACCGATAATATACAAAAAAGATAAGAATTTTAAAATTAACTTTTCTTAGACTTAAGTGGCGCAAGAATAACAGATAAGTTTCTGCCTTCAAACTTTATGTTGACATCCACCTTAGCCACATCTTTCATTTCTTCAACAAATCTTTTGAGGAGCTCACGGCCAATTTCTTGGTGCGTAATCTCTCTACCTCTAAATAGCACAGAAGCTTTTACTTTATTGCCAGATTCAATAAAATCTTTTGCATGCCTTGTTTTGAAATTAAAATCGTGGTCTGCAGTTCTCCATTTGAAACGAATTTCTTTCATCTGAGATTGCTGCTGGTTCTTTCTCTGTTGCTTTTCTTTTTTCTGTATTTCATACAGAAACTTACCATAATCGATGATTTTGCAAACAGGAGGTTTCGCTTTTGGTGCAATTTCAACCAAATCTAATTCGGCTTCTTCTGCCATAAACAAAGCTTTCTTTGAATCCATGATGCCTAGCATTTCGCCTTCATCATCAATCAAACGTACTTCTTTTTCTCGTATTTCATCATTAGTACGGTGTTTTTTCTGAGTTGGTAAAACTCTTCTTCCCCTATTTCCAGGGGCAAAATGCGCAAGTAATAAAATCGGCTTCAAGTAATCCCTTCTCGTTAATTTATAATACTATAAAAATATGCTACATATATTATACTGGAATATTTACAAATATATAACAATATTTACCAAAAATGCAAATTATTATAGAAGTCTTCTAAAAATTCCCTAAATTTGCCTTATTTCGTTTTACAAATTTACGAATTATTATTGGTATAATATGTCAGAGATTCAAAGAAACGACCAAGAGCTACGAAGATTAGAAGAATTACAGCTTTTGGAGGAAGCCGGAATTAACGCTTACCCTTACAGCTTTGACCAAACTCACAGAGCTGAAGCTATCTTAGCTGATTTCAATGATGAAAAACCTGAAGATATGGATGATGTATCCGTTGCAGGTCGTATCATGGCTATGAGAATAATGGGTAAAGCTACTTTCCTTCACATTCTTGACCAAAGCGGTAGAGTTCAAATTTATCTCAAGCGTGACGAACTTCCTGAGTTTTACCAGCATATCAAGAAACTTGATATTGGTGATATCATCGGTGTGGCAGGTTATGTGTTTCGCACCAAGAAAGGTGAGATTTCTATCCATGCTACCGATGCCAAGTTACTTACTAAATCTTTGAAGCCTCTGCCTATCGCTAAGGTAGAAAAAGACGAAAATGGCAATGAAATAGTTCATGATGCTTTCGCAGATAAAGAACTTAGATATAGAAAAAGATATATTGATTTGATTGTAAACTCTCAAATTAGAGATACGTTTATCAAACGCTCAAAGATTATTTCATACATGAGAAGATTCTTTGATGAAAGAGGATATCTGGAAGTAGAAACTCCTGTATTGCAGCCTATTTATGGTGGTGCTTCTGCTCGCCCATTTATCACTCACCATAATTCATTAGATATTCCTCTGTATCTTCGTATAGCTACTGAGTTATATTTAAAACGTTTGATCGTAGGCGGATTTGAAGGAGTTTATGAAATAAGTAAAAACTTCCGTAATGAAGGCATGGACAAAACTCACAATCCTGAGTTTACTCTAATGGAGCTCTACGTTGCATATAAAGACTATAACTGGCTTATGGATTTGACTGAAGAGCTTTACAGAGGAACTGCAGAAAATGTTCTGGGCACGACTACTGTCACTTTTGACGGCAAAGAGTTTGACTTGTCTAAGCCATTTCGCAGAGCTAAAATGTTTGACCTTTTTAAAGAATACACAGGTATGGATTTGAAAGGTAAAAACAAAGAAGAACTTAGAAGCGCCGCCAAAGAGCTTGGAGTTGAAATAGATGAAACTTTCTCTGAAATGAAAATATTGGATGAAATATTTGGTGAAAAAGTAGAGGAACATTTGATTCATCCTACTTTTGTTACTGATTATCCTATTGAAATGTCCCCTTTAACTAAAAAGCATAGAGACGAAGAAGGATTAGTTGAAAGGTTCGAGCTCTTTATCAATGGTGCTGAGTATGCTAACGCTTACTCTGAGCTTAATGATCCTCGCGACCAAAGAGCAAGACTGGAAGAGCAGGCTTTAAACAGAGCTGCAGGAGACGAAGAAGCTATGATAGTAGATGAGGACTTCTTGCAGGCAATTGAAATAGGTATGCCTCCAACTGCCGGTATCGGTATTGGTATTGACCGACTTGTTATGTTTATGACGAATAACACTTCTATAAGAGATGTCCTTTTCTTTCCTCAGATGAAACCTGAGAACCTTAAGAAAGAAGACAAAGCTGAATAGTAAAGTACTGAAGCAATAGAAAAAAAGAGTTACCTGATTTGGTCGGGTAGCTCTTTTTTTAAAAATTCAGTGCGATATATTTAGTTAAGTTCCAGCTCCCTGCCTTTCACTATCTTTCTTCGTGAAGCTCTAGCCTCTTTTTCCATTTTAGAGAGTACTTCGAAAAGCAAATCATAGGTCAGGGTTGCATAATTCATATGACTGCGTATATCTTCTGCAGTTTGTATATACTCATCCTTAATCAGCATATCAGAAGATTTACTAATAAACTTCTCTATTATATTTGCATTAAGTTCTAAATGGCATTGCATTGCTACAACATTCGTGTTGTATATGATTATTTGATTTTCGCAAGCAGGTGAAGATGCTACAACTCTTGCGCCTTCAGGCAAAGTGAAGGATTCGCTGTGCCAATGAAAAGCAGTGAAAGAATCCGGGAAATATTTGAATATCTTATTATTCCCAAAACCTCTTTTAATATATACTTGATGCCAACCTATCTCCGGCAGTTTTGCTTTGTAGACTTTAGCCCCTAAAACTTCGGCAATCATCTGGCCTCCTAAACAGAAACCTAATACGGGCTTGTCTGCTTCTATCATTTTACGGATGAAGTTTTTTTCGTGTTTGAGCCAAGGGATTGTACTTTCATCATGCACACTCATTGGACCGCCAAGCACTATAAGCCAGTCTATTTTCTCAATATCCGGCAATGACGGGTCGAGGGGGAACTTAGTTACTTCATAATTATGCCCTCGCATCTCCAACCAATCAATTATGTTACGCGGTATATCAGACTTCACATGTTGAAAAATGTGAATATTTAACCTCTTCTTTTTAGCAATCATTATTCTCAACCTTTTTTCAGCAACTCAAATGAATTAATAAATTTTTCGGGGAAGCCGGAATTTAAAATATCCTCATCGCCAACTATATCAAATATATAAACTCTATTATCGGTATAAAAAATCTTAAGGATACCTGTAACATCTTTTTTAAGAACTAAAGAACTTGTTTTTTGGATGCCAGTGTATTCAACCCCTTTGTTCGCAAAGTTTTTATTTGTGATACTATCTTTAAAATGGAAAGTGCTATCAGTATAGTTGACTGCAAAATCCTTCAAGATAAGTTCAACTCTTTCCAAAGGTGTTCTGTTATCTTTAAAAATCATACATTTGACTGTAAAATTAATACCCACAGGTAAAAAACTATAGTCATGTGAATATAATTCTGCATCGTATATATTGTTTAAGTTAGGTATATGCGTTTCAATGGGAGAAGAAGGGAAAGCTATTTTGTAATTTCCACCGACTGATTCCACAGTATACCACTTCCCACCATGTTTTTCTTGTGCATTAAGTCCTACAAAAAGAAGCAGGATTATAGAGATACTGAAAATGTAAAAAGATTTCATATTGGTCGCTCCTGTGCGTTTGTTTGTCTGATTATTACAATTCAGAATAATAATTTCTAAAACTTAGAAATTTATAAAGTTAGAACATTTGAATATTGTTTACAAAATACAATAACTAAGCTAATAGCAAAAATTAATAACGAGCAAAAGCAAGCCAATAAATATTATGTAATATAATATTATATTTACATACATGATGATTATTATTCGCCTTTTATAATCTTCATCACAAAAGACGCTCTGTATGTGTCAAACTCTTCTATCATTTTCTCTGTGATATAAGGCATAACTACGTTATGTTCGCCTTTGATTTGAGTGCTCATTGGGTTTCGAGTAACCTCAACTCCTTCTATTGCTTCTAATTTGGCAATAAATGCTTTTATTGGGGTTTTAAATTCTTCTACTAAAGGATAGTAACTAATGTCGACTGCAATTTTCATAAAAATATCTCAAAAAAAAAGTTATATTATAAATATAGTCATAGTACGTCCAAGATAAAGGAAAAGTTGCTGTTTTGTAGCTTAATAATTATATTTAATTTGAATTTTAGAAATAACTTATAACAAGGAATAGAGAGGTTTAATATGTCCAAATTATTTACTTATTTATCGTTGCTTTGCCTACTTAGTTATGGCTCTATGGCAGATATTATTTTAAAATCAGGCGCTCATATTTCAGAAAAGAAAATATTTGTGAGATTATATAATGATAATATCGATATCCTAAGACAAAACGAAAATATTAAAATTGAACCTGTTGCATTTTTGCCAAAATCTTTGTCTATCAAACAGACAGATTTGACTGCTAAAAGTTACTCATTGCAGCAAATCAAGCAGATTGAGAAAGCTGAAGAACCACTATTCAGAACTTATATACTACCAGTGCCAAATGGTAGCCACCCTGTGCAATATTGCCAGTACCTCAAAGAAAAATATACCGACTATGTGGAAATAGCCGAACCTTACTATCTTATGCAGAAAATGGGGTCTACTCCGAATGATCCTGATATTAATAAGCAAAATATGCTTGTGAATATCAAAGCTCTGGAAGCATGGCTAATATATGACGGCAGTAGCGATATTACGATTGGCATTAGTGATATTGGTATAAATCAAGATCACCCTGATATTGAAAATAATATTGCCTTTAATACAAATGAGATTCCTGACAATGGGATTGATGAAGATAATAATCTTCGAATAGACGACTATAGAGGTTGCAATCTTGCAAATGCAGAAGACGGAATTGGTTTGGATAATACTTATCACTCTGACCAGCACGGAACTGAAGTGGCAGGAATAGCCGGTGCTACTTACAATAACAGTACAGGTATCGCAGGGATAGGAGGGAAGTCAAAAATATTTCCTATCAAAATAGCAGCACAAAACTCAGGCTCTCTTAATTACAGTTACGAATCTATTCGCTATGCTGCCTTGAGAGAATTAGATGTGTTAAACTGCAGCTGGGGTTCGGTAAAAGACTTTTCTTATATTGATCAATCTATAATTGATTTTGCTGTTTCCAAAGGTGTTGTGATTGTAGCTTCTGCAGGCAATGCCAGCAGATCTGAAGTGTTAGATAGAAACAGTACTATTTTCTTTCCGGCGGGCTATGATGGGGTGCTTGGTGTAGGAGAGGTAAATAATGTAGACAAATCGACTAGTGAATCTATGTTTGGTAGTCAGGTAAGAGTTGTAGCGCCGGGTATGGGGAATTACACTACTTCCGGCAGTAGCTACACTCAAGTATTGGAAGGTTCTTCCTATGCTTCACCTGTGATCTCAGGTGCGGTAGCTCTTGCAAAAGGTAGACATCCTTCTTTAAATGCTAATCAGCTAATTGAATTTGTAAGACAGTGCACCGATGATATTACTTCTAAAAATGGGAGCGTTGCCAATCTTATTCCGGGCAGAATAAACTTAGTAAAAGTTGTAACACTGGATCCTCTTTCTTTGGCAGGCATAAGGTATGAAGGCAAACAGTACTTTAGCAAATCCGGCAAGGAACAGTCTAGAATCCTGCTTGGTGAGACCTATAACTTAAAACTTAAAACCCGTAATTATCTAGGAGCTATCAAAAATGCTCGTTTTGTATTATCGCAGGCATATGACCCCCAAAATGCTATTGAAGTAATCAAATCTGAAGTGAATATAGATGACGTCAATGCTGCTACTTATCTTGGGCTCAATGGTTTCGAATTTAAAGTACAAAATGAATCATACAGCCCTGTGGTTATGAGGGTAGATGTTTATGCTGATGGAGGCTATCACGATTTCTTTAAGTTTGACATAGTGCCTACTCAAAACTATATTACTTTCCAAAACGGCGATTTGACACTATCATTCGGAGATAGAGGTGAGTTTGGCTATACTGGTAGTGAAACTCAGTATGGAGCGGGTTTTCTATATAAAGAGAACTATAATCAACTATCTATTCCAGGCTCAGGTCTTATATTTTCTGCTGGGGATAGCAAAGCTTCGTTTTCTTATCTAGGTCACTTTAAGACTGTCTCTCCATGGAATAATAATGATAATAGTTGTATTGTTTCAGATGAATTTGCAGGAAATAATGTTGCCGGAATTGAGATTAAACAACAAGTAAGCTTCCCTAATGACTTTAGCAATGTTGTTCAGATTGATTTTACTATATATAATAAATCGAATGGAAGTATAGCTAATCCGTCATGTGGCTATTATTTGGATTGGGATGTAAATGAAAACTACGAAAAAAATATGGCAAAATATTTTTCCGATGCGATCCCCCCTGTCCTAATGGGGCAGGAGAACTTTGCTGTAGAAATGATGAAAGAAAACCAGCCTAATAGACCTATCGTGGCAGCTGCTGTCTTCTCCAAAGAGTCGTTTGCAGTAGCACAAGCAGCAGGTCTGGGTTCTACAGATATCAAAACAGAACAGATAATAGAATTGCTAAATAGTGGAACAAGTAAGCAGGTAATAGGATTTGAAGATAGGGCTATAGCAATCGGCATGAGATTTAAAACCAATCTTGAGGCTGGGGACAGCTTGAAATTTATAGTCCTTCTAGCTGCTGCGGAAACTGAAACCGATTTGTCTACAGCTATTAAAAGCGTTGCCGAAGGTTTTGTCTCAGTTGCTGAAGAGCCAATAACTAAATTATCTGTATATCCAAACCCGGCTAGAGATGACTTAAATATTAGATTTGAGAAAACAGTGCACGGACAGGCTGATATTGAAATAATTTCAGTAGATGGCATATCAGTTGCATCACTAAACACATTACTTTCCGGAAACTTATTGAATGTCGATATAAGTAAACACAACTTGACTTCAGGCACCTATTTCATAAAAATAAAAATAGAAAACGAAATCTTTTCCGGCAAGATATCAGTTGTGAAATAGTCAGTCTAAAAACAAAAAGATAAAATAAAAGGCTAATTCAGATAAGAATGAATTAGCCTTTTATATAATATTTTCGAACGAACAATTCGATACTGCTTCTGACAAGTAAACAATAGGTATTTACTTACCTTTTCTATTAATAATAATACCATATAGTGTGGTAGTCCATAACGTCTTCGCCACGTTTAAGTAACTCTTCCAAGTAATTATATATAGGCACATCAGTATAATTATATGATGGTACTGCTGATATGTTCTTTTCCCAAGGATGAAATTCGTATATACGTGAGCCGTTTGGCTTTATCATAACAAGTTTGTGGTCTTGAGAGGCTCTTAGGTGATTTTTACCTAAACGAGGCACATTAAACACAGGCTCATCTGTTCTGTCTAATCCGGGGAGTAAACGTGCTTCTTCTTTTCTTTCCTGAAGCAAGCGGGCTATAGGCACCATGTATCTTTTAGTTTCGCCCTTTCCTTTCATATTGAAAGTATAATATGGATCTATCCCGATAGATTTCAAATCTCTTCTTAATTTAACTGATTCGAATCTGCGGGAATTCTCTATTGTAAATACTTCTTGATTATAAACAGAAATACCGGCTTTCCTTATTTTCTGCACAGCTTGCAAAGCTTCTGGAGTTATCTCATAAGAATGTTCGAAGTGAGTAACAATTGCGATTTCCAGCTGTGTAGGATTGTGATACTTCTCCATCATTTCTAATAAGCTGTCAGTCCATCTTTGAGGCATAACAACCGGAGTGCGAGTACCAAAACGAACTCTATAGACTTGATCTTTTTCAGAGCATATCTGCAGCATTCTTTCTATTTGACTATCTTTCATTACAAGAGGATCGCCACCTGTAATAAGGATGTCGCCAACGCTTGGGTGATCGTCAAGCCATGAAAACGCACTGTCTATAGTTGATTTTGAAGCCATAGCATGAGGGTCAAGACATTCGTCAATTTCCCAATTCCTTTGGCAATAAACGCATATTTGAGCACACGTATTGAATGGCTTTACAATTGCAATACGAGGATAGCGGCGAGTAACCAAATCTACAGGCGAAGTGTCATGCTCACCCATAAAGTCAAAAGCCATATCCCTGTCAGTTCTGTGATCTACCATAGCATTTACAAAATCAAGTGGAGGCAGCACCATTGATCGAACAGCATGGTCATCAGTCGCGTCTAGTTCTTTATCCATAAGAGATAAGTAGTAAGGAGTAATTCCAAACGGAATTTTATTATCTTCTGCAATTTTAACTGCTTCTTTATATTCATCGGTCAAATCAATCAAATCAAGGATTGGTTTGGCTGTTTTGATAACGTGTGTAGTTTGCCAAATATAGTCATCCCATTGCTCATCTTCTGCATTGAAATAGTCTAAAATTCTTTTTTTATTATTCTTTCTTTTTTCTATTACATTGTCCTGCAGACCGGATGGGAACTTGTTGATAAAACTAAGTTGCTTGGCACTGATTCCATCTAAAAGTTCCATTCTTTTGATAGCAGCTTCTCTTCCGTGCAATTCTAAAAATGCAGGAATTTCGTCAGTAACAGGAATATTCTGATAGATGCGAGAGTTACCTTCTAATGCTTTGAACAGCATAATAAACTCCATTAAAAATGCAGGAGAAACCTCATTTTCAGGAGTGTCAAATTTATTTTGTGCTAATTTAACCAGTATTTCTAGTGATGAAATTCCGGTGTGCTTTTCATTTATAGGGCCAAATATATTTTTGCAGGCTGTAATCGCTTGCTGAATAGTGGCATTTTCTAGTACGTGTAAATGATTGTCAGCAGAAAGGATATCCATCTCGCGTTTACTTAGATAGTAGTATATGTGATTCCTAATGTCGGCTATGTCTTTGTCGGATGTAAGTATAGTATATATATGTTGGTTTACAAACCATAGTATTTGCAATAAATCTTGAAAACTCGCTTGAAAATCAATATTCATCGCTTTAATATCATTAGCCAATAGCTTTTCACATAGTAATTTACTCAGGACAAAGTTATTATTATCCGGAGACTGAGTTTTATCTTGCATTGGTACAGCTATTTCATAGCTCATATAATGCTCTCCTAAAAATTAGATTTAACTTACCATAATTTACCCTTAAGTAGTTAGCCCTTGTAGGACATAACAGTCCGTAGTTACCTAAATAGCTTTACATTATATAAAAAATATTTCAATAAATCAAGTAATTAATATTTATAAAATTTTAATTAGTATCGTATGTCTATGGATTATAGGGATATATAGAGAAGTGGCAGGAATACTTATTTGTATGATTGTTATTATTATTCTAATAAATCTATAAATAGATGTGTAAGTAAGTATAATCGTCTGAGATTTTACTTTGCAGTATATAGATATACATGCCTTGCAAATATTTAAGATTGAATATTTTAAAAGTCAATTCAAATATAAAAAATGCTAATTTTCCTTTGATAAAGGAGAATATATTAATACATTGCTATATTATCGGAAACACTCTTTAGAGGGGAAATTATGTCTTCCAAAAAAAATATAAGCAGTCCTTTTTTGATAGGACTCTTTGTGATTATAGGAGCTGTAGTAATTGTTGGATCATTAATTTGGCTTGGAGCCAATCAGTTTCTCAAAGAGCAAGTGTTTTATGTTACTTACTTTGATACTTCTGTCGAAGGGTTAGAAAAAGGCTCTTCTGTAAAATATCAAGGCGTGCCTTGTGGTTCAGTAAAGTCTATCAATGTTGCCCCAAATGGAAAGCTGGTAGAAGTTATAATGCAGCTTGACCCAAATATTAATATTACAGATTCTTTAAGGGTACAACCTGCCCTTGCCGGAATAGCAGGTGGGAAATTTTTGCAGTTACACTATCCTTCTAATAAGGAATTAGCAGATAATCATCCGAAAACAGATTTTGACTCTCCTTACCCTCTTATATTATCTGCGCCGTCAGGATTAGAAGAAATAGAGATAGCAATGCGTGAAGTAATGAATAACTTTATGCAGATTAATACAGGAGAAATATCAGAAAGTGTAACGGACTTTTTTAGAGAATCTACATATTTCTTAAGCAATAAGGCAATATATCAGACGATAGATAATTTGAATAGATCTACAAAGACTCTTGCCTCCATATTGCACAAAGCAGACACAATACCTGTGTTAGATAATATAACGTCTGTGACTCAGCAGCTAATAGCTTCTGCTACACAGATAAACACATTTACGCAAAAACTGAATAGCAAAATAGACGCTATAAAAATTAGTGATCATTTGGAACATACTTTTGCAGCGTTGGATTCTACTATATATGCTTCTGAGCGAGTAGTCAATGGTCTTGGTGGTCAGTCTGATATGATGATACAAGAGTTTCACTATACGCTAAATGAAATAAGAGAAACTAACAAATACCTGCAGAAAGCAATTAGGGCGATTTCTGAGAATCCATCTGCTATATTTTTAAGTGAGCCACCGGCAAAGGAAGATTAAAATGGATAGTATTCCAAATTTAGATATAATAATTGAAAAACTTATTGCTGCCAAGAATGTTGCTATGCTTACAGGAGCTGGAGTCTCTGCTGAAAGTGGTATAAAAACGTTTAGAGATCCCGATGGATTATGGTCTAAATTCAATCCTGCAGAGCTTGCTAGTGCTAATGGATTTATGGCCAACAGGCAACTCGTATGGGATTGGTATCAGGAAAGGCGGAGCATAGTAAATGATTGCAAACCAAATGCAGGTCATTATGCCATTGCTGAACTGGAGACATTGATTGACGACTTTTCGCTTATTACACAAAATGTAGATAGATTGCATCAGATAGCCGGGTCTCGTAATGTATACGAATTGCACGGAAATATCATAGATAATCACTGTTTCGATTGTGGAGCTGCTTATAACAAAGAAATTGATCCTGATAATAGTGTTTTGCCGTCTTGTGCTAAATGTGGTGGCAGAATTAGACCATCCGTTGTGTGGTTTGGTGAGATGCTACCGGAGTATGATTTGGAACAGTCTTCATTGGCAGCTCAAGTGGCTGATGTATTCTTTACAGTTGGAACATCAGCAGAGGTGTATCCTGCAGCCAATCTACCACTATTAGCTAAAGAATCTGGTGCTTTTGTGATTGAAATTAATCCAAATGTTACTGCAATATCAAACTATATGAACATGACAATACGTATGCCCTCGGCTAAAGCAATGCCGATAATAGTAGAAGAATTTAAAAAAAGGATTGGTAAATGATTATAGGAATAGGAACTGATATAGTTGAAGTAAAGAGAATCCAGGAAGCAATTGAAAAATACGGTAAAAGATTTTTAGATAAGTTATTTACCAAGACAGAGCAGGAATACTGTGATTCTTTCAACGAAACTAAGTACGTGCACTACGCTGCAAGGTTTGCTGCGAAAGAGTCTTTCAGTAAGGTAATTGGTACGGGGTTGACTCAAGGTTTCAAGTTTACAGAAGTAGGCATTAAAAACAAGGAATCAGGCGAACCGCAAATAGATTTGACAGGTGGAATGGCTGAAAAATGGAGTAAATATCATACTTTTGTTTCTTTATCTCACACAGACAATAATGCAATTGCATATTTAATTATGGAAGAGCACTAATATGAGTTTTATTACTTCATCAGTTATTATTCCTGCTGGTGGTTCCGGAAATAGGTTTGGATCTAAAATGCCAAAACAGTTTACTGAATTAGCCGGTATACCGATTATAATTTATACTCTTAAGCAATTTTGGATATGTGATAATATAATTATTGCTTCTCACCCGGACTGGATAGAGCATTTGCTAAGCTTAGTTTATGAGCACTCTATTCCAAATGTAAAGGCTATAGTTCCCGGTGGTAAAACTCGACAGGAATCTGTATATAATGCTCTTAATCAGGATGTTGTCAAAGATTCTGAAGTTGTGCTTGTGCATGACGCAGTTAGACCATTTGTCAGCAAAGAGCTTATCCAAAGCATTATGCTATGTGCTCTTGAGTTTGGTGCTGCTGTGCCCGGACTTACTCCCAAAGATACAATTAAGCAAATCACACAAGAGTATCTCATCACTCAAACTGTAGACAGGAATACTCTTCAAATGGTTCAAACTCCGCAAGGATTTCGATACAAAATACTTAGAGATGCTTTCGAAAAAGCTATAGAGAATAATTTTGAAGGTACTGACTCATCTTCCCTGGTAGAGTATTTGGGTCATACTGTCAAAGTGCTTGAAGGAGAGGAAAGCAATATAAAAATAACTACTCCTCTTGATAAAATTCTCAGTGAATTTATCATCAATTCAAAATAGAATAGTTCTGTCAGTCTTTTTCAACCTTGATATAAAAATCAACCATTTATGAAGCTAGAAGCTATATAAAAAAAGAGGTTACTTTTACAGCAACCTCTTTCTAGCAGTTTATTTAATTACTTTAAAAGTCAAAGCTCTCGTGCTCACTCGGCGGTAATGCTTGTGTTTCTCTTCTGTCAAGAAACGCCTGACCGGTGGACATTTTCCTGTCTATTTTGAATTTTTTCATTACTTTTTGCAGATTCTCTGTCATTTGGGCTAAAGTTTCAGATGATTGAGCTATAGCTTCTATATTCTTGGCAGAATTAACAGCAACCTCTGAAATATTAGTAACATTTTTTGCTAATTGCTCTCCGGTGGCTGCCTGCTGTTCGGAAGAAGTTGCAATAGAATTTACCATATCCAGCACATCTTCGGAACTTTGGACTACTTTATTTAAAGCGTCGCCTGCATTATCAGCAAGAGTAATCCCGGTTTGCACTTCATCTGTACCTTTTTTCATTACCATGACCGCTGATTCTGTTTCTTTTTGAATACTATTAATCATATTCGATATCTGTTTTGTAGCGTCCGTAGTTCTTTCTGCCAATTTTCTCACTTCATCAGCTACAACAGCGAAGCCTCTGCCTTGTTCACCGGCACGTGCAGCTTCTATAGCAGCATTAAGAGCTAATAGATTAGTTTGGTCAGCAATTTCTTCAATCACTGAAATAATTGCTCCAATTTCAGTAGATGATTGACCAAGCTTTTCAATATTCGTAGCAGATTGTTGCACAACTTCAGCAATTTCTTTCATCTTTTCAATTGTATCGATTACTACCTGACCTCCATCTTTAGCTATTTTACCATTATTATCAGCAAAATTCGCTGTTTTATTAGCATTGGTAGAATTTTCGGTAATAGTCATACTCATTTCTTCTATTGCAGATGCTATTTCTTCTACTTGTGAGCTCTGTTCGTGAGATGAAGTTGCGACGCTGTCTGATGCATTAGAGATCTCAGTCGAAGCATTAGCTACAGACACTACAACATCATTAAGTTGGGTTAGTAAGTCAGAGAGAGACTCACCCAAAGAGTTTATACTTTCTTTCAGTTTTTCATGATCCCCGCGATAGCTGCCTACCATCCGTACTGTCATGTCGCCTGAAGCTAAAACTTCCAGCACTTCGCCTGCTTCTTCTATAGGTGCAACAACTGCATCTAAAGTCTGATTTATTCCTGATACGATATCATTCCACCTACCCGGATAGCCTGATGTATCTATTCTCTGTTTCAAGTCTCCCTGAATAGCTTTTTCAGCACTGCCCGCTGTGTCGTCTATCAAGTTTTGTATAAAGTCTGCAAGAGTATTAATGTACTCTGCAAGACTACGGTATTCACCTTGATACTCATTGATATTCAGTTTTTCTAAATCCTCACCTTTCGAGACTTTATTCAGGAAAGTAAGAGTTGTATTGAACTCAGTAGTAAAGGCATCTATAGTACTATTTACACCTAAAATAACATTAGCAAAATCACCATTATGTCTGGCAGCATCTGCTCTGACACTAAAATCACCACTGATTGCAGCATCTGATAGATTTTGAGCATCTTCTACAAGCGCTCTTATGGCTTCCATCATTTTGATAAAGGAAGGCGTAAGCTCATCCTCAGAAGATAGTTTGCCATTTGTTTTTAGCAACTCAAGTTTGGACAAATCGCCATTACTAATCTCTATTGCCAGACCTAAAATCCTTTCAAGTTTGCCAATAGTATTTTCTATCGCATTTTGTAGTTGTTTCCACTTGCCTGAATATTGGCGAGTAATTTTTACTGAAAAGTCATTGTTTGAAATAGATTCTAAAATATGTAAGCATTCGTTTATGGGCTGAGTCATGCCAATAAACATTTGATTAATGCCTATAATAAGTTCCTTCCATCCACCGGTAAATATGTCTTCATTGCCTCTAAAATCTAACTCACCAGCGTGAGCGGCTTCTATCAGATTTGCTATTTCGTTGTGAATATTGGTAAGATTAGTGCGGAGTTCATTAGTTCTCTCAGTTGCAATAATCCTTTTACCCGGAAGCTCTTCCAACTCTTCAGTAAAGTTACCATTTGCGTAATCTGAAAGTATATCTAAGATACGCATCATCACATTTACGTGATCGCGAACAGTAGCATTTACACCTAATGCCATTTGCTGATAAGCTCCTGTAAATTTGGCTTCATCTATGAAAATATCAATTTCACCTTTTGCTTGCTCTTCACTCATGTATTGCATTTGAGAAATAAACGTAGATAAATTATGAATAAGTCCATTGATGTTGTTTTTAATCTCATTGAAATCACCATAGAATTCTGCCGTGATTGGCTGAGGAATATCACCTTTAGATATTCTATCAATGTACTGAGCAGAAATATTGATAGGTTCGGTTACGGCGTCTAAGGTTTTGTTAAATCCACCTATTAGTTGCTTGAAAGCACCTTCGTAATTATCTTCATTGCCTCTTACATCCAGCTTCCCTGCCTGAGCTCCATCTATCAGACTTTGAAGCTCATTGGCCATATCTAAAATGTTATTTTTCATTCTGTTAAGATTGTTATTCGCTATAGCCTGCTTGCCCGGAAGAGGTTTTAAAGTAGGTTTCATGTTCCCCTTGCCATAAGCGCCAAGTATGGCAAGAATTTTTTTAATATTGTTTATGTAAACGCGAACTGCATCGTTGCTACTGTGAGCCATAGATTTATAAATTCCGGAAAATCTTTCTTCATTTATAAAATAGTCAGTGTCGCCGTTTACTCTATGTTCGTGTATAAATTGTTCTATTTCAGTGCTATAGTTAGTGAGGTTATCAATCAGCATGTTTATGTTATTTTTAAGCTCATTGAAGTCTCCTTTATAAGTAGCTGTGATTTTAGGAGGCAAATTACCTTCGGCGATTTTAGCTATGTAACCTGCTGTAGTATCTAATGGAATAACTAAAGCATCGAGTGTGCGGTTAAAGCCACTAATCAAATCGCCAAATGCACCGGGATATTTAGATACATCCCCTCGCTTACCCAGATTGCCTGCCTCTGCCGCTAATGTCAATTCTTTTGTTTCTTCTATCAGATTGCTTTGAATCGACATTAGTTTCCTAAAAGCATCCGCCAAAGCACCTAACTCATCTCTGCCCTTATAATCACATTTGATATTTACGTTGCCGGCAGAAACTGATTCTGCATATTCTCGTATCTTTTCGATAGGTTGTGAAAATGATTTGGTGAAGAAGTAGATTCCTACCTGAGCAAACACCATAAAAAACAAACTGCCTAAAATAAGCTCTATAATTATATCTATAGTTGCAGCTTGAATTTCGCTTGCAGGTACGTCTATTTTTAAGAACCAAGTTTGATTAGTCTTAGAGATTATAATGGGCTGAGTGATAGTAAAAGTTTTGCCGATAGTTTCTGCATAAGCTGAGTCTAATAGCTTATAACTTACTTTATTTGAATAATCTCTATAAACAGATGAGATATTGTTCTGTATCGTCGAATCACTTGCTGAATTAGCACAGATATCACCCTCCCCTGTAAATAGTGTGATATTGCCTGAGTTGTTAAAAATATTTTGTTTCGTCAATTCTTTTTGAAGATTGTCGATATTTAACCCGATAACATTGAAAGCAAGAGTTTCGCCATTGATTGAAATCGGTACTAAAACGTTTGCAGTAAAGATACTATCACCGTTTATCTTTCTTTTTACAGTATTAGTAACAAGTATTTGTTGTGATTCAAATCCTTTTGCGATTTCTTCTTTGGTAAGAGCAGCATTAATATCAAACTGACTATTACCGATATCCCCTTTAATAATGCCGGGAGAGAATCTGCCCAGAGTGGAGTCTAATTGATCAAAAGCATTAGCTTTCCAGTATGAGCCAACATATAAGATGTCATTATCTACGTCAGCAAAAGAGCTTAGTTTTTCACTAATGTCACTCCTATCTGAAGCGTTAGTGGCAATATAAGTGTTCTGTATGTCTTTGGCAGTTAGTTCTGCTACAATTATTGCCTTGTCTATAGAAGACTTTATTCTTTCGGCTTGGCTATCCGAAAGTGCAACAAGACGATTTTCGATAGATTCTTCATTGTTAAGAAACGTTCTAAAGGCAGCTTGGGCAATCAAAGCAAGCGACAGCATAATCATGCTTGCAGTAGTCGCAAATGTTAGTTTAGCTTTAATTGATTTCATGTTGAAATAAAAACTGAGTAGCTTTTCGATTTTCATATTTTCGCTCAATGTATAAATTCATATAATATTGCTAATATTCAAAGTAAAAAAGGATAATATATGATAGAATATTGCAAATATATCATAGTTTTCATAAACTAACAAAAATATATAATTTTGTAGTTTTCAGTAACAATTTGATATCAAATATACTTGTAATCTTAGTATTGAGTATTGAATTTAGAGATTGAAGTGTGTGATATTAATGACAAAAAATATAATAAAACAAGGAACTATGTATTAAATACATATAAATTTTCTTCTATTATAATGTAGAATAGAATAAGAATATGGAAATTAAGAGAAATTATAAGAAAGGGTAAATATTGTAAAATTCAATTTATATTGTTAGTTTTTGTTCCAAGAAAAGAGCCTTTATGCTTTATCTTATACATATATAATATGTGTTTGCTTTTGTAATAAATTTTCTTAAATTGTCTATGCAAGTGGCATTCTTTGATATACAATTGAAATATTTATAGCTTTCAAACGGTTTTAGATAAGAGTTCGCTATTAAAATTAGTTTATTTACAAACAATACATTTGAATCTATATGGCAGGACAAATAAAAGTACTATTGGCAGAAGATGAGCTCATGACTTCAGCCACATATAAGCAGTTGCTTACACGTAAAGGCTATCAGGTAATTACAGCTCAAAATGGCATATCAGCATTAAAATTGATGGAACAGGTACAATTTGATATACTACTGACAGATTGGATGATGCCGCTTATGGATGGTATCGAGCTTATTCGCAGAGTCAGAGAATCTATCAAGCCAATACCATATATTATTATGTTTACTGCTATAGATTCGCAAGGCACAAAAGACTTTGCTCTTAATGCCGGAGCAGATAACTATTTCCCTAAACCGGTTGACTTTAATGCTCTGGAAAAAGCTATTCAGCAAGGTTTGAAAAAAATAAAACAATTAGAACCAACCTCTTCTTCTATTACTGTCGACATGACAAATGATATAAAACCTGACTTCGTCGGAGTTACTATTGCTTCCTCTACAGGTGGACCGAAGTCGCTTATAGAAGTTTTTAGAAATATTCCGGCTGATTTGCCTGCAGCTTTTTATCTTGTACAACATGCTCCTGACTGGATGATTAGCGGCTTTGCAAAACATCTTCAGGAAAACACTCCTTATAAAGTCAATGTTGCTATGAACGGGATTATCTCTCTGCCTAAGAATATCTATATAGCTCCCGGTGGCAAGCATTTGAATATACTTCCAAAATCTCAGAAGTTAGCTTTTGATGATGCTCCGGAAGAAAACTTTAGCAAACCTTCAGCTGATCCTCTATTCCGTTCAGGTGCGCAGGCATTTGGCAAGTATAGTATTGGAGTAGTACTTACCGGTTTAGGTAAAGACGGTGCAAACGGCTCAGCTAATATCGAAGCTGCAGGCGGTACTGTAATTATCCAAGATCCTGACTCTGCAGTAGCTCCATCTATGCCGGAAGCTGCAATAAAGGCTACTAAAAAACATGAATTGGTGCCTTTGGATCAAATTGGTAAAGCAATCGCACGTAAAATTAAATTATTAAACGACAAACTACAAAAATCATAGATTTCCTTAAATATGTCAAAATTAGGGTTGCTACTTTGTGAGTCGTAACCCTTGTTTTATTTATAGACCTATGATTTTAGGAAAGAAGGATATAGCATTATAGCTAAAAAACAATGCCAAAGCTGTGGGTTGCCACTAAAAGGAAACGCAGACTGATGGGGTACAAATGAAGATAATACTAAAAGCGATTTATTCTCTGTATAATGTGCTTTCAAGGCCGATGCTTTCTAAATACTGAGATAGATACTGCAGAGAAAATGCAGGTATTTGTCTTCGACATCCTTCGGACAAAACACATGCCTAAATTTTTAGCAAAAATAATGATTAAAGATATTCCAAAATTGAGAAGGTGGAGTTAGCTTCTATTTCTGATTTTTTAAAAATATGACAAACAAAAAATTCCATAAGACCAAAAAATATAATAATTTTGGAGAATTGGATTAACTAAATATTTATAGAGGGTATTATGCAGATAGGTATCGTGGGCTTGCCTTTTTCAGGTAAAACGACCTTATTTCAAACTTTGACTCAGATTCACTTAGATCAATCAGCTTTGCAAAAAAGAGATACTAACCAAGCGATAGTTAAGGTGCCGGATAGCCGTTTAGATAAACTAAACGATATCTTTAACCCCAAAAAAGTAATCAATGCTACTATCGAGATGGTGGATCTTGTAAGTGTGTCCAAAGGTGACAGAAACTCTAACCAGTTTGCAGGTCAGTTCCTTGGCAAAGTAAAAACAAATGATGCTCTTTTACACGTGGTTCGCGGTTTCGAGGATGAATCTGTGCCACATTCCGAAGGCTCTATTGACATTTGGCGTGACATAGAAACTTTGGAAGAAGAGTTCCTATTTTCTGACTTGGAATGGCTGGAAGGTAGATTTGACAAATTAGAGAAAGACCTTAAAAAGCCAAAAACTAAAGAATCTGCAGCCAAAGAAATTGAAGCCATGAAAAGATGGAAAGATTCTTTGGAAGAGGGCACGCCTCTTCGCGAGTTGGAAATGTCTGAGGACGAAATGGGCTACATAAAAAACTATGCACCACTTACTGCAAAACCTCTTTTGATTGCAATAAACCTATCTGAAGAAAGTGTAGCTAATGCCTCTAAGATTGTAGAAGATGTCAAAGCAAAAATCAAAGGCGAGCAAGTAAGAGTAGAGCCGTTCTTTGCTAAAATCGAATTGGAACTATCACAGCTTGACGACGAAGAAAAGCAAGTCTTTATGGACGAATACGGCTTGAAAGATTCTCCTTTGGACAGGATGATTCGCGGAGCTTATGAGTTGCTTGGTTTGCAGTCATTCTTTACTGTAGGGGAAGACGAAAACAGAGCTTGGACGGTTAAAAAAGGGTCTACTGCTCAAGAGGCTGCCGGAACTATCCACACTGACTTCTACAACAAATTTATCCGTGCTGAAGTTACAGCTTATGCGGACTTTATGGAATATGGCTCCTTTGTAAAATGCAAAGAAAATGGTAAGTTTCGATTAGAAGGGAAGGAATACGTTGTCCATGATGGTGATATCATGAATATCCGTCACGGTTAAGCCCTACAAAAGAGTATAAGATTATTTTATAAAGCTCCGTTATTTAACATATCGGAGCTTTTTGTTTACATTCTAAAATATAAAAGGATTATAGAATATTTATTGAGAATAAACAATCTATCTTCTTATTCGTAGAGTATATACATACAATTTAGGACGTTTTTATGTCAATTATCCCACTTATAGCCTATCTTTTAGGCTCAGTGCCGTCTGCTTATTTAATAGTGAAACTGTTCACCGGAAAGAATATTACTGCTGAGGGCAGCGGCAATGTAGGTGCAATGAACAGCTATGAGAGTACCGGGAAAAAGCATATAGGCTTACTTGTCTTTGGCGCTGATTTTTTGAAGGGTTTAGTGCCTTTGTTACTATTGCAGATTTTTGATGCCGGACAGATTGAGATGTCACTGGCAGGAATATTTCTTATTATAGGACATAACTTCTCAGTATTCCTCAAATTTAAAGGTGGCAAAGGTCTTGCTACAGCTTTAGGTGTTTTTGCCACTATTAATCTTTTCCCGATTATTGTATGGGTAGCTGTATGGGTTTCTTCATATAAGTTTTTATTCAAAGATATAAACAAAACAAATATCGCTGCTACAACGTCCCTGCTAAGCGTTTGGTTGCTTCCAGATTCATTACTCCACGATTTTGCGATAATGTCTTCAGACCCACTTCTTGTAAGAATTATGATAAGTGCTATAGCTTCGCTGATTATGTTTAAGCATATCAAAGATATTAAAGAAATTATGGCCAAATAAAGAATCAACTGTAAAAATACAGTTTAATCAATTCTCTAACCGGAAGCTATATGCTATCTCTACTCTGAAATTCCTTAAATTGCTTTATATTTGCATACTGAATGACTGTGGAGAGATATGCATAATTTTGTTATATATAGCCTTTTTTTGTGTTGCCTGATGACAAACATCAGTTTGAGCAGTGATATACTTGTTACCAATTCCGGTAGAATAATTATTGGTAGGGTAATTTTTGAAGGTAGTGACTCTGTTGAAATTACTAATCATAGGAAGACGTATAATATCCCCAAAAACAGAATCGAAATGCTATTCAAGATTCCTGATTTAAATACAGAAGGAAAGCTTTCCTTGCTTCCGAGGGGATTGCCAATTTCTCTGGAAAAGATAGCCGGCTTAGAAGGCATTTTTTATGGTCTTAGTGGTAAGTATATACTAGTGAGAGTCGATGGAGAAATAAAGCAGATAGAAATAGCTAAAGTAGATTCCCTGTATATAGATGATTTCCCGGATATAAGATTGTTCAATTTGTTGAATCTGATTGAGCATAAGAGAAATAGGATAAATATCAGGACATACGAACTGGGCGAAATAGAGTGTGAAGTTTTGGAATTTGACTCTAATATTGCAGTTGTTAAAAATGATAATGACACCATATCATTGGCTATAGAAAGTTTATTGAGTGTAGCAGGCGAGACTTTATTTGACTTTCTCAACAGAAAAAATATTTATAGTAAGAGGTATTTACTTTTGCCCTCTGCATATATTGGAAGTGCTGAAGAAACATACGCAGAAATAATAGATTTATATTATGCAAATATTTGTTATAACATAAGCTCATGGCTTCAGATATCGGGAGGCTTTGCGGCACCTATCCTTTTCGATCAGAGAGGCAAGTATCCTATTTCCTTTTCAGTAAAAGGAGCTGCGAAAATTACAGGTGATTTTAAAATGTTTTCAGAGCTGATGGTTTTTCATAAAGATGGAAATATGCCGGGACTCTGCCATATTGGACTAAATTACGGAAGCACTGAGAATAATATCTCTATTATATACTCATACCAATCTAAGTTAGATACAGAGTTTTCACAAAGCGTTGTAAGCATGGCAGGTGTATTTAGAGTATATAGCTATATTTATTTTACATCAGAAATAAGTGCTGTAGGAGAGCGTGAAAGTACTGCTTTTATTGCGAGTAATGCACTGCAAATAAACTTAGAAGATATTTCTTTTAAGATTGGTGCAATTTATTTTATTGCAGAAAAGAAAGAATATAGTATTTTGCCATTGTTAAAAGCTGAATTTGATTTCTAATGGATTTTTCAAATGAAAAGATTATTTCTAGCAACATTCGTAGATCAGGATATTTTCCGTTTTATTTTTGACGATATAATGAAAGATTTTGATGGCATTGTAAAAGGTAAGTGGGTAGAGCAAGAAAATCTACATTTTACTTACAAGTTCCTGGGAGATACTGAAGAATCAAAAATTCCTGAAATTCAGGAAGCCTTAAAAGATGAGTTAAAGCATTTTGATCGCAATTTGTCATTTTCAGGTCTAAGTGCATTTCCTAATTTAAGCAGCGCACGAGTGCTATATGTTCCGGTATTTTCAGAGGCTAACATTTTGAACAAAATTGCCGGGCAGGTAGAATCCAAACTTGAAAAAATAGGATATGCCCGTGAGAAAAGAAAGTTCCGCTCTCATCTGACTTTGCAGAGAATCAAAGAAACAAAAAGTAGCGAATTTGTTGAAAGAATCAAGTCATATAAAGATAAACAATTTGGGTTTATGGACGGCTTTGATGTTAAACTTGTAGCAAGTGAGTTGACTAATAAAGGTCCAATCTATACTGTAATAGATTAAAAAGAAACAAGCCGCATTGATGCTATCTTTGCGGCATGACTTCTATTTAAGTATTTTAAGTTGTTGAGTAGTTTCCATGCCTGATAGTTCGTACAGACGAATAAAATAAGAGCCCGGTGATAGCTGCGAAATATCTAATTGTGTATTATAAAACCCCGCATCGAGCATACCCAGATTCTCTTTGATAAGTACTTTTCCTTCCAAATTGCACACTTCGACAGCATACTGTGATATCTTCTTGATGATATAATTCATAGAAGTAGTAGAGTTTGCCGGATTAGGAGACAAAGCTAGCTCCGGTGATAAATTATGTAAAATTGGATATTCTACATCCTCTACTGAGACTAAGTTTTCGTTAGAAAGCCAATACCCCCCATAACCAGACATTAACATCATAGTTCCATCCGGAAATGCTGCAAGACTATAATTACTATGATAGAATGGTTTAGGATGCTGTACTAATTGTGTCCATGAAGAATCTTTTATATCAAAAATCCAGTCATCGGTGTAAAAATTATCTTCAGAGGCTCCATGTAGTAATACTCTACCATCACTTATTGGCTTCATTAAAGGATTAAGCCTTTTCGACGGGGATCCTTTTGTTTCAATTTTATGCCAGATTAAAGATGGTAGGTGCAGGATATAAGTGTCTTTTTGTTTTATGCGATGCGAATTATATCCTCCAAATAGAATTACAGTAGAGTCTGTGAGAAAGGATGAGCCAAACCTACACAAATAGGGAAGACTTGTGTTCTTTTTGGGATAAGTAACTTTATTTTCCTGAAAATTATAATAGGCATAACGAACGCTATCATCGAGACTTCCTATAGCAGAAGTTTGAGATTCCGATCCAAATATCAGGAAATTACCATTTTGAGAATGATATATCCATGTATTTAGTCCTCTGAAGGTATTACTTAAGTTAGCAGTTTGTAAGTAAGTACATACATCAGTAGAAGCATCATATTTATAAGCAGGTTGATTGTTAGAATTGTTAGAGTCTAACCAAAAAATGGTTTGGCTGTTTCCTATATAATTTCTTGAAAAATAGGGAGGTTCAGGGAGATTACTATCTTCGGCTAATGTCCATTTGTCAGTTCTTTTATTATAAATCCACAAATTATAAGATTTTCCTGTACGGAAAGAATTGTAACTAGTGCATAGCATTTTGTCTTCACTAATTGGGAACATTCCTCCCAAATGGTCTGGAGGCACAAAATCTTGCAATACAGTAGTGAAAGAAGTATCGGCTATATTAAAAATGTCTATTTTATTATAATAATCAGTATAAAATATCAGAGATTTGCCGTCTCCATACGTATGCATGCTATAAATTTCAGCAGTTGTGTCGATATGTTTGTTACTGATATCAGACCATTTATTAGTATTACCATCGAAAAGGTAATATTCTTTAGCATCATAATTTCTAGGCTCAACATATACAAGAAACTTTTTATTTCCTAGACTGGAGGCATGAGAGTAATAAAAAGTCTGACTTATTTTAATTGGGGCGTTGAAAGTTTCTAAGCTATCCCAAGTGTTTGTTGTGATATCAAAAGTCCAAGTAGCGTATGGCTTTTGCTCAGGATATGTGGTTTCGGGTTGAGTAATCAGCAATATTTTGTTATTATCGAATTTAACAATATTGGCAACTTGATCATGTTGTGGTGAGTTCCCTACATTAATAGTTGACCAAGAATTTGTAAAGTAATTATACAGATACATAATAGTTTCGTGAGTAGGATATTTACCTGATAAACCACTATGATCAAAGAACAGAATCTTACCATCATCAATTTGAATTGCATTATATCCAATCAAATTTCCCGGCGTTGATTTTGATTGTAATTTGGACCAGTTGTTTGTAGTGATATCAAAAACAAAAAGATCCGTATCGTAGGAATAAGCGGCTCCGGTTGGTATCTTCTGATTTCCGCCAAATACTAAAACTTTACCTTCTGTCAAAGAAGCCATGGAATGATAGTATCTGGGATAAGGTTTCACTGTGCATTTTACTTCCTCCCATGTAGATTTTTTGGCATCAAAAATATATGTATCGTCTAAATTACTATCTGTATAAATTCTTCCACCAAACATAAGGAACTGAGTTGTACCTGGAATGTGAGCTAGTTCCTGACATTGTGCTAAAGGTAGTGTTTTTGTTTTTTCTTCCCAAATCTGAGCATTTGTAAATGCCGGAATAAATAAGCTAATAGCTATAAGAAATGCGATAGTTTTCATAGTAGACTCTATGTTGTTGTTTTATATTTATCAATATACATTTTAAATTATTCATAACATGTAAATATTAAACAGAGAACAAAAAAATCCACAGAAGTTGCTATACTTTGTGGATTCATACAATATTAAAATTGCAAATTAATATCTTAGAAGAGGATATATTCTATATCTCATCTGTGTGGGCTAATTTGTTTTTAGCTTTTTCTATGGAGAGTTGCAATTTTTGCTCTAATATTTTAATATCAGGTAATTGAGTCAAATACTCTGCTACTTTGATATTGCTTTTGCCTAACTGTAGCAACTCTATATGCTCTTTGTGTTTAGAAGCGCAAATGATAAGACCTATCGGAGTATTTTGATGTTTTTTATCATGCACTAAAATAACCATAATTTACTAATATTACAAAGACTTGTATGGTTTTAACTTGGCAATGGTATCTCATAAGGATAGAATAGTAGAAAGCCTGAATAGCAGTTAAAAAAAAGCTGCTGAAGAAAAATTGATTCTCCGGCAGCTTTTTGTATATTTTAGATATTGCAATATTATAGATAACTTATTTAACTAAACCTGCATCTTGAAGAGCTTTCGCTAATAATTCTTTGTTGTGTGGTAAAATAGGTAACAAAGGCTGGCGGAAGTTTTCTTCGCAGTAGCCCAGCATAGCCATTATAGTTTTTACCGGAACAGGATTAGTCTCTACGAAATCAAGCGCCATAAGGTCTAAGAGTTCGTATTGAGTTTTAACAGCTTTTTTGAAATTACCGTTTAGAGCAGCTCTTATTGCATCTCCATATTTTCTGGGAGCATAATTAGCAATTACTGAAATAATACCGGCAGCACCCATCATAATTGCCGGCAAAGCCAAAGAGTCATCGCCACAATAAAGAAGGAAATCTTTCGGAGCATATTTCATAATTTGCATCATCTGTTCCAGATCGCCAGATGCTTCTTTAGTCGCATATACATTTGGAATTTCTTCTGCAATTTTGATTTGAGTTTCAGCTTCTATATTGATACCACTACGAGAAGGAACATTATAAATAATAAGAGGTAAGTCAACAGATTCGGAAACAGCAAGGAAATGATGAAAGAGACCTTCTTGCGAAGGTTTATTATAATAAGGCGTAACAAGTAACGCACCAGCTGCACCATGCTCTTTAGCAATAAGAGTCATGTCGATAGTTTGCTGAGTGTTATTTGATCCCGTACCTGCTATTATCGGCACTCTTCCTGCTGAATATTCTACAGCTTGGATAATAAGAGACATTTTCTCTTTAGCTGTCAAAGTAGCACTTTCACCTGTAGAGCCACTGACTAAAATCGCTTCTACACCACTCTCGATTTGGAAATCAATAATTCTTTTAAGAGCATCGAAGTCAATCGTCAAATCTTTTTTAAAAGGTGTAATTAAAGCAGGTATAGTCCCTTTCAGTTGCTTTATATCCATGCTTTTCCCCTGTTATATTTATTTATTTCAATTTGTGTTCAAATATTTTTGGCTAAAAAAAAACTAGTCTATAGGTATATATATGTCCTTAAAGTACAATTTAACCAATCATTTGGTAAATAAAAACACATTTTTAAAATATATTAACGGATGTATGGAAATATTGACTAAATATAGACATCACTCGTCTGCATGGAAGTAGAGATGTTCTGAAAAGCAATTAGCCTATCTTGTTGGTAATAAAGAGAATAGACATATTTAACAGCCCTTATATCTCTAATGTGGCACGATAATTGGACAATGACAAAAAAATCTATTTAAGAAAATATTTTTTTTACCGATGATTGAATTAGCTAGCTCTTTTTAAAATAAAGCAATTAAGTACTTAAAATAATAAATACCTCGGAGGTATCAATGAGTTATTCTTCTACCAAGCAAGTAGGCAGATTTTTTCTTGCCTCTTTGTTCCTGCTATTGTTCGCCGGCTTAGAGCTAAGCGCACAATATTACGAATTTTCTTTACTTCAAAGGAGAAGATTTGATCAGATTGATGTTGAAGTATGGGCAAAAGCACAACAAACCGGAGCGCCAGAAGTGGGTAACTCCTCGCTCGTATTGAAATACAATACTGCTTATTTGACTCCAGCCGCTACTCAAGTTTTGAACGAAACGGATAGCATTGCGTTCAATATTAACCAAACCAATCCGATTGTAACTCTCAACTCCGGTTTTAGCCAATCAGTAAATGGCTATAATCCACTTAGCTCTAGATCCTACGGTATGGGATATTATGCTTTAGAGGTAAATCTTGCGAGTCTTGGCCAAGGCGGTCTGGCTCCTGTGGAAACGGGCAAAGGTAGTTTCTTAGGTAAACTTACTTTTGACATCACAGGCAGCCCTGATCAAAACTCCTTAACGAATATAGCTTGGAGCGATAATACGCTGCCGGGTGAAATTCAGGTGTTTGATAAAGATTCTAATAGTATTAAGTCGAATATTACTTTTACTAATCCAGACTCTTACAAAGTGCTGGGTATTACTATTTTATCTCCGAATATCAATGGTCAGGTGGTAGACAGAGACGCAGATTATGATGCTCTTTCCGGCGATTACGCTGGCGGAGGCTATCCCATATATTTCGAGCGTAGCATAAACCCTACGATCTATACTGCTCCGGTTGATGAAGATTTAGCTTATGTTTTCCAATACTCACTCAATAACGGTGGCACATGGACGGAGATAGGTCGCGTAGCAGAAACTGATCAGCCATCAACAACTGTAGGTACGGATGACTCTTATACTTCAGGTGAAATATTTAATCCTAATGTGGGTACCTCATATACAATTACTACACAAAATGGTGCTAAAATAGATAATGCCAACTATAGGAAACCACTTAGAGTAGTTTGGGCAAAAAATCCTTTCTTTGTTGAAAGATCTGAACAGGCAAGACTTAAAATTGTAAAACTTTCCGGATCTAATTCGGCAGTTATAACTAACAGGAATCAAGATGTTTATAGTGATTTAAATGATGATAAATTTGTACTTGGGCGTTTGTTCTTTTGGCAGTTAGACGGTCAGTCAGAATATATGGTTACAAATGATAACTTTAGCAATTCTACTCAGTTGACTGTGGAAACTTGGATTAATCTGAATGAATACCAAGCGGAAGGTTCTGAACCGGGCATAGTAGTCTCAAGTGGTGGCGCAAATGCTACTCCTATACATGGATCTAACGAAGGCGCTTGGATGCTTTATCTAAAAGATGGTAAAATACCTGCCTTCCGTGCAAGAGAAATAGAGGGCAGAGGCGACAATGGCTATATTGGAACTGTGCAAGCCTATGCTTTAGATTCATTAACAGCGGCTTCGGACATAGAGCCATTAAACAACTCTCATGCCAGCAACTGGGTTCACCTTGCTGCTACAGTGGATAATAATACAATCAAGCTGTATGTTAATGGTGAATTATCCGATGAAGTAGTCAATAATAATGCTACTAATATAAGAATGCTTACTACTAGCCACCCGGTATGGATTGGTTTAAATCCTAACGGAGGCATTGAAGCAACTGATTATCTTCATGCCGGTATCAAAAGTGTAAGAGTTTGGAGAATAGCACTAACTCAAGAAGAATTAAGGTCAAGAATAAGTGGTGTACTCAATCCGACCGATGTAAGCACTTATGGTGACGTTAGAAGAGGTCTGCAGATGTACTTTACCTTTGAAGGTGAGCATGCAGATCAAGCAACCGATGTAACATATCAGGGCGGTAACGAAGATCCTGACTTCTATACAAGCGGTGCATTAGACAACTTTGCTATAACTTACAGACCTGACCAGCCACACATTAGGCTTACAAGCCCTGTAGCAGGTGCAGGTGTTTCCAATAGATTAGGTAAAAACTTTGTAATCCGCTGGGTAGCTTATGGTCTTGGTGATTTGACTGCCTTAGGTACAAATGATGTAGAAATAGAATACTCTCTTGACCAATCTAACTGGTACTACTCAGAAGATGCTAACGGTGTGCCTATTGGAGGTGCAGATGCTCCCGACGTTGAGCCGGGCAAAGTGTCTTGGGAACCTTATGAAAATGAAAATACAAATGCTAACTTGCGTACAATTACCCCTTATGCAAAAAAGGTATATCTGAGAGCCAGAGGTACACAGGCTAATACGCAAGATAATCTTATGGATATTGTAGGGCCTTTCACAGTTGCTCCATATTTTGCTGCCAAAATAGAAGAAGGTGCTGTCCTTGTATTAAAAGACAATGCCGGAATGAATATCACAGGCGACAAAGTTTTCATGGAAGCATGGGTAAGACCTTATAGATTTCCTACTGAAGAAGAAGGAATATTCCCTATTATTGCGAAAGTGGACAGCACTGAAAATATGTTCCATTATAGCTTTGACTTGAGAAATGATGGCAGATTGCAACTGAAGCTTTTCACTGCAGACGGAGAAATTAGAACTGCCATCAGTGATTCCTCTTATGCTTTAGAAAGACCTAATTCGGTGTCTGCTGATTCTGTTTGGACTCACGTTGCTGTATTTGCAAATTTGAACGCCGGCAGTGGCCAGTCAGAAGTAATATTCTATGTAGATGGTATAGCTCAAAGAGCTGATTCTATTACTACTCAGTTGGGTACTGATTTAACTCTAAACAGTTTAAACTCATACCCTACATTTATTGGATATTCTCCAAAGATGACGTATCAAAATGAATCTTTAATCGATTTACAAACTGAAAATGTGGCACTTACAGGGAATATCAATTCAGGTACTCCGATTTCCACAGAGAGAAATTTTGCCGGTACTATTTATGATAAAAACTATAACCCGCATACTTTTGATTTCAACCTGTTGAAAACAGCAAATGCTCGTGAGTTCTCGATTTCGACCTTGGTAGATGCGACTCAAATACCAAGAGCAACGGAAAGTGTTTCTTTAAGTGGAAATATCAATAACGCACAAGTTGAAAACGATATTTATACAACTGAGTTGTTTATATATGACGAATCTGATACAGAGCTTACACTAAGCTTCAGTTTTACTAAAACAGTAAATGCAGATGAGTTTGATTTATCAATTAATCTAGGAACTAACACTGTAAACTTGCAGCAGTTATCTTTTGCCAGTGGTTCGGTGAGTCCTGCTTCCATAACATTAAGTGCTGTGGACTTAAATAGTGCAGGAGGTAACTTCAAAGCAACAGGTACAGATGATGTGATAGTTGATTTGTCAGGTCTTACATATTCAGTAGAAATCAACGATGCCGTTGCTAGTGCAGCGTCTTCATTTAGAATTTTAACTTTTAATGCTGATGGAAGCCTTAAATCTCCATCCTCATTAACTTTTACATCTACTGACTTAAATACAGCTCTAGGTAGTGATTTATTTCAAAATGATGTGAAATTATGGATCGGACCTTCCCCTGACAATGCAACAGGTGTTACATACTTACCATTAGGTAATACATACTCTTTTGACTCTCAGGATGGTGGTACAGGTCGGTCTATTGTAGTTAACGATACTCTAAATACTACTTACTTTATTGGTGAGTTGAGAGAATTGCGTATGTGGCAAGGCTCTCCTAATAATACTGATAACACAGGCAACGAACCAACTCCTCAGAGTTTGTTTATTCAGGGAGCTCAAGCTGTAAGAGCAGGTAACCTAAATCCTTCTTATATAAATAATTTGAATATGGCATTTTCTTTCAATGGTGGTCTGTTTGTCCAAAACGGATACAACAGGGCAATAGATGCATCCACTACAGATTCGGAAATTCTAATCAGAAACTTTGGTAAGAAGATAGAGTATGTCGCGACAGAACCTTACATAAAAGTAGTAGAACCTGCTTTTAATGACAGAGTGGCGAATACCAAAGAGGATGTAAGAGTAAGATGGGTTGGCTTCGACTATATGCCTACAGGATTTCCTACAGGGGATGCTTCGCCGACCAGCCCTGCGCTTGAATTCTCAATACGTGGTGGCGGTGGAAAACTAATCCAGCCTTATCAATATGTAGGGAGTGATTATTTCTCAGGGAATACAACTGATGCAATGAGTTTCCCGAATACAGGTTCTTATATCTTTGCGGGAACAGGCTCAAATATTTATTATGCAACTCAGCTAAATGCAGCTATCTCTGACCCTGATGAAGATAATAACGGGGTATTTACTGATCAAGGTCCACTTTCTGCATCTTTGACAAATGCCAGATTGAGACTTACAGGTAAATATACTATCAATAGTGAAACTGCATATATAGATGATGAAGGTCCTTTGTTTTCTATTACTCCTGCTTCTAACTTTACAATCAGAGTACTATTAGAAGGCTATCACAATGGCTCGACTAGTGGCGATGACATCAGACAGCTTGCTTCTTCTTACGAAGAAGGTGGCTTGATGATTAAACTATACTCTGATAACAGTGGTGCATTAGGTGAGTTAGTTTGGACAACCGAATCAAATGAAGGCTATGATGACTTAGACCCTGCTAACAGAAATGCAGGCAATAATAGATTTGCGAATGTAAACTTTGTATCTACTGATTTGACAGATGGCAATTACTGGGTAGTTGTTTATCATAAAAACCACATGCCTATTATGTCAAGGTTTGCAGTGCCTTTCAAATATGAAGGTGACGACAGAACTACTTGGGGCATTGAATCAGGTTGGGATTTCCAAACATGGAACGGTACTAATAATAATGCACTGTCTAATGTGTCCGGAGATTCTTGGGCTTTAGGTGCTTTCACTGCGTATGGTGATGTTATTTCTACTACCAGCAATCCACTGTTTACTACAACAGGTTTAATAAATAATAACGGTGTCGGTGGCGGAGCAACCGATGCAATGCCTGCGATGGTTGCCGGCGACGTTGACCGTTCAGGTCAGATAGATGCAGCAGACAGGATTAGGGTGCGTTTGGATGAAGGTACTTCAATTGTTGGTTCTGACGTTACAGGTGATGGTTACGTAAATGCAGATGACAGAACAATCGTAGATAGAAATCACGGTCATATTGCTTCTATTTACAATGTAAACTTCCCTGACGGCGATTTCAAAGCGCCAACTGTCAGGAAGTCCCCTTTATCTGTTAAAGGCCCTTACGACGTAGAAGTAAAAGGATATGAAACTTTATCTAAGTTGTTTAATAAAACAGCTCAAACCTACAAAGTAGTTGAAAAATATAAAAAATCAAGAACAGATAAAATTCTTGCAGGTTTAAACTATAAGATGATTGCTACTCCTGATATACATGATGGCGTAGTTGATTTGAATGTTTATATCCAGAATATTGGCGAAGACTTTGCATTAGCTAACTGTACATTTGCCTTCCAATATAACGAATCAGATATGCGCTATTCTTCATTAGTCGGTACAGGAGATGTTGTTTTTAATAATAACCCTTCTATCGGTTATGTTGAAATGAGTAGTGCTCCTGATGAAAATGTAGATAATCCATTGGAAAGCGTAAGAACTATAGAAGTTGATTATATAACTACTTCAGATTTGCCGGGTGAAACAGTTCCAAATACTAAAACTTATTTAGGCACACTACGTTTCAAACTAACAAATCCGGTAGGTAGAGTAATCTTCAACTGGCACGAATCTACTGCTTTGCACTCAATCAATGGTAAAATAGTAACTCCGTATGGTGAATTTGAAACTATTGATCCTATTATTCTGTTTAATGCTTCTGTGACTGCTCCTAATGGTGGCGAGCAACTGAGCCAGGACAGACCTTATGATATCACATGGAATTCTAATGGCACTTCAGGTACTTTCCTTGAGTTCTCTTATGATGGAGGTGTTGAGTGGGAAAGAATCAATAGTGAACCGGTTAATCTTAGCGATAAATCATATACATGGAATACTCCGGTTATCCACTCTCGCTACTGCTTAATAAAAATGCTTGATGCTGACACAGGCAAAGAGCTTGACAGAAGTGATGACTTATTCTCAATATTGCCAAACCACGCTCAGCTAATCAAACCTGCTTCAGGTGACCCTGTTTACACAGGTGGCGCCACAAGTCAGATTAAATGGGTGGCAAGAGGCTATAACACATTAAGATTTGAACTAACTACTGACGGTGAAAAGACTTGGACAGTGGTAAGCGATAATGTAGACGGTGCATTAGAAACTGCATCTTGGAAATTACCAAAAGTAACTACTAAGCTCGCTAAAATGAAAATGTACGACGCTGAAACTAACGAACTCTTAGGTGAAAGTGGATTCTTTAAAATACTTGATGGTCAGCTGTCTTTCTTAACTCCAAGAGCTAATGAGAGATTAAGAGTTGGACTTATGACTCGTATTCGCTGGACTTCAAGTAACATACAAGTATTCGACTTAGAGCTCAGTACGGATGGCGGCGCCAACTGGCAAACTTTAGTGCCTAACCAGAATGCAGTTCAGTCTTACTTGAATTGGATTGTCCCTGATTCGCCAACAGAAAATGCAATATTAAGAGCTATTTATCAGGGTGATCCTGAAATGGAATATAACAGAACTGACCAGTTTGCAATACAGCCGAAATCAGACGTAGTTGAATTGCCGGTAGGTTCTTCTTTAAGTAACGTATATCCAAATCCGGCATCTGAAGATGTTACTATAGAGCTTAATTTGAGCAATGCAATAAACTCAAACCTTAAAGTGATAGATATTAGCGGCAAAGAAGTGATGAACTTAGGAGTCAAATCTTTGCAAGCAGGAATAAACAAAGTAAATATCTCAGTAAGCAGTCTTACTGCAGGCAGATATTTCTTAGAGTTTAAGGGTGATGATTTCCACGTTGTAAAAGAGTTCAATGTGGTGAGATAATCCTGATATCACAATCAAGATAGAAATTAAACGCAGGCTGCTTAGAAATAGGTCGCCTGCGTTTTTTTATATTGAGACTTTCTGCCCTTAAACCCGGATCTGTCATTAGATATCATCATAGTGCTCTAAATGACCGTAGAATCAAGAAGAATGCTTACTTACTCTGTAAGAAAATATTACGTAAATTCTTATTAACAAAGGGATTTCAGCCCATTGCCATTCAATGGCTTTAGAGCTTCTTCATCTTTCCAAATGACATTTATCGGTTAAAATTGCAAATTAATATCTTAGAAGAGGATATATTCTATATTCCATCTGTGTGGGCTAATTTGTTTTTAGCTCTTTCTATGGAGAGTTGCAATTTTTTCTCTAACAGTTTAATATCAGGCAATTGTGTCAAATACTCTGCTACTTTGATATTGCTTTTGTCTAACTGTAGCAACTCTATATGTTCTTTGTGTTTAGAAGCGCAAAGGATAAGCCCTATCGGGGTATTTTCATCTTCCATCATTTCATATTTTTTGAGCCAGTTCAAATAAAGTTCCATTTGTCCTTTAAATGCGGCTTCAAATTTTCCTAGCTTTAAATCAATGGCAACGAGACATTTAAGTCTTCTGTGAAAAAATAGTAGGTCGATATAATAATCATCATTATCGATTGTTATTCTTTTTTGACGTGCCAGAAATGCAAAATCTGAACCTAATTCTATAATAAATTTCTGGAGTTCTGCTAAGATTGCACTCTCCAAATCTTTCTCAGAGTAAGTATCTTTTAGACCTAAAAAATCTAAAATATAGGGGTCTCAAAAAACAAGATCCGGTGTTACTTTTTGTTCTTGGTGTAACTGTTCCAATTCATTTTGAATAGTCTCTTCCGGCTTTTTACTGATAGCAGTCCGTTCATATAGCATTGAGTTAATACGAGACTGGAAGGTTCTCACACTCCATTTTTCTAACTTACACATTTCTATATAAAATGTTCTTTTTACTTTATTATCTATAGGAATTAAAATCTTAATATGAGACCAGCTCAATTCTCTGCTTAAAGTTACCACCTCATTTCTTTTAGGGAAAACTTTTGCAAATTGGATCATTCTTCGTAAATTTTTCTCTGCAACTGCTGCTCCATACTCATCTGTTAATTGTCGCCACAGTGTAGCGACAATCTCACGACCGTAGGTATCGCTACGATTATAGTATGAAATTTCTTCATTTATCTTTCTACCAATTTCCCAATATAGAATGCTCAACGAAGAGTTAACAGTAACTGCGAGTTCTAAGCGGCTTCTATCAATAAGATTTTTGATTTCTGAAATAAGTACGCTTTTATCTTATTGTTCTATTTGCATCGTTCAACTCCGAAGTTGCTAGATAAGGTAACTTGCTTTATTGTAATTACTTGTCATACAAGTAATATAATAGATTAAATCCATTTAAACAATATTTTGAAATAAAGCAACAAAAAAATCCACAGAAAATAGATTCTCTGCGGATTTTGTTTTACAAAATAAAATATATTTTCCGACTGGTTATAACCATGTATCTGTGTTTTTGAGGTATTCGTTGATTGACTCTGCAGCTGTTCTGCCGGCACCCATGGCAAGGATGACAGTAGCACCGCCTGTAACAATATCACCACCGGCAAAAATGCCTTTTTTGTTAGTGCGCATTGTTTTTTCATCAACTAAGATATTGCCCCATTTGTTTACGTCCAAGTCAGGAGTAGACTGGCTGATGATAGGGTTTGAGCCATTTCCTATAGCAACTACTGCCACTTGCACTTCTATTTCTTCTATAGCTCCTTCGATAGGAATAGGTCTTCTTCTGCCAGATGCGTCAGGTTCGCCAAGTTCCATTTTCTGAAGTTTTAGGGACTGCAACCAGCCTTTATCGCTCCCTATTAGCTCAGTAGGGCTATGAAGTAATAAAAATTCAACACCTTCTTCTTTAGCGTGATGAATTTCTTCGACTCTGGCAGGCATTTCTGCCTCTGTCCTGCGATAGACAATCATAGCTCGCTTAGCTCCAAGGCGTAGAGAAGTCCTAACAGCATCCATTGCAGTGTTACCACCGCCAAACACAGCTACTGTTTTGCCTTTTATGTCAAACATAGGGGTGTCGTTATTAGGGAAATCGTACGCTTTCATCAAATTAATCCGAGTAAGATATTCATTTGATGAATAAACGCCGTTTAGATGCTCGCCGGGAATATTCATGAAGTAAGGCAAGCCTGCACCAACTCCGATGAATGAAGCGTCAAAACGAAGCATAAGTTCTTCCAAAGTTTCAGTAAGTCCCACGACGTAGTTAGTCTCGAATTTAACGCCCAACTCTTTGAGATTATTTATTTCAGCTTCTACTATTTCTTTAGGTAAACGGAACTCAGGAATACCATACATTAAAACGCCACCAATTGCATGTAAGGCTTCGAATACAGTTACGTCGTGTCCCATCTGGATTAAATCACCTGCGCAGCTCAATCCAGCAGGACCTCCACCAATTATGGCAACTTTTTTACCTGATTTTTCTTTTATTTCAGGTAGCTCTGTTTTACCTTGATTTCTTTGCCAGTCAGCAGCGAATCTTTCTAAGTAACCGATTGCAACAGGAGCGCCTTTTTTACCGAGGATACAAAGTTTCTCACACTGCTCTTCCTGTGGGCAAACTCTACCGCAAACAGCAGGTAGGGCATTATCTTCTTTCAATATTTCAGCTGCTTTACCAAAGTTTTTCAGTGCTATTTGTTCAATAAACTGAGGGATTTTTACACTAACAGGGCACCCGTCTACGCATAATGGATGTTTGCACTGGATACATCTGTTAGCTTCTTCTATTGCTGTCTCAACATCATAGCCTAAGTTTACTTCTTGAAAGTTTTTATTTCTGACATTCGGATCTTGCTCAGGCATTTTGTGTCTAGGAATAGCCATTCTCTCTTTTTTGCTCAATTCAGCCATTACTTATTCTCCTTCAAACCTGATTTAAACATTTTGTCCATATTACATTCGTGTTCATCTTTTGACACAGCTTCTTGTTCATTATACATGAAATTCCTATTTCGTAAAATGTCAAAATCTACTTCATGTGCGTCAAACTCAGGACCGTCTACGCAAACGAAGACTGTTTTACCACCTACAGTGGCACGGCAGCCACCGCACATACCGGTACCGTCTACCATGACCGGGTTGAGACTGACTACAGTTTTGATACCAAGCGGACGGGTAAGATCTGCTATCGCACGCATCATTGGGATAGGGCCAATAGCTAAAACGAAGTCAATTTTTCTTCCTTCGTCAAGTAAATCTTGCAGTTTATTAGTTACAAAACCGTGGTAACCGTATGATCCGTCATCAGTAGTAGGATAGACTTCGTCAGAAACTGCTTTCATCTCGTTTTCTAAGATGACATGTTCTTTAGATCTGCCACCTATAATACTAATTACGTGATTGCCTGCATCTTTCAGAGCTTTAGCAGTAGGGAATGCAATTGCAGTACCTACGCCACCACCGATAGAAACAGCAGTTCCAAAATTTTCTATATGAGAGGCTTTTCCCAGAGGTCCAACAAGATCTTGGATATAGTCACCTGCTTCCAAACTATTAAGCATTTTGGTCGTTTTCCCGACTCCCTGTACGATGATGGTAATCGTACCATCATTAGTATTCGAATCAGCTATTGTAAGCGGTATTCTTTCTCCATGCTCGTGAACTCTAAGTATAATAAATTGACCTGCTTTGCGCTTTTCAGCAATTTTTGGAGCTTCAACTCTAAAAAGTTTGATTTCAGGACCAATATATCTGGCTTCAACTATCTTGTTCATGTTGTCCCCTGAATAATATAATTGTGTGAGTGTGATTGTTAATTAGCCGTTAGCATAAATCTAATATAAGAAATAAAAAACAAAAACGTAAAGATTATAGAAGAAAATGCTGACTACTATAACTATAAACATATAAGGCTTAGCAAAATTTGGCATTTACACTTAATTAAGTGATAGATTCAAATTGGCTTATTTTAAAAACTATAGTAAAGTATGCATTCATCTGTGTAAAATTCTATTTGAATAATATCTTTTTTATGTTTTATTCGTATAAACAGTGTCCATATAAAAATTAAGATGCTACTCATAATTATACAATAAGGAGCTTAATTTGAAAAAGGTATTTTACTTTCTGGCATTTCTATTATTTGTATCAACTTTAGAGGCTCAAGAAACTCAAGAGGTTCAGGATACTATCCCTCAGAATCTTCTGACACACCAAGCGGTACTTGACAGTTTAAAATTGTTTTCCAATAGTCGAGCAACTGCAGGTTTAAATGTAGGTACTACAATTAATAGCAATAGCAGTGCTTTTGGTGAGGGGAACGTTACTTTTGGTATGTTCTTCGGTGAAATAACTCAACACAGATTGGAATTCAAAAATTTATTTCAAGTCTCCCAAACTAATGTTGGTCTTAACTTTACAGATTATATTGGTGAATCCGGGAATAAATTTGATTTGATTTCTTTCGAGCTTTCTAATGTAGAGGGTAAGTCTTGGGAGTTATCTACTAATCACATGCTTGGGTTTTATGTTGGTGGAGCTATGACTTGGACAAATATAGATTTGAAATCTGATTTTACAGGTAGGTTCCAAGAGGGCGAGGCGGTAATCTCAGTAAAAGATGATGATTATCTTACGTCTTATAATTTTGGGCAAACTTATAAGTGGGGAGTTACATACTCTGCGAATGAGACTTTCAATGTTAATGTTGGCTGGGAATCTAATCATGTGCTGCATCACTTCCTGCCATATAAATATTTGTTAAGTAGCATGCTATATGGCTTAGGAGATCAAATAATAAGTGTGGGTAGCGAAGCTATTTTCGGTATAAATAACTATTCGCCGATTGTAGATTTTGTTATTCGTGGTGCTTATATACTACTTTTAGATAATATCAAAGGAAAAGAAATGTACGCTCCTTATAGCGGGTCTCCTACATTCCATTTTAATCAGTTTAAAATAGCTCTTTCTTATAGTATATAAGAGCATAAGCTAACTATCTTAGAGAGTCATTTGGAAAGGATATTGTATCCATTTTCAAATGGCTTTTTTTTGTTGTGTCTAAGTCATTTTCAAACAAAGAACGCATCTTATATGCTTTCGTGCGTAAAGTGTCTTCCTGTATTTTATGTTCTGTTGTTTTCGGGTATGTGTTGCCTGTTTGATTTGCATCAGTTTGCATGCAGCACATGACAAATAAAATTGTAATAAGAAAGTATTTCAATTTTTCTCTCTGCATAATATGTCAGACAAAATAGAAAATCAAATTAAGCACTTTATATAAAACATACAAATATTTAGAAGGATCTGTTACATTTTGCCATCTAAACTGTTTATAATTAGATATATAAATATAGACTTGTATATATTAAATATCTTTATATATTGCAATTACAACACTTTTATGTGAGAAAAGCTGATGAAATATATATACTTATTACTATTTCTTTTTGTGTGCTCTTTTATATCTCTGGAAGCTGATTATTGGAAGAAGTAACAGATATTACTCCTTCAGAATTTGTTAATTCCTACTGGCTTGATGTATATTTTTTGCCGTCTGATTTGAATTATGGTTGGGTATGCGGGAGAGACGCGCGCGTTATCCGCACTACTGACCGTGGCAAAACTTGGCGTGGCATTACTCTTCCATCTACAGAGCACCTAGAAAGTGTCCATTTTACAACGAAAAACATTGGCTATGTTTCCGGTGTGGATGGTATCTGGAAGTCTGTTGACGGTGGCTCCAACTGGATAAATATTACTCCATCTGATACTGTTAGCTATTGGGGATGTTATTTCTCTGATTCTAATAATGGAGTAGTCGTAGGGGACGGATGTCTCTTAGATCATCAATATTTCTGGCATACCAGCGATGGCGGGAATACTTGGACTCAGTTTATAGGAAATCAGGAAAATAGTGGTTTGACTGATGCTATTATTGTCAATCCAAATACAGAAGCCTATGCAATAAGTAGTGGCAGACTTTGGATTAGCTATGACGGAGGTAGTACTTGGGAAGTGAAAGATACAACCGGAACTACCGTTTGGCACGAGGAGCTTTGCAAATTTTCTAATTCGTTTCTAATACCAACTTCCGGATCTACATGCTCCGGTGGCGGTAGCGTTGGTGGGATGCGTTTCTCTACAAATGGCGGCAGTAGCTGGACAGATAGACCGTCTCCTCGAGGTCCGATGTACGGAGCTTTTATGATTAATCAGGCCAGTGGCTGGGCTTGCGGGCTTTACGGGCAGGTACTTTATACCGATGATGCCGGACAAAGCTGGGAAGAAAAAAGCTGCGGACTTGACGAATCACATTTGGATGACATTAGATTTTTAACTGCAGATGAGGGCTGGGTAGTAGGGCAGGGGCTTTACCATCTTGCAAAAAGCACTTATGGTATTTCTGAGGATCCGGTAGTGTTCCCTGATATGTGTCTGCCGGGATATATTGATAAAACTATTTATATAAACAATAAGTCATTCAACTCCAGTATGGCTGATTTAGATATTCGTGGACTAAATAAAGACGACTTTACTTTAATGCTGCCCAATACTTCCTTTTCTATGGCGAGTTGCGAAGATTATCCTGTAACGATTAGATTTGAACCATCATCATTGGGGCAAAAAAATGCGATATTGCATTGTGAGTTTACCGGTGCGATTACGAGGGATATACCTCTGGAGGGCTTTGCTTTAGAGCCGTCACTTCTTATGGATAGTACTACTCTCGTCATCAATCCTGCTTACTGTGGTATGGAGAATACTTCATATCTGGGACTCGGCTCGCTCACAAAGAAAGACACGATTGATTCTTATCAGAAGAAAAATGGATCGTTAGAGATTAATTTCTTGAGTTCATTCCCGATGGGAGTTGTTATGGGGAGCACAATTTCAGTAGTGGCTACCCCGAAAGATACCGGCTGGATTGAAACACAATATTTATTGAAGCTTATGCCTTGCGAAAATGATACTGTGTTTACTGTAAGAGCATATGGGGTGTCTCCGATTATCAATGCACCTCTTCAGAGGCAGCAGGTACTGGCATGCATTAGTAGTGGTGAAATGCTGATACCAGTCAGTAACACAGGCAACGCAGATCTGTATTTACCTAACCTCGAGTTTATAACTGATAATCCCAATTTTAAATATAAGGGAACAAAATCTAAAAAGTCTTTCCCACTTACCATTGCTCCCGGGGCATCAGACACTCTTATAATAGAGTTACAGCCTGTAGATTTTGGTATCCATAAAGAAACTCTTTATATCTACAACAATGATTCCACAAAAGCAAGAGGCGAGAAAAATCCATATATCGTAGAATTGCAATATGAGTATTCAACTCCATTGCCTGAAGTTTCAACTACCGAAATTGATTTTGGGAGATTATGTTTGAGTGAAAATTCAAGTCGTAACTTTAATATTTATAACAAAGGGAGCATAGAGCTTACCTTATCCAAAATTCTATCAGGACAGGCTATATTTAATTTTGATTCTGAGAAATATTCAAATCAAACTATACATCCTGCAGACTCATTGGAAGTAGAGATAGATTTTATAGCTAACGAAATAGGTATGATTTCAGATACTTTGATGCTACTCACTAATCCTTGTAATGATACTATATACGTAAAGCTAATGGCGAAGGTGGAAGATGCAGCACTAAGAGCTACACCTGATGATATAGTGTTAAATGTTCAGACAGGTGAGACCGTAAATGAATCACTTAACCTAAAGTCTTACTCAACAGTAGATTTGAATATTACTAATATAAAATTAGTACCGGATAATCCTGATTTAGATTTGCAGTTTACAGATGCTTTTCCTTTAGAGTTAAAGTCAGGAAAATCGTTAAATATGGCATATTCTATACTTGCAGCGAAAGATCTTAGCTATAGTGGTAGTTTGTGTATTGAGACAGATGGATTTTGCGACGCAGATACTTGTGTACCTTTTGCAATAGAAAGCTTTTCCGGCAAGATAGAGTTCTCTGCGAGTAGCTTGAATTTTGGCTATTATATATGCTCCCCTGAAACAGTAGTAAAATCAATCAAGATTAGTAACAATAGCGACTATTCAGATACACTGACTAAATTGGAATTGGTCCCATCAGGTGTATTTCTAATAAAAAATATGCCGTCTCTGCCTTTACCCTTACAAGCAGGTGGAAGTATAGATCTTGATATAGAATATGATATTCAAACTGAAGGGACATTTGCAGCGGAGTTGTTGGTATCTTCTTATTTGATGCAAAACAGAGATATAAAAGTACCGATGCAAATAGAATACCGAACCCCAATAACAACAGTAGATAAAATATCTAATGATTTTGGTACAAAAGAGAAGTGTGATGAGACTCAAACAGTAGATTTTACTATTTATAATAGTGGGACTATTGCTGACACTTTGCAGTATTCAGCTCTTAGTTTACCGGGTTTTTCTAATTCTTTAAATAATGATTTAATATTAGATGCAGGTAAGGACACAATAATCACTATCACATTTGTACCAGCAGAAACAAATGGCTTGGGTGATAAATTATATAGCATAAGCTTAAAAAGCCTTGTATGTGGTAATGAGTTTACATATACATCAAATGCGAAAATAATAGCTCCAAGAGTGTCATTTGACCCTACTTCTATAAACTTAGGGAAGGTTTGGAAAGATTATACCAAAGATACTCTTATAGTAATACATAATAACTCGCAGGTAGACAGAGAAATTCGCAGAATAGAATTTCAGCCACAGATTAATGGAATGGAATATGTTTTTGATGTACCTAAAACTATTTCTGCAGGCGAAAGTGATACAATATTTATCCATTTCTTAGCACAGGAAAAGGGAGTTTATAATACTAAACTTTTTGTTGAAGACTACTCAGTGTGTGTAGACAGCTCATATATGGATATATCAGTATCTGTGCCGGATGAATACTACAAAGTAGATTTGAGAGTAGGAAATTATTTATATGATATATATGATGAAGCAATTATTGAAGTCTTCTTGGAAAATCCTGTTTCTCGTTTCAATCCGTCAAGTATATCGATAGATATAGATTATGATACAAAACTGTTTAATCCTGAGAAATCATACTTACATCTTAATGGAGAAAAGACAGAGATAAATTTGATTAGAAACGCTAATAGTGTAAGTATAAATACAAACGGAACCAAGATTGACAGCCTTTTAACTCAGGCAGGTATCATATTTACCATAGAAGGTTCTCCTCTTGCATCTGTACCACAAGTGACCGAGTTAAAAATATCAGATCTTACAATTGATATTCAAAAACCGTATGATTTTAGTACAGAAGATGGTTTACTCCAAGTGCAAGGCTACTGTGAGCCGATGATGCATGGAGGCTTGGTAGTGCTCCCTACTATGAGCGCAGAAGTTACTAATAGCATAAACACAGATTATATAAATATTAAGCTGAAAAGCGACAAACCACAATATGCAGATATTTCTATTTTTGACTTGAGTGGCTGTGAAACTAAAGCAAAAATATTTGTAGACAATGAGGCGAGCTACAGGTTAAGCACTGAAACTTTGTCCCAGGGGGTGTATTTTATCACCCTTAAAACAGAATGGGGCAAGCAGATAGCAAATGTAAAAATATTGATTTTGAAATAAAATTAGTACATATACGATTTATTATGATATTGTGGTATTAAATTTAAAGGCAAATTATGAAAATGAAGATTGTAGCTTTTGTACTTGGCATCGTTGCTTTAAGTGCGTGTGTCTCAACTTCAAAATACGACGCAATGGTTGCGGATCGTGATCAAATGGCTGCATTAAGTGATTCATTGAGGAATGAATACATAATGCAAAGTTCTAATCTGATGAGTAGAATTAATGATGTAAATCGCCTTACCAAAGAACTGGCAGCAATGACTAATAAATATGAAGAGCTGAAAAAAAGCTACAACGCCATGAAAACAAGCTCTACGGAGAATGTCACAGACTTACTAACTCGGATAGAAAATTTGGAAAAAAGCATAGCTGAAAAGGAAGCAAAAATTGCAGACATCAATCAAAAATTGATGGAAAGAGAAAATAAAATGAACCGTCTGCAAGAAGTCATAAGCAATGCTTTGCTGAGCTTTAAAGAAAGTGGCTTGGAAGTTAGTATCAAGAATGGTAAAGTATATGTTTCGTTGTCAAATAAGCTATTATTCTCTTCAGGTAGTACTCGAATTGATAAAGAGGGACAGAAAGCTCTTGTAGGGCTGGCAAATGTTCTAAAAACTCAACCGGATATCAATGTACTTGTAGAAGGGCACACTGACGATAAAAAAGTTTCTTCCGGTCAAAAATTTAAAGATAACTGGGACTTAAGTGTAATGCGTGCCACTGAAGTGGTAAGGTACTTAACGGAAGATGGTGGTTTAGAACCAACTAGAATTATAGCTTCAGGTAGAGGAGAATTCTTCCCTCTAAAAGATGAAGATACTGACGAAGCAAGAGCTATGAACCGTAGGACAGAAATTATCTTAACTCCAAAATTAGATGCTTTGTTTGAAATAATAGAGTAGTTTATAAAAATACTCTTCGAAGTAATAAATAAATCCCTGCTGTCTTGTGATAGTAGGGATTTATTGTTAAGTAATTCTCTTTCTTAAAAGTATCATTATCTGTGGATTATATTCAACTTCAATATTTTACAAGCTCTAAAAGTAAAATAATTTTTCTAAGACCTTGAATATAATTAAGTTGCAAGTTAATCGTACTTATGGCGAAATAATATTAGATGAGGATGGTAGATGCGATTAGAAAGTATACGGCGAAGCGATGGTGATTTGATAAATTTTGATATACGGCAGGGAAATTCTACTGATAAAATGCCTTTAGTTATTGTATCTCATGGCTTCAAAGGATTTAAGGAATGGGGATTTCTTCCCTATCTGTCGGAGCAACTTGCTCTGCATGGGGCTTTAGTTTTTACTCATGATTTTTCGCTTAATGGCATTATTGACCCTGTAAAGCGAACTTATGATATCGAAAAATTTTCTAAAAACACTTTAACGCGTGCATTTTCTGACATAGAATATCTAATAAATTACTGCAAAGATAATTGTGATAATATTTGGTCAGGCGAAGTTTATCTCTATGGTCACTCACTGGGTGGTGGTATTTCTATAGTTGCTGCCAATAAATTCCCGGAAGTAACTAAGGTAGTAGTTTGGGGTTCTATTTCTACTTTTGACCGCTACTCCGAAAGGCAGAAAAAGATATGGCGTCAACGGGGTGTCATGGAGTTTAACGATCAGACTACAGGCGAAAAGTTTAAAATAGACATTTGCTATTTGGATGATTTAGAAAAGCATGCAGAAGAGTATAATATTATTTCCGGCATAAAAAACATAGATAAACCACTACTGATTTTGCACGGAGCAGTGGATGTAACAGTTCGCCCGGCAGAAGCTGAAAGAATGTATGATGTATCAAATAAAAAAATTACTAATTTAGTAGTCCAAGAAAAAACGAATCATACTTTTGGTGTTGTTCATCCGTTTGTTACTTCGAATGAGCAGCTTGAAAATGCAATTGAAACATCAACGAAGTTTTTGGGATTAGATGAATAAAGTATTTGCTATAATATTTTTGATTGCTTTCTCCGGATGCGAAGTGTTCGTAATTGGTACAAAACATAAGCAGAAAGAGCTGGTTGATTATAATCAAAAAACGCCGATTGGTGCTGTATACTTATTTAAAACTGAGTTAGACAGCAATAATATACCTGCGGCCACTCACATATTAGCGAATCCGAAGGGAGAACGGTATCTGGCAATAGAGCAATACGAAATGTATGACGAAATTGCAAGAATAAACAGGCTTATCTCTTTAAAGCCTATTACCGCTTTCACCATGGACACGCTCCCTGATAATAGTTTCAGAATAGATGTGGAATTTGACTACCTGAAAAGTATGGGGTTTACTACCCAAAAAATAGATGATTATTGGTATATCGTCGCTTATATCGAATAAGTCGAAAGAAATAAAAGGAATTAAGCATGGATAAGATTAAAAAAGATTTTCTGATATATACAGCATTTTTACTTTCAAGAGGCATAGCAGTGGCTGCCAAAATTTTAGATGCCTACACCGAAGGTGACGTAATTATTTCCAGAGATGATTTGCAAAGAGTAAAGGAAATTGTCGCTACGGATAATAACTTTGCTGAAGCCGGCGAAAATTTTGTGAAATATTTAAAGCATCTGATGGCTAATGAAACAGATCATCTTAAAAGGCATGATTTGAAATTGCTATATGATGTAATCTCTAATTTGAAGTCAAATGTCAACTTTTCGCCAATATCTATGAACTAAATATACTTTTGTGCAAAAAGTTTTGAACTAAGTTTAGTATGGTTTGTAGTACTTATTACAAGTGTAACGCAAACCTTGAATAGAAAGAAACAACAGAAAAGACTGTCCTATGGGTTAAACAGACAAAGGGCAGTCTTTTTTTATATTCTTTTTTTGCTTATCTTGCATTAATTATTCCCTTATGTTTTTCTAATTAGTATATATATAGCTAAATGAAAACCAAAAGAATCTTATTTATCCTAGGTAGCTTATTGATTTATGTAAGTATGCTGGTGCTTTTGATTTATTTCGAGCATTCTGCGAATGAATCTTTACGCACTTTGTGGGATGCGATTTGGTACTCAATTATTACAGTCTCTACTGTCGGCTATGGGGATTCATTTCCTGTTACTACAGGCGGGAAGATAGTTGGTATAGGTTTTGTAATAATTAGTGTTGGCTTTTTAGGTATACTTATAAGCAAAATATCTTACTATCTTATCGAAATAGGAGAAAAAAAGAAAATGGGTTATTATGGTACAAAGTTTGAAAATCATGTAGTAATATTAGGCTGGAACAGTTTTACTAAAATGATAGCAGAAGAGCTTTTGGCTGCCGGGCAGCAAGTGGCAGTCATAATGGACTCAAAAGACCATATAGAAAGTACCTATCAAAAATTTGATGCCTATGGTAAGAATCTATTTATTTTGTATGCTGAGCACGATGATTACCAAGCATTTTCTAAAGTCAATATAGATAAATCTAAAATAGTGCATATCGGTCTTAGTAATGACTCTGAAGAGCTGATAGCTATAATTAACCTTAAAAATATGTATGATAATTTACAGTTTGTTGTGCTACTGGAAGATAAGTCTCTGACTAACACTTTTAAAGCTGCAGGCGTTACTTACGTTTTGTCTAAAAATGAAATATCATCTAAGCTTTTAGCCAGTTATATCTTTGAGCCGGAAGTGGCAGACCTTACAGCAGATTTGCTTTCAAAAGCAGTAGACGACAATGACTATGACATTCAGCAGTTTAAAATTATCGAAAGTAATCCGTTTATTGGGAAATCTATCGATGATCTAACGAAACATCTTAGCAATAACAAACAGAAATCCTTGCTTATAGCAATTAAAAAAGATAATCAGGAAATCGAGAAACTGCCAAGCTCAGAAACGATAATAGAGTTAAACGACGTAATCCTATTTATTAATAACTTCTCTTCCCAAAAGTATATTTCTAAAATATTTCAAGTTGAGCAGGGTGCGTAGTTGATTATCAGTCCTGCTCATGTCACTTCGGATATTAAGCAGTGGTATCCAATAGCAATCTGCATTTGCAGGATTCTGTTTATATTCATATAATTTGCATCTACTCTATCTAAATTATATAACGCAAAAAGCTTACGCATTTACCCCATCAGGCAAATATCCAATAATCGCCACAGATCAAGACAACAATATCAACCAAGATATTACATCTGACTACTTCTTAAAATAATATTATAAGATTGGAACCAAAGGTAAGTACTAATAAAATAAAGTAAAGTAAAGGTCTTTGTCGTCGATATATATATGTAGATATAAATAAATCACAGCAGATAGAGAAATTGGCACTTGAATTGACATTATAGTTTATAGGTATAAAAAAGTAGCAAGACTATGGGTATATGGCTATTATTATACAGGTTGGGTGCTATTTATATTTCGTTTGAGAATAATCAATAAAAGAATATTGTCAAGCGCTAAAGAATTTTACACAGAAGCTAAAGTTTGTGCAGATATATCCGATAACAGAGGATAAGTGTAAAGCTACATGAAATTGAAAATTATTATACGCCAAGATAATATAAGTCCAAAAAAAAGAAACCCACAGGAAGTGGTTTAAATGTCTAACTAATTATGGAGGATTCTATGCTAGAGTCAATTCTGCCTGCGAACAAATCACCCGGCTGAGCAAAAGGTCAGACAAGGGAAAAGATGATAAGGCACGCTAAGCCAAAGGCAAATGAAAAAGGCGAAGCGCAAATAACGACAAAAAATTATATTTTTTAATAAAGGGATATACTGTCATGAAAAAGAATTTTAAACTTTTCAAAATAGGAATTTTCCTTGCTTTAATACTCGGCTTTGCGTTAGGGCAGGACGCATACGGGGCTGCTGTTTCCTGGACAGGAGCTGGTGGCGATAATCTATGGAGTACTGATGCTAACTGGTCTGATGGTACAACTCCAGATGCTTCCGATGATGCAACCATAGGTACAGGTTATGCAGTAGTGCTAGATGAAAATGGTACTGTGTTGTCTCTAACATTAGGAGCTGGTGCTTCGTTAACAGATGATGGCAATACTTGGGCATTACAAGTTTATAATAATTTAGATTTGTCTGCTGTAGGTGCTTCACTGTCAGATACAGGTACTCTTAACTTGACAAGTGGTTTTGCGACAGGTGCACAGACTCCTGTAATTACAGTTGCATCAACTTCTACACTAGCTGTGGATGCTTTTGTAATTGATGCTGCAGCTGCAAATGCATCTACAGTAACTTTAGACGGTAACATGTTAGTAAGCAGTCTTGCTATAGATGCTGCCGGAACATTTAATGCTGTTAATGGTGATGCTGATACATTAACTGTCTTAGGTAACATTACTATGTCAGCGGCTACTGCAACTGTTGGCTTAGTTACTCCTCCCTCTTTAGTAATTGGAGATGCAACTTTAGCAACTTCTACTACAAGTACTATGACAACTGCTGCTGATGCTGACATGGCATGGGCAGACGTTACTTTATATAACGCTGCTGTATCTTTGGTTGCAGCCGTTGCTGATGATGATATGACTATCAAAGATGATTTGACATTGGCAGGTGCTTCTACTATCACTGATGGTGGTAATGATGTTAGATTAGTAATGGACGGCGCTGCAACGCAAACTATCACAGTATCTGATGACTCATTTTTAAGTTTGTCGGATTTATTTGTTGATGGTGCAGCTACTGTAGTTACTACTGCTGATGATATATCTATCGAAGAATTTGATTTAAATAATGGTGCATTTACTCAAACAGCCGGAACAGCTTATATTTCAGCTGCTCCAGTTTATACTGCAGGTACTTGTACTTTTAATAACTTAAGTGTTAATACTGGAGTTGGTAATATTACTTGGCCTTTGCCAATGACTATTATAGGTGACTTTACAGTGTTTGGTGGAAATAATCTACTTATTGATCAAGTATTAACTACCATTGATAATTCTATTGAAAAAGAATTTATTTTTAGTGGTGGTACGATCACATTTGATGATTTAACACTTGCTGCTGATTCAAGAATCACTACAAACAGTAGCTTTAGTCTTGGTGATGGTACAGGAACAGGTACTTTCACAATTAGCTCTGGTGCTTCTTTTAATGCAGGTACTGGTACAATTACTGCAGATCTTACTGCTGCAAATTATACTTTAACTAATAATGGTGGCGTCGATACTTGTCTTACAGTTGCTACTCTAGCAACTACAGGTGGTGGTAATACGCTAACTACAGCTACTGACTTAGTTATTACCGGAAATATGACTTTAGGTGGTGCCGAAACTTTTGATGCAACTGCCGGTACAGTTAAATTTGATAATGCTGTTCAAAAAACATTATCAAATGCCGGTGGTACTGTGATCTTCTGTAATTTAGAAGTAGCAGACGGGTCAAGTCTAACTACAGCGAATGCTTTTGCAGTTTCAAATAATAATGCAGCAGTAGCTTCAGGTATAACTGTAGGTACTGATGCAACTTTGACTTGTACTGCAGCTGCAGTGACATTTGGTGAAACAGGTGAAGATGCAACAGCAAAAACAATTGTAAATAATGGTACTTTAAATTTCTTTGATGTTGTTATCGCTGATTTAGCTACTAATAATGTAACAACATCTTCTGATTTTACAATTGATGGTACTGCGTTTACATCTGCAAATACAACTGGAGGTGCATTTACTGCAACTTCAAGTACAATTACATTTACTGATGATTGTGTAATCACTGCAGATGCGGCAGCAAATGATATAACTTTTGATAACATTATTTGCTCTTCTGACGCAGATGTGACTTTAACAACTGCAGACTGGATTGCTGTTACAGGTGACATTACTTGTAATACCACTGGTTCATTTAAAGCTGCAGCTAATGATGCTCAAATTACTTTAAATGGTACTGCTCAGCAAACATTAGGTGGAGATACAAATGAATCATATCCATTTGCTTTTGGTGTGCTTATTATTAATAAATCTCAAGGTACATACCCTGAAGATTATGTTTCTTTAGCAGCTGACGCTGAAGTTCTTTCAGGTGGTACTTTAACACTTACTGATGGCATCTTGGACTTAGGTTCTCAAAACTTTAAAGCTGCTGATATTACAGTAACTTCTGCAAATGGTTATATCAATGGTAATACAGGTACTTATATTGTAGCTGCTACGCACACTGGTATTCCTTTAGCTGATGCATTATTTACACCGGATTTACCATCAGGGACTTCTGCATCTCTTTACAACCTAACTTTAGGTGATGCCGCTGCAGGTGGTGATAATGAAACTTTAGATGGTAATTTAACAGTAAATGGTGATTTAGAACTCTTAGGTGGTGATTTAACTCTAGGTGCTTATACTTTAACAGTAAAAGGTAACTTAACACAAACTACTTTGGCTGAAAAAATCACAATTGGTACTGGTACAATTCAATTAGAAGGTTCTGGAACTGTAAGTAATCTATCTAATACGTTATTTACTGGATCTACGGCTTCAAATATGATATTCAAAAGAGCTGAAACTCTTGCTGGCGATTTGACTTTTACCAATACTGACTTGACAATAAACTGTGGTACTCAAGTCTTAGATCTTGGTTCAAATACATTGACATTTACAGGTACTGGTAATCCGGTGATTGTATCTGGTCAGATGGATGCTGGCACTGCTACAGTAGTATTTCCTGCAGCAATTACAGAAATACCGGCTAATATATTCTTAAACGATGAAGTTGACGATATTACTATAGCTGCTAATGTTACTCTATTAGGTAATTTGAAAGTCAAGACTGATTTTCAAGGTATTTTTGATGTAACGACCGGAGATAATTATTTAGAATTAGCTTCCGGTGCTACTGATGACTTTACAAATGCGGCTCATGTAATTGGTAATTTAAGAAAAACAGTAACAGGTGCTACAGCAATTACTTTCCCAATAGGTGGGGGTAATGCGAACGATTTTAGACCTGTTGAAGTATTATTTGCTACTTCTACTACTTCTCAAGTAGTTGAAATATCTTCTGAATGGGCTAGCCCTGTAGTAGGTAGAGCCGGTGATCCTTCTGAATGTATCAATGCAGTATGGACTATTAATCCAATCGGTACTGTAACTAACACTTTTGATTCTCTTCAAGTTAATTTTGGTTGGGGAACTGACTTAGATAACGGTGGTTTGACAGTTGATGATAATCAAGGTTTCTCAGCTCGCTGGGATGGTACAGCTTGGGAAGATTATAGGAATTCACATGTAACAGGTGCTGGTGCCGTAGGTACTCCTGCCTCTGCAGATGGTATTACTATGACAACATATTCAGCTTATCCGTTAGCTTCTACTGATTTTGGTGGAACTTGGGCTGTGTTTGATCCAGCTTCTGCTGTTGATGCAGATAAAGATGAAGCAATAGCTTTAGCAGAATATAAACTTGTATTTACAACTCAACCAACAAAAGTTGAAACTGCAATTCCATTTAATGTTGTCTTGCAACTTCAAGATCAATATGGTAACCCTGTAACTACAACAAGTGCTTTAACTGTGACTTTTGCAATAGATGAACAGCCTACAGCAACATATACAGGACCTGCAAACGCTGTAATAGCAGCAAATAGTAATTCTGTTAATGTAAATGGTCTTATTCTTAACACCGCTGGTACTGAAGATGTACAGCTGAGAGCATCTACGACTTATAATACAGCAACTATTTACGGGACTTGCGATCCAATTGATATTTTACAATCTCAACCAGCTGGTCAAGGTAGTATGTTAACTCTTTCTAATGAAAGTTATACATCAATGACAGTTGCATTTACCGGTACTGGTACCGGAGGTGACAGAGCAATTGTAATTGCCAAAGCAGGTTCTGCAATTACTAGTGCTGATTTCCCTGTAGACGGTACTTCTTACATTGGTAACAGTGTTTTTGGTGCAGGTTCTTTAATAGGCGATGCAGTTGTTGTATTTGACGGTCCTGCAGGCGCAGAAAACCCGACATTCTCATTAGAAGGTTTGGCTCCTGGTACTACATATTATTTGAGAATATTCTCTTATTTGGGTGCAAATGGTACTGAAAACTATAACACTAATCCTGGTGCATTGTCAGCACGTAGTGCAACTACTACATCTGAAACTGACGATGACGTAGCTTATGGATCTAACGATACAAGAGCTACTGCTAAGCCAATTGGTGCTAACTCTGCAGTACAGGGTACTATAGCAAGTGCTACTGACGAAGATTGGTTCTCATTTATGGTTACAAGTGCAGCTTCTAACGTAAGAGTTAAACTCACAGGCGTGCCTGCTGACTATAACTTAGAACTTTACAATGCTGATAATAGAAGAGTTCGCCGTGCTACACTTAGTGGTACAGAAAGCGAATATGTAGTTATAAATAATCTTGACGCCGGAACTTATTCTATTAGAATCTATGGCGTTGATGGCGCTACATCTGCTAATCCTTACACAGTAGAAGTGCAGACAAGAGATGCAGAAATATTTAGCGTCACTCAATAAGATAAAAAAAGTAAATAAATTTTAGTAATAATAAAGGATTTATGCTATGACAAGCAGAATTAAAAATCCCGCGAGACATGGAAGTAAAGTGTCATGGGGAAGTTTAGTATGGTTTGCTGCGGCTCTCTTCCTTTTCGCCATAGAAGGTTTCGCGCAAGATTACGAACTTTCCATGAAGCCTCGCCGCTTGGGTAACCAGCTTGGGGTTGAAATATGGATGAAATCTCTTAATTCAAGTACCGCTGCTTTAGGTAATGCTTCAATATATGTGGAGTATAATACTGATTATTTGACTCCCGCTGCATTGGCTGATGGTACAAACCCTGAAGATGCAACAGACTCAATTAATGTAGATGTAGATAATGTGACTAATCCTCACATTTCTATCGCTTCTCAATTTGATGACGGATCTGCTTTATATGGAGCTCTTACAGGACAAGCTGTAACAGCTACTCAAGGTGGAACTACAGTTAATGTATTTGGCTTAGATGTAAATTATAACTCTGGCAATGGATATGTGCCTGCTACGGCTGGTCGTGGTTCATTTGTTGGTATGCTTAGATTTGATATCGACTTTGATGGTCCTGACGGACTATCAAACACTGCAGATGACTTTGCAGGCACTGAGCTTGCAATGTTTGGCTGGAACAGTGAAACATTTGCCGGTGATATCACAATTCAAGATGTTAGTGGTAATGATATAGAAGCTAATGTAACATTAGTTGCTCCTGATGCTTTTACTATCCGTGGTATTGAAATATTGAATCCGGATGGTGGAAACAATCAAGTTGTAAACAGATATCCAACTTCAGAATATCCTGTGTTTGATGCTGATAACAACTTAGGTTATCCTATCTATTTCGAACGTTCAGGTTTGACTACTACATCTACAGAATATGGCAATGCTGCCGGTAATATCGGTTATGCATTAGATTATTCATTAGATGGTGGTACTACTTGGACAGAAACAGCAAGATTTGCTGAAACAAGTACTGATTTAGCAGCTATGGGTGCTAACACTGCGCATTTCTTTGATGGTTTTGTAGATTATCCTTCTGCAGCTGTAGATAATTATGCTACAGATGCTGATGGTGCTGCTCTTGCTGCATCTCACAAAGGTATAATCAGAACTATCTGGAAAGCTGATGATAACTTCCCATATAGATCAGAAAATGCAAAACTCAAATTGACACAGTTAACAAATACAAGTGCTGTAGATATTGATACTCGCTCTAAATTAGCTGGTTCAACTCAAATGAATACAAGTGAAAATACATTTGTATTAGGTAGATTGTTCTTTGCTCAGTTAGACGGTACTTCTACATACTTCAAAACTCGCTGGCCATATAGCAATGCTTCACAGCTTACAGTAATGGCATGGGTTAACTTGAATGGTCTTACTTCTACTCCGGGTGCAGAACCAGGTATAATCGCTTGCTCTGAAGGTTCAAAATCTGACGAAGAAGGCGCATGGTTACTATATTTAAAAGATGGTAACAAGCCTGCATTCCGCGCAAGAGAAAAAGAAGGCCGCGGTACAAATGGTTATTTAGGTTCAGTAGTAGCTCCTGTAATTGATACACTAACAACTACAAGCGCAACAGTTCCTATTACAGATTCACATGGTGATAATTGGATGCACGTTGCTGCTACAGTATCAAATGGTGTAACTACATTATATATCAACGGTGAAATCGTTGCACAAGAAACTAATACTTCTGCAGTTGACCCTCGTTTAACTAACTTCAACCAGACAATCTGGGTTGGTGTTAATCCTAATGGCGGCATTGCAGCAGAAGATTACCTAAATGCTGGTATCAAAGATGTTAGTGTTTGGCGTATAGCGTTATCTCAAGATGTATTGAGATCATATATCCCCGGCGTTTACGATCCTGAAGGGTCAATAACACCATTAGATAATGCAAATATAGATTACAGAACAGGTTTGGAACTTTATTATCCATTGCAAGGTTCACGTTTGGACATAGCAGATGATAATTTACAGTTCTCAGATAATAATTTAGATTTTTATACTGATTCTAATGTAGACGCTACTTCTGTAAACTCTGCAATTAGTTACAGACCAGACCGCTCTCACATACGCTTGACTGCTCCTTTGGGTGGTGAAGGTATCAGCAACTTAGAAAATCAAACTTTCGAAGTTCGTTGGGCAGCATATGGTTTAGGTTCTACGGCGACAGCATCAGAAGATTTACAAATCATGGTAAGCCGCGATGGTGGTACAACATGGTTTGACGCAACTGATAACGCTGCTCCTGCATTGCCATTGGATAATGTAGAAGTAGAAGCTGGCGAAGCAACTTGGGAACCATATAACAATATTACAGTTACAGGTGCAGATGATGACTTGCAAGGTGTAATTGATATCGAAGGTAACTGGTCAAAACCAGTAAAACTTAGAATATCAGGTACAGAAACAAGAGCACAAAATACTATATATGATGAATCTTCAGAATTTTTAGTAGCACCTTGGTTTGCATTGCAAAACAATGGTAACTCAAAAATCGAAGTTCCATCTAATACAGAATTAAACTTGAATGCAAGTTCTCAAATGATAGAAGCATGGATTCGTCCTTACCGTTTCCCAACGGTAGATGAAGCTTACTTCCCAATCTTAGCTAAAAAATCAGCAGATGGTACAAATACTCATTATTCTTTCCGATTATTAGAATCTGGACAGTTGCAATTAGTATTAGAATCATCTACAGGCGATGCACTAAGAACTGCTACTTCTGATGCTACTTTACCTTTGGTAAAACCATCAGTAGAAACAAAAGATTCTTTGTGGTATCATGTTGCAGTTTATTTTAACTTAGCAAGTGGTGGAACTTCTTCTACATATTTCTTTATTGATGGTACTATCCAAAGTGCAGAAGCGATTACTTCTCAACTTGGTACAAATATTACTATTGATAACTTAAACACATATCCTTCATTTATCGCTTCAGAACCGGTAAGTGCGACTGAAACTAAAAACTTCATTGGCCAGGTTAAAGAAATTCGTTTCTGGAATGGTAATCCTGCGGGACAATCAACTATAGCAAACATTACTACATTTGTACAAGGTGCGGCAACTGTAAGAGCAAATGAACTTGTTTCTTTCGGTGGTGTAGATTACACTCAAAATTTAGCTGCTGCTTTTGTATTGAATGGTGGAAGTTTTGTAAACAATGGTATGATTCGTACAATTGCTGCGTACCCTGCTTCTACTGGCTTATATGCTAATATAACAGGTGTTGACGGTGATGGTGTTGGTAACGTAGAATACAACTATACAAAACCAATATTGAAACTTATCGAACCTATCTACAAACAAGCTATACCAAATAGTAAAACTGATTTGAAAGTTCGTTGGACTGGTTTTGATTATAACAGAAATGACTTGACTGAAAAATTCTATGCAGGTGCAGACGGTGGTCCGGAATCTGACTTAGGATTTGGTACAGTAGGTGGTGGTGGTACTGAAATACTTTACTACGAACCAACTGCATCTAAAGATGACAATGTTACTTTTACAAATGCTATGTCACTTACTGAAATTAATCCTGAATTTGAGTTCCAGGGATCATTCCCACACAAATCTCAGTTTGCTGCTGCATTGAATGTATCTATTACAGACCCAGATGCAAATGATGATGGATCTACAGACGATCAAGGCCCAATGGGTGCTGCTATGACTAACGGTCGTTTGAAATTAGAAGGTCGTTCAACTGTAAACGGTTATGTAGTAGAATGGGATAACGATAGCGATGGTATGATACGCTCTCTATTTGCAGAATCTCAATACTTCAACATCACTCCTCCTTCTAACTTTACTGTAAGAGTAATTCCTGAAGGTTATTATAGTGGTGGAGCTGCTGGTGCTGGTGATGGTGCTTTAGATTTAGGTACTAATACTGATATCGGTTCTACTTTTGATGATGGTGGATTCAAAATTTCACTATATACTGATAACGCAGGCGTACCTGGTTCATTAGTAGCTACAAATGTATCTACTGAAGGTTATTTGGATGCTGATGCGTTAGACAAAACAAATCAAAATGCAGGAACAAATACATTTGGTAATGTACCATTCGTATTTACTGATATCGAAGATGGTGATTACTTTGTAGTTGTTGAACATATCAACCACCTTCCTGTGATGTCTAAATATGCTGCACATTTCCAATTTTCAGGTGATGCAAATTCTACATGGACGTTAGAATCAGGTTGGGATTTCTCAAGCTGGAATGGTGTTGCAAACAATACTATTACTGCTGCTGAAGCTGCGACTTCTCCTTCTACTTTCGGTAGTAAGTTTACAGCTTATGGAAATGCTGAAACAGATGTTAACCTAGAAGCATATTCAAATACAGGTTTGCACTTCAATGAAGGTCAAACAACAACTGCTAATGATAAAGTTGCAGTTATTGTAGCCGGAGACGTTGTCAAAGATTATCAAATTAATGGTCTTGACAGAACTGCAATCAGAACTCAAACTTTGGGTGATGCTACTACAGCTCAATATGACGTAACTGGTGATGGTTATAACAATGCTCCTGACAGAGATATTGTTGATAGAAATAATGGTAAAGTATCTTCTTTGACTGATGTTTCTACTATTAATCTTACTGCACCACGCATCAAAATGAATGGTGGAGAGATTGATAATGGTATGCTTGCATATTTTGAAAGAACAGCTAAAGAAGTAAATCCAAAAACATTAAAACAAACAAAAATTTCTGATTTTGCATTAGCTGGTATGGCATATACTGTTTTTGCTGAAACTGAAATTCTGAATGATGTTGTTGAAATCTCTATGTACATTGAAAACAATGGTGGTCAATGGGCTATGGGTAATGCTACTTTTGCTCTTGATTACAATCCTGTAAACCTTGAGTTTATGGAACTTGCAAACAATGACGAAGTTATCTTTGCTAATAGAGAAGACATGGGTTATGCTTCTAACTATTCTGCACCACAACCAAATGTGAAATATCCAATGGCTGGTGTTAAATCTATCGAAATCGATTATGATGCTTATACTCGCAAGTCAGGTCAAGTAGTTCCTAATTCAAGAACTTATTTGGGTACATTGAGATTTAAAGTAATCAAATCTACTGATGTTTATGCATTTGATTGGCACAACTCTACTGCAGTACTTTCTACTACAGGTCAAAATATGAACAAATACGGTGACTTCCGAGTGATCAAACCGGTTATAGTTCAAAGAGATGCTAAAGTCTTAACTCCTAACGGTAGTGAAGATTGGGATGCAGGTGCACTTTATACTATTACTTGGACTAAACCTAATACTAATAGCCAAGTAAACGTAGAATACACTACTGACAATGGTAATACATGGAATAGAATCTCTGCTGCACCTCTTGATGTAGTATCTGGTTCTTACAACTGGAAAACTCCTGCTGTTAACTCTGATGAATGCTTAGTTAGATTGGTAGATGCAAAAACTAATATCGAAATCGATAGAAGTGATGCTCCTTTCTCAATCATCTCTGCTCCGGCTGAAATCACACGCCCAACTACTACGGATCCTATCTATAGAGGTGGTGCTAATGACTTTATCCGTTGGTCAGTTAATGAAGCAAGTAAAGTACGTTTCGAATTCTCTTCTAATGGTGTTGATAGCTGGCAGTCAATTTCTGCTACAGTTAACTCTACTCTTGGTCAAGTAGAATGGATCGTTCCTTCAGTTAATTCTAAAAACGCTGTTGTTAGAATGATTGAAACTGAAACTAACGAAGTATTGGCTGTTTCTAAACCGTTTAAAGTATTAGCTGGTGCTGTTACTATGGCTACTCCTTCAGGTGTTAAAGAGCATGAAGTAACTAGCATTAAATGGTCTGCTGACAATGTAAGTAAATTTGATTTACAACTTTCAATTGATGGTGGTAAAACTTGGGGCGTAGTTGCTACAAATGTTGCTGCATTGAAAAATGTATATCAATGGACTCCTAACTTGTCAACTAATAACGAAAAAGTTGCTGTACTTCGCGCAGTTTACAATAATGATAATGAACTTGAATATGACAGAACTGATTTGTTTGCTATAGACTTTAAAGAGTCTGTTGCAGGCTTCGAAGCTCAAGGTTACTTATTCAATCAACCTGTTCCAAATCCATTTAGAGAAGATGCGACACTTTCATTTACACTTCCTGCTGCTGAATCAGTTAATATGACTGTTTACAACTCAGTTGGTAATAAAGTAGCTACTCTTATCAATGGTGATTTGATGACTTCAGGTGATCATGAAGTAACTCTTTCAGGTCACAATTTACCTGCAGGCGTATATGTTGTACGTTTGACAGCTGGCGCATTTACAATGCTTAGAGAAGTTGTATTGGTGAAATAATATAACATGACATATATCTTTATTAAAAAAAGCTGCCTCCGCAAGGGGGTGGCTTTTTTTACGTAGGGGTCTAATCCTATAAGAGGGTTTATGCAAATTAAATTGACTTAATATCAAGCGAAATAATAGTCTTTTTTCTTAACTTGCAGAGATAAACTTAATTGTATGATAAATAAATTTTATGCGGAGTAATAATGGATACCAATAACCATTCTACTATTATTCTTAACGGTAGTAATTTGAACTATGAGCAAGCTATTGCTTTTGCTCTTGGCAATTGTAAGATAGAATTAGATAAAGACGTCAAATCAAAAGTTGAAGCTAACAGGGAAGCTGTTATTACTTCTACTAAATCAGGGAAACCTGTTTATGGGTTTACTCGTGGTTTTGGTCAAAATCAGGATGTAGCTGTGTCTGAGGAAGGTCTGATTGAGCTGCAAAAGAATCTGATTCGTACTCACTCTATCTCTTTCGGTAGACCTACTATAAAGCAAATTGCTAAAATGACTATGCTTTTCAGGGCGAATGCTCTTTCTAAAGGTCACTCCGGTATTAGGTTTGAACTTTTACAAGCGATTGTTGATTTTTCAAATTGTGATGATATTTATCCATATATACCGGAAGCCGGATCTTTGGGCGCATCAGGTGACTTGTCTCCACTTTCCCATATTGCTCTTAACTTAATGGGAGAAGGTAAGTGCTATTACAAAGATGAACTGATAGATGCTAAAATTGCTCTTGATAAGGCAGGGCTCAAACCTATTGAATTGGCAGCTAAAGAAGGGTTGGCTTTGAATAACGGTATGCAATGGTCTAATGCTTTCTTGGTTTGGAATCTTTATCAAATAGAAAAGCGTGCTAATTTAGGGCTTGTATTTGCCGGAATGATGTCTGAAATAATGATGGCATCTGATTTGCCGTTTACTCCCGAAATTCATGAGCTTCGTCCATATCCGGGACAAGGCAAAGCTGCCGCCATACTTAAAGGGGTATTTGCAGACAGTCAGATTAGAAAGGCACATGAAAGCTATGATTATGATGTAAATGTTCAGGATCCTTATAGCTCTCGTTGCTTGCCACAGGTCTATGGTCCGCTATTTGACGCAATGGATGAAACAAAAAAGAAATTAGAAATTGAAATGAATTCTGCGACTGATAACCCGCTTGTATTTGATGATATGGTTATTTCCGGTGGCAATTTTCATGGTATGCCACTTTCTATTGCAGCGGCTAACTTGTTTAATGCTTTTTGCGGAACTGTTGCTATTAACATGTCTCTGGTTCGACGAATCGTTGATAAAGATAAAAATCGACTTGGTATAAGCTGTTTGATTTCACCGGAAGCAAATAACTCTATTAGCAGTGGTCTTATGTTACTGGAATATAGCCACACTGCACATGGCAATTTGCTACTTTCTAAAAATAATACAGCCTTTTTGCATGCTCAAAGCAGTGCAAGTCATCAGGAAGATCATGTTTCTCATGCTCCTACTGTTATTTTGAATATGCGAGATGCTATTGAATTACATTCTGTGCAGTTGGCTTTGCAAGCTGCTATAATCAGACAAGGTTATTATGTGCTTGAAAAAATGGAATCAAACTGGAAAGAATTAGGTAAAATCCCTCAGGATGTTAAACTAACAGCAGGGGAAACCGGTAAAACTTTCATTGATACAATACAAGCAATATTCCCTGTTGTCTCTGAAGACAGGTACATGCAGGATGAAGTTGAAAATGTTAGGGTAGAGTTGATTGAAACAGACAAATTATTTGATGCTCTTATTCGATAATGTGACATAATATATTTTTAAAGAATGGGTAGTCCTGTTATAAGATTACCCATTCTCTATGTTACTTTCCGAATATACATTTTTCCCAAAAGTTAATGTATCCGGTTTGCAAATCATAATAAGCTCCGACTATCACCATTTTTTCTTCGTGAACAGCCTCTCTCAAAATATGGCTTTTGTTATATGCTTGAAGCATCTGATTTTTTACATTTTCCTGAGCAATTAAAATTTGTGTTTTTTGCTGATTAGAGCATTTGCCTTCTGCTTTTTCAACTGCCGGCATTATCTTTTCAATTATAGGATTTAAGGATTCTATATCAGATTTGCCATGCGATGCAGCTTGTATCATGCCACAGTTTGAATGACCCATAATGATGAGTAGTTTGACATCAAAAGATTTGACGGCGAAGTCTATACCTGCCAATGCGTCTTCGTTTGCCATATTTCCGGGATTCCGCAATATAAAAATATCACCAAGGGAAGCATCAAATACATGATGCGACATTAGCCTTGAATCTGCACAAGTAATAAGAATTATGTGGGGATTTTGGTTTGTATATGATTCTTCTCTGAGCTTGGGATAGTCTCTGTCATCCAAATCATCTTCAACAAATCGATTATTTCCCTCTATTAGATTATCTAATTCTTCGCTGATTTGCTTAGGCAAATCAGCAATTGTCTTTAAATAGGTATCATCCATTTCCTTTTACTTCCAATATTCTCTATCTAAACTTCTGTATTGAATAGCTTCGCTAATGTGCTCGCTTTTAATATTATCTACACCTGCTAAGTCAGCAATGGTCCTTGCCACTTTTAAGATTCTGTCATAGGCTCTTGCAGATAAACCAAGTTTTGTCATAGCCATTTTAAGTAGCTCTTTAGATGGCTCGTCTAATTTACAAAATTCTCTTATTTCACTGCTAGACATATCTGCATTTTTAAAAGATTTTGAATTTATAAATCTATTTTCCTGAATTTTACGAGCGACTATGACTCTCTTTCTTACTTCTGACGAATCTTCACCTTTTCTGTTTGACGCTAATTCCTGATACTTGACAGTAGGCACTTCGCAGTGGATATCAATTCTATCGAGCAATGGGCCGGATATTTTACCGGAATATCTTTGTATTTGCTGAGGCGTGCAGGTGCACTCTTTCACTGGATCTCCAAAGTTACCGCAAGGGCATGGGTTCATCGAGCAGACCAGCATAAAATTGGCAGGGTACTCTACAGTCATTTTAGTTCTGGAGATAGATATACGTTTATCTTCTAAAGGCTGCCTTAGTACTTCCAATACATTACGTGCAAATTCGGGTAACTCGTCTAAGAAAAGTACTCCATGGTGCGATAGTGAAATCTCTCCCGGGCGAATTTTATTCATACCACCACCAACCAATGCTGCGTCAGATATAGTGTGGTGAGGAGAACGGAATGGTCTAACAGCTACAATGGCATCCCCTGATGGTAGCAAACCTGCTACAGAGTGTATTTTAGTCGTTTCTAACGATTCTTCAAGGCAAAGCGACGGCAAAATAGAAGGTATTCTTTTAGCAAGCATTGTTTTTCCTGAACCGGGCGGGCCTATCATTAGCATATTGTGTCCGCCTGCCGCTGATACTTCCAGAGCTCTTTTTACGTTTTCCTGACCTTTGACATCAGCAAGATTGTATAGATGCTCTTTTTCGCCTTCATTGAATAGTTTTTCGATATCAACTTCACGGGCAGGTATGTCTAATTCTTTATTTAAATAGCCGATAGCTTCACTAAGTGAACTTACCGGAATTACTTCAATTTTATTAACAAGGGCAGCTTCATCGGCATTTTCTTCAGGTAATATTATTCGTTTAAATTTTTCTTTTATCGCTTCCAATGTAATAGAAAGCGTGCCGTGTATAGGCCTTAGAGTCCCGTCCAGAGCTAATTCGCCAAGAATAATAGTTTCGCTGAGCATGTCAGCCTGCACCACACCCATAGCAGAAAGTACGCCAATAGCTACAGGCAAATCAAATGCACTACCTTCCTTTTTAATATCTGCCGGAGCTAAGTTAACGGTTATTCTCTTATTGGGGAAGATGAGGTTAGAATTTTTAATTGCAGCAGAAACCCTTTCTCTGGATTCTTTAACGGCAGAATCCGGCAATCCGACTATAGACATTGCAGGAACAGCATTATCCATGTGCGTTTCTATTTCTACAATAAAAGCATTTATACCAAAGACAGAAGCAGAATTTAGTCTGGAATACATAACAACTCGTTAATATTATGGTATAGTATATATATCTTAATGTAATAAAAATTATACTATTAGGCAAAAAAGAATGAGTTGGCACCTGTCATTATCAGGAAATAATAAGTCCTTAGTTCCTGAACAAAAAACAAGAATATGATTAATATAATCGCAAATTCAAATAGTAGCACAATATGGTGTATTCTAAATGTTATATTACTCCGATTTGAAATTGATTTTGGGTTTATCAAGTTCTATAAAAGCCTTCAAATATTTTATTCTACTTTTCTTAAGATCTTTAAAAAATGGAATTATATCATCTCCATAAGCTCTTTTAGAGTAAGCTAAAATTGCAACTGCTTCTTCTCCGTTAATTTCAACTTTACTATAATGATAAATATTAAATTCGGCAATTTCCATCAAGCCATCTTTACTTTCTCCTAGAGTAAAATCAACAATCATTTCTTTACCGTCAGGACTCTTGTTAACTTCATAATGACAAGTACCATCATGAGTTTTTCTAACTTCTAACTCTTTGATTTTACTTTTTACTGTTTGTTCTACTGTCAAATCAACGAGGAATAGATTCATGTGCATCATTTGATTGAACTTATCAAGTTTTTCATCTTTAGGTAAGTATTCCTGCACATAATAATTATCGCGGGGATGATCTGACCATGCTAAATAATACTCAGTGTCATTAAATTTCAATGGAGTATCAAGATTTAAATAGTCAGTAATATCTGCCTCTGCTGTTGGCAATATGAACGCAATTAAGGCTAAAAGTAGAAGTTTCATTTTTATGTTATCCTAAATAAATTCAAAGGTAATGACTGCAAATATATACAAAATGAAGAATTTAAATATAATATATTTGCATAATATACAAAACCTATGATTTAGTTGTAGATTCTTATATATCTCATTAATAGGTATCTAAACGTCTAAAAGAGCATGAATTTCTAATCTAATACAATCGTAGCATATCCTCATAAGTTTCACGCCTTCTGATTTGCTTAGGTTTACCGGATTCAATCATTACCTCCGCAGGACGGGGGCGGTTATTATAATTTGAAGACATCACATAACCGTAAGCACCGGCATCCCTAAATATTAAAAGGTCGCCTTCTTCCGTATCCGGTAGATATACATGCTGATCTAATATATCAGAATTCTCACAGATCTGACCACAGATGTTATAGAAATTGTTTGGAGCATCTTTGCCATAAATATAAGATCTGTGTTTTGCACCATAAAGAGCAGGTCTTATTAAAGTATTAATGCCCGCATCTACACCAACAAAAGTTTTGTAGCTTTTTTTAACACCTGTAACTTTGGAAACGAGGTAGCCTGCATTAGCAACTAAATATCTGCCTGGTTCTAATTTTAATTCAGGTGTGCCCAATTTAAATTTATCAGCTTTTTCAGCGATAACTTCGCCGATTAACTTAGCCGTAAAATCAATATTTAAAGGCTCTTCCTCATCATCATAAGGCACTCCAAAACCTCCTCCTATATCTATGAACTCAGGTTTGGCACCAATCTGACCAAATAAATTGCCGGTAATTTTCATTAGTTTATCTACTACTTCATAGAAGTAATAAGGCTCTAAATTATTCGAACCAGCCATCATGTGAATACCAAATCGTTCTATTCCTGCATCAATTGCTTTCTGATATGCATCAATTGCTTTTTCATAGGGCACTCCAAATTTTGCATCAGCGCCGCCCGTTGTTATTCCTTCAAATCCACCTCTCCCGATTCCCGGGTTGATCCTAAAGGAAATTCTTTTTGGCTTAAAGACTTTGAGCATTCTGTCTAAAGATGAAATATCATCAAGATTTATAGTAATATCCTGATGCAAAGCAAGCTCTTTCCAGTCTTCAAGACTTTCGTAATTGCCTGTATATAATATTTTAGAATTACTAATTCCGGCTTCTTTAGCCAGAAGCAGTTCAAATGGCGAAGCTGTATCCGCACCGCATCCAATCTCTTTAAATATTTTTAAAATATGCAAATTAGAATTTGCTTTTACAGAGAAATGCACCGATGTATTTGGATAGTATTTAACAAATGAACTTTTCAAATTTCTATAGTTACTCTCAATTTGATCTTTATCATATACGTAAATAGGTGTTCCGAATTCCTCAGCCAGCAGTTTTATATCATAATTATTTATAGTATTCATAGCTTATCCTCTTTGCTCGAAAATTTCATAGTGCTTTATTTCAGAAAAGAATTGTTTATGTAATCTCTCTACTGCTTCTATCAGATTTTCTTCGTCTACTACTATGCTTAAGTTTACTTCAGAAGCTCCGAGACTTATCATCCGTACGTTAATATTTTCCAGGGAGCTGAAGAATTTTGCCGCGATACCGGCTGTTCTTCTCAGACCTTCACCAATAACAGAGATAATAGCTTTATTTTCTGATATTTCTACGTCTGAGAATACGGATAAATCTTTGATAATATCTTTCAACTTTGAATTATCATCAATAGTAAGGGATATACTTACTTCAGATGTAGTAATTAAATCGACACTTGTTTTATGCTGCTTAAATACATCAAAAACTTCACTTAAAAATCCAACAGCTCCAAGCATTCTGTTGGAATCAATATTTATTAGGGTGATCCCTTTTCTAAAAGCTATAACTTTAATAAAATCTGAGCCCGAGCCTTTGGATAGTATCATCGTACCTTCTTTTTCAGGTCTGAACGTATTTTTGACATAAACAGGAATATTTTGCTCTACTGCAGGGGCTATTGTTTTAGGGTGCAAGACTTTAGCTCCGAAATAAGCAAGCTCAGCAGCCTCTCTATATGTTAACCTTTTCACAAGACAGGCATTTTTAACTATACGAGGATCTGAAGTCATAACGCCGTCTACATCAGTCCAAATTTCCAAGGCATTTGCCTTTAAAGCAGACGCTATTATTGCAGCGGAATAATCAGAACCACCTCGTCCTAAAGTTGTGGTTTTACCCTTAGCATCTGAGCCTACAAAGCCCCCGGTAACAACTATATTATGTTCGTCTAAATTTGATAAAATATTGAGTTTACATGCTTCAAGAGTCATGTCATGATTAACTTCCGCTTTTGTAAAAGAGCTGTCAGTTTTGATAAGTAGAGTAGGTGAGACTCTGACGGATTTCATTTTGAGGTTTTGCATGTACTCGTTCAAAATATACGAAGAAAGTAATTCACCACTTGAAAGAATCATGTCCTTTGTTTTGGGGCTAATCTCACCAAGAATATCAGTAGCTTCTATATATTTCTCTAAATTGTTGCATTGAGCTTCTATAAATGAGTTTGTTTGAGTTCCAATTCCCAAATCTTTGCTAATGCTTTTATGTTTTTGATTTATATATAATACTAATTCTTTTGCTTTTGAAATATTTTTAGATTCCAAGGAATCTATAATTTCTATCAAAGTATTGGTAATTTTAGCTACTGCTGATACTACAACGAGTAATTTGCCCTCTCTTTGGCTCAATATATCAGTAAGCATGCGGATTGCGGTTGCGTCTTTGACAGAGGTACCGCCAAATTTTAATACATTTAAATTAGTAGCCATATTAAGTATAAAATGATGGAACATGATTGTAAGCATTTGGGTAAGATTTACAGATAGCTAAAAAGAATAGTAATAATCTGTGTTGGTCTTAATAGCATAAATACATTCCCCACAAAGTTGCACAGACTTGCAAAAAATAGTAACCAAGGTAAATGACGCATATCTTATAGGATTATACTTCCAACTACGTACATTTTCGTTGAGTTCATACTGCTAAATCTTAAAAAAACATTTAGCAGATAGTTTTGCTAATCCTGTACAAATTATAGTAGTTCAACGAATAAACTCAGTCATTAGTTTTATGACTTCCTTCTCCTGACTAATATGCGGAAAGTGTCCGCAATTTTGGATTATATGTGCTTTGCAGTATTTCAGGGAGCTTTTTATATCCCATAGATGATTATCTGTAGCGTATTCGTCTTTGTCTCCCTGCAGAGCTAAAACAGGGACTTTTACTTTCTTTAAATATGGACCCAGATCTAAATTATTATCTCTTGCTTTGCTCCAATAGTTATACCACTTATAAAAGACTTTATCTGTATTCTCTTTGTGCTGTTTATAAAGTATTTCTTTTAGTCCTTCGTGCAGGTATTTTTGAAGTGTAGCTTTTACACCTAAATCAGTTTTTTCTTCGGAGTATATATGAGCTGCCATAGATATAACTGATTTGACCGCGTCGGGATATTTTGCTGCGTAAAGCAAAGCAGTAGTTGCTCCATCGCTATGACCAACTAATATCGGATTCTTTATATTTAATTGCCGGATAAAGGCCCTTAGCTCTTCTACCTGAAAATCAAAATAGTTACTAGTATCAGGTAACTTTTGTGTAGATTTCCCGTGTAATGCTCTATCATAGCTCGCATAGCTTATAGGAAGAGCTTTGGTCAGTTGAGATGGGAACCTTCCCCAAGATTTTCTGGAACCTAAGCCTTCATGTAAGAAAATTAGATTCTGAATATGAACAGAATCATTAATGGAATAGTGAAGTTCATATTCGCTATTGCTGAATTTATGCACTTTTAGAGGTCCTCCTTGTCAATCATTTGCAATAAAACTAAATCTATATACTCTTAGTAAGTAGTTTTGATAAAAAAATACAAATAATCCTAAGATTTTATTGATTATGAATATAAAGTTTTTGTTTCAAAGCAAATAATTTACCATTTTATATGTAATATTTTGTTGGTTCATATTATGTTAATCTCATGCAAATAAAACTTTACAACTCGCTTTCTAAAAAGGTACAGCCATTCAAGCCATTATATGGTGACGAAGTAAAGCTATATTCTTGTGGCCCTACTGTATATAGCTATGCTCATATCGGGAATATGCGTTCTTTTCTTTTTGCAGATTTATTGCAAAGAGTTTTGCGCATCGCCGGTGGATACAAAGTACAATGGGTGATGAATATCACCAATATTGACGATAAAACTATCAGAGATAGTGCCAAAGGTAGTGGCGCTTGGAAGCCTGAAATGGGATATCAAACTAATGATCCTAAAGAAAACCTAAAACTCTTTACTGAGTACTACTACGAAGAGTTTATTAAGGATATTGAAGCTTTAGGTATTCGTAGCTCTGATTTAGATGCTTTGCCAAAAGCTACTGATTACATTGCTCATATGCAGGACTTGATCCGTCGCATAATTGATAATGGGTATGCTTATGTAGCTAAAGGCTCTGTGTACTTTGATGTAACTAAATGGCGTAATTCAGATATTTACGGCAAGCTTAAAAAAATTGATTTTGAAAACTTCAAACCTGGCGAAAGAGTCGACACTGACGAGTACGAGAAAGAAACAGCTCATGACTTCGTGCTATGGAAAGGCAGAAAAGACGGTGAACCATTCTGGAACTTCAGCGTTTATGGTATGCCATGCCCAGGCCGTCCCGGTTGGCACATAGAATGCTCTGCTATGGAATATGAAATATTAGGTATTCCTTTTGATATTCACACTGGCGGAGTAGATTTAAAATTCCCTCACCACGAAGACGAAATAGCTCAGTCTAAAGCAGGTTACGGGGTTGACCCGAATAACTTCTGGTGTCACAACGAATTTTTAGAAGTGGAAGGCAAAAAAATGAGCAAGTCCGCAGGTAACTTCTATACTTTGCGTGATTTGATTAATAAAGGTATTGATCCGCTGGATATTCGTTTCTCTATGCTTTCAGCGCACTATGGCACTAAATTTAACTTTACTTTTGATGGTATCAAAGCAGCTAAAAAAGCTAGATTGCGTATTCAGGATTATATCTATGATTTGCACGAGGACATAGATGGAGATGAATTTGTAGAAGTAAATATGCTTAGAGAAGAAGCGTTTGGCTATTTAGCAGATGATTTGCATACTCCTAAAGCTCTTGCTGCAATATTCACATTTATGAATGAAAACCCTGCAAATGAGCTTTCTCAAATCTCCAAAAAAGCTTTGATTGATTTATTTAGAGAATTCAATAATGTATTTGCTGTTTGGATTATTACTTCAAGAGCTTCAATCGTAGAAGAAGTTCCTGCGGAAGTAAAAGATTTGGCTGAACGCAGATTTAAAGCTAAAGCGGATCAAGAATGGGCATTAGCTGATGAACTTAGAGATAGGATCCAGGATTTGGGTTATATTATCAAAGATAATAAATACAACTACGAACTTATTAAAATATAAGATCATGCGTAACACTACTAAATATGGTATCATCGGTGCCGGAAAGGTAGGGATTAGTATAGCTGAGCTTCTCTTGGATCAAGGGAAGCTCAGTTTTATATATAGTAGAAATGAAGAGAGTATTCCAGATAGGTATCAACCATTTGCTGTTCGGCGAGTGGCAGATATACCTGAATGTAGTTTTATATATATTGCAATATCTGATAAATATATAAGCGAGCTTGCTAAAGTGTTAAGAGCAGAGTATCCATATGCCGGATCTGCAGTATTTGCACATTCCTCAGGTGTAAAAAGCGCTAATGAGTTAGCTTCTTTAAGCGAAGTGGCTAAAGGTATTGCTTCTGTTCACCCGTTTCAGACATTTGCTTATGCTGACAAAGCTAATCTGGCGGATATAGCATGGGGAATAGAAACTGAGGAATCCATATTTGAATCTTGTTCTGAGTTTGTTCTTGCTTTGGAAGGAAATCCATTACGTTTAAAGCTTGGCGATCTGCAGCAGAAAGCCTTGTATCACTGCTCTGCAGTCATGAGTTCTAATAATATGACTACTTTGCTACAAACCGGAAGACTAATCGCCGAGAAGGCCGGCATCCCAGCTAAGGAGTTCATAGCTCCTATTGCTAAAAAGACATTAGAAAACAATATAGACGCTTATTCAACTAAAACCATACCACTCACCGGTCCTATCGCTAGGGCAGATGCTGAAGCAATACGATCACATATCGATGCACTTAAAGAAGTCTCTATAGTACGGATATACTGCTATACAGCTCTTGCAACCTTGGAGCTATCTTTTCAAGAAAAAATTATTTCTGCAGACCAATACGAAAGTATAAAACATATCCTACAAGATGCACTGTCTGATAAATCATAGATGCAGACGAACATAAGACCACTCTAAATCTCTGAATATAATGACTGTTAGATGCTTTTGAAAAATGGCACGATAAATGATAATATATACTCCATAAGCATAAAGATACAATACTTACGGAGCGAAACATGAATATTAGTTCTAGACTCAATAAGAGATTTCACAAGTCAAATTATTCGACAAGTAATACTATTTCTACGATAAAAGAACAAAGCGGCACGATTAATGTTAAACAATCTATAGCTTCTAAATACTTTAAACAGCCTATAGGCAATCAAAGCTTTATTACTTTTACCGGCGATGTAGCCGGCCTGGAATCAAAGACTGCTAACTTAAATTCAATGATAGTAGATAAGAGTGCTAACTATTTTATGATGCGAGTTTCCGGCGATTCTATGGTAGGAGCGGGGATTAAAAATGGTTCTTTTGTTTTTGTAGATAGAACAAAGAAAGCAAATAATAACGACATAGTCGTAGCAAAAATCAATAACGAATTAGTTCTAAAAACTTTGCAAAAATCAGAAGAAGGTATATTCCTTAAACCTGAAAATGAAAAGTATCCTGTTTTAAAAATAAAAAGCGACGATAAATTTGAGATATGGGGCGTAGTGGCTAATTCAATTTACCACAACCCACGCGGTATCTCGCTTAATAACTAGAGTCTATATAAATACCATTTAGTTCTGTAACAGTTTGTAACCAATTTTTATCATAGCCGATTATAGTTTTCCCCCAAACAAAAGAAAGGCAAGATAAAGCAGTCTATATAAATACCATTTGTGTTTTTTGAAGTGGATGCTTTCGGAGTTTGACTACAGGTAATAATGCTTCCCCCCAGAAGTAGCCTGAAGTGAAATCAACCGAATAGTCTACAAAAGAAATACTAAAAGAAATATCTGAAAGGGCAGTGGGGCGAAGATTAAATCGTTTCCCCCCAAGAAATAAGCTCCGCCGCTCTTGAAAGAAATTAGAAATTGTGTCTAACATTTAGCATGCCCACCATGCTATTTTGGCGGAAACGCCGGGATTTGCTCCTCCTAGTTCCCCCCGGGAGGAGCGTTTATTGCAAAAAAGCCTTATAGAATCATGTTCTACAAGGCTTTTGTTTTAGACTACTAACAATATACTAACACTTTGCTTCAAAAAACGTATTTATCCATTCCTAAGTCTTCTTTTTTGTCTATTGCTTTCACGATTGTTAGCTTCGTAAATTTCATTTTCTGTAATGTATAAGTCTAACTTACGAACTTCTACAATAAGAGTATCGAATTTTTGTTCTAAACGTTTGTAGTCGTAATTATTTTGCTGTCCTACGAATTTCGGTAGTTCTTCTAAAGGAATAATAGCTTCTGCACCAGGACCATCCCCAACAACTGCTAAGGTTTCTGTTGTAGCAATACCACCAGTGGCAAGCTTAGGCACTTCAATAAGTTTAACTTCCTGTCTAAAATCTTCTAAATCAATAGCACCACTATGTAATTTAAGCTGTAAGTCTCTAATTTCGTTGTGGCTTTCAAAGTACTCAATGATAGAATCTAAGTTGTTGTTTTTAAGCACAGGTTGTAAGTTCTTAATAGCAACTTCGATATTTTGAAGTTTATCGGCTACACCTGAAAAACTGTTAGTAATTTCATTAGCTACTCGCATACCAAATCTTTCCAATACATGAGCTACCAATACTTGCATTTGAGTAGAATTGAAAATCCACTCTGTATTAGTTGTGTGACCGGACTGTTTTGCATCACCCACAACCGCAATGGTTGGTTCTGTTACTTCTCCACCGGTAGCAAAGGAAGTTAGACCTTGCAGAATAGGATTGAGGATAGCACTCACAGCAGTATTTGCAAGACCTTTGATAAAAGGAACTACTAACAAGCCTGCTAAGCCTGTAGCTCCTGCATTTATACCTAATTGACCTAAAATCAGCTCCGTAATTGCTGCTGAGGCTAATTGCTTTAACGCTCCGGCAATAACATTGAAAGCTCTACGCCAAGGCTCTTTCAAAGCTTCGTCGTCTTGGAAGAGGTTAGACATAGATTCCTCAACTGAGGATTTGAGCAGGTCAGTAGCTAAACCTATAGGACTTGCTTTTTCTTCAATGGTGGTTTGAATGCCGTCCATGGATTTGCTAATAACGCCAATCTGTTTAGCATATAGTTGTGCTAAAGCTTCATTGCCTTTTGCTCTGGCTTCCTGTTCTTTTTGCTCGATAACTTCACGAGTTTTACTTTTGCGTTCAAGTTCTGCATTCAGCTTTGCTTGTTCGCTTATAATATCCTGAACAGCTTTTTTTACTTCAGCTCGCAATTCGTCTATTGACAAGCTCAAAAACATATTTGTATTCATGCCGTTTCCTTATTAATTGCTATCATAATATTTTGACGATGGCAGAGGAATCGAACCTCCGGAGTCGCAACTTCCAACTTCCAGTATCCACCGTTTTCTAATTTTCAAAGAACATTTTAATTAGCGGGCAGGAGTTTGGTAGAAACCTACCCGCTTTGTTATTTCTCCTATGAGAGTTATACAAAACTCACATAAAGAGTAAATTACGCTTGATCCGAGGGAGGGAATCGAACCGTCCAATTATCCAATCTCGGATGTCATTCTAGCCTGCATTGACATTGGCCACATATCTTGAATTCGCCTGCACCTTTTTCAATTTTTCCAAAATCTCTGCGGTAAAGAAAACTGAAATTGGTTGTCCGCCTTTGTCTGCTTTGCTTGATAGCTTATTATAAAGCAACTCAACACATTCGTCCCACAACTCAAATGGAACTGTTCTTTCAATGTTATCAGCAGTCATATCGAGCAATAAACAAACTGCATTAGGGATACATAAAGTATCAACCTGTTCTGTAAAATTTTCCTTGGGTGTCATAATAGAATCCCTTATTTTGTATTGTTGATGGACTTAAGCCTGTGTCGAACGCCAATTAGATGCAGGCTTTTTTATTTATCAAATTCTTGAGCAAAATAAGCTCTCACCAAATCCCTTATATATGAGGTGCGAGTTTTGTAATTATACTTTTTCATTACAGCATCCAGCTTCTTAACATCCTCTGCATCCAACTTCAAGTGAATTGAAGTTTCTTCCGTCGATTTTTCAATTTTTTTATCAAATTTTGGTAGCATTTGTAAAAACCGTTTGTTTGTGTTATAAAAAATGTATATTTTTTTGTATGTTTTTATGTATGTTTTTGCAAAACAGTTTTATGAGTTTATCATGTCTAAGAACTTTGTTGGATTAGATTTGAATATCTTATAAGCAACTTTGACTGCATTTCGAGCAGCTATTGCTGCTCTGTCATAGCCATAATGAGCTGTAATTTCTTTTATACGAAGAGCATCTTCAGATGGGAATTGAACAAACAGTCTTTGATTTGAGGAATTATCTTCTCGAGTGGTTAGCGGTTGCATATCTACTCCTGTAAAAATTTGTTTTATATGTTTCTCTTGTTTGATACGCACAATATAAAAAAATGTTTTATAGAGTGCAAATATTTTTTACACTTATTCAAAATTATTTTATGGGTCAGTTCGAAAGATTAGAAAAAGTAGCAAAATTGCATTTTGGCTCTTTAGCTGGGATAGCTAGGTTGCTTGATAAGAAGCCCCAATCTTTTTACTCTTATAAGAAAAGAGGTAATTTTGGAGAACTTTTGCTATTGCAATTGAAAGGAATAGGTATTAATCCAGACTACATAACAGATGGCAAAGAGCCTATGCTTTTAGACCCTCAAAAGGAAAAGCCTGAACCTAACGTAACATCAATCGAAGAAGTAGAAATGGTTTCGGTGCCTGATATAACAAAAATGAGCCCGGAGCAAATGCTGAAATGGAAAAAAGAAGCACTTAAGGCAATAGAAAAAATTGATAAAGTACAAGATGCTTTGGGAGGATAAATCTCTTTAACTGCAGAAGTGTCATTTTATACACAAGATGTAGAATAGTGAGCTGTAGGATTGAATTTGTAATGTTTTAGAGGTTTTAATAAAATAAAGCCACTTTTAAGTGGCTTTATAAGATTATCATTTCTTACTCTTCTGAAAGGTCATAATTTTTAGCAGTTTCAATAAGTCGTTGTTCGTGTTGGTATATGTCTTCTAATGTTTCTATAGGTACTTTTTCTTCATTTTTCTCTTTATCAAACAACCCAATATATTTTTGACTTCTATTAAACCATAGCCTGCAGATTGGCTTTCTGTTATTGTCATCTAAAATAATTCCGCAATATTGTTTTTTATCGCGCATTACAATTCTTTCAACAGCAATATCACGTCTAAGAATTGCTTGAACAATTCTAAAGCCTTCTATCTCTTCTTCTGTTGTGTGAATTCCATCATCACTAAGCCTGTTCTCTATATCCTCCGATTGGTTTTCTGTACTTTCTGTTTTATTGTGTTCTGATTCTTCAACTAAAGCAGACTTTAACCGGTCACTTATCATATCACTTAACATCTGTTTCGCTGATTTCTGTACTAAAATTTGGAATTGTTCTAGTATTTTTGCAGTCACCCTACCACTATAAATCTTTTGGGCAATATGCTTGACAAATTCTTCGGAAGGGTTTTTTAATTCATCCGCTAAGAAATCTCTGATTTGTTTTGAATACTTTAAGTTACTTGCGTTATTAACAATATCGTCTATATCAAATTGAGATTTCTGAAATTTCTTGATTTCGGAGATCACTCCTTCGCTCAAATTGCTCATATCGAATTCAAAAAATGGCTTAGCATCCATTTTGTTTTGATCATCTAAATCGGTAAAATATTGATAAATAATACCGTTTGTTAGAATACCGAATTTTGCTTTTGTAAAATTAAAATATCTCTCTAATTGTGATATTCGTGAATTAAGATTATCTTTCCAGTGTTTACATTCGATAACGATTGCAGGAACATTATCTTTCTTAATACAATAATCTACTTTTTCGCCTTTTTTATCACCAACATCAGCAATAAATTCTGGTTCAACCTCAAGAGGATCAAATACATCATACCCTAAAGCAGCAAGGAAAGGCATAATAAATGCAGACTTTGTTGATTCTTCTGTTTTTACATTTTCTTTTTGGTTGTCGATTTTTTGAGCTAAAGCTTTAAGTTTGTCAATTAAATCCATGATACCACCGCATTATTTTATTGAATATTTGTAAATTGCATAATACTAAAAATAAAAATAATCAACAAATTTATAATATTGTTGTCTCATATTATCTGAAAAGAATTATTTTTGTATGTGGATTATAGGGAATGAATAGTAAGAACAAAAATTTTACTATTTTAATAGCATTGCATTAATAGCTTGAATATAGTCAGTATTTTCGGTTAGATGTTTTTACAAGTTTATATATATTGAGGTTATGAAATGAAAAAATATAATATTGTATTTGTCTTCCTATCCATACTACTGGTAAGTAGCTGTACTGTTCAGTATGCAACCGTGAAGTATTATGATGATATTAAAAAGCCTGAATCATCAATACAATATCACAAGAGCTACGAAATGCCACATCAAAAGCAAATAGCTTCCGTAGGGGATGTTTTCATATCTCTACAGAAATATTGGGTAACAGAATCGCCCGGATATTATCCAACTAAAAATATTGATTTTCCAGTTTTTGGAGTAGGTGGTGGTAAAGATCCAAAAATAGACACAAATCAGTGCTGGGTTGCAAAAGGTGAAACAAAGTACGGAACTCTGTTGTATAATTATGATTTCTCAAAATCATGTAATGATGAATACTATGCAGCATTAGGGAGTTATTTTCAAAGAGCTGATTATGTTTTAGAAGTATCAGACTCAGGGAAAGTTCAGGATTTTGTTTTAAAACTAGGTGACAAACCGTTTTACAATTCTGCTCCAACCGGTAAATCTCGTCCTAAAGGTGTTTTGTTTAAAAAACAGACGAAAGAGGTCTACTCCTTCAGTCGAAATACTTATAAACTTATATATATGGGTAAAATTGGAACAGTTGTCAAATTTCAATACGAAGAATATACTGAAGATGTAGCTCGTACAGAATCTTTTAAAACATTCGAGTATGACCTGAGCGATGGCTATGATATTGAGTTTAAAGGGGTGCAAATCCATATAGACTCTTGTACTAGCTCAATTATAGAGTATAGAATCACCAATGACGATGCAATATCAAGATGGGTATTATAAGAGCAACGGTAATAAAAGGTTGAGTAGGGTGTAAGATGATACATTAGCACTATAGATAAGATTGAAAAACAAAAATATCTCCCTCTAGTAAAAGATAACAATATGAACTTCCTGATATTGTCACGCCATAATATGTCACTCCACCCCGTATATTAAATATACCAACGGGGGGAATTTATATGTTAAATTTCTATTTGGAGAACAATTATGGCGAAAGGGAATTACACACCAAACTTAGAATCTGTATACGAAACTACAGAAGTAGAATTGAAGAAGTTTCTCACTTCTTATTCTGCCGGTTCAGGTCTATACGATATGGATGGCATAGAAAAAGTCAGTATACCACTTGTAGAAGGAGTGAAACAAGATAGGACTTATGTTCTGAAAGTAAACGGGGACTCTATGTCTCCCAAAATTCAAGACGGAGATACTCTCCTTATCGATATCAATCCGGTTAAATATCAAAGCGGTGATATTGTTGCAGTATGTCTCAATGAAGATCACATAGTCAAAGTTTATGATCCTGGCTCTTATTGCTTATATCTCACTTCTATCAATCCGAATTATGAACCAATAAGAGTTTATGAAGAGGAAGACAGTTTGCAGATTCTAGGAAAAGTAATTAAGATTATCAGAGATGTTTAAAAAGAAAGCTCTACTTTGGTAGGGCTTTTTTAGTATGTACCTGTTTACAGTTCGTGCCGTTTTATACTATATTTCCTTAATGATTTACTTTATATCTTTACTTACGTCACATTGTGTCCTCCTTGAACTTGTATTTGAATATACTCAAGGGTGATTTTTATGTTTACACTTACCGAACCATCCAGAAATAAACCTGATTGCAATGTGGTGAATATTTATTTTGAAGCATGCTAAGGTTGAATAGATATACCTATAATTAGCTACGTGTATTTTGCAAGGTTAATTATTAGCAAGGGGAAATATACGTAAATTTATTCATTAACGGAATTAGACCGGATTATTAAATCTCTACTTACTATATTAGACTAAGCACTTACTTTTTATAAACTTAGACCAGGAGCAGTTATGGCTTCCGCAATTAATTTACAAGAATCCGTTGCTAAAGCATTTCATTATTACTATGGTGATTATTACTTTTACAGTGGACTAAGAAGGGTTTTGTCTTTAGGTATGATAGGTGAGCTTGATAATCGTGTCTTTAATGAGACTTACCACGTTAACAAATTAAATGAACTAGGCTCAAGTATTCCACATCAGAATGTAGCCAGTAAGATTTATGAGCCATTTAATTGTATAGCCTATTCATCGCAATCCGGCACAGCATTCAAACTCGATTTAGAGTTTACAGGCAATACTATATCTGTGGATTTGAGTAATAAGAAAAGCATGGACTTACTTCTTTACTTTACTAATCCAACATCGTATTCATTTGACTTGAGTACAATACAAAAAAATATTGCTTCTAATCTGCCAGAAAATTTAAGCCAAATGTTTTACGACCTTGTATTCGTTGATACAGTAATTAATGTAGAAGATTGTGTTATAATTGCAGTCAATCAGAATTCGGGAACAAATAATGGAAAAATTGATTTAACCAAAATCATTCAAAATGGCTCTATTAATGCAGGAATACAAAGTAATTATGGTCAAAACGGAGCAACTCAGATAGTTGCCAAGGACATTACTTTAGCAGTCGATTTAGTGAGATTTAGTAGGCAATTCTTTGGTAGCAATGATCAGTACTTGGAGAAAATCTAATGAAATTTCAAGAGTTCCTGCAAGAGGAAAACGGGAATTTTAGTTCTTCTCGATTGGTAATGTACATTATAGTCATTGCCGGCATTGTAGATTGGATACACGCAGTCTTCACTACAGCCGATGGAGTGTGGAGACCTGAAGAATCGACTATTATGTTAATACTCGGTGCTATGGGACTAAAAGTAGGTCAAAAGTTTGCAGAAAGAAAAAAGCTAAATCAATCCAATTCTAACCAATCCAATCCAACCGAATAAAGTCCATAAGGTCGATATAGTCCAATAAATATTGACCTTTTTCTATATTTTATGAATTGTTAGTAAATTATATTTGGATTAAGTTTCATATTTTATTAACTTGTATTCAGAAATCAGGGGGCTCTCCTACTTTTAAAAACATACAAAGGGTCGAATTCATTTCAGATATTATACCCTCAACCATCTCTCCAGAAGTTGAATAAATTCTGGAGAGATTAGATAGCCAATTGAAGAGTGGGGATTAGATTTCCCATTTCTAACTGTTAGATTGTAAATAGGAGAAATTTCTTCGATATTTTTTATCAATCCTAACTCTATCATATCTTGAAAATCATTTGATAATTTATTATCATGGCAGACATAGTCATCTTCAGCTGAAATATTTATCCAACTATTTATGTTGTGGGGGTACTTTCTGAGTCCGGTACTATTTTTTCCTTTAAGTTCTATTTTTACGTTCTCATCTCCTAGAGGTGAACCTAAAGTGATTAAGTTAACTTTTTTATTGCTAAACCTATGCCTATATTCTCCGTAATGAGAGAGTTTCCAGAGGCAATCATAAGCAACAATCGTTCCCAGACTATGAGAAACTATTAGAATGTCATCTGTCTCTTGTTCAAAGCATTTTACTAAAGTGTCTGTGAATCGATATCTAATATCGCTACCATAATATGCTTCGCTATTCCAATATTCTAGTAAATCGGGGGCTACGCTACCTATTAATTGTTTCCCTATGTTAAATAGGCTTACGCTACTTGATAAAGCATCTGCAAAAAATTCTAAAGCGGAATTTTTACCTGGTAGAGCGTTATATACATGTTTATTGAAGTCTGAGGATTTATATTTTTTTAGCAAATCTAATGATATTAGCCTAGATATGATATCATCTGGAATAACAGCATCTGTTTTTTTATGTAGATAAGCATTTGACAAATCACCATAATAAACAAAATCTTTATTTATATGACTGAATTTATAAACAGTAGAATCTCCAAAATCTCTGCCCAAACCAAAAGCAATCGCTTCATACCAAAGCATTTTTAAGTTCTGTTTTAATGGTTTCGTAGATCTACCATGGATGAAAATAATCCTTTTCATATTTATCCCCTTTAAAATGGTGGTTGTACGATAGGACAATATTATATTGTAATATAGGACAATTTGGTTTCATATTGTGTTAATCTAAGGTATAATATATAGAAACTGCTAAACTTCCAAGAGAAATAAGAATGCAGAGATTATAATTATTAAATTGACTATAAATCAACAATGTTGTAATTTGATATGGCATAATCAAATATTATTTGTAATATTGTTGGATAATAACAATAAATAAAACTGTATTGTACTTTAGGACAAATGTTTATTGCGCTGTAGTACAAAAGTGTTTATTCAGTTATTAATCTAAGGAATAATATGAAAGTAACTATTGCAGAGAGACTTGACTTATTTATAAAAGTGATGCTAAGAGACTATACGAAAACAAAGATTGCTGAAATGATTGAAATAGATTTACCTTTACTTTCTAAGTTTACTAAGGGAAGCAAAGTGCCGGGAGTAGATAGCTTAGTTAAAATATCAAAATTAGGAATCTCTATAAATTGGTTGCTGAATGGGTCAGGTTCTATAATAGCATGCGATGAGTATGGGATACGAGCTAGAAATATTTTTATAGATGATTTACGCCATGCTAAATCATCATTAGATGCAAAAGAGTACTCATATCGCAAAATTATAGATACTATAGATAAACATTATGGAAGTGAAGAACAATTTTATCAATATTTGAAAGAACAAAATATTGATTTCGATGAAGAGCAATTTGATGATTTCTTCTTAGGGAATCAATCTGTCAGCTTAAGTATTGAAGAGGTATTTTATAAAACAAATATCTATTTATATATCAAATTTGAAAATCAAGAACTCTTGTCTGATATAAAACAAGTTATTGAAAATATACAGAAATACCAGGATCAGTACTTAAAAGGAAATGGTAAAGCAGACGAAATATTACAAAAAATCAAAGATATAATATGCGAGTATTAGACTTGAAAAAAATAGCCATATTTCTACTTGTTTTGGTATCTGGGAATAATCTTTTTGCTATGGAGTTATCCAAATCTAAAAGAAGTAATCCAATTGCAGAGCAATATATGATAAAATCTGAAAATGTATTCCAAGCATATCCCGATTCGGGGAGATATTATGCCAAGAAGTCTTTATCTTATTCAGAAAATTCATTAGATAGTGCATATGCATTTCAACAGTTAGGCAGGTCATTTGTAGAGCTAGGTTTTATAGATAGTGGGTTCGTATGCTTAAATAATGCCAGAAAAATATTCAACGATAACAATATTACAGCAGGACTAGTTCGAGTATATACAGATTTAGGTCAAGCTTTTTTGCAATTTAAATATCTTGAAAAAGCAAAAGAATACTATTTAAAAGCTCTGTCGTTAAAAGCAATTGAATTAAATGAAGACATGTTGCTTATGGATATATATTATCATATAGGAGTTATCGAGTCACAACTAGGAAATTTCAAAGGAAGTTTTACATATTTTGACAAGCTTCTGATTTATTATAAAAATCATGAACAAAAAACTCACTATTTAAATACAATTATTGAGTACGCAAAAGCACTCACTAATTTTGGGAATTATGAAAAAAGTAGCCAAATTCTTCTAAGCTCTATTCCCAAAGGTGGAGATAAAATAGTTTTAATATACTCACAGCTAGCTCTAAATAGCCATTACGAAGCAAGTATTGAAAAAGCAATATATTATTCTGAGTTAGAGTTAGAAAGTTCTAGGAATCTTGCTGATAGTTTAGAATGCCTAAATAATCTAAATGCATATTTAATTCAAAATGGGGAGTATGATAAAGCTTCAAGTTACTATTACCTTATTACTTCCCATCATTTTTCACCCCATAAACTTGTTCATATTAGCCTCAATCAGATAGAAGCTTTTGTTTATCAAAAACAGTATAATGAAGCAAAGGGACTATTCATCCAAACATTTGAGACTATTGTAGATTATAAAATGTCAGATTATTACCGAAATCTTATTAATATCAAAAATGTGCTTGAAAAAAATGGTATAATTAAAGGGATAGATGTAGATCAGATTATTTTCAATATTTTAGAGGACAATAAACTAAATAATAATTGTGGAAAAGAAATCTCGAAAAGCTTGATAAAGACGATAGCATTGGCAGATCAAGAAATAGAATCTAAAGATAAGGAAATTGAGTTAAAGAACAAATACAATATGGCTTTAGCAACTCTTACGATACTCCTTATATTTTCACTAACATTAATTTTTTACAAGCATCACAAATTGAAACTTTATTTGAATAGCCTACAAGAAAGTTATAAGATAGTATCTGACAAAGTCAATAATGACTTAAGGATGTTATTACAAAAATTACTCTTAATAGAAGAAGAGATCGGTTCCGTTTTCAGTATCAGAAAAAGAGTAGATAAAGATATACTACCCTTATTAGATGATATTAAACGCTTGCTAGAAGTACTAAGCAAGCAATTATTTAAATCCACAAACAAAAGTCAGGAGAAATAGCATGGTCACATCAATTGAGTTTAATTCAGAACTAAAATTGCTCCAATGGGAAATTAATGGCGGATTACTAGATTTCTTAGTAGATATTATTGAAGGAGAATCTTTGCCTACTCAAATTTATCAAGGCTCTGCAATGAGCTGTCCTTTAGACATATCGAACTACAACTCCCCATTGGAAGTTGTAGTTAAACAAAAATCTGAAGAAGGGAAATGGGTGCCATTAGGAAAGAAATTGAAATAAAAAAAGCCAAAATAATTATAGGAAGGAAATTTTTTCCTTCCTATTCTCTTTCTTTGTAGATTCGTTTTCCATTTTACCTCAAAGCATCTCATACTCCAATTCTACCAATTTTAATGGCAACATAAATTCTAAGATTCAGGTCATCAAAAAGCTCCTAAAATGGATTTTTTTTAAAAAGGTCTAAAATATCTTGGATTGTATTGAGATATTTTATATTATAAACAAGTATGAATTAGTAGTGACAAAACATTGCACATTAGAGCAATATTATATTGTACCTTCGGACAAATTGGTATAGAAGTTAACAACATAAATTATGAATATCATATACTGTAAGAAATGGCTATAAAATATAGCCAAATTTGTATACTAAAATAGAGGTTCAAGATGAAACAATTTCTTTTTATCATGCTAGCACTAGTTGCTACTTTGCCTTTAAAGGCACAATTTGATCCATTATTAGTTAACATGGATGTTGCTAAAGCACCATACTTTATTGACAAAATTGAGCCAATGACTCACATTGGTATTTCTTTGGCTCCAGAACCAGTACCTCCATTTAGCTGTTATGAAGACTCTACATGTACAAATTGGGGACCATGGAAAACTGACAGTGCTATTGTTATTCACCCACTATTCCCAGATTGTCCTATCTACATTGGATATAAACATAGAAATTGTGCAACTAATCAGAAGTTGCAACAACATTACATGACATGTTTAAATTATTTGGAAAACGATCCAGATTGTAGCAGTCTCCATCTATGGCTTACAAATGGAGTTATTGGTCCAGGTGGTACAATAGATCCAGACAAGATGAATAAATTAGAGCATGATGTTTATGCTTTGCTTGCAAAACAAATATTCATCCAATTTAATGATATGGAAATGAAATATATGGGGGATACTCTATATTGTGATACATATGACAATTACAAAGTCAGTTATGCTAAAGGAACTTGCACTGGGCGATGTGTAGGCTATTATACTTGCGGAACTCCTGGTGCACGAGCTATCGTTATTTATCCTAAAGCTTGTGATGCTGACGCATGTTGCAAAGTTACTAATGCCTTCTGTATAGACCGTGCCACAGGCGTATTAATCCATCAAGAAGACATTGAGATGGGAAATCAATCTCCGAATTGTACTGCCGCTCCGATGACAGACAATGAATGCTATGACATGCATAATGATACTGAACAATCATCTTTAGAAGAGGTGAGGGTGTTGAATTGCAAACCAGCATGTGATATAAATTTTGTAAATTTTGGTGGCGATCAAATCGTAAAATAATAGGGAGATTACAATGAAGCTTGTTGTAGCATTATCGTTTATTTTCGTTGCAATGCTGTCTGCTTCTTTAGCAACAGATATCAAATATGATAAAGTTGTTTTTAAAAGTAGTAATGGGCAATACTTTGCGACAGAAGATAATGGCTCTAGTTGGAAGCAATTAAGAATTGTTGATAACAATTTTGATAATCAAATTTATATCAACAAAGATAAAAAATTCAAGTCAGACAATAAAGGGAAAGAATGGATTGAAATAGTTCAAGAAGTCGAAAATCAAGAAAACAATTCAATCCAAGTATTCCCTAATCCTGTCAAAGCAGACAGAATAAATCTAAAATTCGAAATGAATTCGAATTCCAGATATGAAATTATGATTTATACCGTAGACGGTTCAAAAGTATTTTATTCTGAATATAATACTAATGAAAATGTAACAGAGGTTGCATTAAATATTGGCTCCATGATACCTGGAACTTATATTGTGACAATAAGTGAATCAGGTAATATGAAATATGGTAAGTTTATTGTTGAGTAATGAAGCCGTGGCATTACATTAGTAATGCCACATATTTTGAATAGGAGGATTTATGGTTAAGAAGTTTGTTTGTTTTATATGTTTATATCTATTGGTAATTTTTACATATTCTAATTCTGAAGAATTAGTAAAAATCACAGATATAATGTCACCTGCTAGTTGGTTTGTTGATGCTAATATCAGATATGACGGTAATAATGCTTATCTTTTCGGGAGCTATTCGGTTGATGATGAGTATTTTAAAAAAGGTATCTTGGCTAAAGTTGATTTAGAATATCAAAGTGTTAATTGGGAGCAAGGTATTGAACAAGGCGATAGTACTATTATTCCTTGGAGTTTGAAAATTCTGGATAATTCTAATATTGAAATCTTGTCTGAACTTGCTCTGTTTAGATCGGATTTCTCATATAATAACCAAGTTCTATCTGTAAAAAGATTCAATAGCGAAGGAGTTGAAATATATAGTCAGTTTGATACTAGCGGACTAAAATTTGCTACTTGGGCGAAATTACCGGTCAGATATCACAATAACCAAATTTCAGCCTATTACACTCCAAGACAAAATTGGCAACAAGCTCTTTCTTATAGCATGCATTATGATTCAGAAGGGAACTTCTTGCAAAGTAAACTTATAGATTCGTCTATAGTATATAGTCAAGATAGTTGCGACCGATATCTATTGAAAGACTTTAGAATCAGTAAAGATAGCTCTGTTTATTGTTTTGGGGATATCCACAAGAGTTATGGAGCCTCTGACCAAACAGCAGGATATATCATAAAGATAAACAGTAAGGATGAAAAAGTCTGGAAAAAGACCTTCTTTCCGAACAATGCTTCATTTATAATTAGTGATTTAATAATCCTTACAAATGGGCAAATAATCATAGCCGGTTATCAAGGCAGAGTTGGCTATCTATATTGGTTAGATAGTGAAAGTAATATACTAAGACAATCAAAATTAGAGACTGCAGCCTATGGAGTAATTCCCATCAAAATTATGCAGAATTTAAATGGAAATTTGATTGTTATCGGACAGGCTGTTGATTGGGACTCTACCAGTGACGAAGCTGGAGATAATTATATAGCTAAATTAGATGAAGATGGAAATGTCTTATGGCAAAAGAAAGAGGGAATTCCCATACAAGAAACTTTGACAGATATAGTAGAATACGAGCCAAACAAATACTATTTAGCAGGAACTCGTAAATCATTAGCATTATTGTATCAATTTGAAGATAAAAGTATATCAGTAGAAGAGCAAAATTTTACTAAAGATGTGAAGGTACTGGAGCTATCCAACTGCTATGAAATTGAAAATAATAAAATCTACGATAAAGCTGAATTAGTCAGCATAAGAGGAAAAGTTTTACAAAGCTTTACTATATCTGATAAGTTCAACTTTCAAGTACAAAAAGACAGTTATTATAGAGGCGTGTTTTTCTTACGCTTATCCGGCAAAAATGGTTCTATAGTCAAAAAACTGATTTACTAAGATAAAATAGAGTATTGATATTCAATTTGCTCTATTCCTACTTCATATGTACTTGTAATAAAATATTTTACAACTAAGCTCAGCTTCCTCCACATAGTTCTTACCCACTATGATAATCCAACTGAGCTTAGTTGATGTATTACTCTAAAATAGCTCTCTAAACTGCTTACGAGCTTCTTCTTCGGTAATCTTTACATATTTTTCAAAAGATTCCCTGGATGTATGGCCGGATATTTTCATAACCATTTCCGGAAGCATACCTTTTTTAAGTGCAAGCGTAATCATTGTACGTCTAGCGGTGTGAGAAGAAATAAGCTCATATTTAGGCTTTGTAGTTTCGATACGCTTTCTGCCCTGGAAAGTAACTGTTTGAACTGGAGAATCAAACTCTAATTCTTTGAACATTTGTTTGATGTTTCGATTATATTGAGAAGAATCTATAATTGGTAATTGAAAATCCCACTTTATAAATATAGGTAGTATCTTGGAACTGATTGGTATTATGATTTCTTTTGATGTCTTAATTGTACTAACTTTTATGATCTGTTCCTTCAAATCGATATTTTCAGGTTTTAAGTTAGATAAATCAGAGTATCTTAAACCTGTATAACATTGAACTAGAAAAAGATCTTTAGTCTTTTCTAACTTTCTAAGTGTTGGGCAGTAATCAAATAGTCGAAAAAGCTCATCTTCTGTCAAGGCAACTTTTACAGATTCTTTAACTCTTATTCTTTGGATAAAGGTAAAATATTCTCGCAAAAGAGAATCATCTATTAAGTTTCTTTTTAAACAGAACTGCAAAAGAACTCTAATGTTTTTGTTAATAGAGTCTAAAGTATTGTCGTTGATGTTCCCAGAGTAAAGATATTCTTCAAACTTATTCCATAACTCCTCAGACAAAGAGGTTAAAAACAGAGTAATTCCGTATTGCCCTTCAAAATTATTTAAATGATTGAGAATCGTATAGAAATGGACTATTGTTTTGGGTCTATTGATTGTTTTTCTATAATCAATAAATTTCTCCATAGCATCTACTAAAGTAAGTTCAGGTTTAGATGAACCAGATTTAGGATCTCGGATTTCAATAAACTTCTCTCTTACTTGCTCTTTTGTAAGAGCGAGACCATTAAGCTTGGCCTGTGTACAAAATGCAACAATCTGTCTCTCTAAATGCTTTAGGTTTGCATTCAATTCCATTGCTGTGGAATAAGATGATTTGATTGCTTGTTTATCTTTTAACCATACCTTAGTAGGGACGCTTACACCTGTAGAAATCTGTAACCGAAAGCCATTAAGAGAAATATTTATCATTATAGTTGATTTATTTGACTTCGGTTTATCGATATAGAAACTAGTTTTTACCATTGGAATTCAAATCTGTTAGTACTACTAACAATATACTAACACTATTTCAAAGATTCAAATATATTCCAATGTATTATTAGCAACATAATTCTTTCAAATTATAGATTACAATGACTTATATAGAAGTATTTAGTTGTCTTTAGCTACAATATACTAAACTCCCCCCGGGAGGAGCGTTTTTTTTATTATAAAAAAACTAAAATATAAGCTCCATTATAGATAAGGCTAAATAAATTTGGATGCTACTTTTATAGCATGTCGTATTATATCCTAACTCTGATTTATAGTAAAACTTTATATATTCTTAGTTGAATTTAAATATTATGCGAAAAAATTTGCAAACAGCCATTTTTGATTGTAAATTTAGAAGCTTAAAATGAGAAATTTTTGCAAACTATACATTAAGGATTACTATGAACTTATTTAAGAAGATGGGAGCTTTGGCTATTTTGGCTTTGGCAGTTTCTTGCGGAGAGACTAATGAAGCAGCTCCTGCTCAAGAGAGTAAAGCTATGACTGAAATTCAACAAAAAATCGATGCTTATGCACCTGTGCTAATCGAAGCAGACGTAACTCATTTGACTGATAAACAGCAACAGATTGTTAAATTACTTTCTGAAGCAGGTCATATCTCTGATCAAATATTCTGGTTGCAGTCTGCTCATGACGCTAAATCAGTTTATGATTCACTCTTAGCTTCTAAAGATGAAGATGCTAAACTTTATGCTGAATATACTAAAATAAATTATGGTCCTTACGACGTAATTTATGGTAACAAAAGATTCGTTGGCGAAGGTATAGAAAGAAGGCCTTACGGTGCCGGCTTTTACCCAACTGATATGACAAAAGAAGAATTCGAAAAATATGTTGAAGAAAATCCTGAGCAGAAAGAAGCTTTAGAAAGTGCATATACAGTAGTTAAAAGAGATGGTGATAAGCTTATCGCTGTTCCTTACTCTAAAGAGTACCCACAGATAGAAAAAATGGCTGCATTGCTTGATTCTGCTGCGGCGTTATCAGAAAACGAATCATTAAAAAATTATTTGGTAAAACTTGCTATTGCTCTTCGCACTGACGAGTATTACGAAGCTGACTTAGCTTGGATGGATATTAAAAATAATGATCTTGACTTAGTTTTAGGTCCAATCGAAAATTACCAGGATGAAATATTTAATTATAAAACTGCTTTCGAAGCTGTTGTAATGGTTAAAGATCCTGAAGCATCTAAAGAGTTAGCTATGTTCGAATCTAACATCAACGAATTCCAAAAAAGACTACCGATAGATGCTAAATACATTACTGAATTAAGCAAAACTACTAATGTACTACAGGTTGTTAACGTAGCTTACTTTGGTGGTGATTGCCAAAAAGGTACTAAAACTATCGCAGCATCTTTACCAAACAATCCTAAAGTTTACACTGAAAAAGGCAGTAAAAAATCAATGTATAAAAACATGATGACTGCCAAGTTTGAAAACATAGTGAAGCCAATTGCTGAAAAAATCTTAGATCCGACTTTGGTTCCTGATGTAGATGCTAATGCTTTTACCAGCTTTGTTACTTTGCATGAAGTGTCTCACACATTAGGTCGCGGTACTGTGTATGGTGATGACAAAATGGATGTAAGAAAAGCTCTTAAAGAACTTTACTCACCGATAGAAGAAAATAAAGCAGACATACTTGGTATGTACAACTTCAAGCATCTATATGATATGAAAGTAGTTGATGATGACTATATGAAAAAAGTAGTTGCTACTTATCTGCCTGGCCTATTCCGTTCTATCAGATTTGGTAGCGTGTCGGCTCATGGCAGAGCTAACTTAGCTCAATTTAACTACCTAAGAGAAAAAGGTGCTATTAAAATTATGGAAGATGGTAAATATACTATTGACATGGACATCTTCTTTGAAAAAGTAGGCGAGATGGCTCACGACGTACTGACTTTACAAGCTGAAGGTAACTACGAAGGTACTAAGAAATTCTTAGAAAAATACAGTACAATGACACCTGAAATAGAAACTATGATAGAATCTCTTAAAGATATTCCAAGAGATATTAATACTACTTACGAATATTAATCTTCTGAAAGAATGTTTGGAAATTCAATCTATTTTCGTAATATGCAACTGTTATAGAAGATTCTTTCTAGGCATTGATGTGGTGGAATCAAGATATAAAATAGTATAAAAGGATAGTATAATGGCTAACTTCAAAATTAATAAAGTTGAAACTGACCGTAAGTCCAAAGTTGATTATAACAATTTAGGCTTCGGTAAGTATTTATCAGATCACGTTTTTGTAGCAGAGTACAAAAATGGTAAATGGGATGATGGTGAAATTATTCCTTATGGCCCAATGGCAGTTGAGCCGGCTATGTGTACTTTGCACTATGGTCAATCAATATTCGAAGGTTTAAAAGCATTTATTTCAAAAGAAGGACATGTAAATCTTTTCCGTCCTGATATGAATGCAAAACGTTTGAATCGCTCTGCTAAAATGGTGTGTATCCCTGATTATGATGTAGACACCCTTTTAGAAGGCATTAAAGAATTAGTTAAAGTTGACCAAAAATGGATTCCAACTGAAAGAGGCTGCTCACTTTACATACGCCCTGTAGTCTATGGAGATGGTAATTTCCTTGGCGTACATGCTTCTGATTCTTATAAATTAATCGTAATGACTTCTCCTGTAGCATCTTACTATGCAGAAGGTATGAAACCCGTAAGGATTTTAGTAGAAAAAGAGCATGTTCGTGCTGTCAGAGGTGGTTTGGGTTCAGCTAAAACTGCAGCAAATTATGCAGCTTCATTATATGCAAGCACTGTAGCAAAAGAAAAAGGATTTGCTCAAGTACTTTGGTTGGATGGCGTAGATCGTTCGTTTATTGACGAAGTTGGTGCTATGAATATTATGTTTGTTATAGGCAATGAGCTAATCACTCCATCATTGGAACAAGCTTCAATTCTTGCCGGTGTAACTCGCGATTCTGTACTTACTTTGGCTCGCGAAATGGGTATGAAAGTATCAGAACGTAAAATTACAATCGATGAGATCCTTGAAGCTCACAAAAACGGAGAGCTGAAAGAAGTATTCGGTACAGGTACTGCTGCTGTTATTTCACCTGTTGGCATGCTTCACTATGATGGTGAAGACATGGCAATCAACAACAACGAGATAGGCGAAATTGCACAAAAATTCTATGATACAATCACCGGTATTCAGTACGGCGAAATCGAAGATACACATAATTGGAACGTTAGAGTAGATTTATAATTACTGACGTACATATAATATAAAAAATAGCCGCAGAGTTATATACTTTGTGGCTATTGTTTTATATCAAGTAATTCACCTGTCAACTTTTTAGCTAATTTTCTCAATTCGTCAATGTTATCTTCTTTTAGTAGACCTTTTACCGTATGTTCTTCAAATATGCCACCTTGTGCATTTAAACGGTATAAAACAAGCTCAAGCCTAGCTGCGAAAGGTAGTTGAGTAAATTTTCCGGAGATATAATATTCAACTTCAATTTTTGCTAATCCGAATAGTTCTATTGAGCTGGGAGGAGTGTAATTTTCTGTTCCGAATAGCTTAAGCATTGCATAGAGAGAATCTCTGGAGTCTAAATCGTATGCCGCATATATATTACTTTCTGTCGCTTTTTCGAATACTGTTTCGCATAAGTCAAATGAGTTTACTATTTTTTTGTCAAATAAGTCCCAAGTCATAAGCGAATCTTGTGTAGGCACTTCATTTATAAACTCAATACCTCCGACAACTAATGGAGCGGCAGGTCTGATATTAAAGCCTTCCGGTGCGTTTTCATATAGGTTGTCGTTTTCTATTGCTTTTGATATAGCTCTTTGAGTTGCTTTTACCAGAGCAGGGTCGTAAAGTGGTTTTTCATCCAGTTTTCTATAGTGTAGTAAATCATAGCCTATACCTTTATAGTTGATTTTATTAGTAATATCAGCTAAGGTAAGTTCCACTCGCATCATGTGCTTTAGTATGCCGATATTAGCAACTGCAATGACGTCTGCGTTGCAGTTTTTTGCTACATCTAGCATATTAATATTTTGATTCTCAGCTTGCATTGCATTGATAACAGAGTCTCTATATTCCATAGAGATTAGTCTGTACTTTTGAGACATGCCCAAAGCCAGATTGAAAGCGGCTTCAAATTTGAATGTGCTGACACTATCAGCTCCAGGGCCCATTTGGACTTTGCCGACGATAACGTTTAATAAGGGTACTTTCGTGGAGTCTTTGTTTTCTGCCGAAAAAAGCAAAGTAGGGAGTAGTAGGCAGATCAGAAAAAATTTAATCATTATTTATCTCCGTGCTGATTATTTGCGAGTTCTTTATATACTTGCGAAATCTTTTTTGCATGTATTTTTATATCAAAATGCTCAGTAGCTCTTATTCTGCATTGTGATTTATAATTTTCGTATTGTCCTTTATTAGCTATCATACTTTCTATAGCGGAGGCAAGTTGCTCAGGATTCTTTTCGGGGACTAAAATACCTGTTTTATCTGTGATGGCATCTCTAATTCCAGAAATATCTGTTCCAATCACAGGTGTGCCACATGCCATGGATTCAAATAGAACTCTTCCCATGCCTTCTACACCTTCATGCGAAGGCAATATAAGTAAGTCTGCAGCTTGCATCCATTCATGGATATTTTCCTGATGACCTGCAAAAAAAACTGATGTTTTATGCTCGGGTATCTGGATATTTATCAAATTTTCAAGTTTATTTTGAATACCTGATTCAATTTCGGAACCTAATAAATATAATTTTATAGGTTGACTGTTTGATTTAATGAGCTGAAAATGTGCATTTATCAAATCAAATATACCTTTGCCTGTTTTTAGCTGGCCTACAAAAATAATAGAGAAATCGCTATCCATATTTAATTTTTGTCTTCGGAAGCCTATAGCCTGACTGCTTAGAGGAGTAAATTTATTAGTATCAACTCCATTATAAATAGTTCGATATTTGTTATAGTTAGTTTCGGAAATTCTATTTTTCATTGATTCCGAAATGCCTACTATAGCATCTGCGTTTTCTTGAATGATGTGATCATATTTAAATTTGAAAGCAACTCTTAGATGCCAAAGCTGTTTGGCAGGTAAAAATTTAAGTCGCCTTCCATAAATAAAAGAGTCAAATTCATTATCGGAATGGACTATTTGAATATTGTTCGTAAGCATTATTTTACGGAATGCAAAAAAGGATTTTATTCTTTTAGGAATATTTCTCAAATGCCTATTATATAATTTGTGATAATGCACTTTGCAACCTATATCAGAGCATCGCTCTGAAAGTTCCCCCTGTTTGGGACAAATGACATGTAACTCAAAATCTTGTTGGTTCAAGTTTTCCAGAAGTGAAATCATACTTTTTTGACCGCCAAGTTTTATATCAGAGTAATTTGTTGCGTAAAGTATTTTTATTTTATCCATGATTTATTACTCCGTCATTTTTTAGTGATTGCAGCATAGTTTCTAGTTCAAATATCATATTGGAGCTATCAATAATTTTACCGCCGGGTACTTTATAAGGAGCCCAAAACCGGCTATGGTATTCACTGTTAAAAATACCAATGGTTGGAGTTCTTACTGCTGCGCTTAAATGTACTATTCCTGTATCAGGTGAGATACATAATTTAGAATTTCTGATAAGTTCCGCTATATTCAAAATGTCTGATCTTGGAAGAGCAATCGTATAGTTTTCTGATAAATCCTGAGCCATTTTTTCTTGCTTTGGCATGTGGATAAACACAATAGTACTGTGGAAAATCGTGTGGATAAGTTCCACTATTTTTCTATACTTTTCATAAGTAATTTGATTTCTATCTTGACCTGCAGATAGGTTTAAGACTATATACTCTTTAGGCTTTAGGTGGTTATCTATTAAAAATTTATTCAGTGCCAATTTTGAGTTGTCATCAGTCTTAAGGTAGGGGATAACTTTATTTGTATCCATGTGGAAATCAAAAGTCTCTGCAAACTGAGCGTACATTTTTTCCCACATAGGAGTCTGTTGCTCTGCCAGTTTCGACTGGAAGTTATAATAAGTATATTTGTCTTCACCTGAGTAAAGTAAAGATTTGAATGCTTTGCTGCCCCCAATAATATTTGCTATGAAACCCTGCTTAGTAATACCAACATAGATAGTAGAAATTATTACGTCATATTTTTCTTTTCTGAGAGTAAATAATTGACGGAAGAACTTTAGTCCCTTTTCTTCAGCTATATGCACTCTGTCAACATTTGAATCAAATTCGATTAGTCTGTAATTCTTTTGAGAAGCCAGTACATGAATAGAGGCATTGGGTGCAATTCCTTTTAAAAAGGCTATCGCAGGAAGTGTTATCAACATATCTCCCAGAGCGTCGTTTCTGATGACAAGTATTTTATGTACTTTATCTACAGAGATTCCTTTTTCGAATCTTTGATTTCTCAAGAAGCATGAGATTAGTTTCCGCAGATATGTTTTGGCTAAATTGTTTTTCGACATCTATTTATAGGTATACTATTTGATTACATAATATCTTTGCAAAGTTAAACAAATTTGCTACAGCTAAAAAAGTAATTGTGCTACTAAAGTAGTATATGTAAGCTAAGATTTCTAAAAGGTGTAGCAAAATATTTCGTAGATTTGGGATAGTAAATTAACAACATATAAGCTGATATGATAAAAATACACGACGCAGAGTTTGTTTTTGGGACTCAGAAGATAGGTGATTATCCGGAAAGTATATACCCGGAAGTTGCATTTTGCGGAAGATCTAACGTTGGTAAATCTTCCTTGATTAATAGTATCGTCCATAGAAAAAATCTTGCACGGATTAGTCAAACTCCCGGTAAAACTGCTGCTATAAATTTTTTCTTAGTAGAGCAAACTTGGTGTTTTGCTGATTTGCCGGGTTTCGGATATGCTCAAAGGTCTAAGAAGCAACGCTCACATTGGCATTTTTTAAATTTCGACTATTTAGAAAAGAGAGCGAATCTTAAACTGATTTGTGTACTGGTAGACAGTAGGCATGATCCACAGCCTGCAGATTTGGAATTGATTGAATGGCTGGAGAATCATGAGAAAAACTATATTATCATCATGACTAAATGCGACAAGATAAAACAACCGGAAATTGATGAACGAAAGGCTCAGCTTGATATGCTTATTTCACAGTGTAAATTTGCTTTGGAAGTGTTGCCATATTCTTCTAAATCCGGAATGGGTAGACCTGAGCTAATGCAAGTCATCAAACGTGAATGCAAAATTTGATAATTAGATTTTGATGTTGGAGTATTGTAAAAAATGAATACGATAAAGAAAATACAGGATGTTATATCTGAAAGTATTGCCGTAAAAAACAAAGTATTAAACGAAAAAACTGAAGATATTAAAAAATGCGGTGAGCTATTTGCCACTCAGCTTGATTTAGGTAAAAAAGCTCTTTTTTGTGGAAATGGCGGAAGTGCCGCAGATAGTCAGCATTTAGCTGCTGAGTTAGTTGTTCGTCTGAGAAGTGAGATTAATCGGGCTGCTATTCCGGCTATAGCACTTACTGTAGACCCTTCTATTATGACTGCAGGCGGAAATGACATTGGCTTTGATAACGTGTTTGCCAGAGGGGTAGAAGCCTACGGAAACGAAGGAGATGTACTAATTGCTATATCGACCTCAGGTAACTCTGAAAACGTTCGCAGAGCTTGCCAGCAGGCGAAGAAGAAAAATATGAAAGTAATTGGTCTTTTAGGTAAAGATGGTGGTTCTTTGCTACCTCTTTGTGATGCAGCGGTAGTTGTGCCAAGTAATGTAACTGCAAGGGTGCAGGAGTGTCACATTATGATTGGGCACATTTGGTGTGAAATGATTGAAGAAAAAATGTTCCCGGAATTATTCTAACACTACTAAGCTAAAAGTGTAGTAGATTTAAAAAAAAGCCGATACAAATAAGTACCGGCTTTTTTATAAGCATTGTGTGAAGTATTTCCAAGATTTAACTCTGCAAATCTTTTAGTACTGCTAAATCATGAGAGAGATCAATTAGGTTCCTAATGCAACCTTGAGTTGTCTCTAAATATGTAACAGTAAATCTGGAATTAGAGTCGTGTTGCTTGTCTTTTATTGCTTCGTAGATGTAAGCACGCAAATCTTCTATGTGACGCATAAGCTCTTTTTCAAGATTGTCAGTAGCGTCAGTAGCTGCGCCTGCACGTCTTATAGTTTCAGATAATTTCCAAAGAGACTTTCCGGTAAAGATGATTCTATTGAGAAGGTCGTGATCTAGCTGTTCAGATACTAATTCTAATAGAATAGCTAAATCGTTTTCTTTGCGAAGCTTACCGCCTGATTTTGCGTTTAGTGCTTCAATTATGTTTAATATGTCTTCTGAATATGTCATAATTAATTAAACTGAATTGATGCAACAATGGAGTTAAATATTTTATCTATGTCCGGCTGTGCAGGAAGTGGTTTACCTAATACATCCATTGGTATAAGTGCAAACTCATAATAGTTGCCTGTAGTAGTTTTAAAAACTACTACATCAGTAGAAAGTGCACCACCGGTGGTACTCATTTTATAACGAACAAAGTTTTTGGTGCCTAACGTAATTTCCTGATATTGTCCCATAAGTTTAATATCTCCGGCAGTTTTTCTTTTGTGCCTTTCCAAACTCATTCTTGCTAAGCCGAGCACACCTTCTTTTTCAATAGTCTGGTCGAGTATATTATTGCTTCTGATAAGTGAAAATACTGCAGATAGAGAATACTCCGGATTAACAGCTACAGCAATAATTCCGGAAGATTTTCTGTCGTCTATATCAATAAGGAACCAATCTTTTGGAATATAAGAAATCATGTCACCTTGGTTAGAGCGAATAATTTCAGACGCCATTGCTATTTCAGGTTTTGGACTGAGCGCGACGCTTGGTTTCACATCAGGATTGTCATTGTATTTAACAAAAAAACAAGAACTCAGAGCCAATGTAGATAAAATACAGACTGCAACCATTTTTTTGGGAAAATTTAAGCTCATAATATAGCTGTGTTATTTTTCAACATAAAATATCTTTTCTCCTGCATTTATTTCTGTATCTAAATGATTACTTGAAGGCACTACCGGGCAACTATAGTTATTGCTGTAAGCACAGTAAGGCGCGTAAGCAGTATTGAAGTCTAATGTAATGTGATTGCCTTTAGGCAGCCCGTGAATGTCCAAATATCTTCCTGCGTCGTAGCTGGTTTTTCCGTTAGAGTTATCAGTAAACGGAATAAATAAGTAACTCCCGAGTTCGTTTTTGATAGAAACGAATGCATTTAATACATATTCCTTATCTTCAATTTTGAAAGATAGCTTGGCATATTTAAGATATGTTTTTTTTATATCAGCTTTGCTTGTATTAAAGATTACAGTATCGGGATTTGGATATAAGGTATATTCTGCGATAACTTTATATTTTTCATCAGGCTCGTAGTAACTTAATCCCTCGAATTTATCTATGATAGATTTAGGTATAGGAGATTCGGAACTGTATTTGTAAAAGTTATCGTTTTTATGCCTTTCAGCAAGTATATCATTTTTGTAAGAACTGGTTTTACCATTGCAGGCGTTTGCAAAGATAAGAAATGAAAATAGAAATATAACACGCAAAAAACTAAAATACTTAATATTCTTCGACATGTAAAGCTCCGGCGCACTCTTTAGAATGTTTTGAATAACCAAATTCATCTAAAAACTTGGTAACTGAGTCAACCATTTTGGGATTGCCACAAAGGAAGAAGTGAGTTTTAGCAGGATCAATCTCGATACCGGCTTTTTGTAAGACTTCAGCTTCTAAGTGTTTTTCAATATATCCAGTAAGTCCCTGCCAAGTAGAATCAGCTTTTAGCAATGTAGGGAAATAATTGAAATTTTCAAAAGATGAGTCTATAAAAGTAAGCTCACTATAGTAGCCTAAATCCCATGGATAAGCGGCACCATGAAAGACAGCCATGTTAATATTTTTAGAATCTTGGATATGAGAGCGCAAGAAGCTTATATAAGGAGCAAGACCTGTGCCCGTAGCAATCATAACGATGTTGCAAGTTTCGGGAACTTGGCTAAGATGAAAAATACCGAAAATGTCTTCGTCCACCCACATTCTTCTGCCAAGCGAAAGATTAAACAGACGAGGAGTAAGCTGGCCGGATTTAACTTGGCTAATATAGAATTCGAAATCTTGAGTCTGATGATTTGCAGACGCGATAGAGTAAGGTCGACGAATCATAGACTTATCAGGTAAAGTTTCAAGAGGCATTACGCTGTTAGGGCTGCGAGTTTCGTCAGCGGCAAGACCTATATTGGTATACTGACCTGCAATAAATTGATCTCTAGGGCTATCCGTTCTTACTCTTAACATCATAAGGTCAGGGGTAAGCATGATTTTACCGGTTACTGTTGCGTTGTAAAGATTTTCCATAATAACAAGTCCGAGCTAGTGTGCATTCAAAAAATTAAAATGAGAATATGGAATATAAGTATTATCCTAATAAAATAGAAACTTAGGTATCCGTATAAATTAATTTTACGGAAAAGTATAAAATATATTTTGGAGATAAGTAAAAACTATGTATATTTGCGAGCTCTCTAAGGGGAGCAATATAGCTCTTAAATATGTAAAACCTTAATCGAAAAAAAATCTAAAAAAGATTTTGCAGGTTTCATAAAAATTGTTATTTTTGAATTCCTGTTATTTGACAAGGTGAGAAAAAAGGCTTTAGAGTTGAAGCAAAAAAAATAAATAAATATTTTTGAAAAAAAAGATTTTTTTATTTGAAATAAAAGCTTTAATTTTGAATTCTAAATCGGGCAGGTACCGAAGTGGTCAAACGGGGCAGACTGTAAATCTGCTGGGCTCCGCCCTACGGAGGTTCGAAACCTTCCCTGCCCACTAATGACTTAATGTTCCGCGGGAGTAGCTCAATTGGTAGAGCATCAGCCTTCCAAGCTGAGGGTTGCGGGTTCGAGTCTCGTCTCCCGCTCCAATATGGATGTTAAATCATAAGTAAATAAGATAAGTCGGCAATAGGATTGCTGACTATTTTATGTTTGTAGAGTAGGATACGCTGCTGCTGGTGTAGCTCAGTGGTAGAGCACTTCCTTGGTAAGGAAGGGGTCGGCGGTTCAACTCCGCTCACTAGCTCTGGAAAGTAAAGAAAAGCAAGAAATAGAAAGAATTTATACGGGTGTAGCTCAATTGGTAGAGTGGCGGTCTCCAAAACCGTAGGCTGTGGGTTCGAGTCCTACCACCCGTGCCTGAATGTAAGAGAAAGTCGCATATAGCGACTTTATTTTTATCAAATATGACACAGATTATTATGCTGGGTAAAATCAAAATATTCGCCAATGAAGTAGCCGGTGAGATGAAAAAAGTGCACTGGCCTACTAAAGAGCAATTAAAAGAATCAACCAAGGTTGTAATCGCAACAACTTTGGTTATAAGTGCATTAGTGATGGTCATTGATCAGATAATGACGAGTGCAATGGGCTTGTTGTTCTAAATTGCTATGCATCTGTTAACACTATCTTCAAAAAAGGTAATATGAGTTTGGATCAAAATATATATACCGGATATTTTTCTGATGAGCATAAGTGGTATGCTATCAGAACATTTACCGGTCACGAGGCTAAGGTAAAGCAAGCAATAGAGTCTGAAGTAAAAAGGCTTGAGTTGGGTGATAGAGTCAAAGAGGTAGTAATACCTCAGGAAACTGTTTTTGAAATCAGAAATGGTAAACGCCGAACTAAGGTTAAAAACTTTTTACCTGGTTATATATTGGTACATACCATAATGGATAAGAAAGTTAAGGATGTAATCCAAAATCTTCATGGTGTAGTGAGCTTTGTAGGCAGAAGAAATGATGCCACTCCTTTACAGCAATCTGAGGTAGATCGTATTATCGGCAGAGTAGAGGAAAGAAAAGACGTAGCTACAATAGATACTGCATTCACTATTGGTGATCCTATCAAGGTTATTGATGGTCCGTTTTCTACATTTAGCGGTACAGTAAAAGAGATAAATTTAGAGAAACAACGACTAAAAGTAGAAGTAGGTATCTTAGGAAGAAAGACTCCGGTAGAATTAGACTTTAGCCAAGTAGAACTTGAAAGTCATTAATCAAGAAAAGATAATAAAAAAATATATTCACATTTGCGGTGAAAGAATAAAATGGCAAAGAAAGTAGCAGGTACTTTTAAACTCCAGCTAAAAGCTGGTGCAGCAACTATGGCTCCGCCAATTGGTCCGGCTTTCGGTCAACGTGGTTTGAATGGTATGGAATTTGTAAAACAGTTTAATGGCAAAACAGCCAAAGACAAAGGTTTTATATTTCCGGTATTAGTTACGTTCTATTCAGACAAATCGTTTACGTTTGATATTAAAACTCCTCCTGCATCATTCCTAATCAAAAAAGAGATTGGGTTGGAGACAGGGTCAGCAGAACCTAACAAAAAGAAAGTAGGTAAAATCACAAAACAACAATGTGAAAATGTTGCTAAAATCAAAATGGCCGATTTGAATTGTGATTCAATGGACAGTGCAATCCGCATGGTTGCAGGTACGGCAAGAGCTATGGGCGTAGTTTACGAAGACTAATTCCGCGAAGAAAAATTATTAACTATAAATATGTGATATACAATGAAATCTCGTGGTAAAAGATATGACGCTGTCGCTAAGACAATTGATAGTAAAAAAGAATATAGCTTGGAAGAAGCTGTAAATTCTATCAAAAAAACTGCGACTGCTAAATTCGACGAATCATTCGATATTGCAATGAAGCTTGGAGTTGACCCGAGAAAAGCTGATCAAATGGTCCGCGGTACAGTTTCATTGCCAAATGGTACAGGTAAAACTGTACGAGTTTTGGTGCTTTGTAAAGCTCCTAAAGACCAAGAAGCATTAGATGCTGGTGCAGAATATGCTGGCTTGGACGAATACGTAGAAAAAATCAAAGGTGGCTGGGCTGATGTAGACGTAATTATCGCTACACCTGATGTAATGGGTGAAGTTGGTAAATTAGGTCGTATCTTAGGGCCTCGCGGTCTGATGCCTAATCCTAAAGTAGGTACTGTTACTCTTGATGTAGCGAAAGCTGTACAAGAAGTAAAAGCCGGTAAAATAGAATATCGTGTAGATAAAACCGGTAACATACATGCTTCAATAGGTAAATGCTCTTTTGGTGTAGAAAAATTAGTTGAAAACTTAAATGTTTTCTATTCTAAAATTTTGAAAGCTAAACCAACAACTGCAAAAGGTAAATACGTCAAAGGCGTATACTTGTCTTCTACAATGGGGCCAAGTGTAGTTGTAGAAGAGTCTAGTTTCAAAGTTACAGAAGCTGAATAAAAAAAATTAAGACTATTACGCAAAGAATTTAGACTTTGTTGCTGCTTCTCCTTAATTAAAAGGTGCAATAAGTCGAAATTGAGAGAATAATAAAGGTATAAGGCTAATGATCTCTAAATCAAAAAAAGCGGAAATCGTTGCCGGCTTAGTCGAACTAATTAAAGATGCTTCAGGTATCTACTTTGTTGATTATGCTACTATGACAGTTGCTGAAACAAGTTCTTTTAGAGTTACTTTAAGAGAAAAAGAATTGGTAATGAAGGTAGCAAAAAATACTTTGGTAAGAAGAGCTTTAGATGAAATTGGTGGTTATGATGACTTACCGATTGAAGCTACTAAAGGTCAAACAGCTATGATTATTAGCTATGGTGATCCTACTGCTCCTGCAAAAATTATCAAAGAATCATTCAAGAAAGTTGCTAAACCTGTGTATAAAGCAGCAGTTTTGGAAAGCGAATTCTTTGGAAGTACTCAGCTTGATGTACTTGCATCGCTCCCATCAAAAGAAGATATTCTTTCTGCTATCGTTGGTTCACTTGGATCTCCGGCTTCAGGTATCGTTGGGTCTATTAATGCTGTGATGCGCGACGTTGCTTCATTGGTAGAAGAAGTTGCTAAAAAGCAAAACAATGTTGCATAAGTGTAACGTAAAAAATATTTAAATAAGTAAATAGTCAAAATAATTTATATAGGTGATATTATGACACCGATCGTTCAAGAATTGCTTGAAAAAATTGGTAATTTAACTTTAGTAGAAGCTGCTGAACTTAAAGACGCTATGGAAGAAAAATTTGGTGTAACTGCTGCTGCTCCTGTAATGATGGGTGGCGCTATGCCAGCTGCTGCTGCTGAAGAAGCTGCTGAAGAAAAAACAGAATTTGATGTAGAATTGACAGAAGCTGGTGCTAAAAAATTGAACGTTATCAAAATCGTTCGTGAACTTACTGGCCTAGGCTTGAAAGAAGCTAAAGAAATGGTAGAAGCTGCTCCTAAAGTTATCAAAGAAGCTTGCTCGAAAGATGAAGCTGAAGATTTGTTGAAAAAACTTGAAGAAGCTGGCGCTAAAGCTACTCTTAAATAGTTCTACAAGAGATATTTAAAAGTGGGGCAAGCGATTGTAAAATCGCTTCCCCCTTTTCTCATTTTAGCTTTTGCGCGTATATTTACTTTAACAGACTCTATCTCTTTATTACTGCCGGTTTTTTCTAATATAATTTAAGAAATAGATGAGAAACTTTCTACTAAAATTTGAATAGGATTTTTTGATGATTCACATGTTTGAGTTATCAAAAAATCCTATTTTTTTCGTAATGTATTCAAACGAGGAGGTGTTCCGTGGACGCCAACAAAACTCAAGACCAAATTAGCGAAAAAGGTATCGAATCCATACTTATTAGTGATAAGGCGAGACGACCTAATACAATAGATAATTTGAACGTTTTGAAAAGCGATTCCGATATGATAAGACTTCGCGAAAGGATTACTTTTTCAAGAGCCGATATAGCGAGTACTTATCCTGATCTTCTTAATATACAGTTAGATTCGTACCATGATTTTCTGCAGGAAAATGTGCCGTCTTTCAAAAGAGAAATGAAAGGCTTGCAGTCTGCTTTTGCAATTAATTTTCCTATAGAAGATGCATCTGAAATTTTTCAATTGGACTTTGTGGAATATATTATTGAAAAACCAAAATATTCCGAAGATGAGTGCCGTGAAAGAGAGCTAACTTACTCTAAGCCTCTGAAAGCTAAACTTAGATTATCATCTAAAGCTGAAAAGGACTCTGAGGATTATATTGATGCTATCGAGCAAGAAGTTTATCTTGGTAATATACCTGCGATGACTCCTAGAGGTACTTTTATTATTAATGGTGCGGAAAGAGTTATTGTATCTCAGATTCACCGCTCACCCGGTGTATTCTTTGATGATACTATGCACCCGAATGGTACACGTATCTATACTGCTCGTATTATTCCGTTCCGTGGTTCGTGGGTAGAGTTTACTACTGACATACATGACGTGATGTTTGCTTATATCGATCGTAAGAAAAAGTTCCCTGTTACTACTTTGTTAAGAGCTTTGGGTTACTCTTCGGATGAAGATATTTTATCTTTGTTCGAATTAGCTGAAGATATTCAGCCTGAGGACTTAAATGAAGAAGTAATCGGAAGAAGAATTGCTTCTGATGTGATTGACTTAAATACCGGTGAAATTATTGCTGTTCGTGATGCGATTATTGACGAAGAGCTTTTTGCTGTGATGAAAGAAGCAGAACTTTTACCTGTTAGATTGTTTAAATACAAAGATCCTACAGATGAACCTGTTATTGCTCGTACTCTGACTAAAGATACAGCAAAAACAAGAGAAGATGCTCTTGAAGCTATATATAGACAGCTTCGTAGCAGTGAACCTCCTGACATTGAAACAGCAGAAGCATTGCTTGAAAAGCTGTTTTTCAACGAAAAGAGATATGATCTTGGTGCTGTAGGTCGTTTTAGAATAAATGAAAAGTTAAATCTTGATTTACCTCTTGATCAAACTACATTGACCACGGAAGACATTGTAGCTATTATCAAGAAATTAATCAATCTACACGCTCAAAAACACACAGGTGATGATATTGATCACTTGGGTAACAGGCGTGTACGTTCAGTTGGCGAGCAACTTGCAGCCCAGTTTAATGTTGGTCTTGCAAGAATGTCTCGTACTATTAGGGAAAGATTATCGATTCACGATGGTGATCAGATAACTCCTAGTGAATTGGTAAATGCAAGAACTATTAGCTCTGTGGTAAATCAGTTCTTTGGTACTAACCAGCTATCTCAGTTTATGGATCAGACTAATCCACTTTCTGAATTGACTCACAAAAGAAGAACTTCTGCGTTGGGTCCGGGTGGTTTGACTCGTGAGAGGGCAGGCTTTGAGGTGCGTGACGTTCACTATACGCATTATGGTCGTTTATGTCCGATTGAAACACCAGAGGGACCAAACATTGGTTTGATTTCTTCTTTGGCTATTCACTCTAAAATAAATGAGTTGGGCTTTATTGAAACTCCTTACAGGAAGGTCAAAAATGGTATAGTAACTAAAGAGATTATATACCTACCTGCTGAACAAGAAGATGGTAAAATTGTTGTTCCTGCATCTACACCTATTGATGATGATGGCAATATACTTGGTAATAAAGTAAGAGCCAGAAGAAGTGGTGATTTTGTGATAGTTCATCCTAAAGAAGTTAACTATATGGATGTGTCTACTGATCAGATTACCTCTGCGGCTTCTGCGATGATTCCATTCCTTGAGCATGATGATGCGAACCGTGCGCTTATGGGCTCAAACATGCAGCGCCAGGCTGTTCCTCTTTTAAGACCGGGAGCACCTATTTGCGGTACAGGTATGGAGGGCAGGATTGCCAGAGATTCTAGGACGCTTATTGTAGCAGAAGGTGAAGGTGAAGTTGTTTACGTATCAGGCGATACTGTTCGTGTTAAATACATAGACAAGAGAACTGAAGAAGAAACATTGAAAGACTTTAACTATCAAGAAGTTAAAGAATACAAAATGCATAAATTTATAAGAACGAACCAAGATACTTGCATTAATCAAAGACCTATCGTTAAAAAAGGTCAGAAAGTAGTAAAAGGCACTCCTTTAGCAGATGGTGCTTCTACTGAAACGGGCGAGTTGGCTTTAGGTCAAAATATCATGGTTGCGTTTATGCCTTGGAGAGGTTACAACTTTGAGGATGCGATTATTATTTCTCAGCGTATGGTAAGCGAAGATATCTTTACTTCAATTCATATTGAAGAGTTTACTTTGCAGGTGAGAGATACTAAACGTGGTGAAGAAGAGTTTACAAGAGAGATACCAAACGTAAGTGAAGAAGCTACTAAAGATTTGGATGAGTTTGGTATTATTAGGGTTGGTGCTAAAATTGCTGAAGGTGATATCCTTATTGGTAAAATAACACCTAAGGGTGAGACTGATCCTACTCCTGAAGAAAAATTACTAAGAGCTATCTTTGGTGATAAAGCAGGTGATGTAAAAGATGTGTCTTTAAAAGCAACTCCGGGCTTGAAAGGTGTAGTGATTAATACTAAGTTGTTTACACGTAGATTAATAACTATGGATAAAGAACAAAGAGCTCAAGAGAAAAAAATCAAAGATCGCCTTGATAATCATGAAAAACGTAATTTGAAACGCATTGACTTGGAATGCTTAGATAAGTTAGAAAAATTACTTGTTGGCGAAACTGTACTAGGAATGAAAACAGAAGAGCCTAATATTACCGTGTTTAGAAGCGGTACTAAGATTAACAAAGGTGATATTGTCAATAAGTTTGACGAAGAAACTCTCAGCTTAGATAAGATTTCTATAAGGGAACCTATATTGGCTGATGAATCTAAAAATATGCTTTTGATGGAAATACTCTCTAACTTTAAAACGCGTAGAGAGGATGAAAAAGCAGTATTTAGATCTGAGAAAAATAAATTAGCTGCCGGCGACGAATTACAACCCGGTATCTTACAGATGGCTAAAGTTTATGTTGCTAAAAAACGTAAACTTCAAGTGGGCGATAAAATGGCGGGTCGTCACGGTAATAAAGGTATTGTTTCTAAGATAGTTCCTAGAGAAGATATGCCATTTTTGCCTGATGGACAGCCGGTAGATATCGTACTAAACCCGTTAGGCGTGCCGTCTCGTATGAATCTTGGTCAGCTATATGAAACTGCATTGGGTTGGGCTGGTCAAAAGTTAGGAACTTATTTTGCTACTCCTATTTTTGACGGTGCTACTTGGGATCAAGTTGGTGATTTCTTGGAAAAAGCAGGCTTGCCTCGCTCCGGTAAAACAGTCTTAATTGATGGACGTACCGGTGATCAGTTCCACGAAAAAGTTACAGTTGGTATAATCTATATGCTTAAACTGGGTCATATGGTAGACGATAAACTTCACGCTCGTTCTATAGGTCCTTACTCTCTAATTACTCAGCAGCCATTGGGTGGTAAAGCTCAGTTTGGTGGTCAGAGACTTGGAGAGATGGAGGTATGGGCATTAGAAGCTTATGGTGCATCTCATACATTGCAAGAAATGATTACTATGAAGTCTGATGACGTTCAGGGTAGAGCTAAGATGTATGAAACTATAGTAAAAGGCGAAAATATGCCTGATCCTAACATTCCTGAATCATTTAATGTATTGGTTCGCGAGCTTCAAGGCCTTTGCTTGGATGTTCATATTGAATAGTGTGTTTATATTATTTTTGATATAAGCACCGAAGCATTTAGAATTATGATATAAGAAATAAAAGTAACATAAATTTATAGAGGACACCCATGCAATCTATGGCTATACCAAGGCGAGGATTTAAAAGAATCTCGATCAAAATAGCTTCTCCGGATGATATTTTGAATCGTTCGCATGGTGAGGTAACCAAACCTGAAACTATAAATTATAGATCTTTCAGGCCTGAAAAGGATGGTCTATTTTGCGAAAAAATCTTTGGCCCTATCAGAGATTGGGAGTGTGCATGCGGTAAATATAAACGTATCAGATATAAAGGTATCGTTTGTGACCGTTGCGGTGTGGAGGTTACACAAAAATCTGTACGCCGTGAGAGAATGGGGCATATTATGCTTGCCGTTCCTGTTGTGCACATCTGGTTTTTACGCACATTGCCTAGTAAAATTAGTGCAATTTTGGGTATGCCAACCAAAGATGTTGAGCGTGTAGTTTACTATGAATCATATATAGTTGTGCAACCTGGGCGTACCGGTTTGCAGAGAAAAGATTTATTGACTGAAGAGCAGTATTTGGATGTATTAGATTCTTTGACTAAAGAAGATTTAGAATTAGATGATGAAGATCAAAACAAGTTTATTGCTCTGATTGGTGGCGAAGCTTTGAAGGAAATGCTTAAAAGAGTAGAGCCTGAAAAAGAATATTTCGATTTGAAAGAAAGCCTTAAAACTGAAACTTCTCAGCAGAAAAAAGCTGATTTGCTTAAACGTTTGAGAGTTTTAGATGCTTTCAGACAGAGTCAAGAGGGCGAGTTCCCGAATGAACCAAACTGGATGGTGCTGGATGTTATTCCGGTTATTCCTCCTGATTTGCGTCCTTTGGTGCCATTAGAAGGTGGTAGATTTGCTACATCTGACTTGAATGATTTATATCGCCGCGTTATTATACGAAATAACCGTCTGAAAAGACTTATAGATATTAAAGCTCCTGAAGTAATTTTGCGTAATGAAAAACGTATGCTTCAGGAATCTGTTGATGCGCTGTTTGACAATAGCCGTAGAGCTGTAAGAAGTGAATCTCAAAGAGCTCTGAAATCACTTGCTGATACTTTGAAAGGTAAAACAGGTCGTTTCCGTCAAAACTTGCTTGGTAAGCGTGTGGATTACTCCGGTCGTTCTGTAATCGTTGTAGGTCCTGAGCTTAAATTGCACGAATGCGGTTTACCTAAAGATATGGCTGTAGAGCTATTTAAGCCTTTTATTATCAGAAAGTTGATTGAACGCGGGCACGTAAAGACAGTTAAAAGTGCTAAGAAAATGGTGGAACGCAAAACTAATGAAGTATGGGACATCCTTGAGAAAGTGATTGAAGGGCATCCGGTTATGCTTAACCGTGCTCCTACTCTTCACAGACTTGGTATCCAAGCGTTTCAGCCAAGGCTAATCGAAGGCAAAGCAATTCAGTTGCACCCATTAGTGTGTACTGCATTCAACGCCGATTTTGATGGTGATCAGATGGCTGTTCACTTGCCGATTTCTAACGAAGCACAATTAGAAGCCTTATTGCTTATATTGGCACCGCATAATATTATGCACACTCAAAATGGTAATCCGATTGCTGTACCATCTCAGGATATGGTATTGGGTGCTTACTATTTGACAAAATTGAGGAAAGGTGCTCAGGGCGAAGGTAAATTCTTTTCTTCTCAGGATGAGGTGATAGTTGCTTTAAATTCAAATAAAGTACACATGCACGCTAAAGTTAAAGTAAGATACAATGGTACTGTTTTGGAAACTACAGTGGGTCGTATTTTATTAAATGACATCGTGCCTGAAGAGCTTGGCTACTTGAACGAAGTACTTACGAAAAAACGTTTACGTCAGATTATTGGTACTTGTTTCCGTAAAGCAGGTTTGGCCAAAACAGTTGTCTTCTTAGATAGCTTGAAAGAAATGGGCTTTACTTATGCAACACGTGGTGGTTTATCTGTTAGTATCCATGATGTGGTAATTCCTGATGATAAAATGAGTATCATTGCTTCAACTCAGGATAAGATTGATACAATCGAAGCTGCATATACAAATGGTGTTATTTCTAGTGGTGAACGCTATAATAAAATCATTGATAACTGGTCAAATGCGACAAATAAAATTGCAGATAAGCTTTATAATGAGCTTTCTAAAGATAAAGATGGCTTTAATACATTTTGGATGATGCTTGACTCTCAAGCCCGTGGTTCCAAAGAGCAGATTCGTCAGCTTGCAGGTATGCGTGGTTTGATGGGTAAACCTAAAAAATCATTATCCGGTTCCACAGGTGAATTGATTGAGAACCCGATTATGTCTAACTTTAAAGAAGGTCTTTCAATCCTTGAGTACTTTATTTCTACGCACGGTGCTCGTAAAGGTTTGGCGGATACGGCTTTGAAAACTGCGGATGCGGGTTACTTGACAAGACGTCTTCATGATGTTGCTCAGGATGTTATTATTTCGCATGAAGATTGCGGCACTATTCGTGGTGTAGAAATGACTGCCTTGAAAGATGGTGAAGAGATTAAAGAGCCGTTGTATGAAAGAATATTAGGTCGTACTGCTTTATATGATGTAGTTGACCCTATGACTAATGCTGTGCTATGCAAAGCAGGTCAGATGATTACTGAGCAATTAGCGAGAGTAATTGAGGGTTCTGCTATCGAGAAAGTTGTAATTAGATCAGTGCTAACTTGCGAATCACGTAGAGGCGTTTGCTCTAGATGTTATGGTAGTAACATGGCAACAAGCAAAGAGGTCGATGAAGGTGAAGCAGTTGGTACTATAGCATCTCAATCTATTGGTGAGCCTGGTACTCAGCTTACATTGCGTACGTTCCACACTGGTGGTACTGCGGCATTGATTGCTTCTCAGTCCTCAGTAGTTGCTAAATTCGAAGGTAAAATCAAGTTTGAAAACCTTAGAATAATCAGCTATGAAGGTGATGAAGGTATGGTGCAGATTGTAGTAAGCCGTAGTGGTGAAATACATATCGTAGATCCTGAGTCAGAACGCACTTTAACTAAATATGATGCTACTTATGGAGCTGAACTATTAGTTAATGAAGGCGATATAGTTAAAAAAGGTCAAATGATATACGAATGGGATCCTTACAATGCTTCGATTATTACTGAAGCAACGGGACGTGTTAAGTATAAAGATTTGGTACAGAATCTAACTTATCGTGAAGTAAATGACGAACAAACAGGACACATTACTAAAGTTGTAACGGACTCCAGAGACCGAACAAAAGCACCGGCTATTGAAGTGGTGGATGATGAAGGTCAAGTGCTAAAAACATATAATATACCTACTCGTGCTCAGCTTAGAGTTGACGATGACGAGATAGTATCAATCGGTTCTCCGTTGGTAAAAATACCAAGAGACTTGGGGCGTACCCGAGATATCACAGGTGGTTTGCCACGCGTAACTGAATTGTTTGAAGCAAGAGCTCCTCAAAATCCTGCATCTGTTTCTGATATTGATGGTATAATTTCTTTCGGTAAACAGAAACGAGGCCAGCGAGTTGTGGTAGTTACTTCTTTAGATGAAAAGACAGTAATGGAATACAGTGTACCTATCGGTAAATACATTTTGGTTCAGGAAAGTGACTTTGTACGTGCCGGTGACAGACTGACAGAAGGTTCTATTAATCCTCATGATATTTTGAGAATTAAAGGACCACACGCAGTGCAAGAGTACTTGGTAAATGAAATCCAGGATGTGTACCGTATGCAGGGTGTAAAAATAAATGATAAACACATTGAAGTAATTGTACGCCAGATGCTACAAAAAGTAAAAATTGTAGACTCAGGTGATTCAACATTCTTGGAAAATGACCACGTAGATCGTTTGAGATTTAAAGACGAAAACGATAAGTTGAAAGCTTTGGTAGTTATCACAGAAAAAGGTGACTCTAAGTTCAACGAAAACTACTTGATGTCAAGAAAGAAAGTAAGAGAAGCCAACAGAGAGCTTAAAAAGCAGTCATTGAAATCTGCGTCATTCAGACCGGCAGAACCTGCAGTATCAGTACCTATTTTATTAGGTATTACTCAGGCATCATTGACTACAGAAAGCTGGCTATCTGCTTCTTCATTCCAGGAAACTACAAGAGTACTTTCAGATGCTTCTATAGCAGGTAAAGTTGACAATTTAGTCGGCTTGAAAGAAAATATTATCTTGGGGCAGTTGATTCCTGCTGGTACAGGTTTGCGCGAATACCAGGAAATGGTAATTTCCAGCACAGTTGGAAACATATTTGGTAGACCTGCGGAAGACCATCGAAATGAGACTGGCTTCTCTGGCATTGAGAGACATTCAATGTAATGCATATTGTTTCAAAAAGCCGCTTTTGAAAGAATAAAGCGGCTTTTTTTGCTTTAAAGCAATTGCTAATGTTTTATATCAACAAATTAATGTATTAGCTAAGCAAAAGATTATTTAAATGTAGTGCTAAGAAATTTACACAAAATTGATTAAGTATTTTGCTTACAATAAATTACATTTGTTATCGCATATAATGTGATTAGAAAAAAAAGAATAGAGAAAAAGCTACAATAATATTATTAACAATTCTATCAGGGTTGGTAAAGAAATGATAGACATTTCAAAAATCAGGAATATCGGTATTGCCGCTCACATCGATTCGGGTAAAACTACACTAAGCGAACGTGTATTGTTTTACACCGGAAAAATTCACCAGATTATAGAAGTAAGAAGTAAAGGCGGAAATGGTCCTACTATGGATTCTATGGATTTGGAGAGAGAAAAAGGTATCACAATCCAATCAGCAGCGACGCATGCAGAATGGAAAGGGTATCACTTTAATCTTATCGACACTCCGGGCCATATCGATTTTACGGTAGAAGTGGAAAGAGCACTTCGCGTTTTGGACGGTACTGTTTTGGTACTTTGTGGCGTTGCAGGTGTACAATCTCAATCTATCACAGTTGATAGACAAATGAGAAGATACAACGTACCTCGTATAGCTTTTATCAATAAAGTGGATCGCCAGGGTGCCAATCCTGATAAAGTAGTTACACAGCTTGAAGAGAAGTTAAACCACAAACCTGTTCTTCTTACTATGCCTATTGGCTTGGAAGATAATTTTGAAGGTGTGGTTGATCTTATCAAAATGAAAGCTCTCTACTATGAAGGAGAACAAGGTTCAGAGATAGTAGAAAGAGACATTCCTGCACACTTAGTAGAAGAAGCTCAGACAAGAAGATCAACAATGATCGAAATCTTATCTGATTACGATGATGTGGTTGCAGAAAAATTCTTAGCTGAGGAAGAAGTAACAGTAGAAGAAATCAAAAATGCTATTCGTGTACATACTATAGCATTGCACATTACTCCGGTATTTGTTGGTACAGCAAAAATGAACAAAGGTGTACAAACAATGTTGGACGGTGTGATTGATTACTTACCTGCTCCAAGTGAAATCAAAAATATTGCATTGGATGTAGATGATAACGAAGCTGAAGTTGTTATGCAAAATGATCCGAATAAACCTGCAGTACTTTTAGCATTTAAACTTGAAGATGGCCAATATGGTCAGCTTACTTATATGCGTATATATCAGGGTTCTATCAAGAAAGGCGAATTTATCTATAATATTGCTAATGGCAAGAAAGTTAAGATCCCTCGTTTGGTAAGAATGCACGCAAGTGAAATGCAGGAAATAGATGAAGCTGCTGCTGGCGATATCGTTGCACTTTTTGGTGTTGATTGCGCTTCAGGTGATACATTCACAGATGGTAATGTAAATTACTCTATGACATCAATGTTCGTGCCGGCACCAGTGATTGAACTTTCAGTAAAAGCAAAAGAAAGATCTTCACAAGCAAACTTCTCTAAAGCAATGAACAGATTCCAAAAAGAAGACCCGACATTTAGAGTTTATCGCGATGATGAAAGTGGCGAAACTATTATGTGTGGTATGGGTGAGCTTCACTTGGATATCTATGTAGAACGTATTCGTAGAGAGTACAACTGTGAGATTATCGTAGGTCAGCCAAAAGTTGCGTATAGAGAAACTATCACAGCAAGTGCAGAATACGATTATACTCATAAGAAACAATCAGGTGGTTCAGGTCAGTATGCAAGAGTTGCTGGTTATATTGAGCCATTACCTTCTGATAGTGAAAATCCATACGAGTTTTCTAACAAAATCGTAGGTGGGTCAATTTCGAAAGATTATATCCCTGCCTGTGATCAAGGTTTCAAAGATCAGTTAGCCGAAGGTGTACTAATCAAGCAACCGTTAGTAAACGTTAAAGTTGAATTGAACGATGGTGCAATGCACGCAGTAGATTCATCTGATATGGCATTTAAATTAGCATCACGCCAAGCTATCAAGCAGGCAGTAACGAAAGCAAAACCAGTGATATTGGAACCAATTATGAAATTGGAAGTATCAGCTCCTGAAGAATTCCAGGGTGTAATCATTGGCCAGCTTAACCAACGACGTGGTATAGTAATCAATACCTCAATTGATGCAGGTTATGTAACAATTGATTCTGAAGTGCCACTAAAAGAAATGTTTGGATATTCTTCAGATCTTAGAGGTTCAACTCAAGGTAAAGGCGAATTTACAATGGAATTTGCAAAATATATGCCTGTACCGAAAAGTGTTCAAGAAGAGATTATTAAAGACTATCAAGAAGCAGAAAGTAAAAAATAAATACCTAAAAAGTAAATATTTTCAAAAAATGTTTGACTAAGTGTCAGAATGTTTGTATATTTGCAAGCTCTGTCACCCATAGGTATATTGTATATATGTATATAGATTTGAAAAATGGAGTAGTTGAGTGCCTACTATAAGTCAATTAATCCGTAAGGGAAGAAAGAAATCACATGAAAAAAGTGGTTCCCCTGCTCTTAACTCATGTCCACAGAGACGTGGCGTGTGTACTAGGGTTTATACTACAACACCAAAAAAACCGAATTCGGCATTGCGTAAAGTTGCGCGTGTTAGATTAACAAGTGGTTTTGAGGTAACAGCGTATATTCCCGGCGAAGGACACAATTTGCAAGAGCACTCTATCGTATTCGTAAGAGGCGGTAGGGTTAAGGATCTTCCAGGTGTGCGTTATCACATCGTACGAGGTACTGCCGACACACAAGGTGTAGACGGTAGAAAGCAAGGCAGGTCTAAGTATGGAACTAAAAGACCTAAAAAATAATCGTTTTTAATCAATGATGCGTTAGAAAAAAAATGAGAAAAAGAAGAGCAGAAAAGAGAAGATTATTGCCTGATCCAATGTACAATGATGTACTAGTAACTAGATTTATCAATAATCTTATGCTTCATGGTAAGAAGAATACCGCTCGATCATTGGTTTACGGTGCATTTGAAATCGTAGCTCAAAAAACTAAACAAGAGCCGTTAGAAGTGTTTAAAAAAGCAGTTTCAAACGTAGCTCCTGTATTAGAAGTAAGATCAAGAAGAGTTGGTGGTGCTACTTACCAGGTGCCAGTTGAAGTTCGCGAGGAAAGACGTATCGCCCTTGCTATTCGCTGGCTAAAAACCTACGCAAAAGCACGCCGTGATAATTCAATGGCTCAAAAATTAGCTGCTGAGTTTATGGCTGCTGCGAAAGGCGAAGGTTCATCCGTAAAAAAACGTGATGATACTCATAGAATGGCTGAAGCAAACAAAGCTTTTGCGCATTTTAAATGGTAATGAATCTAAATCGTTCTTTGTCAATTAAATTAACCTGACAGTTTATATTATGGCGCGGCAAAAAGATATTGCGAAGATAAGAAATATCGGTATTATGGCTCATATTGATGCCGGTAAAACAACTACAACGGAGAGGATACTTTTTTACTCCGGCTACCTTCATAAAATTGGTGAAGTAGACGATGGTACTGCATTCATGGATTCCATGGATCAGGAAAGAGAAAGGGGTATAACTATTATGTCCGCCGCTACTACTACTTTGTGGAAGGACTACCAAGTCAATATTATTGACACTCCGGGGCATGTTGATTTTACTGCTGAGGTGCAGAGGTCGCTAAGGGTTTTGGATGGAGCTATAGCACTATTTTGTGCTGTGGGTGGCGTAGAGCCTCAATCTGAAACCGTGTGGCATCAAGCTGATGAATATAAGGTGCCAAGAATTGCTCACGTAAATAAGATGGATAGGTCCGGTGCGGATTTTTATCGTGTTTTAGATATGATGAGGGAGAGGCTAGGTGCTAATCCGGTTGCAATTCAGATACCGATAGGAGCTGAAGATACATACGAAGGTATTATCGATTTAATCGAAATGAAGGCTATATACTTTAGTCAAGAAGATAGTGGCTTGTCGATGGAATATCAAGATATTCCTGAGAGCTATTTGATGAAGGCTGAAGAGTACAGGTCTTTAATGGTTGAAGCTATTGCCGAGAGAGACGATGATTTGCTTGGTAAATACTTAGAGGGCGAAGAGCTAACGAGTGAAGAGCTTAAGAAAGTATTAAGAGCAGCAGTTTTATCTCGCGACGTAGTGCCGGTAACATGCGGTACTTCTTTAAAAAATTCAGGTGTTCAACCACTTATGGACGCTGTTATAGATTATTTGCCTTCTCCACTTGAAGTTGTATATCAAGATGGGTACGATGTAGATAATATTGAGAAAATTATATCTCGTAAACCTGACGAAAATGAGCCGTTCTCTGCTTTGGCATTTAAGGTGCTAACTGACCCATATATGGGGAAAGTTACATTTGCAAGAATCTATTCAGGAAAGCTCGATTTGGGGCAGTCGGTGCAAAACCCGGGAGCTGACAAAAAAGAGAAAGTCTTGAAGATATTCAAAATGATGTCCAATAGAAGAGAAGAGATCAAGGAAGCGTCAATAGGAGATATTGTAGCAATACCCGGTCTTAGGTTTACTAAAACCGGTGATACTCTCTGTGATATTAAGCATCCGATTTTATACGAAAAAATCAGATTTGCTGAGCCTGTAATTAAACAATCAATTGAAGCTAAGACTTTGGCTGATCAAGAGAAGCTAGTAAGCGTGCTCGAAAAGCTAAGCGATGAAGACCCTACATTCAAATATGAAAATGATGAAGATAGTGGTCAGTTATTAATCGCTGGAGTTGGTGAGCTTCATCTTGAAATAATTGCAGATAGATTAAACAGAGAATTTAAAGTACCTACTCGCTTAGGCAAACCTCAAGTAGCTTACCGTGAAACAGTTTCTTCTAAGGTTACTCATGATGCAGAATTTGATCGTGAAATAGCCGGCAAGAGACAGTATGGTAGTGTAACTGTTGAACTATATCCTGAAGAGCGTGGCAACGGAATCTGCTTCAAAAATGAAGTAGTATTGAAAGCACTTGATAAAGAAATGCAAGATGCTTTACAAAACGGTGCTGTACTCGGATTGCAAGTAGGTCCCCAAGGCTATACGATGATAGATGTAGGTGTCAGGTTAATTAGTGTTAAGCATGATTTAGAGGCTTCCACTGCAATGGGCTATAAAATAGCAATATCAAATGCAGTAAGGGAAGCAGCTCAAAAGGCTGACCCGATATTGCTTGAGCCTGTGTTTAGTTTGGAGGTAGTTTCGCCGGAAGATTATGTAGGTGACATCATTGCCGATCTGAATAGCAGAAGGGGAAGAGTAGAAGGCATCAGTCAAAGAGGAAATATGCAGGTAATTCATGGGGTTGCCCCCCTATCAGAAATGTTTGGTTATGTAACTAAACTCAGATCGGTAAGTCAAGGGAGAGCTATTTATACGATGGTATTCTCTCACTATGAGCCTGCTTTAAAGAAAGAAAAGTTTTAATTATCCTTTTTTTTTTTAAATATACGCATTAACAAAAGGAACTATTGAAATGGCTAAGGAAAAATTTGATCGCAGTAAACCCCATGTCAACGTTGGTACAATCGGACACGTTGATCATGGTAAAACCACATTAACAGCAGCTATTACTATGGCGTTGGCTGTTAAAAACACAGATGCTGAAAAACGTTCTTTCGACTCGATCGATAACGCTCCTGAAGAAAAGGAACGCGGCATTACAATTGCAACTGCTCACGTTGAGTATGAAACAGATAATCGTCACTACGCTCACGTTGACTGTCCTGGTCACGCGGATTATGTGAAAAATATGATTACTGGTGCTGCTCAAATGGACGGTGCAATATTAGTGTGTGCGGCTACTGACGGTCCTATGCCTCAGACACGTGAACACATTTTGCTTGCTCGTCAGGTAGGTGTTCCAAAAATGGTAGTATTCATGAATAAAGTGGATATTGCTGATGAAGAATTGTTAGAATTGGTAGAAATGGAACTTAGAGATCTATTGAACCAATACGAATTCCCTGGTGACGATCTTCCAATCATACCTGGTTCTGCTTTATTAGCATTAGAAGCAGGTTCTGAAGATGGTGCAACTGCTGACGACGAAAGATTGCAATGTATCTATAACTTAATGGATCAAGTTGATGAATATATTCCAACTCCAGTAAGAGATACAGATAAACCTTTCTTGATGCCGGTAGAGGACGTATTCTCTATCACTGGTCGTGGTACAGTAGCTACAGGTCGTATCGAACGCGGAATCGTGAAAGTGAACGAAGAAGTTGAAATCGTTGGTTTCGGTCTTCAGAAAAAAACAACTTGTACTGGTGTAGAAATGTTCCGTAAACTTCTTGACGAAGGTCGCGCAGGCGATAACGTTGGTTTGTTGTTACGCGGTGTAGATAAAAATGAAATCGAACGCGGTATGGTAATTTCTAAACCTGGAACAATTACACCTCACCACAAATTCACAGCACAGGTTTACGTGTTGAAAAAAGAAGAAGGTGGCCGTCATACTCCATTTTTTAATGGATATCGTCCTCAGTTCTACTTCCGTACAACAGACGTAACCGGATCATTGACTTTACCAGAAGGTACAGAAATGGTTATGCCTGGTGATAACTTAGATGCGATTTCAATCGAACTAATTACACCGGTAGCGATGGAAGAAGGTTTGCGCTTTGCGATCCGTGAAGGCGGTCGTACAGTAGGTGCAGGTGTTGTTACGAAAATAGTTGAATAAGTCAGTTTTAATGAACCTGAGTAAGAACTAAACAGATTAACACAGGTAAATAAGTTGAGGAATTAAAGTGGCAACACAAAAAATTAGAATCAAGTTAAAATCATACGATCATAAACTGATTGACAAATCATCAGAAAGAATAGTACGTACTGTAAAACAGACCGGAGCAGTAGTCTCCGGTCCAGTACCTCTGCCGACTCGTAGGACTGTTTATACAGTGAACCGTTCACCACACGTGGACAAGAAATCTAGAGAACAGTTTGAAGCAAGAATACATAAGAGGTTGATTGATATTTTCAGTTCATCTCAAAAAACTATCGATGCCTTGATGAGGTTAGAGTTGCCTGCAGGCGTTGAAGTTGAAGTAAAGGTATAAGGGGAGGACAAACGAAATGCAAACAGCAATTTTAGGTAAAAAAATTGGTATGACAAGCTTGTTTACAGCAACTGGTGAACATATTCCGGTTACAGTAGTAGAAGCAGGTCCGTGCCCTATAGTATTGAAAAGAACTGAAGACAAAGACGGCTATAAAGCAATCCAAATTGGTTTCGGACAGACGACTGAAAAGCGTACAAACAAACCAATGATGGGACAGTTTAATAAAGCCGGTATAGACCCTAAAAAAGTATTAAGAGAATTTCGTGATGTAGCTACTGAGTATAATGTGGGTGACACAATCACAGTAGAAGCATTCACTAAAGGTGATAGGGTACACGTATCAGGTACTAGCAAAGGTCGTGGTTTTGCCGGCGTAATGAGACGTCACAACTTTAAAGGTGTGGGTATGGCTACGCACGGTCAGAAGAACCGACAAAGACACCCGGGTTCAATTGGTATGTCAAGTGATCCTTCTAGAGTACTAAAAGGTATGCGCATGGGCGGCCAAATGGGTAATAAGAAAACAACTACCCGTAACCTTGAAATCGTGGAAGTAATCCCGGATAAAAATATCATCCTTGTAAAAGGAAGTGTGCCGGGTGCACCTAATTCATTATTGGAAATAGTTAAGCAATAAGGCGATAAAATGCAGGTAGATCTTTTTAAAAAAGATGGGCAGACATCCGGACAAGTGGAATTGCAAGATTCAATATTTGGTATAGAACCAAATGAAAACGCAATGCACCAGGCCGTTCTTGTTTACTTAGCTCATCAAAGACAAGGTAATCATAAGACAAAAATCCGCTCAGAAGTATCAGGTGGTGGTAAAAAGCCTTGGCGTCAGAAAGGACGTGGCACGGCTCGCGCCGGATCAACAAGGTCTCCTTTGTGGGTTGGCGGTGGAACTATCCACGGACCAAAAGTGCACAGATATAACTTGAAAATCACTAAGAAATTAGCACGTTTGGCAAAAAAATCAGCCTTTTCAATGAGAGCACTAGAAAAGAATCTGATGGTAGTAGAAGACTTTTCTTTTGATCAAATTAAAACGAAAGATATGGCAGGTGTGCTTAAAAACTTGAAGCTGGAAGGCCAAAAAGTTTTGGTACTGTTGCCCAATATCGACCATAAGCTATTGATGTCAGCACGTAATATACCCGGTGTTGATATTTTTCAGGCTGATTTGATTAGCACTTATGATATTTTAAATCATAAAAAGATCCTTCTATTCAAAGGTGCGATAGAAAACATCGAGAATGCTTTTAATAATTAATAGTGGTATATAACAATGATCCAGGTATTAAAACGACCGGTTATCACAGAAAAAGCGATGAAGCTTGCGGAGCAAGGTCAATACGTATTTGAATGCCTTCCGGATGCAAATAAAATACAGATCAAACAAGCAATTGAAGAGATGTATGAAGTGAATGTGATAAGCGTACGTACAGCCAGAATTAAAGGCAAGAAAAAAATGCGTTACACTAAACGTGGTCTTATGAAAGGCAGTACGTCATTGAAGAAAAAAGCATTCATCAGGCTGAAAGAAGGACAAGAAATTGAGTTGGTAAGTGGAGCTCAAGGCTAATTTAAATTATTCTAGTATTTAAAAAACAAGTGACGACGAAAGATGGCACTAAGAATATTAAAACCTATTACTCCGGGTACGCGCTTTTACTCTGTTAGCTCTTTTGATGAGATAACTACGGATAAGCCATACAAAAGACTTACTGCACCGCTTAAAAAGTCTGGTGGTAGAAATAATACAGGACGTATTACTTCTCGTCACCGTGGCGGCGGGCATAAAAGAAGATACCGTATTATAGATTTCAAAAGAAATAAAATCGGTATGGTGGCTTTCGTAGAGACTATCGAATATGATCCAAACAGATCAGCACGTATTGCGTTAGTAAAATACGAAGATGGTGAGTATAGATATATACTTGCTCCGGATAAATTGAAAGTAGGACAGCAAATCATTGCCGGGCCTGATGCGGAATATGTAGATGGTAATGCGTTACCTTTGCATAAAATCCCTGTAGGTTTGTTCATTCATAATATTGAGATGAAACCAGGCAAAGGTGGACAACTCGTAAGAAGCGCGGGCACTTCAGCTCAGTTAGTCGGTTTCGACGGCAAATATGCTCAAGTGAAATTGCCTTCAGGCGAGATGAGATTAATTCCTAAAGTATGCTATGCAACTTTGGGTACAGTAAGCAACCATGACCACGAAAATATCATTAAAGGTAAAGCAGGTCGTACACGCTGGTTAGGCGTAAGACCTCAAACTCGTGGTATGGCAATGAACCCAATCGATCACCCAATGGGTGGTGGTGAAGGTACTTCGAAATCAGGTGGTGGACGTCAACATCCGAGAACTCCTTGGGGTAAATACACTAAAGGACTTAAAACTCGTAAAAAACGCAACCAATCTGACAAATACATTGTTCGTAGAAGAAATAAAAAATAATAGGTGCGTGGTATGTCTCGCTCATTAAAAAAAGGTATTTTCGTACACTATAAATTGCAGAAGAAAATCGACGATCTTAATAACGGAAATCAAAAGAAAGTTATTAAGACATGGTCGAGAGCTTCTACTATTACACCTGATTTTGTAAATCATACTGTAGCTGTACACAATGGTAAAAATTTCATTCCTGTATTTGTTACAGAGAACATGGTAGGTCATAAATTAGGTGAGTTTGCTCCAACTAGGACTTATAGAGGACATGCAGGTCACAGGAAAAAATAACAATAAGATAACACCATTGGAGTTATGATGGAAGCACAGGCTTTAAAAAAATATATTAGATGCTCGCCACGTAAAATGCGTCTGGTAATCGACATGATTCGTGGCAAAAAAGCAGATCAGGCATTGACTATTTTGAGGTTCTCTCCGAAGAGAGCTGCTAGCGATGCTGAGAAAGTGCTACGCTCTGCAGTAGCAAATCTAACTCAAAAAGCTCAAAGTGAGCAGTTGACTATCAACGATGATGAGGTTTTTGTAAAAGCTGTTATGGTTGATGCAGGTCCTATGATGAAAAGAATCCGCCCTGCACCGATGGGTAGAGCTTACAGAGTAAGAAAAAGAACTAATCATCTAACTATAGTTGTAGCAACTGAAGAATTAAAATAAGGATTTACAATGGGACAAAAGATAAACCCTATCGGCTTTAGATTAGGTATCAACAGGAGCTGGGATGCTAATTGGTTCGATGAAAAGAACTTAGCTGAAAAGTTAGCTGAAGATGTCCGTGTAAGATCTTACATTAGAAAACGTAAGAAAAAAGCCGGTATCGCTAGAATCTTAGTTGAAAGAACTGCTAAACAACTTAGAATTACTATCAATACGTCTAGACCTGGTGTAATCATTGGTCGTAGTGGTAAAGATATTACTCAGTTGGAAGAAGAACTTAAGCAACTAACATCAAAAGATGTAAAAATCCTTATCAGCGAAGTTAAGAGACCAGAATTGGACGCTTTATTAGTAGCTGATAATATCGCTCAGCAGTTAGAAGGCAGAATTTCTTTCCGTAGAGCGATGAAACAAGCTGTTTCCGGTGCTATGAGAACCGGTGCTAATGGTATCCGTGTTATGTGCAGTGGCCGTTTAGGTGGTGCAGAGATGGCTCGTAAAGAGCAATACAAACAAGGTAGAATTCCATTACATACGTTGAGAGCAAATATAGACTACGGCACTTCAACTGCTCATACTATTTATGGTGCAATTGGTGTAAAAGTTTGGATTTGTAAAGGCGATATAATTGGTTAAATTTGTAGTAGTAGTAAATACGGCGGGTAATTTATTATGTTAATGCCCAAAAGAGTAAAAAGAAGAAAGACCATGCGTGGTACCATGAAGGGCAAAGCAATAAGAGGCTCTCTGGTAACTTTCGGTTCATTTGGTTTGAAAGCATTAGAACCTAAATGGATCACAAACCGACAGATTGAGTCAGCTCGTATTGCAATCAACAGGTACCTTAAGCGTGATGGTAAAGTGTGGATTAGAATTTTTCCTGATAAGCCTTTTACAAAGCAACCTGCTGAAACTCGTATGGGTAAAGGTAAGGGTAGTCCCGAAGGTTGGGTAGCAGTAGTGAAACCGGGAAGAGTTTTATTCGAGATAGACGGTGTTAGTGAAGAAGCGGCTAAGGAAGCCTTAAGACTTGCTTCTCACAAATTACCGATTAAAACAAAATTTGTCAAACGTATCGATTTAGTGTATAATGAAGCCTCGTAAAGCTGAAGTATTGAAAGAACTCACCCAGGAAGAACTGGTGAATGCACTTGGCGAAGCTGAAGAAACTCTCGCTAAACAGAGATTTCAGCACGCGTTAAAGCAGCTTCATGATACCAGCTACCTGAAGATCTTGAAAAAAGATATAGCTAGAATGAAAACTATCCTAAACGAACGTCATAGTTCATAGTTAGTGAGATAAGAAAATGGAAGAGATGAAAAATCAAACTGTAAATGCTCCTGAAGTAAATCAAGATGTTGTAAATGACATGAATGAAAATGCTCAGGGCGAACAAGCAGTAAAATCAAGAAAAAGGGTTCTTACTGGTAAGGTGGTATCAAATAAATGTGATAAAACCATCTCTGTTTCGGTAGAAAGAAGTATTGCGCATCCGCTTTATAAAAAGTATTACAAAAGAAGTAAGAACTTTATGGCGCACGATGTGGACAACACTTGCAATATCGGTGACACTGTAAAAATCAAAGAATGCAGACCTCTTAGCGCTAAAAAGCGTTGGGAACTTGTAGAAATTTTAGAGCGTGCGAAGTAAAAAGGAATAAACCATGGTACACGAAGAAACGAATCTTGCTGTCGCAGATAACTCTGGTGCAAAAAAAGTTAGATGCATCCGAGTTCTAGGCGGTCATGGTAAAAAATACGCATCCGTTGGGGATCTTATAGTAGTTGCTGTGAAAGCAGCTATTCCTAACTCTGCAGTAAAAAAAGGTACGGTGCAGAAAGCTGTAATTGTTAGAACTGCTAAAGAAATCCAAAGAAGAGATGGGTCTTGCATTAGGTTCGACGATAATGCAGCTGTGATACTCAACGATAAAGGGGAACCTAAAGGGACACGTATTTTTGGTCCTGTTGCCCGTGAATTGCGTGAAAAAAGTTATATGAAGATAGTATCATTGGCACCCGAAGTTCTTTAATAAAGGTGAGCTAAATGAAGTTAAAAATTAAGAAAAATGACACTGTAAAGGTCATATCCGGAAACTCAGCTGGTACAGTTGGTAGAGTTTTAGAAGTTTACCCGGAAAAAATGAGAGTACTTGTCGAAGGTGTGAATGTTCGTGTTAAACACATGAAACCAAACCAACAGAATCAACAAGGTGGCAAAGTAACAGTTGAAATGCCTATTCACTACTCAAATGTGATGTTAGTTGATTCTGACGGAAAAACTACAAGAGTAGGTGTTAGACACGATGTTCAAGAAAAAGACGGAAAGCAGAAAAGAAATGCTATTCGCATTGCAAAGTCAAACGGTAAAGATTTATAATTTTTATAAAAAAGTAATATGGCTAAGAACAAGAATAATCAGCAAACAGCTCCGGCAGGGAAGTCAGGTTTCGTCTTCGAAGGTAAAAGATTTGAAGATGTGCAGGGCGAACAGTCTCCTACGCCAAGATTAGCTGAATTCTACAAAGAAAAAGTCGTACCTGCGCTCATGAAAAAATTCAATTACTCCTCGGTAATGCAGGTTCCAAAGTTGGAAAAAATCTGCTTGAACATGGGTATAGGCGACGCTGTACAAGACAAAAAACTTTTGCAAAGTGCTATCAACGAGTTGGAACTTATTACTGGTCAGAGACCATCAGTAAGAAAAGCTAAGAAAGCAATTTCTAACTTTAAACTTCGTCAAGATGTACCAATCGGCTGTATGGTAACTCTTAGAAGAGCAAATATGTACGAATTTATGGACAGATTTATAAATATCTCTGCTCCTCGTATTCGTGACTTTAGAGGCTTTTCTGATAAAAGTTTTGACGGCAGGGGTAATTTCTCTATTGGTATCAAAGAGCAAATTATTTTCCCTGAAATTGATGTCGATAAAGTAAGTAGAATCTCTGGCTTGGATGTAACTTTCGTGGTTAGATCTAATAGCGATGAAGAGACGAAAGCTTTAATGGATGAATTTGGTTTTCCGTTTCGTAGAAAAGACTAAAGAAGGTAGCTATGTCAAAAGTATCAATTATAGCACGTAACGAAAAAAGAAAAAGATTAGTAGCTAAGTATGCAGAGAAAAGAGCTGCTTTGAAAGAAGCTGGCGATATGGAAGGTATACAAAAACTTCCTAGAAATTCTGCTCCTACTAGAGTTCGTAATCGTTGCGCAGTTACAGGCAGAGGTCGCGGTGTATACCGTAAGTTCGGGATCTGTCGTCATGTCTTCCGCCAGTTGGCTTCAGAAGGCAAAATTCCCGGTATTCGTAAGGCAAGTTGGTAATTTTATTAACGGTAGAAATTATGCCAGTAACAGATCAAATAGCAGATTTTATCACTAGAATTAGAAATGCAGGTACAGCTGGAAACAAGAATGTTTCAGCACCTAAATCTAAGGTAAAAGTGGCAATTGCTAAGATTCTTAAAGATCAAGGTTATATCGAGGATTACAAAATCATCGATGAAGGCGTGCAAGGCACTATCGAGGTATCAATCAGATACTATCGAAAAAAATCTTCTATACTTGAGATCAAAAGAATTAGCAAACCAGGCAGACGCATCTATGTTCCTGCTGAAAAATTACCAAGAGTTAGAAATGGTCTTGGTATCGCGATTGTCTCTACATCGAAAGGTGTTTTGACTGACAAACAAGCGCGCAAGATGAAAATAGGTGGCGAAGTACTTTGTACTGTATGGTAATTTAATGAAAAAGGAGCACAGTCGTGTCAAGGATTGGAAATAACCCGATCGTCATACCAGATAAAGTTACGATATCTATTGATGGTAACACAGTAAATGTTAAAGGCCCATTGGGTGAGCTTTCTGTATGTATTCCATCAGATATTGGACTAAAATTTGAAGATAACACGATCACTTTCGAAAGAAATAGCAACCAAAAACATGTTAGGGCTGCTCATGGCTTAGCCAGAGCACTGACTTTTAACGTAGTTGAAGGTGTTGCTAATGGCTTCAACAAAGTGCTTAATATTGAAGGTGTTGGTTACAAAGCTGAAATCAAAAACGATAGATTATACCTTTCATTAGGTTATTCTCATCCAATATTGTTCATCCCTCCGGATGGCATTAAGTTTGAAGTAAAAGCAAACCAAATCACCGTAAGTGGTATCGACAAACAGCTGGTAGGACAAGTTGCAGCTAAAGTCAGAGGCTTTCGTCCTCCTGAGCCTTATAAAGGTAAAGGTATTCGCTACAATGGCGAGTATGTACGTCGCAAAGCAGGTAAGACTTCTGCAAAATAGTTCGTATGATTATTCAGATTTTATAGCAATAAGAGCTTGAAGATGAAAGCACAAGAACTGAAGAAAAATCGCAGAATTAAAAGAAAAAAACATATTCGTAAAAATATGTTTGGTACTCAAGAAAGACCAAGAATGTCAGTTAGTAGAAGTTTGCAGCATATTTATGTGCAACTTATTGATGATGATAACCATCAAACATTGGTTAGCGCTTCTACCTTAGACGCAGAAATTAAGGCTTTACTTGAAGGTAAATCTAAAAAAGAGCAAAGCAAATTAGTTGGTGAAGCTGTTGCTAAAAGAGCAATTGCAGCTAAAATCAATACTGTTTGTTTTGATAGAAATGGATTTTTATACCATGGTCGCATCAAAGAAATGGCAGATGCAGCTAGAAAAGGTGGTTTGAAATTTTAAGTTCTGGAAAAGGAGATATCGTGGCAAAGATTAAAGCCTCAGAACTCGAATTGAAGGACAAGCTAGTTTACGTAGGCCGTACAGCTAAAGTAGTAAAAGGTGGTCGTAGATTTACCTTTTCTGCAATGGTTGTTGTTGGTGACAGTAATGGTCACGTAGGTTACGGTTTAGGTAAAGCTAGTGAAGTCGTCGATGCAGTTTCTAAAGCAACTGATACTGCTAAGAAAAATATAGTTAAGATTCGATTGCAAAATAATACTATACCTCACGAAGTGCTTGGTAGATATGGCGCGGCTAAAGTGCTTATCAAACCGGCATCTGCAGGTACAGGTGTTATCGCAGCCGGTGGTGTTCGTGCCATCTTAGAATTAGCAGGTGTACAAGACGTACTTACTAAATCGTTGGGTTCGTCAAATCCACATAATACAGTAAAAGCTGCTGTAGCTGGTCTTGCTTCATTGGAAGACGCTCATGCAGTTGCTGAAAGACGTGGTGTTCCTATTGAAAAAGTAATTAACGGATAGTCTGCTAAATGGCAGAATATGGACTAATCTTAATAGGTGGTGAAATGGGTAAACTAAAAGTTACTCAAGTAAAAAGTATAATAAAAACTAAGAAGAAGCAGAAGCTTACGATCGAAGCCCTAGGACTTGGTAGACCAAGATATTCTAATGTGCTACCAGATAACGCTCAAACGCGTGGTATGATCGAAGTGGTGAAACATCTAGTTAATGTTGAAGAAGTTTCTGAATAATATAAGAAGTTGATAGATGAAACATATAGGTAATCTTCGCTATTCAGAAGGGGCTAAACAAAAAAGCAAAAGAATAGCCCGCGGGCAAGGCTCTGGTCATGGTGGTACTGCTACTCGAGGACATAAAGGACAGAAATCTCGCGCAGGTGCGAAAATTTCCCCTTCTTTCGAGGGTGGTCAAATGCCGATCAACCGCCGTATTCCGAAGTTTGGATTCACTAATATATTTAGAACTGAATTCCAATCAGTTAATGTCGGTACTTTGCAAGAACTAGCCGATAAAAATAAATTTGAAGGCGGCAAAGTAGATTTTGACGTATTGTTTGATTTAGGTATCATCAATAAAAAGTCACAACCTTTGAAAGTATTAGGTAATGGCGAACTTAGTGTCGCTCTTACAGTAGAGGCCGACAAGTTTTCTAAACAAGCTAAAGAGAAAATTGAGTCTGCAGGAGGGACAGTAGTAAGCAATGGCTAGTATCGTACAAACACTCCAGAATATTTTTAAGATTGACGAGCTTAAACAAAGACTAACTTTTACGTTAATTATATTGTTTGTTGTTCGTGTAGGCGCACACATAACTATACCGGGTGTAGATATTAACACTTTGCAGGCTTCAATGGCCAGCAATGATTCTGACACATTATTTGGTTTATTCGACTTGTTTGTAGGTGGTGCGTTTTCAAATGCTGCAATATTCGCTCTTGGCATTATGCCATACATTACAGCGTCTATTATATTTCAGCTTGCCGGTGTGGTAATTCCTGAAATTCAAAAGTTGCAGCGTGAGGAAGAAGGTAGAAGAAAGATTAATCAATATACCAGATGGTCTACAGTCGCTATTGCAGCATTGCAAGGGTGGGGTGTGTCTATCAAGTTAGCTTCTCAGAGTGCCGGTAGTGTTCCGGTTGTTCCTGAAGCGGACATTATATTTACTTTATCTACAATGATTATTTTATCTGCAGGTACTATTTTTATGATGTGGTTGGGTGAACTAATCACTGAAAAAGGTATCGGTAATGGTATTTCGCTTATTATCTTTATTGGTATTATAGCACGATTGCCTATGTCATTGATACAAGAGTATCAATTGATTACTTCCGATCCAAACCCTGCCGGTAAGTTAATTGTAGACGGTATTTTGATGATCGGTCTTGTTGCCATCATTGCTGCAGTGGTATATATCACTCAGGGTGCAAGAAGAATACCGGTACAGTATGCAAAACGTCAAATCGGAAGAAAAGTATTCGGTGGTACGACTCAATATATTCCATTGCGTGTTAATACTGCAGGCGTTATGCCAATTATCTTTGCACAGTCTTTGATGTTTATACCAAACACAATACAGCAATTTTTTCCTGAGAGCCAATTTATTGCATCAGCAGCGAGCTTATTTTCACATGAGTCTTTCTTCTATGCATTCTTTTATGGTTCGATAATTGTGTTCTTTACATATTTCTATACTGCAATTATTTTCAATCCTAAAGATATTGCTTCTAATATGAAAAAACAAGGTGGCTTTATACCTGGTATTAGACCGGGGGCACCTACTGAAGAATATGTGGATAGAATTATCACTCGTATAACTCTACCGGGCTCTATCTTTTTGGCTATTGTTGCTATATTACCTACTTTTGTTATCAATCTGTTTTCTGTTCCTCCGGGATTTGCACAATTCTTTGGCGGTACGTCACTATTGATTATGGTAGGAGTAGCATTAGATACTTTGCAACAAATAGAATCATATTTATTGATGCGTCACTACGACGGTTTCATGAAGAGCGGTAAATTAAAAGGAAGAGTTGGAGTAGGTGGGTTTTAAAAATGGCTAATAAACGCGATTATAATGATTACATCAGTATAAAAACTGAATCTGAAGTTAGTAAAATTGAAAAAGCTTGCCGTATAGTGGCTGATACATTCAATATTATTAAGCCTTTGATGTGTGCCGGTACAGGCACATTAGAGATTGATAAGGTTGCAGAGGATTATATTCGCACTAAAAATGCCAGACCTGCCTTCAAAGGTTATGAAGTCGAAGGTAAGTTCTTTCCAGGAACATTGTGCATATCAATAAATGAAGAAGTAGTACACGGCATTCCTTCTGATAGGAAACTGAAAGAAGGGGATATAGTGTCCGTAGACTGCGGAGCTGAATTAAATGGGTATTTTGGCGACAGTGCTGTAACTTTCGGAATAGGGGCTATTGACTCCGAAGACGAAAAGTTAATGAAAGTTACTAACGAATCGCTGTTTAAAGGTATAGCAAATGCAGTGGCAGGTAAAAAACTGTATGATATTTCCAGAGCGATACAAGAACATTGTGAAAGCAATGGTTACTCGCTCACAAGGGAATTAGTGGGACATGGTATTGGGCAGAATTTACATGAAGAACCGCCTGTTCCAAATTTTGTTCCTCCACTGCTTTACCGGTCAAGATACCCTAATATTAAATTAAGAAATGGTATTGCTTTGGCGATTGAGCCAATGGTTCATAGAGGAAAGAAAGAAATCAGATCGCTACAAGATGGTTGGACCATTGTAACAGCAGACAAAAGCACTGCAGCTCACTTTGAGCATACTGTGATAATTGACAACGACAAAGCAATAATACTAACACTTAGAGATTAAACTGATATGGCAAAACAAGAACTTATCAGAGCAGATGGTATAATACAAGAAACCTTGCCCAATACTCAGTTTTTGGTAAAATTAGATAATGGGCATACTTTACTTGCTCATATATCCGGAAAGATGAGAATGAATTTTATCAAGATTTTGCAAGGTGACAAAGTTACCGTAGAGCTCTCTCCATACGACTTGTCAAAAGGCAGAATCGTTTACAGATATAAATAATTTAAAAACTATACATAGCAAGTAGCGATGAAAGTACAAGCTTCAGTTAAGAAAAGAAATCCTGACGACAAAATCGTTCGTCGCAAAGGTAAAATCTATATTATTAACAAGAAAAATCCTCGCTTTAAACAAAGACAGGGATAAATAATCAAGGAGAAGTATTGTGGCTCGTATAGCTGGTAATGACTTGCCTAAACAAAAACGCGGCGATGTAGCTTTGACATATATTTTTGGAATAGGTCGTACAACTGCTGGTAAAATATTAGATCAAGCAGAAATAGATCACTCTAAAAAAGTAATGGATTGGTCAGATGACGAAATTGCAAGAATTCGTCAAATCATTGATACAATCCTTGTAGAAGGTCAATTGCGTTCCGAAGTTCAAATGAATATTAAACGTTTGATGGATATCGGTTGCTACAGAGGTTTGCGCCACAGAAGAGGTCTGCCTGTACGTGGTCAGAGAACTCGTACAAATTCGAGAACTCGTAAAGGTCGCAAGAAAACAGTTGCAGGCAAAAAGAAAGTTGTTAAATAATAGTTTAGCAGCATAATCTTTTAAATTTTAAAAGGTTTCGTAAATAATTAGGATAGGTATACATCCGTGGCTAAGAAAAAACAAAAAAAGAAAGTTGTAGCGGACGTACATGGTAAAGCTTATATAAGGGCTACGTTTAATAACGTGCAAGTTACTATTGCAGACATGTATGGAAACGCTTTGTGTTGGTCATCAGCCGGCAGAAACGGATTTAGAGGATCTAAGAAAAACACACCGTATGCTGCACAGGTTTCAGCAGAAAAAGCAGCTAAAGAAGCTTATGATATGGGACTTCGTAAAGTAGATGTGGTTGTGAAAGGTCCTGGTTCAGGTCGTGAGGCAGCAGTTCGTGCTTTAACTCAAGCTGGCTTGGAAATCCATAGCATTATTGACAAAACACCTATACCTCATAATGGATGTCGTCCGCCAAAACGCAGAAGAGTATAAGTTTTGGGGTGTTCTCTATTTTTTTAGTTTGAAAAATCCGGCAAATAAATTTTATGAATACTCAATTGCAAATGCCCGATAGGGTTCACATTGAAGAATCATCGTCAGATTTTCACGGCAGATTTATAATGCAGCCGTTAGAAGGCGGGTATGGAGTTACTATTGGTAATTCTCTTAGAAGAGTTTTACTTTCTTCTATCCCCGGTGCTGCGATTATAGGTGTTAAAATCACTGACGTGTTGCATGAATTCCAGACAGTAGATGGTGTTATGGAAGATATGTCAGAGATAATCCTAAATTTGAAAGAAATTGCTCTAAAAACTAATGAGAAAAAGCCTTTTAGAGTAATGTTTCATTTGAAAGGGCCAGGCACTTGGACTGCTAAGGATATCAACGAAGCTTCTGACTTGATCGAAATTTTGGATCCTGATAAGCATATTGCCACTCTTGCTGATGATGCTGAGTTCGACGTAGAACTTAGAATCGGTAAAGGGAAGGGCTATGTGCCTTCAGAAGAGCAGCAAATGGTGGATTTCCCTGTCGGGATGCTACCAATTGATGCCATTTTCACTCCAATTAAAAATGTAATTTACAAAATTGAACCTCATCGCGTGGGGCATAGAACTGACTATGAAAAACTTACGCTTGATGTTAAAACTGATGGGACTATTTCGTCTCAGGAAGTTGTTCACCAAGCCGCTAAGATTCTTAATGATCATATTAAGTTCTTTATTAACTTCGACGAATTTGAAGAAGAGCAACAACAGCAAGAAATCGAAGAAGAAGAAGTTAAAGCTGCAGAACGCAACCGTTTGAGAAAAATTCTGCTTACGCCTGTAGATGAGTTAGAGCTTTCAGTGCGTGCTCATAATTGCTTGAAAGCTGCTAATATTAAAAATATGGCTGAGCTGGTTAGACTACAAGAGTCTGAATTATTGAAATTCAGAAACTTTGGTAAAAAGTCTTTGACTGAGTTGTCTGATGTTGTTGTTCAGTTCGGTCTAGAATTCGGTATGAATGTCGATCAGTATATAAAAGATGACAAAACTACTGTAAACGAATAATTTATTTAAGTAACTAATTGATCTGAGTATAAGTTATGAGACACGGAAAACGCGGTGTAAAGCTTAATAGAACAAGCAGCCACAGAAAAGCTCTTATGCGTAGTTTGGCTACTGCTTTGTTTGAGCACAAAAAAATCGCTACTACTGAAGTAAAGGCTAAAGCGCTCAGACCTTTTGCAGAAAGACTTATTACAAAAGCTAAAAAAGCTTTAGCTAGTGAAAAACAAGGTCTTCTTTCTGAAGGTCAAACTATAGATGTTCATAATAGAAGAATCGTCTTTAAAATTATCAAAAATAAAGCTGTTTTACAAGAGCTTTTTGATACTATTGCTCCTGTTGTTGAAAATCGTAACGGTGGTTACACTCGTATTATTAAAACAGGTCAAAGAAGAGGCGATGGCGCTAGAACTGCTATCATTGAATTAGTTGATTTTTCTGCTGAACAAGATGGCGCAACTTCTATTAAACCAAAGAAAAAAGCTCAACATAAAAAATCTACAACTAAAAAAGCAACGCCAGTAGTTGCTCCTGTAGAAGAAACTGTTGAGGCTGATGCGGTTAAAGTAGCAGAAGAGATTGTTGAAACTCCTGCTGATACGAAAGTTGAAGAAGCTCCTGAAGCTCCTGAAACTAATAATGAAGATAACAAAGAAGAGAAATAATCATTTGTTATTGAAATATTCGACAATAAAAAAAGTGCCGTATTATAAGGGCACTTTTTTTATTGTGTTGAATGTTGTTTATTTTGGCAATTCTATGTAGAAGCTAGTTCCTCTGTCTTCGTCACTTTCAAACCATACCTTACCGTCGAGATAGTTTTCTGTAAATAGTTTTATACTATATGTACCTATACCTCTACCCATTCCTTTTGTAGAAAATGATTTTCTAAATATTAGTGCTTGCACGTCTTTTGGCATATATTTTTTGTTATGCACATAAAGTAAATAAGATTCTGAATTTTCCTTAGCTCCTAAAGTAACAGTTCCAGATGGATATTCAGCTTCCAAAGCATTTTTTAAAAGATTGCTGATTACCCTGCCAATAAGGGCGGAATCACTATAAAAATCAAAGTTTTCAAAATCTTTACTTATATTTATTTTGCTGTCTTTTACAAAACTGTAAGAAGAGTTAGTACCTATCATTACTTCCGCAAATTGAAGAGAGTTTAATTTAGTTTTCTCTACTTTTAGTTTGTTTTGTTCTGCTTGCAATAACTGTTTCTGATTCACTATCTCAACTATTAATCTGTTTGAGGAGTCATTGAGCATTTTCTTATAGTCGCTGTATTCATCAGGCAAATCCATTTCTAATAATTTGGAAATAGAAGTGATTGATGTTGCTGTGTTAAGAATATCATGGAAAAATACTCTTTCAAGCACTTCTTTTCTTTTTTCATTGCTAATATCGATTAAAGTAAAGATGATAAACTGTTCGTTTTCAATAATTGTAGGTGACGATTTTACTCTCAGTGAATATGAATTATTCGAGTTGTCTAATATGTTGCATTCATTGGTGCTATCATTCCCATTAAGTGCTTGTACAATCGACAAATAGGCTCCACAATACTCACATACTGAAGCACAACCACATCCTCCCGGAACTTTTGTGGAGTTGATGCATGAAAATATTTCACCGGGACGTTTTCCAATTGCATCTTCTGAGTTTAGAAAAGAAAAGACTCTATAAAATGCTTTGTTTATAAATACAGCATCTCTATCACTATTTAATATTATAATTAAATCCGGAATTTTATCAAATAATGTTTGATAAATAGGTTGGTTTTTAAAAAGATTAATTTGTCTTTCTAAATTCTCAATTTTTAATGTATCAGATCTATCCATAAGAATCTCAATCCATATACTTAATATTATATCGAATGCAAGTAATATACTGAAAAACATTGAATTATGAACTACAAATTTCTTATTTTGAGAATATATATTATTATGTACTATCAATATAGGAATACGCTATGAAATGCCATGAAGTAGATTATGAAATATTTGGTGATGATTTGCAAGCTGTAGAAATAGAGCTTGATCCTCAAGAAACGGTTATAGCCGAAGCAGGTGCTATGAATTGGATGGATGACGGAATAGATTTTGAAGCTAAATTAGGCGATGGTTCGAAACCGAATCAAGGTTTATTTAATAAATTATTAGACGTTGGTAAAAGAGTTATAACTGGTGAGTCTGTATTTATGACTCATTTTACTAATATTGGACAAGGCAAAAAACATGTTGCTTTTGCGGCGCCGTACCCTGGTAAAATTGTATGTCTAAACATGGGCGAAATTGGTGAAGAGTTTATCTGCCAAAAAGATGCTTTTTTGTGTGCAGCAAAAGGTACTGAAGTTAGTGTAACTTTTAATAAAAGATTAGGCGCAGGTTTCTTTGGTGGTGAAGGGTTTATATTGCAAAAGCTTCGAGGCGATGGTATGGCTTTTGTCCATGCTGGTGGTACTATAGTAAAGAAAGAATTGAATGGAGAAACAATCAAAGTTGATACAGGTTGTATTGTAGGATTTACTTCAGATATTGACTATGATATACAAAGAGCAGGCGGACTAAAATCTATGTTTTTTGGTGGTGAAGGTCTGTTTTTAGCAACTTTAAGTGGACATGGTACAGTTTACTTGCAATCATTGCCATTTTCTCGTATGGCTGATAGAATCTTGCAACATGCACCTTCAGCGGGAGGCTCTTCTAAAGGTGAAGGTTCTGTATTAGGTGGATTTGGAAGGATGATAAGTGGAGACTAATACATAGAATATATATATATTAAATAGAGCAAGGTAGGTTAACATTATTAATCTACCTTGTTCTATTTTTGCTAATGTTTTAAATTTTAAAGAAATAGCCAATATTAATTCCTAAGGAATATGCAATACCTAATTGGTAGCCATTTGGATATCTTAATAGAGGTATGTCTGTGAAAGCTGCTACATTGAAATTATCGAATTTATAGTTTATTTGTGGAGAAATAAATATAAAATTGCCCCCGGTATTGTCTACTTCTATGCCAGATTGATAATCATGTGTTCTGTTAGTATGCTGAATTTCTAAAATAGCGGTAAGGCTTTCTGTTAATGGGTAAGAGGCAAACAAAGACGAAGATACATTGTTTCCAAATCGGTATTCATCATCGTTTTCACTTGTCAACTCAAATCTGGTGAGTGCATAAAGATGCAAGCCACTTTCAAAACCTTTGTGCGCAAACATGTTAAATGTAACAGCTTGACTCGCAACAGATGTACGTTGGTAAACGGCTATTTCATTCTTTTCATCCTTATCATTTACAAATGGAATTTTTATACCAACACCACCTGAAATTTCCATATCATATTTGGGTTTTAGATAAAAAATGTACTTTCCTGAAATCCCGATGTGTGATAAGCCTGTAGTTTTGTAAGTCCCGGATCCATCAGTAAATTCTCTATTAAGGTAATAACCTGTTTCTGCATCAATCATAAACCTATCAGCTATGCCGTAGCTAATATTGAAAAGTGAATATTGAGCATTGAAGTCTTTATATCTTAAACTAGTATCTACTGCAGAACCTTCATGATAATAGGTGTCACCGCTCATAGTTTTAGTGCTTAAGGAAAGAGAAACATACCTTTCTTTGATAACACCGGTGCTGGTAATAGAGGCTGCCGGAGAGAAGCCGCCAAAAATAGTACCACCCCAGCAGTTACATTGAGCAAAAGAGGTGATAGGAGATAAAGTTAGTAAAACAACTATTAAGGTATATATGTATTTCATGCTCTAATCTTTGCAGTATTTAATAATATCTTCTTCCCAAGTATAAATGGGGCCTTCACTTTCGCCTATTAATATACCATTTTTTTTGATAAATAGAGATGGTATCGAATAAATATTATAGTCTTTGTAAGTGCCTGTAATTTCTTCAAAATCATCATTTAGATTATAAATATGTATATGGGATTCGTCAAATGAGTGGATTTCGAGTATTTTTAAAATTTTAGCTATCTCACTTTTGCAATGCTCACACTCTGTATTTCCAAAAACTATAAAAGTGAAGTCTCCGGATAAAGAGTCAGAGTATATAGAGCTATATTCTTCAAAAACTGATAAAGTGTTTGTTTCTTGCAGCCAAGTTGTTGGCGTCATCATAGTGTACTTCATATCGATATTTGTCGATGGAGAAGCACAAGAATTAAGTAAAATCAATAATGACAAAGTGGTAAATAGTATACCAATACGAAGAAGATAAATAATAATGTGCATAGCTTAGATAATATTATTGTAATTGTAATAAAAAATAATTATATTTTGATTGATTGCATATACTAAAAGCTGAGACTATGAGTATTAAATATAAAAGCAAAGAAGATCTATTGCAAATAATTAAATCCTTAGAGCAAGAGAATGCTTCTAAAGATACGCAAATTAGTCATCTTACAAAAGTAGTTTCTAATTATCCCGATCATAACGAGATGCTACTCAAAGATAGTAGTATACCATTTTTTAAATTCGACGAGAAATTCAATATAATTGATATAAATAACTCTTTCTGTATTGCTTTGAATCTTAGAAGAAATGAAATCGTCGGTACTTGTTTTTTAGAATATGTTGATGAGAGTAATTATGGTAGTGTTGAAGATTTATACTCCTTAGCTGATATTCATAGTACTAAAAAATTGAAAGAGATAGGTCTTCTAAATAATAAGGATATCAAATTTTTTGCTGATTTAGAGTTTTGCATAAGCTATGATGCTGATAGTAATCAAAAAATTGCAAGATGTATTTTAACAGACATTCGAGAGACACAAAATACTCCTAATGATTTAGAAAAACAAGAATCACTATATACAAATACATTTCTTTCATTGCCGCTTGGGGTAGGACATGTAGAAGCCACAGGGGAAATAATCAGATGTAATCCTAAGTATGCTGAAATTCTGGGAACTGATGTAAAAAGTCTTATTGGCAAAAAGTATTCAAGCTATGACTATAGTGGTACTGCTTCACAAGATGAGAAGGAAGGTCTCCAAAGGATAATAGATAGAGAAAGCTCCATTTTTGTACTAGAGAAGAAAAAAATAAAAGATGATGGCTCTCTGATATGGTTGCAGATTACAGTAACTGGTTTGTTTAATAAGGATAATAGTTTTGCCTATTATTTATCTGTTATTGAAGATATAACAGAGCGTAAAGAACAAAAAGATACTTTATTACTTTATGAGAGCATAATAGAAAATGCTAATTTTGGGATTTCAGTAATAAACTTAAATAAAGAAGTGTTATCCTCTAATCGGAATTTCGAGAATGCCCATCAGAGAAATGTAGAAGATTCAATTGGTAGAACTATTGATATTTATCACACAAATGAGCAAATGAGTGAGGTAAATTCAATATTTAATCAAATGGTAGAAGGAAATCTGAACAAACCTACTTTATTATGGCACATGAAAACTGATGGTACTGAGTTCCCTATGTTAATGAGCGGAGGTGTAGTTGTAGATACTAGTGGTCAGACTTTTGTTACTGCTTATGCCATTGATATTACGGACTTGTATAATCAAGGAATAGAGTTAGAAGAGAGTAAAACTAAATATTCAACCTTGTTTAAACACTCTCCTGATTGTATCTATTTGGCGGATTTAGATACATTGCAAATTTTAGAGGCAAATGATGCATTGCTAGAACTTACCGGCTACACTGTTGAAGAAATTACTAATATGTCTTTAACAGATTTAATAGACGCTAAAAACTATGATGTACAAGAGAAGAAAAGATACTTGATACAGCATAATAGTATTACCTTAAAACAACGACAGTACATTAGCAAGACCGGAGATAAAATATCTGTAGAAATTAATTCTAGTCTGATAAAACTTAGAGATAAAGTTTATATTAGTACTATTGCTCGAGATATAAGCAAGAGGTTGGAAATAGAGAGTGAACTGAAAGAAAGAGAAAATTTCATCAGTAATATCACAGATAATGTACCTGTTATTATCATAGTGTTTAATCTTAAAAGTAGAAAATCTATATATTCAAATAATCAGTTATATCTACAGTTAGGTTATACACACTCAGATATGAGTGAAAAAAGGGATGAGATTTTGCAGGATATTGTACATCAGGACGATAGATTAGATTTGATAAATAAAATTTCTAACATGGTTGATAAAGTAAATGCCGAATTTAGGCTAAAACACAATCAAGGAAACTATTTATGGTACAGCTCTACGATCAAACGAATAAATATAGGCGGAGATAGCTCAAATTATATTTTAGGTTTTGCTCAAAATATTGATGATAAGAAAAAATACAGTGAAGCTTTAATTCAAAGTGAAAGTATGTTCCGCTCATTAGCAGAATCTTTACCTGATACTATTTTGCGTTTTGATAGAGATTTAAAACATCTTTACGTAAGTGAAAATGTCTCTGATATATTTGATTTCAATGCTCATCAGATGGTTAATAAAACGCAAGAAGAATTAGGATTTACGTCTGATTTTGTAGAAATATGGACAAGAAATATCAATAAAGTATTTGCAACCGGTAAACCGATAGAATCAGAATTTGTTTTGAAAAAAAATGGAGAACCCTTACTGATAGAATGGCGTTTGATGCCGGAATACAATTCCACATACGAGATTAAATCTGTATTGGTTGTTGTACGTACTTTGACTGATTTGAGGAAGACAGAGAGAGACTACCAAAGATTATTTAATGAAATGACATCCGGTTTTGCGGTTCATGAGATTATTACTGATGATTTGGGAAAACCTATTGATTATAGATTTATATCTGTAAATAAAGCTTTCGAAAAAATGACGGGTTTGCTAAATGAAGATATAAAAGGGAAAACTGTAAAAACTATTATGCCTAATACAGAAGACTCTTGGATAGATAATTATGGTGAAGTTGCTCTGACCGGCAAGACTATCAAGTTTGAGAACTATTCTCGCGAATTAGATAAATTTTATATGGTTACTGCCTATTCTCCACTTAAAAATCAGTTTGCTACTATAATTGAAGATATTACAGAAAATAAAAAAATTCAAAATCAAATAAAAGATCAGGAAGAAAAATATAGATTGATAGTTGAAAATCAATCTGATTTTGTGTTTAAATTAGATAACAATAACAACATCCTTTATGCAAATCCTAATTTCCATAAATATTTGGGTGTAGATGAAAAAGATATTTTATCTAAGAATTTTATCGACATAATATCTAATGATCAAAAAGAATGTTTCGTTGGGATACTCAGCGATATTTCAAAAGGCGAGACTTGTGTCACTAGAGAATGCATGTTTGAACATGCAAATAGTTACATTAGCTGGACTATTAAGACTGTGAAAGGCGAAGATGATAAAGTAGATTATTTAATTGCTGTTGGTCATGACATCACTCAAATAAAAGAAGTGCAGACTCAGGTAGAAACTCTTAATAGTGAACTTGAAGAAAAAGTTATAGTTAGAACCACTCAATTGCAAAATGCTGTTACTAAATTGAAAGAAGAAAATAATCAGCATAGGAAAACAAAAATGCAATTAGAGGTAGCCAAAGATCAAATTGAAAAAACTTTGCAACAAGAACGAGAACTTAGCCAGCTGAAGACAAGATTTATTTCTATGGTGTCACATGAGTATAGAACTCCTCTTACAGTAATACTTTCTTCTTCGTTCATTATGGAGCGTTTAATCAAAAAGGGAGAGCTACAAAAGCTAGAAATGCACCTAGAAAAAATTCGTGCCGGTGTTAGGCAGATGACGAATTTACTTGAAGATGTTATTGCAGTAGGTAAAAGTGAAGAGGGATTGTTGGATTCCAAACTACAATATTTTGATATTGAAGTTTTGGTAAAAACTCTTATTGATGAAGTAAATTCAATAGATAGTAGATTGCATACAATTGAATTTGATCTAGACCTTCATAATACAATTATCTACTCTGACCCAAAGCTCATGCGTCAGATAATAAATAACCTTCTTACAAATGCTTGTAAATATTCTAAAAGTGGTACCGAAGTAACTATAACTCTCAAAGAAGATGAGAAATACTTTGTAGTAGAAGTTAAAGACGAAGGAATTGGTATGTCTCAAGAGGATTTGAAGCAATTATTTACACCATTCTTTAGAAATAAAGGCCATATTGGTTCTATCCCGGGTTCTGGGCTGGGGCTTACTATTGTCAAGCGTTCTATAAATTTACTTTACGGAAAGTTGGATGTCAAATCAAAATTACACCAAGGAAGTACATTCAGCATGTTTTTACCTTTAAGTATTGTGTATCCTGATTTTAAAAAAGGATTAGATCAAAATGATTAGGACTTTAGTAGTTGATGATGTAGAACAAAATGCAGTTATGCTCCGTGCGCTTTTAGAAAACTATAACCACAGAGTAATCTTTGCTTCTAACGGTAGGGATGCAATAGAAATTGTAAATAGTCAAAGTTTTGATTTGATTATTTCTGATATACAAATGCCGAATATTGATGGCTTTGAGTTTTGCAAATATTTGAAATCCAATCAAAAGACTCAAAACATTCCTTTCATTTTCTATACAGCTACTTTTATGGACTATGAAAGTAAAAAATATGGTCTCTCTTTAGGAGCTGATAGATATTTGCTTAAGCCTCTGGAACCAAAACAACTTCTTGCTACTATCGAAAATGTGTTCGAAGAGTACCGTAAAAAAATGGGACTCCATAAAGAAGATATTGTTTTTTATGAACATGAATTGACTACAAAAGAGATTCATCTAATGGAGCAACTTGAAAATGGATTGTTCTTAATGGAGAAAAAAAATAAAATACTAAAGAATCTAAATAATTTAATTTTTGACCTTTTGGCTGCCGACTCGTTACAAGGTTATTTTGAAGTATTGCTGAAAAGTGTACATAAGTATTTTCAGTCCGATAAGGTTCTAATTACAGTCTTAAAAGATGGTGAGTTCGTTACTGTTTTAAACAATGATGTACCAATGACTTTAAAAATTGTACTTCTCAAATATGCTACAGAATCTAAAGTACTTATGGATTTTAGTGAGCACATTCACATCAGTCAAGATTCAAATTTGGGAAAAGCTCAGATGCCTCTTAAGATATCCGGTTCATATTGCTTTTTACCATTTGCAAGCGAAAATCAGTCTGGTATTGTTATTCTTATTTCTGAAACGAACTATGTCTACGACTTTGCTGAATACTATTTTGATAATTTGAAACCAATAATAAATAAAACTCTCCGAAAATATTAAAATTTGCCAAATTTGAAAGCTAATGTAAAGGAAAGACTTTGTAAATCTGAGTTTGTAGTGCGTGTAAGATTCAAACCACTTACAAATCTATAGGATATGCCGGAACTTATTCTAAAAAAGGGCAATATGTTGAGTTCCAGTGTCAACCCGGGTTCCATTACAAAGAATACAGAACTTTCATGATTATAGGTAGAGTTATTATAATTGTTTTGATTTTTTAACTTGCTTTGACTGGTGTAACTAGCTCCGCCAGCTCCAATTAGACTGTTTACTGTCACATGCAACAACTCTGCAGAGTTATAAGAATATTCGAGAAAAAATCCTCCATAACCGACTTGAAGATTAGGAGTTTCCAATTTCTCACTATCTAAAATCTCTGAGTTAAGGTAGTCATCTATAGTAAATTTCGATACCATACCAAAACCGCCACCACCAATAGAGAAAGTACTATTGATAATCCATCCACCTCTGGCTCCGATAAATATTGCTGTGTTTTTAGAGCCGTTTATGTTTAGCTTATTTAGGTGCATTTCAAAAGCACCGTAGCCGCCATTTTCTATTTCACCTATATCAATAATAGTGGCTTCTTTTACATTGTCTTGCAGCTCTTGAGAGTGTGCCGCGTGTAAACTGGTTAATAACAATACTAAAATGTAAAAAGATTTCATATTCTATTATTTCCTTTAGTAAAATCCAAAATGTAAACTCAACCCCCAATATGGATTAGAGCAGTCTGTATTGTTGATGTCAAAAACATCTTGATAAGTGTAACTAAAATTTGATTGTAGTTGATAGCCAATATTCAAAGAGGCATCCAGCCATTCTCTTACTCGATAGTATATATTGATTTCGGGTACCAAAGTCATGACCTGACTTGTACCTAAATCTAAGTTTATTACTTCGCCATTTGAATCAGCATAAGGTGGTTCAAACCAAAAGTTACTTAGCCCTGCCTTTAAGCCCATAGATATGCCCAAGCGCTTGTTTATATTTAACTTGTACGCCAAACCGGCATAGTAAAAGCTATTGTAAAAAACTGCATTCTCTGAGGTAGAGTTTGGAGTTATCTCACGAACTATATTTTTATTAAGTAAGCCTTCGTAACCGATATTAAACAGTATGGCGTCATTGAGCATATAACCAATAGACATCCCGGCATTTGTTGCATAAGTATCGAGAGATTTACTTATAGGCATACCGGTATGAAAGTCAAAGTTTATCATCAAACCGGACCTACTTTCGTCCGTAGGTTCATAATCTGAGTATACCGTGTACGATGCAAGTATAAATAATATAATAAAGATTTTCATTTTAGAAATAAGTTTTTATGGCTAAAGCAATTACAAGACCTTGTAGATCTTTACTGTTTATAGATTTAAAATCAAAACCGGACATAAAACGGAAACCGCCTTGAGTTTCTAACCAGGTAGAACCACCTAAATTTATACCCACAGCGAACTTTGGCAGTATAGAGAAACCCCATTGCCCATTAAGATCTGCGGATACGTCTACTCTACCATTTGTACCGTAACTGATGTATGTCACAGCAACTTCAGCCGATGGTGTAAAATATAGATAATTTGACAAATCAAAATCGTAACCGACTAACATACATAAATGAGACATCCTTAGAAATGGAGTACCAAATTCACCTTCTATTTCGTATTCTATGTTTTTACTGAGGAGTGAATGCATCCCAAACCCCATAAAAAAATCACCACCAAATGTAGAACCAAAGTCAAACCCCATCTCTATACCGACAGCGTTATTGATTATCGGCGTTGCAAACCTGTAGTCAGCAAACATACGGCTTTCTTCTTTTTTTACCTGTTTTTTGTTGGCATATTCCTCTTCTTCCAGTCCACCGGGTAGGTACTGGGCTGCAAGTATAGTAGGAAATAGCATAAATATGAGAATTAGTATACGTTTCATATATATATTATTAAAAATATTGAACAAAACATGTAAATATTCGTTATCCTTAGCATAATATAATAAAATATTGTGCCAGTTATAAGTTTATTGTTATGCGAAGTCTTATATTTATGTTGAGTTTGATTTTTATTATCTCGAATGCTGACGCTAATCAGACTATTTATGGAATTGTAAAGAGTAAAGATAAGAAATCACCTTTACCAGGAGCTTCTGTGCGAGTTGTCGGTACTCAGCGTGGGACTTATGCTAATAGAAACGGACTATTTAAGTTACAACTACATAATACCAACAAAGATCTAAGTATTAAATATATCGGCTACAAATCACAAAATATATCTGTAAGCTCTTTGACCGATACACTCAGAATAGTTTTAGAACCTGAAAGAGTCCTAAGTGGCAAAGCTATCGTCTATGGAGATATAGAACCAAATACCTTGATTGAAAGGGCAATAGCTAAAAAAAATGAGAACTCTAAAAAAATCAAAACTGTAATGGGGAAACTTCAAACTAAATTATTTATAGATGCAAGTGAAACTGTAGTGCCTTCCGCAGATGATAATAGTATGTCTATAACTTTGTCTGCAGATGAGGAGAAGAAAGAGCCTCCAAAAAAGTCACTTATGGAAACGATATCAATTACATACAAGGATTATGAAAAAGATATTTATCACTCAAATATACTTTCCAGAAGACAAACAAAAAATGTTCCTGCGCAATTAAACCAAGTTGTCATATCTGAATTTATCAATTTTTATGATAATAGAATTGATCTGTTTGAAGCTAAATTAATATCTCCACTTGCTGACGACGCTTTAGATTATTATAATTATAAGATAACTGACAAACAAGTGCTGGATGGCAAATACATATACTTTGTGGATGTAATCCCTAGCACTAATCTGTATCCGACTTTTGACGGACAAATCCTCATTTCGGAAGGTGACTATAATGTAGTCGGAGTTGATTTGACACCCAGCAGTCATACCGCTATGAATATTTTTAAGACTTTCAGATTTCAAGAGAAATTTGAGAAATATAATGAAGATATATGGTATCCTAATTACTTTCGATATGAAACAAATATAGGAATAGTCTTGCTATCCGGAATTGCCGAAGTGGATATCAATGTGGCTGCTACCAGCATTTATAGCGAATTAAAGCTAAACGAAGCTCTTCCGGATTCTATATATGAAGCTTCTCAAAAATATATTACTGTATCGCCTTTAGCAGACAGTACAGATAAAGATTATTGGCAAGAAAATTCTCTCTTTTCTACTTCTCAGGAAGATGAGAAAATATATGCAGAAATAGACTCAATGGTTGTAGAAAGTGATTCATTAGAGCAGGAGGGTGATTTTCGCTATAACATTACTCCTTTCCTTGACTTTAATAGAGCATTTGACGTATCTTATGGTTTGACTCCGTCAGTAACTTATGGTGCCACTTCATTGACTGTAGATGGTTATTACAGCACGGGGCTGAAAGATTTTATGACCTCAGTATATTTAAATAATACATATTCAATAGCAGGGATCTCTTTTAATACAGAGATTGGTTACTATCAGGAAGCAGGGACTTTTTCGGATGACAAATCTTCGCCAAGGTTACTAAATACCTTCCAAACAGGCTTATTTGCGAGGGATTACTATGACTATTTCAGAGAAAATGCTTTCAAAATAAAACTTGATATGAAATATCAGCAGATGCAACTTGGTATTGCTTTTGCACAGAGTAATCAGGAAAGTGTCGGAGTTAACACTTCTCAATATGCTTTTGGAGATTATAACTGGCGAGAAAACCCCAAAATTACAAGTACTGAGTTTCAGACCTTAAATTACAATCTGTCATTTGGTAGCAAAGGATTATTCGGTATTGGAGCAACTCCTTATTATTTAGGAGTATATGGTGTATTAGGAAAAGATAAAGACCAAGATAGGACTTTTAATACTTGGCATGCAGAAGCAAAAGCTACCATTCCTCTTTTTGAGACAGGATATACTCCAATTGAATTTTCTGTTGCTGCCCAAGCAGCCATTGCATCCGACGAAACGCCGGCTCAGTATCAACTGCGTCTCCAAAATAATATTGGGTTGCAGAAAAGTATGTTAGGTCTATATTCTGCTCCATTGGCATATTATGGTGGGAGTGAGTTATATAGTAGTACCGTTTCCTTAAATTTTTCAGATTTCTTATGGAGAGCTATCGGCTTGCCTGTATATAATGGGCGAGGCTTAAATTTGTCTTTTATAGGGTCAGCAGTTTATACATATACAAATAGTAATAGTTATTACGTTTCTACAGGAGATAAGGGATATCTGGAAGCCGGTTTTCACATTGGTAGAATTCCATCTTTGTTCTCTGACGTAATATTTTTTGGATTTGATTTCAGAAAACAAATTGATGGTAGCAATACCGGGTGGGGGATAAGCGTTTCTGCACCTTTCTAAATAAATCAAAACATTATCTGAACAATGTTTATATTTGATTTTTGGAATAAAGTAAGGAATCTAAAATACATGTTTAAGCGAATACTATTTATAGTGATAGGATTAGTTGTTGCGGCGGCAGTTGTATCAGTGATAGAGGCTTTGTCGCATCAAATATATCCACTCCCTGATGGAATTGGGTATGAAGATATCGATGCTTTGAAGGAATATATACAAAATGATTTGCCTGTGGGGGCTATGTTGTTAGTAATTCTTGCTCATGCTGTGGGTACTTTTGCAGGGAGTTTTACTGCTACAAAACTGTCAAAAGGCAAAGCATCAGCCGGTATTATAGTTGGAATGGTAATGATGATATTTGGGCTGATAACTCTATTTACTTTACCGCATCCACTTTGGATGTCAGTTTTAGATCTTGCCGTATATTTGCCAGCGGCATACTTTGGTGTAAAAGCGACTAAATAAAAATATATTTAAAATAGGAGAGATTAATGCTGAAATCTATATTTATAATGTTGCTTGTTTTTGCAAGCACACTTTTTGCAGCTGATGAAAAAGACGCTGTCTTAGGCACTTGGCTTGTAGAAACTACAGATGCTAAAGTTGAAATTTACAAAGAAGGTGATACATACTCCGGGAAAATAGTTTGGATTAAAGAGCCAAAAGATGCTCAGGGTAAAGACAAAACTGATAAAAAAAATCCTGATGAAGATAAGCAAAGTCGCAAGATTATGGGGCTAAAACTATTGTGGGATTTTGTCTATGACGAAGATAATGTCTGGGAAGATGGAGAGATTTATGATGCTAAGAGCGGCAAAACATATTCATGCAAAATGACACTTAGCGAAGACGGTAAGACTTTGGAAGTGCGAGGTTATATTGGTTTTTCACTTCTTGGCAGAACAACTGTGTGGACTAGAGTAAAGTAAGAGAACAGATAGATGTAATATGACGGAAAAAGGGTTTGCCTAAAATAATAGACAAACCCTTTTGTATTAAATTTTAATTGCAATATTACTTGATAGCTTTCAAAGCTTCTGTGTAGTTTGGTTCTTGAGCGATTTCAGGAACCTGCTCTTTATAAACTACGTTACCTTCTTCGTTAAGAACAACAACTGCCCTTGACATTAGGCCAGCCAAAGGACCATCAACAATACCAACGCCATAAGCTTTGCTAAAGTCAGCATCTTCTCTTAATTCAGTAACAGATACTACATTTTTTAAACCTTCAGTAGCGCAGAATCTTTGGTGTGCAAAAGGAAGATCTTTTGAAACGCAAAGAACTACTGTGTTTTCTAATTTATCTGCTTCTGCATTAAATTTTCTAACAGAAGTAGCACAAACAGGTGTGTCTAAAGAAGGGAAAATATTTAAAACAACTTTTTTACCTTTATAAGCATCTAATGTTACGTCAGCAAGTTCTGATGTAGTTAATTTAAATTCCGGTGCTTTAGTTCCAACTTGAGGTAATTCGCCAACTGTATTGATAGGGTTGCCTTGTAATGTAATCTTAGCCATGATATCTCTCCGATTAAAAATATTAAGTATTTATTTCTTCAGTCAGTGATTATAACGAAATATGTATAACATATATTTTAGGTTTGCCTCAAAAAAACAGTATATATTTGAAAAAACCATAGAGAAGCGTAAATGGGAGCTGTCTCTTAGAACAAAGTAATTTTCTATCGGAATTTTGGATTAAACAGGAATATGGATTGTATCTTGTAATACATACCAGAAAAGGAGCTAAATCTAAATTTTGTTGGTTCAATTATTAGATTCAACTCCTTTTCTAATCTAAGCACAAAAATTTTAGCGCAGTTTGAAAGTAGAGATAGCAATGATAGCCAATAGCACCGCTACAATATAAAATCTGTTTACTATTTTAGCTTCATGTACGCCGGCTTTCTCAAAATGGTGATGCAAGGGTGCCATGTTAAAAATGCGTCTGCCTTCACCATACTTCTTTTTAGTATACTTGAAGTAACTAACCTGAAGTATAACAGAAATCGCCTCAGCGAAGAATATGCCGCCTAAAACAGGCAATAAAAACTCTTTCTTGATAAGAATTGAAAGTCCGCCGATAGCTCCACCCAAAGCTAAAGATCCGGTGTCTCCCATAAATATCTGCGCAGGGTAAGCATTAAACCATAAAAAGCCTAAGGATGCTCCTACCAGTGCTGCAGTAAAAATAGTAAGTTCGCCACTGCCGGGTTGGAAAATGATATTGAAATACTCGGCATAAGTTGCATTCCCTGAGAAATAGCTCATAGTTGCAAATGCAAGACCTGCTATCCCGACTGTGCCTATGGAAAGTCCGTCAAGCCCGTCAGTTAGGTTGACTGCATTAGATGTAGCAGTGATAATAAAAATAACTAATGGTATATAGAGCAAGCCAAAGTCTACGTTCCAGTTTTTATAAAAAGGAACAGTGGTCAGTGTATTTATCTTTTCGAATCCCGTAGGAAATAAGTCGGGGAAGAAATAAATAGTTGCACCTACTATCAGACCGATACCTACCTGGCCGACAATCTTGTACCTGCCAATAAGCCCTTTGGGTAATTTTTTGATTACTTTGAGATAGTCATCTAAAAAGCCCACAGCTCCTAACCATGCAGTGGTTAGTACAATTAGAATAATGTACATGTTCAGATTTGACCAGAGCAAAGTAGGCACAAGTAGTGCAAGAAGAACTATCAGCCCTCCCATAGTAGGCGTGCCTGCCTTCAAGGAGTGATTGCCTACTTTTTGTAGTTCTTTCTTTGCCTGTTCGCCGATTTGTTTACTTTGCAGACGTTTGATGATTGCAGGACCGAAAAAGAAACTAATCAGAAGCGCGGTTACTGCCGCCGCAGCAGCTCTGAATGAAATATATTGAAACACACCGAACCCCGGTGGGTCAAACATTTCATTGATCCATTTGAATAGGTAGTATAACATATTTTAAAAGAAGGGTTGTGAATAATATGCTGCATTCTAAAGACAAAAGTAAGCATATTTTAGGAGCTTTAAAAATATAAATTTAAAAAGTTTCACTTATGGACATAAGTAAAAATATAGTTTACTCAAGGTCAAGTTGTAAAGCTTGACCTTAAGTATAGCGTTTAAGTTTCTAAATCTGCTTCTTAATTCTTTCTAAGTCACCGCAAAGTACGACTGTTTTTTTTATATTTCCGAAAAGCTCTGCCTGTAGCGGTAGTAATATTTCGGGTGTGGCAGTGCTGATCTTTGTTACTAAATTTTTATGATGGTCTATAGGCAAGTCATAAATTTTAGTAGTTCTGATTAAAGAAGCTGCCTGCTGCGGAGTTTCTGTAGAGCGTAGGAATATTCCTAAAATATACCTTTGCGCTTGTAATAACTCTTCCTGAGGTATTGGATTATTTGCGATTATATCAATTTGTTTATCTATTTCTTCTAAAGTTTCCTTTACTTTGTCGGCGTTGATATCTGAGGAAATATAGAAAGCCGACGCAGCTTTTCTGTTTTCGATTGTAGAATGCAGTCCGTAAGTATATCCCTTTTCTTCGCGGATTATTTTATTTAATCTTGACAGAAAGTACCCGCCGAGTATAGTATTTATCAGTTGCAAGTAAGGGTAATGTTCATCTTTTCTGCTTATAGTCGGGAAGCCGTATCTGATGGTAACCTGAGGTGCTTCCTTTTTCTCAACTAAAATAGGCTCGTCAGTGAAATTATAACTGACAGGATGGATAGTCGGTACTTTATCAGGGTTAGCTGCGTTAGATAATATATTTTCCATTTGGGCTAATATTCGGTCTTTATCAAAATTCCCTGCTATAAATACAGTCATTTTAGACTTTAATAAATTCTTATGCCAATCTATACAATCATCTCTGCTGATAGATCCTACATTTTCGATAGAGCCTATTCGCGATCTGCCGTATGGGTGTGATTTATAAAGGCTGCTGTTAAAAGCAACTTGAGCAAGGAAGCTTGGATTTACCAAGTCTTGCTCTATAGATGAAACAGTTTTAGCTTTTAGAAAATCTAACTCTTTTTGTTCAAACATTGGATTAATGAGGATATCGCCTAATATATCCAAGCCACTTTCTATAAACTGCGGCATCCCGGTAAGATTGAATGAAACTTCATCCCATAAGCCTGAGCATGAGAGGTTAAGCCCCATATTCTCTAATTTTCTATTGATGGCAGATGCCGGATAATTCTTAGTGCTTCTCTGCATTAGTTTTGCAGCAAATGCAGCAGTTCCCGGATGTTTATCGAAATAGGCACCTGCAGGAGCAATTATATTTATAGTGGTAATCGTTTGATTAGTATCGTTTATTAGGTAATACTCAGTTCCATTTTTAAAAGTCCCGGACTCAAAAACAGGGATATCAAAAACAATTTCTTTATCAGAAAATGGAGGTTTCATAAAGATATTTACTCGGATTGGATGTAAAAAAGACAAAGATAAATATATAAATGCCACTCTCAAAATATATTAATCTTTTTATTTTGAGAATGGCAAGTTGAAATCGAAATATTAGTTATGGTCTTTTTAATTCTACTTTATAGGATACATCAGCTCCTGCAAGTTTCATCATAGCAGATGCGCCGCAGTATTTATCCTGCGACAGTTCCACAGCTCTTTCCAAATCATTTAGCTCAGCGTCCGGGCTAACTAAAGTATATTTCAACACGATAGTCTTAAAAACTTTAGGGTGCTCTTCAGTTCTTTCGCCTTCTATGTCAATCTGTAAATCATTAATCGTTTTTCTTTTTTTGCGTAAGATGCTAATAGTATCCATAAACGAGCAAGCGGCAACGGACTGAAGCATTATTTCCATAGGAGTGGCTGCAGTGTCTTCGCCACCGACTTTAGGACTGGTATCAAAAATAGTTTCCAAACCTTTTTCATTAGTTCCGATAATGCGCATATTGCGGTCAAGTTTCAAATTTGCTTTCATAATTATCCTTTGTAAAATAATATATAGTACTGATTCTCTATACGAACAAGATTAGCTATTACTGTATATAATCAGTAAAAGCTATTTAGTCAAGCTTGATAAGAGTGTACTGCTGCACTAATGTTTCCGCATTTTTGATAGTAAAGTTATACAGTAATAGAGAAAATTTATCTTCTCTTTCCCATTTTAGTACTACTTTGAAACGGTTCCCGTGTTCGTCGTGCGCATTAGTTAAAAAAGAAAAAGACTTAGCATCTGCGTTATAATCACCAGTGCCGTAATAAGGATAAGTCATTGCAGAATTTTTAGAATAAAGGACATATTTATTGCTTATACAATCATAAGCAAAAGTCCAAATCATTTTCAAGTCAGAGTCTTTTGTGGATAAGTCAAAGACCATATTTAAATAACTACCTTTAAATTCTGTTGAGATATTAGCTTTGCCTGTTATGGAGCTATTTAAATTATGTGCAAGGTCAAAACCGTTGTATATAATTTTCCAATTCCCTGTAAAATCCTGAAATGTTTTTTGCTGCTTTCCGGTTTGAAATTTTGGATCTTCTTGTGCTAAAGCTACAGAACAGGTTACCAGTAGTACGAATAAATATATGATAGCTGTTTTCATTATTTTTTGTCATCCACGTTTTGTTTAATAATATTATCGTCAGGAGTTTCCATCATTCGGGCAACAAAATTGAGCGAATTTGTTTGTTCAAATATAATTTTGAGTATAACCATCAGAGGTACAGATAACATCATGCCCGTTATTCCCCATATATATCCCCAAAAAACTAGTCCAAACAGCACAGTAAGAGTATTTAATTTAAGCCTATTGCCCATGATAAGAGGCTCTATCAAATTGCCAACAATTGCTTGTATGGCAGTTAGCAGAAGAGTTAAGAACAAAATTGCATTTAAAGAATCTAACTCAATAATACCCATTAAAATTGGAGGGATAGTAGCTACTATCGAACCAATAGATGGAATGAAATTTAAAATAAAAGCAATAAACCCCCAAAAAAGCGGGAATTTAATATCAAATAAATAACAAACACCTGTAACCAAGCCACCTGTAAAGAGGCTAATCATCGTTTTCCAAAGCATATATGAAATAATAGACTTTTGCATCTGCATATACCTTTTGAAAGCTCTGTCGCCATTTGACCCTGCTACATATCTGATATATTTTTCTGTAGAAGCCATGCCTGCAAGCAGCACTATGTAATATAGAGCAAACATAAAGAATGAACTTGTAAAAGAGCCTAAACCTTTTACGACGCTGCTGATTAATGCAGATACTCGCTCTGCACTAAGCATCGATTCTAACTCTGAAACGAAACTTGCCTGAGAAAAATCATTACCGGAAATGTCATTTAGCCAGATAATGGACGCTTGGAATTTTGCTTGCAGCTTAGCCAGTAAATAATCTTGTTGAATAGCAATAGCGTCGACTGTCTCAATAAAAATATTTGCGATACCATAGAGGACCGCTAATGTTATAATAGAGATAATCGGTAAGATAATAAAATTAGGAATTTTCTTTTTGCTTAAAAATACTATCAATGGAGAAAAAAGTGAAGCCATTAAAAATGCAATAGCTAATGGCAACAACAGTGACGACAATACAGAAAGCAAGTAAAAAATCAAGACAAAAAGAAATACCATTAAAATATTTTTAGAAGTATTGTCCATTATTTTCCTAATTGGTATTAATATAGGTGATTATTTATGCTCCTATCAAAAAAGAGACCAACTTAGTGATTGAGAGGTAGTTTCAGATAGGCTTTTGTTCCTTTATTCACTTCTGACTCCAGTTTGACTTCAGCATTAAGTAAATCTGCAGATCTTTTGATTATAGCTAACCCCAAGCCAAGCCCCATAATCATTGGATTGGTACTAAAGTGGTAATATATATCAAAAATATTTTGTAATTGTTCCTTTTCTATGCCATATCCCGAATCAATAATCTCAAATTCTGCAATGTCTGCACTGATTTTACAATTAATGATAATCTCGGTATTACGACGTGAAAATTTGGCAGCATTACTGGCAAAGTTTAGCAAAATACGTTTAAGTAAAGACCTGTCGGAAGTGATTAAATCGATTCCCTCTTCCTGATTAATACGGAAAATTCTATTTAAAGATTCTAGTTGATTGATCTCATGAGCAACTTCATTGAGCAAAGCATTTATAGAAAAGCTGCTATATTCAAGGCTTACCTGCCCGGAGTCAAACTTAATTATAACTTGAGCTCTTTCGATATTGTAAGAGATATTTTTAGTAGACCGTAGAAGAAGATCCGTCTCTTTGCTTATATCCAAGCCCACAGCCTCTGCTTTGTGTTCTATGATATTAATATTATTTTGTATAGTCGCAAGTGGAGTTCTAAAAACGTGTGCAATCACATTGGTAAATCTACCTTTTGCATCATTTAATATTTTTTCTCTTTGGAATGATTTTTTTACTTTTAATTTTTCTTCTTCTAACTTCTTGCGACTAAGAAAATCTATACGTTTATAGAAGTCTATAGTATACCTACCAATAATGAGCGTGAAACCAAGAGAAACAAATAATACGATGCTTATCAATATAAAATCAGAGGGGACATTGCTTTTTTGGTTTATTACTAAAAAGTAAATTAGAGAGATTATAAAATAGTTTATAGTTGCGATAGTAACCCTGATATCAATCATAATGAAGCCAAAAACTAGGGTTAGAACTAAGCCATAGGTATAGCTGTCTGCTAAGTGCATAGGAGTTTTAAAAATTACATAAGAAATCCCTGATGCAGATAGTATTACAATTAAAGAGGCAAACAGTGTGAAGTATTGTTTCCACCTTGGTAAGATAGAAAAAGTCCATATTAACAGGAGTGCAGGAGTAAATATACCCAACCTTGCTATAAGTAATTCGTCAACTGCATATTGTTGGAAAAAGACATCATAAATAGCAAATGAAGCAAAAAATATTATACCGGCTAAAAGTAATAAGCGTTGAGATAGATAATGCCTCTCAGTGTTATCTTTTCTGTACTCAGACTCTAACTGTTTATCTTTAAAACTAAGTAGATAAAGATTAATCAGCTTAGCATCGAATTTATTTAAAATATTCATAGTTTTAGTCTATACTTGTTTAGGTAATGTAAAATAGAACTCAGATCCTTTGCCTACTTCCGAATTTACTCCTATGGTACCTTTATGCAAAGTAACAAACTCTTGGCAAAGTATAAGTCCAAGCCCTGTACCTCTTTCATTGTTAGTACCAAGAGAAGTAATATGTTCGTCAATCTTAAATAACTTCGATTTGATTGAATCATCCATGCCAACTCCATTGTCTATAATACTAAATCGAACAAAGTCATTGTCGTCATCCTCAGAGTATAAAGAGATACTACCTCCTTGCGGAGTAAATTTAATGGCGTTAGAAACTAAATTCCTAATCAAAGTAGAAAACATCATATAGTCTGCTCTGATTTTTGTCTTATCGTTGATGTTATTTGTAAGCGTTATCTCTTTGTTAGATGCTTGAGTATCAAGTAACTGTATTGTTTCTTCAGCAATGCCTTTTGCCAGCAGTACAATAGGAGTAAATGTATTAACTTTTCTTTGCACTCTAGACCATTCCAGCAGATTTTCCAGCAAGTCATATACATGCTTAGAATTATTAAGTAAAAGCTCAAGTATCTCGTGTTTTTCATCATTACTCATAGAGTCTCTTTCATCTTGAATCATTTGTAAAAGACCACTAAGACTCGAAAGTGGACTTTTTAAGTCGTGTGCGATAATAGAAAAAAACTTGTCTTTTTCTTTGTTAGATTTTTCTAAATCAGAGTTTGATAGTTTTAAACTCTCCTGTGATTCTGCTAACTCACCAAGTATTATATTCATTTGAAATGCATTCTCTTCTACACTTTTTTTAGCTTCGTACAAGTCACTGGTGTGCCGAATCAGCTCTTCACTCATTTCTTCTAACTCTTCTTTTTGCATGTTCATGTAGTGATATGCCATAGAAAGTTTTAGTAAGTTCTGAATCCTTACATTGAGCTCTCTGATGCTGAAAGGTTTTGTTATATAGTCTGAAGCTCCAAGCTCCAAGCCATGAATTACATTCTCAATGTCATTTTTAGCAGTCAGAAAGATAATAGGAATTTTTTTGGTTTCTTCATGTTCTTGTAAAATCTTGCATACTTCAAACCCATCCATTTCCGGCATCATCACATCCAAAAGAATTAAATCAGGTATTATCTTTCTCATTATTTTGAATGCCTTATCAGCACTATTAGCTAAAAGCAGTTTATAGTTTTCTTTTAAGACGTTTGCCAATAACTGAATGTTATGTGCTTGATCATCAACAATTAAAATCGTTGGTTTTTCTGCAAATTGAATATCAATCATAATTTATCTTATATGTTTTACATAAGCAGAATCTAACTACTGATATATACATATAGGAGACTAATAAGTGTTCTTATTATTTATCAAATTAAATGTTAGACAGAAAAAAAGCCATAAATTTGAGTATTTATGGCTTTAAATAGGAAGACTTGCAATAGATGTTATTTGAATTTATAGTTAAATTCTAATTCCATTTTGTTACGAGTCAACAAATTAACTTTATCATCATCACCAATAGTTTTGTCATTGATTTGATATCTGATTCTAGGTGTGATATCAAAGCTACCATTTTCTGAAGAGTAAACTATCCAAGTGTATCCTGCCCATAGATACATAAAATTATTTTTGGCTTCAGTTCCATCGATCATTTTATCAGTTCTGTTTGCAAAGTCAAACCATGCTACGATTTTACCCGGACCTACTTTTTTAGTAGTTTTTAATCTCGCTAAATAAGCGGTGTATTCATAGTTAGGATATCCATATTGCTGTGGAGTAGGGTTGTTTTCTACATCAACAATAAACAAATCTTTTGTTTCAACTCCCTGTTGAGAGTAGCCTGCGAAGAAGTCCAAAGTAAAACCTGCTAAATCTTTATGACCTATGTTCAAGCCAAATGTCATAGGAGCAGCTAAAGAGTCATCTGCCATTGTATATAGTCCTTCAACTCCGAAATGCAATTTGTCGATATTATGAGTGTAACCAAGCATCAAAGTATACTGATCTGTCGTATTCCTTGTTTCATTTCCATCAGCATCTTCTACTTTCATACCTTCATTATCGTCAACCATTACTGACATGTTGAATTGGCCGTCACCTACTTTCAAATAAGCGTTACCACCATAATATGCATCAGTGTTAAAAATGAAATATGGAATATCTACCATTTTAGTTGGGTAGAAGTGCAAATCATAAATAGGATTATTCGTAGCACCGGCACCAACAAGACCTAAAAGGAATCCAAACTTATCACCCTGATATCCGAAGTTCATTTCCAGGAAGTCTAAACCAGAACGTTTGGCTGCATCATTGCCAAGTTGACTGGCAGGCTCATTGCCAAGCAAATCTGGGGAAGCACCCTGAGCGAAGTTACCGTTGTACTGACCAATACCATTATGACCGATCATAGTATTCATAATCCATCCATCACCAATACTGACTTTTGCCTTTACTCTTGCTCTATACATGTAATAGAAATCTTGAGAAAGAGTTTTTCCTGCATCGGTTGCATCTTTGACATCCATACGAGGACGAACTCGAGCATCCCCACTGATTTTGATGTCAGCTGCATAAGAAGGAATAGCAATCACTGCTAATATAATCAGTAATAGAAACTTTTTCATACCCATAGTCTCCCAAATTTTGAAATATTGAAACATTGTTAAAGTCAAAGACTGATAAAGTTAATAAATATTTGCGAATAGAAACTCAGAAATAATTTTTCAGACTATATTTCGTTTCTATATTCAGAAGAAACAAAAAGCAAGCCAAAAATAAAACAAGGTTCGAATATGTTTAGAGATGAACTGATTACACTTAGACAAGAATATAAAAATGAAGAATTTGCTCTGGCTCTCCAACTCCTGGAAGAGGCATATAACGCATATATGAAGGGTAATTTTGGGATATCATCAATTATATATTCAGACGACGAAATAATTGCACATGGGCAAAATAGGATGGTCTTTCCGACTTTTTCTAGTGCCTTGCATGCTGAGATGGATGCTATTAATACTTTAGAACATGAGAATACGAAGTTAGATAAGGTATCGGGATTAGTTTTATATAGCTCTCTGGAACCATGCCCAATGTGCATGACCCGCATTATAAACAGTGGTATTACTAAAATATATTATATGGCTGACGACAAAGAGGGCGGTGCTAAGCAATATCTTAAGTTCATGCCTCCGATATGGCAGAAACTGGGAGCTAAGTTAGAAATTCAAAAAATGCAACTGCCTTCGCATTTTGAAGAGCTTTCTATAAAGTTGGCTTTTGCTAATGCAGATAAAATCCACAAGACAATACTTAAGAGGCAGTAATTACTTCCCTAGAACGTGAATGACGTGCTTTACCACACCCTGTATAGAGAAATCATAATAGCTAAGAATCTCTATGGGAAGGAATTTCTGATTGGCTGAGAATAGGTACACGGTACCGTCTATTACCTTGTATGTTTTTACTAGCAACTCCCCATTTACAGAGGCTATAACTACTTTGCCGGAGCTTGCTGTTTCTGTAGAGTCTACAACTAAGATGTCACCGTCAAATATGTTTTCGTCAATCATGCTTTCGCCATTGACTTTCACTAAATACATACCCTCTGGCTTTGTTTTCAAAAGCTCGTTTAGATTGTACATCTTTTGGCTGTTAGTATGTGTCAGTTTACCAATAGGCACAGACGCATCAAACAGTGGTGCTTCATAGTCAATGCTCGCTTTGATAGAGCTTATTTTCTTAGCCTTCATCTAACTCTAATTGTATTATAAAGAATGTATAATAGCGGTAATCACGCCAACAGTTTTATAGCTTAGTTCGCCAATACTTAGCGGTAAATACTGCCTGTCATGCGATTCCAAAAACTCTTCACCTTCGATTAGGCGGTAGTTCTTTACAGTAAAATTGCCGGATAGATCAACAAGTATTAACTTGCCGTCTTCGGGCTCCACTGCTGTATCAACGATAAGAATATCTCCATCGCAAATTCCATAAGGCTCCAGTTCTGTTCCATTAATACGGGCAAAAATTGTAGCCGCCGGATGTGCTATAAGCATTTCGTTTAAATCAATTTCTTTGTCTACTGTACTGTCAGCTGGTGTAGGGAAGCCGGCAGAAACGCTCATCTGAAACAAAGGAATTTTAACTTCAGATTCGGTTTGAGACTCAAATCCAATGATTTCTATGGTAGTCATAGTCATTTTCCATATTAATTATTACGCTGCAAGAGAGAGGCCAAAACTTCTAACTCCCCCGAAGTTTTGCAATTATACAATTAAAATAATTTAGCTCTAAAATCAAAATGATTTTTTATTTCTTTAGAAAGTCTTCTAAAATCAGCATATTTGTATATTAAAAAAAAAAGGAATAAAGTTGAGTACATATATTGTATATACAGACGGCAGTAGCCTTGGAAATCCCGGGCCGGGAGGCTATGGAGTTGTAATTAAGTATGGAGATGAGAGGCAGGAATTTTCGTACGGATATAGAAAAACCACTAATAACCGCATGGAAATGCTTGCAGCAGCTATAGCACTTGAGAATATACCTGAGGGCAGCGATGTGATGCTACACTCTGACTCAAAGCTCCTCATAGATGCTTTTAACAAAAATTGGATAAATGGCTGGCAGAAGAGAGGATGGAAGAAAGCAGATAAATCCAAGGTGCTGAATATAGATTTATGGAAGAAAATTATTGAAGCAATGAAAGGGAAAACTGTTAAATTCGTCTGGGTGAAAGGCCATGACGGCATCCCTGAAAATGAAAGATGCGATGTGCTTGGCAGGACTGCGGCAGGAGAAAGTCCGACAGAAGCAGACATAGGTTACGAAGGTGAAGCTGATAGTAGCTTATTTAACCCGCCTGAGGAAGAAGACACTTTTGTGCCGGAAACTCGTAGGATAGATAAGTCTTTGGGCTACAACGGTAAGGATAGAAATTATAATTTCTCTGCTCAGGAGATAGTAGGAATAGGTACTTTTATTGAAATGAAAATTCAAAAAGGTGACAAAGAGAAGAGCTTTTTTATAGGTAAGGATGATTTGCAGGGCGTAATTGATGCATTAAAAACATTTTTGTAGAGAGATAAAAATATGGATCGCAGAAATTTTATAAAGATATCAGCTCTTACTTTGCTATTTGCCAAATCTGGTTTGCAAGTTGCTGCCTCGCAAAGAGATTACTCTAAGTTTACTAAGGCAGACTTAGCAAAATTTAACAGCATAATTGCAAAATATTCTAGAGACAAGTATAAAAAACTTACCAAAGGGGAGTTAGTCGCTGCCATAGGTAAAGAGTTTATTGGCATTCCTTACGTAGGTGGCACATTGGAAGTTGCTGATAAAGAAATGTGTGTGCTTAACCTAAGTGAATTAGACTGCGTTACATTTTATGAAAACTCGCTTGCGTTTGCCGAAATCATAAAACAGAAAGAACTGACAGAAGAAGCATTCCGAAATGAGCTGACTCGAATGAGATATAGAGACGGAAAAATTGATAGCTATCTTTCACGCTTGCATTATACATCAGATTGGATCAGAGACAACGTTAAAAAAGGGATAGTGCAGGACATTACTCCTAACTTTAAACACATAGAAAAAGTTGGTGCCGTCAGTTTTATGAGTGCGAACCCTAAATACTATAAACAGCTAAAAAACAACCCTGACTATGTAGATATAATACAATCAATAGAGAACGAACTTAACTCAAATAAAAGAGTTTACGTGCCAAAGCAGCACGTAAAAGAAATAGAAAAAGACCTTCGCTCCGGAGATATAATAGCTATAGCCACATCTATCAAAGGATTAGATTACTCCCACACAGGAATGATAGTAAAAGAAGGCAAAACAGCAAGATTTATGCACGCCTCCTCCAAACAGAAAAAAGTACTTATAGATGTTAGAATCTCTGATTACATAGCCGGCAGTAAAAAGGCTTTGGGCATAAGTGTGGTGAGATTTGTGTAAGTTTATCTCACTTCAGATTGCTGAAAGTACTGTCAAAGATGTTACTATTAGAGTTTCAAACTTACTTGGTCAAGAAATTGCCAATTATACTTTCAATCTGAATGGAAAATATCAAATTTTTGATATACCAATTGCAGAATTGAAAACAGGGACTTATATTTACACTATCAGTAGTGGCGGTTTTCTATTTGATACAATCAAATTTAATATAGTTAAATAATTATTTATTTCAATGGAGGGTACTTTTATAGTACTCTCCTTGATATAAAAGGAAGTCAATATGAAATATATCAACTTATTGCTAATTTTTATTTTATCATTGTCCATTTCCAATGCAAAGAAAGTATATTATCTAAGACAAGAAACTAACAATGAAATTTGTGTGCATTTACAGAATTTAGACAGTAATAATATATATGCAGTCATGCGAGGAGATGCTGAGCTGGTTGTTTACCATTCAACAGATCAGGGGAAGTCTTGGGATGATATTATCAGAAGAGATCATATGGAGCATTTTCCCGAAGATTCTGTTTTAAATGTTGACTTCTGTAAAATTACAGATACAGACCATATGTATTTTTCATATTTTGATTATCCAATTATTCTCTATACAGAGGATGGTGGTGCTAGTATTAAACATAAAACAGTTTCTGAGTTAATGCATAGGCAGAACTATAGTTTTAAAATGTTTGATATGTATGATAATAACACCGGATTTGCTTTGGGTAATGGTGGCGATACTCTAGTAGTAACTAGAGACGGATGGAAAACTTATGATATACGAACCGTGCCGGAGTCATATCCCACATTCCGAGGGGATGTAATATTCATAGATTCTGCTAATATAGCATTTTGTGTAAACATATACCATGGTCCTGGCTTTGTCAGATATAATATAGACGAGGATAAGTTTTATGATTACTCACAAATGCCGGTAAAAGAAGAAGGCTATGGAGATAAGGAATTTTATGATTTTTGTTTTGTAAATGATTCTTTAGCTTATGGTTGCGGGATGCAAGAGGAAGATGTTTTAAATGATCTAAATGATGTGATATGGAAGACTACCGATAAAGGTAAAACATGGAATATCATTTATTGTGACTCAGTTATAACTCGATGTACTAAAATAGCATTCGCAAACGAGTATATTGGTGTTGTAGGTGGTCATACTGACGAATATATGTTTACTTATGATGGAGGACAAACCTGGATTCCTTTCATAGTAGCTAGTGGTGTTTACGAATCTTATGGGTATGGTATTGAGCTTGCTTTTGCAGGCAGCTACTGGATAGTTACCAGTAGCGTAAGAGGTATATTCAGATATGAAGATGATAATACTGGGATAGCAAGCGAGCTATATAGCAATGTAAATATCAAGAAAATACATACTATGACTGATTTTCATATAGAAATAGAAGATTCTAAAAATAGAGACTTTGAAATATTGGTTGTTAGTATGGATGGCAGAAAGATACTTGATCAGAAACTAAGTTCTGCTTACTCGGGAACATCAGATTATATTGATCTGGTTTCATTGCCTCAGGGCTCTTATATGTATCTGGTATCAAGTAATAACCAGCTAGTGGCTACAGGAAAATTTGTGAATGTGAGGTAGAATATAGTATAAAATAGACTCTGTCCTTTGATTTATTATTTAAACTCTAATGGACAGAGTTTAGTTTACAGTCTCATTTTATATTTACAAACTCTTTAAGGCATAAATTATTACAGACTACATTCAAACTCATGTATTACTAAGATAAATATATATTTTGCCTATGATATGATAGGAATTCTATGTTTGGTAAAAATTTATCAGGAAGAGAAATCTGTATATTTTCATATAATTGAAAATATTGTATAAAAATAGCCTTGTTTATTTCGGATTTAAGTTTTTTTGATATAAGGATTCTATAATGGTCATCGAGAGTAATGAAACCTTTATCAAAAGCTTTATCATGTAATGCGTTCAAGCAAAGCCCATTTCTAGGATTCAATCTTTCTTTTTCAGATTTTGCCCATGGAATAATGTGACTAGCAATTAGAAGCTCAGGCAAGTCAATTCCTGTAATACAGCACTTGTTCGAATATGCAGCCAAAATTGAGGAACGGAAAAAACTTTGTGCTAATCTAGCTTTGATTACTCTTTTCTTTTCTGTTTCATGGTTCTGATTTAAAACTTCATCATTGCTATATATCAACTTCTCTAATAACATTTCACTCTGTATAGCGAGATTTTCCCAATCACCATGAAATTCATTCCAAACTTCTTCTTCTAATTTACTACCATTTTTTAGACCTGTGATACCTTTCTTTTTGAGCTCAGGATCTAATCTTCCAAAGTTCCCAATTTTCATATTTAATGCGGAAGGTGTTCTTCCTAATTTATTCGCAACAGCTATTATAAGTGGATGGTTTTTACTACTCTCCTTGAATGGTATTTTACAATATACATTGAAAGCTATAGTTGTTTCTTCCTTAGTCCACTTATTTTGCATTGTTATATTCTCATATGTATTTTATAAACAATATATAAAAAACATCAACAATATTCTAAAATATCTGAGACTGTTTTATCCACACCCACAACAAAAAAAATCCCCACGCAATCTTCAGTGTTGCATGGGGATTTTAAATTATTTAGCTGGCGGAGAAGGGGGGATTCGAACCCCCGGTACCCCGTGAAGAGTACGTCGGTTTAGCAAACCGGTGCATTCAGCCACTCTGCCACCTCTCCTACACTCTCGTTTCCGATTGTGAGATACAAAAATACAATTATTTCCCGTAAAACAAAATACTTTTTTTGCAAAATATACTAAAAATGTACGTTTTTTTTGCATTACGGGAAATAAGTTAAGATTGCTATAATTCCTTATGCACAGTAGTTGCATTTGCTTGAGCTGTTGGGGTGATGAGTACGTCCTGAATCATCACGTGAGCAGGGCGAGTAGCTGCGAAAAGAGCTACGTCTGCTATGTCTTCGCCTATTAGTGGTTGGAAACCTTTATAAACGCCCTTTGCTTTCTCTTTGTCGCCATGGAATCGCACTTCTGCGAATTCTGTTTCTACCAAACCCGGATCGATGTTGCAAACTTTTACGTTAGTGCCGTTTGTATCTATTGCAATACCCTCAGAAATTGCTTTTACTGCTGCTTTAGACGCGCAGTAAACGTTGCCGCCCGGATAAACCTGTCTGCCGGCTATGGATGCGATATTAATAATCATGCCTGATTCTCTTTTGGTCATGCGAGGGAGAAGTACGCGAGTCATGTAAAGAAGCCCTTTTACGTTAGTATCTATCATTTCTTCCCAGTTTTGGATTACCCCATCCTGTATTTTTTCTGTGCCGCGGGCTAAGCCTGCATTATTGATTAGGATGTCTATGTCTTTCCATTCTTGCGGTAAGTCCATTGCTTTCTTTACTTCATCCAGATTTCTTACATCGTAAGCAAGTGTAAGATACTCTGTGCCAAATTCTTTATTCAATTTTTCGGCTAATGCTTTAATTCTGTCTTCTCTTCTTGCTGTAAGGATAAGCCTTGCGCCTTCTTTTGCGAATGCGTAAGCACATGCTTCGCCTATACCTGCAGAAGCACCCGTCACGATTACTGTTTTACCTTTAAGTCTCATTTGTATATTCCTCTGATTATAGTTGATTAACAGTGTAGCCCATATCTTCTAAAAGTTCTATGATGGATTTGTCTCCACATAAGTGACCGGCACCGACCACAACATAAAAAGTACCACCATCTACTAAGTAAGAATTTATCTTATTTGCCATGTTTATATTTCTATCGCGTAGTAATTCATTCATAAGCTTTTCTGATTCATCGTCCATTTCAGCAGATTCTTCTATAACTTTCACTATTTTATCTGTGTCTGCATTTTTCCATGCTTCAATCAAACTCTTCAAATCTGACATATTTTCCGAATTTTGCTCTGCGTTTAGATATTGTCTCATTTTTTTAGGATCAACATCAATTACTTTCTCAAGTATTGCCATTTGAGTTCCTATCTCTTCCAGACCTATTTTTGATTTATCCGAAGCGCGAGCTGCTAAGTGCATATCAATTCCTTCAGCCATAGAAGAGAAGTCTTTGGATTCTTCGTTATCACCCATTATTTGAGCCATCATCAAAGCATATCCGGGCTTAAAAGTATTATAAACCATCTCAGGCAATCCCATTTTTTCAAGTCTTTCGCTCAAAATTTTGTATATGTCAGCAGGTACCATGTCTTTTAGAGTTTTTCCGTTCCTAAGTTGGACTAATTTGAGTACTGAACTAGGGTCAACATCGTCCATATTTACTTCTGTAACGAATATCTTGGAGGAGTCTAGCTTCTCATAATAAATATTATCCAAAGGATATAAGCTACTATCCGCTATGTGGATAGAACCAACAAGGAAAACAGTTGAGTTTGGAGTACGCACTTCCCACATCATGTGCTTTTTGCCTTGTGGCACTGAAGAGCATGCTGTGAATGTAATCACAATTAGAAGAAAAGCCCAGTATCTTTTAAGCATAACAGTCCTCTGCATTTTGGATATGTATATAAATCAAGATTTTGTAATTGCAGTAGGCAACTTATCAAATCTTTTTTAAAATACAAGGTAAAAAATGAATTATATTCATAGGGAGATGATTAGAGAGTATCGTTTTTGTGTAGATTTTTTACTTTGAAGATATCAAAAAACATAGTGATAGAATCTTTTATAGGATTGACTGTACTTCTGTCATCGTTATACCATTCCACAGGTACTTCTGAAATTGCAAATCCCAGCTTGTCAGCCAAATATATTATCTCAAGATCAAAACCAAATCCTTTGATTTTCATCTTTGAAAAAATATCCTGAGCTGCCTTGGCTGTAAATCCTTTGAAGCCACACTGGGTATCTTTTATTCCACTAATCAGAAATAGCTGTACTAGTTTGTTAAATGTTTTGCCCATAAACTCTCTATAGGCTGGCTGGTGCTTTTTTATCATAGAATAATCAAGTGCACGGCTTCCGATAAATACTTCTGTACCGATGCTCATTGCTGTTATTACTTTGTCTATTTCTTTGACAGGTGTCGAAAAATCAGCATCAGAAAAGACTCTTATCTCACCTTTAGCTTCAAGCATCCCACGAGTAACAGCAGCGCCTTTGCCCATATTTTGGGGTTGTCTGATAACTTTTATTATATCTGAAGCGAATGAGTTGGCAATTTCAACAGTCGAATCAGAGGAGCCATCATCTACCACTATTATTTCGTAGCTTAATGATTTAGTAGCAAAGAACTCGAGAGCATAATCCAAAGAGCTTTTGATCCTTTGTTCTTCGTTGTAAGCCGGAATTATTAGTGATAAATCTGGAGTCATAAAATTCGCTGTTTTAAAATCAAATAATTTAAAAAAAAGCGGAACACTATGCAAATAGGTTCCGCTTTATTATTGGAAAAAAGCAAATTAATTTTGAGCTGTAACTGTTGAGTCAGCAGTTGCTGCCTCAGGATTCACTTTTTTATTTAATTCATCTAAAACAGGCTTGAGTTCGCTACCTGCAAAGTAGGAGATCATGCCGTTTTGTGAAGATTGATATCTTTGCATCATTGAGTTAGCTGTATCCAAAGCTGCTTGAGCTCCTGACTGCATTTCAACTTCACTAATAATCAATTTAGAAGAAATCATGCCTGCTCGTACTTTATTGCCTTCGAGCTGAGCTATTTCTCTTTGATATTGAGAAGAGTTGCCGCCAAAGTTTTGGTTTCTAAAAGCATCTATTTGAGCGACCCATTTATCGACAACTCCTTTAGCATTCGCATAGTCGCCTAATGCTTTGTACAAGTCAATAGCAGCCTGATAAGGACCATATCTAAAATGAACTACTTCATAAAAGGTTAAGTCTTCTCTTAGTTTTGGATTGTCAATCAGAGCATTTGCGTATTTAAGACCTGCTTCTGCAATCGGCGCTATTTTGTCAGTTTGGCCTGCTTCTTTATAGATATCAACCATTCTTGTCGCTATGTCATGTTGAATAGGGAACTGCTTAAGAGATATATTTTCATTTAATACATCTAACACTTCCGCTGCTTTTTTGCTATTGCCATGTTGCACATGGTAATCTGCAAGAGTCAGATATAAATGTCTGTAAGTACCCATAATGCGGCGGTGTACTTCGTCGTAATAGACATCCATATTATTTAAATTACGCAACTTGAAGCCATATTTTGGAGTTTTGCTGTAATCATCTGAATTATCAATATTGAGTAGATTTGCTTCTAAAATCTCAGCATCAATGCCCGATGAGCCGCCCGTCCTTTGGATTACAGGGCAAATCTTATGAGCCATACCTACTGTTCTGAAATATTTTTCTAAACCACAGAATGCATCAGGGCCAACTGTTGCAGAGAAATACACAGGGCGTTCCAGTCTTGTTTGTTGAAGAATGTTTAAGATTAGTTTATCCTGCACTCTAAACAAGTGAATCATTTTTCCATCTACTTCTCTAAATGGCTTACCTTCAAATTGGAAAGTCCATTGTCCTGAATTTATAATATCCTGATTGTCAGTATATTTCGCTAATATTTCCGGTTTGATAGGAATTGTAACGCTTCTTATTTCACCGAAATCATAAGACAAAGCTTTAGGATTATCATCTGTAACTTGAATAGAATCATCTGCAAATGTTAAAGGTACTTTTTTTGCACCCCAAGGTTCTCTATTTTTAACTTGATCGAGGTACCAAAGCGTATTACCTAAAGAAAGGTTTACTACTCTGACATCTCTTCTCACACCTGTTACATCTTGAATAAACCAAAGAGGGAAAGTATCATTGTCACCATTGGTGAATAGGATTGCGTTTTCCTCAGTACTTTGCAGTATGTTATAAGAGTAATCAAATGGGAGATAGTTTCCTGCACGGCTGTGAATTTTCCAGCCTTGTGCCATGTTAAGAGGTGCGATTATAAATGCAATAATTAACACCACAGAAACTACAGCAGGATTTGCTTTCCCTGAGGCTTTTTTGAGTTGATTCATTATCCCGTAGGAGCCAAGACCAATCCAAATACACCATACCATAAAGGAGCCTGCATAGAAGTAATCTCTTTCGCGAGGCTGTGGATCTTGCTGGTTTTGGGCAATTGCAGTAAGCACACCCATTAGTAAGAACATTATTAGGAATGAGAATGCCATTTTTCGATCTTCGTTGAAGTGGAAGAATAAGCCAATCAATCCAAGCAAGAAAGGCAGACCCCAAAAAGCAATTGGGAACTGGTCGGCATAGCCCGAGTCATAGTGCATGGATTCGCTCTTGTTTTTACCAAAGAGATAATAAGCTCCATCTTGCACATCAGTGCCTTTTCCTACAAAGTTCCAAGCAAAATACCTAAAGTACATGTGATTAATTTGGTATTTCCACATGTAGGCAAGTTCACCGGAAGTATTTATTCTTTTGAACTCGGGCACAGATATACTAGTGCCGTCGTTTCTTCTTACTTCTTTGTTAGATGGCGGATACCAAGGTCCGTAAGTAAACTCACCATTTGCTTCTTTTTGAGTATATCTATAAGTCATCATATCTCTATCTTCGTATCTACGAGGCCAGAAAGGTGCATCACCATACTGCTCACGTCCAAGATATGAAGAAAGACTAGCGAAGTCTTTAGGTTCATTTTCATTCATTGGAGGGTTCGCGTTTGAACGAAGCAGAATCTGTGTATAAGTGGTATAACCAAGCAATACCAAGAGGAATGCAGCACTAATAAGCTGCAGGATTTGCATGTTCTTTTTGCGTCCGTATATAAATCCATATGCTACTGCAGCTATGCCAACAATAGCAAGCAGAGTCAAGCCAAGGCTATCGCTAGTAGCGTACTCTCTGGCTAAATTTCTGGAAACGCTGTGGCCTGCCAATAATGAAGGCAACCATTTTACTATACCCGGATATATGATAAAGAATGTAACAACAGCAAATATACCCATGATAATAAAAGATTTATGACTGTATTCGTATTTCCTGAAGTAAACTACCATAACTATAGAAAATATAGCTAAAATAGATAGCAGGTGGACACCTGTGGACAGACCAATCAAATAAAATATCAAAAGTAAATATCTTTCGTGCTTTGGATTGTCTGCTTCTTCATTCCATCTCATCATTAACCAAACAATCACGGCTACGAAAAGTGAAGATGCAGCATACACTTCTGATTCGACTGCGTTAAACCAAAAAGTATCACTAAAGGTAAGCGCCGCTGCCCCTATAAATGCAGAACCATAGACAGCTAGAGCATCAGCAATAGACTCTATTTTATCTTTGCGGAAGTTCTTGATTACCATCACGGTAATGAGGTAAATCAGCCATACCGTAAGCGCACTGGCAACTACAGAAACCATATTGATTCGCCACGCCTGCTCACCAAATGGAATTAATACGTGAAAAAGCTTACCAATCATAAGGAACAAAGGTGCTCCAGGAGGGTGTGGTACTTGCTGCCAAACAGCAGAAGCAGAAAATTCGCCACAATCCCAAAACGGAACGGTAGGTTGTACCGTCATGGTGTAAACGACAAATGCCAAAATAAATGACAAGATGCCGAAAATTCTGTGTAGTAGTTTTTGATTCATCAAATCAAACCAAATGTCTATGGAACATATATTATTTCTATTTTAGAAGCTGTAATTTATACTAGCTAACAATTTACTAAATATGCAATACCTAACAAAAGAGTAAACACAACTCCTGCTTAGTTTTTTGTCTACTCTTTACTATTCAAAAAGTTCATGACAAAAAGTATTATTATGATTTTAATCTTTAGTCAAAGCAGATAAACAATAATATTTGAGTTTTACGCTTAGTGGAGTGCTTGTATTTTGAGAGAGAAATGAGGGTGTTTACGTGATGCGCAGGTAGCGAAAATACAAAACCGCTTAGTAGAAATAAGTTCTATTAAGCGGTTTTGTATAATACATCATAAATAAATTAGCTTTCCATATTTGGAAGTTCAAGGCCATAACCTTTTTTCTTGTCTTCAGCTTTAAGCATAAGAGCAACAATAATTGCTAAAAAACCGGTTGCTGCAAAGATTAACATAGGAACCGTGTAATCATAATGGCTAAATGTGCCATCAGCAGCGTTGACTTTACAATGTGCATCAAGAACCCAGCCAATCAATAGAGGCATACCCATTAGTCCCCAGTTTTGAACCCAAAAGATAAGAGCATAGGCAGAGCCTAATTGTTTTTCAGGGATGATTTTAGGTACTGAAGGCCACATTGCAGACGGTACTAAAGAAAAAGTAATACCAAGCAATATGATAAGCAATACAGCCACTGCAACTGAGTCAAATGCAGGAATTGCAAAGAAAAGGTGAATAATAAGCAACAAGAAAGATCCTAATAGCATGATTGTCGCACCTTTACCTTTTCTATCGTAGATATTACCAAAAAACGGAGTCAAAATAATAGTACCAAAAGGTAATATCGATGGTATTGCTCCGGCAAATGATGGATCTACGCCATATTTATTTGTCATCAAATCGGCTGCGTAATATAAAAATGGAAATATACCTGAGTAAAATAGCACGCAAAGAAGTGCTACTAACCAAAAGCCCTTATTTTTTATAATAAAGACTATATCGCTAACTTTAAATTGGTCTTCTTCGCTTATTTCATCAGTGATACCTTCGGATTTTTCCAGTTTTCTATCCATAGAAGTGTACCAGATAAAAGCAACAAGTCCAGCAACCAAAAGTCCAAGACCTAACATAATTGGAGCTGATAAAGCAGGCATAGTATCTGTACCTAATGCAGTTGCTATTGGAACAGGAACAGCCAGCGCAAGAGCAGTACCCATACGGGCAGTAGCCATCTCTAGACCCATTGCAAGTGCTAATTCCTTACCTTTAAACCACTTGACTATAACTTTCGAGACTGTTATACCGGCGACTTCGACACCAACGCCAAAGATGGCAAAACCGACAGCACCTATTGCTATTTGAGCTTTAACGCCGAAGATTTCTCCGTCAATAGGCACCAAACCTTCGATTGCAGCATATTGAAAAGCAGTACCTACTAACATCGTAGCAGCTGCGCCAACGCCGGTAAATCGAACACCCATTTTATCTAGGATGATACCACCAAAAATCAACATTAAGAAAAATACGTTGAACCAACCATAAGCACTGTTCCATAGACCGAAATCTTGGCTAGTCCAATGCATATATTCTTCAAGTAATGGTTTTAGGGGAGAAATTACATAGTTAATGTAATACCCAGTAAGCATAGTAAAAGAAACTACACCAAGCGCACCCCAACGAGCCGCTTTTGATTCTCTTAGCGAGTTTGTAATTTGTTCCATAGCACTTTAAATATAAGTTAAACTTAAATTAATTATTTTGGTAGATAACTAACAAACTTAGAATTATATTTGCGAAATTCCAAAGGTTTTAAGTCTTCAACGTAAAAAAACTAAATATATATGATATATGTACTAGATTTGTGCATTCTTGGAGGTTGTATTTATTAGTAAAAATCAGTTTTTGAGAAAGGATAAAGAGTAAAAATCATCATTGAAAAATTAAAAACATTGAGTAGAATACTTTTATTTACCTGATAAATGAACGAGTTTTACTCAAATTTTTTTTGGATACTTTCGTATATATCCATAATTTAAAAATCGACACAACGCTCCTATTACAAATCCCTGAAAATTAACAGCGACTAATATTCGTTTTGTTTAAAGCAAATACCGGATTATTTAAGTTAATTGCTGTTTTAAGATTATGCAAATTGTTATGTAAATTATATATTTCGAGAAAAATGGCGGCAAATACTAGATTAATTAAAGCAGCCCGTACAGCTCTTAAGGATTATCTTGGTCTTTATGAAGATGAGACTTTGCTTGTTGTAGCGGATGAAAACACATACGAAGTTGGCTCAGCACTATATGAAGCCGGTAAGGAATTATGCAAAGAGAGCTTTTTGTTACAGATGAAGCCTCGCGAAGAAAATGGGCAGGAACCTCCGGATCAAATCGCAGAGCTAATGAAAACAGTAGATGTTGTAGTTTGCCCTACCACTAAGTCACTTACTCACACTGATGCACGCAGGAATGCTTCTAAATTAGGAGTCAGGGTAGCAACTATGCCGGGCATAACTAAAGATATTATGACTCGTTGCTTAAGTGCTGATGCTGAAGAGATTGTTACTCTTACCAATCATCTTACCAAATTACTGGAAAGAACAAAAGAAGTTAGAGTAGTTTCTAAGTTAGGTACGGATATAACTTTACCTGTAAAAGGTATGAATATTATTCCAAGCACAGGTGTCTTGAAAAAAATTGGTGCCTCCGGTAATTTACCTTCAGGAGAAGTGTTTTGCGCACCTCAGGAAGGCAAATCTAACGGTGTAGTAGTGTTTGATGGTTCTATCGCAGGCATAGGAAAGTTAGAAGAACCTGTAAAGGTAACTATAAAAGATGGTATTGCTGTTTCATTTGAAGGCGGTAAGGAAGCTATACTACTTGAAAAAATGCTAGATAAGCATGGTGAAAAAGGTAAATGGGTAGCTGAGTTTGGTATCGGAACTAATCCGAAAGCCAAAATTACAGGACAAATTTTAGAAGATGAAAAAGCTATAGGTACTATACATATTGCTTTTGGTAATAATATCTCAATGGGCGGTACTAATAACGTCCATGTCCATATAGACGGTTTGGTTAAAAAACCTGATTTATACTTGGATGGCGAGATGATTATGGTCAGAGGCAAAGTAGTATTATAAGTAGCTGATAATATATTTCCTTAGCGAAGCTGTACACTACTTTGTGTGCAGCTTGTTTTTTTATATAGTGTTATTTTTAGTACTGTTTGATTTTAGAGTATGAAATTTTCTCTTCAGGAAACTGCGGCTCAGTGTGGTTTGAGCAAACGTATGGTTCGAGCTTTGGAAGTTCGTTATTCTATTGTTTTGTCGAATAGAGACGCTCGTGGTAGCTTGTATTATGATAAAAAAGATATTGAGAGGTTAAAGATTTTTGCGATTGCAATAGATTTGAGTTTTGACATAAGAACTGTTGCTCATTGCACAAACGAGGAATTGCAGTATAAAATCCAAGAATATGAAAATTTAGATATAGAACCACTTTCAAAAGATATAAGAGAAGCAAGCAATATGATTAAAGTCTTCGACTCTGCATCCTTAGAGAAGAAGTTATATAATATGAGGCTTGAACTTAGTCGAGAGAGATTAATATTAGACTTTATCCTGCCGCTTATTCGAAAAAGCCATTTCACATCTGCAGAAAAGTCATTTTTAGATTTTGAAGCAACGACTTTCCTTTCTCAAATTATTAAATCTGCATACAGCAAAGAGTACTACCCTCAAGTACTTCTAATTTGCGAAAAGAATATATACAGAAATATATTGATAGCTGCTGGTGTTCTTTTGTCAAATTGCAATGTTAAAATATCGTTTGGTGCAACTACTAAATCTATCAAAGTAATAGCAGACATTTGTAGTAAAACAGACTGTGAGCTTGTATTGCTTATCGGAAATTATAATTTAGCAGATATTACTAATAAAATACAGACAAAAAGTGTGCATTTCGAGATAATCGATTTTTCGGCACAGGAATTGATTGATACGAAGCTCTCAGCAGAAAGCATAGCTCTTTCAGACAAAATCAATTTTGCAGTAGAATCCATAAAAGGAGCACTGCAGCTTTAGATTGAATGGCGAAAAAGAGCCAGTTTTTAATATTAGCCACTTATGTAGGTATAATAAGCAAATATCAAAATTAAAACACTCGAAATTTAGCGAATATAGCGTGTTTAGTCTTTGGCACTTATTTTGAATAGATGATTTTAGATAATAATACAAAAAGGTGAAGCCGTGGTATTTAGAAATCATTTGTTCAAGGATAAACTGCCTCTTATGAATAGAGCTTTAGATGCCTATTCTTTAAGAAACAGAACCACTGCGAAAAACGTAGCTAATGTCAATTCGCCTCATTACAGACCTGAGAATGTGAAATTCGAAGAGTTTTTCCAAAATCAGGAAGTTGTACTTAAAGGTACTCAGACAGAGGGAAGCTCTATACCATTGGGTAAAGTTGATTACGTAGACGTAGAGGGTGAAGTGCAAAATGCGCCGGTACCAAAGCCGGAAATATATTTTTCCGGTGAGACTCATGTCAATATTGACCGCGAAATGTCAAAAATGGCTGAAAACCAAATTCGATTTAGATTTGGCTCAATGATGGTAAATAAATTTTTCCGTGGTATGTCATCCTCAATTTTCGGAACTAAAGAATAAGTGTTTCTACTGATTGTATATTTGATTATTTAGTTACATATTAGGTGATATTATGCCTGAGAATATATTTTCGTCGTTTAATATTAGTGGTCAGGGCATGAGCGTGCAGAGGATGCGTTTAAGCTCTGTAGCAAAGAATATTGCAAATGCTAATACGACTGTAGGAGAAGACGGGAAGCCGTATCAAAGAGAAGTTGTTGTCGTAAGGGCAATCCCTGATAGTCCATTTGAAGATGAAGTGCAAAATCAAATAGCTTTAAAGCAGTCTGACTCTACGCACGCTTCGAATGCAAAACCGGGAACCTATCCGCCTAATTATGACGTGCTAAAAGCAGCAGTAGCAAGGGACAACTCTCCGGCAAGACTTGTATACAATCCAAGTCATCCTCATGCAGATGATAACGGATATGTTAGAATGCCTAATATAAACGTTGTCACTGAAATGGTAGAAATGATTACAGCCCAAAGAGGCTTTGAAGCTAACACAGGTGTAGTGGATGCGACTAAAAATATAGCAAAGTACTCTTTGGAAATATAGTGGGGGGTTATAATTTATAACCGGGGTAAGTATGAAGGTATCGACTGTAGAATCTTACATAAATAGTGCCTATACTCATGGGCTGAATGCCAATAGAGTAGGTGGGGGAGTTGCTAAAGCTAAGCAGCCGGAAGCAGTTCCGGAAACGCAAAGTGCAAAAGGAGACTCCTACCAGGCAAAAGACTTAATATCACAAAAGGAAAGAGAGTTTTTTAAAACAATGTTTCCTGAGAGTTCGGAGCAAATAGACAAACACGTTATTTTTAATAAAAATGGTAAAGTAACGGCTCCAAACTTGAATAAAGGTATGATAGTTGACGGTAGAATTTAGACTTTAATTCTACTAATAAAAAAAGTGTAGTTTTAGGCAAGGAAGCCAAATCTCAATAACGAAAGGAATCGTCATGGTAGTAAATGAACTGGCTGCTGGCAAGCAGTATTTACCAATCGTACAGCAACGAACTCGTGAAATGGATTTACCAACGCACGATGGCGTCACATTCAAAGATACATTGTCTGAATTAGTAGATGATGTCAATTCCTTGCAGGTAGATGCGGCAGATCAAAAAGAAAAGCTAATCAAAGGCGAACCTGTAGACCTACATGATGTTATGATTTCTGCTCAAAAAGCAAAAACAAGTTTTGAATTGCTGCTTGAGTTGCGAAACAAAGGTATGGACTTGTACCGTGAAGTAATGCGTATGCAGGTCTAAGTTTTTCTTGTTTGTAGTACCTAAAGAGCAAGTATAATGGCAGAAAATAAAGTTATAGAGCAATCAAAGAATTTCTTCTCCAGTTTATCTACTATTCAAAAGTGGCTTTTTGGAGCAGTTGCCGGCGTATTAGTTCTGGTTGGTGCTTATTTTGCTTTGTCTTTGAACGATGAGCAGGTCGAAATGGGGATACTTTATAAATCTCTAAATCCTGCCGAAGCCTCAAAAATTATAGATTATCTTAAAACCTCGAATATTCCTTACCAACTTACTGAGAATGGAACTTCCATCTTAGTAGACAAAACTAAAATATATGATACAAGAATAACTTTAGCAGGGCAAGGGCTACCCGAATCCGGCGTGGTAGGCTATGAATTGTTTGACAAAACTAACCTGGGTATGTCTGAGTTTGTGCAGAAGTTAAATCATAAAAGAGCTTTGGAAGGGGAGCTTGCTCGCACGATTACTTCTCTTGAAGAGGTAAAGCGCGTGCGCGTGCATATCGTTATTCCTGATAGGGCTTTATTCAAAAAAGATCAGAGACCACCGACTGCTTCTGTTACTTTACATTTGAATTCGCCTCGCAGTAGTAATAAACTAAATATAGAAGGTATACAAAACCTGGTTGCTTCTAGTATAGAAGGAATGAAAGTAGAAGACGTAAGCGTTGTGGATCAGCGGGGCAAATTACTATCTGAGTCCCCTTTCGACGAATCAACTCTGGCTGGTAGGACTGCGTTGCAGCACGAACAGCAAAGACGCGTAGAACAGCATTTGACAAGTAAAGTGCAATCTATGTTAGATAATGTGATCGGCACAGGGAACTCCAGCGTTGAAGTAAATGCAGCTTTGGACTTTACAAGTATAGAAAAGACAGTAACTGACTATGACCCTGACAAGCAGGTAGTAAGAAGTGAGCAAAGCATTGTAGAAAAGAGTGCTTCTTCGGATTCGCTAAGCTATCCTGCAGTTAATATGTCAAAAGATCAGGCGAATAATATCCAGAATTATGAAATTTCAAAATCTGTAGAGCACATAGTAAATAGTGTTGGCAATATTTCAAGATTATCTGTAGCAGTGATGATTAATGGTACTCATGAAGTGATTACCACGGATGAAGGCATTAAAGAGATGAAGTATGTGCCTAGGGAAGAAGAAGAAATGCAACAGTTTCGCGACTTGGTACAAAATGCTATCGGATTTGCACCTGAAAGAGGAGATAAAATTTCAGTACTCAATATTCCATTTGATACCAGTTGGGAAGAAGATGCTCTTGAAATTGTACAGGAGATGCCTTGGTGGAAAATAGAAGAGAATCAGAAATTAATCTTGTTGGGTATAGCTATACTTCTAACAATGATAATATTCTGGAGAGTATTGAGATCTAAACTTATAAAAGAAAGAATGAGGATAGCGCTTTCATTGCCTGCAGAGGTCACTATGGGCTTGGAAGAGCTGGAAATGGATGATGATGACGCCGACGACGATGATGTAGACGAAGAAGAAGAATTCTTCGAAGAGCTTGACCTTGATGAAGATGAAATGATGCTTTTACCGGCGGAACTGCCGGAGCAGTTGCTTTTGGAAGGTGAAAAGTTAGTCAAAGAAAAAGAAGAAGAGATGGAACTGGATGAAAGTGATGCTATCGACTCTGAGTCACTTGCTGCAAGGGCAAGAGCTTCACTAGAGAATGCTGATGCACCTGAACTGACAGAAGAAGCGTTAATGAAGATAGAAATAAAACAAAAAGTAGAATCCTTCCTTGATGAAGAGACAGAGGAAGGTGTAAAATTGATTAGATTGATGCTTTCACAAGATTTAGATTTGAGAAACTACTAATAGTAATGGCTTTATTTCGTGTAAATAAAGAGAGGATCGTGAGTTTAATTGAGGCAAAATAGTAATGGCAAAATTTAAAACCATACAAGAGCTTTCAGGAAGGCAAAAGGCTGCAGTCTTACTTATGTCAATGGATGTTGACGTAGCTGCAAAAGTTTTCCAAGAGCTGGATATGAAAGAAGTAGAGCAGATTGCGGTAGAGATTACAAACTTGCGCGATTTACCACCCATCATTGTGGAAGATGTTATCGACGAGTTCTATCAATTGATGACTGCATCCAGTTATATGATAGAGGGTGGTATCGAGTATGCTCAGGTTTTACTTGAAAAAAGTTATGGATTAGAGCAGGCAAGAGAAATAATTGAAAAAATCAGAGTGCTGACTACTGTTCGTGGGTTTAATATCTTGAAAAAATCAGATCCGTCACAGTTAGCTAACTTTTTATCCAAAGAGCATCCGCAAACTATTGCACTTATACTATCTCACTTAACTCCGGATCAGGCTGCAGAAGTATTGAACGAATTTAAAGAGGATGTCAGGTCTGAGACTATTCACCGTATAGCTATCCTCGGTAAAGTTTCGCCTCAATTGGTCTCAGAAATAGAGCACGTTGTGGATCAAATAGCAGAATCAACATTAGCTCAAAATCTTGCTACCGCAGGTGGTGCACAGCTGGTGGCTAATATCCTCAATAAGAGTAATAACGCTACTGCTAAGCAAATGCTAGAAAGCATCGAAGAAAAAGATTATAATATGGCTATTGAAATTAAGCGAATGATGTTCCTTTTCGAAGATATTATTCTTATCGACGACAAAGGCATACAGCGCATCTTACGCGATGTGGACAAGCGAGACCTTGCACTTGCACTCAAAGTATCAGAAGAAAAAATACGCGAAAAAATATTCAAAAATATGTCAGAGCGTGCCGCTCAGGTTGTTAAAGAAGAGCTTGAGTTTATGGGTCCTGTCAAACTTAAAGAAGTTGAATCTGCACAGATGCGAATAGTTGATGTTATTAAAGAGCTTGAAGATCAAGACGAAATTGCTATCGGAGGTAGAGGTAAAGAGGACATCTTTGTATAATCTCTATTATTAAACTGACGAAAAGGGAGATAGAGAAATGACCAAAATTGTGGTAAAAGTGCCTCGTAAGAAGTCCAAAGTCAAAATTATTCGATCTCAGGATATTATCGAGCAAGAATTAGAGAAAAAAAGATTACGAGAGCAGGAGCTTAAGCGCCGGATAGAAGCAACAAAGCAGGCGAAAACTCAATCAGAATACGTACATATAGAGCCAATCATTCCTGAAATAGAGTTAGAGCCGGAACCGGTAATAGAGCCGGAACAGGAAGTTCCTGAAGAGAAGGGAGTTCCGCATACCCATTTTACTGAAACTTTTGTTGTTTATGATCATGATAAGCCGGTTGAAATAAATCTAAGCAACATAAAAGAAGAGTCTGTTTCACTTGATGTGGCTATGACTGAAGTTCAAAATGCTTATGACAGAGGGTTTTCTGATGGCCAGAAAGCAAGCGAAGCTGTTTTTGTAACTGAAATCGAAGATTATAGGACATGGATGCAAAGGATTGATGCTGTAATTGAAAACATGAGACAATCTTTTACAGATGAGGTTCATAAATTTGAAAATGTGCTTCTTGATACAGCTACTATGATTGCCGAGCATATACTCGAGCATGAAATATCAAATAATCCCAATATTGTTATCGAGCAGATTAAAAAAGTAATTCGTGACTTAGAAGATGAAAATATCTTTGAGGTTAGGCTGAATAGCGATGATGTATTTATATTGAAAGAAATAAAAAGCAAAGTGTTCAGCGACGAAGAAAAATATAAAAACGTAAAATATGTATCGGATGATAGAATTAGTCCGGGTGGCTGCGTAGTTCAAACTTCAGCCGGCACTATTGATGCTCGAATTGCCAGACAAATTGAGCGCATTAAAATAGCCATGCGCGAAATAATGAATGATCCCGAATTAAAAATGCAAATATAGTTATGATAAATCCTGATTTACTTAGAGCAAAACTTAATGAAGCCGTAAAAAAAGTACAACCGTTAGAAATGACCGGTCGTCTTAACAAGGTTATTGGTATGGTGCTTGAAAGTGACGGACCTAAAGCTCCGATAGGGCAGGTGTGTCACCTTAGAGATAAAGAAGGAAACATTGTAACAAAATCTGAAATTGTCGGGTTCAAGGATAGCAACAAAATACTATCAATGGTATTAGGTAGCTTGCAAGATATTACACCGGGCATGGAAATAGTTGCTACCGGAGAAACATTGAAAGTTGGAGTTGGTGACCGCTATTTAGGCAGAGTCTTAGATGGACTTGGTGAGCCTATGGATGGCAAAGGCCATATATTTACTTCAGAAAAAAGATCAATTTACGCGCTTCCGCCCAATCCTTTGCTTCGAAAGAGAATAGTTGAACCTATTTCTACCGGTATTAAAGCCATAGACGGTTTGCTGACTATGGGTAAAGGTCAAAGGTTAGGTATTTTTGCCGGTTCAGGTGTTGGTAAATCGACTTTGTTAGGAATGATTGCTCGTCAAACATCGGCAGATATCAATGTAATTGCCCTAATTGGTGAGCGTGGTAGAGAGGTCAGGGAGTTTATTGAAAAAGATTTGGGTAAAGAAGGTTTAGAGCGATCTGTAGTGGTAGTTGCCACAAGTGATGCACCTCCTCTGGTAAGAGTAAAAGCGGCATTGGTAGCTACAAGTATTGCTGAGTATTACAGAGATAAAGATTTAGATGTAATGCTGATGATGGATTCTGCTACAAGACTTGCGATGGCACAACGAGAAGTGGGGCTGACTATAGGAGAGCCACCTACTACCAAAGGTTATACGCCTTCGGTATTTAGTTTGATGCAAAATACTATGGAAAGAGCAGGAACATCTGAGAAAGGATCAATCACAGCTCTATATACTGTTTTAGTAGAGGGGGATGACATGAACGAACCAATAGCAGATACCGCAAGAGGTATTTTAGATGGTCACATTGTGCTTTCTCGTAAATTAGCATCTGCAGGGCATTACCCTGCTATTAGTGTGCTTGACAGTATAAGTCGTGTTAAAAATGATATATCAGATAAAGAGCACCTGCAAGCTGCACAAAAGATACAGTCTCTGCTTGCTACTTACACAGAGGCAGAAGATTTGATAAGTGTGGGGGCTTATCAGCGAGGCAGTAATCCGAGGATTGATAAATCCATTCAAATGATTGATCAAATGAATAGCTTTTTGACTCAGGATGTTAATGAATCGTATACATTGACCGATACTATTGATGAGTTAAAAGCTTTAGCCTTGAAATAGATGGCAGTAGCTCAACAAATTATAATTGTGTTGTCGGTTAAGCTGTTGCAAACGATAGTTTGATAGATATTTTTGGACTCAATTTAAAATTTTCTTACTTCTAAAAAACCAAATGGCTAAAAAATTCAAATTCAGATTGGACCCTCTTCTTAAACTGAAGAGCCACAAAGTTGAGCGTGCTAAAGAGATGCTCAGCGAAGTAAGCCATATGCTTTATTTGAAAGAAGATGAACATATAAAAAATCTTGCATATTTAGCAGATATGTTACAAACAGGTAAGCAGTCCGGTAATGTTTTACAGATGCAGGCCGCTGCATATCATAATACATTTATACGCTCACAAATAGAAAAATTACATAAAGAGATAGAAAAACTCAAAGAGATAGAAAATATACGCAGAATGCAGCTGAATAAAGCTATGCAGGAAGAAAAAGTGCTAACAAAGCTTAGAGAAAAAAAAGAACATAATCATTCTCAGGAAGTGCTAAAAGAAGACAATGCATTTATGGATGAAATATCAATACTTCGTGGCACAAGGCGAGACGGAGACCGATAATGGAAATGAATATAAAAAAGGCCGCTATGATTATTATTGGAGTGAGCGTTTCTTTAACCATTTCAGTATTGGCTGTAATAGGGGTTTACACTTGGGATCCTACTATTATGGGATTACCTCCTCACCCGGTGGATACTACTAAAGTGGTCAATCTACCGCCACCTCCTAAGCCTGTAGAAAGTGTAAAGACTGTAGAAATCACAGAAAATCAGTTTAAGCAGATGGAAGATGAACTTATAGCTAAAAACCGAGTAGTGCACAGCAAAGATTCTCTTGCTAAGTCCAATAAAAAGCTACAAGATTCTATTAAAAAATTGCTGGAAATTAGTAAACATTATAACGATTCGATACAGTCTGTGCATAAATATTTAGACAGTACCAAATTAGCCAAATCAAGTTTGACTGACTCTTTGACTAAACTGGCTAAAAAAATTAAAAAAGATTCTATTAAGATATTGCTTAAGCAAAATAAAATTGATAATCTTCAGGATTATCTTGTAGCAAAAGCAGACTCTTCCGAAACGGAAAATTTCAAAGTGTTTGCAAAAATGTATGATGCTACCAATCCGGCAGATGTTGCAAAAATTTTAGAACAGATCGACGAACGTGACGCTGCAATCATCCTCAAGCTAATGCAAAAGAAAAAAGCTGGCAAGGTTCTTGAATCTATGACTCCTGAGAGTGCTGCTGCAATATTGCTATTGGGCAGTGACAATTAATTAGGAATGTAGATTTATGTGCAAGGACGCACCATGAAAATCTCCACTGAAAATAACAACAGAAACAATATTAGTAAAACTTCTGAAAATCGATATGCTGAAGATGCCGCTATGGCTTTAGCCAGCATGGAGTCGGTTTTTAGTCAGGTTTTGAATAATATACAAACCGAAAAAGAATCAACTTCGAGCAAATCAGCTAACACTGAAGATAAAGATATAAGTAGGAACACCAATACGTCTGAGAAAGAACAGTCTAAAAAGGTGGATAATAAAAGCATATCGGCTGATAATAACCCAAACACAACAGAAGAAACTACTGAGAATTCTAAAGATGTAAAAGTAGAAGACTCTAAAGAAAAAAAATCTGATTCCAAAGAAACATCAAAGATAGATTCCAAGGAAACATCAAAGATAGATTCCAAGGAAACATCAAAGATAGATTCCAAGGAAACATCAAAGATAGATTTCAAAGAAACATCAAAGATAGATTCCAAGGAAATATCAAAGATAGATTCCAAGGAAACATCAAAGATAGATTCAAAAGAAATATCAATGATAGATTCAAAAAAGATTGAAAAATCTGAGTCCTTACAGATTAAATCCAGCACGAGTCTTAGCTTTAAGTCTGATTCGGCAACGACTACTCAGCCAGCTGTAGATAAACATACAATCCAAGATCAAATGGACTTTGTAAAAAAGTTTGAAAATACTAATATCAAAGTATCTGTCAAAAATGATACTTCAACGCTAATGAATGATATGCAGAATATGTTTATGGCTAATAATAGTGCGGCTAATATTGATAGTATGTCTGATAATGTACTAAAAAGTGCAGGTATAAAGGATCTTTTTGATGGTAAATCATTTGAACAGATAAAAGAAATCATGAATAACTCTGGCTCCGGCTTTTCTGATATGCAAGGATTCAATTTTGAATTTAACGGACAAAAAGTATTAGAGAAAGCTAACAGCCTTAAATTAGATAAAGTTATAAGAACTCAGATAAAAGAGTTTGCTTCCAAGCTGACATCTTTGGTCAAAAATGTTCCCAATTCTACCAATGCAACTGCTAAGATGGTACTTCGTCCGGAATCTCTTGGCACTGTATTTGTAGATATTAGCTCAACTGATGGGGTAGTGAAGTTGAAAATTAAAGCTCAATCGCGTGAAGTGATTGATAAGTTAGAAGCCCAAATAGCAGAGCTCAGGCAAAAACTCGAAAAGTCAGGTCTAATAGCTGATAATATTGAGTTTGCTCTCTACGAGGATGGAGAAAATGCTTTTAACAGCTTTGGTTATTCAAAAGAAAAACAGGACGAAATGGAAGCGCGAAAAGAATTCGTGCGCTCTTTTACCCAACTGTCAGCTGATGAAACTCAGGAAGAGCTTAAAATCAGCAATAGTAATGGTATAATAGAGCAGTACATTTAACCCTTTCAACATGGAGGTTGCAAATGACTCAGGGAGTAACCGGAACTACTTCAAGTGCATATAGCTCGCAGAGTAGTTCATCAGCTAACAGCGGTAGCGATGTTAGTAAAGATGAATTTTTGAAGCTACTCACGTATCAGCTTAAAGCACAAAACCCGTTGAAACCATACGACAACCAAGAGTTTGCCTCTCAGTTGGCGCAATTCTCTCAATTGGAGATGCTCACTGATATACGCTCGATTATGGAAGAACAGTCGCAGGTAAATCTTTTGCTGACGCAAACGATGTCCAACACTGCTTTGCCTGGCATGATAGGAAAAAGCGCCAAGGCTTATACTGATGGTATATCCTTTGATGGTGAAAGTTCCGCACAGCTTGGCTATACATTGCCTTACTCCGCTTCATCCGGATCTATTTCAATATATAATGAAAACGGTAGCCTTATCAAAACTCTTGATTTGGACAGCACTATGCTGCGCACCGGGGACAATACTATTGAGTGGGACGGTACCGATTCTGATGGAAACATCGCAGATGAAGGTATGTATAGTTTTGAAGCAAATGTGGCAGATGGAGACGGTAAAAAAATATCGACCGAAACTTTTGTTAACGGAAAAATTGAAGCAGTTCGTTTTAAAACTGAAGGGACTGTGCTGGTTATTAATGGTATGGAAATACCACTCGGAGATATATCAGCGGTTACTTCAAGCTAATTATTCTAAATGTAGGAGGCGTCGATGATGGATATTGAAGGCGTCAGATTGCCGTTTGTTCCGGCAGGCGGTGTTCGTTCTCTTAAAACTCCGGTGCAACCGGGAAAAGTTTCAGATGGAAAAAGTACAGATTTTTACGATATATTTAGTAAAGAGCTGGAAAAGGTTAATTTCTCTTCGCATGCGCAATCGCGTATGGTTAGTCGAGAAATTAATTTATCGCCGACTGAGATGGAACAACTGGAATCAGCAATCGATAAGTTAGCTGCTAAAGGCGGTAAAGATTCTTTAGTAATGATGCAGGACAAATCATTTATTGTCAATGTGCCATCCAAAACAATCGTTACCGTTTTTGACAGCTCTCAGATGCGAGAAAATGTTTTTACTAATATTGACTCGGCTGTAATAGCCTAAGAGCGAGCAGGACTTAGCCTAAGTGAAAGGCGAGATGCTCGAAAAGCCATGACTGACTGAAAGGCTTTTTCGATATAAATCAACAAGGAGGTTGATATGGGCTTAATAAGATCGCTGTCTATTGGAGCGAGTTCATTAAAAACCCAGCAAAAAGGATTTGATGTAATTTCGAATAACTTAGCAAATGCAAATACTGTAGCTTATAAGTCAAATTCTGCTAATTTTGCAGAAGAGTTTAATCAGGTTTATAGCTATGGCAGAGGGCCCGGAGATACCGGAACATCCGCTGCAGGTGGTGTCAATCCGCTTCAGTATGGTCTAGGTGTTAAGTTAAGCTCAATCCAGCAAAACATGGGCCAAGGGGTTATAGAATCTACCAGTAGACCATTAGATATGGCGCTTCAGGGTGGAGGCTTTTTTGTATATAATCTTAATGGTCAAGACTTTTACTCTCGTGCAGGTGCTGTCACACAAGATAAATTAGGAAATCTTGTGGATAGCGGTACAGGTGCATACCTACAGGGATATAATGTCTCTGTGGATGCGAATGGCAGAACTAATAAGACATCTGAAGGTGCTAATATTTTGGATGCTTCGGTATCAAATCTGACAGTTTCACCGGATGTAGTTTCAGCTCCTAAGCAGACAGAAATTGTTACTTTAAAAGGTAATTTAAATTCTGAAGCTGACGAGGGAAATGTAAGAACTACCAGTATAGATATTTTAGATAATAACGGTGGTTCGCATAGTGTTAGTCTTACTTTTACTAAAAGTGCAACAGAAAATGAATATGGCGTAACAGCTAAGGTGGATGGCAGTGATATTGCCCTTGACTCATCTACTATTACATTTAATGCTGATGGATCTCTAAGTACTCCATTGGAACTTAACATGACTGCGGCAGACTTAAATACTGCTGTAGGCAGTAATGTGTTTGACACCGGCACACCTAAAGATATAACTATAAAGCTTGCTGACACTAGTAATTTATTGCAAGGGCTAACTCAGTTTGCTCAGGCAGATTCTGCAACAGCTTCAACTCAGGATGGATATAAACCCGGCTCATTGTTAGGGTTGAGTGTGCAGGCTGATGGCAGGATTGTCGGTAGTTTCTCTAACGGGCAGGCAGAAGTGCTTGGTCAGGTAGTAGTAGCAAAGTTTACTAACGAAGACGGCTTAGTTAGAACCGGTAATAACTTTTACCAACCTTCATCAAATAGTGGCATGCCTGTAATCGGCACAGCAACTGAAACATTTTCATCTACAATGGTAGCTGGTCAATCTTTAGAGCAGTCCAATGTAGATATGACAGAAGAATTTACAGATATGATCTCTACTCAACGTGCATTTGAGGCAGCATCGCGTACTATTTCAGTAAGTGATCAGCTACTGCAGGAAATCAATCAGCTAAAAAGATAATAGCTAATGTTTTTTGAGTGAGTAGTCGATGTAATATAAAAGTGTCAATCATCTAGGCAGGTGACAGACAGTCAGGGCAATATGTCCCTGATCCTCCATAATACGGGTGGTAGCAATACTGCCCGTTATTTATATACTTTATCATATATTTTTGAAATGTACTAGCCCGTTTTTAGAATCACATGCTGTATATAAACCCAGCCATCAAATCAATCAATTTTCTTTCTATATCTTTTCTTAGATACAAATAATAAGTATATTTGCTAATATGTTTGATTCACTCTATTAGAATAGATAAATGGCAAAAGAAAATATATTCCTATTAGATAAATCCAACCAGAGCTTCTTTGATTGGGCGACTTTTTTTATTTCCACTTCGTTGATTATATATGGCCTGATCTGTATCTATTCAGCTACTTACGATTCGTCAATGAGTAGCTTTTTTGATAAGCAACTTATTTATGCCGGGCTGGGATTTGTAGTGATGCTTGCTATAGCTTTTTTACCTGAGACATGGCTAAAGTCATCTTCGTATCTTATATTTGGCTTGGCTATTCTTCTGTTGGCATCCTTGCCGTTTATTGGTTATTCGAGTCATGGTACTAAAGGTTGGATTCGACTTGCCGGATTCTCCTTGCAGCCTTCGGAGATTGCAAAGTTTGGTTTGATACTGGTGCTCGCAAAGCACCTTTCTCTCAAAGGTACTGATATTCAGTCTTTTAGGGATTTGGGGATTACGTTTTTACTTATGCTAATACCGGTCGGAATGATTATGGCACAACCTGATTTTGGTTCAGCTACGGTATTAGTTGTGTTGTTTGTAGGAGTAGTCTTTTGGGGTGGGTTTGATGCCTTTATTCTTTATACCTTGTTTTGTATACCGTTTATTATGATTATGTCTTGGATTTCTCCAATGACCTATTATATCGGAACAAGTATCATGTCCGCAGGTATACTCTTTTTTAGGAGAAAATTTTATTGGACAATACTAGCTATTACTTTTTTCTTTGCTGTTGGCTACTATGGGCAACATTTTTATGAAGTACTTGAGCCACACCAGAAAAAAAGGATAGATACATTTATCAAACCGGATGCTGACCCTCGAGGTTCAGGTTATAACGTTTTGCAGTCTATTCTTGCGGTAGGTAGTGGCGGACTTACGGGCAAAGGATATTTGCAAGGGACTCAAACTCAGCTGCGATATATCCCTATGCAATGGACGGATTTTATTTTTTCTGTGCCGAATGAGGAATTTGGCTTTATAGGTGGTGCGTTGGCCATATTGCTTTATGTAGCTCTAATACTGAGAGCGATTAAAATCGCTTACGACACTGACAGTAAATTCTACTCTATAGCCTCCATAGGGGTTGCTACTGTGCTTTTTTACCATATTACTATCAACATAGGCATGGCAATCGGAATTATGCCTGTGATGGGGATACCTCTGCCTTTTATGAGTCAGGGAGGTACTGCGTTAATTATAAATATGGCAATGGTAGGTTTACTGCTGAATGCTAACCGGCATTATAGAATGAAGAGATCATATTAAAATATGTTTTTTGGAAGTCTGAGATTGCCTTTTCTAAGACAAGTAAAGATAAACTATAAGAAGATAATAATATGAAACTGGTTATTTCTCTTGGTGATCCAAATGGAATAGGGATTGAAATATTCATAAAAGCAGTGAAAGAGTTAAGTCAGGACTATTTAAATAAGATAGATTTCTTTCTTGCAGGTAATTTGACTACGATTTCAAATTATATTTATAAGATGGGATATCTTTTGAAGTTTGATAAAGAAGGCTTTTATGTTAATGACAAGTATATTCGAGTTATTAATGTGGGAGTAGATTCCCCTATAGAATTCAGCAAAATTACTCTATCTGCGGGCAAACTCTCTGCCGCTGCTGTTGAATATGCTTTGCAGGAAACTATCAATAAAACTTTTGATGCAATGCTTACTTTGCCTGTTTCTAAGGAAAGTTTATACAAGGCAGGTTGGAAATACCCCGGACATACTGAGATGTTAGCTGCAGGATGCAATGTTGAAAAACCGCTAATGATACTATGTACTCGAAACATGAGAGTAGCACTGGCTACCGTTCATATTCCTATTACTAAAGTGCCTGAATCTATCAGTATAGATAGCTTATTGGAGCTTGCTACAATATTCAATTATACGTTGATTCATGATTATGGTATAGATAATCCAAAAATAGCTTTGCTGGGACTTAATCCTCATGCCGGTGAAAACGGTAACATCGGCAATGAAGAAGTAGATATTATCGAGCCTGCTATCAAGCAGATGAATGAAAATGGATTATCAGCAGAGGGAACTTTCCCGTCTGACGGTTTTTTTGCTCATGGTGCTTATAAAAACTATGACGGCATACTTGCTATGTATCATGACCAAGGTCTTATTCCACTTAAAATGGTAGCAAATGGTGCAGGTGTGAACGTTACCGCAGGACTACCTATAGTTAGAACTTCGCCGGACCACGGTACTGCTTTTGCTATTGCAGGAAAAGATATCGCTGACCACAGAAGCACTTTGGAAGCTATAGAGATGGCGTATGATTTTGTAAAGAATAGAAAAAGGATATTTGAATAATGGCAAAAGATAAATTTCCTGTAACTCCTGCAATCAGAATGCTCAAACAAAAAAAAGCTGATTACACTCCTTTTCAATATGAATACGAGGAAAAAGGCGGCACAGCTCAAACTGCTTCAGAGCTTTCTGTAGAAGAACATGCTGTTATAAAAACATTAGTCATTGATGGCGGTGAAAAAGATCCGTTTATTATTCTTATGCATGGCGATAAAGAAGTTTCTATGAAAAATCTTGCCCGTGAACTTGAAATTAAAACAGCTCAGCCAGCAAGTATCGATAAGGCTTTGAAAGCAACAGGTTATCAATTTGGCGGAACAAGCCCTTTCGGCATAAAAAAACAGCTTAGAATCACTGCTGAAAAGACAATCTTCGATTTAGATTATATATATATTAACGGTGGAAAGCAAGGCTTCATTCTAAAAATGAAACCCCAGGTTTTAAAAGACATCTTTGATATTACAGAAGTGGAAGTTGCGATATAAAAAAAGGGTTATCTTCTACAAGACAACCCTTTTCTACTGTAATATGTTTTTATTTGCCTAAGGCGTGCTTCAACGATAGGTAGCCAACGGTACCAAATCCCATTAAAAACATGAACTGGAATGGAATGGCTGCAATTTCAAGGTAATAAGCTGAAATGCCGATACCCATTACAAAATATGCTGCGAGTAATAGTTCAACTATTATTGTAGTGCTGATTTTATTCTCACCATATTTCTTCTTGTTCCATTTGTCAGTCTTTTTAATAATTCCACCTTTAGGCGTACGTGCAAAGCCGGATTTTTTACCGACTAAAGCTTCTAACACAGCTCTGGTGTTATTCACAGCTAAACCCATACTCCCCGCAAGGAAAACAGGGAAGAGTAGTAATCTTCTTTGCCAATCTAAGTGAATTGCCTTTTGGGCAAAAGTATAGAAAAGAAAAGTAGATATAGAAGCAAGCACAAAAATAGACATCAAAGAGTAAAACTCATCAAATCCGCCAATATGATTTTTAATTAGCACAATCGGCACATTCAATAGAGCTACTAAGATGATAAAAGGAAATACTATATTGCTTGTCAGATGGACGAAGCATTCGAATTTCATTTTCAAAGACATTTTTGACTTAAAGACAGCCGGCAACGTTTTTTTAGCTGTTTCTACTGCACCCTTAGTCCATCTAAACTGCTGAGTTTTTAGAGCGTTGATGTCTGCAGGTAGCTCTGCAGGAGAAGTAACGTTATTCATAAAAACGAATTTCCAGCCATTGAGCTGAGCTCTATAGCTAAGATCCAAATCTTCAGTCAAAGTGTCAGCATGCCAATTCCCGGCATCAATTATGCAAGATTTTCTCCAAATGCCTGCAGTGCCATTGAAATTGATAAAGAAACCCGCTTTATGGCGAACTTGCTGTTCGATAACAAAGTGACCGTCCAAAGCTAAGGCCTGAGCACGAGTTAAATAAGAATAATCTTCGTTGAGATGTTCCCAACGAGTTTGCACCATACCAATATTATCTTCGGTAAATTGCGGAATGGTTTTTTCTAAAAAGTCCGGTTTAGGTACAAAATCAGCATCAAAAATCGCAACAAACTCTCCTTTTGCAACTTCCAATCCCTCTTTCAGAGCACCGGCCTTGAAACCACCTCTGTCTGTCCTGTGTAAATACTTAATATCAAAACCACGATTTTGATATTCTTTTACTATTTTTTGACAAAGCTCCTGAGTTTCGTCAGTGGAGTCATCCAAAACCTGCACCTCAAGTCTATCCTTAGGATACTTGATGTCACACACTGAACGGATAAGTCTTTCAGCCACATACATCTCATTGAAGAGAGGTAGCTGTATGGTAACTATAGGTGCGTTACCTTCGTTAAACTTTAAGTCTTCTACTGCGTTTCCACCTGATTTCTTGTAATAGTACAGAAGTACTAATCCGTGTATACCAAAGGTAAAAAGCACAGACAAAGCCAAAAAGTACGTAATCAATACATAAAGTTCCATAGGCTGAGATCATCTCACCCTTAATTAACAAACAACCCCTTGAAAAAAACTGCTACCAGCCCGAAACAATCGCGAATATAATTTCTTCGGATAATTCGTTGATTATCTCTCCGATGGCTTCATCGCGACTATCAGGGACTTGGTTTACATCAAAAAATCGATCCTTACTAAAGCTTTTTTCTAATAGAATCTTGTTATTGATTTTATCAGTAAAAACAGCTTTGCAAGAAACGACAACCTTTCTGTCCTGCTCAATTTCGTTGGCAGAAACAGAAGTAGTCCTTTCGTTGATGGAAGTAATTGTAACTTCTAATCTGGAATCACCACCAACATCTACAATATTGAGCGAATTATCAGATCTTATTTCATCAACTATTTTATTACTTAAATCAGTAATATACGTTGGATTACCGTAATTGCTATTATCAATTACCGGAGCAATGTATACGGTTTTTAAATGTTCGGGAATCGAACCTCCTTTAAAGGAATAGGAACAACCGAACGAGAACAAAAATAATGATAATATTATAGCTTTTATCATAAAAAATTTGCTCTAAACTGGTTATATTGTTTTTCCATACCAATAGATGAGAAAGGGCCGTGCCCGGGGAGGACTTTAAAGTCATCTTCCATACTCATCAGTTTGGTTTTAATAGATTCCATCAGAGTATTCATGTCTCCACCAGGCAAATCACATCTGCCAACAGACTCTCTGAATAAAGTATCTCCGGAAAAAATAATTTTATCTTTTCTGCTTACAAAGCAGACGCTACCTTCGGTGTGTCCCGGAGTATGCACTACTTCTAATACAATATTTCCAAGTGCAATAGTCATGCCATCAGTTAAGTATTCAAAATCATTAACACCTTCTATGTCCGGCATTGTAATAATTGTATGCTGATTTGGATTTTCAAGCCGATACGCATCAGCCTCGTGAATATAAACAGTTGCATTTGTTTCTGCTTTTAGCTCAGCACAGTTACCAATATGATCAAAATGCGAATGAGTCAATAAAATATATTTTAAATCAAGGCTTTCTCTATGGATTTCATCCATAAATATATTTTTACTATCCAACGGTACATCTATGGCTGCTGCAATTTTTGTTTCTTCGCAGTATGCTATAAAAGCATTATTCATCAGTGGACCGGCTTCAATTTGAATTATTTTCATATCTCATTAGATAATGTATTACACTGCAACAAGCAAATATAAAACAGTTATTTGAAAAATTAAAGAAGAAGCTTCAACTAATATAAGATAATATTTGCTGATAAAACAGTAATATTAGCTAAGTCTATATTTACCAATAGATATAGAGAATAAAAAAATCAAGTGGTTCAGGTACTTATTTGCACATCTATGGAAAATATCATTTCCTTAGTTCCGTATTTATAAGAATTGTTACCTTTTATTATCTTGAGGATGAAAATAATGACTACATATATATTGTCAGCAAAAAGAACACCAATAGGTGCATTTATGGGCTCTTTATCTACACTATCTGCTCCTGAGCTTGGAGCAAAAGCAATCGAAGCCGCTATAGCTCAAGCAGGAGTTGATAAGCCTCAGATCAGCGAAGTAATCATGGGTAATGTACTGACAGCTGGTGTCGGGCAGGCACCTGCAAGGCAGGCTGCAGTATTTGCCGGCTTACCATACCATGTGCCATGTTTGACTATCAACAAGGTCTGCGGGAGTGGCTTAAAAGCCGTAATGCTTGCTGACCAGTCTATTCGGCTTGGAGAGTCGGAAGTGGTAGTAGCGGGTGGGCAGGAGTCAATGTCTAATGCCCCGTATATTCTTCCGAAAGCACGAACAGGATACCGAATGGGTAACGGCGAGCTTGTAGACTCTATGGTTAATGATGGCTTGTGGGATGTATATAATAAGTTTCACATGGGAATAGCAGGCGAGCTATGTGCAACAGAGTGCAATATTACCCGTAAAGATCAGGATGATTTTGCAATAAGTAGTTACAAACGTGCAATCAAAGCACAAGAGTCCGGTTTGTTTGAAGATGAAATAGTGCCTATAGAAATAGCAACAAGAAAAGGTAGTATCACTGTAGATTCAGATGAAGAGCCTTCAAAAGTTAACTTTGAGAAACTTCCTAATCTAAAACCCGTATTTAAGAAAGAGGGGACAGTAACAGCAGCCAATGCTTCTTCAGTAGATGATGGTGCCTCGGCTTTGGTTCTTGCTTCTGATAGTTATGTAAGTAAAAACAACAAAAAACCGATAGCAAAGATTATAGCTTATGCTACTCACGCCCAAGAACCGGAATGGTTTACCACTGCTCCGGTAGAAGCGATGAAAAAAGCCAGTGCGAAAGCCGGCATAGCCATAGAAGACATAGATTTGTTTGAAATAAATGAGGCTTTTGCTTCTGTCTCTATTATAGGCGCAAGAAAGCTAAATATTCCTTTGGAAAAAATTAATGTCAATGGTGGAGCTATTGCTCTTGGTCATCCTATTGGAGCCTCAGGTGCCAGAGTCTTGACTACTTTGATTTACGCGTTAAAGCAGAGGGATAAGAAATATGGCATGGCTTCTTTATGTATTGGAGGTGGAGAAGCAGTCGCTTTATTAATTGAAAATATTAACTGATTACTTAATAAAGATTGGGATTTGATATCATGATTTTAACAAACACAAACGATTATACCGCTCAGGAAATTTCGGAGTATTTAGGAATAGTCAGAGGTAGTACGGTTAGAGCTAGAAATATCGGTAGTGATTTTATGGCAGGACTTAAAAATGTAGTAGGCGGTGAAATATCAAACTATACCAAACTACTTGCTGACGCAAGAGAACAAGCTATGGAGCGTATGGTAGAAGATGCAGAAAGATTAGGTGCGGACGCTATCTTAAACGTAAGATTTACTACTTCTGCAGTGATGCAGGGAGCTGCTGAAATATTAGCTTATGGAACTGCTGTTAAACTTAAAAAGTAGTAAATAATGGCACTTTTACCAGTATTAGTGATCTTAGGTTATATAGCCTTTGGAGCAATCACATTGGGAACATTGATTTATCTTGTTATTAAGAGAATCAAAGCTAAATCGGAAGAAACATTTGAAGATAGACGAAGTTAGAGGAAAAAAGGGCGGAGTATATTCGCCCTTTTAGATTAATCCCAAAAATGTCATTTGAAAGCATGGAAAAGCTCTAAAGTCATTGCATGGCAAGGGGTTGAAACCCCTTGTTCAGTCAGCAATTTCGTAATAAATTCTTACAAAGGAAGTAAGCATACTCCTTGATTCTACGGTCATTTACAGGAATATAATGACATCTAATGACAAATCCGGTTTAATTCTAATTCTCACATACAAACTTGCATTTGTAGCTGAAAGACACTAAAATCATTAGTGCTTAGCCGTTTATTGCTATTAAATCGGGTTCGTATATGCGAGTTTATACAAGTTCAAAATTAACATCTAAGCCCATGGCTTCTTCTAATAACATCTTCCTTCTCTCCGGCACCCCACAACTCAATATCCGGTAAGATTTTATCTTTATGCGCAAACAGGGAGATATTGATTTTACCATTTTCCAGTTTTGCTTCTACATCTTTCACTATTTGTAACTGCCTTCTATCTATACCCTCGGCAATTCTTAAAATGCCACTAAGTGTTCTTACTGTGGCTTGCTTTTCTGGAGTAAGACTTGCAAAGCCTGTGTGTTTTCGTTTAGGATGACTTTTTCTGTGATAGCGAGCAATATTTGCAATAAGCTCCGCTTCTGCATTGGTAAAGCCCGGCATCATACAGTTTTGAAGAATGTAGTAACTATGTTTGTGATGGCCATCATGAGAGATGTGGTAACCAACATCATGGAGCATAGCCGCAGCTTCAAGTAGCTCTCTATCTTTAGAGTGCAGTCCGTGATAACTCTTTAGATCGTCAAATATTTTTAATGCAGTGGCTCTCACATGCTCAGCATGCACTTGGTCTATTCGGAAGTGTGTGCAAAGATTTTTAATAGTTTCATATCTTAAGTGAGTTAGATGACCAAAGCTATCATTATTGATTTTTTTACTGTGTTTGTCAAATACTATGCCTTCTCGGAGAGCATAAGCAGAAATAATAATCTTTTCAATATTTAATTCTTCAATAATCTGCTCTAATATTAAAGCACCACCGAGGATAATATCTGCTCTTTTTGCTTCCATTCCCGGGAGATGCATACGGTTTTTACTATTTTTTGCTTTAATAATCTTTTGTATAACTTTTAGAATATCTGCAGTTTTTATAGAAATGCCATTCAAAATTTCAGGAACAGGTTCGTTATTGTCAGCAAGTGCCATAGCGGCGAGAGTTTGTATAGTACCTGATGTACCAATTACTTTATTGAATCCGGTTTGTTTTATCATTTTAAGTTTGGTAGACCAAACGCCTCTTATATATTTTCTGCAGGCATCTATTTGGTTCGGTGTGGTATCTCCATCAGGGAAGAATGCTTTTGTCATTCTAATTGCGCCCAGCTTTTGGCTATTTGCAAAAAGCATTTCTCCTTTCAAGCCTACGACGGTTTCAGTGCTGCCTCCTCCTATATCAATCATGAGTGCTTTAGTGTCGTATATAGGCAGTGCGTGCAATGCACCAATATAAATCAACCTGGCTTCTTCCAAGCCTGAAATAACTTCGACTTCAATACCGGCTTCACTTTTAACTTTTTCTAAGAATTCATCTTTATTTATTGCTTCTCTGGTTGCGCTGGTAGCAACTGCAAAAACGTCTGCTCCAATAGATTTAGCTAACTCAGTAAAGTTTTTGAGAGTGTTTACTCCGCGTCTAATTGCATCAGGTTGGAGGTATTTCATATCGCCGCCACTGGAGCCTAATCTGACCATTTCTTTATCACGGCTTTTAATGCTGAGCATCCCTTTATTATCTACAGTGGCAATCACCATGTGAAATGAGTTAGTCCCCATGTCAATAGCGGCAATAAGTTGACTTTTGTTTACCATATTAAATCCTTAATTGTTCTTTTTACCCGCATCGCCTTTCATCACTACTACGTCATCCTTTTTATAGATAACACTAGGTTCGGTATTTTGTTTTTGCTGAGAGGCAGACTGCTGAGAAGAGCCTGCAGATTGTTGTTGAAAAGGCATAAAGAGACTTTTTACTTTCTTTATTACCCAGCCGATAGCCAAGAAAATAACCAAAAAGATACCAAGCAATATCATCAGAAACTTTATCATCTTACTTCATCCTAAGGTGTCATTTGTCAGAAAAGAATTATAATATAATGGTTTCTTCTATAATACGAGCGCATTCCGTATAAGTTATCGGACGAGCGGCAACTTCGCTAAGTGTGGTGCTATGATCTGAAATATATTTTCTCAGAATTTCTCTTTTGCTTTCGCTCTTTACATTTGCTATGTCAGCTAACTTTTCGTGTCCTGCACCTATAAGTATAGAGCCATGCTGAAGCAAAGTACCTCCTAATAGTCTCTGAGCTGATCCTACTAATTTCTTGCCGTCTTTCATTATTTCATATCTTGCGGAACTTGCAAAGCACGAAACAGAAACTGACTCGCGTGAATAAAAATCCTTGAAATCTGGTTGCGACTTTTGGAAATCTAACTCAGCGCCAAGTTTGCTGAAGCTCTCCACAAAAAGTGTATGAATTTCTCTATAAACATCTTGCACCGTCATACCATAAGGCAGTGGCATAATTACGGAATAAGTAATTTCATTAGCATGCAGCACAGCTCTGCCGCCTGTTGGTCTACGAACTATTTCAAATCCAAGTTCCTCACACTTTGCACTGTCTATCTCGTCTTGTTTTTGATTTGCTCCCAAACTGAGGCACCATGGCTTCCAACCGTAAAGTCTAAAGATAGGAATATTTGTACCGGCTTCAACGGATTTTGTATACTCAATATCAAAATCCATATTGAACTTGCCGGTATTATAGCCATGATTTACAAATTCAAATTCATTTTGGATAACTTCTTCTGCAAACTTACCGGATTTTATTATCATTGATATTACCTATTTATCTTGTTTAAAATGTTAGCCAGAGCTAGTTTTACATCTTCATATTGGATAGATTTAATCCCGAAATCCCCCTTTTCTGCCCTTACTATTTCTTTAGTAGAGCAAGCGGCAAAGAACTTGGCATAGAAGTCGTCTAAACCGCTATAAAGGCCTAACAGAGGGATATTAAATGCAGCGGCTACATGTACCATCGCTGTGTCAGGAGATATAAGAAGTTTTGATTGTGCAATCAGTGAAACAGCATCGTTTAAACTTCTGGATTTGAAATTGTGTATGTCAGGACACTGCGCCAGAAGCTGAGTTGCTTTTTCATTTTCGGGTGGAGCATAAGATAATACAGTTTGTTTCTGTAAATCAGGGAATTCTCGGAATAGCTTAATCCAGTTTTCTGTATCCCACATTTTGTGCTCCATGCTGGCAGAAAGATTGAGTACATAAAAAGAATTTAAAGCTATATCTTCCAAATATTTACTTACATACTCTATTGAATTTGTTTCCTGATATAAATCCGGAGTTGGGGTATTGGTTGGTATCTCCATATCAAATTCTTTAAAAGGTATAAAGGCTCTTTGAGTAAAATGAAGAGCTGCATTCTCCTTTTCAGAGGGCAAGCTAATATCAAAAATCTTAGTGCCCGGCAGATTGAAACCAATTTTTGTAGCTGCTTTAGCCAATCTGGCAAAAATTGTACTCTCAGACGATTTATGATCTTTGGGATCAATATAATAATCATATTTGTTCTGTCGAAGCTTCAATATAGTATAGAATAGCTTTAACGGAGTTTTCTCATAGATGATAACATTATTAATATTAGGATTATTAGAAAGTGCGTAGTAATTATGCCTCCCGGCAAGAATATCAATATTTGCATTGGGGAACTTATGTTTTAGTGCTTTGATAGCGGGTGTCAGAAGTATCATATCTCCAATTCTGCCCAGCTGAACTAAAATAATTTTCATCGTAGGAGTATCCTTTAAACAAAGATGGAACGACAAATCTGCCGTCCCAACTTAGTACTTTTATTCAAAACAATCAATTATTGAACTCTTATTTTGTCGCCAATTTGCATTCTTCTTGGGTTAAGATTTTTATTCATCTTTTGGAGATGCCTAACCGAAACACCATATTTTCTTGCAATTTTTGCTAAGGTATCATATTTTCTTACTGAATAATATACAGGAGTACTGTTAGATTTAGTACTGCCTTTGTAAGAATCGTCAGGATAGATTTTTAATTTGGAACCGGAATAAATAGTATTGCCTGATACTTTGCCGGGATTCCACTGTCTAATCTGTGATTTATTAACACCATATCTTTGAGCTATCAGACCTAAAGATTGACCGCGACGAACTTTGTGAACAATCATCTTTGATTTAGCAGCATTTGCTTTAGATTTTGAAGAGACATTAGCCATGTCTTCTGCATTTGTTCTGATTTTCAAAATCTGATTAGGATAGATATGATTGTTTCTAATTCTATTGTCTGAAGTGATAACCTCAACTGAAACATCATATAACTTACTGATAGAATAAAGGCTTTCTCCACCTTTCACAGTATGCTTAACGATAACAGGTTGAGCTATTTGCTCTACTTCAGTTGTTGTATCATCTTCATCTGATTCTTCTTCTATATTTTCATCATCAGCATTAGTGTCATCATTAGAAGCTAATTCATCGTTGTCAGATTCTTCTAATTCTTCATCTATCTCTTCACTTTCATCAGCACCAGCAGAAGCCAGTTCCTCTTCCTGAGCTTTTTTAGCCTCTAATGCTTTCTGTTGTTCTTTTTTGCGTTTCACGGCTGCCAAGTCTACTTCATCAGCTTTTTTAGCTTTGCTACGTTTTGGAGGAGCTTTAGCGATTACTAATTTTTGTCCCGGATGAATTTTATCATTGCTGTAAGAAATGTTATTAAAGTTCCTTAAAGCAGTTATTCTTATACCGTGTTTTCTGGCTATGGAAGAAAGAGTTTCGCCTCTTTTAACATAGTGATAAATATCAACACCTTCGCCACCAACACCTGATGCAGCTGCAAGTTCATCCATGTCCACTTCTAAGTTAAGTGGTATTTTAATACTTGAGTTACGTTGTAATCTCGCTCTGGGCTCAATATTATTAAGTTCAGCTATGTCATATCTTGATACTTTATATTTTCTTGCAAGCGAGCGGAGAGATTCTCTTCGCTGTACAATATGCTCGAACCAAGGCTGTTTATCTTGAATAGTTAATGAGTCAAAGTTGACTGCAAACTGAGCGTACGAATTAGCAGGAATTTTTAAGTCATATTCAGGCAAATCAGGAGGAGTAGTAGCTTTAATCAGTTCAGGATTAAGCTCTTTAAGCTCTTCCACAGAAATATTAGCACACTTTGCAAGCGCAGCAATATTTATTGGTTCATGCAATTTAAAAACGTCGTAAGTATACTCTTCCTGAAACTCAACAGAATCAAGATTGAAACCATATGCCTCAGGGTTCATAGCAATCATAGATGTAGCAATGTACCAAGGTACGTAATATTTTGTTTCTTTTGGAAGATACTTAGTTAATTCCCAAAAATCTGGACTAGATTTTCTGGAGCGTCTGATTGCTCTGCTAACGCAGCCCTGACCGCAATTATATGCAGCAAATGCAAGATGCCAATCACCAAATCTCACATAGAGATCTTTAAGATGGCGCATAGCAGCACGAGTAGCTTTTTCAGGGTCTCTCCGTTCGTCTACCCAGTAAGAATCATCAGCGTCATTTAGTCCGTACATTTCGCCTGTAGCTCTCATAAATTGCCAAAGCCCTACAGCTTTAGCTCTGGAAACAGCATCAGGTCTGAGAGCAGATTCGGTAATAGATAAGTATGCAAGTTCTTTCGGTACACCTTCTTCTTCAGCAATTCGCAGAATAAGAGGCAAATATCTAGAAGATCTGGAAAGAATTTTATAAAACAGTTTTACACCTCTTTTAGGATTTGTCCAAAAAGCGATGTTGCGTTTTACATAGTCATTTATTGGCATTGGTATTTCCAATGAGTCGGGCGGCGGGACAAAGCCCGGCGTACTTTTAGGTTCTACGCCTGCCTGAGCCTGAAATTTGTCAATATCAATGATTTCATAAGTATCTATTTCTTGGAAAAGCTTTTCTCTGATAATGAATATGTTTGACGCATCGTCCAAATCATCAAGATCATCTACAAAGTTTTCGTAATCTTCAATAATTAGCTGAGCTAAGTCAGTAAAGTTTTCATTTTTTTCAATATTAGGATATGAAGCAATTATATTTAAATCTTCAATAGCCTGATTAAAGTATTTTGCTGCGGAAGTAGTGTCGCCTCTTTCAATAAGAATAAGTGCTTTAAGGTATTTTTGTCTGGACTTTTCTAAAGTTTGAAGTACAAAAGCATCCTCAATAACTTCGCCATCACCTTCTTCATCCAGCTCCGCATATTCGTCCTGAAAAAGGGACTTATCTGTGTGGTTTACGACTTGCTGAGTCTGAGAAAACAAATGAGTAGGCAATGCAAATGATAGCATTACGATAAAAAATAAATGTATCGTTATCTTTGATAAAGTAGAATTTGCTCGCATAAATTGCTCCGCGATTTTAAAGATGTTTGTGGAACTTAATCAATATACCTTATTAGAGTTAGATAGACAAATAGTATTTACTTATCTTATATCAATTATCGAGCCATACCTATCCCACCTTTAGGAGTTTGTATGTTTATAGAATATTGCGCAAGGCAGCCTTGCCAACAGAACTTAGGTGCAAGGAAACTTTTCTATTTCCTCATTTTCCCGATAATAAAGAACAAAGTGAAAATAATTGTCTGAATAATAATAATCACAGCACCGGAAGGTAAATCCGTAATTACGGAAATAAGCAATCCTACGATAACACTGATTAAACCTATTAAAACTGCTCTGATTGTTAAACAATAGAAAGAGTCACTTATTAATTTGGCTGCTGCCGGAGGCAACACCAAAAAGGCAGTTACAAGGACTATCCCCACAATTTTTACTGATACTACGACCGTAAGAGCAATCAGTAAAGTTAGGATATAATCATCTCTGTCTGTGTTGATTCCGTCTGCAGCTGCCAAATCTTTATCAAAAGTAGCATAAGCCCAGTTATTCCAGTGCTTAAATGCCATTAGAATAGATATGAGTAAGACTGCAAATCCAAAAATCAAATCAGTATAGTTTGTTGTAATAATAGATCCAAACAGATAAGAAAAAGCATCCGCACTATAATTAGCTTTTAAAGCTATAAAGATAGTGCCAAGAGCAAAGGCAAACGAAAACACTACGCCTATGCCTGTGTCTGCTGATAATTGGGTGTTATTAGAGAGGTAATTGATTAGCAGAGCAACTGCTAAAGTGAAAGGGAAAGCAATATAAATTGGCTCTACTCCAAGGAGCAGACCAAGTGCAATACCGCCAAAAGCGGAATGTGCGAGCCCACTTCCTAAAAAGCTCATTTTTCTTTGTACGACAAAGCTGCCAAAAAAGCTTCCCAAGAATGCTATAATAAGTCCCCCTGCAAACGCCCTCAGCATGAAGGGCATCGCCAATATATCAAGCATTTTCTCTTAGTCCGAATTCTACATTGTGTTTGTGCCCAGGATGCGAAAAGGCTAGTTGCAGATTCGCATTGTCAAAGGCTTCTTTTGCTGCACCATAATATACTTTTTTTTTGTTTAATAACAATACATTATTTGCGTGGTAGTAAGCTGATGACCAATCATGAGTTACCATGACTACAGTAGCGGAATTTTCCGACTTATACTCTTCTATGATATGATTAAGGGAATGCTCACATACCATATCTATTCCTGTAGCAGGCTCATCTAATAATAGTATTTGTGGTTTTTTGACTAAGGCTCTTGCTAAGTATATTTTTTGCAACTCTCCGCCAGACATCTCTGATAGCTGTTTGTCTGCAAGATTTTCAGCACCTATTACTTTCAATGCCTCTATTGCTATATCTTTTATCTCATTACTTATGCGTCCAGGCCAGCTTTTTTTATAACCACTGGCAACAAGCTCTAATGCTTTAGCTGGGAAATTCCTGTCCAAAGTTTTTATTTGAGGCACGTAACCGATTACCAGACTTCTATCTTTACTATTACTAATACCCTCTATAGATATCTTGCCTGAGGAGCATTTTATTAGTCCTGTGATTGCTTTCAGAAGACTTGACTTACCTGATCCGTTAGGTCCAACTATCGCAATGAACTTATCTTTTTCGAATGAGACATTGAGATTATCTACAGCTACTTTTTCGCCATAGTTAATAGTCAAGTTTTCAATGGTTATAGCGTAGTCCATTATAGAGCCACTTTTAGAATATTTACATTATATAAAATCAAATCTGTGTATCTTATTTTATCTTTTACTCCTCCAACAGGGTCTAATACATACAGCGCGACATTGGCAGCTTCTGCGAGTGTTTCTGCCGGTGCATTAGGCAACTGTGGTTCAGAGAATATTGCCTGAGCATTTGCGACATTTATTTTCTCTGCCATTATTTTTATGTGATTAGCAGTAGCTTCTTTGCCCGGAGTTTCTTCCAGACTGCCACCATATATCAACTTATAATCACGAAGCAAATAAAGAATTGATGGGTGAAATAGAAAAACAGTTTTTCCCTTATGAGAAGCTAAAGCCTGAGTTATCTGCTTATCCAGTAGCTCTAAACGTTTGGTAAACCTATCTGCATTTGCAGCAAAATAAGCAGCATTGTCAGGGTCTAATTTGCTTAAAGTATCTACTAAAGCCGGCAAAATAGAAGCTACTGTTTTAGGACTCATCCAAAAGTGGGGATCCGGTACCAACGAGTCTGACGGTGATAGATGCTCATGGCTTTCACTGTCGTGATCGTGATGAGTGTCATGATTGTCTAAGCTGTCATTATCAGCTTCGGGAATGTCATGTGAATGTGGGCGGAAGAAATTTATATTTTCGTTTGGAACGAAATCAAATAATGCAATTTTGTTTTTATCTTCCAATTTTAACATCCATGAGTCTAGCATATCATTAGTATAAAATATTGCATCGGCTACTTCTACTTGCATCAAATCAGAAGGTTTTGGAGTATATGTATGAGGAGAAGCTCCCGGAGGAACTAATCTATGTAAATCTGCTTTGTTGCCTACTATCTCTGACAAAATAGAGTAAATTGGGTGCGAGCTGGTAACAAATAATTTCTTTGAAGAAGTCTCGCCACAACTTATAGTCAAGAGTATCAGCACTAATAAAAAAGATAGTCTTCTCATAGGTTCTTTCAATAAATAAAACAATGTATAAAAGAATATGCAAGGGGACAAATATTTTATCACCATGTACACTTTATCTTCGTAAAAGTAAAATAGTAAAATAGTGTTGCAAATACGGCAAAAAGCATTGAAAATTGTGTAAGTATAAAGAAGTCGTACTCTAAAAATACCAAATACTGTGCCTTCTAATTCTGAAATATGAGCAAGCTGTATGCCTCTGCACTTTTACAAAAATATTATTAGCAAAAATATAATATTTTCCTTGTTGATGTAAATAGAAATTTACTAACTTGTATCAAATTGCTTTATGTTGAACAACTAAAATATAAGGTTTATGGCAGGGAAAACATTCATAGAAAAGATATTAAATGCTCCTAAAGGAGCTATTGTTTTTAGGAAACCGGACATTGTGCTTACTCATGACAATACAGCTTCTATAGCCGGAACTTTTCGCCAAATGGGCGGCGAGTCAGTTCTTGATTCTAATCAGTTGCTTGTAGTATTAGATCACAATGCGCCACCTACTAATGCAAAGTTGGCTACTCAATACCAAAACATTAGGGAGACTGTAGAAGCACAAGGCATTAAAAGGTTTCATGATGCAGGAGATGGTATTTGCCACCAACTGATGGCAAATTACGCTCGACCTGGTATGACTATTGTAGGCAGTGACAGCCACACATGCACAGCTGGTGCTTTTAACGCCCTTGCGGCAGGGATAGACAGGACTGAAGCTGCGGGCTTATGGAAAAGAGGTGAGACATGGTTTAGAGTACCTGAATCTATCAAAATCACTTTGACAGGTCGTCTTCGAAATGGAGTGTACGCTAAAGATTTATCTTTATATATAATAGGTAAAATCAGCTCTTCCGGTGCAAATTATATGTCTATTGAGTACCATGGTGATGGGGTAAAGACTTTGTCGGTTTCTGACAGGATGACTATTGCAAATTTGGCAAGTGAAATGGGAGCTAAAAATGCAGTATTTCCTGCAGATGAAGTATTAGAGGAATATTTGGGTGAATCAATAAAAGGTATATGGGCAGATAAAGATGCAAAATATGCTTTCGAGATGGAAATTGATTTGGACAAACTTATTCCGTTAGTGGCAGCTCCTCATCATGTAGATAATGTAAAAAGTCTTGCAGAATTGCAGGGGCTTGAGATTAATCAGGGTCTAATAGGTACTTGTACAAATGGCAGAATAGAAGATTTGAGGATAGCAGCAGAAATATTGAAAGGTAAAAAAGTAAAACCGGGATTTCAGCTATTAGTAGTGCCGGCTTCTAAAGAAATATATTTGCAGGCAATAAAAGAAAATATACTTACTACTCTGTTGGAAGCAGGAGCAAATGTACTAAGCTCTTCATGCGGACCTTGCTTGGGGACTGGGCAGGGTATACCTGCGGACGGTGCTAAAGTTGTTTCTACAGCTAATCGAAATTTCTTAGGACGCATGGGTAATAAAAATGCTGAAATTTATCTTGCTTCTCCAGCTGTAGTAGCCTATACTTCTATAGAAGGAAAGCTTAATCATCCGAATTTACACAATTACGATAGTATTTTTAGTATTCCGGATAAAGATGATGCAAAAACTGTCGTTATAGATGCTAATGATAATCGTAGGATAAATGGTGTCTGGAACTATGCTGATGCAGATAATTTAAATACTGATCAGATGTTTGCGGGGAATCTTACTTATAATATCTTGAGCTCGGATGCTGAATCAATAATGCCTTATTTATTTGAGGGATTTGACCGGAATTTTACTAATTCAGTTGAAACAGGAGATATAATTGTAGCTGGAGATAACTTTGGATGCGGTAGCTCTAGAGAGCATCCTGCAGTAGGGTTAGCTCATGCAGGAGTCAAGGCGGTTATTGTTAAATCTGTCAATAGAATATTTTATCGCTCCTCTGTAAATCAAGGGTTGCCAATAATAATACTTCCTGATTTTGTAGAGAAATATAAGGCAGGAGACTCTATAGAACTTGATATGGTAGAAGGTAGATTGACTTTGAATGGGGATGCATTCCCATTTGCAGCACTCCCGAAGGAGTTAGTTAAAATATTTGAAAGCAAGGGACTTGTAAATTATCTAAAAACCATATAGATTTTTTATAAATATCATAAATGAATCGGCTCGAAATTTTATCGAGCCTTTTTTATGTCTATAAGTATAAAATATTATATAAAATCCTAGAAATTACGTAAAATTGTGTAGAATCACGACGAATGTAATTAATACTGATGTTTAAATTTTTCACAATATTGTGTTAAATGTTGATAATTTTATTGTTTATTATGGTGATTGTAACTAAATTGTAGGCGAGTATAGAAAATGCGACATTATATAATCGGAGATCAGAATGTGTGCTAAAACACATCCTAAGTCAAGGATCCTAAGCAGTTATGATAAAATATTAGGGAAGTTTGTTGATAAATGTCAGCTGCCTATCTGCCTTTATGATAATTTTGCCAATGATTATACTTGGGTAGCCCAAGATAATAGTCCGAATGATGAGTATGATAGCTATTTTGAGATGCTTCAGGAAAATATGACCAAAAACTTTGCTGATAACCGAATTTTATATAAATCCGGCAAACATGCTATATTAGGGTATAAAACGCGTGATGAAAGATATAATATATTTTCTGTACCATTCCTTTGTGAAAATGAAATAAAAGTAGAAACTCCTTACGCTGAAATAAGGAATCTGATAAATTTAGATAAGATCGCAGTTTGTAAAGATGATGTAGACTTTTTGAGTGAAAAGTTTAGCTTTTTTAGTGAACTCTTGGAAGAGAATATCAAGTTACGCGAAGAGTTAGAGCTTAAAAAAGTACAAACTAATAACTGGAATCAATTTGAGAATTTACCTTTCCCAATTATAGAGTTTGATTCGGATGGTATAGTTCTTAATGCCAATAATAAATTTACGGAAGAGACTAGTTTAGCAATATCTAATTTGAGAGGGAAGCCCCTATCTGGGATATTATCCTTAGAGGGTAAAAAATCATTTGAATTGGCTATGCATGGAGTAATGTCTTTGGAAATGAGAGTCATAGATTTAGAGCTTCATCTCAATACGAAAATTATTTACTATCGTTGTGGCCTATTGAGCCATGCCAATGCAGACAGGTATACCTTTGGCTTGATGGATGTCAGCTCTCAGATGAAGAAAGATATTGCCCAAATCAATACAAAAAACAGAATGGAAGTGATTTTAAACTCTATAGGTGATGGAGTTATAGCTACCGACACCTATGGAAAAATCACAGGCATGAATGCTATTGCTGAGCAGATGACCGGATATACTGAATCAGAAGCAATAGGCATGGAACTGGAACAAGTATTTAAAATATACAGTGCAATATCTAAAAAACCTGTAGATAATCCTGTCCGAAAAGTATTAGAACATGGGCAAATTGTGGGGCTGGCAAATCATACTGAACTTGTCTCAAAGAATGGAAAAGTATTTCAAATTGCAGATTCTGCAGCACCTATTAAGTATCAGGATGAGATTTTCGGGGTAGTGCTTGTATTTAGTGATGTAACTGAAAGCTACGCAATGCTAAAATCACTCGAAGAGAGTGAAGTGTTTTACAGGACTATGTTTGATCATACTAATGATGCTGTAATTATATCAGATGAAACCGGAAAAATAATTGATGCAAACGTCAAAGCAGTTACTTTATTTGCCAATTCTAAATCAGAGCTGGTACAAACTAATTTACTCACGTTATTGGAAATAGACGTTGCAGACTTAGATATGGATGGTTATGACAATAAAGTCTTTAAAAACGATATTGACATATACAATGTATATTCCGGAAAGCTTACTATTGAATTTTCTATTTCTGCCTTTACTGTCAATGGTGAAAAAAAATACTTAAATGTTATACGCGACATAAGTGCAAAACGCGAAGATGAAAAGATGATTCTACAGCAAAAAGAAATGATGGAGCTGGTTATAGATTCAATTCCGCAATGTATTTTTTGGAAAAATACTAATTCGGTCTATACCGGTTGTAATATAAACTTTGCAAAAATAGCCGGACTGGATGATGTAGATGATATAATTGGCAAAACTGATTATGAATTGCCATGGAAATTTGGAGAGGTAAATACATTTAGAGAATATGATAGACAGATATTAGAAAACAAGAAGCCAATATTTAATATCATGAATAATTTGACTATGTATGATGGTCGTAATATTATAACTGAAACGACTAAGATACCTCTGACTAATGAAGATGGTAAAGTAATAGGCATATTAGGTTTGCTTTCTGACATAACTGATAAACATAATTACGAATCAAAAATTAAAGAGTCCCAAGAGAAATTTAGGACAATCTTTGAGCAAAGTCCGTATGGAATCTGCCACTATGATATACATGGAAATATTACAGATTTGAATAACTCCTTAGCTTCAATGGTTGACATGGATATGGAAGCAATAAAAGGGTATAATTTGATCAATGACATGAAAAATAATCCTCATATCAGTAAGGAAGCTCGTATCGCAATTGAAAGTGGTATTAGTTACTATAATGGTGAGTTTAAGATTATTACAGAAAATCAAAACAAACGGATATGGATTAAAAGCATTTTCAAGAGACTGGGTGAAAAGAGTCAAAATGCAGGCGGCATAGCGATAATTGAAAACTTTACAGATAAATATATCGCCGAAAGTAAGCTGCGGAAGACTGAAGCTTTATTTAGCTCTGCGATAGAATATATGGCATCGGGTGTTGTAATTACTGATGCAGAGGGGACTTTTATAAGGGTAAACCGTGGGGCTTGTGAAATATTAGGCGATAAAGAGCAAGGACTATTAGGTATTTCACCGGATAATCCATCCAAAAACTGGTGGATTTACACATTAGAAGATCAGCCTTTTAAATTGGAAGAGTTTCCACTTACCAGAGCTATCAGACATGGTGCTAAAACTCGAAATCTTGAGTTATATGTGAAAAGGAAAGATGGTGTAAAAAGGTGGATTTTACTTAATGCTTCACCAGTATGGGACAGCACCGGAATTATTGTTTCTGCAGTAGTTATCTTTCAGGACATCACTGCCAGAAAACATGCAGAGAGCCAGATAATGAGACTAAATGAAAAGCTGGAAGACATGGTAGAGTCTCGCACTGAGCAATTAAAAGATGCTTTGGAAGAGCTCCGTTTTGAAGTTGATGAAAGGAAGCGTGCAGAAATAGAACTTTATAAAACTCAGGAAGAACTTAGGCTATCCTACGAAGCAGAAAAAGAGCTAAATGAATTGAAGACCAGATTTATTTCAATGGTCTCGCACGAGTATAGAACTCCTCTGACTGTTATTTTGTCTTCTACCTATATCATTGACCAATTTTATCAAATTCAAGATTATACTAGCTTTGCTAAGCAATTAGAGCATATTCAGTCAGCTGTCAAGTCTATGACAGAAATGTTGGAAGATGTACTTATTATCGGCAGGCAAGAGTCAGGTGCGATAGAGGTGTTCCATGATGAATATGACATATTAGATCTTTGTATGGAGATAAAAGATCAGATAGAAATGTTATATAAAGGTGAGCATGAAATAGAAATAGAGGCATTAAGTCAGCGTGTCTATGTCAAAACAGATAAAAATTTATTATCTCATATTTTAAATAATCTTGCTTCTAATGCATGTAAGTATTCTCCTATTTCGGAAAATGTGATTATGCGAGTTTCTGAGTCCAAAGATGAGATTGCTATCGCAGTAATTGATAATGGTATAGGCATACCTCAGAAAGAACAAAAGTCTGTTTTCGATCCGTTTTTCAGAAGTCATAATATTGGGACTATTCCCGGTACAGGCTTGGGTCTAGCTATTGTAAAAAGATTTGTAGATATGTTAGGTGCTAGATTAACGCTTAAAAGCGAGGAAAACAAAGGGTCTACTTTTACACTATATTTACCTAAGTAAATTTTGGGTGTAACTATTTTATAACTAAATTGTCAACCTTATAAGTAATGTTGACAATTTTTATTTGTAGTGGTTATGATGAAAAATGTATTTGTTATTCTTATTGCTATGGTATTGTTTTCTTGTTCCAATAGTAATTCGCCCGAAGATAGTAATGATAGTAGTACACAGTTAATGCCTAATTCTATTGGTAATTACTGGGTCTATGAACATAGGAGTTTAGATAAAGTAATCGGCATTGACTCTATGGTGCTTACTCAGCATTTCTTGTATAAGAGCAAGGAAGCGTCTTTGTTAGAAGTCTTTAGATTTGACAATGACCACGAACTGATAAAGAAAGATTCTATATTTTATGCTGAAGATGCGTACAAATTATTTGTTATAGAAAAGTTAGAAGGAAGTCCTTGGTATGACAATACATGGATTCAAATCTATGGAGAAAAAACTGATAGTTGGGTGGCTGCTCGCTTTAAAGCAAATAAAGAAAATTTATTGATAAAGGATTCAATTTTTACTACTTCATATGATAATGTATTAACTGGTAAGTATATCTATTCGGACGTGCTACCGATTGCAGGTGAAGAAATGGAATTTAAACATTTTTCATTGAAAAATGACTTTAAAGGAAGTTTCTATAAATATGTAGATACTGATAAAGGACAGGATTCTGTCCGATTTGAATCGGTAAGGACTTTTGATCAATACTTAAAGATAGTGCGTGGAGTAGGAATTATAGAAAAGGTATACCCGTCATACTATTTCGCTTGGTATCCAACCACAAGTAGTTATGGGTTTGGCAGCATTACTTCTTTTTTCCCTGATGTGACTTCTATACTAATTAGATATAATATTAAATAAAAAAAGTTGAGACTATGAAATAAATTAGTTGCACCTAAAGCGTAAAAATATTATATTGCAACTGTGATGTTAATCAGCCATACGCAAACATGGCACTCCTGAAATCCTAAGTATATTGAGTAGCTTAAATTCAGATAGAAAGCTTTCCTTTTCCCGGGGAAAGCTTTCGCATTTTAAATATGTTTGGATTGGAAGAAAGAAGAACATAGAATAAAGATAATAAAATGTTAAAACCCAATATTCAGAGAAATAGTAAGTCCTCCGAAATTCTCAATTGGTACATCTTTCAAGCTTTCTATTGTACTGCTGCCAAATGGTACATAATAGTAACGGAAATTGATACTAGACATACCTAAAGTAGAGCCGAAATTTGCTCCAATACCGATAAATCCACCAAATCTGGCAAAATACTTTGCTGTATCCCAAGCTTCAAACCAACCTTTGGAATATGGGGTAGCGGCAATCAGTGTAGGGCCAAAGCCCGCATTTACCATAGGTCGGAAGTTTTTATGAAGTACTTCACGAAAGACAAAATATTGGATACCAAGCATAATGGGCATTTTATAAACTCGGTTTACTTTGTCGGGTACACGGTATTGTTGCTCTTCAAAGCTGTATCTTTGGAATTCGTCTTTGTTTCTGGCTCCGGAGATATAAGTTTCAAAAAACCATGCAAAGTCATCAGTTACTTGTCTTTGGTGGAACATGCCAAAACCAAAACCACTTTCGTTTAAGACTAACTTTAAACCCGTAGCGTCATTAATTGTGGCATCTTTATCTTCATAAGTAAATATCGGGCGAGGGGACTTAAATACAAAAATACTATCTTTGTTTAAAGTGCCTCCTGTGTCGCCTGGTTGTTGTGACTGTGCTACAAATCTGGAACAAAAAAGCAACACCAAAGCTATATATATATGTTTCATCAGTTACCTCTTATATTTTATAATGAATATAATAATATACACATCAAATACAAAGTAGTTTGAAATATTTATTAAAATAATCGAAGCTTGAATTGTAAAGATTGTATTAATGTCTATTCTTTCGTAATTTGACACTTAGCACTAATAGCAATTTTTGAATACTATAGTTTTTATACCATGAAATTGAGCAAAATCTGTGACATTATCAATACGCATTTTCCTGCTGATACGGCTATGGAAGGTGATCGAGTAGGACTTCAAATACAGTCTGAAGTTGATAATGTACAAAATATACTGTTTACTCTCGAAGTTACAGACGAAGTAGTGCTAGAAGCCATTGAAAAAAATATTGATTTAATTATAGCTTTTCATCCGCTAATCTATCGCCCGTTAAAAACAATAGCAAGCGACGAAAGAGTTGGCAGGATAGCTACAAAGCTCATCAAAAATGATATTGCACTTATTTGTGTACATACTTTATTCGATGCCTTTGTTGAAGGTACCAGTAGGATATTAGCAGTAAAAATAGGCTTAGAAAAGATAAAAATCTTAGTGCCGCATAAAAATTATCAAGATAGAGGTATGGGAATAATTGGCGAATTGACTACAGCCACAGAGCTTTCCGACTTAGTTGCGAAAGTCTCGCAAGTGTGTGCTGCCCCTATAAGATATAATATCGGTAAATCTGAAGTAGTTAAAAAAATAGCGATTGTAGGCGGCAGTGGAACTTCTTTCTTAGATGATGTGCTAAGCCATGAAGCAGATGCATTTATAACTGCGGATGTGACTTATCATATATTTCATGCTGCCAAAGGTGAACTATCGCTGATAGATCCCGGACATTACGAAATGGAACAATTCGTGCCAATATATTTGCATAAATATTTTACTGAGGAAGTGGCGGAGATGAAAGACCTCCACTTATTCCAAAGCAATATACATACAAATCCTGTAACATATTTTGCAGGTAGAACTGACTATATAGAAGAACAAATAAATATTATAAATCATTAATACAAAGTGGTGCCGGATTTATGGAATACCCTATAGAAGTTTTAGCTGTAGTTGCTTTTGTTGACCAAAGGTTAGATGAGCTGAATGAAGATTTTGGCGATTTGCCTTTAGTTATAGAGCAGAAAACATTTAAACTTGGCGAACAGACTAAGTTGGTAGACGAAACTAAGTCTATATTAAAGGGAGTAAAAAGCTTTTGCTCTAAAACAAAAATTACTTTAGTTGATCTTAAAGACAAAGAAGAGAAACTTACTGAGCAGCAGTTTCATGTTAGAAATAACAAAGAATTTGATGCAATCAGTAATGAAATCAAAACTTTAAAAGAAGAGCATAAAAAATTATCAGAACAGCTAAGAGCTGAGGGACTTAAAGAGGAAAACTTAATTCGCATCCTTGCTTCTCAAGAAGCTGATTTAGAAAAAATCAAAGTAGAATTAGCAGAAAAAGAAAAAGAGCATGCTGCACTTTCTGATGGACAAAATGATGAGTTAGAAGAGTTGAAAGCTAAAAAAGAAAAGCTTATCACTCTACTTCCTTCTGATTTGTATAATGACTATGCCAGAATACGTCTTATGCACTTGGATGCTGCGGTACGTGTTTATAAAAACAGTTGCTCAGGATGCTATAATGCCATTCCTGCACAAAAAATTGTGGAACTCCGTAATAATCGCAACCAGATTTTAGTTTGTGAAAACTGTGGTCGTATCGTTACTCCGGAAGAGTATCTGGTTGATGATGAAATGATTGATAGTTTAGAAGCATAATTTTACAAAATAATAATTTGTGCTTTTACGTTTCATATATTAGTTATAAATTGGCTTTTGTAGGGAAAACAGGCAATCGCAGAGAAAATATTTTCTCTGAGGAAAGTCCGAACACTATAGGGTAGTGTGCTTCGTAACGCGAAGGCAGTAAGTACTTTATTTATAAAGTACAAGCTGTGGCAAGTGCAACAGAAAGTAAACCGCCCGAGAATTTATATTTTCAGGTAAGGGTGAAAGGGTGAGGTAAGAGCTCACCGGTGGTGATGGCGACATTATTAGCCGGGTAAACCCCACACAGTGCAAGGCCAAATAGGAATAAGTTCTCTTACTTTAGAAGAGAGCCGGGTTGCCCGCTCGGCATTTGCTTATTTGGGTAGGCTGCTTGAGCAAGTCGGTGACGGCTTGCCCAGATAAATGATTGCCTCTTTTGCTTTATGTAAAAAAGACAGAATTCGGCTTATCGTTTTCTCTACTTAAGTTTTTAATTATTTTACCACTAAATATATGGGTTTAATGTGAATATTCCTGACGATCCTTTCATTCAAGAACTATTGCCGGAATTTGTAGATACTTGGCTTAATGATTTAGAGCAGATGCCACTACTTGTGAAAGAAAAAAATAGCGATGATATATACAGAATGGCTCACACTCTAAAAGGCTCATGCTATCAATTTGGATTAAACGAAATTGGAGATATGGGAGTAGAGATTATGGGACTCTCTAAAGAAGGCAAGTGGGAAGTTATCGGAGATATGCATCCGAAACTTGTAAAATCTTTTCAAGAAGTTAAAAAATATCTTGAAGAAAATGGATTTATTAGTTAAGTTAAGCAATGTAAACAGATTAATCATGTCTTTTACGGAGTTTAACGATGAAAAGTTTATTCAAGATTTTATTTTCTGCTTTTTTCTTTATTCTTTTATTTACTATCCCGACTCAAGCACAGATAAGGGTAGCAATAATGCCGTTCCAGAATATGGATGGTGATAAAGTTTATGACCACTGGTGTACAGACATTAGAGATTCGCTACAGACAGAAATTGTTGCAGGCGATCAAGAAGAATATAACTATAGAGTTGTGCCTATAGATTCGGTAAACTTAGTACTAAAAGAACTAAACTATAATCCTGAGGATCCAAATTGCATGACTACTATGTGGAAAGCTATGGAAGTCCTTAATATAGAGAGGGTTGTAACAGGTAATTTTAATGTACAGGCCGGTAAGTTGCTCGTCAATGCTTATGTATATTATACTGATTTAAAACTGGCTCACCCAAAGTATCAGGTGAAAAATTTATTTAAGTCAGAAGATCAGATATTATCCGTTATTCCACTGATACATAAAAAACTTAGGCAAGCTATTATCGGTAATTGATATTTGTCAAGTTATCAAATTTATGCAATGAGCCGAATTATTATTCGGCTTTTTTTTTGCCAAATGATATACCGGATTTGGTCAAATTGCTCTCTGCTTTTTAGTTGCTTTACCCTACCAATCAGATTAACTTAACATCAAAAAATAATGTAACATTATATAAGTCATGTGAGTTGGCATTTAGTGTGGGAATTATGGTAAAAGAAATACACCAAATATTGTACTGTGCTTTGCTTGATTTCAGTATAAATAGATATATAAAAACTACACATTACATTAACAAATAATATTGACCCAAAAGTGTGGTTTTTTGCATGCTTTATTATATCTTTGTTTTATAAAATTATACAAAGTGCGTAAGGAGATTTTAAAATGGGTATAAGACTTGCAGATTATGGGATATTGCGTGTTGCAACTATTTCTCCTGAGCTAAAAATAGCAGATATAGATTTTAATATTGATAAAATAATGGAAGCGGCATCCGAAGCTGCTCAAAATGGAGCTAATATAGTTCTGTTCCCTGAGCTTGCTGTTACCGCTTATACATGTGGGGACTTGTTTTTTCAAAGGGACTTCATAAAGTCTGCAGAGCAGTCCTTACTAGATTTGGCTGAATTTACTTCCGGAAGTGGAGTAACACTTATTGTAGGGGTTCCCATAGAAGATAGTGGCAAACTTTTTAATTGTGCCGCAGTGATATCTCAGGGCTCTATCGTGGGGATTATCCCTAAATCATTTTTATGCAATACGTCTCAATATTATGAAGAACGCTGGTTTTCAGCGGCGAGGGATACAGTCTCTGATGAAATCATAATTGGTGATTTTGAAGTGCCTTTTGGCACTGATGTTTTGTTTGAAAATGATCTTATTAGCGGGCTCAGGTTTGGAGTTGAAATATGTGAAGATTTATGGGCAGTTATTCCACCATCAAACTTTATGGCTGCTGCCGGAGCTACTGTAATATTTAATTTGTCAGCCAGTGATGAGTATATTGGCAAATATCAAAATAGATTAGATATCGTAACTCACCAGTCTATGAGGTGCATGGGGGCTTATGTTTATTCTTCTTGCGGTGCAAATGAGTCTACTTCCGAATTATTATATTCAGGTGCAACTCTGGTCGCAGAAAATGGTCAAATCATAGCAGAAGGTGAGAGATTTTCTTTTCATACTCATATTTGTTATGCTGATTTAGATATTGAGCGGCTTGTAAATAAAAGGATGAAAAATAACACCTATGGTGGTTCTCATCCTGATGTTGATTATAGGATAATGGATATTGAATTTTCGTATCGCGAAGTAAAAAAGCTGCTAAATGCTGTAAATACTGATCCTTTTTTACCAGATGAAATGGATAGAGATGTACTTTTTGAAGAGATTTTGCATATTCAGTCTACTGCATTGGCTCGTCGCACGAAACATATTGGAATACAAGATGCAGTAGTGGGCATTTCAGGTGGATTGGATTCTACTATGGCTTTACTTGCGATATGTGCTACATTTGATAAACTTGGTTTGGATAGAAAAGGCATTCATGCAATATCAATGCCGGGATTTGGCACAAGTAGCAGAACCAAAAGCAATGCAGAAGTGCTTTGTGAATGTTTGGAAGTGAATTTTGAAATGATTGATATTACTGAATCGACAAGAATACATTTCAAAGATATAAAGCACGATGAAAGTAATATGAACGTCGTATTTGAAAATGCTCAAGCCAGAAGACGTACACATATTTTGATGGATAAAGCGAATCAAGTAGGCGGTATTGTTATCGGTACCGGAGATTTATCTGAAATCGCACAAGGGTGGAGTACTTACAATGGAGATCAGATGTCAATGTATGGCATTAACGCCGGTCTGCCAAAGACTCTTATCCAAGCTCTGATTACTTGGATTGCTGATGCAAAATTTCAAGGTAAGACAGCCAATGTATTAAAAGACATAGTGGACACACCTGTGTCACCGGAACTTTTGCCTGTAGATGATAAGGGAGAGATAGAACAAAAGACAGAAGATAAAATTGGGCCGTATAGGCTTCATGATTTTTTCCTTTACTATATGATAAATTACTCTTTTGCTCCTGACAAAATATATTTATATGCGTGTGATGCATTTGAAGGCATTTTCACAAAAGCCGAGATTAAGAAATGGCTTAAATCATTTTATTGGCGATTTTTTACACAGCAATTTAAACGTTCTAGTATGCCGGACGGCATTAAGATTTCAGAAGTTTCACTTTCTCCCAAAGCTGATTGGAGAATGCCAAGTGATGCCTCTATAAATTGGTGGATGAAAATTATAGATAGCCTTTAGATTATAGTAGATCAACAATGGATGCGAAAAACAATGGAATTATTTAACGAAGAGAATCCCTTAAGAATTATTCTTGCTGATGATCATGAAGTAGTAAGAGCCGGACTCAGAAGAATACTTGCTATAGATAAAACGATAAGAATCATGGGCGAAGCTCCAAATGGAGCGGAAGCTGTGGAATTAGTCAAGTACCATAAACCTGATGTTGCACTGTTAGATATTTTAATGCCGGTAATGTCCGGTATTGAAGCAATAGATGAAATAAAAAAATACGTACCCGATACTTTAGTACTTTTGCTAACTGCATTTGAAGACTCGGATCACGTAGAGTTAGCAGTAAGTGCCGGAGCGGATGGTTATCTTACTAAAGATATTGATGCTAAAGAACTTGTGCGCTCGATTCATAGAGTGGTCCAAGGGGAAAGAGTATTTAGCAAAAATATAATTAATCTGATGCAGAAAAAATATATACCTGAATATAGTTTTGGGGAAGACTCGGTAGTGATTACCAAACGTGAGCAGCAGGTATTAAATCTTGTCGCTGTCGGTAAAACTTCTTCTGAGGTAGCAGACACTTTAAATATATCGATACGAACCGTAGAGTCTCATAGATATAACCTAATGCAGAAACTTGGTGTTAAGAATGCAGCAGGTTTAGTTCGGTATGCTGTACTTAGAAGTACTTGATTAGTTGTGTCTATAGTTGGAATTAGGTATAACTACCCATTTTATCGTAGTCTTGTTGTTACTATATTTGTAGGTTCAGAATAATAAAAAGCTATTTAAAGGAAATAGTCAATAGTTGCTCAAATAGAATGTTTTTTTGAGTATCAAATTAATGGCATAGTTTTTCGTTTATATTCGTATAACTGTAACTACAATTGGACTTTTTAGTAATGAATAAGATAATTACAAGTATATTTCTTTCTTTAATATTATACTCTTGGGCTAATGCTCAAAACGAAAACGTGGGAATTGGCACAAATTCCCCTGATAATTCTGCAGTTTTACATGTTGGATTTGATGCAATATCAGGTCCGAAAGGTTTGATTATTCCAAGAATGACTACAGTGCAGAGAGCCTCTATTCCGACGCCTTTGGCAAATGGACTTCTAATCTTTAATACCGACTCAAATCAATTTGAATTTTATAACACTGCAGGTCTAAACTGGCTTCCTCTGCTGAGCACAGGTAATCTAACTTTAAATTCCGGCAATCTTTTTGTTGGCAATGCTTCTAATTTAGCTACCGGCGTAGCAATGAGTGGTGATGCTATTATAAATGATACCGGACTGCTTACTATACAGGATAATGCTGTAGATGGTTCAGATATTTCAGTGGTTGGCGAAGCTAATGGTTCTATTATGTATAATAATGGAACTGACTGGATAGCTCTTGCAGTAGGAAATAATGGAGATATTTTAGCTGTAAATGCTGGGGTGCCTGCATGGCAAGCAGATAATAGCATATCGACTACTTTAACCAGCGGAAATATTATTATAGGTGATGCTACAAATACTGCAACTAATGTGGCAATGAGTGGTGATATTCTTATAACTGAAACAGGACTTACAACTATCCAAGATGCTGCGGTTGATGGTAGTGATATTAGTTTGACAGGTGAAGCTGCCGGCTCAATCAATTATTTTGATGGTGCTGAGTGGGTGAGTTTAGCTGCGGGCACTGACGGTCAGTTTCTTTCTTTGGCCAGTGGCATTCCTGTGTGGGCAGATGTTGCCGGAGCTAGTGGCACTTTAGATGATGCGTATACTAATGGTTCTACAATAGCTCTTACTTTAGCAGGTGGCAGTGTAGCCATAAGTGGTTCCTTAGATGCAGATGCTGCTTTGGAATTGAGCAATACAGGTACTAATGGGCTTGGGCTTCAGGTAAACTTCGGACTTTCACGATTTGGGAATTCATATACTGCGACTGTTGCTTCTGGAGATGGCGATCTTATAGTAGATAATGTCTTGGAAGTTGGAGCTGATATATATGTACCAAATATGCAGATTGCTCCAAATTCTAACAATGTACCATTAGTGGTTGATAACCCTACCGGAAGAATCTATCGTGAAGTTTCTAGTCGTAGGTATAAAGACCATATTAAAGATTACACATTTAATTATGATATAATTTTAGATGCTTCTGTAAAAGAATATACAATAAAAGGTAGTAATGCAACTCAAATTGGGTTGATTGCTGAAGAACTCGATTCTTTGGGACTTAAATATTTAGTTGCTTATAATAAAAAAGGGCAACCGGATGCAGTCCATTATTCTAAAGTTTCGCTTTATTTATTAGAAGTAGTTAAACAACAGCAAAAAGAAATAGAATCAATGAAAAAAGATATTGAATATCTAAAATCAAAGGTAAAATAGTTTTTTGCTCCAAAAATCAATATGCTAAAACTTAAAACAATATATATAATACTGATCCTATTTTTGCCTTTCTATGCAATGAAAGGGCAAAGCAATCTATTTAATCTTGGAAGTAACTCTGTTGTCTCCGTTAAAAATAATGCTTTAATTAAAGTAAACGGAAACTTGACTATTTCTACAGGGGCGAGTCTGTCCGAAACGGGAGCTTCTCAAATTAACATTTCAGGGGATCTTGAAAATAACGGAAATGTTAATTCCGATCTTGGGGAAGTTGCTTTCGTGGGTTCCGGTGATAGTGAAATCAAAGGGAACAATACCCCGGATTTGAATAATGTTTCAGTCAACAAAGACGTGGCGACTGACCACCTTTACTTAGATAATAATGCTAACCTAACCGGAAATCTACTTGTAGGCTCCGGTATTTTTCAATTTGTTAATACTCAATCTCGTTTATTAGATATTGATGGGAATATCTCTATATCTGCTAATGGGCAAATGGATGTGCAGTCTTCTTTCATAAATCACAGTCTCTATCTTGCAGGAGATTTAGAAAATAATGGAATTTTAGATTTTAAAATATTAAATGGTAGCGTAAATGTTACTTTTAATGGTGCAGGAAATTCTGTTTTGTATGGTCTTGGTGCTACTACTGACTTTGCTTTAATAAATATTGATAAAGATAATACTACTGATGAAGTGAGGGTGTCCCCAGTAGGTCAAAATCTATCGACCTTGACAGCTGCGGACGGATTCCTTACTTTGACTTCCGGTATATTCCATTTTATGGGAGAGGGAGTGCTAAGTTTTAGCAACACATTTTTTACTCCTGCTGCTAACATATATAATATACCTGCCGGAACCGGGCTGTGGTTAGAAAATTCCGGTGTAACTGTTACAGCTCAAGATGCATCACTGTCTTTGGCAGGTCTGCTTAGGATAAATGGTGCTGATTATAATATAGGTTCAGGCTCAACGGATAGAAGTTTATTTTACTCTGATGGGGCAGAGCTAACTATAGAAAGTGGTAACTTGGATATTAATTCAGGTTTAGTCAGAAATCTTGCTCAAGATAACTCTTCTATTACTTTTACAATGACAGGAGGTGAGATTAATCTTGCTTCTGTCAGATCGGCTATTAATACCAGAGCAGTATTTGATATAGGTTATTCTAATTCGACTTTTAACATGTCCGGCGGAGATATTTATTTAGCTCAAAATGCAGCTACATTCGCAAATGGAGATTATTATGTTAAAACTTCGAATGGTACAGTAACAGGAGGAAGATTAATAATCAAGTCCTCTACTTCGACTGACTCACAACAAGAATTTAGATTGAATAGTGATATGCCGGTTGGCGAATTACTAATGACTACGGATAATAATCCTCGTGTAGATGTGCTAAATAATTTAACAGTGTTGGGCGACGTTACTTTGACTCGTAGAGGTATGCAGGCTTCATCTTATGATTTGACTGTAGGTGGCCAGTGGAATAATAACTCTGCAACCATAGCCTCTTTTGATTATGGGACAAGTAATGTAATATTTAACGGAGCATTAGATCAGATTATCGGTGGCTCGCAGTCAACTAACTTTTATGAGTTATCGGCCAATAAAACAGGTGGGAATCTAATCATTAATCATGATTTAGATATTCTATCCGCAATCCGATTAGTATCTAATACTATTTTAGATATGCAATCTAACGATATAACAATTGAAGTAAATGCACAAATATTTTCAGATTTTGGCTCAAATAAAGATTTTACAGCTTCTAAGTATATCATGAATTCAGGTGGTGCTACCGGTGGCAGGCTGATTAGGATGATACAGAATAATCCCGTATTGCCAATGGCAGAATTTATCATTTTCCCTATTGGAACTCCCGGTACTTATACTTTTGCTTGGATAAGACCGTTAAACGGTACTTATAATAGCAATCCCGGTATTGCTGTAAGAGCTATTCCGGCAGAGCATCCTCAAGTGAAGAAGAATAATGTATCTCTTGCTAAATATTGGGAGATTTCGACGGTTGGTAATGTGAGCCCCGGAGTGCAAGGAACAACTCTAAGATTCTTATATGACCAAACTGAAGTACAAGGCTCAGAGGGTAACTACCATATAATCAAATATTCCGGTGGAAGTTGGTTCTATGATCCTGCCTTGAGTAATAATATTGATTTCGGTAATAACTATATACGCCCGGAACGATTTTCAGGAGATTTTACAGGAGATTGGACTGCCGGCGAGGAAGATGCCGTAGCTGCTAAATATTATAGTATAGCAGATGGCAATTATAACAGCCCTGCTACTTGGTCTAGAAATTCATATGGTGACCCAATAGTTTCCACTACTGCACCAAATAGTAATACAGATATAGTTTTTATTGGTGATGGCAAAACAGTTTCTTTATCTGCTAATACCGCTGCAGCAAGACGTTTGCAGATTGATAGCACGGGGACTTTAATGTGTGATAACTATGTTGTAAGCTCTACTGTGGATACATTTTTATTGAAATCAGGTGGTGGACTTGGCATAGGGCATTCAGGAAGTATTTCCAAAACTGCAAATGATGGCAACATCAGAGCATCTTATAGATTCTATAGTAACGATGCGATGTATATAATGACCGGTAATAACAACCAAAGTGTTAGGGATATTCCTGCCCGAGTAAGTGCTTTGGTTATTGATAAATCTAATTCATCAAACACAGTTACTTTGAATAAAAGTATAGTTATTGGAGATTCCCTTATAATAAATGAAGGGATTTTGAATCAGGTCAATGACAGTTATTTTCTTGATGGTGAGGCGCCCGGCAAATTCTTTACTATGCGTGGTGGTACTTTAATTTTGAAAGATGAATATCCGAATAATTATTTACCTGCGACAATGACTGGTGGTACTTTAGATTTCTTTGGAATTACCGGTGTTTCAGTGCCAAGTGATGCTAGTACTCCTGGCGTTTTGCGATATAATAATTTGACATTTAGGGGAGATAGGGGTTATAATAAAATAACCTTTAATCCAACAGGGCAAATAAATATCGCCGGAGATTTGGATATTTCTAATGCTGATTTTGCTAATTTTAGTGAGACTTGGTTATCTACTAATGGCTCTACTATTGCCTTTGTTGGCGATGGGAATCAAAACATTTCACGTAGGACTGCATTGAATAATCAATGGGGTAGAATGAATTACTATAATCTGGTTATCGGTGGAACCGGCAATAAGATTTTGTCTGATAATATTGATTATATCGTTACAAATAATGTTACTATCAACTCCGGCACTTTAGTGATGAATAACGGGAACAACGAACTGGAGGTTTCCGGAAATTGGACTAATAACGGTGGAGGTTTTGACTATGGAAACAACCGTAGTGTTATTTTCAAATCTATAAGTGGAGATGAAAATCAAGTAGCTTCTGCTAACGTACCTTTTTATAGAGTAGAAATTGACGGTGCAGGAACTGTTAGATTTACTGATGAAATGACTATAGAAAACGAAGTTCAGATAAACTCCGGAGCTACTTTTGCCGGAGGAAACGCGGCAACTTTGCACGTGCTTGGGCTCTGGGATAATAACGGTTTACAATTTGCTCCCGGAAATTCTACGGTGTCATTTGATGGGAATACTACTCAGACTATCAACACAGCAGACTTTAATGAAGAAGTGTTTTATAACCTAACCATTAATAATCAAAATTATGTAGATGTAAATGCTAATGGTGGATCAACTCCTAATCGACTTTGGGTGCAAAATGATTTGCATTTAGAAAGGGGATATTTGAATTTACCAGCGGTAGATGACTATATAAGAGTGGATGGCAATAGTACGAGAAATGCAACAGATGCTTCTTCTGCGTACGTCCTAGGTAATTTCCGACAGTTTGTAGAAAGAAATGCAGCTACTTATACTATTCCGGTTGGATATAATACAGGTGGTGGCGCATTTACCGGAATAGAACTTGAAATGAATGGCAGCGGTGGTACTGAGGGATATTTGAATATCTATACAGATGATGTTGCTGCTAATTCCCCAAGATTCAATGAAATTAGTAGAAAATGGGAATTATCTATTCCAACTGCTTCTACTTTTAATTTGGGGGTAAGGACTTATGATATAGTATTTAATTTCCATCCGAACGATGCAGTCGGGTTTAATACCGCTGTGTTTGAAACTCGCAGGCGAACTGATGCTATTAATTGGATTGCTCCTAATACAGGTGTTAGGACTGCTACAAGTACTGAATCTTTGAATAATAATACTTTGGCTGCTATTGGCTCTATTACTGAGTTTATAGTGGGTGAATCATCTTATTCTATATTTTATTCGGTAGCCGATGGTAATTGGTCCAATCCTGCAACATGGTCTACTGTAAGTTGGGGAGGCCCTGCAGAACTTGTAGTGACTCCACTGCCAAGTGATAGCATTAGAATAGGAGATGGTTTTACAGTAAATCTGGATGCAAATTTTACAATAGATGTAGATAAAGCTGTTGTGGTTGAAACTGCCGGAGTATCAAATAGTCCGGGGAGATTAGAACTTGGAACAAATCAAATCTCTGGCAATGGTGCTTTTGTTGTCAAATCTGGTGGTATTGTAGGCATTGGTGATGCCAATGGTATTACTGCCGCTGCAAGCTCAGGTAATATTCAAACTACCATTAGAGATTATAACTATAATAATAGTAATAATTCTTACTTTGTGTTTAATTCTAGTTCAGCTCAGATTACCGGTGATGGATTACCTGCTACTGTAGGTGGTTTAGTTGCTAATTCTTCTGTGGGAGTAACTCTATCCAAACCTGTTACTGTTCTTGACAGTTTTTTGATAGAGTCAAATTATTTAGATGTAAGCACATCCAATCACAAATTGACTTTAGGCTCTAACTGGATAAATAATGGGTCTTTTGTACCGAGAAATGGAACTGTAGAGTTTATAGGTAATGCAAATAAAGAAATAACAAAACTATCTAATGAGACTTTTTACAATCTTACTATCAATAAAAATTCCGGTAATGTGGTATTGACAGATAATAGTGTAACAGTTGATAATAATTTGACATTTACAAATGGAAATCTTGATAGTAGGATAAACAGTCAGACAGTGATATTAAGTGATGGTGGCTCAGTTATAAGAACTTCCGGACACGTTGATGGCGAATTGCGAAAATATCTGGATACCGGAGATTTGCCTGTAGCAACGTTTGAAGTTGGTTATGGCCTTTCTTATACTCCTGTCAATATAGATGTAAACGGTACAGCCGGAACTGCCGGATTTGTTGGAATAACTTCTAATGATGGTGATCATTCAGAATTTTTAACTGCGGCGCTAAATCCTGATAAAAACGTTCAAAGATTTTGGTCTGTAAATGCGTATGGATTTGATTTAGGTGCTACGCGTACTTACGATATAACATTGAATTTCCTCTATCCTGATGATATCAGAGGTGGAGCTGATCCTACTTTGTTTGAAGTTAGGAGATATAACTTAGGCTGGAATATCCCGATAGTTGGGGCAAGAACTAATTCATCTACGCAAGCCATTTCCATGAGCGATTTGGGAATTGACTTTATGGTTGGTGAGCCGGGCGGAAGTGGCAGAGTGTTTTACTCTATTGCCTCCGGAGCATGGAACACGGTAGGGAATTGGTCAGAAGTCTCTTATGGTGGAGCGGCTTCTGTAAATTATCCGGATTTGAATACTGACATTATATTTATTGGTGATGATAAATATATAGACTTAGATGCTAATCGTCAAGTTTCATCTATTACAGTTGAAAACGGAGGTAAGCTTGACTTTTCAGATTATGTGATATCAGGTACTCAGTTTACACTGAAAAAAGATGGTATTTTGGAGATAGCTTCTATAGATGGCATTACTTCTTCCGGTGCTTCTGGAAACGTACAGACTTCAATTAGGAATTACAACCACTCTAATCATAATTCTGCAAAATTAATATATTCAGGTGATGCTGTAACTACCGGAGATGGTATACCGAGTACGGTTGCTGATGTTATCTTTAATACAAGCGGGACTATTGCACTTCAAAAAGACATAGCTGTTTCAGATTCTGTATTGATTAGTTCAGGAACTCTATCAGCTAACAATTATAATATATCAATATCCGGAAATTTTGTAAATAACTCCGGATTTGCTGCAACTTTGTCAGCTCTGAAATTCCAGGGAGCAAATAATCAATATTTGACAGGAAGCTCTATTACTGATTTGAATATATTTGAATTAGATAAAACAGCCGGCAATGTTAATATGGGCAATAGTATTACTATTGCTAACAGACTTGAGTACTTGAGCAATGCTAAAATTATTCTGAATCAGAATGATATTACTATTGCCCAAAATGCTAGTATAATAGGTACTGCACTTGGGAGCAATCAGATGATTGTTGCTGATGGGACACTTACTTCCGGTCGTATTATTAAGCAATATACAGATGGAGTTGGAGCAGTTAGGACAATAGATATACCTCTGGGTATAGGTAATAATTATTATGGTGCTGAAATTGACTTAGTTGCAGATTTTGCTGCAGCTCAGTTAGAGATACGAGTGATTAACGGAAAACATCCGAATAGACGTGCAGGATATGATGACGTACTGGATAAATATTGGAGTATAAATACTTCCGGCATTTCAAATATTCAGGATGTGGCAGGTACAGAATATAAGTTTTATTATGCACCTACTGATGTTAATGGTACTGCCTCATTGTATGGAGCAGCCAGATATACAGGCTTTGGCTGGGATATAGATTTAGGGGCTACTTCTGTAGCATCTCCTTCTCCTATGGATATTCAACAATATCAGACGTTATCAGGAGACTGGACAGCAGGCTATCCTAACTCATTCCGCTCAGGTCAGATATATTATTCTATTAGTAGTGGAAACTGGGATAATAACTTGACATGGTCTAACCAGTCACATACAGGTGATGCTTCCAGATTTTACCCCGGCAGATTAGAAAATGACACTGTTTATATAGCTTCTGATGATGTCGTTTTATATAACCTTTCTACTGTGGGCGTTGGTTATTTATCTATTGGCGCTTCAGGCTATGGTAGGTTGAATTTCACATCAGGCAATCAAGCTCTTGATGTAAATGGAAATTTATTTGTTGATACTCAGGGAGCTATTAATGATGATAACTCCGGTAGCAGGGATGACACGCTTTATGTAAGTGGCGATTTTACAGTTAATTCTTCAGGTGGAAGTAATTTTGTTGATTTAGACGTTGCAAGTCAGCGGAAGACAACTATTGTGTTTGATGGTAATACTAATTCGAACATCGCCGGTGAAGGCAGTATAGATTTATTTGAAATTATAATAGATAAGGACGATAAAAGTAATCAGGTTATAAATCAGTCTTTTGCTTGGAGCAGCGCTATAAGCAATATGCTTGTTAATAACAGGCAATATTTTAGTATGCTTACAGGGACATTTGTGCATGATGTTAATACTCAAATTACTTTAGATGCAAATACTACTTCAAATGATGGCAACCAATGGCCGGATGATAATCCTTCAAAAAACTTTATGATAGCTTCTAATACAGGATTAGACATTAGACAAGGCGAAGTTATAGTAAATGATGATATGATTTGCGGAACTAATTGCTCTATTGATATTTCAGGTGGAATATTCAGAGTAGGTGTAGGTAATAACGAAAACTTTGTTTATGGCTTAAATAATACATTTACAATGACAGGTGGTGAGATGATTATTGCATCTTGCTTTACTCCTGAAATAGACAGAACGTCTTCTGAACCGATTGGATCTATGAATTTTACGATGCACGGTGGCACCCTAACTGTTATGGATGTAAGAAGTTTTCAAACAGGGAACTTGTATGGTTTTGGGTTGTTACAAAATAGCACTATGACATGGACAGACGGATTTATTATATATGCTAATCCGACAGATGGTGGTTTTGACTATGTCGTAAAAGCCGGTTCATGGACAGTAACAGGTGGGACAGTACAGTTTGGTATAGTTGGTAATACTTTAGGTTCAGCTGGCAAACGCCACTCATTTGGCTCTGTATCTCCGGTTTATAATATGAGAGTGATAGAAACCAGACGTAATTCAAGTCGTGATTGCTCTTGTATCTTAGCCGAGGATAATAATTACGTTCTTAATGATATCTATATAGGACCTAATGGTACATTAGATTTGGACGGTCGAAATTTATATGTCGGTGGTGATTTTATAAATGAAGGTAAATTTACTCCTGATGGTAGAAATTGGAATTCAGGTGGATCAAGGATTCTTACTTTTAATGGGGCCGGTGATCAGATATTCCAAAATACTAATACCTATAATAATAGCCAGTCCGGTAACTCAATGAATAATGAGCCGTTTTACGAAGTGGTAGTAGATAAACCGTCCGGTAAACTTATATTAGGTGACTATGCGCGCTCATATATGCCTATAAGGAATACTCTTGTTTTTGCAGAAAATAATGTGGCTGCAATAGATGCTAGAACTAATGATCACTATGTGCAAATGACTCCGAGAGGAGGTGCCGGTGATATAGAAGAAGTTTCTAGGAATGGTTTAGGTCATGTAGACGGTAGGCTTATACAGAATTTTTATAATGGATCAGTTGATTACAGATTATATCATATAGGTGCCGGAGATGATTACACTCCTTCCGAAGTGCAATTTAACGGCAGCTTTACCAGTGGCCCGATAGATATGATTACTTATGGTACTGATCCTGCAGGCTTGCCTGATAATGATGAAGATATTGATTTAACACGAAATATACAGAGATATTGGTCTATCGAAGATAATGGTGCTTTCAATTTAGGTAGTGCAGATTATGATTTGACCTTGCACTTTATATCTCCACAAGATATTAGAAATAGCTCGAATTGGACATTATATAAACATTTTAGATTCCCACTACCTCCTGGACCTGCTCCTGTCGATTATACGCAGTTAAATAATGTAGTGCGAACTGATACCAGTACACAATCACTTGCGAACGATGTTTTTGGACATTACATGATTGCGGAACTTACAGGTACACGTTTCTATTCTGTTGCTAATGGCTTATGGGATGATCCTGCCACTTGGTCTAAACTAGGCTATGGAGGCACACCCGAAGTAGTAGATTATCCTCAGTATGTAGGTGACGAAGCATATATAGGAGACGGGTATACTGTGACGCTGACTAACTTAGTCCCTGATATTAAATCTACTGTGGTAGAAACACATGATGGTGCAGCAGGTAAATTGCAAATTCAGGATGATGCTTGGGTGTCAGGTCAGTCTTTCGTGCTTAAAGATAGTTGTTATCTGGCAACACAGCATAACACAGGTTTGCAGCCGGTTGGGATAGATGATGGTTCTATTAGAACTATCGAGAGAGTGTTTGGCGTTTCGCATTATATATTTAATTCTGATATTGACTTTCAGGTAACAGGTAGTGCTTTGCCTGATTATATGCTTTCTTTATCTGTAGTTAATACTGCACCTTCCGATGGCTTTAGAGTTGTAACAAATAACAACTCTAATGAAATAACAATATATGACAGTTTGGATGTCCAATCCGGTCTTTTTGATGCCGGTGGCGGAATTGAGTCTTATAGTATTCGAGGTGGTATGTACTTTGGATCTATGGGTGATTTGAAAACAAATACAAGAGTATTTGACATAGAAGGTAACAGGACACAATATATTAGATTAGATAAAGATGATAGTATAAGATTTAGACAGTTGAATATTTACAAGACTGCTGCTCTTGATTCTGTTATTATTGATGCCAGAGGTGATGATTCACATATTAGAATTACTAATCGACTCCGTTTTGGTGGTGGCAATCAAGCATATATTAAAATACTAAATGATTCTCGTTTGGTGATAAATGAAGGTGCTTCTTTAGATCGTCAAGGTGTAACTCCATTTGGTCATATTGATGGATTTTTATCTAAACCGATTGCAGCAGGAGCGACTAATAAGAAGTTTGAAATAGGATATGGTCCTACGTATGCCCCTGCAACTGTTATTTTAGATGCTGGCACTGCCGGTGGGACTTATGGATTTTTAAATGCAAAAAATATTATGCCTGTGCCTGATGAACCTTACTATGGTAACAGGATGGATTATAACGTTAGGGTTCCTCGATATTGGAAACTATTAGCTGATGCTAATAATGGACTTGCTTTAGGTGATAGAGAGCTTAATCTTAGATTTGAAATGCCTGCTGCTGAAGGAAGCATTATTAATCAAGATAATGCTGTGATCCGAAGGAGGTCTATTCCAACGGAGGCTCCTGAGTGGCAGGATAGAAGAGAAATAGACTTAGTATGGAACATTGCTTCTGTGGCTACTGTAGAGCTTAAAACTAATCCTACACAAAGCTGGCCTGGATTTGGTGACTTTTTCATTGGTGAAAAAGCAGCTAGGATATTCTATAGCCAAGGCGATGGAGTTTGGAATAATCATGATTCTTGGGCTTTTGATGCTGCCGGTACTGTATTAGTGCCAGTTGGCGAGTATCCTAATCCTGATTGGGACAGCCCCGAGGGGTTTGAGTTTGAATATCGCGATAGTGTTGTTATTCAAAATTCAGATGTTATTACATTAAATACCAGACCTGAAATTGCATATATAGATATTAGAGATAATGGTAAGTTAGTCCTAACGGATACTACTTATTTGTCTCAAAGTGTAAGAGGACAAAGTACTTTCAACATGGGAGATAATGCTACGCTTGAGATACGAACTACTGATGGCATTGAGCCATATACTGATGGTGGTGTAGGCGATGGAGTTGTAAGGTTTGAGAATAGAACTTTTGAACCTACTACCAATTTCGGTTTCGCAGGTGTTGGAGATCATTATTTTGGATCTGATTTCCCAGGTATTATTAACAATATCTATGTGGATTCCGAAGGTGATGCAGCTTCGATAACTGCTTTAGCTCCTAAAGATGTGACTATTAATGGTGCTTTAGATATTAAATCCGGGAATGTAAGGCCTAGAGATAATAACAGTGCCTTGCACTTTTCCGGCGACTTGTCTCTTGCAGCCGGTACAAGTTTTGATGCTACACTAGACTATCTGGGTAGTCCTGTTACTACGACTAACTATATTGAAGGCAGTGGTGCTTCAAATCAAGTTATTTCCGGAGACGGTTTGCTTGTATTTGATAATTTAGAAATGAATAGAGGTGCCGGTAACGGTGTGCTATATGCAGATAAAAGTATGGAAATAGCCGGAATATTGGATATGCAGTCTGGCTCAAACGCAAATGCTCAAATATTTGAGATTGGCGATAATGGCAACTTGAGTATTAGTTCTGCTAATCCGAATGCAATTATTGATTATGGAAATAATAACTATATCCGCACTTCAGAAACATCCGGTTCGCTGTGCAGAGAGATTACTGTAAATGAGATTTACGTGTATCCTTTGGGTTCATTAGATGGTGGGCTTAGTCATTTTGTTCCTGCTACATTGGCTGCAGGAGCTGTAGGAGCTGATGGTCAGGTCTGCGTACGCACTTCACGTGGTACACACGCTACTTTATCAGGTGGTCATGCAGAATTGCCTGATGACAGAACTGAAGACTACATACAACGATATTGGGCTGTGACAGGTGTTACCACTGACATTAGTGGTAGACTTAGCTTTATCTATGACGATGATGATATTACTACTGACGAATCAAATATCCAAAGTATAGGCAGATGGAGCAATCCATTTGAATCTACTCCGGGGTCATGGCTTGCGGTAAGTGGTAGTGTTACTTCTGGCTCAAATACTTTTGATACGGATGTACAGATACCATTTAGTGATTTTACAGGTGACTGGACTATTGCAAATGATGGTGCTTTCCGCTCAATATTTTATAGTCGCCAGTCCGGTTTATGGTCTGATGAAAACAGTTGGACTTATTCTAAAAATCATATTGGTCCTATCTCCGGTCCGGGACTTTACCCAGCTGCTGCTAAGGATTCTGTAGTGATTGGTGGTGGAAATAACGGAGTTGGTGATCATATTATCCGCTTAGATAGTGATTATGATTTGGGTGGAGTGCTTGTTGGTACTGACGCTTCTAACACCGGCACTTTAGATATGGGTGGCTTTGTTGTTACCGGAACCACTTTTACTGTAAGCCCTAATTCTACTATATATGTTGGCTCTGCTTTGGGTATTAATCCAGTTGGAGACGATAGAGGAAATGTGCAGACAACTGACGTAAGGAAGTTTGGCGGCAGTGGCAGTGAAATAAATATTGTAATGAGCGGCAGTTCAAATCAGGTAATTGGAGATGCATTCCCGACTGATTTACATAGTTTATCTATCGCAAATACTGGAGCTGTAAACGATAACACTGTTCTATTTGATCAAAATATAAGACTTACAGGGGATTTGAATTTTAATTCCGGTGTGGCTGATATCCAAAACTTTAGTCTAAATACGGCTAATAATGGCAATGTTAATATGCTTTCCGGATCATGGCTGAGATTGAATGGAGCAAATGATTTGTCTTCTACAATAACCGGATATTCAAATTACAATTTGGATCTTGGTTCAGTGATAGAATTTTATGGCGATAATCAAATTATTTCTAATCTGCCTGCTAATCTTACAAGCGGTTTGGCAACTGTCTGGGCTAACATGAACGGCACGAAATTTGTTACATCTTCTTTGCTTATTAGAGGTGATTTATATATACAGAATGCTGCTACGCTACAAAACAACCCTACTGTAGATGCTTTGCAGATAAACGGAGATGTATATAATGCTGCTCTGATAAATAATGACGGTGTTATACAGTTGTGCAATTAAAAAATTAGCTGACTATTGAAATTGAATTTAACTTTAAATTGGTATACAATAAGCAACAATACGTATGATTACAATGAGTCTTTATAGTTAGGCTAACTGCTTGAAAATAAAGGGATTAAAACTAGGTAGAAATACTTAAGAAAATCTTGAAATGATTTTGTACATTGAATTACGTATTAAAACAAGAAGATAACTAAAATTACGTATATATTTCAACAAACAGGGAGAAATCCTATGAGATTCTTTACAAGAAACTGGAAAAGGTATAGTGCAATCGCTCTATTAGCGCTTGGATTACTTACCATTGACGGTGAAGCTCAGACTTTGAAAAATCAGTCTTCCGGTCGTATAGTTAATGCTGGTACGATCAAGTTTACTTGTCCTACAGGGCAATTCCAAAATGATGCAGCTATGGCTTCTACTCCATTGACCAATACCGGTACAATCGAGTTTGAAGAAAATGCTTCTGCAAGTGGTGTATCACAATTTACCGACCTAACAGGCGCAGTGGCAGGTAATGCCTTCGGTCTAAGTGTAGCTAACAGAGTACCGGGTACTGTAATTTATAACGGTGCAGGCGCTCAAACTGTTCAGTCTGGTTTGTATTTAGAAAACCTGGACTTTGCAGGCTCAGGCAACAAAACATTCGATGGTGATGTTTATGTTTCAGGTGCTTATTCTGTAACTTCAGGCTCGCCGGTGTATGTTAATGCCGGTGGTAGTGGTGGTGGAATGACTTTCACTTATGACGGTACATTAGCTCAGTCTGTTTATGCCGGTGCAGTTCCATATTATAACTTAAGATTTATGGATGCTGGTGTTAAAACTTTGACAAGTGGCGATATTGCTTCAGCTACTAACGATGTAGAAATTGATGGTGATACTCGTGCTTCTGGTGTAGTAAATATTGATGGTAATCTAACTGTAGGTCACTCATTACTACAAGAAGCAGGTGCTGGTAATCTGGTTATTGATAATAATGCAGATGCAAACACAGGTTCAATTCTTCTTGCCGGAACTACTGCAGGAACAGGTAACTCTCTCTTAGAAGCTACTACTAATATTAACAATGGTGGTATTTTAAGAACTACAGGCGATGGTCTTTTGACTGTTGCTACTACAGGTACATTAAATGCCAATGATGGTACTTTAGACTTGGTTAGTGGTGATGCTGATATCAATGGTACTTTAGCAGCTACTGCAACAGCAGGTAATATTTCTGTTGCTCAGCAAAGAACTTTAACTATATCAGGTGCATTTACTAATGCAGGCGATGGTACAAACTTAGCATTTGCTGATGAAACTGCTACAGGTGATGATCTTGCTTCTACAGTAATCTATGATGGTACTGCAGCACAAACTGTAGTTGCTACTACTTCAGGCAATCCTTATGCTAACTTAACAGTTATAAATACTGCAGGTGCAACTCCTGGTGGTGCAATATATGTTGCTAATGACTGGACTCTTGGCGATGCTGATTTTGATATGGCTGCAAATACTCTATTCATGACAGATAATGCTGCAACTGCTGCATATAACACTGACCATGAAGTAATTGGACGAATGAATCGTACTATGGGTGTTGCAGGTCCTTTGACGTTTAATAACGCCTCTACTACTGTTGCTGTATCAACTGCTCCTGCCAGCTTAACAGACTTAACATTAAATGTTCAACCTGGCGGTTACTCTACTGATGCAACATACAGTGCTCACTACGATAACACTTTAGATGTTGATCGTCTGATTACTTATGATTATAACCAATCTGCAGCTGACTGGGTAGCAGCTTTTGAATATGGTTACAAAAAATCAGAAGAACCAGCTTATCCTGCTAACCCTGCAGGTGGTAATTATGACCATAATTCACTTAGATACCGTGAGTTAACTGCTGCAGATGCTTCTGAAAAAGTTGCTACAGGTAGTGCGACAGGTGATGAATATGCAGGTGCAGTATTTGCGAACAGAAGTTTAGCAGGTATTACTCCGGGTACAACAACTCTTGCACAGATTGGTGACCCTGCCCCATTATTCTTGCGTGGTGGTCCAACAACATTCATCTCAATTACAGATGGTCGTTGGGCAAATCCAAATACATGGGATGAAGGTGCAGAACCGGGACCTGGCGATTTCACAATTATTGCAACCGGAACACAGGTTCACGCAGGTGGTGTTGGTTCTAATGGTCGTGATCCTTATAACACACCGGAAGCTCATCCAACTCAGTTGACAGCTGGTTGTACAGTTCAAACAGGAGCTGGTTTGATATTTGGTAATAATGACAATGTAAGTTTCTCATTGAGTGCAGGTGCTTCAATGACAGTTGAGTCAGGTGCGGATGTTGATCCTAATCAAGCAGACTTCTCTACTTTCTTGTCAACAACTCCTGGTAGTTCAGCAGGTCGTGGTTTGATTATCTATGAAGGTTCAAACCCAACAATTTTGAAAACTCCAACATTGGATAACGCCGGTTTAATCTATAATGATGGCGAAATTCAAGTTTGTGACTAATACTATTTTTAATATAGAGACAAGCATTCAGCTTGTCTCTATATTTATATAACAACATATTCATTTTGAAGAACTCGGAAAATATAAGGATATTGTGGTATAAATGTTGAAGAAACTTTACATATTATTACTGATGCTGTTTATGCTTTTTAGCTTTGTAGATGCACAAAGGCTGAAGAGTACAGGTAAGATACGTAATAATGGTAAGGGAAAGATTAAAGTAGAAGGTGCTTTAGAATCGAAAGATAACGGTGCTGTAATTGAAAACAAAGGTAAGATAATTATTGAGGGAAATGCGAATATTAACCAAGACACACTGGGCGGTTATGTAGAGTATAACTGGAATGAGAATGTTGCATTTCAATATGTACCTTCTTTATTTTATAAAAATGTGAGTTTCTTTGGTACTACAAAGAAATTATTAGATACTACTTATAAAAGAAATTTTGTGGCAGGTGATACACTTTTTGTAAATAATGATGTGGAAATTCGTACTGATTCTTCTCACTATATATATACTCAAGGTAGAGTAACTCATAATGGGCATATCAATAAAACGAGTCTGAAAGGTAAACTTATCTATGAGGGAGATGATATACAGAATGTAGACGGAACAGGTGAATATAAAGAATTGGAAATGAATAATCCGACTGCTGCTAAGGTGATAAACCAAGGCGGTTTTAGTGTAGTTACTTCGCTTGAATTGAAGAAAGGTGAGTTCCAAAATACTGACTCTACTAATTTCATTATGGGCAATAAAAGCAAAATCGTCCGACATGTCGGTGCTTCTATCGCTTATGAGCCGCAATTAGAAGGGCAAATATCTGTAACTTACAAAGGTACAGGTTCTTTGGTATCAGGTCCGGAAATACCAAAAGGTACTGCAGACTTGGCAAACTTAGAAATAAGTAATTCTGATACTCTGTTTTTAGATAGAAACGTAGATGTAAATGATACTTTACGTGTAAATGCAAACGTGGTTACTAATGAAGATACTTTATCCTTAAGAAACAGGTTAAATCCGTTTTATGCTCCTTCTCCGGATATAGAAATAGCCGGGAACTTCAGAAGAACTGTGATAGAGGTAGGTGACACAATTTTATTAAATAACAAGTACACATTTGCACTTTTCGAATCACTAGAAGACAAAGGTGACTTAGCGGAATTAACTTTCCACATATTACCATTGACTCAACCGGTTAATGGAAATAAAAAGGTCACAAGAAGAATTAATATTACCGGTAAAGATTTAGCAGGCAATGAGGTTTCTGACCAATTTAAAATGCAATTCCGATATGCTTGGAGACACAATCCGGGTGAGGCAGTAGATGAAACAAATGGTCTGAAAGTTGATGAGTTAGTGCTTCAGCGCTGGTCTGATAATAACTGGATTAATTTCAAATCTGATAAACCTTTTCTGCTTTCTGATGAATCATGGGCTTATGGTGTTAGCTCTGAAGTAAATTCTACAGGGATATTTGCCATAGGTGGTCCTGATTTTGAAATGATAGTGTTCCGTGCGAAAGTTATGTTGGAAGGGCCTTATAGAACAGGCAATTTTGCTACAATGGCTATGGATTTGAATAAACGCAATGAAATACCGCTGACACCTCCAAATAATCAATATCCTTACAACTTAGATCCAAATTTGCCAACAGTAAATGCAATTCCTGATTCGGTAGTGGATTGGGTGGTATTAGAATTTAGAAAAGAAAAAGTAAATGCTGCAGAACGATTTTTCAAAACAGCATTTATAAGATATGACGGTAGTGTAGTTGGTATAGATGGTAGTAATGATGTGATATTTGACTATGCTGACGGCATAGATTCCGGTGGTGGGGATTATTATGTATTTGTACGTCACAGGAATCACTTGATGTTACGCACTCAAAATCCATTACCACTATACCCGGATAACAATGATGTACTTTATGACTTTGCTGCTAATGGCAATTTAGTAGAAGGTGGAGTTCAGTCCCTCAAACTACTTGACATAGATAAAGATGGTTATAGACTCTTTGGTATGAGAGGCGGCTATGAGTTTAACACTCCCGAAGATGATTTTAGATTTACTTTAGATGACGACAGGTTAGCTGCTTATAACGAATTTACACAAATTGGTTATTTGTGGGGCGATTATAATATGGATGGTATCGTCAACACTAGAGACTTTAATATTAGCTGGAATAATAGAATTAAATAATAAAATGAATTAGTGGTTTGTATCTAATAATCGAATGAAATGAAAAAACTGACGCTATACATATTGACTTTGTTACTCTTTACAAGTGGGCTTTTTTCACAAGAAAAGGCTGCTTTTGTGCAGATATATGATACGTATAGATTATCAGAAGATGTACTGAGTTTCCGTTTGATAATGGGAAGAAGTAGCGAAAGATGGTACAAATTTGCGAATGGTACATATCAGTTTGAGTTTGCAGATGGTTCACCTATCAATTCTACATTGTATAATTTTCGTTTTATAAGCTCTGATTTGGAGCTTGCAACAGTAGCAGGTGGTGGAGATTTAGATAAAACAGCTTATACTATAGACCCCGTTGTTTTTAATGACCGATTTAGTGTTACGATAGTAGGTCCTGAGCTTTTAGATGATTGTGAAACAATCCCAACAGACGATACGGTATTGCTCGGAGAGTTTCAAATTAGCACAAAAGATGGCTCAACAGTGCCTGATGTGTTGAATTGGAAACAGCCATATTTATTTTACCAAGCTTGCGCTTATAAAACAGATAAAGATTCTTTAGATGGTTTTATTACAAGATTTACGGTCGAAGACAATATAGAGATGCATGATGAGATTGGCTCTATTGTTGAGTTTAGAGATGATGATTCTGAAAGACCGACAATGAGATTGGTTGAGTTTACTGCTGAGTATATAGGTGGTAAACATGTAAAATTGGATTGGAGAACTGAAGAAGAAGCTTATAATAAGGGTTTTATATTAAGGCGAGCTCCTCGACCTGATATGACACTACAAACTCAAGATTTAGATTTTTCTCATGAAGTGGCAAATCACTTTGAAGATACTCGTTTGATAGGTAATGGAACAACTAAGCTGACACACTCTTATCAATATTATAATGATACAGTGCAGTATAGAGGTGGCGATTATTGTTATGAATTGCTCTATGAAGATTATGAAGGTACAGTAAGGTCATTAGCTTATGCTTGTGCCCCGGTTCCAAATGCGGTTATTGTATATGCATCACCTTCAGATAATCCTTTTAAAGTATCAACGGATATTAGCTACATTGTAGATGATAATGTAACTCTAAGTGTTACAGTTTATGATCTTGGGGGTAAAGAAATAACAAAGTTGGCAGACGAATCAGGCAGAATACTTGATGGAGTGTTTGTTTCCAAAGGTGAACATGTTACAACATTTCATGCCGACGAACTTGCCTCGCAAGGTATGTACGATGTAATATTTATAGCACATCCGATAGATGACCCTTCTGTAGAGCTTTCCAGAGCGGTTGTAAAACTTCAATTGATGAGGTAGGAGTAATGAATGGAAAATATTTATTATTACTGCTGCTCGGACTAACATCTGTCAATAGCTTCGCTATAGACTTTAGCAAACCTAAATATGATGAAAATATAATAGCCGGAAGTAACTATACTCTTGAATGGGAGGCTATAACCGATGCTACTTATGATTTATATTACTCCTTAGACAGTGGCAAAACTTATAATATTATAGAAGAAAATATTACAGGCAATCAATATGTTTGGTCAGTTCCTGAGTTCAATATTTCATCTATTTCATTGCTATGCAGTGCTACTGTATTTACACCTCCAAAACTTTTGTATAAAGAGAATCTAAACTCAGGTCGTGTAAATTCTATCTGCTACGAAGATGGAGGAAGCAGAGTGCTTACTACTACCTTTGACAATAATATTTTTATATATTCTGAAACGTTTGAACAACAATATGTGTTTTCTTTTCCAACTTTAGGAACTGTTTTTGATGCTAAATTTATTGGAAAAGATTCTGTTTTGTTTTCGGCTGGTGGTCAGTTATATCTATTTGACATAAGCGATGGGATAGAAAAAGAATTTGCAAAAAATGCTTTTAGTCCTGATGAAAATATAGAGAAAGTAGCTTTTGCGAAAAGTAGGAGCGAGATATCTGCGGCTTCATACGACGGCACATTTAAAGTTTTTGACTTAGCTACAGCAGCTGAAAAGAAAAGCTTTAGCTCTGCCGGAGGACATGAATTCTACAGTTTAAGATACTCTATGGATGAGACAATCTTAGCTGCAGGAGATAAATCAGGAAGAGTTTATATATATAATTTTGACAATGACGAGCTTCGTGAGCTACCTCCTGTCATAAATCCAAAGTTTACATGGAATATAGCAAGAGCTATAGATATAAGTAAAGATAACACAGAAATATCTGTTGCTTATGCAGATGGTACGTTTGCCAGATATAATGCTTATAGTTTAGAAGTTATAGAAGAGATACCTGCACATACCGGTCAAATTAGAGCGATCGAATATCATCCGCATAAAAACTATTTGCTAACTGCATCTATGGATAAAACATTTGCTCAGTGGGAAGACGGAAGCAGTTTACATGATGCGATAGATTGCTCTCAGACTATTGTAGATGCTGGATATTCTGAGACAGGTGATACTATTGCAATTTCTACTTATCAGGGCGAAATTCAATTCTGGTCGAATTTTGACAGAAGTGTAGACACTGCTAAAACAGCTTTCAATTTAAAGTATCTTTTAGAAATAAGTTTGCCTGAATATACTGTTTCGTTGAATGACAGGATTGCTATTACACCTCAGCTGTCATATACACATAAAAATCAACAACCATTAGAAGCAATAGATTCCTTAGTAATATATTATAACTTCCCTGCTAAATCGCTATATCCCATACAAGATTTGAATATCGAACGACAAAGTGATAGTTTTACATTTGTTCAAACTATGTCGTTAGATGCTCTTTCTGAAAGTCATCATATAGTTATTTACAACGCTTTGGCAAGAAAAGCGTCTTTGGAAATTGATAGTGTACTTACAGGTAACAGTATGTTACAAGTAAAGATTAACGGCGGCAGTGTAGAGGTTTTAGATGATTGTTTGTACGACTTTAGCACATCGCTAAACGTTGGTAAAGCGCAGCTAAGCGCATCACCTAATCCGGCGCAAGACCTAGTCTCAATAGACTGTAAGTTGCCTGAGAACCAAGTACATGATTATATATTATATGATATCAGAGGGCAAGCAGTGCCGGGACTGAGCGGAAAAATTGATTATTTAACAGCAGATAAAAAAATAAACATATCAAAACTTTCAAATGGATTATATACATTTGAAATTATTTCAAAGAGCGGACATAAATACAACACACAAATTCTTATACAGAAATAACACTTTTTGGGTGGGGTTTTGGATAAATTGAAGCAAATACATTCTTTAGTATTCATATTAATTTTGTTTGGTAGCATTTATTATTCAAATGCGCAAGCTCCTGAAGGCTATCAGCGTGATATTCAGGTAATGGATAATAATGATACTTTAGTTATTGAGAGGAAGCACGGTGACTTTTGGTTCGGCACATTTGCCGGAGTATCATTAAACTCATATTTTGGGGATTTGGTACTAAAACCAAGCACAGAAGGGCTCATGAACCCTTTTGCCCAGACAAATGTATACCCACCGGGTTCCGGTAGTGGCATATTTTTAGGAGTAATTGGTGAATGGTTACCTATAGATAGTAAATGGGGGGCTTCTCTGCAAGTCAGGTTTTTTGATAGTCGATTTAGCAATGCTGAAACAGACATAGCAAATGACAGTTTGCAAACTTACTGGAAAGCAGAAACTGACCTTAATTATATATCGATTAGCCCTGCTGCACGATATAACACAAGTATAAAAGGCTTATATCTTACCGGTGGACTTGATTTTGAATTAAACAATTCAACAGATGTTAAAGTAGGTAAATATTTTGAAAATGGTTCACCCATAGATGAGTTAAAAATAGTTTCTATCGAAGAGATAAAAACAAGATTTGGTATCAACTTGGGTTTAGGATATGAATTTGTAATAGCTGATATTAATAAAAAATTTAGAGCTCGCGTATCTCCATATCTGTCCTTACATGCAGGTTCGAAAATATTAACAGATTATGGCTCATCATGGAACACAATTATGATGCGCGCAGGTTTACAGATTAAAATTGGTAAAGACAAAAGAACTTATGACACATTGCCATTTGATAAATCGTATCAGGCACCTACAAGATACTATGCTTCTGTCAAAAATGAACAAGGTATAGAAGTAAACTTATCTGACTTTAAACAGACATTGCCGCCTGTTTGGATAGCTCAAGTAGAAATACCAGCTATTCAAGAGGAAATCAGAGAGGAGCCTATTTTAGATTTGGCTGATGTTCGTTCGGAAAGACCAGTAGATACTGAGCCTGAACCAATACCTATACCGACTACGTCACGCAAGATAAACGTAGTGCCCGGCGACACGGTAAATTTCTCATTTAGGACATCGACTTCCAGTGAATTAACAACAGAATCAAAAGCATACTTGAATGCAGTAGCTGAAGTGTTAAAGGGCGATCCTAATAAGATAGTCAGAATTAGAGGTCACTCTGATAACCGTGGTACTTTGACACAAAACACACAGAGATCTAGTTCCAGAGCGGATAAGGCAAGAGATTATTTAGTTGGCAGAGGAGTTCCATCAGGTCGTGTATTTGCTGCCGGAGTTGGTTCTCTTTATCCAATAGGTGATAACAACACAGAAGCGGGACGACTGAAAAACAGAAGAATAGAAGTACAGGTAATAGAAACGCGTTAGAAAAATAAATAGGATAATATATCAAAAATCAAATATTTTTTCCTACATTTATGGAATGTCGTAAACTCAAATATGGAATTAGATATGGATAAGACTTTACCAATTTGTATTATTGAAGATAGTACTCCTATAAGAAAACTATTTAGTGCTCTTTTAAAAAAATCAGGTTATTCAGTAATGGATTTTGAAGATGCTTTTTCAAGTTTGGAATGGCTAAAAGAAAATCCTGCTATGGGTATAATAATGGATATTTTATTGCCTGATATGAATGGTACTGATTTGCTTAAGAAAGTAAAAGAAGTACCCACTCATAAGGAGACACCGGTGATAGCGGTGACAGGATTTGCCACTGCAAATGATAAAGAAAGATTTACAAGCATAGGTTTTAATTCTTATATAGCCAAGCCTGTGGTAACTGCAACTTTTGTAGATGATGTACTAAAAGGTTTTCAGGAAAATAAATAGACAGATAAAATATGAATACTAATAAAAACTTAAACAACAACTCTTTTGAGTCCTTAGTTTCCAATATGACAAAAAAGGATAAGTCTGTTTATTCTATAAAAAAGACTTACCCCGCTTTTATCGTGTTGCTTATTTTATTGGGCATATCGTGGGTTGCATATAACTATGTTAATCAACAAATTGCCAATGACAGAAATCAGCTTTATGATGAAGCTACCGGATCAGTGATTAAACGATTTGAGCAGGCTTATGCAAGCAATCTGCAGATTACTAACTCTATGACAGGGATTTATGACCAGCTGTTTGAAGTGGTTAGAGACTATTTTGAGTTATATGGTAACACCCCTGTAAAAACTGATCCCGCAGTATTAAGTATGATTTATGCTCAAAAAGTTTCTGATGAAGAGCGTGGGCAGTATATACATGATGTGATGTCACAAGGGTATTGGACGTATAAAATCGAACCTGAGGGTGAGAGAGAAGAGTACTTCCCTGTGCAATATATTGTGCCATTTGATGAAACTACTAAGCACAAGCATGGATTTGATTTAAAAACCGATGATAGAATCTATAAAGCAATTGAAAAGGCGAGAGATACTTATAGCGCTACTTCTACGGAGTTCTTTCCTATCAGAGAGCCTGATACTTTGGGGTTCTACATAGTGATGCCAATATACAAAAAGGACTCTCCACGTGACACTGAGGACGAGCGAAGAGCTAATCACCAAGGTGCAGTGTTGATGGAGATAGAGTCTGATTTGTTTTTTAGTGGAGCTTTGGGGTCAACTGTAGCATCAGATACGACAATTGCTTTTGAATGCTTTGGTTTAAAGGATAACGGAGAACGGTATTCAATTTATAAATCAAAAAATTATGACCAAATTCCTGATTCGTATATTCCGGTGATAACTTCTGAATATAAGTTGCCTCATGTAGATAAAAGTATAATAATAGCTTTTAAAACCAGTGATACATTTGGTGCGGATCTTTCTGCAGATATGCCAAATATTGTATTGGCTATGTCTACAGTGTTAAGTTTTGTATTTGCAATCTTACTGTTCTTAATCTTGACTTCTAAAGAAAGAGCAGAAATAAAAGCAAAGAAAATCTCTCGCTCGCAAACAAGGATCACGGATTCATCAAAAGATATTATTGCAACATTGAGTCTGGATGGTGTGTTTGTAACAGCAAACCCTGCTGTTTCTGAGATTTTAGATATTTCTCCTGAACAGTTGTTAGGTTTAAATATAAAATCTTTGCTATTGAAAGAGAATGATAGAGATTTTTTTGGTGGATTAGCCAATACACAAATTGAAGAGTTTACTGAGAGATTTGATTTTGAAGTGCACAGGCATGGTAGCAATGAAGAATCTGTTTGGATCAATTGGAGCTTTACGGTTTCCAAAGAAGACGGATATATTTATGCTATTGGTCGCGATGTAACAGAGCAGATTTTAACTGCGAAACGTGAACGAATAAAAAGCAAGGAAGTAGAGATTGCTGAAATGATAGCAAACAAATCTACTGCATATATTGCACACTTTATGACCGAGCTTTCTCACAGTATAAGAAACTCTCTGACAGGTGCGATTGGTTACATTGAGTTGTTGCAGTTGGGAGTTTATGAAAACGAAGAAGAGTTTAACTCTTATTTGGACATGGCGCACGAATCTTCTCAGGAAATATTCAATTATATAGCAAGTATAGTTGATGCTGCTTTAGAATCTTATAATAGCTTACTGAAAGAGAAACGCATAAATGATCCTGAGTTGTCGGATAATTTACCTGAGCTTTCTGTTATTCCAATAAATGAGTTGATGGAAACTCTAAATAGTAAAATGAAAGATATAGCAGGGATTGACTTTGATGTAAACTTCAATAGTGACAATCCGGATTTGAAAGTAATCTCTTACAAAGAAAGTATAGATAAAATATTATATGATACATCTAAATTGCTTGCTTATAATTTAGATCGGTTGGTGCTTAATATTAATGCTGAAGATAACACTTCCGGTGGTGCGATACTGATTCAAATTATGGATGAAGGTAACGATGCACTCCCTGATTTGATTGATATTTTCCGTAGTAATAGCTCTAATCTTATAAAAAATATAGCTTTAGATAAAGACGATGTGCTACTTAATTTCTCTAAGATCAAACTACAAGCTGAACAAATTGATTGCCACCTTACAGTTGAAACATTTGGTAAAGGGGATTCTAACTTGGTTCAGTTAAATATTCCTCTGAAAGGAAGGATGTCTGGAAAATAGAAAGTTAAGAAGTGTATTATAAGTTGATTTGATAAAATCCTCCTGACCTTATATATAGATAGGTATGGAGGATTTTTTATTCTGTAGGGTAAGGTAGTCTTTGAAGCTAATTTGATTGGTTTTAGACAAGCTTAAGAGTTAATAAAAGTATGATTCTTAACGACAGATAATATGTTATGTAGCCTTTACTATTTTTCGTATCTTTGAAGAAATGGGGTATTAGTTATTTAATAAGATACAAATATGAAAACTTCCTCTCTTACTAAGCTTGGTATTAAAAATGCTGTTTATTACTCTTACCATGGAGTAAAAGCTGAAGAAAAGAAACTTGGTGGTAAATATCAGGTAGATTTAGATTTATGGTATGATGCGACTAAAGCTATAATAAATGATGGTGTCAATGATGCTTTGAATTACGAAGAAGCAATGTTTTGCATCTCTGAAATTATAAGTGGAGAATCTTATAATCTGATTGAAACAATTGCAAATGAGATATTGAATCTTGTAATGGAAAAATTCCCTCAGTGCGAAAAAGCTACTATCAGACTTAGGAAACTTGCAGTGCCTATCAGACGACCAATAGACTATATAGAAGCTGAGCAAACTATGGAAAGAAGTGACGGATAACAACACAGTTTTGCTCTCTTTGGGTTGCAATTTAGGCGACAGAATGAAGACTTTAAACCTTGCAGTTGATTACTTGTCAGAAAGCAAAATATTATCATGCTGCAAGGTTTCCTCTTATTATGAAACTGAGCCTTATGGCGTGAAAGACCAAGCTTGGTTTTTGAATATTGCTGTGTTGGCAGAAACTACTCACTCACCGCAAGAGTTGCTCTTTTTGTGCAAGGCATTAGAGTATTTATTAGGACGTAAGCCCAGAGCCAGATGGCACGAAAGAGAGATTGATATAGATGTGCTACTATATAATAATTATATCACTGAAACTGAAAGGCTGACAGTGCCGCACTCTATGATGCATAAAAGAAATTTTGTAATGGCGCCTGTGGCTGAAATCGCTCCGAATATGATTCATCCGAAACTGCTTGAATCAATGTCTGATTTATATATTAGATGTGAAGACACTAGTCAAATTAGAAAGATTGAAAAAGATGGCTCTCCATATACCAAATGATAAGATTGAAGAAATCAACCAAAACGCAGACATAGTTGAGGTTATTGGTGATTTTTTGGATTTGAAGCGCCGTGGTAGAAATTATATAACCCGCTGCCCATTCCACGAAGAAAAGACTCCTTCTTTTAACGTGTCTCCTGATCGTAATATTTATAAATGCTTTGGTTGTGGTAAGTCCGGTGATTCTATCTCATTTTTGATGGATTATAACAAACTTACTTTTATAGAATCAGCCCGATACCTTGCTAATAAGTTTGGTGTGGATTTGAGACTGGAAGAAGACGAAAATAATAAAGATCAAACCGGTGAAAATGCAAGAGCTGCTGCGTTTAAAGTTATTGAGGCGGCTGCGGAGCTATACCACAAATTTTTATTTTCTAAAGATGGTGTAAATACTATCAATTACTTTCAGGGTAGAGGTTTTAAGTTAGACACATTTGAAGAGTTTAACTTAGGTTTGTCGCCAGAATCGTGGGATAATACTTCTAAATATTTGCTCAAAAAAGGTTTTTCTGAAGAGTCAATGCGTAATGCCGGTCTAATTATAGATAAAGACAGCGGTGGTTATTACGATAGGTTTCGGGGAAGGGCTATGTTTCCTATACGAGACTTCATGGGAAGGGTTATAGGATTTGGTGCCAGAGACATGAGCTCCGAACCTAAAACTGCAAAGTATATCAACTCCCCTCAGTCTCTAATTTATGATAAAAGTCAAGTGCTTTATGGCCTGTTTGAAGCTAAAAATGCTATGCGTAACAGCAGAGAGGCTATACTAGTAGAGGGTTACGCGGATGTAATAACTTTGCATCAGGCAGGATTTAAAAATGTAGTAGCTTCAAGCGGTACTGCTCTTACAGAGCAGCAGGTTAAGTTGTTGTCGCGATATGCTAAAAAAGTTAATTTGCTCTATGATTCGGATAAAGCCGGACAAGCTGCCACAGAGAAAGCTTTACATTTACTCTTGAAAGAAGGTTTAGAAATCTCAATAATTAAATTGCCTGATAAAGAAGATCCGGATAGCTTAATTAGAGATAGTGGAGTTGAGACTTTTAAAATATATAAAAGAGAAGCTATCGGGTTTGTAGACTTTTTGCATAGGCGTTATGAATCGAATGGCATGCTTGCATCTCCTGCCTCCATGGCACAGTCTCTCAGAGATGTAATTAAGCTTATAAGACTTATTCCTGATAAGCTGCAACAGCATTACTATATTCGCCGCCTTGTTTCAATATTTAGGATATCAGAAAACGAACTTGAGATATTACTGCGTGAGACTAAAGACCAGCCAAGCTCGTATAAGCGGCAAATGCCTATCGCTACTGAAAGTAATGAGACCGACATAAGTGCTATCAATCCGGAATTGAAAGAGGTTGCGTTAGGAGATTCTATATTTTTGATAAAAAAAGATTTGCTTAAAGATATTTATAATGCAGAGTTGCTAATCTTAAAGTTAGCACTTACAGAATCTACTTCCATGGCACTGTTGGAAAAGAAATATAATTTCAGTGATGAAAGTATGATAAGTGAGAAAGGCAAACGACTTTACGCTATAATTCGTTACTTTACTGAAGTGTCTTCTAACCCGCTTGCAACTATTTCGCAAAGTGATTTTATAGAAGCGGAAGATAAAGACTTAATTTCATCATTGGTGTTAGAGTACCAAAAAGTAGTGGATAATTGGGATTTAGAAGCGGCAGGAATAAAGTTTAGTCCTGAAAGAAACTTTGTTGATTCTATTTATAATCTGGCTTTAAAAAAAATTAGTATCAGGAAAAAAGAGTTAGAACTTAATCTAACTAAGACCGACGACACAGACGAGCAGAGCAAGATACTGAAAGAAATTGTGGAGTTAAATAAGGCATCTTTTGCTATATCAGACAAGATGAAGGATTAGTATGAAACAAGAGAATGTAAAGTCTATAATATCAAAAGTCCAGGAAATTATTTTTTCTAGGACAGTGATAGCAGCTGTATTATTTGCAGTTGCTCTTTGGGGATATACTAGCCTTAATGAAGAATACACTACCCGAATAACTATACCTTTGGATGTGCAGTTACCTGAGGATAGGGCTCTCGAACAAAGTTTGCCTGAGGAAATATCCTTAGAAGTTAAGGGCTTAGGATGGCACTTATTCAATATTTTCTTTTTCAATTCCTCTGAGAACTGTTTTATTGATCTTTCCGGAAAAAAGATAACTGACAGTATTTATACTATATCCAGAGCTGAGATTCTAAAAGGTGTTCGAAATCTGATGAATTTAAATGCAACTGATGTGCAGCCTGAATATATGCAAATGATAACAGGCAGGATTACCGAAAAAGCTGTGCCTGTAAATCCTAATTTGCAAATATTGCCTCGCGATGGATTTATCATGGCTGAAGCAACTAAGGTGCAACCGCAGAGAGTAACTATTAGAGGGAATGATAAAATAATAAAGAATATAGAGTCATGGCAAACTTCTCCAACTACTTTGAAGGATGTATACCAGGATATCAAAGTATCTGTACCTTTAAAAGATACTTTGGGAGGTATAGTTGAGCTAATTCCATCTGTGGTAACTTTATCTAACAAAATTGAACAATTTGCAGAGATGACAGTTTATGATGTACCTGTAAGAATAGTAGGCGGCGTGCTTTCAAGAGAGCATACAATTAGTGCAAAAAAAATAGATATTACAGTCAGAGCAGCTGCATCGCTATTAGACAATCTTACCGCTGATAGATTTTTAGTAACTCTAAATTATAAAGATATTATATCAGACTCTACCGGAATATTAGTACCAAAAATTGAAAGTCTAGATAAAGTGAGAGTATTGCAAAAAAGTCCTCAGATAATTTATCATTATAAGCGATTTAAAGAAAGCCTCATTGCGAATAAATAAAGACAATAATGAGCATGTTGTAAGCAGAGGCAGTCTTCCTCTTAGATGTTCAGGTGTATTGGACTTTATTTCCATTCTATAAAAAGTCAATCGTAGCTTTTTCAGTTTTGAATACTTCTGGATATTTGCTTTAGCTAATCTTTGATTTTTAAAACATTTAAAAATATTAAAAAAGCTACTGTTATCATCAAAATAACAGTAGCTTTTTTTCGATTGGTAAGTATTTATCTATTTGCTTTCTTCTTGTTCAGCTTCTTCTACAGGGGGAATGCTATCCGGAATAATTTTTTCATTATTTGCAAGTCCCATAATACCACTATAGATTAGCCAAGTACCTTTTTGTTTTTTTAGAGTTCTTTGCACTCTGACGTAGACATGTTCATGGATTCCATTTTTAACTAAATCTACTGACATGCCATACATAATAGTAGCAATTTGGCCATTCGGATCCATATCAATGAAGACATCTTGCAATTCTCCATAGCTGATTTTCTCATATTCTTTCCATTGAGCTTCCATTGCTTGTTTAAACTCAGGAAAAGTAGTTATAATCTCAGCGGAGTCAGTACCAAAAAACTTTACTTCTGCTGCCAAAGTCTCTACAACTTTAGAAAAATTCTCTGCTTCTGCAGCATCATTATAAGATTTAATGACATTTTGAACAGCCTCTTTTTCTTTATTTATTTGTTCTTGAGACAAAAATTCTTGTTGCGGTTTGCAAGAAGCTAACAAAATAAAAGATGCTGTAGCAATAGCTAATAATATCGATTTCATAACACTACCCTTGACAATAACATTTGATAAATATAATATATTGAATCATTTTCTTATTTGGACGAAGCTATACCTAAAATAATATAAAAGTAATCCATACCAAAGAATTATTTTCGGAATTGCATAATAATTTATTCTATCAAAATTGGTATGCTAATTGTACTTAGAGGTATAAGACGACTTAAATAGTAAAAAATGAAAATAAATATTAATATATGCAGAGGGCAACGGTATGAATATCTCTGAAATAAGAAATACAGGTGTTGCAAATTACGAGCCATACGCTCCTAAGAAAATTGATGCAAGTAAGCTATCTGAAGTGCAGAAAAATGATACTACAAATATAGAGAAATCTAGTGAAGCTTGGCAAAAGAACATTTTGCTTGATGCTTTAGATAGCATAGAAAGCACGCTGGCAAATGATGGTTCACATCCTTTAGATAGTGCTTCTAATGCACCTATAGAGTCGTTTGATGAAGCTCTGATAGAACTCAATTTTATTAAAACGCCTATGTTTGAAAAATACGCTTCCCAAGCTCAAGCGAATATTAAGGCAGAAGATGTGGTTGCGTTATTCGCAGAAGAATCTTTCTAAATATTACTAAAACAGAATATAAAAGCCTGTAGCTTTGGTGGATATGCTCCGAAGTTATAGGCTTTTTTTGTGTCTTTTGCATTTTTTTCTGTATTTTATATCTATTATTGAAATGAAAGATATAAATTTTACTTTTGCAATGGAGAAAAAATGAAGAAAACATTAGCTGCGTTGGCTGTTGGTGGGATGCTAATATTAGGCAGTTGCACAAATACAGACAAAGCGTTTCATGGTACTGAACATGTAAAGGAGACCGCTCCTGTGAAAATTGGTGATGCTTCTATAAAATTTGCTATAAATCAATTAGTTGATAAATATGGCGAAAAGAATATTGCGCGCATAGAAAAAGGTGTGAACCAGGTTGCCGGATTGTGGAGATCTTCTGATGGCACACCTGAAGAGTTCCAAAAGTTTTGCATAGAATATTTCTTAGCTGATGATGCACAAATGGAAATGATGTATCAAACTATATCTAATAACATGGAAACTATATATGGCTATCTCAACGAAATTAGATTAGATGTAGCCCGCCCGGTGCAGCTTGATATAGGCGAGTTTGGGAAACTTGATTTAGCGTTTTCAGCTTGGGATCCTTATGCTCATATTACTTCTGATTTCTTTGATAATAAAATTGCTTTCCAAGTATTACTTAATTTCCCAACATATACTTTAGCAGAAAAAACAGAGCTTGGGGGAAATTGGAGTAGAAAGCAGTGGGCTTATGCAAGAATTGGTGATTTATATACAGATAGAGTTCCTGCTGAGCTTAATCAGGGGCAAACGACTGCTTACTCTAATGCGGATGCTTATATTTCAGAATATAATATAATGATGGGTTATTTGAGAAATGACAAAGGAGAGCAACTTTTCCCTGAAGATATGGCTCTTATTACTCACTGGAATCTAAGGGACGAAATAAAGTCACAATATTCTGAAAAAGACGGTCTTGAAAAGCAACAAATAATCGCCAAAGTAATGGAGAGAATAATTACTCAAGACATACCGGAAGTAGTAATTAACTCTTCGGACTATACCTGGAATCCTTATACAAATGAAGTGAAACAAGGTGATAAAACAGTAGAAGTTAAAGGCGAACCTAATACTAGATACCAAGTGCTTTTAAATAACTTCAAAGCTATCAAGCGTGTAGATGAGTTTACACCTGTTACTCCTACATATATCGAACGTCGGTTTAGCGGTACGATGGAAATACCTCAGGAAGATGTAGAAAAGCTTTTTGTTGATTTTATTTCTTCGCCTGTTGTTAAAGATGTGGCTAATATTATTAAAGATAGACTTGGTAGAAATTTAGAGGCTTTTGATATTTGGTATGACGGGTTCAAAACTCGCTCTACTCTCGACTTTGCAAAGTTAGATGCCATGACTAAGAAAAAATATCCTAATACTGCGGCTCTTCAAAAAGATTTGCCAAATATTCTAAAAAAATTAGGATTCAGCTCTCAAAGAGCTAAGTATTTATCTGATAAAATACATGTAGATGCTTCACGTGGTGCAGGTCATGCTGCAGGTACTGCAATGAAAGGACAAAAATCCAGATTGCGTACTCGCTTCCAGGAAGACGGAATGGACTATAAAGGCTATAACATAGCGGTTCACGAATTTGGTCATAACGTAGAGCAAACATTTACTACTTATAATGTAGATGAGTATATGCTAAATGGTGTGCCTAACACTGCTTTCACGGAAGCTTTTGCTTTTGTGTTCCAGCATAGAGACTTAGAGCTATTAGGTATTAAAAATAATAATCCTGACCAGGAAATGCTAAATACTTTGGATCAATTTTGGTCTGCTTATGAAATAATGGGTGTGTCAGTACTTGATATGCGAGTATGGAAATGGCTATATGCTAATCCGAATGCTGACGCAGCTCAATTAAAAGATGCAGTAATAAATCTATCAAAAGAAGTATGGAATAGTTATTACGCACCTGTATTTGGCTTCAAAGATAACCCAATATTAGCAATTTATTCCCACATGATAGAAATTCCTCTGTATCTATCTGCTTATCCGTTGGGTCACTTAATTGAGTTTCAGATAGAGCAGTATGTCAAAGATAAAAATCTTGCAACTGAAATGGAAAGAATGTGCAAGCAAGGAAGAATTATACCACAGATGTGGATGAAAGGCGCTGTCGGTAGAGAAATATCGATAGAACCAATGATAGATGCTACTGAGCAAGCAGTGGAAAGATGGAATAAAAAATAGATTAAATCTGACAAAAAGATTGAACATTAGGCGGCTCGAGCAAATCGGGGCGCTTTTTTTATTTTAGGATTGGAGGAGAGAGACTTCAAACCGAATTGGTTATTAGAAAAAATCAACCTAGATTTGTCATTAGAAAATAAGTTTTCTGGTAAAAGCCACTAAAGTACAAGTTAAATGCTCTTTTGCTTGGTAGGAAAATCTTACTTTGTGCGACGAGCTACACTTCGGCAAGCTCTGTGACCTTATGCAGTTGCACTGATTTGAGGATAGCCTGTCGCCTAATTACAAATGTGGGATTAAAATGGTTATAAGTTGTTGAATGGCAAGGGATGAAAACCCTTGGTCAAAAAACGATAAATTAATCTTTTCTTACAAGAACCAGGGAACATTTGCCAAGAGTCTATAGTCATTCACAGTACTTTTGGTAACATCTAATTACAAATCCAGGTTCAAATAATGATCAGAAAAGAAAATAGTTTAAAGTATTTGTAAAAAAATGTAACTTATTATCGATATAATGTGTTTTAGTTGTATAGACTAATGTATAAATCATAATGAGAGATTGATAATGAGATTGTACTTCCTGCAGTTATTGATGCTAATAATGAGTTGCAATATTTCAAATGCAATAGAAATCAAAGATACAACTGTATATAATTTTAGAGAAGTAGTCAAATCTGATGCAAATCAAAATCGAAGCTTCTATGTGTCAAAGTCAAATTCTTTAATTCTCTCACAAAGACATATAGATGCAAACAATAATTATGAGGTAGTGTATGAATTGCTACAGTCTGATGATGGAGTAAATTGGGAGACAGCTTTTCAAAAACAGAATATTAGCAATGATGATTGGTATCAATTCCTATTGATTGATACCCAAACTTATGTTATTAGACAAAATGATTCTATTGTCCACATTAGCTCCAAATAGTGGTTCAAGTTGGAACGAACTTGTAGCAAAAGATAAAACAATACCTAAATTTATAAATGAGCAAAATGGAACATATTATTATTATGATGAATCTAATGATTCTCTCTATGTTTATTGGGTAGATTTTTACGAAGGTATATCTAAGCAGGAAGTAATACCTATCAACATTAAACAAGATTTAGGAGTAGATTCTCCGTATAGAGTTTCTCTCAGTACTGTTGATTTTGTTACAAGAAAAATGATATTCTATGTCTCTGAGTCAGGTTATGATAAGGCATATTACTTTAGAGAGTTCGATGGTACTCAATGGGAAAAATTATCGGGAGTGAAGGATCAAACAGCAGAGCAAGTGTATGCTTATCTTTTCGAGAGTCAAGTTTATGTATTTGAAAAACTTGAAACTGACTCAAAGTATAGAGTTTATATATCTAAAGATAATGCTAAGAATTTTATACAGCTAGAAGATTCAGATTTTTATTATGGATTTCGAAAAGATATGCAAGGGAACACTCTTTTTTACTATAACTATATGTCAGTCTATCAAAATATGGATGGTACATTTTCTGCATATACAGGTGATTATTTTCAGGAAAAGAAAAGATATCCGACTTATATAGTGAATAGGGACTGTATCTATTATGTGAATGGCTCTTCTCTATACAAGTCTGAACCAGAGGTATCTGTTCGTGAGAACTCGAAATATAGTGGGAATATTTATATAGCAGGTGAGAGAATTTATTTCAAATCAACCCATTCATATACTAATGCAGAAATGAAGATTTTTAACTTACAAGGCCAATGCCTTTATAATGCTACTTCAGAATTATTTGTAGGAACAAATGAAATAGATATATCAGATATAACATATAACGGATTTTCAATTGTTGTTATATCAAACAGTTACGGCGAAATGATTGGTTTAGCAAGATTAATCATTAGAGGCAACAGATGAAATATGTAGTACAGATTTGTATGTTTCTTGCTGTTTCGTTATCTCTAAAATCTCAATCTTTGGAATATATATTTTCAGGTTGTGAAGATTGTTTTATATCAAATATTTGCGTAGCAGAAGATAGTACATTTTTTATTAATGAGATTGAAGATTTAAAAAATGGGGAGAAAGCCTCACATGTTTATAAGTCAACCAATAGAGGTTTAGATTGGGAGTTAATATGGAGTAGACAAAGCTATCCTGATATGCAACCAGTTAGAACGTATTATGCAAGAAGGATAGTCGCTAAAAACAGTGATACTATTGTGATGTGCGGATATAATGGAATATTTTTTCTATCGTTAGACGGTGGCAAAACTTGGGATTCAAGTTATGTTGAAGAACTATTTGGGCGTAAAATTATCTCTTTCGATAGGCATGAGAATGAAGTAATCATTGCTATAGATCGATTTAACGAGTTCTTATATTCTTCGGACTACGGTCTAAGTTGGAAAACATTAAAAACATTATTGTTGCCTTACCCTCCTAACCCTGTCAATGTTGTTTTTGAGAAAAAGAATAACTTTTTAGTATCTGCAAACGGTATAGACAAGATTGGTAGCCTGATTTGTAGATATCAGGATGAGAGTTGGACTCGTGTTGATACTATAACACAAGACCTGATATTCCAAATTTATACAATACAAAATAATCAATATTTAGTTATATATAGACATATAGATTCGATGTTTACCGGAGGCGATGGCGAAACATATATAAATTATAAATACAGATTGTTTGATTCTGACTTTGAATTTAGTGAAAATATCTTCTCAAGAAATGTACATGAGTCGGACTATTTCTCCCCAAGCGTTGCTACTTATGATGATAAACTACTTCTAAGCTGCAATGATACAATATGGATTTCTGATAATAGGGGGGAGACATGGAGCTATGTTACAGAGAATAATGAGGTTTATGGAAGAAAAGGATGGCTCAATGGAGTAGATTTACTTGATAACGGTTTTGGTTTGTACCAAGATCAGATTGCTGTCTACTTATACAACCCCGGTCCAACCTCAGTAGCAGATGATCAACGGGAAGCTAACTCAATCTCAATATATCCGAACCCTAGCTCGGATTTGATTACAGTAACATGTGTAGACGAAGGATTGGAAGATATAATAATATTCGATGTGCAGGGCAAGGAAGTCGGACGCTTTGACATTGGTAGCAGAGTGCAGGATGTTTCATATTTAGAAAGTGGAACTTATTACTTGCGCTTTTTTTTTAGGGATAAGATAAAGATTAGGCAGCTTGTGATAAGTAGGTAAGAAAGCTTTAGTTTAGCATAAAATAAAAGAGACACTTTTTTCGGAGTGTCTCTTTTCAAATTTTAATAGATAACAATTCGTTTTCTGATGTACTTTCTTTTTCCGATACGAATCTCGCCAATATAGTCACCGGGTGGCATTTTTTTACCTTGGTCATTTCTGCCGTTCCATGTGTAAGTATGATAGCCCGGAGTTTTAGCTCCTTTGAATATGGTTGCTATTACAGAAGCCTGCACCGAATAAATAACGATTTCAACATCTGTATTATAATCTAGCTCGAATGACATTTTAGGAGAAACATCCTGCACTAACCCCATCAATTTACCAATAGAAGACAAAGGAATTTTTAAGCCATAGGGGCTATAGGTATTCATATTTGGTACACTTAGGGCTTGCTGAATGTTATACTGGTGGTTATATGAATCAACCGGGTCAGGTGCAAAATACTCACGTGGTATGGAGTTTATATTATTAATCGCCACTTGCCAAGGCGAGCCACTTTCTAAATCTTTTTGAAGTCTCCAAACTGATTCGGAAAGAGCAAGATCATATTGCAAGCGCGAACCGGTTGGAATGTGCAGGTTCATAGCAGTGTAGTAAGCACTGTCTTGCCTATCAGAGAAATCATAGTCCGAAGAGCTAGGCGAAGTAACTGCCGATGAGTCACTATTATTATGCAAAGAGTCAGCAGCAACATGTTTAATCGGTCTTAAATCTTGCTCTTGAGCAGAGATTGAGTCTGCAATAAGAGCAAAAGAAGCGCCGAAGATAAATAAATAAGTTAAGTGTTTTCCCATAAAAGGTATTAACTGTTTAGTTGGCAAAAGAATAATATACGTATTTTTTGAAAGAAAATAAAGATAGAAGGGGGTTTATTCCTTTTACTCTATAAAAAAACCGATATGACCAAGGTCATATCGGTTTAATACGAGTAAAATATATTTTAGTTATTTACTTTTTTCATTAGGTCAGTTTTAGCAGCTTCAGAAAGCAAGTCACCAATAGAGAAAGAGCTACCGGAACCTTTTGCTTTTGCAGATTCAGGAGTAACTGATTTTTTTGGTCCTCTAGGTTTTCTATCGCGGAAGCTAGCTTCTTTAGCTTCAGCAATCTCTTCTTCAGTAAGTTTAGGCTGAAGGATAAGAGATTCTTCTTCTATAACAAAATCAGCAACTAATACTTCGATAGCGTCACCAACGTTGTAAGGAAGCTGTTTGCCACGAGGGATATGAGTCATTTTGCTACGAGGCATGAAGCCATCAATGTCACCTTCTACAGTAACAACGATACCTTGCTGAACAACTTGAGCGATAGTACCTTGTAGTTCTGCACCGACTTCATATTTTTCTTGCATAGCAGGCCAAGGGTTTTCAGTAAGCTGTTTCAAACTAAGAGACATAGTTCTTTTTTCTTCTGAAATAGCAATAACTTTAACTTCAACTTCTTGATTTTTTTCAAGAACAGAGCTAGGTTTTTGGATTCTTTTAGTCCAAGAGATTTCATTATTTCTCAAAAGACCGTCGATACCTTTTTCGATTTCGATATAAGCACCAAAATCAGTAAACCTGCGAACGATACCTTTATGAACAGAGTCGATAGCGAATCTTTCATTGATACCATCCCAAGGAGAAGGTTCAAGTTCTTTTCTGCTAAGAGCGATTCGACTGGCTTCGCGGTTGATTTCAACAACGACAGCTTCCATTTCTTCGCCTTTTTTAGCCACATCTTTTGGATCATCAATGTGTACTTGAGAAAGTCTGGAGATATGAATAAGACCTTCGATACCACCGAGGTCGATAAACACACCAAACTTAGCTATAGAAGAAACGATACCTTTTACCTTATCGCCAACATTTATGTTATTCCAAAAATCTTCTTCTAAAATAGTTTTTCTGCTTACGATAACAGTTTTTCTGTTTTCTTCTTCTTGAAGTTCATGAATCATAACCGTAACGTCTTTGCCGATAAAAGCAGCAAGCTCGTCTTCAGTGGGATTCTTTTTCAAGCAGAAATGAGAAGCAGGAAGGAAAAGAGGCATATCTTCATACATTACACGAAGACCGCCACGAATGCGAGCAGAAACTTTAACATCGAATGAAGTACCATTTTCATGGCATTGTTTCAACTGTTCGAAAAGCTCTTCATAATGCTTTTGTTTAGCTTCAGCCGGAGATTCTTCATTTACCTCAGGTGTGGAAGCAGCACTATCCTGAGCAGCTTCTTGCTTTACTTCTTCAGTTTTCGGTTCAACATTCAAATTTTCCTGGTTGTCAACATTTTGTTGTACATTTTCGTTAGGGTTTACAGTACCTTCTACCATAATACGCACCTGAGATAATTGATAATCATAGAGTTTTTACGAGCTTCCAAATTACATAAGTAAATACAGTAAAAAGGAATATGCTATATTTTATATAGAAAACAAATATAGCTAAATAATTTAAACAAGAGAGCTAAAAAGTGAGAATACTATATAATTTCATGCAAAATAAATTAGCTAATAAGAAAGGAGTATAGAGCTAAGTATATAATATAAAAGAAATTGAAAGATGACCTATGAAAGGTAGGAATTTGTAGCTGATTTGCTATATCTATTATAGTAAATGTCATTTATAATAAGGTAATGTAAAAAAGAATTTGGAAATAGCAAAAAATTATCTATTTTTGTTATTGCTATCGGTATATATTCCTCCAAATAATCTGCACATTGTCAAAAAGAGTTGCAAACTTGACAAATATGTGGTATATTTGTCGCTTTGTGTCTGAACCCCCGTGAAAATAAGCGGGAGAAAATCAATTAAATATTTTTAGGAGTAGATAATGAGCATACGCCGTGTATATGAGACGACATTTATAGTAAATGCTGCGCTCGAAGATGCGGATATCGAAGCAGTCTTAACCAAAGTAAAAGGCTACATCGAAAATCATGGCGGTGAAGTATTGGAAGTTAACAAATGGGGTCGCAGACGTTTGGCTTATCCAATCAATAAAAAGTACAATGGATATTATGTTTATGTATCTTTTGAAACAATGCCAAGCTCTGTACCGGTATTAGAAAGATTTATGGATCTTGAAGATACAGTTCTTCGCCACTTAACTCTAGTACTGCCTGATAAACTGAAAGAATTCAGAAGAGAAAGAGAGCTTGCTGCAGGTAGAGAAGCCGCTGCTGAAGAAAAAGCTGAAGAAGAAAAGGCAGCTAAAAAAGCTGAAGAAAAAAAGGCAGCTCTAAAAGCTGAAGAAGAAAAAGAAGCTACAAAAGCTGAAGAAAACGATGCGTAAGCATGTGCATCATACGTATTATTTGATAAAAATTTAACTGAGGGATAGAAATAATGAGAGTCATTTTGCGACTAGATGTTGATAAACTCGGTATTATGGGTGACATCGTTAACGTAAAAGACGGTTATGCCAGAAACTACCTTATCCCCAGAGGATTTGCTTATCTCGCGACTGATGGTGCTATGAAACGCCTTGAAGCAGAGAAAAGACAATACCTCAAACGCATGGAAGAGGAAAAAGGTAAAGCTGAAGCATTGGCTGAAAAAATCGTTGATGTACAAATCAGTATCGCTATGAAAGTCGGTGAAGAAGGCCGCCTGTATGGTTCTGTTACTCCGCAGATGATTGGCCAAGAGCTTGCTCTTAAAGGCCATGATATCGATAGAAGACATATCGTTATCGAAGACGCTATCAAATCTTTAGGCGTATTTGATGTAAAAGTTAAACTTCACCCTGAAGTGGTTGCTACACTTAAGGTTTGGGTTATTAACGAAGACGAATAGTCTGATAAACGGAAAACAAAAATTTAAAAGCGTAGTTTTAATCAGCTACGCTTTTTTTTGTATCTAATTTTATCTATGTTTCTCCGTCGGGTATAATAATGTATGTATATGAACATGAGCAGAATAAGAATGAAAAAATATGCTGTAGTTACGGGTGGTACAGGTTTGATAGGCCGAGCTTTAGTAAAAGAGTTGTATCAAAATGGATATTCAATTGTTTTACTAACTAGAAGAGTCATTGATAAAATAGATGATATTGAAGTTCACTCTATTTTATGGGATTCAGAACAACCTAGAGATATCAAAGACGAACTTGATAGTATAACAAATAAAACAAAATATATTCTGATTAATTTGGCCGGATATCCAATTGCTCAGTCAAGATGGTCTGAAGATGTGAAGAAAAAAATTATAAATTCCAGAGTCAATGGCACAGAATACTTAGCCAAAGAGATGTGTGATGAGGATTCAAATGTTAGTCTATTTATATCAGCATCAGCAGTTGGATATTATGGAGATACTAAGGAAAAAGTAGATGAAGACTCACCTAAAGGGGAAGGCTTCTTAAGTAATGTGTGTGAAAAATGGGAAGCAGCTTCTTTGCATTCTAAAGTTGAGACGAAAATCATACGAAATGGAGTTGTGCTCAGTCAAAGTGGTGGTGCACTAGAAAAAATAAAGTTACCATATAAGTTTTTCCTTGGAGGTCCAATAGGATCAGGTCATCAATATGTACCATGGATCCATATTGAAGATATTGTAAAAGGTATAATTTACATAATAGAAAGTAAGCCAAAAGCAAAGGTTTTTAATATGGTTGCACCGGAAGCCGTGACAATGTCAAAATTTTCTAAAGAATTAGCTAATAGCATGAGTAGACCAAACTTATTTCCGGTCCCTTCCTTAATTTTGAAATTAATGATGGGAGAAATGTCATCAATGGTGATAGAAGGGCAGAATGTGATTCCGAATAGCTTATTGAATAGTGGCTATAATTTCGAATTTCAAATAGTAAGCAAAGCTTTAGAAAATATGGTATAAATAAATTATTAACACAAAAACTAAATAATCACTTTGTAATGTCAACAAAAAGTATAATATTGCATTTTATATTATTGTTCAAGTAAAAATAAATTATATTTATGAAGTTAATGGTCTTCTTTTTATGTACTGTTATGCTAACTTTACCTTTGCTAGCTCACGACAATACATTTCCAACCTTTCCTCAGGTCTATGATGATGCACAAATATGGACCACTGATTTAGAGAAACTCGAAGTTACTAATTTAAAAGTATATCAAGACTATATTAGTTTTGATGCACCTCAATTCTCGCATGATCAAAATATTCCAATCAGTGAAGTAGAAGTTATAAGAGTTCCTCATGGGAATTTTGCAGTGGAAGGCTTCTTTTTAGGCGGTTTATCTGGACTTGTTCTTCCATTGGCAGCAACTATTGATAATGGTGATAATAATTCATCATTGTATATTACTACAACACTGCTCGGAGCTGGATTAGGGTTGATTATAGGTTTAGCTAGCCCAGATTATAAGACAATTTTTCATACTGGTAGTTTTTTTACGGCAACTGCACCTATGCAATCTTTCAACAAAGATGTTTGTAAAGTGATGCCTATACTAAATATTCAAATAAAAATTTAATGTGAGGAAATACGTGAAACCTTTTCATTTTATTATTCTACTAATAATTAGCACTAGCTTGTACTCATGTAATACTTATATAGTAAAGACAGAGGGTAATTCAGAACAAGTTAAGCAGTTCGAAAAGATAGCTTTACTTAATGTCTATATTGATCCGCCTTACAGACCACTTCTTCCGTTGTTAGATGCTGCTGTTTATAATTCATCTTTTAGTGATATATATGGGGATGTAAATGCTTTACATAGTAGGGAAATTGACAAACTACAAGACTATATGGTAAGGAAGCTTAAAGATTACAGCGGGAAAGAAGTTTTAGCAGGAAAAGAACTTAAAGCAAAAATGGAGAGTCTAGACCTTGAGAAGTGGGATATAAAAACACTTTCTTGTAGACTCGATGATGATGACTTCCCAAAAGCAGTTATATCAAAAGATGGAATTAATATATTTGATTTTTCAGATGAATCCAGGTCTGCTGATTATTTTAACTCAGGAAAGGTAGATAGTGTTCAAGCGAAATTGAAGCATCTTTGCACAGCTTTGGAAGTTGATGGTATTATAGTAGTAACTGTTTCAGTACCTACAACACACGTTGGGATGTTTGGTGGATCAGGTTCTAGAAGTATGTTCGAAGATTTGTTCTTCTTTGATAAAAATGGGTTCAAAATATGTACCGGTATTGTTAGGGCGAAAGTCTCAAAGGGAGATGCTGATGATTTAAAGCTTTATGAATCTGTATTAAATAAGTATTATAGATGGACAGAGATTTATTTCCAACACTTATATAAAGATATAGACCCTAAAGAATTAGTCGAAGGACCGAGTGGGAAATATTAGTTGAAAAATAGAGTATAAAAGGGGGCTTGTAAAGCCCCTTTGAATATCTATTGGCCGATAAATATCGGAGCATTAGTGTTGTTTATAAGGTATTTGGTATAAGAACCCGTTAGGTATTCTGAGATGCCCTTTTGAGAATGGGCTCCGAGTACATACATATCTGCCCAATCTAAATAATTATTACCAATATATTTTTTGATGTTTTCAGGCGTATAAACGGTGTGTATGTTGTCAAAGTTGTGAGCTTTCAGATATTTCTTGATGTCCATTAGATAATGGCCTGCAAGTTTTTCGTAATCGTGAGACATCACTATATGTATATCTATATTCTTGCCAACAACACCTGCTAATTGCGCAA
>CAXXGR010000003.1:0-67353 GCA_963678775.2 Kapaibacterium sp. (SeqCode)
TAGAGAAAATTTTCTCTACTTGACAAATATGACATTCATAATCTTTTATTGTGTAATATGCTTGAAATCTAAGAAATTAGAGCATTTTAGAAAAATTACAAGTAACACTGCTATTTTAAGTGCTTGCTTTATATGATATTACAGACATAAAACTAGTTCAAAACTAATTTGACTTCTAATCGTTTTATGTTAGGAAAATAGGTGCGTATTAAATAATTTTGCTTTGTAAAGCTTAAAAATGAAAGCGTGTTTTGGGAAAGCAGAATATTGATTCTGGATTTAATATCGGCTGTAGGATTTTGATAAGTCAAAATAAAATACCTAAATCATGTTTTTATAGCTCAGACAAAATTAAAATACTGAAGAGTAATATAATAATACAATCAATAAACAAGAGGCAGAATATGCAAAAGAAAAAAGTAAATTTCATGTTAACTGCATTTCGTGACGGTTTCCAATCTGTGTTCGGAGCAAGAGTGCAGACTAAAGATTTCTTGCCCGCAGTAGAAGCTGCCAAAGAAGCAGGTATTACATATTTTGAAGCCGGCGGTGGCGCAAGGTTTCAATCGCTTTACTTCTATTGTCAGGAAAATGCTTTTGACATGATGGATCAGTTTAGAGCAACTGCCGGCCCTGATGCTAATTTGCAGACTTTAGCTCGTGGTGTTAACGTAGTTGGACTTGATTCCCAATCTAGCGATATTATAAATTTGCATGCCAAAATGTTTAGAAAGCACGGCATGACTACTATCAGAAACTTTGACGCTTTGAATGATGTCAATAACCTGATTTATAGTGGTCGCGCTATCACTGACGCTGGTTTGAAACACCAAGTTTGTGTTACTCTTATGGCTTTGCCTCCGGGATGCGAAGGTGCTCACACACCGGAATTTTACGAAAAAACTTTAAGAGATATCTTAGACGCAGAAGTTCCATATGACTCTGTTTGCTTTAAAGATGCCTCAGGTACAGCTACTCCTCATGTTGTGTATGAAACAATAAAACGTGCCAGAAAAATGCTTCCTGAAGGTACTATGATATCTTACCATACACATGACACCGCCGGCACTGCCGTTGCTTGTAACATGGCAGCTTTGGATGCAGGTGCGGATTTGCTTGATTTATCCATGAAGCCATGCTCCGGCGGTACTTGCCAGCCTGACATACTTACTATGTGGCATGCTCTTCGTGGCACTGAGTACGAATTGGATGTAGATATTGATAAAGTACTTAAAGCAGAAGATGTGTTCGTTGATTGCATGAAAGATTACTTCTTGCCGCCTGAAGCAACTACTGTTGAGCCATTGATTCCTTGGTCTCCTATGCCTGGCGGTGCGCTTACTGCAAACACTCAGATGATGAGAGATAACAACATAATGGACAGATATCCTGAAGTTATCAAAGCCATGGGAGAAGTAGTCAGGAAAGGTGGTTTCGGTTCGTCTGTTACTCCTGTTTCTCAGTTTTACTTCCAGCAGGCATTTAATAATGTATTTTTTGGTCCATGGAAAAAAATAGCTGATAGCTATGGCAAAATGGTTCTCGGATATTTTGGTAAAACTCCGGTAGCTCCTGACCTAGAAGTCGTTGGAATAGCCGCTGAGCAGTTGAACTTAGAACCTACTACTGAAAAAGTATTGACTCTTAATGATAAGGATCCAAATAAAGGAATTGCTCCTGCTAAAAAATCTTTGGAAGAAGCTAATTTGCCTATTACTGACGAGAATATATTTATTGCAGCTACTTGCAAAGAAAAAGGTATTGCTTTCTTGAAAGGCGAAGCTCCTCTTGGAATTAGAAAGAAAGAAGAGGAAAAACCTAAAACTACCGGTAAACTTTGCGATGTTAACTTAGAATCTGCAAGAATAGTTCTTACCGTAGGTGGCAAAGATTATTCTATTAATGTCGGTGAGGGTATCATGGAAGGTGCTTTGATTGGAGGAGGCCCTGTTTATCAGAGTGATAAACCGATGCCGGTTCCAAATGCTAAACGTAACTTAGTAAGAATTGCAAATTCTGTCAATACAGGAACCAAAACTAAAGCTGCAGGCAATGAAAAAGTCAAATCCAAAGCTCAGGAAGATGAAATAGCAGATACAGGAAACGGCGAAGCTCTAACATCCCCTATGCCGGGGTAAAATCTGGAAAGTTCATAAAAAAGCTGGTGATAAAGTAGCAAAAGGCGACGTAGTATTAGTTTTAGAAGCCATGAAAATGGAAAATGAAATCAAAGCTCCCAAAGCCGGCACTGTTACAGAAGTTCTTGTAAAAGAAGGCGAAGCCGTGGATGGCAATGCAGTGCTTGCAAGAATAGGTGACTAAAAACATAAAAGATATAAATGCGTATATTGAGAGACGAAGCTGCTTACTTGAAAAAGTGAGCAGCTTTAATTTTACAATGTAGAATCAGATAGTGAGCACCAAATGGATTAATGCAGAGTAAGTTCTACTTTTCCTTTTTAGCAATCTTGCGATTTTTTCTTGTAAAATACCTAATCAGACCTGTTATTGAAACTATTAGTAGTAAGATTCCACTGAGTGGCACTAAAAGTATATAGTAACCGCCAATCATAGATTTAAATAATCTGCCGTTATGAAGTTCAAACATATAATTCCAAAGTGGCATGCGATAGTTTTCTGCTATAAACTCAGGCATTTTATATTTATCAGAATTTATCACTCCAGTGTCATAGGTGGCAATAATTCTGCTCCCATCAGGTAATTTTGCCATACCCGTTACCATGTTTTTTCCGGGCATAAAAGGGTTTTCTATATTAGCACTTGCCTGAAAAACTAAATCTTTGACTCTACCTGTTTCAATATCACATTCGAATAAGCCTAAAAACGAACCAATAATATATTTCCCTTTCTCTTCTTCAAAGACAGTAGCTCCCATTGGGAATATTGAAATGGGAGGCATAGATTGATTAAAACCTGTATTAATATTTCCTGTGAAGTAGCCATCTTTTGCATCTATTACAAAGATGTCCCTAGTGGAGTCCCAAAATACATTTCTGATTTTATGTTCCCATTTGTTTTCGGATACAATCCCGGGAAAATACTTTAGTGGGATTTCACCTGTCAAAAGAATTATCAGCGGAGGTCTCATAAATATTCCGGTAGCAGCAATAATTAAAATAGGGAATGAAAAATAGAAACCGTATTTAAGATGATTTTTATAATTCCATTTCAAAATTTTAGTTGACTGTTTCCCTTTCTTACGTCTCAACGATTTTGGTTTTAGCCATATATACAAACCGCTAACAGACAAAAAAATCAATATTATTCCTGCAAAATCAAAAAACAATTTACCGGGCATGCCCCATGCTTTACCGTCATGTAGCTGAAAGAAGAAGTCTACCATAGGCATCGTTTTTGATATAGAATTTCGTTTCAAATCAACAGGTAAAATTTGATTTGTTTTAGGTAAAAATCGAAAGGCTTCAGAATTGGTAAATATATATATACCATCTGATCTACTGATAGATTTTAAGACTGGATTGCTCGTAGGTAATTCTATTTTAGACCACTTATTTAAGTGCAGATTTTTTCTATATAATCCGCCATTAGTCGAAGCCAGCAAAACAGTATCAGACGCATTTGCATAGGCAGATAAATGATTAGTTCTTTTTAGTCTGGATGCTTTGGGGTAGCCCGAAAGGGATATTTCAGAGAAAGTATCACCTTCGTCTTTAGTGATAAATATACCCTGCCTACCATAGAAATACGTGTCGTTTTCTAAAACTAGAGATCCAATAAGAGTTGAACGATTCCAATCGCGAAGATTATAATGCTCTGGTATAAAATATTGTCCTACGCTATAATCTTCAATTATTTCAGGATGATTTAGGAAAATTCCACTCAGAGACATCCAGATTACTATTATGCTTATTATTATGCCAATCCATTTGTGTAGAGGTTTCATTTTATTTGCCCAATCTCTAATCAGATAAAAAAGTCTGCTTTGTGTATTGTCGAATATAAGCAAATAATATTTAAAAATACTATATTAAAATTATGGATGTGCTAAATCAGGTCATTGGTGAAGAGTCTGCATTGCCTAATGGCAAATCTTGAATTAATATAAAAAATCCCTCACTTTAGATTTTTTTCTATACTGAGGGATTTTCACAAAATAGACTTACGTTTTTATTATCTATTTGCCTGCAACCATCTTTCAGCGTCAATTGCTGCTGCACAACCGCTGCCTGCTGCTGTGATTGCCTGACGGTAAACATGATCCTGCACGTCACCGCATGCAAATACACCTTCGATATTAGTGTAAGTAGAACCCGGTTTAGTAACTAAATAATTGTTTTCATCCATGTCAAGCATGTCTTTAAATAGCTTGGTATTTGGTTCGTGACCAATTGCTATAAATACACCATCGGTATCATGTTCAGTTATTTCGCCTGTTTGAGTATTTTTAAGCTTCACACCTGTAAGCATCTTAACTCCATTCTGCTCTTTTCCGGTGAATTCATCTATGGTAGAGTTCAGCATAAAGTTAATTTTTGGATTTGCCTTAGCTCTGTCTATCATCACCTGAGAAGCTCTAAACTCTTCCCTTCTGTGAACTAAAGTTACAGATGTAGCAAAGTTAGTAAGGTAAGTTGCCTCTTCCATAGCCGTGTCGCCACCACCAACAACGAAAACTTTCAAACCGCGATAGAAAAATCCATCGCAAGTAGCACATGCTGAAATGCCATGTCCCCAGTATGTTTGCTCAGAAGGAATTTTCAAAGTACGAGCAGTAGCCCCTGTAGATATGATAACAGCATCAGCTGTGTATTCGGTGTTATTTTCGTCCCATACAGTGAATGGTCTTTTTGAAAAATCAACTTTGTTAATAGTTTTGAATAAAGATTTAGCTCCAAATCTTTGAGCTTGCTTTCTGAAAATATCCATCATTTCAGGGCCTTGTATGCCATTTTCAAAACCGGGATAGTTTTCAACTTCAGTAGTAATCATCAACTGACCGCCCGGCTGCTGACCTTCAAAAATTACCGTATCCAAATTTGCTCTACTTCCATAAATTGCTGCTGTAAGTCCTGCAGGTCCTGATCCAATGATAATTAAGTCATGATGTTCAGCCATTTTAGCATTCCTATATTAAGACGTATAAATAAACTTTTGCCAAATTAGAATAAATAAATATTAAAAGCAAATACATTGCTAACAAGCAATATAAACGTTCTGTATTTTTAAATATTGCCGAATGAAGTGTGGTATTATTTGCTGTAAAAAGTAAAATATTTGCAAATAATTATATACAAATCAGCAAGGAAATTGACTCCTAAAGGCTCTATGGGATGATAAAACTATCTATATTTAACAAAACTTTCCTTCTATATTTTGAATTACAGTATTTTATTCTTACTTTACTGCCAAAAAAAAGGATTATGAAATATGGCTATTGGCATTATTCCTGCCCGATTTGCTTCAACGAGATTGCCGGGCAAGCCCCTTGTAGAGATTTGTGGCAAATATCTTATTCAGCATGTATATGAAACTATCTCAAATTCTAAATTATTAGACAGGATTGCCATTGCAACGGATGATGACAGAATTGCAGAAGTTGCAACACAATTTGGTGCTGAAGTGATAATGACTGACTCCAATCTGCCAACAGGTACTGACAGAATATATCAGGCATATCAGAAAATGGGGATTGAAGATGAGATTATAGTAAATATTCAAGGTGATGAGCCTCTCTTCACAGGCAATCTTGCTGACGAGCTTATTACTCAACTAAGAGATAGTAAAGCAGACGTTGCTACAATGTTCAAAAAGATTACAACAGTAGAAGATTTATTCAATCCTTCTAATGTGAAAGTGGTGGTTGGAGCTAATGGTTTTGCACTCTATTTTTCCAGAAATACACTGCCCTTTATTAATAGAATAAAACCGGTGGAATGGATACATCATCATGACTTTTATAAACATGTTGGTGTATATGCATACAAGGCATCAGCTCTCAAGCGATTTGTTGAGTTGCCGGTTTCTAAATTGGAATCACTTGAGCAATTAGAGCAGCTTCGCTTGATGGAAGACGGTGCAAAATATCTTTGCTTGGAGACTGATGCGGAGCTCATAGGAGTAGACACTCCGGCAGATGTAGAAAGAGTAGAGAAGATATTGATAAAAAGAAATTAGATTAAGCAAATATATTTTTAAAAAAAATGAGACGCAATCCTTAAATTTGTGTCTCTTTTTTTATAATGACTTAACATTTAAGCTTGGTGATTTATGAAATGGTTTATTATACTTTTTATATTTAGTTTCCCTCTTTTTTCTTTCGCTCAGAATATCGTTATTAACGAAGTCTCTTCTATTAATAGTAGTGCTTGGATAGATGAAGATTATGATTCTCCAGACTGGATAGAGCTAAAAAATATAGGACAGAGCCCTATCAATCTAAATGAATATAGAATCTCTGATAAAGATGATGCTGCTAAAGCTTGGGTATTGCCTGATACTACTTTAAACCCTAATGATATTATTCTTATTTCAGCCTCAGACAAATCATATAATTCTTCCGGTAAATATGTGATTGAAGCAGATGGCAGCGGTATAGTTCCGACGCATGATGAAGATGGCTTCGCTTATCTTTATATGCCATTTGCAGGCGATTTTGTAGCTGAGTTTGATTTTTCATCTATGCGTAACACCGGAACTTTCGGTGCTGCGGGAATTACTTTCAAAGAAGAATTGACAGATGAGGCCAAATTTTTTGGTGTCTATAATCTTAGACAGGATCGCACTACTTATGGTTTGATGCGTAGAACTGAGTTAGAAAAGGAGACTGAAATTGACTATTCTTACCACCATAATGTATACCCTTGGGGACTTATCAGACTTGAAAGAAAGGGCGGAACTATAATTGCCTATGACAAAGAAAATGGTTTCGAATGGCGAGAATTTGCAAGGTTTGATGGAGCATTTAAACAAAATGGCTATCTGGGCTTAGGTTTCTCCTCTGCCAAATTAGAGAAACAAGGGAAGTTTACTTTTTCTTCTTTCAAAGTCAATGGAGAAGAGATTGATATTGAGTCATTAGATTTAATAGATATAAAGCTTGTGAAAGCCTCTAAGCTATATAAATCTAATGAAGTACACACAGACTTCAAACTTTCGCGCAGTGGCGAAACGCTTACACTTTGGAATGCAGCAGGAGATGTGGAAGACCAACTAACAGTTCCTGCACAAAACGTAGACATTTCTTATGCTCGGGTCGAAAACGGAGAAATGAAGCTGTCTTACCCATCTACGCCCAATGCTGAAAATGACAATTTTTATGTAGGCAGATGCGAGATTCCTACTCTCAAGACAAATGGTGGATTCTTTGAACACTCTGCCGTTGTATCATTCAATTCCAAATCAGGTGAAACCATCCGTTATACTTTGGACGGTAGCGAGCCAACAGATAAATCTATAACTTATGCAATCCCTCTTGAAATTAAAAAAACTAGCGTACTGAGAGCAAAAGCCTTTGCTGATAATAAATTACCAAGCAAGACACTTACTCGAACTTTCTTTATAGGAGTAGATAATTCACTGCCATTTATCTCTATGGCAACAGATTCTCTAAATCTATGGGATGAAGATACAGGTCTTTTTATAGATAAAAATCTTTACTGGCCCAATGATAAGCTTGGGCATTTTGAAATATGGAATAAAGAAGACGAGTTAGAAATGTACTCAGATGGTACTATGAGATTGCACGGACAGAAGTCGAGAAGATTTGAACAGAAATCTATTCGCTTTCATGCAAATTCAATCTCAGACAGTACTGAATTTACACATCCATTCTTTGGGAATGAATCATACAAATCCTACAACAAGATTTTATTTAGAAATGGTGGGACAGGGTGGAGCTCTGCAATAATTACAGATGCTTATGCTTGTACTTTGCTTAAAGATATGCCTTCGGTGATAGTTGGTAATTCCAGAGCGGGAGTTTCTTATCTGAACGGCAAATTTTATGGTATAGTCAATATCAGAGAAAAAGTAGATGAGGACTTAATAGCAGAAAAGTACAATATTTCATCTGAATCTATAAACTTTATAGAAGATGAGTTTGTTGCCGGCAATGGTTCTGCAGGTGATTTCTATAATGATTACATGAAAATAATGTCCATGGATATGAATACAGATGAAGCATATAAATATGTTGCTGATAACATAGAATTGGATAATCTTTATGATTATTTAGCTTCTCAAATCTTTATTTGCAATATTGATTGGCCATGGAAAAATGTAAAATACTGGATGAGTGAGGAGTTAGACGGCAAATGGAGATTTGTTCCGCATGACATGGATTATTCTTTTGGCTGCTCTGCAGCATTTTGGGAATATGACATCTTCCCTTTGATTCAAGAAGATAAAACTTACCCTAATTTTATTAGAAAGCTTTGGGAAAACAGGCAACTAAAAGAAGAAACTATCAATCGCATTTGTGACTTGATGAATTCAAGATTTTTACCTGAAAACACCAGGCCTATACTGGAAATAATGGAAGAAGAAGTGGAGCCATATATTCAGTTACAGAAGGATACTTATGCAGAATCAGCTGAAGATTGGCATTACTCAATGGATAAAATGCGTGCCTTTGCAGATCGTAGAGCATTTAGACTTAAAGAGCACATGACAAAATATTTTAACTGTGGCGACTCCGCTTTGGTTCATCTGGATTTGAATAACAAAGAAGCCGGCTATGTCAGAGTAAATTCTCTTACTCTAAAGTCTTTCCCTTGGTCAGGTTTTTATTTTACAGATGTGCCTATTACAATAGAAGCAGTGGCATATCCCGGTCATAAATTTCTTAAATGGTCAGATGATAAATATGGAACTAATCCTAAAATAACTTTTAAACCGGATGAGATATTAAATTTAATAGCAATATTTGATAAATCTGAGGAAGCTCTTCAGATTGTTATAAATGAAATAATGTACAAAGCTTCTGATGACCACGACACTGGTGACTGGATAGAACTATACAATCCAAATACTTCGTCTGTGAATTTATCAAACTGGCAACTGACAGATTCTAACCCGGATAACATTTTTACATTTGAAAATGGTACGATGATGGCGCCGGAAAGCTATTTAGTAATAGCCAGAAAAGGGGATGATTTCTCTAAATATCATCATGATATAGAGTATTTAGACGATTTGGGTTTTGGTTTAAGTGATGAAGATGCAGTCAAATTATATAATGAAACCGGAGACTTAGTTGATTCCGTAGAGTATACTGCCAGTGTTCCATGGCCTACTTCAGCAGACGGAACCGGCTTATCAATAGAACTAATAGATACAAAATATGATAACAGTTTAGGTGAAAACTGGGCAGCTTCTCTAAATATTAATGGTACACCCGGATCTACAAACTCCGTAGACACCTCTATATCTACTGTAGGATTATCCGCTATTCAAGTTTATCCTAATCCTTCAAGCGATTACCTATTTATCAGAACTAAAATGGAAAACTTTGGATATAAAATATACTCTATGCAGGGAGAGCTGATAGCCCAAGACAAATCGCATTATTTAGAAATAATAGATTGTCATGATTTGCCTGTAGGTACATATTATATTGAGGTTATGAGTGATAATGAAAGTCTAAGTCTGCCTTTTGTTGTTATTAGATAAAAACAATACATACACGCAAGAAAAGCTCCTTCTTATAGCTGAAATGAAGGAGCTTTTGTGCGTTTAGAAGCGAAATCTAAAAAATTTTATCTGGACTTTCTAAAATTTTCTTCGTAATGTTACTTATCTGTCAATAAAATCTTAAATTTGCATACAGGAAAAAAACAGGATATAAATCTAATGCTTAATCTTTTAGCCCGATTAGGGCGAACAGTAATAAATTTCTTCGCAGAGATTGGTCAGCTTACCATTCTGTCTGTCAGAGTAGCAAGGTACTTTCCTAATGCAATTAAAGATAGGAAATTAGTGCTGTCTCAAATGGGGATAGTAGGCTCTGACTCGCTTCCGTTAGTTATTCTAATTGGATCATTTACAGGTGCTATTGCGGCACTCCAAGCGACTAATCTGTTCTCAAAATTCAATATGGTTGGGATAGCTAAACCATTTATGGGTTCGTCTATAGCGACTGTTGTTTTTACAGAACTCACTCCGGTGCTTACTGCACTTGTTATCGCAGGCAGAGTTGGTGGTTCAATGGCTGCACAGTTAGGAACGATGAACGTAACAGAGCAAATAGATGCTTTAGAGATGATGGCTATAGATAAAAACCGCTATTTAGCTATGCCAAGAGCAGTAGCCTCACTTATAATGATGCCGGTTCTGGCTGTGTTTTCTAATGTAGTAGCATTGCTTGGCGGTTACTTGCTTACTATGATTAAATTCTCCTTTACTTCCGAAGTGTTCTTTGAGTCAGTAGTAAGATTTTTTGACTTGAGTGAAATAGGTTTGGGCTTGTTCAAATCATTAGTTTTTGGCGGAGTTACAGCCCTTATTGGGGTTCATGTAGGCTTTTCGACTACAGGCGGTGCAGAGGGAGTTGGGAACAGTACTGTGCGTGCTTTCACTCTGACAGCTGCCTCTATTTTGATATTAGATGCAGTATTTGGTTATGTGATGTAGAGTGTCTATGTTTTAAGCCTAGATTTGCTGCAAATAGTAAAATTTTGTAGCTATTGAGCCTGAACTTTATGCTAAACTGCTGCTGAATGTATTTGATACAAAAAAACTACTACAAATATATGTTTGCTTCAGATTACCTACTTCAATTTTACTCTTTATTCAGTAAGAATTTTACTATCTTTGCTATTTGATACACATCAAAAAGAGAATATAATGGAAAAACGCATACAAGATATAATCGGAAAAGAATACAAATGCCTCGATCATGGTTTTATTCGCTTGGTCGATGTTATGGGGGATGATGCAGCTATAGTTCAGGCTGCCCGAGTTTCTTACGGACAAGGCACAAAAACTGTGAATGAAGACAGAGGTTTAATCAGATACCTAATGAGACATAAGCACACTAGCCCATTTGAGATGGTAGAACTTAAGTTTCATGTAAAGTTGCCTATTTTTATAGCTCGCCAATGGATTCGCCATCGCACTGCTAACGTAAATGAATATAGTGGCAGATACTCTGAGATGAAGGACGAATGTTATTTGCCGGAATTGGAGCAAATCAGATTGCAGTCTGCCAATAATAAACAGGGCAGATCAGAGGAAACTTTGGTTCAAGAAGATGGTAATGCAGTCCAAAATCTTTTGCAAGATGGTCAGGCGGGTGCATTTGGTGATTATAAAGAGATGCTGGAAATGGGTGTCGCCAGGGAGGTTGCTCGTATTAATCTTCCCCTTTCCACTTATACAGAATGGTACTGGAAAATAGACTTGCATAACCTGCTTCATTTCATCAGACTTAGATTAGACAGTCATGCACAGTATGAAATCAGAGTCTTTGCTGAAGCTATAGCAGAAATGTTAAAAGTGATTGTACCTCTCACATGGGAAGCATTCGAAGATTTTACTTTATATAATGTAAATTTCTCACGCAAAGAAATTGCTGTGCTAAAAGAGATAATTACAGCAATGCCCAATGATGAGATGTTAGAAAAGAATGGCCTAAAAAAAGGCGAAGCCAGAGAGTTTTTAGAAAAATTAGACAAATTGAAATAGGATTTTATTAGATGAGATTACTTAAGATTTTATTGATGTTAGTTTTTACTTTTACATTTGTTTATGCTGCGAATGTAAATTCAATTTTGAAAAAGCACTTAGATGCTCGAGGCGGTAAAAAAGCTTTTGGTGAAATTAACTCGTTTAGAGTTACCGGAAAATTATCTACGCCTCTTATTGAAACTACTTTTGAGCTGATTTATAAATATCCTAATAAGATAAAAAATACTATCAGAGATTCGGCCGGTGCTTCTGTTTATATTGTAGACGGTGACAAAGCAGTATATAAAAATGCTCACTCTAAAGACTTAATCGCTCAGCACATGCCGGAAGCAATGAAAATCAATTTTATTGAACGATCTGATTTTTTAGAAGGAAGTCTTATAAATTCTAAAGAGAAAGGAATTACTCCATCATATATCAAAAAGGCAGTGATAGATAATCGTATGGCATATTTAGTACGCTTGAGTTATTATTATGGCAAAGAAGAGATTGCCTGCGTCGATGCTACAACCTATGAGCATTACAAGACATATATAGATCAAGATAGTGTCCATATTGATTTTTTACTGCAGGACTACAGAGAGAAGTCCGGTCTTATGATACCATTTCATAGAATCAGCAAGCTAAATGGTCAAGTTATTGAAGATATGAAAATAGATAAAGTAGAGATAAATCCTGAGATAGATGATTTAATATTTCAAGATATGAACTAAAGAAAAACAGAAAAATTTATGTATAAAAACCTCTTCATACTTGTAGAGGTTTTTTTTTGAGCTTTACTATAAAATACTATTCCGAAATAAACCTTTATTTCCTAATATAAGTCATCTCAGTTTCTAGAAAGAAGTAGCTATTACAAGAAAACAAGCGTTTTATTTTAGATGTATTTTCATGAATCTGTTCTTTTCAAGGAATATGGATGGAAATGCTTGCTACGCTTTTCCGCTATTACGATCTTGTCTTTTTGGAATAGACAATTTTACTTCAGTATTTCACCTGCTTCGTAGCTCCAGAAAAGGAGATCTAACTCATCGATTGGAATACCGATAAATTCCGCAAATTCCTGAAATTTAGCTTCTACCTCTAAGTAGCGTTTTTTGCCGGATATATTAGGGATTTCTGAGTAAACTTGGCAGCTAACTAAATGTTTTAAGATATGCCTGTCTAAAATACCAAGATTTCTATATCCTATATTACGAAGATAATGTGCACTTTCTTTGAGTCCCATACCTTTTACATTATCAAAAAGCCAAAAGCGTTTTTCAATGTTTGTCATATCGCTCTCTAAAACAGCTTTTATCTCAGGCCACTGCTCCCTAACTTCCAATAATCGTTGTGCTTTTTGATTATGGAATCGGATATAGTGAGATTTATCGTTTAAAATATCAACAGGATCAAAAGGCTTTTCGTAAAAGTTACGTTCAGCCAATTTCTTCTGCACTTGCCATGCATTAGCTGCTTTTGATTGAGGCGTGCAGATACAAAAGCATAGTTCATAAAAATACTCTTCTTTGGGAATTGCAGAGAACTCTACCAGCCTCTTTTTGATAGCAAGCTTGTTTCTGTCATAACCTTCTCTAACCGAATCGGGTAGTATATACATAATATCAGTGTCATATTTTACAAAACCAATTAAAAGGCGTATTAAAATGAATTTTATTTGGAAGATTATGGGAATAGTCACAAGATTAGATTTAGCATACGAAGCATGCACTAGTGTCAAATATAATCGAAAATACAATAGTATTAGATATTTGTAATAGTGTGGTTGTTTGGGATGATTCATGTTTTACACATTACACTATACAGATGCTAATGAAATGAATAAACTGAGTAAGATTTTTAGTGTGAGGATTATTAGTGTTTGAAACAGTCCAAAAGATTTGCGAATAGTTAAAGTAAAAGTATGATACAACTGACTAACTTTATAATCAGTTGTATCATATCTATATTAATCAACTAATTCAGCTTGGATTGCTAAAAATTCTTCTTTTGAAACAACTTCTGTAGTGGGATTATTGTCTTCATCAAAAGTTGTTACCATATATCCATAAGGGTCAAAACCATGTAGAGCGGCAATAGCAGGATCTACCAATACATTACCTTTAACTGTATAGCCACTTTGGCCATAAAGTATAAAATAATATCTATAATATGTCTAAACCAGACCCTGTAAAATCAACACTTGATAAAATCAATAGATATATCACAGAATTAGAAAAGTTGATTGAAGAGAAAAAGTAAAAATCTCTCAATAAATCATTTTATTAGCTTCGGTATGCGTATCGAAGCTTTTTTTGTACTTATCGCTCAAAATAAAAATTCCTCACCATAGAAATTTCTAGTGAGGAATTGTTTAGTTTATCGCATGAATCACTATTTTACAATAGCTGCGCTTTTGCTGTAGGCGCCGGGGCTTTGACTACTAAAATTCTAGCAAGTGCTTCAGCGTCATTTTTGATGTAATGCTTGATATCCTTTGGACTTTCGATTACGTCATCGTGCTTGGCCACATACTCCTCATCACCAACAATTATCGTAGGAGTTCCTTCCAAAATGTAAAAGAAAACATCTACGGGGGTGATATGTGGACGGAGAGATTCCCCTTTATTTAGAGAAATGTGCATTGCATGCGCATTATCTTTTGCATATACTTGTTTTATATCTAAGCCGTGAGGCGTTTTCCTGACTTCTTCAGTTTGATAGTTTTTTATATTCATTGTTCTACCCGAATATTTTGCATAAAATAGTTACATAGTCATAAACGGACATATTTATCTGATATTATTAGTCAAGTTAAAAAATCAATTCCTATTCTCTCGTATCAAAGTAAACATCTCTTTGCCATAAATCACAAAAGAATAAAACAGAACAGACGCTACTATTGGTTCGCCAAAACTCGCAGCATAAGGCACTTCATAGAAAGCTAAGATTAATTGTAAAGCTAAAATATTTACGGCTATTTTGCCAGTCTTATTCGATGGGATGATGTATCCTAACTTACCCTTCGCCCATAGGCCACCAAGTAAAATAATCAAATCCCTTCCAAAAACTACCCCTATGTACCAAGTAGACAGCACACTCGTTAGTAGCATAGCTATCCCAGCAGCAGCCACTGCCATTTTGTCACCTATTGGATCAAGTATTTTACCAAGCTCACTTATCTGATTGAATTTCCTTGCCAGATAGCCATCAGCATAGTCACTAATAACCATTAAGACTATAAGCCCTCCCACCAATAGCTTTTCATCATAATAAATAGCAATTCCAAAAGGAATGGACATTAAAATCCTAATCAAGCTAATTATGTTTGATATCGTCCAAACTTTATTATTCATATTTGACTCTTTTCACAAAAATTGAAGTAAAAATTAGAGACATTAGTATGCCGGGAAGCATTGCTTCTATTCCCGATACAAAACTAACTGAAAACTCAGCCAATACCATCCATAAAAATGATGTAAGAGAACCTACTAACATTATTAGTGAGGCATGACCTGCTTTTAAATAATAGCTACTGCTAAAACTAAGTAGCAATGGGAGTAACAATCCCGGCACAGCTATACTGCTGGTTTTATAAATTAAATCTATAACAGAAGGTAAAGCCGTTGCCAGTAAAATACTTAGTATTGCTGTGATAACTAAGCCTACTCGGGTTAGCTTTTGGGTGCTGATTTTGCTAAAAGCACGCATTTTCTTGAGTAAATCATTCCCGATAGTGGTAGCACTTAGGAAGGCATAGCTGTCTAAAGTAGACATCACTGTGGCAATAAGTGCAGTCATAAAGACTCCTTTCCAAATAGGAGGCAACACTACTTCCCCTAATGTAGGATATGCCATAAGTGGGTTGGCTATTTCAAAAAATGCTTTAGCATACAAGCCTGTACTCAAAGTCATAGCATCAAATATCATCCAAAAGAATACTGAAATTAGGATGCCGTTTCGTGCAATATTTGGAGTTTTTGCTGCTGCACATCTCTGATGAAATCCGGGATCGATAAACGTCTGTAGCGATATAATAAACCAAACTGCTACATACTGCCAAGAGTTCCCACCTGCCGGCTCTAAATGCTTAGCAGGTAGCTTATCAGTCAAGTCAAAGACACTACCATAAGTAGTATATGAAAAATACAAAAGTGCAGCAAACCCAAGATACATTATAATAAATTGTGCGAAATTAGTACGAATATCTGCTTTCAAACCACCTGTATAAATATATACAAGAGATATAACAGCCCCTACTAAAATAGAATTGAACAAGCCCCAGGAGGTAAACATATCTATAATTACCCCGAGCATCAAAATATAGGATGCAGGTAAGGTAATTATCAGTACAATAATAGAAGCGAGTGTTCCTGCAATTCCACCATACTTTGAAGCAATCTGGTCAGGTATCGTAAGTATATTAGAATTTCGTATTTTCTTGGAAATAAACAAAGCAAAAAGCGTAGCAGAAATATAGTAAGGCAAAGCAAAACACACCCAGGCTAGTATGCCTGAGTTATAAACAAATTCGCCCACTCCAAGTATGCTCCCATACCAAGTAGCTACAAGAGTACCAACAAAAAAAGGCAGGGTTACTTTTCGCCCTGCCAGTATAAAGTTTTCTGTATTGTCTTTATCGTCACTATCTGATTTAGAAGAGCGAAATCCGATAAAGAGAACCATTATTACATAAAGTGCTATAACAGCCAAGTCTGCGGCTGAAGGAGTCATCTCTTAAACCTATTTACATAAATAATATTACTTTAAAGCTGCTTTAAAAGCATCTACAGTGTGTTTCATGCCTTCATCAAATACCATTTTCGGAGACCAGCCATGCATGTTTTCATATTTAGCATAAGAACACACGCTCCTTCTTTGCTCTCCGGCTTTAGCAGGTCCGTGAAACTCTTCGCTTCTACTTGCTGTAAGTTCTTTCAGTCTACGGAAAATATGATTTACATCTGTTTCTACGCCGGTAGTTACATTATAAATTCCATTTACCTCTGAATCCAATGCTTTTACATTTGCAGCCACTACATCATCAATATAGATATAGTCTCGAGTAATGAGACCATCGCCATTGATTATGGGTTGTTCGCCGGATAGCATCTTATTGATAAATATAGCCACAACACCAGCCTCTCCATGAGGATTTTGGCGGGCACCATATACATTCCCGTATCGGAGTACGACTCTGTCAATGCCATAAACTGATTGGTAATAGAATAAATAGTGCTCTGTGCTCAATTTGGAAATACCGTAAGGAGAGCAAGGGGCTTTCCTATCATCTTCATCTGCAGGAAATTTTTCCTGTTCACCATAAATAGTACCACCTGAAGAAGCAAATATAATTTTTTTAACGCCGGACTGTTTAGCCGCCTCAAAAACATTAATGCTTCCAATGATGTTAGTATTGGCATCAAATTTAGGATTATCCACTGAAACTCGCACATTCATCTGAGCTGCATGGTGACTGATAACGTCGAACTTTTCATTTTTAAATATATCCGAAATGTTATCATCATTTATATCAGCTTCTATTACTTTGGCTTTGGGGTTGACATTTTCTCTTTTACCTGAAGAAAAATTATCAAGGATAGTTACAGAGTGGCCTAAGTTGATATAAGCATCTGTAATATGAGATCCGATAAATCCGGCGCCGCCGGTAACTAATATTTTCATTATGCGATTTCCATTTTTATCAATTAGCTATATCAAAAATACAAAAAAAAAGAGAAAAGCTTACTGAAAACCTTATAAAAAGGGTAGTTAGGAATGATGTAATCACAAGTGAGCGAAATAATATCAAAAAAATTGTTAACTTTCGTTTATTTTGACAAAAAAATTGCTTATTTTAATAGATAGAAATGCAAATTATAAACAAAAGTATAAAAACACACATGCATTACACAATGCCTATTACGCAAAGGCTCAAAAAGCTAATAAAATCCCTACACCAAAAACAATTCAGAGATCAAAATGATTTGTTTGTAGCAGAAGGTCAAAGATTATGTGAGGAAATCATCGAAAGCGACTTCTTAGCAGAATTACTTGTAGTCAAAGATTCTCCTACACAGGAAGTAACTGAAATAGTAGATTATTTTGCAGATAAAGGTATCCCTGTCTATACAGCACCTAAGCATCAGTTTGATCAGATTTGCAATACTAAAACTCCTCAAGGCATCATAACTGTAGTAAATAATAAAAACCCTGAGCTGTTACCTGACGAACCTTTTATTGCCTTAGATGCTGTTGCTGATCCCGGAAATATAGGAACAATCATACGCACAGCAAACTGGTTTGGATATAAACAAGTAATATTAGGCAGAGATTGTGCGGATAAATACAATCCAAAAACTGTACGCTCCACAATGGGTGCAATTTTTAAAACTCAAGTGCATCACACTCATGACTTGGCAGGTTTTATAAAAGAGCATTTTCCTAAACACCAATTATTAGGTGCTAGCGTCAATACAAAAACAGAACTTGAATCTTTAAGTTTCAAAGATGAAAAGCAATATGGTGTATTTTTTGGCAGTGAAGCTAATGGCTTGTCAGCTGAAATAGAAGCTATCCTTGATAAAGAGTATATAATTCCCGGAATTGGGAAACAGGAATCATTAAATGTAGCTGTCTCTGTTGGTATTTCATTATATCATTTAACTAAATAGCATATAATGCTTTGATTTTTTTAAATACGCCGTTAAATGATATTAATGCCTATTGTGTTTGCATTGCTTTTCGTAAATTAAACATACTAAACGAGTTCTTTACGAAATTTATCAAACATTGTTTCAGGAATATTTATGGTTGCAGAAACTATATTCAAATTGCTGTTGATTGCAGTGCTTAGCTATTTAGTAGGAGCAATTCCGTCAGCAGTATGGATCAGTAAGAAATTTTTTGGATATGATATACGAGAAAAAGGTAGCGGGAATATGGGAAGCACTAACGCTTTTCGTGTACTTGGCTGGAAATGGGGAATTGTAGTACAACTTATGGACGTGCTGAAAGGAATTTTGGCAGTTATTGTAGTTGCAGGTATTTTAGGTAATGGTTTAGCAATACCAAACGCCACTTCATTTGAAGATATTACACTTATCAAAATCGGCGCAGGAATGCTTGCCGTTGTGGGTCATATTTGGACTTGCTTTGCTGGGTTTAAAGGTGGAAAAGGTATCAACACTGCTGCAGGAATGCTAATTGGTCTTGCACCGATAGATGTCAGTATTGCATTAGGAATTTTCCTAATTGCCGTTGTGTTATCAGGTTACATATCTCTCGGTTCCATAATGGCTGCTTTTACAGTCCCTTCTTCCATGTTTGTCAGATATAATTTCCTACATATAGACATCCCTGGCTATCAGCAGTTAATATATTTCTGTTTAGCACTTTTTGCATTAGTTGTATTCACTCATAGAGCTAATATTAAAAGGCTGCTTGCAGGGAACGAAAACAGATTCAAAAAACTTCAAATCTTTCACAAAAGTTAATATAGCGTGGAGCTAAGAGGAAATTGAAGAAAATTACAGTTATCGGGGCCGGAGGCTGGGGGACTGCCCTTGCCTCCGTTCTTGCGAAAAATGGAAACAGCGTCAATCTTTGGACTCATGAAATCAATGTCATTGACGAAGTAAATAATAAAAGAACAAACTCTACTTATCTGCCTAATATTGAAATTCATAAGAATATTACTGCTACAAATTCTAAAGAGAGCATTGCAGAATCAGACATTTTGATAAACGCAGTACCTACTAAATTTATTAGAAGTCTTTACCATGATATAAATGTTGATATCTCTTATAAGATATTGATTAATGCTTCTAAGGGCATAGAGCAAAGTACTTCATTTAGGATTTCTCAGATTTTCAATGATGCGTGCAGAGTAGATTTTAAAAACTACGTTGCTCTGACAGGGCCTTCTCATGCGGAAGAAGTAATAAAAGATGTACCGACGACAGTAATTGCTGCATCGGTAGATCATGACAAGGCTGTTTTAGTACAGGAGCTACTATCTACACCCACTTTCAGAATTTATACTTCTGATGATTTGATTGGTGCTGAAATTGGCGGTGCTATTAAAAATGTGATTGCAATCGCAGCCGGAATTATTGATGGGCTTGCCATGGGCGACAATACGAAAGCGGCACTGATCACCAGAGGCTTGGCGGAAATGAGTAGAGTTGGCGACGAAATGGGTGCTAACATTAGAACTTTTTCTGGTCTTTCGGGGCTTGGCGATTTATTTGTTACTTGTAACTCAGCTCACAGCCGTAACCGCTCAGTTGGCGAAAGAATCGGCAAAGGCGAAAAATACGCTGATATTGCTCGCTCAATGAAGATGATTGCTGAGGGCGTATTTACTACAAAAGCAGTAGTAGAATTATGCGAAAAGCTCGAGGTAGAAATGCCTATTGCAGATCAAATAAATAATATACTCTTTTATGATAAATGCCCAAAAGAAGCAATCCGAGACCTTATGCAAAGAGAATCTAAAAAGGAATGGTGGTAATTTAACCATTCCTTTTTTTCTGAATTGTTTCATATATCCTGTATATACCCCACCCTACTAATGGCAATAGCCAAAACTTCATCATAGTCTGATAACGAGGAATGGCGAAGAATATAAATGCTATGAAACTATGATACAGTAACATAGTATACTCTATTTTAAATGCTGATATCTTAGATTTTACTCCACCCCAAATTGCGAGGCCTAACATTAGAAACCAAGGTACCATATAAAGCGGATGTTGTGCTTGAGTGCTATAAGGATAATAGTACCAAAGATGACAGAGTTTTGTAAAACCGGATGTAAACGCTTGAACAGGGTCATTTTTGATTTGAGATATTGCTTCTTGTTTATGTAATTCGATATAGTCAAGCTCATATTGCGCCGAAAATTTCACTTCAGATTTTAAAGAATCCATTCTGTCATCTGCCCATGCTCCCGGATATATAGGATTATAAGCACGATAGAGATTAATTCCAAAATTAGTCGTTAAAGGCACAAATTTGTTTAATACCACGTAATTTCGAATACTCCACGGAGCAAGAAATGCAAAAGAAATAGTGATATAAATAATCATCTTTTTGGCACTTGAGTTTTTCAATATTATAAAACCCATAATCAATATCATAAGTGCTACTTCGGAGCGAAACAGAAGCATAATTCCGCTTATAACTGCGATTGAAACTATATCAGATAATTTATACGAGCTCCTAATCGAGAAAAAATATAATATATATGCTATAAACAGATGATATAGATTTGTGTTAACAAGTGCGGATGAGGCAAATATAAACTCCGGTAACAAAGCAGCAACTAAGGCTGCAGCATAAGCTGAGATTTCATTAAATCTATGACTGACTGCTTTATAAAGCAATCAACAGAAAATCCGGCTATTGCATGATTAATAATCAAATATAAAGCATTTCTAAGTATTACATTTTTGATTAAAAAAAAAGGAACTGTGTAAAACACTGCTCCCACAGGCATATAAGCACCATTTGCAAATTCTCCGGGATTTGACGGATTAGAGAAAAAAGAAAATCCGTTCCCATTTATAATATTTTGAGCAATTGTTCCATACTCATAATAATTAATATCCTGAAAACTATTCAAAACAAAGGATGCAATCAGTCTGATAATAAATGCAATCATAAATAATATTATACTTTTTTTGCTTATATCTTTTATATTCATTTGGATTAGAGTATTTTGTAGATAATAATGACTTAATTTACAACTTTAAGTGCCAAATATGAAAATAAAAAAGATATTTGTCTGCAATGAGTGCGGTGCGAAGTCTCCAAGATGGATAGGCAAATGCCCTGAATGCAGCTCTTGGAATACTTATGAAGAGCAGATGGAATCCAAAGGTAAAACTGGAGCTGTAAGCTCTCTAAGATCTGACTCGCAAATATACAAACTCGCGGATGTATCTACTGAAGAAAATTATCGGATATTGAGCGGTATTAAAGAGTTAGATAGAGTACTCGGAGGTGGAATTATCCCAGGTTCTTTAGTCTTAGCAGGCGGAGATCCCGGCATTGGTAAATCGACTCTAATGTTGCAGATGTGCGGAGGTATAAAAGACTTTGCCCCTTTATATGTTACCGGTGAGGAATCGCTACAGCAAATAAAGTTTAGAGCAAGCCGCATTAAAGGAATTGACGAAGACATGCTGATACTTGCAGAAACTAACTTAGAGCAAATAATTTATCATATCAACGCAACAGATAGCCGAGTAATTATAATAGATTCTATACAGTCGGTTCATTCAGAAAAGATAGAAGCTACTCCGGGGAGCGTAGTGCAGATAAGAGAATGTACCTCTGCTTTGATGCAAGTAGCCAAACAGTCTAATAAAGCTATTTTTATAATTGGTCATGTAACTAAGGAAGGCGTAATCGCCGGACCAAAAATATTAGAGCACATGGTAGATACCGTACTACAGTTCGAAGGCGAAAAAACATATTCTTACAGAATACTTCGAGCCATCAAAAATAGATTTGGGTCTACGAATGAAATAGGCATTTTCGACATGAGCGATGCCGGACTAAGAGAAGTTAGCAATCCATCGGAAATATTTCTTTCTTCGCGAGAAGGTCAGGAAGCCGGAACTTCTATTGTAGCAGCGATGGAAGGTTCACGTCCCTTACTGTTAGAAGTGCAGGCTCTGGTAACTCCTACAAGCTATGGCGTGCCTCAAAGGACTTCGAATGGCTACGACCTGCGCCGACTTCAGATGGTATTAGCTGTCTTGGAAAAGAGACTGGGAGCGCAGTTCCAAAAGAACGATGTGTTCGTTAATATCACAGGTGGCATTTCACTAAGTGATACATCAGTAGACCTTGGAGTGGCAGCTGCTTTGATAAGTTCACTGCGAGACGAAGCAATAGATTCCCTTAATGTTATTATTGGAGAGATAGGTCTAACCGGAGAGGTCAGAAACGTATCTAATATTGAGAGAAGAATAAGTGAATGCGAGAAATTGGGCTTTAAATCTGTAATGATTCCGGAGAACAGTGTAAGTAAACTAAGTAAAAAATTTGATATTAAACTGTTACCTACTGCAAGGATTTCATTAGCACTATCAACATTATTTGGCTAAGATAGCTTTTTTTTTGATATATTAGTTATCATGGCAGAAATAAATATTTATTATTGTTGTCAATAGTTATAGAATAAAAATATCTTAGAAAATCGGACAATTTAGATGTTTGAACAAGTAATAGACAAAGAAAAAAAACACCTTGGATCACTGCTCAAAAAAGACTCAAAAAAAGTGAAGTTAGAGTCTGTTTTGAATAGTAATCTGAGTGAGTCATATAAAAAATATTTTAAAGCTGAAGTTGCTTGGTGGATTTATCAGGATAGAGTTATCCGCGATTCGGGGCACTACTTTGAAATCACAGATGAAATCACAACTGTTTTTGACAAATTAGATGGCTTATATCTTAAAAATGCCGCTTTTGCCAAGCCGGTGCTTAATAAAGTGATAGACTCTGCCGTCAAAGTAAGATTAAATATGCTTTGTCGCCCAAGAACTGCCATGAAATGGTTTGTATTTAGAGGCGAACCTACACGCACTGTCAAAGAAATATCATGCCGCCTTGAGTACCTGCATGATCATTTATATTTAGTGGAAGCTACTAAAAAGTGGTTGGCTGAGCTTGGGGAAGCAGACACTTATGGTGTTTCCTCTGCGGAGTTTGAGCAAGTGATTGCTGATTTGGACTCAGGATACTTTTTAGAAATGGGACCTGGTGAGTTTTATGACCTTTTAGTACCATTATTCGACTTTTTTATAATATCTGAAGTAAATAAAATTCCTATAGAAGCATTAATAATATTCTCTGATGATAAATCATTAGGAAGATTGACAAAAACTTTAGAAAAGATACTCTTTAGAGATAAAGTGACAAGTATTACGAAACAAGAGTTGATAGATATTATCACTGAATTATTTGATATCAAAGATGAGAAACCTCGCTCTGCTATCAATACAAGAAATGTAAAAGATTTTGCTGGTTTTGAAGCGCCAAGGAACTTAGGCTCTCCTGTTGAAACAAAGAAACAGGAATTTGTGGAATCCAAAAACAACTCTAATTCCAATAGTGAACTTCCAATCTCACAGAAAGATGCAATGAAGCACGAAAAAGCAGGCACTGAGGCAGTTGCCAAAGATGTAATAAACGAACTTGACCACGAAGAGCATGATTTAGATGCTTTAGCGGATCTTGTATTGCAAGATGAATCTATGTTTTCTCAAGGATATGAACGAAAAGAGTATAAAGCAATCTCTGATGATGACTTAGAAGTCGACGATGATTTTGACGATATTCTGTCTACTTTAGAATCTACCATTGGTGATGCAGAGATAGACATTGAAGTAGACAATAGTGAACTGGAAAAGAAGTCTGATATACAAAATGAATTTTCAGATTTATTATCAGAATTAGACTCCTTTGATGATGTTGAAGATGAGAAACTTGATGATACAGGAAATACCAGTGAGTTTGCACAAACAATTGATTCAGAAGATGAAGCTGTTGAGGATACTTATAGCAAGCAATCAGAAATATCTGATCACAATATCAATAGTGAATTGAGTGAATTGGAAGATGACCCTGATTGGGAGGAAGTGGCAGCTACTTACCAAAGTGAAGATCATCATGATGATGAAATTTATACTCCTCCGGCAGAGGAAGGCTTATCCGAAGGAACTATTGAAGAAATGCAAGGAATGGATAAATTTCTCGTTTCACATGCTGAGGATTTTGCGTCCGAAAAGCCATACATAGAAGCTGAAAATATTGATACTGATATACTCCTTGAGGAACTCGAGGGGAAACATTTAATTTCTATCAAAAATGATGAGGAAGAAGAAGAAATACTATGAAATTTGTAGACTTAGCAAGGATTTGGATTAAAGCGGGTGACGGTGGAAACGGTTGTGTCAGTTTCAGAAGAGAAAAATTCGTACCTAAAGGCGGACCGGATGGTGGCAATGGCGGAAGAGGCGGAGACGTTATTTTTCAGGTAAATCCTCATCTTAATACCTTACTTGATTTTCAGTTCCAAAGAAAGTTCGAAGCTGAAAACGGTGCTCATGGAGCCAAACAAAAAATGACCGGAAGAGATGGTCAAGATATTGTTATTGAAATCCCCCAAGGAACAATCGTTAGAAACTCAGAAACCGGTGAAATTATCGCAGATATGTCTGAGCCCATGCAAAAGACTGTCGTTATAAAAGGCGGTAACGGTGGTTTTGGTAATGCAGAGTTCCCTACCTCTGTTAATCAGGCTCCACGATATGCCAAACCAGGTTTAATTGGTGATAGTTTCTATGTAGAACTAGAGCTAAAACTGTTGGCTGATGTTGGCATTGTAGGTTTTCCGAATGCAGGTAAATCTACTTTAATTAGTGTGATCTCATCTGCTAAACCAAAAATTGCGGATTATCCTTTTACTACTTTGATTCCTAATTTGGGCATTGTAAAAGTAGCAGATGGTAAAACATACTGCGTAGCAGACATCCCGGGGCTTATAGAAGGCGCTGCCGAAGGCAAAGGGCTTGGTCATCAGTTTTTAAGACACGTGGAAAGAACATCTGTATTATTATTTTTAATCGACGCTTGGAGCGACGACCACAGAGAAGAATATGAAACTTTACAAAAAGAACTAATACAATTTAACCCTGAAATTGTAACTAAAAAGAGTTTGATTTGTATTACTAAAGTCGATTCTTTTGATTCTGAATTACACGAGGAATTATCTAATCTGGATTTAGGCAATGGCAAAAAACCGGATTTGTTAATTTCATCTGTCTCAGGAGACAATATTGAAGAATTAAAATGGCGACTTTGGGACGCAATACAAACTCTACAAATATAATATTTAAAGGATACCATGAATAAAATACTCCTAGCTTTACTTATATTAGCTATATCAGTTCCTTCACTGTCAGCGAAGAGACCATCTTTTCCTCCTAAAGAAGATCCTCACCAGAGAGAGGAATGGCTACGCTCAACTTATATTAGCCCTGAAAATGAAAAAAATATTCCTGAAAACATTGATGAGTTGCAGCGAAACTTTGCTAAATCATTACCTACTGCCTCCGAAGGATACTATGCAAAAGGTTCTACGATACAGTCTCAAACTTGGCTAAATGCAGGTCCGAATAATATCGGTGGTAGAACTCGTGCGGTAGCTTTTGACGTTAACAATCCTAATATTCTAATAGCAGGTGGCGTTTCAGGTGGTATTTGGCGTTCTGTAGATGGTGGTAATTCATGGGTACAAACCACAGGAAAAAAAGAAATTCCTTCTGTTACGACTATCGTACAGGATAAAAGACCGGGTAAAAACAATATTTGGTATTTTGCAGGTGGTGAAGTATTAGGTAACTCTGCAGGACAAAGCAAAGGAACTACTTTTCTTGGGAATGGGATATCTAAATCTACTGATAATGGTTTGACTTGGAAGCCTCTGGAATCTACAACTATAGGTTCTGAAGCAGGCGTATTCGGACGTATTTACAGATTAGTTTTAGACCATACAAATCAAGATAAAAGTATTATTTATGCAGCTTGCTACGGTGCTATACTAAGATCTGAAGACGGTGGTGACACATGGGAAACTGTCTTAGGCAACTCGGCAAATATCAATAGAGGTCCTCGTTACACAGATTTAGTTATTAATGATAGCGGAACTTTATACGTTAGCCTTAGTAGTAACTCAGATTCTAATCAATCCGGGTTTTTCCGTTCAACTAATGGTAAAGACTGGGAGAATATTACTCCTGACGAGCTAACCGGCAACTACACTCGCACGGTAATAGCAGCAGCTCCGGGCGATATGGATTTAGTATATTTCCTAACTATGCACTATGGTAGCGGCGGAGTGTATTGCCCTGACGAGTCTTCCGGTTGCCACACTCTACTGGCAATGGAATATAATGATGGAGCTGAATGGTATGATCTATCAGAAAACTTACCATACATGAAAATTAAATATATCACCGGAGTTTATAACTCTCAGAGTGGATATGATATGTGCATAGCTATTAAACCTGATAATCCGGATGTGGTTATTATTGGCGGCACCAACATTTATGTATCTGATTACGCATTCTTTGATTCAGACAATACTCAGTGGGTTGCAGGTTATAATCCAAATTACAACCCTTATGTTTATAGTGACCCATCTGTAAAATGGTTAGACATTATCAGCGAATGGCGTAACATGATGTTCCCTACAGGTGGTTGGGATTTCCATACTATAGTATTTCATCCAACTAACCCAAATATAGTACTTACAGGTAGCGATCATGGCATTCACCGCTTAAATAATTTGGAAGAATCTATAGACAATGAAGAGTTTACTTGGGATGATTTGAATAATGGCTATAACACCACTCAGTTTTATGATTGTAGCATCCACCCTACTGAGGCAGGCAATGAAACAATTGTCGGGGGCATGCAGGATAATGGAACGTGGGCTACTTTCACTTCATCTGTAATGTTTGATGAGATGACAGGAGGTGATGGTATGCATTCTACAATCAATGAAAACGGTGACATATTAGTATCTTCTCAATCCGGAAACATTATGCGATTGATTTACGAAGACGACGAAATGGTAGATGGGTATAACTTTGCACCACAGAGTGACTTGGGTGTTTCTTTTGCATTTTACAATCCATTTGAAATAAATCCAAATGACACAAAAGCAATAGCTATGGGTGCAGCCACGGGCTATGTATACTGTAGTGACTATACTAATGAAAGCGCAGCATCATATAATTGGTATTTTAGAGATTTGGGATATGTGAATGTAACAAATGTAGCCTTTAGTACAACTCCGGCAAATGTCTTGTACTTAGGTACAAATTATGATGGTCTCTATAGAATTACAGATGTTACTAATTCAAACAGCACTGCTGAAAAAATCTCTTACCCCAGCGAAGTGAATTATGCTTACACTGCTGATTGTGGGTAGATCCTAACGATGCAGATCATTTGATTAGTATACTCTCTAACTATAATTCAATGAGTATCCTTGAAACTTATGATGCAGGCGACTCTTGGACTAATCATGGTGGTAATCTGGAAGAAAATGAAAATGGAAGCGGAAACGGACCTTCAGTTAGAGCGTATGCTCGTTTAAAGATGGATGATGGAGGTGCAGTACATTTTGTAGGTACTTCAGCCGGACTTTACTCTACCAGAAATCTTGATGGAGCTAATACAGTTTGGGTTCGTGAAGGTGAAAACACAATTGGCATGGCAGTTGTATCTCAGATTCATGCACGACAGTCTGATGGGAGAATAGTTGTGTCTACTCACGGAAACGGAGTATTCAAAACAAACTATGCTACTTCGATAGATGAGTTTGATGCACATTCTTTAGGTTTTGTAGTTTCAGAAGTGTATCCTAATCCTGCTTCTCAGCAGATTAACTTCGTTCTGAACTCTGATGTCAATGCTTTTGTTGAAGCTAAGCTGTTAGATATACAAGGCAAAGAAGTGGCTAATATTCTTTCTGAAGAGTTTACAGGTACAAAAAGAGTTGCTTTTAATGCCAGTCACTTATCTGCTGGTACTTATTTCTTGCATATTAGTGATGGTACTCATTTTGTTACTAAGAAAGTAAATGTAGTTAGATAAAATATAGATAAATATCTTAAATAAAAGCGCAAATTTCAAATATTTTGCGCTTTTTTTATATCAGAATACCAATGTCTTGGTATTAAATAAAAATTCTCATATCTTTACTTATTATTCTATTCCACTTTATTAGGGTGCGTTATGATACTTCGTTATTTAACTATTTTATTTGTATTTATATCAATCAGTTCAGCTTTAGCAGAATCTGAGTTTGAAGATCCTCAAGCCAGAAATCAGTGGTTAGAATCTACTTACCGAAATGAAAATGTCGATATACCCCAAGATTTTAAAATTAGGCAAGAAAAGCTCTCCAACTCTCTACCTAATGCCTCAGAAGGGTTATTCACTAAGGGAAGTCAAATCAGTTCTCAGACTTGGATGCATGCAGGTCCTAATAATGTAGGTGGCAGGACGAGAGCCGTAGAATATGATAGGACTAATCCTGACATTATAATTGCAGGTGGCGTGTCCGGTGGCATTTGGCGTTCTGTTGACGGTGGAGCTTCGTGGGTACAAACCACTGGTATACATGAAATACCTACTGTAACAGCAATAATTCAAGATCCTCGACCTGGTAAAAATAACAATTGGTACTGTGCAGGCGGTGAGCTTAGGGGAAGTTCTGCTTCTATGAACTATTCAGCTGACTATTCAGGAAATGGAATTTATAAATCTATTGATAATGGATTTACATGGGAGAGTTATGGGATCACTGGTGATAATCTTCCACAAGTAGGATTTAGATTGGATTATGTTTACAGGTTGGCAATGGATCCAAATAAATTAGATGAAGATGTATTATATGCTGCCTGCGAAGGCAATATTGTAACTATATCTAACGATGGTAAGAAATTGGAATCAACTTTAGATTTGGACAATTTTGATTTTTATAATTTAAGCACAGATATTTTAATTACTCCAAGCGGAAAGTTCTTTGTTACCTTAAGTTATGCATCTAAATACAGCAACATAGAAACAACGCATTCAGGTGTTTTTTATTCTGAAGATGGTAAACATTGGGAAGACGTAAGTCCTGAAACATTACAACCATCATATAGAATAGTGATGGACTATGCAGAATCAAATGATGACATTGTATACTTTTTAAGTTCTAATATTCCTGATTTATCAACTAATTGCAATCCTGATATATTAGGATGTATGTCTATATTTAAATTAAATCATACTGATAATACTTTTGAGTGGAGCGATTTTAGCAAAAATATGCCTTACTTTGAAGCAAAACATGTTAATAATACCATTAACCCGCAACAAGAATATTGTATGACAATTGCAGTATCTCCGATTGATACAAATACAGTACTTTTAGCTGGAACAAATTGCTTTATTTCTTACAACGGTTTTTCAAATAGCGATAGTAGCGCTTGGATTGGTGGATTTAATCCTAAATATGATGGCAATGTTTGGAATGATACTACCAAAACTTTACAAGAAATATATCAGTACGAACTTAAAATGATGCATCCAAACAGTGGATGGGATTATCATTGGTTTACTTTTAATCCTGATAATCCAAATGAAGTTATTTCCGCTTCTGATCATGGCTTGCATAAACTGGCTGATATTTCATACAATGCTCCCAAAGAGTGGACTGACTTAAATAATGGTTATTGCACTACTCAATTTTACGATTGCGCAATAAATAGAAAGGAAGCTGGTAATAATGCTATAATAGGTGGCACGCAAGACAATGGTACTTTATGCAATTTTTTCAATACTCTGTCCTTTAATAAATACTGGGGAGGCGATGGTTTTACATCTTATATTACTGAAGATAATAATATAATATTTTGTGATAATGTCAATATATTTCGATTGCAATTATACCAAGGTCAACCTGTCAGCGGTTCTATATTATCAATACCCTCTACAGAAAACAATACTTATGGAGTACAGTTTAATACACAGTATGCCATTAATCCATATAACGAGAAAGAACTTACTGTTGCAACAGCAAAAGTGATAGCTTATGTAAAAGATATTAGTATTATTAATGCATATAATTACTATGAGTATCACTTTATAGATGACTTAGAGACATCTTGTATTAAGTATCTTGCTCCAACTCATAATGGAGTTTTGATAGGTACCAGAAATAAAAGGCTTATTAAAGTTAATGATTTATCAAAAGATAATTTCTCGTATGATATAATTAGTTTGCCTGATTTTGTTACAGGTAACTTTGTTTCAGATGTTTGGGCAGATCCGCAAGATGTTAATCATTTTATTGCTATAGTTTCTAATTATTTGTCGCTAGGTATGTTAGAAACATATGACAATGGAGAAACTTGGACTGACCATGGTGGAAATCTTGAAGAATTCCCTGATGGCACGGGTTCAGGTCACTCTTTCAGAGTTTATAATAAAATGGTTTATGAAGGCGACACATTGCATCTTCTTGGAACTTCTGACGGACTTTTTTCTACTAAAAAATTGGAAGGAGTAAATACAGTTTGGCTAAGAGAAGGATCAAATACAATAGGCAAAGCTGTTATAGAAGACATTGAAGTGCGTGAGCTTGACGGTAGAATAGTTATTGCTACTCATGGGAATGGACTATTCAAAACAAATTATACTACTTCTGTGCAAGACTTCAATGGAGCTAATCTTGGATTTGTTGTATCTGAAGTATTCCCAAATCCTGCTTCTAATCAGATAAATTTTGTTCTTAACTCTGATAGTAATGCTTTTGTTGAAGCTAAGCTGTTAGATATGCAAGGCAACGAAGTGGCTAATATTCTTTCTGAAGAGTTTACAGGTACAAAAAAAGTGTGCTATAATACAAGCAGTTTAGCTACTGGCACTTACTTCTTGCATATTAGTGATGGAAATCATTTTGTAACTAAGAAAGTAAATATAGTTAGATAAAATATAGATAGATATCTTAAATAAAAGCGCAAATTTCAAATATTTTGCGCTTTTTTTATATCAGAATACCAATGTCTTGGTATTAAATAAAAATTCTCATATCTTTACTTATTATTCTATTCCACTTTATTAGGGTGCGTTATGATACTTCGTTATTTAACTATTTTATTTGTATTTATATCAATCAGTTCAGCTTTAGCAGAATCTGAGTTTGAAGATCCACAAGCTCGGCGCGAATGGATAGAATCTACTTATCAAAATGCTAATGTAGAAATGCCTAATGATTTTAAGATTAGTCAACAAAAGTTTTCTAATTCGCTACCAAATTCAAGTGAAGGCCTATTCACTAAGGGAAGTCAAATACAATCCCAAACATGGATGTCGGCAGGACCAAGTAACATTGGTGGAAGATCGAGAGCTGTGGAGTTCGATAAAACAAACCCCAATATTATAATAACCGGTGGAGTATCGGGAGGGATTTGGCGTTCTGTTGACGGTGGAGCTTCATGGGTACAAACTACAGGAATCCATGAGATAGCTTCTGTTACTGCTATCATTCAAGATCCTCGCCCAAACAAAAACAATAACTGGTACTGTGCAGGTGGTGAAATAGGTTCTAATTCTGCATCCATGTCTCATTCTGCATCCTATGCCGGAAATGGAATATATCAATCGACAGATAACGGACTCACTTGGCAACCTTATGGTGATACAGGTGATAATCAGCCTCAAGTAAGAGAATTTATTGACAATGTAAATAGATTAGCAATCGACCCAACTAATTTGGAAGAAGACATAATATATGTAGCATGTCTTGGTACAATTTTAAGAATTTCTGATGATGGAAATAATATAGAAAAAGCTTTAGATTTAGAGGAGTTGACTTTTTATAATATGGCAACTGATATACTTATCACTCCAACCGGAAAATACTATGCAACTCTGAGCTATCATTCCAGATACTCTAATAGAACCACTTCTCATTCAGGCATATTTTATTCTGAAAATGGCACAAATTGGGAAGATATTTCACCTGAGTTTTTGCAGCCTTCTTATAGAATAGTTTTAGATTATGCACCTTCAAACGAAAATATTCTTTATTTCTTGATATCAAATATTAAAGAATTATCAACAGACTGTGCAGATTATCCTCAGTGCAATTCGATTTGTAAATTAGAAATTGAAGGTAAAGACTTTAAATGGACAAATCTTAGTGATAATCTTCCTTTTTTTGAATCTAAAAACGAATATAATTACTTAATTACTCACAATGATTATTGTAGCGCCATAAAAGTTGCTCCTAATAATCCTGATATCGTGCTCCTTGCCGGGGCAAATTGCTTTATATCTTATGATGGTTTTTCATCTACAGAAAGAACACAATGGATAGCAGGGTATAACCCCAATTGGGATTCAAATAGTTATGCTGATACGACTAAAACATTACAGGAAATTTACCAGGGGATGCTAAATTCTATGTTTCCAACGGGAGGTTGGGATTTCCACTGGTTCGATTACAACCCTAATAATCCTAAAGAAGTTCTTTCCGCTTCTGATCACGGTATTCATAAATTATCTGATATTTCAGAAACAGCAGATAAAAACTGGATTGATTTGAATAATGGATACTGTACAACACAATTTTTTGATTGTGCAATCAATAAACATGTTGCAGGTAGTAATGACATAATTGGAGGTATGCAAGACAATAGTACTATGGGAAATATTATTGATAATAATACTTTTATCGATTATTACTCAGGTGACGGGATGCAATGTTACATAACCGGCAGTAATAGTATCATAGTGTCAAGTCAATTTGGCAATATATTAAGATTAAATCTTAATAATGGTGTACCATATAACGGTGCTTTCCTTTTTCCTAATAACATAAATGCTCTTTCTCCACAGTTTAGAACAATCTTTTCTATAAACAGCATAAATGAAAAAGAGATTGCTATACCGACGAACTCAGCTATATGTATCTGTAATAACCTTACTAAAGCTATGGCAGATATTACTTTTGATATTCATTTGATCGATAATTTAGATGCTACATCTGTAGAATATGCAAATGTTCCTGAAAAAGTTTTATATGTAGGAACAAAAAATAAAAGAATTTTTAAGGTAACAGATTTTTCTAAAGACAATTTTTCTTATGACATAATAAATTTACCTGATTTTGTAACAGGTAACTACATTCCTGATTTATGGATAGACCCCCAAGATAATATGCACTTCATAGCCATAATCTCTAATTACTTAAGTCTTGGTATGCTTGAAACAAAAGATGGTGGTGAAACTTGGACTGACAACGGTGGCAATTTAGAAGAAAATCCTGATGGCACAGGTGCCGGCCACTCTTTCAGATGCTATGAAAGAATGGTTTACGAAGGCGACACGCTTCATTTATTAGGTACTTCTGACGGCCTGTTCTCTACTAAGAAGCTTGAAGGAGCTAATACGATTTGGATGAGAGAAGGAGCTAATACCATTGGTAAAGCTGTCATAGAAGACATCGAAGTCCGTGAACTGGATGGCAGAATAGTAGTGGCAACACATGGCAATGGGCTATTCAAAACAAATTACTCTACTTCTGTAGAAGATTTTGATGGGAGTAACTTAGGTTTTGCAGTCTCTGAAGTATTTCCAAATCCTGCATCTCAGCAGATTAACTTCGTTCTGAACTCTGATGTCAATGCTTTTGTTGAAGCTAAGCTGTTAGATATACAAGGCAAAGAAGTGGCTAATATACTTTCTGAAGAGTTTACAGGTACTAAAAGATTAAGCTATAATGCAAGTAACTTAACAGCAGGGACTTATTTCTTGCATATTAGTGACGGTACTCATTTTGTTACTAAGAAAGTAAATATTGTAAGATAGTCATATTTGAAATTGAATAAATTGAATAAGCAAAGGGAGCATTCTTATTAGTGCTCCCTTTTTTTGCATACCAATACCAAACTTATTATGCTAAAGTTTCTGCCATATCTGCTTCTACTGTTGTAATTGGTTTCAACTGGAATGTATCTACCAATATATTAAGCACTTCAGGCTCAATAAATGCCGGTAAAGTTGGACCAATTTTGATATTCTTAATACCTAAGTGCAATAGTGTAAGAAGAATAGCTACAGCTTTTTGTTCATACCAAGAAAGTATTAGAGAAAGTGGTAACGAATTTACGTCTGTTTCAAATACTTCTGCTAAAGCAACAGCGATTTTGATTGCTGAGTAAGCATCGTTGCACTGACCAATATCTAATAATCTTGGGATTCCGTTAATATCGCCAAATTCTAATTTATTGAAGCGGAATTTGCCACAAGCTAATGTCATTATTATACTATCTTTTGGTGCTTGAGTAGCAAAATCTGTATAGTAATTTCTACCGGATTTAGCGCCGTCACATCCACCAATTAAATAGAAATGTTTGATGTCGCCATTTTTAACAGCTTCTACTACTTTATCTGCTACAGAGAGTACAGCATTATGACCGAAGCCTGTTAAAATATTTTTTTCTTCTTCATCTGCTTCAAAACCCGGAGCTGCAAGAGCTGCATCAATTACTGGTTTGAAGTTTCTGTCACTGATATGAGTAATATTTGGCCAACTAACTAAACCGCAAGTAAATATTCTGTTTTCGTAAGACTCTTTTGGTTCCTGGATGCAGTTTGTTGTCATAAGCACTGCACCCGGGAAAGCAGCAAATTCTTTCCACTGATCCTGCCAAGCACCACCATAATTACCAGCTAAATGAGCATATTTTTTCAAATGTGGATAACCAAGTGCAGGAAGCATTTCGCCATGGGTATAGATATTTATTCCCATGCCTTCAGTCTGTTTCAATAACTCTTCCAAATCTTTAAGATCATGACCTGAAACAAGAATAGCTTTACCTTTTTTAGCTGTGATTCTTACCGGAGAAGGTTCAGGATGTCCGTAAGTACCTGTATTTGCAGAATCAAGCAACTCCATTACCTGCAAGTTTAATTCACCTGTTTCAAGTGCTTTGCCAAGAAGTTCTTCTGCAGTATGTTTTTCCAATGAATAGTGCAGAGTTTCATTTATTCTATCATAAATTTCTTGTTTTTCAAATCCTAATACATAAGCATGATGTGCATATGCAGCTAAACCTTTTAAGCCATATATAATTAGTTCTACGATACCGGTATAAGCTTTGCCTTCTTCTTCAAATCTTGTTTCCAAAGCTACCAAACCTGCCATAAGCATTAAATCATCAGGGTTTGGTACAAATTTAAAGTTTACAGGATGGTTTTCTTCAGATGGAATGGAAATGCCCGCTTTTTCACATTCCGCTTTTGCTTCATCTAAGAGTTCACTGCCCTTTTGTATCTGCTCAACTATGCGTATATAATCGAAGCTAACGTTAGTTACAGTTGTAAAAAGAGCTTCCATAATAAAAATATCGTATTTTTTATTATGTATACCTTCTCTTTTCAATTCAGTAGCTGCCCAAGCTAGACCCTTAGCTTCAAATAATAATATATCCTGCATTATAGCAGTTTTTTCGTCTTTCCCACATACTCCAACATTAGTGTTGCATGCGCCTTTTGAGTTTTGTTCACATTGGTAGCAAAACATGATATTTCTCCCGTTTTGTTAATCAGATAAATAATTCTGCTTCTAATATAAGACTAAAAAGTCTTTAATACAAATACTTTTTTAAAATTTTTTTGTATATTTGTATAAAATTATTTGAGACAAGGACTTATGACAGTAATTTTTTCGAAAAAATGCGAGTTGGGTTTGCAGGCAGTTTTATTTTTGTCTGCCCAGGATGAAGGTTCTCTATGGAATTCACAGGATGTATCAGAGAATCTCAATGTCCCCAAAGAATTTGTATCTAAAGTTTTACAGACTTTAACAGCAAGTGGTATAGTCGGTTCCAAAAAAGGGAAAGCAGGTGGTTTTTTTCTTAATAGAGCCCCTAAAGACATCCGATTAATTGAAATAGTTTCGGCTATAGATGGTTTAGATATGTTCGAAAACTGTGTTTTGGGATTTAGAGGCTGCTCGGTAGAAAAGCCTTGCCCTGTACATGACCAGTGGGGCAAGCTTCGCGCTGATGCTTATGAAATGCTAAGTCAGCAAAATTTAGAAGATTTAAAAGAAAAAACAATTACAAAAATCAACGACTTAATCAGAAGAAGATAGCAATTTTTATTAGCTATATGACACTTTAGCGACTATCATGTTATTGATAGCTGCTTTACATATAATAGGTAAATGCTATAGTGTTGGTGCTGTGCATTAGATTCTTTTTTGCAGGATCCATATTTCGCTATTGCCAGCCACATCCAATATTTTTAATAGCTTTGGAACTTTAACTATATTTTCTGTATCAGTCCTTTCAACTATATGCAAACCAAATTCTGCAAGATATTTGATAAATTCATCCGTTCTGCCGTAATACCTTTTCCTAAAAAAGTCCTGCACAACGAGATAACCATTTAACTCTAAAGCACGTATTATTTCCTGAAAGACAGCTTTTAAATCATGCTCTTTCATCGTATGAATAGCATAATTACTTATAATAAGCGCCATAGAAGCATTTTTAACCGGCAAGTCGAAGCCACTGCCTTCAGTAAAAGCAACACGCTCAGATACTCCCTCCAAATTGGCGTTAAGTATACATTGCTTTTTAGAATAATCCCATTTTTTTGACCATATATCAATACCAAAAACATGCAAATCTGGATACGCTTTTGATAATTTGATTGCGGCTATTCCATTGCCTGTACCAATGTCTAAAGCATTGCCTGATATATCGCCGGGAACTTTACTTATCAAAGCTTCCGACAGCTCATGCTGTATTTTAAAGTTATTCTTTCTCAGCAGGAAGTGACCTGCTAAATATGAACCGTAAAACAGTGTTAACACAGCAATACATGACAATGCAATTTGAGATATAACACTATCAGAGTTGATAAAAAACGGAAGACAAAGAACAAACATCATCAATACAGCAGAGAAGTTCTTTATAGGCAGCCATGTTTTATAATCAGGTTTTTGCTGTTCCATGTTTGTTTTAAATTTTATCGTAAAGTGTTTCTATTGCGTTTGCCATAGTTTTCCAATTGTAACTCTTCTTGTACTTTTGGATGTTTTCGATACTGTTAGTAAAGTTGCCCGATTCGAAGAAGTCTTTAATCGCATTAGTTATATCATTGGCATTTGGTCGTTTTATCATAGCACCTGTCCCAAATGGTTCTATCATTTCTTTTAACCCACCAACATCTGTAGCTATAACTGGTAAATCAAAATGATAACTTATACCCACTATACCACTCTGGGTAGCTGATTTATAAGGCAATACGCAAGCATCCGCCACAGAGAAGAAACGGCTTACTTCATCATCTCCAATATACCTGACATTTAGACCAACTTTGGCTCGCAAATCCATCCTATCTATCATTTCGTCATATTTGTCAAAACTTCCGTAGACTTCACCGGCAATTAACAAAAAGTAGTCTTCGGGTAACTGTTTCATGGACTGCAAGAGTAAATCTAATCCTTTATAATCCCTGATAAAACCAAAAAACAATAACACTTTGCTTTTCTCGGGTATATTCATTGCCTTACGAGCATTAACCTTTTGCATCTTCAAACCGAAATGATCATACAGAGGATGTGGATGATGCTCAAACAGAGCATCTGGTTTTAATTTCAACAAATCTTCTTTAACTGCATCACTCATCACAATAAATGCATCGTTTGCATTCAGAAAGTATTTGATAAGGCTAATATCTCCCGGTCTGGGTTCATGAGGGATGACATTATCTAAAATGCTTATAGACTTAGTTCCTGTTTTACTAAGATATTTTGCTACTTTACCTAATGATGGAGCAAAATATGGCATCCAGAATTTGGTCAAAAGTAAATCCGGTTTGAACGGAGCTATCTTTTTTGCAGCACGTAAGTAGCTCAGTGGATTAGCTGTATCCAATACTTTTTTTGAATCAATAATCTCAGCCGTGTCCCCATCCTGAACTAATTGAGTTTTACCCGGAAAAAGGAAATCAGGATACTGCCTCAAAAAAGTATACGGGATGATGTCATGCTTATCAGCAAACTCTTTATACAGAGCTGCATTAAACTGAGCAATACCACCTCTGTAAGGGTAAAATGTAGATAAATATGCAATTCTCATGTTTTAGGCTACTATTTCTTGTTGATACTTTACAAAGATAAGAATTTAGCAAATTGCAAGCCAATAAGAATAATAAAAACTATGATTTAGTTATACCTACTAATCTAAGTCGAATGAAAAAGCGATATATAATGCAAAACGGTCTTTTATTCTTTCTCCCCTAAGCCTACTAAAGTAAGAACCACCTATTCTCAAATCTACACCATCAGCACGTGTTCCAACTCCTAGAGACATAGACATTGCATAAGAAGCTTCATACCAATCATGAACTAACAAGTCTATAGATGTGAACGTAAAACCTCCCTGTCTATTACTATTTAAAAAAAACATTGGTGTAAAGCCTATCCCTAATTCTGGGCGCATCATTTTTAAAGTAAAAGATGGTGTAAATCTACCAGGTGCATTTTGTGGGACAGTATAAGCAAAAACTGCTCCGTAAGATTTGAAATAGCTAAGCGCTCCTAATCGAAAAGTAGATGGTGGAAGATACTTTTTATATATCAAATTGGGCACATTTTCCAGCCTTTTCTTTTCTTTAAATCCGGCAACTCCTGAGTTCTGATAATCTCTAAAAGTTGGATTTGCTTCAGCAATTAATCCATCGCTATTTGAGGAGTAATCTATAGAATTATAATACTTTATAAACTGTTTTGCACAGCTATAAACTCCTTTGTAAGCGAGTGCATTCATTTTAGATAAATCCGGGCTTTCCATTTGGAGAGAATCGATACTTTCGGCAAAGAAGTAGTAATAATTACCATTGACTTGATAATAAAATTCTATCCCAAATTTTTGGTAATAACATGCCTGATAAATATATATATCTTCGCTAATTTCATGTTCCAATATATTTACAGTTACTTTGACATCTTTATTATCTGGCATATCAGTTTCAATAAGAGTTTCCAAAGCTTTCTGGACAAAAGTATTTTTATTGGTATCTATGTTATAATAATACCTTGTATTTTGAAAAGCTTCTTCTTCTATTTCATTAAATATAGCGAAGTAGTCCTGCTCCTCTAAATATTTAAAATTTTCTATATTTTCCTCTGGATTAAATAACACCTCAGAGTTCTCAGGATTAGCAACAACCCCTTTATAAAAAACTGAATCAATATCAATGCCTTGTGTCTTTAAGTTCTTTCCGGTTATTTCAGGATTATTTGGATTGAAATCTTCGGTATATATTTTATTTGTAACGCAAGAGCTTAAAAGCAAAACAAACAAAGTTGCAATAGAAAGAATTTTAAAACTAATTATTTTGTTAATCATGATTATCTTTAAATATACACATACTAAATTCTGGAATGCTAAAATAATCATATTTTACTCAATATGAAAATTATATCTAACTTATATAATAAAGAAATTGCGGCTTAAAATATTTAGCATTTCGTTAAGTCCTAAAAAAGAGCGAAATTGCATAATAATATATAGCAACTTTTAAAACTAAGGATTTACATGTCTAATAAATTGAGTATAAAAGACTTTAGTATTGCTGAGCTTGAGCAATATCTGGTAGATATGGGCGAAAAGAAGTTCCGAGCGAAGCAAATTTTGGACGAAATTTATGGTAGAAGGATTGATAGCTTTCAAGATGCTACTACTCTTCCCGCAGAACTTAGAAGCAGGCTTGAGGAATATTTAGAAATATGCAATGTAAAAATAGCTAAAAAAAGAGTCAGCGAAGACGGTTCTATCAAATACCTGTTTACACTGAAAGATAATTATAGCATAGAAGCAGTTTATATGCCTTGGTATGATGAGTCCGGCGAAAATATAGAAAGAGTTTCTCTTTGTATCTCTTCTATGGCAGGTTGCCCGGTTGGCTGTGCCTTCTGCGCTACAGGAACTCTTGGCTTCCAAAGAAACTTAACAGCTTCGGAAATAATCGACCAAATCCTATTAGTTGAAAAAGATTTGAACTGTAAGATAAAAAACATTGTATATATGGGCATGGGCGAGCCGCTTATGAATTATAATAATGTTGTAAAATCTATAGAAATTATGGCAGATGAAAGGATTAAACTTGTTTCCCGTAAGAGAATTACTCTTTCTACCGCTGGCGTAGCTCCCAGAGTTAAGCAGCTAGCAAAAGAGAAATACCCTGTGAAACTGGCAATATCTTTACATGCTACAACTAACGGACTCAGAGAAAAACTTATGCCTATATCTAAATCTTTCTCTATCCAAAAGCTGATGGATGCTGTGGAAGAATACTACAGAGAAACAAAAATGGGTATTACTTATGAGTATATTCTTTTTGAAGGACTAAACGACACTGATGAAGACATAAAACGTCTTACTAAAATAGCTCGCAGAGTTCCTTCTCGCGTAAATGTTATTCCATTTAATGATATTTCTTTTACAGGTGCAAAAGGATTTGTCGAAGAGCTGAAACCGGCTAGCAAAGAAAATATGAAAAGCTTTGCCGATAAACTCAGACAAAACAAAGTGCCGGTTATACTTCGCGATACTTTTGGCGGAGATATCGAAGCGGCTTGTGGCCAGTTAGCATTGTCAAACGATTAATCAGAGAAAATTATGAAGTATTTTGCTATTCTTGTTTTTGTTGTTATCTCATTTGTTTCTGCTTATGCGATAGAGCTCCCTAGAGATTTGATGATGGGAGAAGATTACACTTACGTTATCCGTATGACAAACGGAGATGTAATGACAGGCTCTATTGTGGAATTTAAAAATAGTACTGACAATGGCGAAGGATTCCGTTTTAAAATGGAAATAGGCACTGCCACAATCTACGCCAATCAGATAAAAGAAATAAAACTATACGAAGATAGCTACAGACACGACAGCAGAGTATTTTTACTGCCGACAGCCAAAGCAATAAAGAACAATCATTACTTTGGCTCTTTCGAGCTTCTTTTCTTCAATGCAGGCATAGGCATTACTGATTATGTTTCCGTGATGGTAGGCAGATCCGTTTTACCTTTCATCAATGGAACTGACCAGATAACTAATTTAGATACTAAGATTACCTTTTATGATCAGCAATTTGAAGATTATGATGGTGGCTTAGCTCTTGCCGTCGGAGGTAATCTTGCGTTTATTAATGATAACAACAGGCTTATACATGGCTACGCTGTTGCCACATTTACAGGGGCAAAGTCCCGTTTAACAGGTAACGTATATTACAAAGCTGGCAGTGCTGACTATTACGATGTACGTTTTAGGGATCAGCTCTTAGATTTGCAATATGCAGACGGAGCGTTCGGCGTCGGCTTAGGTGTTGATACCCGAATTGACAGCTGGAAAGGAATACATGTGATAGGCGAACTTTGGAACAATAACGTAGAGAAACCAACGAACACTGCAGTTTTGCTTGGAGTTAGACTGTGCAATACTGAATTTGCAGCAGACTTTGGTTTTGCCTTCTCCACTGCTCCTTTCGCAGCACCATTCGCAAGTTTTGTATGGACTATGTTTTAGAGAGTACTTATGCCTAAAACCAACAACATAGAAAAACTTTGCAGGCTCTCAGGTCTTAATCCGGAGTTAGAAAATATAGAGCAATTGGAACATGATTTAGAGAGAAATATTGAAATTGTATCTGCTCTGAGAAATGTAAAAATTAGGCAAGATATTACTATGCAAGTTGCACAAGACTGCTCAGTGGAAGATATTCCGGATAAGTTCGGTAATCCGGAAAGACTTAGAGCTCACTTCCCGGAAAGAGAGGGAAATGAGCTTAAAGTAAAAAAAGTGCTTTGATATTCATCTATAATTCTATTTAATTAGCCAGCTTACACCACAAGAATAGAAATTGTATCTTTCTGTGATACATGTACCGAAAGAAACGTCAAGCTGTACAGTTTCAGAAAGTTTATAAGTAAGACCATTATCATAATAAAGTACAACCTCTTCAATACTGTTAATCTCAGAATACAATTCCACGAAAGCTCCGACCTTATCATTGATCTCGAAACCTGATGCAACCGAGGCAAATGCATACTCCACCTCAGCACCATCCGGATCAAGTCCATCAACGAATATACCTAGGTTATACCCCATTGACCAACCATCAGTTACATCATGAGAAGCCGCTATTATTGCATATGGATTTGGACTGCTTGTTTCTCCGCCGAGATTTGCATTATTGAGTTCGCAGCCAGCTAAAAAACCTAATCCAAAACCACCATCAAGTATATTTAATTTTACAGATACATCATAAGCGGAAAAATGACTCATTTCTATTTTTTCAGGAATAGCGTCAAAAGAATTAGTAATATAGGAAGTCCCTAATCTTAGTTCCATAAAGCTAAAAACACCTACCCTAAACAATGTGGAGGGAAGAGACATTACTTTAGCATTCATATCTATTTTGTCAATATTTATTGTATACATTTCCAACATTGCACCGGTTTCGATTTGTACCGTACCGGGTTTGACGGTATTAGGAGACTCTGTCATATCCGGTCTGTCAGTAATCATATCCTGAGAGTAAAGTGAAGTAGAGAGAAGTAACATAAGTAATAGATGTTTGAATTTCATATGACAGCCTGATGTGATGTAAAAAATATCACACAATATAGCACATATGAATTATTAAAGCAACAAATATATTCTTTGTGGAATCTATAAGAAACATTATATATTGTAGTTTTTTTATAGTAAATATATTTTTAGCAGAAACTTGCTGTAAGTCAAGATCACTAATAATTATAGCTGATAGGATATCTTTAGAAATTAGAAACTATTTTTCAGCTATAGATATAAAACCTCCTCCTCCCTATTTTCCTACTGCTCTTCTTCCAAGAGCTGCCACATCTACCAATCTGGCTTTATTATTTAGCAGTATCACAGCACATTCGTTTAGTGTGGAACCTGTGGTAAGTACATCATCGACTATAAGTATTTTCTTGCCCACTATGTCGTATTTACCGGAAAAGTGGAGCGCCTGACTAATATTTTGTCTTCGTTCAGTGGCGTTGAGTTTAGTTTGGGTGCTTGTATTTATCTTGCGTGTGAGCAGGTCAGGCACATAATTAGAATCGAGTTCCGTAGCTACACTTTTGGCGATTAAGTCAGATTGATTGTAACCTCTTTCACGGCGGCGTGCATTATGAATTGGCACAGGGATTACGTAGTCAAATTCATGCTTTGCTTCTAAACTTACCTTACGGGCAAGCATATTTCCCAGCTCCTCCCCTACCAAATACAATCCAAAATACTTAAGATGATAAATCAGATTGGAATATTGAGAATCATCTCCCAATAAAAAAAGAGAATATGCATTGCTGATTGCAATTTCTTCTGCTTTCAGATTTTCTATAAGACTATTTGTGAGATACTCTGCTACCGGAGCATAAGGCAGTGCATCTAAGCATTTAGAGCATATATACTTGTAACGAGAGACTTCATTTATAAATGCATCACACACAAGACAGTACCTCGGAGCAATAAGGCTTTCCGTTCCATCAATAATTGGCTGCAATATTTGCCTAAGCTTTTGCATCATAAAGAGCTAAGCTCTCTAAAGAGTATTTATTTGTCTTAGTATAATACAAAAATGCAGAAAGTAAGAATGTAGCTGTGTTTTCTAATATTTTAGTCCAACCTACTTTCTGAGCTCCAATATTTGAATAGCAACCGCAGTTAATATCCAAGCCTCTTACCATAGCAGTCAACACCAGTACATTAAACACTACCATAAGCACACTTACCAGAAAAGCATTAGCTTTGACTCTAATGCCTGATATCAGCAGGAAGCCTATTAATAACTCTAACCATGCCATAGTTAGTGCTATTATATTTAGTGAAAACTCTGGGAAAAGCAGATAGTTACCTATTTCGTTCGCAAAGGAACCTGGAGCAGCCACTTTACCTACAGAAACCGCAATAAATAAAAAACCAAGAGCAAATCTTACGACAAACTGCACTATATCATTTTCAAGAATTTTTTTCATTTTAATACCTTTTATCAGTAATGCTTTTGAGAATAGAGTTATTTACTTATATTTACAAAGTAAATTAAAAATCTTTGTAAATAAAAATATAAAATCAATATGCCACTAATCAGATCGATTTCCGGTTTGAGAGCTACAATTGGTGACTCTCTTCTTCCCAATATAATAATAGATTACGTCAATGCATTCGCAAAAGTTATGCCCGAAGGAGAAATAGTTGTTGGCAGAGACGGACGACCTTCCGGCTTTTGGATTGAAAATATTGTTGCCGGCACGTTGGCTGCCGCAGGAAGAAAGGTAAGGATGATAGGGATGGTGCCCACTCCTACCGTGCAGCTTGAAGTAGAGAAAAGCTCTGCGGCAGGTGGCATTGCTATCACGGCTTCTCACAACCCTGACCAGTGGAACGGGTTGAAATTTTTAAACACTGACGGCGTATTTTTAGATGCAGAAGAAAATAAAATACTTTGGGACGCTATCGATAATAAAGACTTTAGTTATTCTTATAATGTCACAAGCAACTTGATAGAAATAGATGAAGAAGCAAATAGCAGGCATATCAATGCTATTTTGGAAAACTCTTTACTTAGAGAAAAAGAACTGGTAGAATCTATCCGATCAAAAAATTACAAAGTGGTGGTAGATGCAGTTAATGCTTCGGGTTCTATAATTGTTCCACAGCTATTAAGTAACCTATTCTGCGAAGTGGTAGAGCTTTTCACAGACGGCAGCGGAGTCTTCCCTCACACACCTGAGCCACTTCCGGCGAATCTGCAGGAGCTTGCAGATTCAGTACCAGAATACGAAGCTGATTTGGGAATAGCTGTTGACCCCGACGCGGACAGATTAGTCCTTATAGATGAAAATGGCAAAGCTATCGGCGAAGAAAAAACTATTGCCCTTGCTACTTATGCAGTGCTTATGGCTTTAGATAAAAAGAATCAGACTGTGGTGGTTAATCACTCTACTTCTATGTTTACAGACTTTGTTGCAAAAAAATATAGAGCGAAAGTAGTGCGAAGTGCAGTAGGAGAAATAAACGTAGTCAAAAAAATGAAAGAGACAGGTGCTGTTATAGGTGGCGAAGGTAGCGGCGGTGTTATTCTTCCGTCTGCACACTACGGCAGAGATTCGCTTGTAGGAATAGCTTTAGTACTTTCTCTGATGGCAGAAACAGGCAAAAGTTTAAGCGAACTGGCAGGTGAATTCCCTGACTATAAAATGCTAAAATTCAAAAAAGAATTTACCGGAAACATTAATGATATACTACCTAAGGTCGAACAACTATTCAATGGTGCAGAGATTATCAAAGAAGACGGCATGAAAATAGTTCTCGATAATGCTTGGGTGCAGGTAAGAGCTTCAAACACTGAGCCTATCATCAGAGTAATTAGCGAAGCCGAAAATATGGATTATGCAAAAGAATTAGCTGAAAAAGTATTAAATATCATTGAATAAATACATAAATTATTCGTCCGAAGTCCCATAACGTCATATTTATCCAAGTTATGGGACTTTTTTTATGGATGCGGATAAACCGGAAAATCTTAACAAGCAGACTGAAGAAGAATTGATCTGTGCTCACTGTGGCGAAATATGCCCGGATGATACAGTCGAAAAAAACGGACAATACTTCTGTTGTACCGGTTGCCTTTTTGTCTTTGACTTGCTGCACGACAATGGTATGCAGGACTTTTATGACATCTCGAAAGAGCAAGGGATAACTCCTAAAGTAGTCGGCAAAAACGAGTTTGAGTTTTTAGACGATGCTGAAATAATAGAAAAGTTACTGAAATATTCAATCAATGGCAATGGTAAAATCATACTCTACGTACCTGAAGTATATTGCAGTGCATGCATTTGGATATTAGAAAATCTGTTCCGATTGGATAAAGGCATTATAGAATCTAAAGTAAACTTCTTAAAGAAAGAGATATCTATAGTATTTTCTCAGGAAGTTACTTCTATCCGTAAAATAGTTGAGCTGCTTACTTCTATCGGCTACCGGCCACAGCTTAACTTAGCGGACATGGACGCACCTAAGCAAAAAAACCACAATAAATCTCTTTTTATCAAACTGGCAGTGGCAGGTTTCTGTTTTGGAAATATAATGCTTCTCTCGTTTCCTGAATACTTCTCGGGTGGAGATTTTGAGCTTAACATCAAGAGTTTTATAGGTTGGCTAAATATTGCCTTGGCAATACCTGTTTTATATGCCGCTACAGACTATTTTAAATCAGCATATAATAGCCTCAAACTTAGAAATCTAAATATAGATGTACCCATTAGCTTGGGTATTTTAGTTCTTTTTATTAGATCTTTATTAGAAGTAGTTACAAACACCGGTTCCGGCTTCTTTGATTCAATGAGCGGGCTGGTTTTCTTTTTGCTTATAGGTAAAGTATTTCAGCAAAAAACTTATCATACTTTATCATTTAATAGAAACTTTAAGTCATACTTTCCGCTCTCAGTTGTGCGAGTCAATGCTGACAGAGAAGAGCATATTCCTGTTAATAATGTCGTCTCAGGTGATTTGCTGCTTATAAGAAACAACGAGATTGTACCAGCAGACAGTGTGCTGATAGATGGTGAAGCAATGATAGACTATAGTTTTGTTACAGGAGAATCTTCACCAGTAAGAATTTCAGCAGGAGAAAAAATCTATGCCGGTGGTAAGCAGAAAGGTGCAGCTATCAAAGTAGCAGTAACTAAAGAGTTTAAACAAAGCTACCTGACTGAGCTTTGGAATAACAAAATATTGAAACAAGATAATGATAGATATATATCATCTATTTCTGACTGGGCAGGAAAATACTTTACTTTACTGATTGTAATCATCGCAAGTGTTGGATTTGTAGCCTGGTTACCATTCAGCGTAGCTCATGCTTTGGATGTGCTTACAGCTGTTTTGATTATAGCTTGCCCATGCGCTTTGGCTCTTACTATCCCTTTCACTTATGGTACTATAATGCGAGTATTTGGCAAGCACGGCTTCTTTCTTAAAAATGATAAAATCGTTGAGAAGTTGGCTTACGGTAACCATCTTGTATTAGACAAAACCGGAACACTTACTAAATTGGAAGGTGGAGACATTGCCTTTTATGGCGATACGCTTTCAGAATCAGACTTGATACTAACAAAAGCAGCTACAAAAAGTTCCACTCATCCTCTCTCTCGTATGATTAATATGAAGCTAAAGGATATTGATAACATTGAAATGCAAAATTACGAAGAAATACCGGGATTAGGAATTGAAGCTGAGCATGACGGAAATACTATCAAAATAGGCAAACTATCATGGCTTCTAAAAACAGCAAGCAACAGAAAGGAATTTAACTATAAACATAGCGACATCTCTAACGAAACTCAGGTTTATATATCAATAAACAGCAGAGTAGCAGGTTATTTTGCAGTAGTGCCTCAGTATAGAGCAGGCATTTCTAAATCACTTGCTAATCTATCCAACAAATTAGATATTAGCGTAGTTTCCGGCGATAACGACAAAGACAAACGCCGATTAGAAGATATATTACCATCTAACTCAGAGATGCTATTTAGCTACATGCCGGATGATAAGTACAACTACATCGACTCACTCAAACAGAAGAATCAAAAAGTAATAATGATAGGAGATGGACTTAATGATGCCGGAGCACTCAAAATAGCAGATTTAGGAATAGCCGTTACTGAAAATACTTCATCATTTACGCCCGAGTCTGATGCTATTTTAAATGCAGACAATCTGGAAAAGCTAGATAGGTTTTTTGAATTATCACGAAAAAGTATCAACACAGTCTATCTAAGTTATGGTATTTCAATACTATATAACATCGTAGGATTGTCTTTTGCATTATCTGCAAACTTAAGTCCCGTAGTAGCAGCCATACTAATGCCGGTAAGTTCCGTTTCAGTGGTAGCTTTTACAGTAGGTAAGAGTATTTATGATTCAAAAAGATTAAAATTATAATTTATTAAGATTATATTTTCTTAACAAGAAAAATTGCTTTTTGTAGTCTATTAAAAAATTGAAGTAAGATGTTTTCATTTGAACTTTCTAAGTGCAAAAATTTTTTTCCATATCCACAATATTTTGCATACATTTGACATTTACTATAATTTTAGAAAAATGTTTTGTTTTTATTCTACATTATTAAATATTTATTGATTAGCATGAGTTAAATGCAAATATGTCTGTAATAATAGTGCTAATATTAGTAAGTATCGGCATTGCCGTAGCGTTTCTGGCTGCATTTATATGGGCCTCCAGATCGGGGCAGTTTGAAGATACTTTCACTCCTTCGCTGAGGATACTCAATGAAGAAAGAGATGAGAAGTAGATACATATTAAATATATATTTAGGGTTGTTTTATGAGTGAAAATGTTACTCAAGCACATAACTTGGAAACGTTTTACTACGACAATAAGATAGTCAAAGCCTTTGGATGGGCTACTATCTTATGGGGTGCTGTAGGGATGCTTGTAGGGCTAATAATAGCATTTCAGCTATATGTTCCTGCTTATTTCCCATCGCTCGATTTGGGTATCGAGTATATAACGTTTAGCCGTTTACGTCCTTTGCATACTAATGCAGTTATTTTTGCCTTTGTTGGTAACTGTATCTTTATGGGCGTATATTACTCGCTTCAAAGGCTGTCGAAAACGCGAATGTATAACGATTTTATGAGCTGGTTTCACTTCTGGGGCTGGCAAGGTATTATCGTGTCTGCAGCGATTACATTACCACTTGGTATTACTCAATCTAAAGAGTATGCCGAGTTAGAATGGCCTATCGACTTAGCAATAGCTATTGTTTGGGTTGTTTTTGGTATTAATATGATGATGACGCTGATTAAGCGCCGCGAAAGGCACATGTACGTTGCTATATGGTTTTATATAGCTTCCTGGATTACAGTTACTGTGCTCCACGTGTTTAACTCGATAGAGTTGCCTTATGATTGGTTCAGATCCTACCCGGCTTATGCAGGTGTGCAGGATGCGTTAGTGCAGTGGTGGTATGGTCATAATGCGGTGGCATTTTTCCTGACGACTCCTTATCTTGGGCTGATGTACTACTATCTGCCTAAGGCTGCCGAAAGGCCGGTTTACTCTTACAAACTTTCGATAATTCACTTTTGGTCATTGATATTTTTATATATCTGGGCGGGACCTCACCACCTTCTATACTCTTCTCTGCCTGACTGGGCTCAGTCGCTAGGAACAGTATTTTCCATAATGCTGATAGCTCCTTCATGGGGCGGTATGCTTAATGGACTTCTGACGCTAAGAGGCGCATGGGACAAAGTAAGAGAGGATCCTATTCTGAAATTTATGGTAGTGGCAATCACAGCTTATGGTATGGCTACGTTTGAAGGACCAATGTTATCTATCAAGTCCATAAATGCACTCTCCCACTTTACTGACTGGACTATTTCTCACGTTCACGTTGGTGCTTTGGGCTGGAATGGATTTTTGACATTTGGTATCCTCTATTGGCTAATACCTAAACTATATAAAACAGATTTATGGTCTAAAAAGTTGGCAAATGCCCACTTCTGGATTGGCTTTATGGGTATTATCCTTTATGCTGCTCCGCTATACTGGGCAGGCGTTACTCAAGGTCTGATGTGGAAACAGTTCACAGCAGACGGTATGCTTCAGTATCCAAATTTCTTGGAAACAGTGTTGCAACTCGTACCAATGTATGTGATGCGCTCTCTTGGAGGTGCTCTTTATCTGTCTGGTATGATACTTTTAGTAGTAAATATTTATAAAACTGTCAAATCCGGTACTTTCGAAGCCAATACAGAAGCAAAAGCAGCTCCTTTGGCAGCAGAGTATAAAAGCAAAAGCGGACTTAAACACAGATGGTTGGAAAGAAAACCTATGCCAATGTTTATAGCTACTTTTGTAGTTATTTTTATCGGTGGTGCTTTTGAAATAGTACCTATGTATCTGATAGAAAAAAATGTACCAACTATAACAAGTGTCAAGCCATATACTCCTTTAGAGTTACAGGGTAGAGACATTTATGTCAGCGAAGGCTGTTACACTTGCCACTCTCAAATGGTGCGTCCATTCCGCTCAGAAGTGGAACGCTACGGTGAGTACTCAAAAGCAGGTGAATTTATTTACGACAGGCCTTTCCAATGGGGCTCTAAACGTACAGGGCCGGACTTGCACAGAGTTGGTGGTAAATATCCTAATTCATGGCACTACTATCACATGATAGAGCCGTCTAAGATGTCTCCGGGCTCTCTGATGCCACGTTACCCTTGGCTTGCTGAAAAGGATTTGGATTTGGATGTAACGAGCTCAAAAATCAGTGCTATGATAGCTCTGGGTGTTCCATATCCTAAAGACTATGATAAAATTGCAAATGAAGATTTATTGAAACAAGCTCAGCAGATAGTTGATGATTTGAAACTTGCAAACATAGATATTGAAAAGAACAAGCAGTTAGTTGCTCTTATAGCATACTTGCAACGATTAGGTACAGATATCAAGGTGAAGGAGTAAGCTATGTTTAAACATATTATGGATAATATACAGTATATACATTTGTTCCCGATTTTTGCATTAGTTATTTTTTTCGCCTTCTTTGTAGGATTATCCTGGGTAGTGTGGAAATTGGACAAAAATTATATTAAAGAGGTGTCTAACATACCATTGGACAATTCTGAATACCCCGTATTAACTAGTAACGGAGAACATAATGGCTAAAGAACCTGAAGATAAACTGTTAGATCATAATTATGATGGTATTTTAGAATATGACAATCCATTGCCACCTTGGTGGGTAGCTCTTTTTATAATTTGTGTAATCTGGGCAGCCGGTTATCTGATGTATTATCATGTAGCAGGCATTGGACCATCACAAAGTGAAGAGTTTGCGATGGAATATCAAGAATACGAACAAAAGCAGGCAGAACTAATGGCTGCTAACGCAGGCAAAGGACCTGAATTTGATGAAAATATGGTAGCTTTAGATGATGAACAAAGTCTCGCTGCCGGTAATAAAATTTTTATAGAGAAATGTGCTGCTTGCCACGGTCAAAGTGGTGAAGGCATGGTAGGTCCAAACTTTGCAGATGACTATTGGATTCATGGCAACCGAATGGTGGATGTAGTAAAGGTGATTCATCAGGGTGTACCTTCAAAAGGTATGATTTCTTGGAAAGCTTTGCTATCAAAAGACGAAATAGAGCAGGTGGCGAGTTATATTTTAACTTTGCACGGCACAAATCCTGCTAATCCAAAAGCGCCTCAGGGTGACAAATACGACTACTAAAATTTGGATTGGAAGATATAGTAAAATTCCCGATAGTCAGCGATGGCTATCGGGAGTTTTTTTATAATAAAGACTTAAAGCAAAATCCTAATACAAACCTCAGTGCTTTTAACAGTAGATGCCGAACTATTAAAATGGGATTGTATCTGGCTTTATAGTTCTTGACCGGCATAATATTCAGTTATACCTGTAAGTACAGATAATAAACATAGGCTATGTATATTGAAAGTAAGAATGCTCCTTTTAGCCTGCCAATCTGCATGCCTATCCTTGCTAATGGGAAAATCAGAACAGCTATACCTATCATTATTGATACATCTATATAGCTAATATCAGTGGTTGGTATTTCGTGAGCCAGCGAAGCAAGTCCTAATACAAACAGAATATTAAATATATTTGATCCTATGGCATTACCAATTGAAATATCTCCCTCATCTTTAATTGATGCCACTAAAGAAGTAGCAAGCTCAGGCAGGCTTGTACCTAATGCTACAATGCTCAAACCTATTATTGCTGTCGAAACTCCAAGCATACTTGCTATGCCGATAGCACCATCCACAAATACATTTGCTCCTACTACTAAACCACTTATGCCGAGAACAATCATTATATAATCTACAATGGGCTTGCGTTTTTCGGGTTTGATGTCGCTTTCTATTTCTTCTATCAACTGAGGATTTTTATCTGTCATAGCCCGCTTTATAGTTAAGATAGTATATGTAATAATGCCTGCCGTCAAAACAACACCGTCAATAAAGGTAATACTGCCGTCTGCAATAATTACAACCAATAGTACAGAAACGGCTATCATAACAAGTAAATCAAATTTAATAAGCTGAATATTCACTTTTATAGGCCTAATCATTGCTGCCACACCTATTATCAGAGCGATATTACATATATTTGAACCTATCACATTCCCTATCGCTATATCTGCATTCCCTTCCAAACCAGCCGTAAAGCTCACCACCAGCTCAGGGCTGCTTGTGCCAAATGCTACAATCGTCAATCCCACTACCAAAGCAGATAGTCCGGTTCGTAAAGCCACAGACGCTGAACCTCTGACCAGGCCTTCGGCTCCAAAAAACAATAAAGTACTGCCTAAAAGCAAGTACAACAGTGACTCCATCAGAGTTAGTTCGCTCATTTTCCCCTCTTAGATAGATTTTATCGCTCTGATTCTATCAAGAACCGGAGGATGTGAATAATTCATAAAAACAAAAAACTTATGTGGTGTCAAGTTTGATAAGTTATGTTCCGATAGTTTTTTAAGTGCATTTATCATATCGTCTTTATTTCCCGTAGTCTCTGCAGCATATCTATCAGCTTCATATTCATTTTTTCTGGAAAAGACATTCATGACCACTGATAAGATATTTTCTATTGGAGAAAACAAAAGACTGAAGAAAATCAAACCTGTATGCAGACCGATATTATCAACATAAAAAGCATCAAAAAGTGACTGATTGCTTAAGAACAGTGACATTATATAAAATAAAGCACCTGTATGCAATACGCTTATTACCATGCTCTTTATGATATGTTTCTTTTTGAAGTGACCTATTTCATGAGCCAATATAGCAACTAATTCGCCTGTGCTGTGCTTTTCTATTAAAGTGTCAAAGAGGGCAATTCGTTTGTTTTTGCCAAATCCTGTGAAAAAAGCGTTAGACTTAGCAGACCTTTTCGAGCCATCCATCACAAATAGATATTTCAATGAATAATCCACTTTATTAGCATATTTGAATATCTCTTCTTTTAACTCGCCATCTTCAAGCGGAGTAAATTTATTGAATAATGGCATAATCCATGTAGGGGCTACAAACTGCAAAGCAAAACTTATTAGCGTAACTCCGACCCAGCCATAAAGCCATGACCACTCACCGAAGGAGTGTAATAAATAAAGCAAACCGGCGAGTACCGGCAGACCGATGAGAGCACCAAGTAGAATAGACTTTACTCTATCCATAATAAAAGTAGCAGACGTAGTTTTATTAAACCCGTACTTCTCTTCTATAACAAAGGTACTGTAAATACTGAAAGGCATACCCAAAATGCTTTGAGCTACTAATAAGCCGGACATATATAAAACACCCTGATAAATATAATTATCAGTGACTGATCTTACTAATACATCCGCATAGTTAAAGCCTCCTGCAAACCAGAACACAAGCAAGAGCAACAAAGAAAAAGTCGATGAAATCAGACCAAAACGAGTCCTCTCTTTCAAATATTCCTGTGACTTTATATATTTCTCTTCTGAGTAGACTCCTTGGAATTCCTCAGGTAGCTCTTTTTGTAAGTTCTTTATATTCAGATAATCTGCTACAAAATCTAATACTGTGCTAATCAATATAGTTATCAGTATAATCCATGCGTAAATATTTAGTTCCATCTATCAAATATAACTATTAATTATAAACAATCTCAGAATTTAAATATACAACTTTCGGAATAGATTTTACAACTCTATTCAAATTCATATTGTAACCTTTTTGCTCCTCAAAGCGTCTATGTTATATGTTAAATATGGAGTTCAAATGTTAAAGTTAATCTTAATCGCTGCAGTGGTGCTGCTTGTGTCTTGTGCTGAAGACTCACCGCAATCACCATTGATTTCTATTGAACAAAAAGGCTTATTATTAGAACTTTCTACGAATAAGTCAGAAATTAGTTTAGAGGAATTACCCGAATTTACTCTAAAGATGATCAACACAACCGACAGCAACTTAGTGCTGCCTTTGTTCCTTGATGGGTCTACCAATTCCTTGCGGTACCCATACACTTATTTTCAAGTCAACGGCAAGAAAGTAGAGACTTCGGAGATTACTAAAGCAGGAGATGGTGAATTAGAACCGCTAAGTCCAAACAACTTCCTTACGCTAAGAGAGGGAGAAATGTATATGCCCGACATGCATAGCCTGCAAAGCACACTTAAAGAGGCGATGTCTAAAAATGGTGTATATCACATTAGCTTTGTCTACTGCTTAGAGTCAGATAACATCAATGATTGGGGCTTTAATGATGACAATGACCGTACCAATGCTTCTACTCGATATCTATTTGAAAGAGTACCCAAAGAAACTTTTGCCAGTAATGTTATCTCTATTTCTGTTGTTCAATAAAAATATTTCAACCCGGAAGACTTTATTCAGTTTAAAAATATTATATAGAGGCGCAAGTGATTGCGTCTTTATGTTTTTTTATAGATAAATTCAACAATATTTTCATTACTCCTCTAACAAACTGCTAAAAATTCCGTATCATATCTTATCAAATCTCTCTAATAATTGAAAGTAGGTGATTATGCGTTATTTTTACATCTTACTTCTGTCTATAGTAGTAGCCTCTTGTGCTTCGCCTTATTATGAAGTGTTTGAAGTGCACACTCCTTGCGATAAGTATACGGATAACTATATTTTTGATAAACTAAGAAAAGTTTTAATCAGAGAAGATTTTGTTGTTACAGATCTTGATTATAGCGTAGGCCTTATGGTAGCAGAGTCCGAACCGGAGTTTGGCAATCATGCTTACAGAAGTTACCGTAAGCAATGGAAATTTATGATTGACGGCAATGGGACTATAGTCGCAAAAGCCCGAATAATCGAGACTCACACTAACGACCACGGACTAATTGTCTACGAACAGTCATACTACATGGGCGAAAACACGCACCCTGAAAATTACTGGTACTGGGGAGTAAGAAATGCGATGGAGAATATCTGCGGAAACTCATCACAGTCTTTCTCTTTTAATAGAGCCTCAGCTGTAGTCGGTGAAAATGAGGAACTGACTGCCTCATTCATTTTAGGCATCACCTCAGTAGCTATTCAGGCAGCCATTGAAGCCAACGATGATTAGAGTACATAAAAGAATACACATAAATCGCAATGTAGAGCAAATTCATGAATTTGCTCTACATTAGACATTATTCAAATATCCCGGTACTATCTTTCATTAGTTAGCTTCTTTGACTCCACCTATTTTATACTCATTGTGATTTGCATCATCAGGTATTACCAATTTATCTTTATATATACTTTTTGTAATCTCATTGAATACAGCATAAACAAGTGCAGCAAATATATAAGTCGTGCTATTAAAAAACGGGAAAATGTCTGTCATTCCGATTGAAAATAAGCCTAAGTTTATTGAATAAACTAGATCCACACCATTATTTAAATAGAATCCCAAAGTTGCGGCGCTAATATCTAATACAGTTAAAATAGACCACGCAACTAACACTGATGATAAAAATGAGAGCTTTGGTACTTTTCTTTTATCATATTCCCAATATTTAAAAGGTAAGTACATATAAATTGGAATGCCAATTAAAAAAGGTACCGCTATAGCTAAGGTAACTAAAGGATGTAATCCAAATCGTGTTGCAAAAAAAACGGCAACCATCGACAATCCACTAAAAACAGCTATAAGGACTTCATATAAGTTTTTCTTGTCTTTTGTCATTACAATACTTAGTCCTCTTTTCTTCATTAGTTAGATTTTAATAGATACTATACTAACAAATATACATCAATTTTCAGTGTTTTTGAAATATATTGCATAGATTTTAGCGGTTGGTTTGCATAAACTACTATAATAACAATCGAGCGAAAGGATAATGAAAAGGACTCAGTCCAGTGAAATTCCGAACTCAGTCCTAATTTTTTTGAGCTGTCCAATTTTTGGAGGTACTGCACTTATACTGCGGCGTTTTTTATACATCTGAAAAAGCTTAGATTATATCAAGCCTTTTGCATGCTTTTCTTCCAATTTTTCAAGCATATCTTTAGTCATGCTTGCCAGATCATAAGCCGGATTCCAGTTCCACTCTTCGCGAGCAGCAGAATCATCGATTGTCCAAGGCCAAGAGTCTGCAATAGCCTGCCTGTAATCAGTTTTGTAAGTGATTTCAAAATCAGGTTTATGCTTCTTGATTTCCTCTGCTAACTGTTGAGGATTAAAACTAATTGCAGCAACGTTGAAATCACTGTGGTGCTTTAAGTTGTCAAAATCAGCTTCAGCCAGATCTATTGTAGCTTTGATGCAGTCAGGCATATACATCATTGGAAGCATTGTTTCTTCTGAAAGGAAGCATTCGTATTTGCCTTTTTTAACTGCATCGTAGAATATTTCTACTGCGTAGTCAGTTGTTCCGCCACCTGGTAGAGTTTCATGAGAGATGATACCCGGATAGCGAAGACCTCGGCAGTCCAAACCATATTTTTGTACGTAGTAGTCGCAAAGTCTTTCGCCTGCCACTTTAGTCACGCCATACATAGAAGTTGGTTTTAAAACGCTGTCCTGAGGAACATTTTCTTTCGGCACACCTTCGCCCCAAACAGCCATAGAGCTAGGAATAATGATTCTGTTCAAGCCATATTTACGACCTAAATCAAGAATATTCATAGAACCATTCATGTTTACATTCCAGCAAAGATGAGGGTCTTTTTCGCCCACACCGGAAAGTATAGCTGCTAAGTGAAAAACAGAATCAATATCATATTTAATAATAACTTGGCGAATGCTGTCTATGTTCAATACATCAATCTGCTCGAAAGGACCGGACTCTGCAATTGCTTTAGTAGGAGTTGGTCTCAAGTCAGAAGCAATGACATTTTCACCGCCATATTTTTTACGAAGCTCTAAAACTAATTCGCTACCGATCTGACCTAAAGCGCCGGTAACAAGAATTTTCTTCATACCTTCTTTTTTCATTGTTCGAATCCCAATAAGAATTTACAGGTAAATAGTTGCTTACAAAAATAATTAAACAACTTGAAATAGCAAGAAAACTTATGTTCATTAGAAAATAAGTTAAAATGGAGACAGTGCATTTTCTAAATGTTCAATAGCATGTGGCGTTTTTCGCATGTCTATAGTAATCACATCAAATCTGCATTCTACATCATTAATTTTATTTACATAGAGATAGCCTTCAGCAGCACGCTGCCATGATTTCTGCTTGCGTGGAGTGATAGAAAGCAGTGGATCTCCATATTCATAAGACTCGCGTGCTTTTACTTCTACAAATACCAATACTTCACCATACTTACAGATAATATCTATTTCGCCATGTTTACCAAAATGAAAATTTTTTTTGATTATTTGATATCCTTTGCCTGCTAAATATTCAGCAGCTTCTTTCTCCCCTACTTTGCCTTTCTTTCTGTTGTCCTCTTGCATTGCAACTCCGCAATAAGAATAATTTGTTTCTATAAGTTAATAGAAACAAATAATAAGTGCAAAGTTTTTTTATTGGGGGAGAGTTGCAAGTATAAAATAATCTCATTGAATTCAGTTTTTTTAAGAATAGTATTTCTCACTTTTGTAGTATCGATGACTGCATAATTCAAAAAACCCTCACTCTGAATACTGCTGAGCAATGTTCATAAGTGAGGGGTTTATTCAAATTTATATCTATTTCGTTATTCTGTTTCTTCTTCGTCGCTTAAGTTATCCATAATTTGTATAAGCATTTTTTCCAATGCTTCACTTTCTATGCCTTCTTCCAGGAGCTCTTCTGTAATAAGTCCTAAAACAGTATAATCCAACTCACATGCCTCAGTAAAGAAATTTATAGCATTTTCTTCCTTTTTCCTCTGGAGTTCTATTTTACCAAGGAAGTAGTAAGATTCTGCATGCTCCGGTCTAAGTCTGATAGTTTTATTAAATCCGGTCTCTGCTTTTTTGAGATATTTCAATTCGTAAGAAGTCTTAGCAAACTCGAACCAGCAATCCGCATTAAGAGGATTAACTTCTGTCGCTTTTTGGTAAGTCTTCCACGCTTTTTTTACTTCATCATTATTATAATAAGCATCACCCAAAGAGTATAATACTTCAAAGCTATACGGATTTAAATCCAAAGCTTTATTGTAATCGGCGATAGCTTTTTCAAATTCGTCAATTGCATCATAGCAGATTGCTCTTCCAAAGTGCGAGGAGCTTTTTTTAGGGCTTTTTGTAAGTATTTGGGTAAACATCTCGATAGCAGCAATATAATTGCCTGAGTCGCCCAAGGCGCTTGCTAAAAACTGTTTTGCATCCAAGTCGTTAGGGTTTATTGCCAAAGCTCTTCTAAAGCAGTCGATTGCATCATCGAGTTGTTCCATGCTCATGAGTGCGTGACCTTTATTTACCCACGCATCAGCGAAATCTTCTTCGATAACAACTGCAAAGTCGAAAGCTTTTATAGCTTCTTCAAATTTATTTGTATGGTTAAGCAGTAAGCCACAGTTATACCATAAATCACTGTCAAATGGATTTTCGTCTACTGCTTTTTGGTAAAACTCAAGAGATTTCTCAAATTCGCCAATGCAGTTATAGGAATAAGCAATTTCCTGGAATATATCTTTCACATAATCTTTCGAATCAGCCAGATAGAGAAATATCTCTATAGCTTGCTTATGGAATTCATTTTGCTGCAGGATAGTTGCTTTAGAGAACATAGCCTCTTCGTTGCCTGAGTTATACTCTAACACAGTATTTACTATCTCAAGAGCTTCCTCATTTTTACCCAGCGAATCCAGCACAGCAGCTTTATGAACCAGCATATCCTGATCCATAGGGTCAAATGTCAAAGCTTTATCGATATTTTCTAAAGCTTGACTAAACTCAGACATACCTGCAAGACAGATAGATTTTTTGAACCAAGGATCGGAAGAGAACTGATTATATTCCAATAGATAATTAACAAATGGCAAAGCATCAGTATAATTTTCCTTGGAAAGGCAGTAATCCACCATTTTGTCAAGAGTATCAGGATCAGGCAGTTCCGAAAACTCTAACTTGCGTTTTCGCATATTTTTTTTGTAGAAACGGATTTTCTCATCCATCTCTTCGTTGAATTCATTAAATTCAAAGTCATCAAATCCAGTCATTCCTGACACCTAATTTTGTTTTTCGACAGCACACAATAGCAAATTGCAAAAAGGAAATAGAAGAACAAGCAAATTTTGCATTAAGTTATTCTAATCACTTAACCGAACATAGTTCAATATTTCAAATAATACATTTTTAGTAACATCGTATTTTGTAATATTTATTCAATCAAATATCAGCAAATAAGAATTAAGTGTTTAAATTGTAAACATATCCGTATTTTTGCTTATTGCTTCTTACAGTATAGACACAAAAAATTTGATAAAGTTACATAAAAAAACAGTGGCTTATATAAACCACTGTTTTAATAAAGACTTATATTATAATAATATTTATTCTATGTTTTGAACTTGCTCTCTGATTCTTTCAAGTTCTTCTTTTACGCCAACCACTAACTGCGAAATATTAGCTTCATTGATTTTGGAGCCAATAGTATTAATTTCGCGGTGCATTTCCTGTAAAAGGAAGTTTATCTTACGACCTGTAGACTCTTTAGCTTTCATAGCATCAAGGAAAAACTTGATGTGAGAGTTAAGTCTAACAGTTTCTTCTGATACGTCCAATTTATCAGCAAGCACTACTATTTCCATTTGTAGGCGTTGCTCATCTATTTCATCACTTTCAAAAAGCTGAGCGATGCGCTGGCGCAATCTGTCGCGTTCCTGAGGAACCCTTTCCAAAGCCATAGATTCGATTTTGTCTACAGTAGACTGAATGCTTTTTATTCTTACATTCAAATCTTTAGCAATTTCTTTACCTTCTTTTTTGCGCATTTCATCTAAGTTTTTCAATGCTTCTCTCAAAGCTCTTTCAACTAATTTATATTGTTTTTCTTCATCCTCTGACGAGTCTTTCTGATAAAACAAATTTGAGAAATGAAGAACATGCTCCATTTTCACAGCTTCTCTGAGCTTCAAGCGTTTTTTTAGTTCAGTCATATCATTAAAGCAGCTTTCTGCTAAATCATGATTCATTACGAACTGCTTAGAAGCATCTACGAATTCGATGTTAACATTTACGTTCACGCTACCTCTATTTAAAATAGAGCGGACAGCTTCTCTGACTTGAAGCTCTTTGTGTTGTAAGTTTCTTGGCATTCTTGTACTTACTTCTAAGTATCTACCATTAAGGCTTTTTACCTCAACCGTTATCGAAACGCCATCTTCTGTTATTTCGGCTTTACTAAAGCCAGTCATGCTTTTAAACATTGCTATTACCTAATTATATAACATCTATTTTAATCTTGGGAAAGCTGCACGCGATAATCAGAAACATATTTCATATAGTTATAAGGTGTTTTGGACACTCTTTCGAGCTCTGTTTCTGTCAATTTACGAACAACTCTACCCGGTACACCGGCTACCAATACTCCCTCCGGTACTTCAAAACCTTCTTTTACCACCGTGCCGGCGGCAATCAAAGAGTTTGAGTTTACAACTGCACCATCGAGAACAATAGCACCAATGCCGATTAAACAATTATTTTTTAAAGTGCAACCGTGTAATGAAACTGAATGAGCGATAGAGACATTTTCGCCGATAACAAGTGGGTGTTTACCGTTTGTTACGTGTAGCATACAATTATCTTGAATGTTAGAGCGATCTCCAATCGTGATATAATGCACATCACCTCTGATTACTGTATTATACCATACTGAAACGTTTTCGCCAATTTGTACATCTCCGATAATTTTTACGCCCTCGCAAAGGAAAGCACTATCGTGAATCTTAGGGAACATCCCTTTATAGCCAATCAAGCTTGCATTTTTTCCGGTTTCTAATTTCATATCTTCTTTGTCTTTCTGATTTTTTTACAAATCTAATATTTTATTCAATTTTGTATCTTCTGTCCTAATTAGCAACAGACTGTCAGCACCTGCAAAAATTATATTGCCGTACTCACTTACTGTCGGTTGCAAATTTAGCATGGGTGCATTCGAAAGAGAAAGCACTTTGTAGAGATTACCTTTATCTTTTTGGAGAAAGAATACTCCAATAGTTTCAGGGCTAGTGCCTACTAATGCTATTTCGTAGTTTGCTACCATTGGTGCTATCGGAACACCAATACTTAAATACTGTTTCCACCTCTGAGTGCCTGAAGAATCATAACAATAGACTCCGGTTTTTGCCCTTGCAAGTCCTGCATTATACGCAGTTATGTAAGTATTACCTTCTAAGTCCGTTGCTACATTTCTAATCATAGCAGGCAGCTCTTGTTCCCATTTGAGAGTCCCCAATGTGTCAAACGCCATAATTAATGATGTCCGACCGGTAGCAGTTTCTCTTAAACCACCCACTAAAATCATGTTGTTACCAAAAGCGGGCTTTTGGATTAAACGTGTATTTTCTATCTCTTTTGACCAGCAGACTTTACCGGTTTTATCTAACAGCATCAGGCTATCGCTTATGCCAAACTCATTGTGGCTAAGACCAATAATAGCTTTTTCGGAAGTTGTTTCCGGTATTATTTCAAGAGGTCTTAGCTTTGAAGTATATCTCCAAATTTCATTGCCGTCAAAGTCATATTTCATAAACTCTCCGTTACTGCACCCAAGTAATAAACCGGACTGACCGGCTATTAAATCAGTAAAGGAATAGTATTTAGTTTTATAGGTTAAAACAGGCTTCTTCCATCTGAATTTACCTTTGAAATCGATGGAATATAAATTGTCATCTGAGGCTATAAAGTATATATTTTTATCTAAGTCCGCAGCCATTGTACCAATAGGATAAACCCCTTCGTCCAATTTATAGTTCCATAAGGAAGATATATAAGTCATTAGAAATATGTTGCCTGACTTATCTGCGACTACTACTTCGTTTTCTGAAATAGAGAGAGGAGGAATTACCGCACCCTTAGCATTAATTACGACAGAATCGCCTCTTTCAATATTTACTTCAGCTCCACCAACCTTGATATATTCTTTGAAAAACTTGCCATACCTTTGATAGTTATTATTTCCGTTTGGACCGCCATATTGGCTGTATGGAAGTAATTTTATATCATCATCAGAGCAAGCAGATATGCCTGCTACAAGACAGATTATAGCTAGTAATTTCTTCATATTACTTGACTTCCCTAACTATTCTTATGCCACAGTATTGTTTTCCCAGTTCATGGCTCCTGTATGAAGTCCTGCATTCTGTGTTACCCGAAAAATAATTACCACCTCGGTTTACTCTTTCTGTACCTTCAGTAGAGCCTTGTGGGTCAGTATCAGGAGAAGTTGCATAATAGTCAGCCTCATACAAGTCAAAGCACCATTCGCTTACGTTTCCGTGCATATCGTAGAGACCAAAGTCATTTGCCTGCTTCAAACCAACAGGCTGCAGTTGCATTCCTGAGTTTGCAGAGTACCAGCCCATATCTTCCAACCTGCCGTTTCCGGCAAAGTCTTCTTGTTTTCCGGCTCTGCATAAGTATTCCCATTCGGCTTCAGATGGCAAACGCCAACCATTAGCAGAATCTATAATACTTACTACTTGCCCTTGTATAAAATATTTTGGAGTATAATCCATTTTTTCTGATAGCATATTACAAAATTTTACCGCTTCGAGCCAGTCGATGTTATTGACAGGATAATCTACGGCTAGCATAGTAGAAGGATTATTACCAACTACAAGCTCGTAAAATCTTTGTGTAATTTCATATTTAGATACTTCTAAGTCACTTGAAATAGTTACGTCATGTACAGGTCTTTCATCTTCATTTCCTGTTACCGCACCCATTGCAAAAGTGCCACCATTAATAGTAACTAATGCTAAATTAGGCAAAGCAGAAACACGAATACTAAGAGAATTAGATTGTTCCTCTGCTTTAGTAATAAATATTTCAGTGGAAAATGCAGTAGATGGCACTTCGAAAATTACTTTTTTGGCTGACCATAAAATGCATTTGTCAGATGGTATTGAAAAAGTTGAGTCAAAATTTACAGAAGAGTTGAGACCATCTCCAAGATTATCCCCCCAGACTGTAATGGTATCGCCCACGTAAGTATCTTCATTTTCAATACTTTGTATTTGAAATACTCCTTGATCCACAACTAAGTCTTCATTGCTGCAAGAGCTGATAAATATGCCTAAACAGAATAAAAGTACTAAATATCTCATATCGCAAACTTATTTCTTAATTATACCTTTTCGTAGATAGTAAATATAAAAAAAAAATATGTATTATAGTTATTTAGTTTGCTTAGAAACGTTGCCGCACGTTTCTTTAGATATTTTGAAAGTTCATAAAAGAAATACAGAAGCTACTCTATCGTTATCTTTTAAGTTAGTAATTTGGAGTTTAGATATGCCTTATTTTGATTTTAACAAAAATGATATTTATTATGATACAAGTGGAGAAGGATATCCACTTTTGCTTTTGCATGGCAACAGTGTTTCTTCTAATATGTTCAGGTTTGATATTCCGTTTTTTTCTCAGTATTTCAAAGTTATTTATTTTGATTGGCACGGACATGGTAAATCCGGTCGCGTGAAAAAGTTTCGAGATGACTTCTGGCGATACAATGCCGAAGTTGCTCATGCTCTGCTGGATCATTTGGAGGTAGATAAACTAAACGTAATAGGCACCAGCGGGGGAGCCCTTACCGGATTTAATATGCTGACTCAAAACAACGATAGAATTCAAAAATTCATAGCAGACAGCTTCTTAGGTTTAAGCCTTACTGAAGAGGAAGCTTATAGTTTAGCAAAAAAAAGAACTCAAGCAGTTGCTCATAATTTTATGAATCAACAATTTTGGAAATTCCAGCATGGTGATGACTGGGAACAGGTAGTTCTTAATGATATCAACCTAATGGAAAGACTTGGCAGGAAAAAGCTTATTACTGTCCATGGTGATATATCAAAAATCAATGCAAAAGTGCTGGCTACCGGGAGCTACGAGGATGAAATACTGCCCGAGCCTGAAGCCAAGATGCACACAATCATCGACCTAATTCCAGGTGCAAAAATAATAATGTTTGACAAAGGTAAACACCCATTTATGATTACGCAAAAGTCAGAGTTCCGCGAAGTAGCTTTGGACTTTTTAAATAATGGATAAAGGTGCTTATCAAATTGTGCTCCATATAAAGAAAAACACTGCTATAAAAATTGGAGCTTTGGGGGAGTTTGATTTTCCCCAAGGTTTTTATGTTTATACGGGTAGTGCGATGAGGAACTTAACAAAACGAGTAGAAAGACATTGTAAAAAAGATAAGAAACTTAGATGGCATATTGATTATCTAACTTCTCATAAAGATGTAGAAATTATAAATGCAATTGCTTATCCGTCCGAAAACAAAATGGAATGCCTACTAAATCAAAATTTGCATAAACACTTTACAGAAATCCCGGTCAAACGATTTGGCTCTTCAGACTGCAGAGAATGTCCTGCACACCTAATCTACTTAGGAAATGAGATGCACAATATCGATAATGTTAGATTGTTATCGGTTCAAGCTTAATTGGTGCAATAGGTATTGTAAATGAAAAAGTAGAACCTTTGCTCGGTTGGCTCTGTACTTTTATTTCTCCTGAGTTGAGTTCCACAAATTCTTTGCATAGGATTAATCCCAAACCTGTGCCTTTTTCACCTTTTGTGCCTTCCTTTGAGCCGGCACTATCAATCTTAAATAAAGAAGACAAAACCTCATCATTCATACCTACCCCATTATCAGTTATGGTAATTTTGAGTTTTTTGACTCCCTTGTAAATATCTATGTTTATTTTCCCACCTATAGGAGTAAACTTAATCGCATTTGACAGTATATTTCTAAAAACAGAAGATACCATATTTTTATCAGCGTAGACTTGATATACATCATCAATAACATATTTAAGAAATATTTGCTTTCTCTTAGCTTGTGACTCTAAAAGACTAATATTGAAACTAAGCAGTCCGTTAACAATAAACTTCTCAGGTTGAAAAGGGAATTTCCCCATCTGCAAACGTGACCAAGAAAGTAAGTTTTCTAATAATTCAAATGTAGTATCGGCATTTTTACGTAAAGTATTGATTATTTCTTCTCTATCCTCTTTTTCTATACTATCTGAGTCAGTCATAAGTATTTTCAGACCGTCTTTGAAAGTAGAAAGAGGATTCCTCAAATCATGCGAAATTATAGAAAAGAATTTATCTTTTGTCAAATTTAGCTCGGCAAGGTTGGCATTCTTCTGTTCAATCAGTTCATTTTGATAGCTAATTTTTTCTTTATCTTCCAATATTTCTTTCTGATTTTTTCTGTACTGTACTAATATTTTTTCTACCAATATATAAATCAAGCTTAACGCAATTATTGAAGAAATCCAATAATCAAAGAATCTTTCCTCTGCACTACTGTATTGAACTACAATGTTGGGATTTTCCCTCTGCCAAAAGAATAAAATTGTGATCATAATAATAGTAACTATAACAGTAGCTCTCACTACATAGACCTTACTGAAAATTGCAATCGCTACAATTAAGGCTAAAGCAATCAGAACAACTCCCCCATTATAGCCACCAAAAAGGAAAAAAGTAGAGTTTATGCCAAACAGGCTTATTGCTATAAAAGGATAGAGAAGTTTTTGATGATTAACTCCTCTATAAGCCAAAAAAGTAATACCAGAAAACACTATCAAAGGGATGAAAGAGTTTATGGCTGTCCATGATTCTTCTCTTATAAACAAGTCTGCTATGAAAGCAATCAGTGAAAAAATGCTTGCTAAAACATTTACAATAAAGAATAATCTCTTTTCAAATAAGATGGTTTCTTCTATGATTTGATGTTTGGCTTTAGGTGACAATATCCAAACCCTATAAAATAATTAAATAATAAAAGTGACGCTACAATAATCTTAGAATTGTTTTTCTAATATTAGAATTCAGCATTATTCAATTCAAATAGTTTTTTTAAAAGTATTAGCTATAAAATTTGATTCAAAGAGATTATATGCAATATTTTGCCTTGATTTTGTTCTCTTTTTTTATATCTTAACAACATATTTGATACAAAAATAATTTTTCCTGAAATGACAGATATAATAAAACCTAACTGCCCTTTTTGTGAGTCAGACAAAGTAATAAAACATGGAAAAACTTTGACCGGTAATCCTAGATTTAGATGTAGGGATTGCAAAAAAACATGGGTTGCAGAAAAAGCTGAAAATTACAGACCTGAGGTTACCGATATTGCAGAGGCATATCTCAATGGCATGACTTTTCGTGAATTGGTAGATGTATATCACAGCTCACCTTTACGAATTAATCAAAAAATCAGGACTTTCCTGGAAGAATGCCCTCAATGGGGAGATTATTTAGACTATGTTGTAAAGCCCGGCAAGATAAAAGTAGTTGCTCTATTAGGTAAAAGTTTTGCTTGTGCCTGCAAAGATGCAGATAAAAACTCAATGCACATAGCTTTTGCAATTGATGTTTTGTCCGGTGTAGTCCTTGCTTATGCTGTAGATAGTAGTGATAACAGTACGCTTTGGGAAGCGCTTTTGAGAGATTTGAAAATGAGGAAATTTTATGTAGAGTCTTTTCTATCAAACGGCACAACTAAAATAACCAATGCTATTTCTGAAATATTTCCGAAATCGTCTTTAAAAATCAACTACGAAAAAGCATACAGAGAAAATGAAATAGGTTGCTGCCTGAGTAAAATTACTCAGGAAACTAAATTAATGGAAGATGCCATAACTGTTTTAGATTCTGTAGAAAATACAAATCTTAGTAAACTGGTTAGAGAGAAGTTCGATATGAGTCTTGAGCAAATAGTAGAAGAATTGCATGATGATTTTATCAACCGTCTGAAAGACAAATTTGACGACAAAGTAAATCCTAAACAAGACAGTTTTAGCAAAGCATTTCAAAAAAGATTTGAAAAATTTCATATGA
>CAXXGR010000004.1:0-291186 GCA_963678775.2 Kapaibacterium sp. (SeqCode)
CCCTAAAGATAAGTAAGATAGTATTTATATCTATTTATCATCTTCAAGAATTTTCCTGCATACATTTTGTCCACTAAGCAAAACCATAGGCATTCCTCCACCGGGATTCACCGAACCGCCTGTAAAGTATAGATTCTTGTATTTTTTGCTTTTCTTTGGTAACTTAAAAGCAAAGTTTTTCTTTAAATCCGAGACTACCCCATATATCGAACCACCATTTGAATAATACATTTTTTCAATATCCAATGGAGTTAGAACATGTTCATACACGATGTGTTTCCGTATATCCGTTAGTCCTATGCGTTCCAATTTATCAAGTATAGTCTCCTTATACTGCATATAATCTTCGTGAGTTAGAGGTGTATTTTCATTGATATATGGGATATGTGGTAGAATTTTTAAACCGGAACATCCTTTTGGAGCTACAGTAGGATCAGACTTAGATGCATCAACTAAATAGATTGTCGGATCTTTAGGCAGTTGTTTCGCATTGAATACAGTATTGAAATGTTGCTTTTGATCTCCTGAAAACATAAAGTTATGATGAGCTAATTGTGGATATTGAGTATCTAATCCTATATCAAGAACAAGTCCGGAGCAAGCCGGCTCAAATCGTTCTAATTTCTTTAAAAAAGCTTGATCTTCATTCAATAATCTTTTATATGCCGGAATACCTTCCATATTTGAAACTATAAAGTCAGCGTTATGAACTTCATTGTTTACTTCAATACCGGAAACTCTATTTGAATCTTTAATAATTTTTGTAACCTCGCAATCAAGGTTGATCTTAATACCAAGTTCCTGCATATATTTATTAAATCCTACTGCAATGTTATACATGCCACCGGGAACATACCAGAGGTCATATCTGAATTGTATTGTTGGCATAAGGTTCATAAACCCAGGGGCATTATAAGCTGAAGATCCTACATATTTAATGAAATAATCCATAACGTCAACAAGGTATGAATTTTTTATATGCTTTGCCACACTTCCATGCATTGTTTTGAAAAAATCAATTTTGAAAATAGATGATAAATCGTAAAATTTAATAAAATCAAAAACATTATCAAGTCCGTTATCAAAATAACCATCAACAATTATATCATATTGTTTTTCGGAGTAACTCATGAAATTTCTAAACTGATCATAAACATCTCCTCCTAATTTATCAAGCTCTTGCTTCATAAAATCCATATCAGGATGAAGGTCTATAACTGTACCATCCTCGAAAAAGTTTCGCCAATGAGGCCGTACTTTCTCTATTCTTATATAATCTTCCATTTTTTTTCCGGAAGCATCAAACAGTTTTCTAAAATACTGAGGTAGAGTTAAAATTGAAGGACCAAGATCAAAAGTATATCCTTGTTCAGTTAGAGTATTTAATTTTCCGCCGATTTTATCATTTTTTTCAAATATTTCTACATCATATCCACTTATCCTTAGCATTATAGCTGCAGAAATGCCTCCAAGACCGGCACCAATTATTATAACTTTTTTCTTTTTGATGATGTATGATCTGGCACGTTAGCCTCCGACAATATCTATACAGGATTATTTTTTAATTCTAATAAAGAAACTTTATTGCTTTTTTTAATATTTTTAAGGGCGTATCATAAGGAGGGTAAACTGCCTTTAAATCACCCCAAAAGCTCTTTTTCAAAATGGACTTTTTATTGCTAAATGTTTCAAAACTTGATATTCCATGATATCTTCCCATTCCGCTTTCTCCGACTCCGCCAAATGGCAATTCAGTAGACAAAAGTATATGGATTGTTCCGTTAATACAAACAGAACCGGATGATGTCATATTTATTATTTTATCATGTTTAAATTTATCGTTTGAGAAATAATATAATACTAATGGCTTTGGACTTTCATTAAGCTTCACTATTTCCTGTTCCAGATCTTCATAAATAATAATTGGCAGAATAGGTCCAAAGATCTCTTCATTCATTAACTTGGAGTTATGGTCAATATCAGTAATTATTGTAGGAGAAATATAAAGATTTTCTTTCTTACAAATTCCACCTTCAATTATTTTTTCTTCCGCCATCAACTTTGTCAAACGGTCAAAATGAAAGTCATTTACTATATGCGTGAAATCTTTTTCTGTATAAAAATGTTTTATTGTTGTAATCAATTGTTCAACAAATTTATCTTTGATATCTCTATGAAGTAAAACATAATCAGGAGCTACACATGTCTGACCGGCATTAAAAAACTTACCCCATGCAATTCTTCTTGCTGCTACTTCAATATTGACATCCGAATCTACGATACAAGGATTTTTTCCACCTAGCTCGAGAGTTACAGGAATTAGATATTCAGCCGCTGATTTCATAATTATTTTACCAATACTGGTACTTCCGGTAAAAAATATATAATCAATATGATCATTAATCAGTGAATGAACGGATTCAGCATCTCCTTCTACCACAGTTATATACTCTTTATCAAAATTATCCGACAATATTCTATAGATAAGATTAGATGTATGCTTTGAAATTTCAGAGGGTTTAGCTATGATACAATTACCGGCCGCAATTGCTCCAATTAAAGGTGAAAATAGCAAAGCAAACGGATAATTCCAGGGACTGATGATAAGAACGGTTCCATATGGTTCATACTGATAGTAACTTTTACCGGGTTTATTGATAAAAGGTGTACGAACTCTTTCCTTCTTTCTCAATTTATTTAAGTATTTAATAAAAAAACGTATTTCTTTCAATACATATGATATTTCACTCGTATAAGATTCGGTGATGCTTTTATGCAAGTCGTTTGACAATGCTCTTAATATATCTTGTTCATTTTCTTCAATTATTTCTTTCAGTTTTTTTAGCATTGATATTCTAAATTCAATACTTTTTGTCCTTCCTGAATGAAAATATTTTTTTTGTTGCATCTGCAAAGAAATAAATGAGTTCTTCATCACAAACTTTCCAAGATAAATTAGTTGACCATGTTTATTACAATTATCTTTTGGGTTGAACTTAAAGTAATCTTGGCATCTTCGAATGTGGGCGGTCCAAAATTACCTTTTGCATCATTAGATGCACCAAATCCTTCATTTGGTATCCCAAGCCAATTTGTATTTACTTCTCCATTATTATCTTCATCATGATGAACACTAACTGCATAGTCTCCATAGGGAATATCTTTAAATTTGTATAAAACTTTTCGCTCAAATATTGGAACAGTTATCCTTTTAAATGCTTTTTCAGATGACATAGGATAGAATTCTTCCATCTCTGATTTGAAAATGAGAATTCTTGCTTTTCCAATACTGCTTTCAAAGCCGTTGATTTTAACAATTAAAATACCTTTTTCATCTTGCGAATTAGAAAAACCTAAAACAAACAAGAGCAATAAAACCGAAAATAGTTTTCTCCATAATAATTTCATATGATCCCCATTATACTCTTTTATGCCCCCAATGTCATTCCTTCTTTCTTTAGTATTAGTTCAGAAGAGATCCTTGCTGATTCGAAAATTGTTGGCAGCCCGCTGCCCGGATGTGTTCCACCACCTACAAGATAGCAATTTTTAAACTCTTCAAATTCATTATGAGGTCTGAAATAGAGTAATTGTCCCATATTGTGCCCAAGATTAAAAGTCGCACCATTAAAAATATCCATTTTATTGAGCCAATCGTCAGGAGTAATCATTCGAATTTCTTCAATATGATCTTCCAAATTATTCATCCCGGCTTTGGTTTCTAATAATCTTAAAAGTTTTGATTTAAAAGCTTCTTTATTATTTTCCCAATCAATTCCGCCACTTGTATTTCCTATAGGAACAAGTACATATAAAGAAGATTTCCCTTCAGGTGCCAAAGTAGGATCAATTACACTAGGGTTGTGCACATAGAATGAAGGATCTTCCGGAATTATGGAATTACTTACTATTTCTTTCACGTTATGCTTATAATCCTCTGCAAAGAAAATATTGTGATGAGCAATATTATCGTAAATTTTGTCAAGTCCAATATATAACATAAAAGTAGAGCAAGAATATTTCATTTTATCAAGCTTATGATCAGTATATTTTTTTCGATCACCTGCATCAACAAGGTTTTTCATGGCGTGAGCAAAATCAGCGTTTAATATTACATAGTCTGCATATTCTTTGCTTCCATCTTCAAAGACAACTCCTTTAGCCACTGAATCCTCTACTATTAGTTTTTTAACCGGAGTTGATAAATGAATATTTCCGTGACACTCATCAATTACTTTCGCCATTGCTTTTGACAATTGATTCAAACCACCTTCAATGTGAAATACCCCTCCGCCATGTTCAATAAATGATAAAATACTAAACAAACCGGGAGCTTCCCATGGCGACATCCCAATATATTTTGCCTGAAATGTAAAACAGATTTTCAGGTCTTCATCACTAAAATATTTGCCAAGCACATCAAATAAACTCAAATGTGAATCAAGATAAGGGAGTGCCTTCAAGAGACGGGTTGAAATATAATCAGAAATTTTCCCGTATGGAACTTCGAGACAGGGTATAAGCCTCTCGTACTTTTTCTTTTCTCTTTCAATATATTTTATATACCCCTCAGAACTCCCAGGAAAAACTCTCTCTATTTCTTCAATCATTTTGTTTCGATCATTTGTCGGATGAAAAGTCTTATCTTTAAAAACAAGCTTATACATAGGATCAAGTTCTACAACCTTCAAATAATCATACATATCCCTTTTACATAAACTAAAAAGGGTTTCAAGGACTTCTTTCATTAGAAAGAATGTTGGTCCAATATCAAATTTATATTCACCCGCTTGAATGGAACCATTCCTTCCTCCTACAATGTCCTTTTTTTCGTAAATATGAACATCAAACCCCTTTTGAGAAAGAATCATTCCAGCGGATAAGCCTCCCGGTCCTGCACCTACTATTATTACTTTTTTTTTCGACATTGAGAATCCTAACCATGGTTATCGATAATTAACTTCTTTCAAAAGTCAAAGATTTTTCAATCATAATAATCAATATACGAATAATTTATATTATTTATTATATTTTAGAAAAGTTTTGAGCTATAGATAAAATTATAGTACCTTTTTGGGTCAATAGTTCTTCTAAGCGATAGTATCAAGAATATTTATTTGAAAGAATAGCATAGCTATTTTGTTTAGGAATGGTCAAATATTTTTTTAGTAGAGACATATTTAGCGGTATTGATGAACTGATATCAATCTAAACTACGAACATATTAGCGTTTACGAGGAGGATTCTAATCAGATTCTCTGTAATGAACTCAATCAATCAGATCGGTTTAAAGATAAATATTTAGGTACTATAGGAATTATTTATCCCAAATCCCTAATACAAACTTGCGGTTCTGGCAAAAAGAAGCTAACTTAATATTCAAAAACTGTAGAGCCGCGATGCTTTGCGACTCATAAATCAACTTGATTTGGCAGAGATACAGGTTATGTTACAATTAGTTAGATGGAAAATGTCGTTAGAAATAATGAAAATGACTTTAAGTAGTTGAATGGCAAGGGGTTAAAACCCCTTGTTTATTAAGAAGTTAAGTAATATTTTCTTACAAAGGAAGTAAGTATGCTTCTTGATTCTACGGTCATTTACAGCACTATGATGATTTCTAATGACATATCCGGGTTTATCGTATTTGTGGTATTCATAGCTTGAATGTGGTATTGGAGATAATGGAATAGATATAAATGATTGTCCGTAATAAATACAAAAAAGTCCTAAGCTTTTAAAAGCAAAGGACTTATATACTCTCAGAGTAGCGGAGACAGGACTTGAACCTGCAACCTTCGGGTTATGAGCCCGACGAGCTACCAATTGCTCCACCCCGCGATGTTTTGTTATACAAATATAGGTACTCTTATTGCCAAAAGCAAGGAAGAATCTACTTATTATTATATACTAATACAATATGTGTTTTGTGTTAAAATACTAAATCCAGCTGATAAGTCAAAAAGAACGTGTCTTCCCCATAACCTAATGATATTAGGTTTGCTTGAAAAACAAACAAGAGTGATAAACCTTGCAATTGGGTACTGTTTTTAAACCTGGGCAGTAATTCTAAAAATGCAAGAGAATTAACACCCGAATATGTTTTAATCTTGCCATAACCTTCGTCTGGGTTGACTGATTTGACTGTATATGATGACCATAAACCACCACCCAATGAAGAATTCAGATATAGATTAGATATACGTTTGCGATAATCTAATTCTGTCACTTGTATTTGCAGTTCGCTTATCCTATCCGAAGGAGTTTTCACATAATTTTGCTCATTATTGGTTTGCAAATCAATATTTAAAGAAATAGTCTTGTTGAGAGTATCTATCTCTACTTTGAATGCATCAAACCAAAAAACCTTTCTTTCCCATATATAAAACATATTTGTATCTTTTGGGTAGTTTTCAATAATACCGGTGATTTCTCCACTGTAATTAGTAGTATCCAGTACTATGATATGATTTTCTACAGGCTCAGTAGGAATAGAATCCTCATTTTCAACTAACATCCCGGAAGATTCGCTAATATTTGTCTCCATAGAGGTCTTTTTTAGATTGTCATCTACCTCAGTAGGGTTGTCGCAAGCACTTATAACAATGATGCATACAATTATAGTCCATATATATAATATTGTTTTCATTATAGATGAAACGAAGCTCCAAATTGAATACCAAACTTATGAGAAGTATAGTCTATGTTTTGGAAATTATATCTCATAGCACTGCCGTCTATTCCAAAAATCAAGGAATATGATGGATGTGGTGAGTAGTTTGCACCAACGAAAAATCTTCCTACAGGGCCAACATTATTGGCACCAACCGATATCTGAGCAAATGGTGCAAAATTATACAATTTCAAGAACTCAGGTGAGTATCTTACCGCTGCAGTCAAAGAGCTTGTATTAGGATAAACCTCATATTTATAAAGCTGATTTGCCCCCTCTAATCCTTTGAAATCCAGATAGAAATTTTCTCTGCGGTACTCAACCCCTAACATTAATTCCTCTGAAACAGACTTAAATAAGCTTAAGGAAGTATTATTCCAATCTTGATACTGAGAAGGATTTAGGCCTTGCGAATTAGTCCAGTCTTTAGCAGTTCTAAATTCAAATACAATACCATAAGAAGTTTGCTCTGATTGATATCCAATAGGAGCATTTTTTGATTGTATTTTGTTGCCATTAAACAGCTCGAGATCTGCTTGATAAACCAACAATTCATTATTACCTGACAAATCAAAATGATTCGAGCCGGCAATATCTGATTGATGTATCTCTTTTACTATATTTTCTAAACCTGTTACTGTCTGTTCTGAAGGCTTTTCATTAGTAATATAAATATATTTATAAACTATTTGATCAGTTGGTTGTCCGTCTGCTTGTTTACTTCCTACAGAAGCATTTTCGTTTTCAGTGCTATTTACTACAGGAATATTACTATTGTCCATTGCATTAGTATTATCAGTAAAACCTTCATGCTTGTTATTAAAAACCACTGATTGATCTGACGCAAAATTCCCCGAATCCATAAGTAGTAACATTACTAAAGCAGTAGTAACGGCAGTAGCAACTCCAGTCCAAATCATTCCACTATATTTAGACATAATCGACCATATTTTACTCATAGACGAAGTAGCAACAGCTCCACCTACAGGTACTTGAGCCACAGGCGGTGGGGTCAATCCCAACTCGGAAAATATCGCCATAGTGGAAGCAACTTTTGGAGTGCCGGCCTTTATATCACCTTTTATCGCATTTTTTATAGCTAATTGCTCTTTAAGCTCCATCCTCATCATCTCGTCGGATGATAATGCATAGAAGAGCTCTGTTTCCTGATTCTGGGACAGAGTTCCGTCTAAAAAGTCATGTATTAATCTATCTTTTTCCATATTATCACCGCAATTTAGATAAATCTTTTAAGTAAGGTTGCAGTATTTCTTTTATCTTTTGTTTTGCTCTAAAGACTCTCGACTTAGCATTAGCAACAGAAATATTACATGCTTCTGCTATATCGTTATAAGAAAATCCACTATACTCTCTAAGAACAAATGCTTCTCTATAGTCATATTCGACAAGTTCCAGAGCAGTATTAATCAAATCTAAAAGTTCTTTCTGTTCGTAATTTTGATTATCATGCATATAAAAATCAAGTTTGTCTATCTCCACAGTATTTTTCTTATCTCGTTTAAAATTGAGACACAGATTCCTGGCAATAGTTATCAAAAAACCTTGTATGTTTTTACTTGCATGATTTCCCTGTACATTTTTATAAAACTTGATAAAAGTTTCCTGAAATATATCCTCAGCAGCATCCTCATCTCCTAACACGCGCAAGCAATAAGCATGCACACCGGAAGAGTACCTGTTATATAGTTCCTGAAATGCTGTTTCTGCATCTTTTCGGGATGCGTTTAGCATTTGAGCCAGTTCTATATCACTATATGATGCTAATTTACTTGCCATAAATTTTTGTATTTGGGATACAGTTTAATTAAGATACACTGGATTAGAAGATTCGTTGCAAACTAATTTGAAGCAAGAATGCCAGAAGCTAAAATTTCTACACTAATAGAAAAGAATTCAGCTGCTAACCCCAATTTACAAATAATAAATTAGCTGTCTGCAAAGATATTCTTACAGTTCCATATAATATAGACTATCAAACCGATTAATATTTTTTTTGAATTATTATGCAACGTTTTTATTTAACCTGTGTAGATTTAACTACAACACGAATAAGTATCCCAAAAAAATAATAATTCAATAAAATACTGAGGTAAGCATTATGAAAAATGCAATGCACACTGTAAGAAGTTGGCTACTGCTAATAACTATGACAGTTGCCGGATCTTTAGCTGCTTTTGCAGCAGTTCCTTCGTCGCCGCAAGATTTACAAATATTTGAAGCAGGTGGCTCCATCCCTGACGGTGCTTTTCTGTACTGGGAAATGGATGATACTTCTCCTGATTATAATGGTTTTAATATTTACATTGCCGAAGGGCACACACAGGACACTACTGTTTTTAATATCCATGACTCATTAGATATAAAAACTACCCCTCCCCTAAAGGATGCATTTCACCATATAATATATGGTTTAGATAAAGGTGATTATACCGTTTACATGACAGCAGTCAACCCAGATGGAGAATCTGCTGCTTCCAATTTACTACCAATAACTGTGAAAGGTGGTAATTGGGACGATCTTATCTACTTTACAGAAGATCAACCTGAATCTAATGTTATACCTATTAACGAAATATGGTCATTCAAAGTAGAAGCTGAATCAAAAGGTGATATTACTATAAAGTATGAATTACGAGAAGCTCCGCAAGGGATGACTATAAATGAAAATACCGGTCTTATTACTTGGACTCCAAGTGAAAAAGGTACTGCCGAATTTATGGTCGTTGCATACGAAGATGGAAATGCTAATAATTTAGCATATACATACCTCTCTCTGTATGTAAAATCATGCTCTGATAAAACTATGGTATCCGGCATAATCAGAGAGCAAGACGGAACACTTTTGAAACAAGGAACTGCTTCTCTAATAGAAATCTTAAATGATAAAGTTATTTACTTCCCTGGTTTTGACAGTGAAATAATCGACGGCAAATTCGAAATAGATGCAGATGAAGGTAATTTTTATATAATGGTGTATGCACCTGGTTATAGACAAGCTACTTTAGAAGAGTTATTAATGCAAGACCCTTTTGTGCTTAATTGCGGTACCGAAGCCGTTGTGGATATAACTTTAAATACTAAAATTGGGAATCCTCGACGAATCTATTTTACAACTTTCCCTGAATCTGAAGATTTGTTTGCCAGTGTCAACTCCACATGGACTTATGATGCAGATGCAGAAAGTGAAGATGATAGTGTAGTAATAGCTTATAAATTGCATAAAGCTCCTGAGGGCATGACTATTGATGCTAATACCGGCATAATTACCTGGACTGCTACAGAGCAAGGCAACTATACGATTGCTATCATTGCTTATGAGGTAAATAACGAATCAAATATGAGCATGCAACAAATAACTATTTACGTCAGTAATTGCTCTGATCCAATTATTGTGTCGGGTAATGTTACTTACGATTCTACTTCAACAAATGATTCCACTTACACACCTATAAATAAAGCTTATGCTATATTATTGCAGGTTCCTGATAACGATAGTACGTTTTCACCTGACAAATGCATCGCTAAGTATGCTTCCGAAATAATAGACGGTCAATATGAAATGCAAGCCGATGCAGGTAGATATATTTTATGGTTCAGAGGTCTCGGCCAATTTGAAGATGAATATTGGGATAATGCTTATAACATGGAAAATGCCACTATTATTGAGCTTGAATGTGGTAATACTTATACTTTTAACTCTTCAGTAGAAAAGTATGCTACTCCAGAACATAGATTAGTATCTGGCCAGGTAACTGACGAAGACACCGAAGAAGGTATTCCGTTCGCCTTTGTAGAGTTTAGCGGTTCTAACAGTAAAGGCATGAGAGTTCATGCAACTATTACTACTGATCAAAATGGTAGGTATGAAATTAGTCTTGATGATAGGTTTGATTATATAGCTCGCGCAACTACTTATTTTGGCAGACAGGGCAACCCACATGATACAAATGATTACCAATCATATATACCAGAGTACTATAATGATGCGACTGACTATGCAGAAGCTGAAATACTTATTATGGATCAAGATTATCAAAATATTGATTTCGCTTTAGCCAAAGCTGCTGATTATGACAATTCTTTAGCAGGAACTGTTGTGGACAAAGACGATAATAGTGTAGCTCCGGCATGGATTATGGCATTTTTAGTAGAACCTAATGGAAATAACAATGACCATATTAACTGGGGATTTACTACTGAAACTGATGATCTGGGCGCATTCCAATTCCATGGTCTTATTCCTGGTGAATATGTACTACTGGCATTCCCTGAAGATATTGAGTTAGCTCCCGGTTATTATATAGAAAATGATTTAGCCAGCTTAAATTGGAAAGAAGCAACTAGAATAACTATCGCACCTACCAGCGAGGTAAGTGGCAAAGTCATCAAACTCCAAAATATTGAAGATATTAAAGGTGTTGGCATCATCAAAGGTAAAATCTCTAAAAAAGGCAAAAATGGCGGTATGGTAGAAGGCGACGCTGACCCTATAAACGGAGCACTTGTGTATACTCTAAATGAAGATGGCCAAATTGTTAAATTTGAACGCACAAACAGCATGGGTGATTTCCAAGTAGACGGCTTACCTAATGGTAGATACCATGTCCTTATAGAGAAAGTTGGCTTTGATCAGTTATCCCTTTGGGTTGATATTGATAACAATACTCCAATTGTAGATATAACTACCTTGGAATTAACAGAAACCCCTACTTCTGTCGCAGATGGTATTTTTGCAGAAATCAGCTTATTCCCTAATCCTGCTGTAACGAATCTTACAGTAAATTTAGGTACGCTTATTTCTAACGCAGACATACAACTAATAGATGCGTCTGGTGTTACTCTTTACAAAGGTCAAGTGGCATCTAACGAAAATCATAAAATAGACGTAAACGGTTTAACTTCCGGAATGTACTATTTAAAAGTAACTATCGGTGAAGAGCTTACAGTATTACCTGTGGCTATTAGCAAATAATTATTTATTATTTTAATGTTCTAATTAGGAGTGCCCTTAACTGGGCGCTCCTTTTTTATTTGTGATTTGGAGATAAGTGTTAGATAACACTAAATACTCAATACAAACCCTGAGTTTGACACCAAAACGAAGCTGACGATAATAGATATTAGTATTTATAGAGTAGAGCACTTAGAGTCTGCTTTTTATAAGGTAATAGATGGAATTTATCATGCGAACTAATCAATTATCGCTAAAACAATTAATATTCTAATAACTTTCTCGATATAATGACTATTTCTACATTTTCACAAACCAGACTTAAGCAAAAAGTTATTAACCAATACTAGTTATCTATTATTTTATATGCAAATGAGCAAAATTATCCTTAAATTTAATATTATATATCACAAGATTTTTTTAAAAGAGGTAGAAATGCAGAGATTTATTTTGCTAATTACATTTCTCATAGCACTCCCGGTTCTAACTGTAAAGGCGGATGATGCTTTAGCGAGACAATACTTTCTGGAAAATAATTATCCCAAAGCTTACGACGAATATAAAAAGACTACAACAGAATCATTGGAATCATTTGTTGCTCTACAGGCAATAGCTGATTACCAACTTTTATTGATAAACGACTTGCACAATCTGGAAGAGTTATGTGATAACATGTCGGATCCATCTCCTTTACTGTATTTTTTAGTAAATTCCAACTACTTTAGAACTCATACCAGTTTAGATATAGAAGAAGAAATTGAATTTCTGGAAGACAACTTAGAAAATCCAAAGTTGCACCCGCAACTTATCTCAGCTATTCAGGAATTATTGAGCAAGACCTATTTAACAATTAACGACTTTGATAAAGCACAATCGATTAAAAAGGATTTGGGGACAATAGATAACTGGGCTCTTGCAGGACCTTTCGAAAATGTATCGTCTTCCGGTTTTGACAAGCAACATGGCCCACTTAGCAATCCAAATAACGATGCCGTTTTTACCAGAAAAAGTGGTATAAAAACACAATGGTTTAATTACCACGAAGAATCCCCCGGCAGTTGGATTAATTTAGCAAATTCTTTTTCCATATCAGAAGCTCTTGTTTTTGCTCAAAGCTATGTTTATAGTGATAAAGAGCAGGAAGTAGTATTAGGTCTTGGAGTTTCCGGTTCGGTAAAGATTTGGGTCAATGATCAACTCCTCTTTAAAGAGAAGAAAGAAGTAAATAATGGAATCGATAGTTACGTATTTACTGCAAAACTTAATAAAGGTTATAACAGAGTTCTGATTCAAATCGGCACGGGTGAAAATCCATTATCTAACTTTTTGCTTAGATTTTTAGACAAAGATTTAAAACCATTACCTAAGTTAATTTCATCAGCTCAGCAGCAAAACTACACGAAGTCTACTAATTATAAATCAACAATTATTCCTAATTTTGCTGTGGAATACTATGATAAGAGTATAAAAGGTACTGACTCAGAGCCGGTACTATTCTACATGCTGGCAGGATATCTTAACCTAAACAATCAAACTCTGGAACTAAGAAAAAGAGTAGAAACATTATTGAAAAAATTCCCTGACAACTTCAATCTACTGTTCTGGGATGTGCAAAATACCTCGATGATTCCTGACTTGGAGAGCAGCTATCTTGTTAAATCAGAATATCTGAAAAACGATAAATTCAAAAATGCTTTTTCTGCTCTCAGCAGATTAGATGACATACTTAAAAAAGAAGACTGGGACAGAGCCATTGAAATTTTAGACTCATTGTCTAATGAAGGTGCTGCTGATTATTTATTATATTCTTTACGGACTTCTGTACTTGCTAAAAATAAAGAATATAGTAAATCTGTAGATTTAATTATGGCACTGCATAATACATACCCTATTGACTTAAAACTCACCGGAACAATGCAAGTGATCCTTAGTTACGATAAGCAGCAACAGGACGCAGCTTATCAGGTATTTGAGGACTATTTAGATGATTACTACAATCAAGACTTTGCGTACTCTCTGGCTTTGCACTATTGGAGAACTGACAGAAGAGATGAAGCAGAAGAATTATTTGAAAAAATCATAAAATACGGTGAAAATTCTAATATTATCAATCTCAAAATTGCTTCCTTCTACTACCAGCAAGCTCTGTATGACACTGCTTTAGAGTATTATTATAAACTCTACGAAAAGATACCCTACGTATCTGTAGTTAGCTCGCAAATGGCTGAGTGCTACAGAGAAAAAGAAGAAAAGGACAGCGCTATCAAATACTATAAGATATCTCTTGATTTATTCCCGGGAAACTTTGACGATAGAACTTCACTAAGGAAACTAAAAGAAGAAAAAGATATTTTCGAAAAGTTTGAAGAACCTAATACAGACAATATTATTGATAATGCTAAAGGCGAAGCAGAATATCCTGACGAAAATGCAATAATACTACTAATGGAATCACAGCAAGTACTTTATAAAAGTGGTGCTAATGAAACCGTGACTTACTTTATAGCAAAGCCTCTTACCCTCACAGGTGTTGATATGTTTAAAGAAAATAGCTTTGGCTACGGCACGGACATCATCAAAGCAGAAGTAATCAAAAAAGACGGTAGCAGAGTGCAAGCGGACAAATCCAATGGAATGGTGGTATTTACAAAATTAGAGCCAGGCGACGTTATATATTATAAAACTAAGTCTTCATCTTATTCCAGCGGTTCATTATCCGGATATTTCGAAAGCTCAAGCTTCTTTAATACTTACTTACCTTTAGAGCAAGCTAAGTTTTCTATTTTGGTTGAAGATGGAATAGATATAACCTATAAATCTACTCAATGCAATATCCAGCCGGAAATTAAAAAAACAAACGACATGACTATGTATTCTTGGTCAGCAAAAGGGCTACCACAGATAGAGCAAGAAACCCTAATGCCTCCAATAAGTGATGTCTGTGCGATGGTTCACGTATCCACTATCAAAGATTGGGATTTTATTTCAAAATGGTACTTTGATGTCTCCAATCCGAAAACAGAACCAAGCTATGATGTTCAGATAAAAGCGAAAGAGCTATTTGATGGCAAAGAGCAGATCAGCGATATGGAAAAGGTAAAAGTTATTTATAAGTATATTGCCCAAGAAATTCGATATAGTTCCGTACCTTTCAGGCAAAGTGGGCTTGTACCTCAAAACCCAACAAAGACTATTGATGCAAAAATAGGCGACTGTAAAGATGTATCAGTGCTTTTCACTTCGCTTTGCAAAGCTGTGGGGCTCGATGCAGGTATTGTTTTAGTCAGCAATAGAGAAAACGGTAAAAATAATTTGGCATTGCCTTCTATTGGTTTTGAGCATGCCATAGGTAAAGTTACTATAGACGGAAAAGTTCATTATGTAGAACTAACAACTGATCTACTACCATTTGGTGCATTTTATGGTTCTTCTAAAAAAGCATTTGGATTGGAAATAAGCAAAAAAGAGAAAAAAACTTTATTCCAAATTGACCCAGATACTCGCCCTGAAAACTCAATAAATAGATACACTAAAGCAAGCATTGCAGATAACAATCTTATTATTAAAGTTAACTCAACCAAAATAGGTGGCCCGGCAGCGACAACGCGTAGCTACTACCGAGATGAGACTGCTGATAACCAAAGAAAATCTATGGCTCGCAGCATTAGTGAAGATTACAGCTCTACAGAACTAATCGACGTACAGTTTGACGATAACTTAAAAGACCTGTCAGATTCTGTGACATATTCATATTCCTATAAAGTCAAAAAGCCTTTTACAGAAATCAAAAATATGAAGATAATGAGATTTCCTTGGGCAGACATTATGATGGCGGGTGATTTGACTTCTGAAACTGAGAGAAAGTACCCACTTGCTCTATGGCTGTATATGAACCAAGACAAAGAATATAACAAGGTTGAATTTGAGATACCTAAAGGAATGAAAGTTAGCGAAGTGCCTGAGTCGATTACTTTAAAATCTGACTTTGCAGACTACTCCGTTACTTACAAATTAGAAGGAAATAAGCTTATAGGTGAACGAACTGTTGTCTATAAAAATGACTTCATACCAGCCGATAAGTATCAGGATTTCAAGAAATTCTATGACTCTATGGTAGAAAACGATAACAAACAAATAGCTTTAGAGAAATCAAAATAAGCTAAAGCTATATTGATTGTTTACTATAAATCTATAAAAACAAAGGCTGTTCAATAATCTGAGCAGCCTTTTGTTTTGCTTATTTTTGTAATCTGTTTTGAAAGTCTTCTATTGTTTTTTTCAGGCCTTCCAATCTATTTACTTTGGGTAGCCATTTCAATATTTCTTTTGCTTTGGTGATGTCCGGCTGTCTTACTTTCGGATCATCAGCAGGCAAATCTTCAAATATAATTTTACTGTCAGAGCCTGTAAGATTTACAATTTCTTCTGCAAGTTGAAGCATAGTCAATTCATCAGGATTGCCAATATTCGTAGGATTCACTTCGTCTGACATAAGTAATCTATAAATGCCCTCAGTCAGGTCATCTACGTAACATACAGACCTAGTCTGATTACCGTCGCCGTACACCGTTACATCTTTACCTGACACAGCTTGAGTGATAAAGTTTGGAATAGCTCTACCGTCTTGCAGTCTCATGCGGGGGCCATAGGTATTGAATATTCTAACTATCCTTGTGTCTACTCCGTGGAATCTGTGATACGCCATAGTCATTGCCTCAGCAAAGCGTTTAGCTTCGTCATACACACCCCGCGAGCCAACCGGGTTCACATTGCCCCAGTAAGTTTCAGGTTGTGGGTGAATAAGCGGATCGCCATAAGTCTCAGAAGTAGAAGCCAAAAGGAATCTTGCATTTTTTGCTTTAGCAAGTCCTAATGCTTTATGTGTACCAAGAGATCCTACTTTTAATGTTTGAATAGGCAATTTTAAATAATCTATCGGCGACGCAGGAGATGCAAAATGCAATATATAGTCTAAATCGCCCGGCACGTATACATAATTTGTAACGTCGTGCTGGATAAACGTAAATTTAGGATTGCCCATCAAGTGAGCTATATTGTCAGGAGAGCCTGTTACGAAGTTATCCATACAGAATACTTCATCACCTTTTGCTATAAATTTATCACATAAATGAGAGCCTAAAAATCCGGCTCCGCCTGTTATAAGTACTCGTGCCATGTTCTATCTTTTGCTTTTGTCCAAAAACTCAATCTAACATTTTTTTGGCAAACTTCTTCTAAACTCTTATAAAATATATAATAGAATAAACTACTAAGTTTATTCACAATAATTCAAATAATTTATGCGTTTGTACGAATAATATTTAAGACCTGATTAATTGATAATTTATATCAAACAGGCTTTTGAATACATCAATTTGGCTATCCAAATTACTATATAAGGCTTGCGATTAAACAATTACAATAAACTAGTATTTGAATAAATAACCTTAAGGTATGAATCATGTCACTTTTAAAGAACAAACTAGAAGAAATATTACCTCCTCAGATTGAATCCATTAAGCAGTTTTTGAAAGAAAAAGGCGATCAGGTTGTTTCTCAGGTAACTTTAGCTCAAGTATATGGTGGAATGAGAGGCGTTAAAGCCCTAGTCTGCGATACTTCTGAAGTTCCACCTGACAAAGGCTTAATCATTAGAGGTATTGAACTTAAAGATTTGGAAGACAAATCACCTGAAGAAATTTACTGGTTGCTCCTTACCGGAAGTCTGCCTAATAAAGCAGAATTGGCTGACTTTCAAAAAGATTTGACCAATAGAATGGACGTGCCTGATTATGTATGGAAAGTTATAGATAATATGCCAAATGACTCACATCCTATGGCTATGTTTAATACTGCTATTTTAGTTATGCAAAATGAGTCAAAATTCGCAAAAGCCTATAATGCAGGCATTGCAAAAGCTGACTACTGGAAGCCTACATTAGAAGATGCTTTAGATATTATTGCTAAACTTCCTTCTATAGCAGCTTATGTTTACAGAAAACGCTTTGGCAAAGGCGAACGTATAGAACCTGATAAATCTTTAGATTGGTCCGGTAATTATGTAAAAATGCTCGGACTAGGCACCGGTTCAGGTGAGTTTGCTCAGCTTATGAGGTTATATCTTACTCTTCACTCTGACCACGAAGGCGGCAACGTAAGTGCTAATACTTCTGCTACTATCAATTCTGCTCTTTCTGACTTGTATTACTCACTTTCCGGTGGGCTTAATGGGCTTTCAGGACCTTTGCATGGTCTTGCTAACCAAGAATGTCTGAAGTGGGTCTTGGAAACTATGAATAAGTTTGGCGGAACTCCTACCGAAAAAGAATTAGAAAAATTTGCTTGGGACACTTTAGATTCAGGCAAAGTAATTCCGGGATACGGTCACGCAGTGCTTAGAATTACTGACCCTAGATTTGCTGCTTTCCTTCGTTTCGGTCAGAAAAACATGAGCGATGATCCTGTTTTTGCAACAGTAGAACGAGTTTATAACGTAGTACCAAAAGTGCTTAAGCAAGTTAAAAAAATCAAAGATCCATGGCCAAATGTGGATGCAGGCTCCGGCGCTTTACTTTACCACTATGGTCTAAAAGAATTTAGTTATTACACAGTGCTTTTCAGTGTTTCAAGAGCCCTTGGCATCACTGCTCAAGCTGTTATCAGTAGGGCTTATGGTTTACCAATTACAAGACCTAAATCACTTCCTACAAATAAATACAAAACACTACTTGATAAATAATTAACTCGAATACATATAAGCTATTCTATTAATATGGGATAGCTTTTTGTATTCAAATATCTTAAAAGTAAAGAAAAGCATAAAATAATAACTCAATAAAATGCTATTTTAACGTCCATAGATATGCTTGGGGATTTTTGATTCCCAAGTTATACTGAACTATAATTATTAGGGGATCTTTTCATGAAAATAACTGTAATAGGCGGCGGTAATGTAGGTGCAACCTGTGCTCAACTAATTGCAAACGACGAATTGGCAAATGAAGTAATCCTTGTAGATATTGTTGACGGTATACCTCAAGGTAAATCTTTGGATATGTATGAATCTATGCCTATTCGCGAATCTGATACAAAAGTATTAGGAACTAACGGATATGAACTAACTAAAGATTCTGATATCGTTATCATAACTGCCGGTTTAGCAAGAAAACCAGGCATGACTCGCGACGACCTTTTGAAGAAAAACGCAGCTATCGTCTCTTCATGTGCTGAAAATGCTTTTAAATACTCTCCTGATGCATATTATATCATCGTTTCTAATCCTTTGGATGTGATGACTTACGTAGCCTTGAAAAAATTAGGTATTAGCAGAGAAAGAGTTATCGGCATGGCTGGCATACTTGACACTGCGCGCTACCGTAGCTTTATTTCTATGGAGTTAGGAGTTTCGATGCAGGACATTCAGGCGCTTATTCTTGGCGGTCATGGCGACACTATGGTACCTCTCCCTCGCTTTACAACTATTGCAGGTATCCCTTTGACTGATATGATGGATAAAGAAACTATCGACTCTATTGTGGCAAGAGCTGCCGGAGGCGGTGGAGAAATCGTTAAACATCTTAAAACAGGCTCTGCTTATTATGCTCCTGCGTCAGCGGCTGTGCAGATGGTAGAAGCTATCGTAAAAGATCAAAAGCGTATCTTGCCTTGCTCTGTATTGCTTAAAGGTGAATATGGATACAACGATGTAGTAATCGGTGTTCCTGTGCAGTTAGGTAAAGGCGGATGCGAAAAAATCATCGAGTTGAAGTTAAATGCTGAAGAGAAAGCTCTTCTTGACAAATCTGCTTCTCACGTAGAAGTAACTATAAAAGAAGCAACTGAAATGTTAGGTTTATAATCTGACTTATATATATCTATCAGAAAACCCGTGATAGTTTACTGCCACGGGTTTTCTGATTATTATCTCTATATCTCATTCTAGTAGTAATGATACGGCTAATTTACTGCGAAACCGAATAAACGCTTTTGTGAATCATTATCTACAAGCAAATAGTACATACCTGTTTTCATATTTAATGTATTTATGCGTTTTATAGCAAACGCAGTTGATTCATCGTATTCCATTTCATTATCAAGTTCTTTGATTAACTGCCCCATATAGTTGTATATTTTAAACTTTACTTTAGACCGAGTTGATGGTTTCAGATAAAATTTTACATTAGTATATGTTGTAGCCGGATTAGGATATACATTTATTGGTACTATAGTCGGAAACGCTTCTATAGAGTTGCCTTCTGGAAAGTATTCTACTGCTTTGTAATATGTTTTGCCATTCTCTTCAAATAAACCCGAATACCAGTTAGTGTTGCGTCCTGAGTTTTGTACTTTATATACAACGCTAAAATCTTTATGCTCCAGATGTTCGAAAGTGAGATTATCTATTTGCTTATACTTAACTACTCCCTTAGATAAAGTGTGTATAGAGACATAAATATTTCCCTGACAATCAAAATTAGCTTTAGGTTCTAAGTAATAAATGCTATCTACAACCAAAACATCAGGATTGTCTATTAGCAAATTGGTTTTAGTTAAATCTATTACGTTAAAATCCCATGATTCAATATCAAAGATTCCAATTCTTTGCTTCCAACCGGAGAGAAGTAGACGTTTGCCATCAAAATCCATCTCTTTTGTAGAAATCCATTCTAAATCTCTTGCTACAACAATAGAGTCTAAATCAATTTGCCATTTTTCATTTTCAGAATAGTAGTAAATTTTATTGACAAATTGCCCAAGATAAATGAAACCATCTTTATAAGGATGAAAATTCATAGGTGAAAGATTCCACTGATGAATATTAACAGAATCGAGAGGCAAAGAGTCTAATGTCAAAGTTTGCTCGTCAAACGTGTAAATATTATCCCAATACCCGCTAAACCAAAATTTATGGTTGCTGTAACCTGATGTATTTTTATATTTAAAATAAGGATTGAGCTGTAATGCATTTATAACTATTGTAGTATCTTTATTAAAAAAACAAATATATGAACTATCCTTTGTTGAAAAAGAAGTCTTATTGATTATACTACCAAAGTGAGTAAATACCGGGTGAATATAATTGATTTCATAAGATTTAGTATCTGTTTTGAATGTATCAATAATATTCCAAGTTTTACTATTTTCATCAACAACTGCAAACTCATCAGTTGAAAAGAAGTACAACTGAGAGGCTGAATCTAAAAAAGCTTTCTCAAATCTAAATCCATCTCTAAATTCATAAGCCTCATCAAAAGATTGAGATTTAGCCAAAATACAAAGACTTATTAAGCATATGAATGTAAAAAATATACGCATTTTATCTCCTTGATAGATAATCAATAGTCAATTCTTTAAATGGGTTATCGTCTTCCGTGCAAAATATTGGCTTGCCAAATTGTTGGCTGTATGCCACAGTTGACATTATAAACATAAAAGTAAATAGTATAATTCTTCTCATCAGAATGCTCCTTTTTGGGTAAATGTATTTTATATTACATACAAACAGTTATATGTGCATTTAGTTACATAATATATTTATTTAAGTTTTCAATCAGAAAACCCGTGAAAGTTTACTGCCACGGGTTTTCTGATTATTATCTCTATATCTCATTCTAGTAGTAATGATATTACTAATTTACTGCGAAACCTACCATTTTCTGTTCCTCTCCGTTATCTATTACTAAATAATAGATGCCTGTTTTATACTTAGTTACATCTATTCGCTTACTTGCAAAAAATCTACCATTGTCGTACTCTACATCACTGTCTAATTTGTCAACTACGCCACCAAGATAGTTATATACTGTGAATTTCAAATCGTCTACTAAGTCCGGGCGTAGATAAAATTCTACTGTGGTGGTGAGCATCGCAGGGTTTGGTGCTACTTTCATACCAAGCATTGTCGGTACACTTTCCACAGATGTTCCATTAGGATAGTATGGCACTGCTACCCAGTTTGTATCAGAGTCGGGATTTTCATACTGCCCTGCCAAGTAGTAATAGCCAAATGGTGTTGGCATCAGCATTGTTACTTCATTCATATACGGAGCGGAAGGTAATGAAGGATTCCTATCCTCATCTATGTAGAACATTTTATACTCTTGTCTACTATTACTAATATAACTAAGATAAATATCTCCGTTATTTGTAACCTTTATTTCAGATGCAAAGCTATCTGTATTAAGATTATCATCTTTTAAAAATTCATGCAAAATGCCTTTGTCTACGTCAAAGACTTCCAATTCATGAGTATCCAAATCAAATATTAGTACGACAGTAGTAACATCAAGCATATATGCTTTGTTACCTAATATTTTGATAGATTTCAAATGATAAAATTCAGGATACTGCTCAGTAATTATAGAATCTATACTTATAGAATAATATTCATCGTTCGAAACATAGTGTAAATATTTATTATCAATTGTCACATAAAGCAAGCCATTTTTGTATTGATTTATTAAAGCAGGAAAAATATATGGTATTTTGTATTTTTCATCACCAAGCATAACAGAATCTATTTCTAATGTATTTTCATCGATTGTAAGGAGCCTTTTGTAATTGCCAAATAGCCAGTATTTATTATCTGCATAAATCACTTTTGAAATATTCTTTTGGTACGCTATTGAGTATTCTCCTAAAGTGTATCGCCAAGACATTGCGGAGTCTTGATTCTCAACATATAAATAGTGAATAGCTGAATCCTGACCGGAGAACCCTTTCATAGCCGGAACTACAATCTGAAGCTTTGACTTTTTACCAAAAACTAAATCGCTAATATAGCGAACCTCATATACGGAATCTCGCATAGAAATATACATCTGCGGAATTAGCGAATCTGCTTTCTGGTCATATACATGAGCAAGTGAAGATGCAAAACGATAGAAATATTGAGTCCCCGCTGAATCTAAAGCTAAATAACTAAATGGGTTATGCTTTTCCGTGCAAAATATTGGTTTGCCAAATTGCTGACTGTGTGCCACAGATGTTAATATCAACATAAAAGTAAATAGTATAATTCTTCTCATCAGAATGCTCCTTTTTTGGGTGAATGTATATTATATTACATACAAACAGTTATATGTGCTTTTAGTTACATAATATATTTATTTAAGTTTTCAATCAGAAAACCCGTGAAAGTTTACTGCCACGGGTTTTCTGATTATTATCTCTATATCTCATTCTAGTAGTAATGATATTACTAATTTACTGCGAAACCTACCATTTTCTGTTCCTCTCCGTTATCTATTACTAAATAATAGATGCCTGTTTTATACTTAGTTACATCTATTCGCTTACTTGCAAAAAATCTACCATTGTCGTACTCTACATCACTGTCTAATTTGTCAACTACGCCACCAAGATAGTTATATACTGTGAATTTCAAATCGTCTACTAAGTCCGGGCGTAGATAAAATTCTACTGTGGTGGTGAGCATCGCAGGGTTTGGTGCTACTTTCATACCAAGCATTGTCGGTACACTTTCCACAGATGTTCCATTAGGATAGTATGGCACTGCTACCCAGTTTGTATCAGAGTCGGGATTTTCATACTGCCCTGCCAAGTAGTAATAGCCAAATGGTGTTGGCATCAGCATTGTTACTTCATTCATATACGGAGCGGAAGGTAATGAAGGATTCCTATCCTCATCTATGTAGAACATTTTATACTCTTGTCTACTATTACTAATATAACTAAGATAAATATCTCCGTTGTTTGTAACCTCTATTTCAGATGCAAAGCTATCTGTATTAAGATTATCATCTTTTAAAAATTCATGCAAAATGCCTTTGTCTACGTCAAAGACTTCCAATTCATGAGTATCCAAATCAAATATTAGTACGACAGTAGTAACATCAAGCATATATGCTTTGTTACCTAATATTTTGATAGATTTCAAATGATAAAATTCAGGATACTGCTCAGTAATTATAGAATCTATACTTATAGAATAATATTCATCGCTCGAAACATAATGCAAATATTTATTATCAAATGTCACATAAAGCAAGCCATTTTTGTATTGATTTATTAAAGCAGGCAAAATATATGGTATTTTGTATTTTTCATCACCAAGCATAACAGAATCTATTTCTAATGTATTTTCATCGATTGTAAGTAGCCTTTTGTAATTGCCAAATAGCCAGTATTTATTATCTGCATAAATCACTTTTGAAATATTCTTTTGGTACGCTATTGAATATTCTCCTAAAGTGTATCGCCAAGACATTGCGGAGTCTTGATTCTCAACATATAAATAGTGAATAGTTGAATCCTGACCGGAGAACCCTTTCATAGCCGGAACTACAATCTGAAGCTTTGACTTTTTACCAAAAACTAAATCGCTAATATAGCGAACCTCATATACGGAATCTCGCATAGAAATATACATCTGCGGAATTAGCGAATCTGCTTTCTGGTCATATACATGAGCAAGTGAAGATGCAAAACGATAGAAATATTGAGTCCCCGCTGAATCTAAAGCTAAATAACTAAATGGGTTATCTTCTTCCGTGCAAAATATTGGCTTGCCAAATTCCTGGCTGTATGCCACAGATGTTAATATCAACATAAAAGTAAATAGTATAATTCTTCTCATCAGAATGCTCCTAGAATAATAATGCAAGGCATTATATGCCACAGTATGGCTATTAATACCTTGCATTTTATTATAAATTTTATTCACAAATAACATGACAGTTTACCCAGCGACCGCCAAGTAATTCACTTAATTGTTTAGATTCAGGACAAATTCCATCTATAATTTTCTCTACTGAATCATACTCAGCATGCAAATTTAATAATCCATATTCATCTACTTTGTAACATAATTTATAAACGTATTTACACGTACCTGCATCAGGACTACAAGGAGTTGAGGTATAAGCCATGGAATATTGACCATCTTCCCATGAATCCATCAAATATGGGTCAGTAATACAACTAGCAGTAGTAATATCTGTTACAGTATTATTATAATGTATTTCATCACTGCATAAAGATATAAACATTGTATTAATATATTCGCCATTCTCTATATCAGGAAGAATTATTTCAGCAGCTTTTTGCATAGCTAAATCAATATTTTCCAACAATTTGTCATGAGCTTCTTCGATATTGCATTCCGGATCATCAGTCACAAATAACCATTTATTGATGTGAATTTTTGGCCATGTCAAGTCAGTTCCAGGATATTGATCCATCCAACAGTATTCTGCCCATAACTCACAGCAATCTGTAAGATCCATAATTTTCATAACACCCCCATACTCATATCCTTCCGGACAATCCTCAGCTTTGGCATCAATAGAAACGATAGCTACGAAAAGCAGCACAGCAAGCAAGGTATGAAATAATTTCATAACAAAAACCTCTTGTAAAGTAGTAAAACAAGCTATTCAATAACCTTTATTGAATAGTGGAAACAACCGGGCTAAGCAAGCGGCCACTTGCTTAGCCCTCTTTAGATTAATACAAACTACGTATATTAATCTTATCTTTTCTGTTATCTGAGCTCGCTTAAATATACAGCATTGTATTTAATTGTGCAAGGTTTTATTTTTTTTTTTTGCATAATATGCAATTTTAAAATCATTTTTACTCATACATCGTTCGATAGATTCACCTACAAATAAAACATAAACTATCACTTCAATATCTACACCAAATATAAATTTGCAATTCTCACTAAAGTGTCTTATATCATATTATCGCAAATTGACAAATTGAGAATGATATGCACACTAAACTTAAAACCCGTACAGAAGTCTCTGCCCATCAGGCAGACTACCTCAGGCGCTTGAAGCTAAGCAGCTTCTTTAATCTGATGCAGGACGGAGCATATAAAAATGCAGAAGAATATGGCTATGGATTTTACCGAATGGAAAGCAAAGGGCTTATCTGGGTAATCTCTCGAATTAAAGTAAATTGGGAAAATGACGCTTTTTTTGAAGATACTCTGCAATTCTCCACATGGGCAAAAGGTCTGGAAAAAATCTTTTTCAAGCGTGACTATCTGCTCGAATCAGAAAACATAACTATAGCAAGGGCAACTGCTCTTTGGCTAATTATTGATGAAAAATCACGAAGACCCCAACGCCCGAGAGTTATTACAGATTACGAAACAACATTTATTGACGAAAGCGTTGTGGACGAAATCCCCCGCAAGATAGAAATATTAGAAGATACAGATTTTGTTTTTTCTAAAACTGTAAGGCACTGCGACATTGATATAAACGGCCACATGAATAACGAAAGATATGTGGAGCTTGCACTTGATGCCTTGCCTAAGGATTACTTTGAAAAGAAACTAAAAACATTTGAAATCGAGTTCAAACAAGAATGCAGTTTTGGCGATGAATTAATCCTTACTCGTAAAATTATGGACAATTCAGTCTACGTTAGAGCGTGTAATGACTTAAGCGAATGCCTATTTGCAGCTATATTTAGCTTCTAAATTATTATTTGATATTCATATCAATTATTGTAAATTAGGATGAATTATTAATGGTCATGTTGGTACACTAATCAGATTACACGCAAATGAAAAGAATTGGGATTTTGACAAGTGGGGGCGACGCTCCCGGTATGAATGCTCACGTTAGAGCAGCTGTCCGCACCGCCCTTTCCAGAGGTTTGGAAATCTACGGCATTATAGGCGGGTTTTCAGGCATGATAGAAGGTAATTTTGAAAAGTTAGGCAGAAAAGAAACTGCTAACATAATCGCGCGTGGTGGCACTATATTAAAAACCAGCCGCTCAAAAGAATTTATGAATCCCGGAGGGAGAGCTGCTGCTGCGGACAGCATCCGCGAAGCCGGCATAGAAGGCATCATCGCCTGCGGTGGTAACGGTACTTTCCAGGGCGCTCACGCACTATGGGAAGAGCATGGCATTCCGATTGTAGGCACACCCGGCACTATTGATAATGACTTATACGGCACTTATTATACTATCGGATATGACACTGCATTAAATACTGCTGCAGAAGCTATCGACAGAATCAGAGACACTGCTGACTCGCACGGAAGAGTGTTCCTGATAGAAGTAATGGGCAGGCATGCGGGCTTTATAGCAATGGATGTCGGTATTGCAACCGGTGCAGAGTTCATAGCAGTTCCGGAATCTCTGACTAACATGGATATTTTGTATCAAAGAATACTCAAGCAAGGCAAAACTCGCCGCACGATAGTAATAGTTGGCGAAGGTGATGAAAATGGCGGTGCCACTAAAATGGCTTCAGTACTTCAAGAAAAGTATGACATAAACCCTAAAGTTACTATACTTGGTCACATTCAGCGTGGTGGCAGCCCAACTGTTCGTGACAGAGTGCTCGCCAGCCACTTAGGCTTAGAGGCAGTAAATGCTTTGATAGACGGCAAGACAGATGTAATGGTCGGCAGAAAGTATCATGAAATACAGTACACCCCGCTAAAAGACACTTGGTCTAAAAAGAAAGAACTTTGGAAGTATTTGATAGATTTATCAGATATGCTTATATAATAATGTATAACAATAGTATTTTTTACTACAAATCTCTATTCTCTTCATACGGGAATAGAGATTTTTTTTGTTTAAGCACGCATTCTACAGGCAAACCCTGAATTTGTAATTGGAATATGCGAATATTAGTTTTTATATATTATATTGTATTTAACTTTCAGTCTCAGAATTATACTCATTTATTTGGGTCTAAAATTAAATACAAATCTATAAATCTATTTCGGAATGAAATGAAAACAAAAGAACTTTTATTATTTGCTTTGGCAATAATGATTTTACCTATTATCACCGGTAGAATGGTAGCTTCTACTAATGAAGATATCATCAAATATCTAGAGTCAACTAAAGAGCACTCGGAAACTATAATCGTGGATGGTGCATTACTCAAGATTTCAGACGCTCTATTTATGGAAGCACAACTGGGCTACAACTTAAGCAATAACAGCTGGGGCGGCAACCTAACTTCTATCTTCTTTTTAAAACAAGGAAACAAACTAACACCGATAGATATTGACATGTCAATGATACCGACCACTAAAGAATTTATCTCATCTATAAAAAAGAGTTTCTCTCTAAAAACAGATGAAGATGCTCTTTCCTTCCAGACTATGCTCTCTGCTTTTGACCGTCAGGCTTTTTCTAAAGGCTATTACCAAAGCGGTAACAAATGGTACTTTGTAAGAAGTGAGATGTTTGGCGATAAATCAGGCTTCTTAGTTACTACAGATGATGCAGGTAAAGTTCAAAAGATAGAATATACTGGTAAGTTTGAAGTGGAAATACCTGAGACAAAAGACTCAGGCGAAAAGGAAAAATATAACGAAGAGGAAGTGCTCGAACTAATGCTTAGCACCTTTACAGATATTATTCAAGCTCAGCTGGATAAAGAAAGTAACGAAGATATGTTCGCTGCTCCGACTCCAAAAGTACACCCTTCGGAAAAGGACAGCAAAGAAATGCAAAAAATAGTAGCCAAAATGTACAAACACAGGTTTGAAGCTGAAGTTTTAACAAGTAAATATCTTCCGCTTGTATCAGATGCAAAAATTTATAATGCCGCACTAATCATCGATCAGTCAACTCCTGAATATCAATCTGAGTCAAGACAGAACACAATCGTAATAGATTATAAAGGTGAACTGAGCAGAGTCGGCAATCTGAAATCTATGTTTTCTAACAACTTGTTTCTAAACAGCATAAAATCTGACTTCTCACTGAAAAAAGAAGCAAACATCAAAGCCTTCAATTCACTTTTGGACGAACTGGATCCGGGTGAAAAAGACGCAGTTGAAACAGTCAAAAAGGACAATATAATTGCATATATAAGAGAAAAAAGTTTTGATGATAAGATGGCTTATCTTTTACTCTTAGACAAAATCGGAAAGATTATTGCGATAGATTATAATAATTACAACGAAAAAAGCATACTAAAACTAAAAGCAAAAGATCCAAATTACAAAGTTGACTTTGCATTCAAATTAGTTAAACCTACCAGCACAAAACTTACAATATCTGCTGACGAAACTATCCCTGTGGAAATAACATTTGACGAGAAATCGGCATTAGTGCATAGCGCATGGCTATTGACTCAGTTAGACGGGAAGATGATGGGAATGGAAGTAAACTCTGAAGGTATAGAATCGCCATTCAGCGATGAAATTCCGGGTGAATATCTCAAATCCGGTAAGCACTTAGTTGAATATATCCTAATGCCTCCGGGTAATAACACCAAAAAAGCTTTTGCTAAAATTACTATCGAAGTAGAAGTAAAGTAATTGGGTTCAGCCCCGCACTTAATTATAAGGTCGGGGCTTAGTTTTTACCCCGTAATTATACCTCTATATCACCTGTACTGAGCGACTATTGCTGATATTTATAATTCAAAAGAAATATGAAAATATCAGTTGTCAATTTAAAATACACACACTGCACATAGATTTTATAGATTATCCACTCATCATCTTCATCCCTTACAAGTCATTGAATAACAAATAATTGCAAGTGCTGGCAAACTAAACTAACTTGCCACATATCATACTTAGATATACTTTTTTCCGTAATATTACATGGCATAACAGGATTTAATTTGCTTATTACTGGCACAGTAATTGTAACATTTTATGCAGTTTGAAAATTAAAGTTCTAAAAATTCTTATTGGATATTTTTGATGGCGAACACAAGCAATGATTATACTATAATTGGTATTGATGGCGGTGGCACTCACACTCGCGGTGTCCTATATAGAGAAGGTAAAGTAATCTCTACGGCAAAAGCCGGCACCACTCGTATAGGTGCGGTTGGAGTAGGCGAATCTTGCGAACGCACACTAAATGTTATAGTAGAGCTATGCAACAAAGCAGAAATTGAAGCATCCGAATTAGATGCTGTTGTAGTTGGTTTGGCAGGCGTTTGGCTTGAAGAAGAAAAGAAAAGGTCTCAGCACTTACTCCGCACTCTTGCGCGCGGTCAGTCTTTGACTTTCAACGACTTAGTTGTAACAAGTGATGCTGAGCTTGCAGTAGAAGGTGCTTTTGATGGTGGAAACGGTGTTATTACTATTGTAGGCACGGGCTCGATCGGGCTTGGCAAGCAAGGTAAAGGCAAATTCATACGTGTAGGTGGCTGGGGCATCGAACTTGATGACGAAGGCAGTGGCGCATGGATTGGTCGCGAAGGTCTAACCGCTGCTGTAAGAGCTTTAGACGGCAGAGGCAAACCGACTAAAATGACAGAAGTTATTGATAACTTATACCCTACTATTGACATAGAAAACCCGAGAACTATCGTTAAGGCATACGCAGAAAGAGCTTTCGAGTATCATATGCTTACGCCTCACGTTATGCAATGCGCAGTAGAAGGAGACGAAATGTGTCTGGATATTATAAAAAGATCCGCTATTCACCTTTCCGAATTGCCACTGACTCTTGCTAAGCAGTACAACGGTAAAACAGTTCCGGTTGCACTTATGGGCGGCATCATAGACGCAGATACATTACTGGCAAATCTTCTTAGAGATGAAATATCTAAGTACGATCATTTGAAACTTGTAAAACCAAAAGGAACTGCTCTGGACGGTGCAATTTCCTTAGGTATGAAACTAATAGAAGAAATGATTTAGGTACAAAGACAATGAAAATTCCAAATTTTGCAGATATACGTGCTGCCAAAGCACGTATATCTTCTTTTGTTAATGCCACTCCGCTCCTTACCAACAAGACAATAAATAATATCAGCGGTGCAGAAATTCACTTCAAATGTGAGAACTTCCAGAAAGTAGGCGCCTTTAAATTTAGAGGAGCTTGCAACGCAGTTTTTTCTCTAAATCAGGATGAAGCCTGCAAAGGCGTTGCGACTCACTCGTCAGGAAATCATGCTCAAGCGCTGGCTCTTGCGGCTAAGATGCGTGGCATTCCGGCAACTATAGTTATGCCTGATAATTCACCGCAAGTAAAAAAAGATGCAGTAGCCGGTTACGGTGCAGATATAGTTTTCTGCGAACCTACTTTGGAAGCGAGAGAGTCAACTTTAGACAAAGTAATAGAAGATAAAGGACACACCTTCATCCATCCTTATGATAACTATAACGTTATCTGTGGTCAGGGTACAGCTACTCTGGAGATAATGGAATCTGCACATGATTTTGACTGCATTATAGCTCCTGTAGGTGGAGGCGGCTTGCTTTCAGGCACTGCACTGGCAGCTAAAAGTATCAAACCCGGCATAAAAGTTTACGCAGCAGAGCCGGAGGGAGCAGACGACGCTTTTCGCTCTTTCGCTGCAGATAAGATTATTCCGTCAATAAATCCGAATACAATTTGCGACGGTTTGCTTACATCCCTTGGTCAGCTCAATTTTGAGATTATCAGGCAATACGTAGATGAAGTATTCACAGCCTCTGATGAAGAAATCAAAGGAGCAATGCGCCTTGTTTGGGAAAGGATGAAAATTATTATAGAACCATCTTCAGCCGTTCCCTTAGCAATAGTTCTGAAAAATAAAGAGCTGTTTGCCGGAAATAAAATCGCAATTATTATTTCGGGGGGCAATGTAGATTTGGGGAAATTGGTATTTTGATTTGGCTAAAAAGCACATAGAAAAAGGCAGCCTTTATTATTAAAAGACTGCCTTTTTTAGTATCTATCTATCAGGAGAGATTATCCGATTTCCCAGAAATCTTCGCCTTTCATTAGTGTTGTCAAATCACCTTCACCCAATTTTGCTTTTGTAGCTTCTATTTGGTCAACTACTAAGTCGCTGTATGTTGGTTTTTCTATATCCAAGAATACACCGAATGGACGAGGGACATCAGAATTGTAAGTCATGTTAGCTAAGATAAATGATAGTGTAGAATCTTTTTCATCATGAACTATCAAATCATCTGCTGAGTGAGAGCCATCAGTCAATGACACAACTCTAGGAGTAAAGCCATCAAGTTTGATACCTTTGTCTCTGTTTACGCCAAAGATTAACGGTTGGCCATGTTCTAACTGCACAGTGTGTTCCGCTCTAAGGTCTTTGTCAGAAAAGTTATTGAAAGCTGAGTTATTAAAGATAACGCAGTTTGCATATACTTCACAGAATGAAACGCCTTTGTGAGCATTAGCTCTTTCAAAAAGCATTTTCAAATCTTTAGGATCTTTATCAATGCCACGAGCAAAGAAAGTAGCACCGGAACCCAAAGCTAATGCAGGAGGATTAAACGGATGATCAACAACTCCAAAAGGAGAAGATTTAGTTTTTTGACCCGGTTGGGAAGTAGGTGAGTACTGACCTTTAGTCAAAGAGTAAATCTCGTTGTTAAACATCAAAATGTTCAAATCCATATTCCTACGGCAAGCGTGAATCATGTGATTACCACCGATACTCATGCAGTCACCGTCGCCGGTAGCAACCCAAACAGATAAATCAGGACGAGAAGTCTTAAGCCCGGAAGCTATAGCCAAAGCACGACCATGGATTGAATGAAAACCATAGACATCCATATAATAAGGGAATCGACTAGAACAGCCAATACCTGAAATAAATGCAATTTTTTCCTTTGGTATGCCCAATTCAGGCATAATTTTTTGAACTTGGCTCAATATTGCATAGCCACCGCAACCTGCACACCAGCGTACATCTATGCCGGCTTTGAAATCAGAAGCTTTATATTCTAAAGTTCCAATATGGGGCTTATTTACTATATCATCAACATGTGTAAACATCTTATTTGCCCTCCTGTAACAATTCATTTACTTTATCTTCTATTTCATGTGCTTTAAGCGGCGTACCTAAAACTTTATTATACTGTATCACTTCTCTCAAATATTTTGAGCGAATCAAAGTAGCTAAGTGACCTGTGTTTAACTCAGGCAAAAGCACTCTGTCAAATTTAGAAAGAACTTCTTCCATGTTTTTAGGGAAAGGATTGATATAACGCAAGTGAGCATAAGAAACTTTTTTACCTTCGCTTCTTAATTTATCAAATGCATCTTTGATAGCACCATAAGTACCACCCCAACCTAAAATCAACAAGTCGCCTGACTCTTCGCCTTCTACGTGAAGCTCAGGAATGCTGTTAGCAACTCTTTCTACTTTTTCAGCACGATATTTAATCATTTTTGCGTGATTTTCAGGATCATGAGAAACAAGTCCTGTAATATCTTCTTTTTCCAAACCACCGATTCTATGCTCTAAACCTTCAGTACCCGGGATAGCCCACATACGAGCTAGAGTCTCAGGGTCGCGTTTGTAAGGAGCAAAAGTTTCTTTGTCAGTAGCAAATTTAACCTTTATGTCAGGTATTTCATCCATTGAAGGGATTCTCCAAGGGTTAGTACCTTGAGCAATATAACCATCAGTCATTAACATAACAGGAGTCATATATTCCAATGCAATTCTGGCAGCTTCTACAGTAGCTTCAAAGCAGTCTGCAGCGCTGCTGGCAACAACGATTGGCATAGGAGCTTCGCCGTGTCTGCCATACATCGCCATAAGCAAATCAGATTGCTCAGGTTTAGTAGGAAGCCCCGTAGATGGTCCTGCTCTCTGTACATCAACGATTACTAAAGGCAATTCTAAAATAACAGCTAAGCCCATAGCCTCAACTTTCAAAGAAAGTCCTGGCCCGCTGGTAGTAGTTACAGCAAGGTTGCCACCATAAGAGGCACCAATAGCAGAGCATATACCTGCGATTTCATCTTCTGCCTGATAAGTTTTTACGCCAAAGTTTTTATACTCAGAAAGAAAATGTAATATTTCTGTAGCAGGCGTAATAGGATATGAACCTAAGAAAAGAGGTAAATTCGCTTTTTGGGATGCAGCTACTAAACCAAGAGCCACTGCATTATTTCCTGTAACATTACGATAGAAACCTTTTTTCAGATTGGCATTTTTAATTTGATATTGAGTATCGAATTTATCACTGGCTTTAGCATAATCAAAGCCTGCTTTTAATACTTTAAGGTTTGAATCCAAAATATCCGGTTTTTTGCCGAATTTCGTGTGCAACCATTTTTCAGTTGGTTCTAACGGTCTGTCAAACAACCAATAAGTAACACCAAGAGCAAAAATATTTTTAGTTCTTGCTATGTTTTTGGAAGACATACCGGATTCAGCTAATATATTTTTTACTTCTTCTGTCATGTCGATAGCATAGACTTTGAAGTCCGCAAGATCACCATTTTCCAAAGGATTTACATCATACTTAGCCAATTCTAAGTTTTTCTTACCGAAACCGGCAGTATTGCAAACAATGATTCCACCTTTTTTGATTTGAGGAAGATTCACTTTAAGAGAAGATGCATTCATTGCTACAAGCACATCTATCTCACTACCCGGAGTATTAATTTTTTTAGAACCAAATTGAATTTGGTAAGCACTTACTCCGTAAAGCGTGCCTTCCGGGGCGCGAATTTCTGATGGATAATCAGGAAATGTATTAACATCATTACCTACAATACCGGACGTATTAGAGAACTGTGTACCGCTAAGTTGCATACCGTCCCCTGAGTCTCCGGCGAACCTTATCGTTACCTCCTGGAGGTATTCTACTTTTTGTTCCATCTGGATTTTAAAACCTTCTTACTTGTTTATTTAACTTAAGAACTTATGAAGACTTAACTTGTAAGTTAGCAAAAAAGCTACTAAAGTCAAGCAGTTTATTATCAATAAAGTTATTCTAATGAATATGTTTTTATCTTATAACAGTTAAGCATGCCCTAATTATTAGCAATGATTTTGACATCAGCTTGCTCAATAAAAAAAGGCATACAGTCTATTTTGTGTTTTTCCTATTTGTAGATTTGTGTGTATTTAAATCTAAGAAAAAAACAAATATCTATATGCCTTTTTTTCCGAAAATATAATTTTATTTCAGATTTAAGCTATAATGCAACGTTGTAGTTTGTTAATGCCTTCATGTACTGTGCTCTTTCAAATTTTGTAGCATCTTTTGCTTTCTCTTTGCTCATGCTACCTTGCATCTGCACTATAGATTCGTATTCTTTGACGCTCATCCATGTTTGTATATCATTTAATACAGTAGTAAGATGGCCAATTCCATATTTGAAAATGGCAGAACTCATCATAGTTACATTTGCACCTACCATCATAAGTTTTAGTACATCTTCCGCAGTGTGCACACCACCTGTAGCAGCGAAATCAGCTTTGAGTCTATATTTTAATATAGCAATCCATCTCAAAGCAAGTCTTATTTCTGATGAATCGCTCAGAACAATATTTGGCTCTATTTCTAATTCATCCAGATTAATATCCGGTTGGTAAAATCTATTAAATAATACTAAAGCATCTGCTCCGGCATCATCAAACTTCTTAGCTGCATTTGCCATATTAGAATAGTATGGACTTAGCTTTAAGGCTACCGGAATGCTTACATGAGATTTGACTGATTTTAAAATATCTAAATATGAATTTTCCACATCTGCTGCTTCTAATCCAAATTCTGTAGGTACATTATAGATATTCAGCTCGAGAGCATCTGCTCCGGCATCTTCCATCTGTTTTGAATATTCTGCCCAGCTGCCGGGTGAAGAGGCATTAAGAGATGCTATTATAGGTATATCTACCACATCTTTTGCTTTTTTGATATGATTTAGGTATTCATCAGGTCCGAGTTTGTACTCTTCCGGTTCCGGAAAGTAAGAAAGAGCTTCAGCAAAGCTTTCTGTACCATGAGTTGTGTGATAGTACATACTTTTTTGCTCTAAAGTAAGTTGCTCTTCAAATAAAGAGTAAAGAACTACTGCGGCAGCTCCGGCATCTTCCATCTGCTTGATATTATCAATAGATTCAGAAAGAGGATTTGCAGACACCACTAAAGGATTTTTTAATTCCATACCAAGATAGCTTGTTTTAAGATTCATAAGTAAACCTCTAATTTATTACGTAAATAGATTTAATCACTATAATAAAAAAACGGGCAATATGAAAAATATTGCCCGCTAATTTAACTATCTTGCATTAATTTTTAAAATTAATCCCTATCAGCTAAATATTTGTACATTTCATATCTTTCTGTGACATTATTTTGTGCCATTTCATAATATTTAGCAGCTACTTCAGGTTTAGATTTTGTTAACATTCTGAAGCGGTTTTCCATATTCATAAAGTCTTTCACATCCATTTTTGGAGGTTTAGAATCTAATTTAAATGGATTTTTGCCTTCCATTGCCAAAGTCGGATTATATCTGTAAAGCAACCATTGACCTGAGTCTACTACTGCTTTTTGATGTTTCAATGGTGAAGACATATCAATACCATGAGCGATACAGTGTGAGTAAGCCATGATGATTGAAGGTCCGTCATAAGCTTCTGCTTCGATGAACGTTTTCAATGTATGAGTGTCGTTTGCACCTAATGCAACAGCACCTACATAAACACTACCATAGCTCATTGCCATCATGCCTAAATCTTTCTTACGAGTGGCTTTACCACCTGCAGAGAATTTTGCGATAGCACTAAGCGGAGTAGCTTTAGAAGTCTGGCCACCTGTATTAGAGTAAACTTCTGTATCTAATATAAGGATATTTACGTTTTTACCTGTAGCAATAACGTGATCCAATCCACCATATCCGATATCATAAGCCCAACCGTCACCACCGATAATCCAAACTGATTTTTTAACTAAATAATCAGCTACTGTAAGCAAGCGTTTAGCTTCGTATTTATCACTTCCTGCTAACTTATCTTTAAGTGCAGCAACTCTATCTCTTTGTTCTTTGATTCCTTTTTCGTCTTTTTGATCTGCATTTAAGATTGCATCAACTAAATCCTGACCAACTTCATTAGCACAAGCTACTAATAGCTCTTGAGCCATGCTGTCCTGTTTGTCGATTGCAAGACGGAAACCTAAACCAAACTCAGCGTTATCTTCAAACAATGAGTTAGACCAAGCAGGACCGCGACCGTTTTGGTCAAATGTCCAAGGTGTAGTCGGCAAGTTACCACCATAGATTGAAGAGCAACCTGTGGCATTTGCTACTACAGCTCTGTCACCAAACAACTGAGAAACAAGTTTAACGTAAGGAGTTTCACCGCAACCTGCACAAGCACCACTAAATTCGAATAATGGTCTTTGCATCTGTTGCTGGCGGATAGCATCAACTTTGATAGCAGCTCTATCTACATCAGGAATATTCAAGAAGAATTCCCAGTTAGCAGCTTCAGATTTACGGATAGCCGGCTGAGGAGCCATATTGATAGCTTTCAATGCTGTATTTGATTTATTTTTAGCAGGGCACACTTCCACACAAACGCCACAACCTGTACAATCTTCAGGAGCAACTTGAACTGTGTATTTCATGCCTTTAAATGCTTTATCTGTAGAGTCTACTGATTTGAATGTTTCAGGAGCATTGTCCAATACTGCTGTGTCATAAGCTTTGATACGAATAGCAGCGTGAGGGCATACCATAGAACATTTACCGCACTGGATACAAATAGATTCGTCCCATACCGGAATTTCCAAAGCGATAGAGCGTTTTTCCCATTGGGAAGTACCAGTCGGGAAAGTACCATCAGTCGGGAAAGCACTTACAGGAACGTCATCGCCTTTGCCTGCAATCAATAAAGACAGTGTATCTCTAACAAAAGCAGGTGCTTTGTCAGAAACTGAATTATTGATGTCGAAGTTAGAAGTAACAGTATCTTTTACTTCGATTTCATGCAAGTGTTCCAAAGTGTTATCAACTGCTTTAAGGTTCATGTTAACGATTTCGTCGCCTTTTTTGCCATAAGTTTTCTTGATAGAATCTTTAATAGCTGCGATAGCTTCGTCGCGCTTCAACACACCTGAGATAGCAAAGAAACATACTTGCATCACAGTATTAATTCTGCGACCCATGCCTGAGTTTTCAGCTACTTGTTGAGCATCTATTGCATATAGTTTGATTTTTTTATCGATGATAATCTGCTGTGTAGTTTTTGGAAGTTTATTCCACACTTCAGCAGAATCGCCAGGGATGTTAATCAAGAAAGTACCACCTTCTACAATGCTGTCCAACATATTGTAAGTTTCTAAAAATACAGTCTGATGGCAAGCGATAAAGTTTGCAGAAGAAACTAAATATTCAGAGCGAATAGGTTCAGGACCAAATCTCAAGTGAGATACAGTCAAAGAACCGGCTTTTTTAGAGTCATATACGAAATAACCCTGTGCATAGTTATCAGTGTTTTCACCAATGATTTTGATTGAGTTTTTATTAGCACCCACAGTACCGTCAGAACCCAAACCAAAGAATAAAGCACGGATTACATTATCTTTTTCTATATCAAATGTATTATCATATTCTAAAGAAGTATGAGAAACATCATCCTTAATCCCAATAGTAAAATGATTTTTAGGAGCAGCTAAGCTCAAGTTATCATAAACACCTTTTACCATAGCAGGAGTGAACTCTTTAGAAGAAAGACCATAACGACCGCCTACTACTTTAGGGAAACCTGCTAATTTACCATAGCCTGTATTGATTCCTTCAAAGATAGCATTAAGCACGTCATTATAAAGCGGTTCGCCTACAGCGCCCGGCTCTTTAGTTCTATCCAATACTGCAATAGATTTAGTAGTAGCAGGAAGAACTTCCATAAAGCGTTTGATGTCGAACGGACGGTAAACTCTTACGTGAACCAAACCAATTTTTTCGCCTTTAGCTACTAAGTAGTCAATAGTTTCGCGAACAGTTTGCTCAGCAGAACCCATCACCACAATAATTCTTTCAGCGTCTTGCGCGCCATAGTATTCCATTAATTTATACTGTCTGCCTGTAAGAGAAGCAAATTTGTCCATTTGTTTCTGTACTATATCAGGGCAAGCTTCATAGTATTTATTAACTGTTTCTCTATTTTGGAAGAAAACGTCAGGATTTTGAGCAGTACCACGAATAACCGGGTGATCAGGAGAAAGAGATCTGTCTCTGTGAGCTGATACCAAATCATCGTTTATCATTTCTTTCATCACTTCATCGCTGATAAGCTCAATTTTAGATACTTCGTGAGAAGTACGGAAACCATCAAAGAAGTGCAAGAAAGGAACGCGAGACTCTAATGTAGATGCTTGCGCAATCAGTGCCATATCCATTACTTCCTGCACTGAAGAAGCACCGATAAATGCAAAACCAGTCGCTCTTGCAGCCATGATGTCACTGTGGTCACCAAAAATGGAAAGTGCATGAGTAGCTAAAGAACGAGCAGTGATATTAAACACAGTTGGTGTCAATTCACCTGCGATTTTGTACATGTTCGGTATTTTCAACAACAAACCTTGAGATGCTGTAAATGTTGTAGTCAAAGCACCTGCCTGCAAAGAACCGTGAACAGCACCTGCTGCACCACCTTCACTTTGCATTTCGCAAACTACAGGCACATTGCCCCAAATGTTTTTGATACCTTTCGCAGCCCATTCGTCAGCCCATTCGCCCATATTAGATGACGGTGTAATCGGGTATATACCACATACCTCGTTCACACGGTACATCGTATAAGCAGCTGCCTCGTTTCCATCAATAGTTGCATATACTTTCTGACTCATACAAGGAACTCCTAAACGTAAAAAAATGTATAAATGTTGTATATTGAGATTGCTTTTTAAATCAGTATGGGAAAGTGTGTAATCCCCGTTCCCAAATTAACAAAATTTTTTGCAAATATCCACATCTTATATACAGAAACCGAATATTAAACAGTTTTTCACGGCATCTCATAAGTCCCTGAAAATCAATACATTCCGTTTCTAACCAGAAGCTCAATATGAATTATTTCTTCTTTTATTTCTTGTTCAGAGTTTAGCCTTGCGTAAGATTATTAAGAGTTCTGCATATTCGTAATGCTTAGTTCTTAGTTTTGGAGGATATACACCATCATCAGTGCTTTATAAATAACAATAGGGAAATCATAAATACATAGTCAGGGATAAAAAGAAGAAGATTATCAATAAATATTGAGAATAATCAGAAAATAGTATCAAGAAAAGTGTTAGCTAAATGTAATAGCATTCCATAGAATTTCTATACTTATCATATAGTACTATTTCTTTGTATAGACTTAAATAATTAGACAAGGCTATCAAAATAAAAAAATTAGAGCATCTCCCCCACCTCACACTGAAATTGTAAGTATTTCAAATAAAAGCAGAGGGAAACCTACCCACTTATTTTATTTATATATTTAAATATGGGAATCTCTCCCACACTTGCTTAGATTTTACTTAGCTTGCCCACAATCACCCCCAATATTTGCAAATCAGTTTCGACATCGCCATTTATTACAGCAAAGCCTTTGCCTGCAGGGTGAAGCTCGAAACCAAATAAGTTGCTTACGTACTCTCTGATTATATACCTTTCTCCTATTTTTGCTGCTACCAACTTCCCATTGGCAATTTCGACAGCCTTATCTGCAATTACTACGTCTCCGGGATTTAGTCCTTTTTGGAGCATAGACTTATCAATCACAAAAACAGCAATAGCGCTATCGGATATTCCGAAGTATGTCTTATCTACAGCCATCGCAGTTTCTGTAAATTCTTTAGGTGTGTTGTACAACTTTAGCCCCTCAGTGTGCTTAATAGCCACCTCTTCAGTTGTTTTCCTTCCGGCTTTTTTGATAATTTTAATACCGCGGGAAGCCCCCTTGGCGATTCTCTTTATATATCCTTTTTTTTCAAGTACGGTTAGCACCTGATGCACACCATTTGTGGAGGCAAAGCCAAACTCATTGCATATATCCTTTATAGTAGGAGGCATATTATCCCTCCTGATCACACGCTTGATAAAGTTTAAAATCTCTCTCTGCCTGTCTGTAAGCTGGTTCTTATTCTTTCTTCCCACTGCCATGCTAATAGCCCAAAAATATTATACAAAAAGAGTATATGTAAGTAAAGACGAACAACGCCCTGAAAGAGTATTCAGTAAAAATTGTGCCAAAAACAAAACCCTATATGTCATTATATTCATAGTCAATTTTTGCAAACAAACAATAATGTCAATAGAAATGATTAATCGGCTTATTTTTGCAAGAATTCCGACATTTTATAGTGGATAAGTATTTTTCAAAATTTCTAAGAACTTTTTTTCTAATAAAGTGGTGATTTGTGTTATTTGCATACATCGATGTGGGGCAAAGTGGGTTAAGCACCCATATAATTCCACAAATGTGCCGGCTAACAAATTTGACAATTAGATTATGGCTTTTTTCAAAGGACAAGAACTTTACTCTTTAGATAGCAAAGGAAGGGTCAACATACCCGCCAAAATGCGCAAAGGAATATCTCCTGAAGCTAATGGCACCTTTACAGTCACACGTGGTAAGGATAAGTGCATCGAAGCTTATCCTCTCGACGAATGGAAGAAGTATGAAGAAAAGTTCGAATCCCTAAACCAATACGACCCTAAAAACAGAAGATTCCTAAGGATGCTTCTAATGTGGTCTGAGGAAGTCAATTTAGATAGCCAGCAAAGAATTACTGTTCCAAAAAAACTTTTGGAATATGCAGAAATAGACAAAAAAGTATTGATTTGCGGAATGGGTGACCATATCGAACTTTGGGATCCTGATGAGTTTGACAAGTACTTAGATAGCGAAGATATCAGCTATGAAGAAGTTTCAGGCACTGTGATGGGAGAAGCATAATGGCAAAAAAAAAATCATCACAGCACAAGTCAGGCAAAACGCGAATTGACAAAAGCATGGTAGCGGAGTATGATTATCATCTTCCGGTAATGCTAAAAGAAACTATAGATTTTCTGGTTACAGACACAAATGGTATTTATATAGACGGAACGCTCGGAGGTGGTGGGCATGCAGCCGAGATTTTGCAGAGGCTAGATTCTGGGGGGAATTTATTTGCCTTTGACAAACACAGCACCGCTATCGAACATTGTAATGCTCGATTCGATGCTGAACTTAAAAGAGGAACCTCGGGTCGTCTCCGTTTATATAATTACTGCTATTCCAAAGTCTGTAGCTTCGATGAAATTAGGGGGCAAATATCAGGTCTCTTGTTGGATCTTGGCGTTTCCTCAAAGCAGTTAGACACAGACTCTCTCGGACTTAGCTACAGAGTGAATTCCAAACTCGACATGAGATTTGGCGATACTGGTTTAACAGCAGGGGACCTGTTATCTTCCGTCTCCGAACCCGAATTAATCGACATACTTAAAAATTACGGCGAAGAGCCAATGGCTCGCAGAATCGCCAGTAGCATCATGCAAAGAAGAAACTCCAACACAATGAATACTACCTTCGACCTGCGGGAAGCAGTGGAAGAGCGAGTGCCGAAAGCTTTGCATTTCAAGGCTCTCTCCCGCGTTTTTCAGGCTATCCGCATAGCTGTCAATCAGGAATTAAAAGTGCTGGAAGACACTCTAAAAGGCATCATACCAATGCTGGCACCGGGCGGCAGGATAGTGATACTCTCCTACCACTCCCTGGAAGACAGGATAGTAAAAAATATATTTAAAGAGCATTCCAAACTGCCTAAAGTAAACAGACAACTCCCTGACTTTGACGTGCTTAGTAACACGCCACCACTGAAACTATTAACACCAAGACCTATGCTCCCAAGTGAGCAAGAATTACTACTAAATCCACGCGCACGCAGCGCTAAGCTCAGAGTAGCTGAAAAAAATGTAGTGGAGTAGTTTCAACAGTAATTTTAATCGTAAATCTTTACCTCTTCGTAAAGTTTTCCTAGATATAAGATTATTATTAATTACCTTTATTTTTTTAAGAATCTTAGGTAATAATTATGAAAAATATTCTTTTTGTTAGTTTGTTAGCCTTGATAGGGCTTAGTGCTTGTGAAACTTATCCTAAATACTCTAAACCGAAAGCAATAATAGTAGAAAATACTCAGACTTTTGACAAAACTTATGATAAGGTGTGGTCAGCTGTTGTTGACTTTTTTGTTGAAGAGAATTATGCTGTTGATAAAATAGACAAAACTTCGGGACTTATAATTTCATATAAAATGGAGCTTGGAGAATTTCGCGCGCAGCAGATGATGGATAACTTTTATTGCGACTGTGGACAAAACGAACAAATGGCTTTTATTAGTAATTCCCATGAAAAAGACGGAGTATCAGTGCTGCCAAATCATATTCAAATTTTTATCAACGTACAAGATACAGGCAATGGAATTAAAGTAAAAATTAATCCTCAATACGAAAGTTTTTATTATGAATACAAGGACAGAGAATACAGAATAAATTACCCATGTATCTCTATTGGCGGATTAGAAAAAAAGATATTTAAGTATATAGAGTTATATAAATAAAATATGTCGGATGACATAAAAAAACGGCTGCTCAAACTTTCAAAATATTGAGCAGCCGTTTTTTTAATATTTTTAGTAACCTCACCTGAAAGAAACAAACTATTTCTTTTTGGCTATAGCTTCATCGGTAAGCTCTTGCACCCTCTCTCTGTGAGATTCCTTGTTGAATAGTTTTAAGTAAAGCTGGCCTAAAGAAATAACTTCATCATATTTTTCCATTTCAGCCATAACTTCAATTTTCCCAAAATAAGCAGGTTCGTAGTATTCAGAATCATCATAGTCGTTAATTACTCTATCGAAGTAAATCTTAGCAGCTAAGGGAGCATTTAACTTGCGGTACAGAGTAGCAGTAAAGTACTCTCTATGGGCAAGCTTTTCTCTCAGTTCATTGATTTTACCGGAGACTTCGCTGTATACACTGTCTTGATCAGGGTACAGATATTGGAACTCTTGGAAAGATTCGATAGCTTTAACAGTGTATTCCTGATCTCTTTCGAACTGTGGTGAAAGTTTATAGTAACTGTCAGCAGCCTTATAGAGTGCAATTTTGGCATAATCACTGGAAGGATAAAGCTTACGTATTCTGTTATAATTAAACGCAGCCATGATGTACTCGCCTCTTTCTTCGCTGATGCGAGAAAGATAGAACTGAGCATCGTCCGCATACTCACTAGTTGGGTACTGCAAGCGCACTACGTCAAACATAGCTTTTGCTTCTATCCAGTCCTCGTCTTCAAAATACTCCATTCCTCTTTTAAAAGCATCCTCAGCAGTCTGAACTCTATCTTTATTTGCTGCACTTCCGCAAGAAATAATCAAAGAAACTGCAAATATAAAAACGAAAAGTGATATGTACTTATTCAAATTCTGATTTCCTAAATATATTCTTTTTAAAATGCTTATACGGTTCTATTATTTAAAAGATACAAGCATAGTAGCTACAAATTTAGTAAATATTTATACTACAAAAAAGCTCTATCAATTATACCCACCGAGTATATCATTTGCGAAGTCTTGAAAATTAAGATTAGAAGCTAATTTTCTGGCTGCATTAAAGTATTTGCCGGCTATTTCCGGAGAAATATTTTTCATGCTAAGCGCAATATTAGAAAGGGTAAGCAAACGCAACTCAGGAGGTAACTGCAACGATAACTTAGCTACTTTCTCCAGCGTATTTTGAGCTTCACGAATTTTGCCTATGCTAAATAGGTAAATACCTGAAATATTAAAAGCAATACATTGTGACTGTGGGTCGCCTGATTTTTCAGCCAAATCAATTGCATTCTGCACATAGTCGCTTGCATCGCCGGGACTACCCAAATCAATATGTGCCTTCGCTATCATCGCATTTATTTGGATTAGTTCAGAATCTCTCAGTTCATCTGAAAATCTGTCTAAATAATTAGTAGCAGTAAGGATTAATTTTGCATATTTTTCTGAATGAAACAGTTGAACCAAAATTTTTCTTATTGTATAAAAGTCTTCCGGCTGCTGAGTATTGGAGTACTCCGAACTGACTGTAATCGTCCCGCCTTCGAAATCCTTATGCAAACCGGCCATTTCAGATAGCTTTTCATTAGTAGAAATACTTTCAAGATTTGCCGTAGACAAAGAGCCAAGCCCTTTCAAACGCGAAAGCGCAGCATTTATAACTTCATCATTCCCATACTTCTCTGCGGTCTTAGCAGATTGTATAATCATATTTTTTGCAGTTACTTCGTCTTCTGCCTCAGAACTATGAGCTGCCAAATATGGCGCGATTTCTTCCTGCAATAAAGAGTTATCGGTTTCTTCAAACTTCTGCTTTAAGAAGGCAGCTATTTGACCATGAAGAGCAACATACTCCTCATACTCCATAGCTTGCTCGAAATAAGTATGGTAAAAAGCTTGAGTAAATTTATAGCAAGTAGTTTTAATCCCATACCTGACTTTAGGTCCTACGCTTTTAATAATTCCTGTTTTTTGCAGACTTCTAAGTTTTTTAATTGTGGTCAGTATATCTTTATTAAGTAACTGGGAGACAACTACCGCCGAAAAGGTCTTACCCTCAGCACTGCAGATAGATAATATATTTTTATCTTCGTCGCTCATGTCGTCTAGCTCTCTCGAGAATAGAACCTGCAAAGAAGAAGGTAGATATTCATTATCTTCAAAATTAGAAACTAAGTTACCCTGAGAATCAAAAGGCGGATATTGCTTAAAATATCTGACATACTCAGCTACCACTCCCTGCACTCCATAAGACTTATCCAATATCCACTGTTCAAATTCAGGATTTGGAATATAATAGTTAATTTGCTTTGAGCAATAATAGCTAATTTGGTCTATGTCAAATGATTCGATAGATAGTTCTTTATAATTTGGCTTGTCTGACTGATTTTGGAAAAATGAGCTTAACGGCAAAGTCTGACTGTCCATTACACTTCGAGTGTAAGTAAATACAATCAAAATTGGCAATTTAGCTATGTCTTCTATAAGCATTGAAAGTAATTCGATGGATTGCGGGTCAGCCCAGTGAAAATCATCAAACATAATAACCAGTTTCTTCTTGTCAGCTAAAGCCATTAAAGAATCAAAGTAGTCGGCCGTTACATTTTGCGCTTTGCCTTTAGTTTCTGATGATTGCTCTTTTTTGTACTGCCTCCAATCTCTTCCCAGTTCTTTAGCGGCATAAAATGCATCACCTATAAGAGGCAATGAAGAAAACAGAGTCAGTGCTACATTTTTACTGAAACGCTGCTGAGCCGTAAGATTGGATTTATTTAGGATGTGGTGGATAGCTCTACTAAATGGATCAAGAGGTTTGATATTTGCCACATTAAAATTACCAATAGGCGCTTGACATTCTACAAGGACAGCATTTAGTTCTTCCTCGCTATGTAAACTTTCAATCAGTGTGTTTAAGAAATAACTCTTACCTACACCTGACTCTCCGGCAATACCAATAATACCGCCGACTCCTTTTTTGGCATTTCTAATAGCTTTTTTACAAACTGCCAGATTGTCTTCCTGACCAATTATAGTATTTATTTTATCCAAAGTAACACCCACGAATTGAAATTACACACCTCTTCGGTTCGGATCCCATATAAACTTATGCATCTGTAATTGCATTTTTATATTTTTTCCTGAACTAATAACTAAATTTGCCAACGCCTCTAAATCTATTTTGCCAAAGACCGGTGATATAAAAATATATCCGGCTTTTTCTTCCAAACTATGCTCTTCAATTTTACCAATAGCCCAATCAAAATCAGATTTAGAAGCAACCACAAATTTTATTTCATCAGTTTTGCTAATATACTCTATATTTTGGTAATTATTAAATTTTGACATTCCGGAATCAGGACATTTTAAATCCATAATCCTTACTGCATTATTTGCTATAGAAATATCAGCATGGCCATTTGTTTCTATAGTAACTTCATATCCATTTATCGACAGACTGTCTATTAATATAGATATGTTTTTATGGACTAAAGGTTCACCACCAGTGAGATTAATTAGCTTGCAGTCGTACTTTGCTATTGCGTCTAATATCTCATCAGTATCCATCAGGTTGGCAGTTTCATTTAAATCCAGTGCATAGGGCGTGTCACACCATGAACATCTAAGCTCACAGCCCTGCATCCTTATAAATACGCAAGGGCGACCGGCTCTGCTGCCTTCGCCCTGCAGGGAATAAAATATTTCAGAAATGTTGAATTTCAACTTTATCCATCCTTTCTTTCTAGTAACGCTATTGATTCTACATGATATGTATGAGGGAACATATCTACAGGTTGTACTTTTTTAACTTCATATTTTTCTGATAGTAACTCGCAGTCTCTGGCTTGTGTTGCCGGGTTGCAACTCACGTAGACGATTGTTTTCGCATTCGCCTGTAATATGTGAGGTATTAAGTTTTTGTGCATACCTGCACGTGGAGGATCTATTATTATTACATCCGGTTTAGGCAGCTTTTCTAATAGCTCCGGCGTATCTTTCAGGTGTAAATCGGCACAGTAGAAGTCTACATTGTCAATGCCGTTTCTTGCTGCGTTCGCTTTTGCATCTATGATTGAGCTTTCTACAAGTTCTATACCGTAGATTTCCTTGCATTTTTTAGCTGCAGGCAAAGTAATAGATCCCGTACCGCAATATAAATCCCATAACACTTTATCAGAAATATCACCGGCGTATTTTATAATCTCACCTATGAACCTATCTAATTGATAAGAGTTAGTCTGGAAAAAAGAAGTTGCAGAAATTTGATATTCTACACCTAAAATTTGCTCTCTTATATAGTCATTACCATGGAAGAATGTCAGATTATCAATAGTCACAGGAGACTTAGTTGCGTTAATAGCTGTAGCCAGATTAGTAATCTGAGGAGCTACTTTAATGAGGTCATTTACAAACCAATCTATATATGCCTGCTCTGCTTCATTACTTGGATGATTAGTAATAAGCAATGCCATTATTTCAGTATGCGCTAATGTAGACCGAATCATCAAGTTTCGCAAAAAGCCTTCGTGCGAGCGTTGATTATATGCAGGCACTCCCAACTCTAATGCTTTATTTCTGCATAAATCTAATATCTCATTAGCAGAATCCAGCTGAATGTGACACTTATTCACATCCAGGATTTTATCAAATCTACCCGGTATATGCAAGCCAAGCCCAAAATCCTTATGAGGTATCTCTTCGTTATTTGCTATTTCTTCGTCAGTCACCCAGCGTGACCAACCAAAAGAAAACTCCATCTTATTTCTATAATTGAATATCTGAGGAGACTCCATAGCATCCAGCATTTCTCCGTATTCTACTTTAGCTATTCTTTCAAAAGCATCTATTACATGTTGCTTTTTCCAAAAAAGCTGTTTGTCATATCTGAGTTGCTGCCACTTGCAACCACCGCATACACCAAAGTGTTCACATTTAGGTTCCACCCTGTCAGGCGAAAACTCTAAAATCTCTTTAGTAAAAGCTTCGCGGTAGTTTTTCTTTTTTCTTGTAATTATGGCGTTAACTTTATCACCAGGCACAGCGCCTTTTACAAAATACACCAAATCATCTTTTTTGGCAATCGCCCCGCCTTCGAAGCCTAAGGCACTAATTTCAAGCACTACAGGAGTGCTATTTCTTTGTTTACTCATAGCCGATAAATTATTTACTCTTTATAATCTATTAGAAAGTAGGTTATTTTACACTTTTTGTAAAAAATATTTTTTTTTTGAACCTATATTTACTATTTTTGAGAAGTCAACAATATTCACATAAGTTCATTTTTTGTTATGATACAGGATAGTTTTGAAAAGATAGAAATATCGCAAGAAGAACTTTCCCGATATATCGATGAATTTCTTAGTACCTATAACTATGGTAGCGAAGATACGAAAATTACTTATAAAAGATTATTAAAAGAATTTTCTACTTTCTTTGCAAGAAATAACAACTTTTACTTCCGAGTAGAAGACGTAGTCAGATACAAATCTTATTTAGAAGATGAAAAACAACTACGTTCGTTATCGGTAAGATCCTATTTTACTTCTATCAGGCAATTTTTTAATTTCCTGATTAGTAAAGGCGTGCTGGATAAAAATCCCGCAAAACGCGTAACTTGCGCAAATTCTTATTACAACAAGGAAATATCTTTCCTTACTCCGTCTGAAATTGATTTGGTTTTTTCCGGTATCAATTACTCAGACCCATACCAGGTACGTGATTATACGCTCTTAGCCCTCATGCTGTTAGGCTCGTTACGTGCAGATGAAATAACTAAAATCGATATTCCGAATTTTTATAAATTCAGACAGAGATGGTATTTAAAGTACGATAATATCGATGGTTATCCGGACAAAAAGATGAGTTTTAATCCTAAATACAATGAACTCTTCGAGTCATACCTTAGGCTTAGGATTCTACCCGGTACCGAAGAGTTACCTCTATTTATCAGTTATAGTAACAGGACTGCTTTCCGTCGGCTTTCTGATAGAGCGGTCAGGCTAATTTTAGATACTATATTGAATGATAAAAAGGCATTGCTAAGGAATCATAACGATTTGACTCCTAGCATTATCAAACACACATCAGCTATCATATTTGCAACCCAATACAGATCTAACGAAGCGATTATGCGCCGTTTTGGCTTAAAAACGGATAAATTGCCAATTAGATATAAGGAAATTGCTGCAAATTACGATTTGTAAGAATTTAGAAGATTTAGTTCTGATTAAGTAAGAGACAAGTTAAACTTGTTTCTTACTTGTCATGAACTTACCTCTCATAAAATATTCTTCAATATCACCCAGTTTAATTTCCAAAATCTATATTTATTTTATTACTGTAGAATCAAGTGAACAATAAAATTCGCTATATGTAGCTATTTATAAGTTGATACAATAGAGATTTTAAAATTTGTTAGTGATATTAGCTCATAAGCAACTACTTATATACTTGGTATCGGGATGCTCCATGATGTCAGCCTTTACATAATTAAGCATATCGTTGTTATTTTTAACATTTTTCTTGTTGATGAACTTAATTTTACGTAATTTTGATATTATTATTATTATTCATTATAACTAAATCAATTATGACAAAATCAAACCTTATTCTCGCTGCTTTAATTCTATTCATGATTTCCTGTAGCGATGACTCAAGTTCGCCAACGGACAAGACACCAGATACTCCTACTACACCAGAAAAGATTCAGATGATGCCTTTAGCTGTTGGCAATAAATGGTCTTATGTCAGACATATGGATGATATGACAGGTAAATGGACCGACATCTATAATCTTGAACTGACTTCTCAACTTAAAAGAACTTTCCAAGGGGAAGATGTTGACGCATACTTTGCTGCAATCCATGTTGAAAATTACAAAGGCGATCAAGATATATATATAGACAGAGTGTATTTCGCTTATGGTGATTACATTTATGTAACTGCGGAACTAAACAAGAAGGATCTTATATATGTTGACGTACAGGAAGAAATGACAAGATATGCACATGAAGGTGATCAATTAGTCCTTGATGGTATCCAATATGATATGAGCAGAGATACGGTCATGTTTCAAGGCAAACCATACGTTGCTGATTTTTACGCGTTTGAAGACTCTGATGAATATCTGAGAAAAACTTGCTTAGAAGGAATTGGTCTGTATTATTACGATTTCCAGTCTTATTATAGATTCGACCTGACACTCACTAGTGTGACTTTAAAATAAATCATATTTTATATTAAGGAATATTTTATGAAGCTCTTAACTTATTTAAGTCTTGTGTTGATGCTTTTTTTAGCAGCCTGTAACGATGATGAAGAATCACCTACAGGTCCAGTAAAAAGCAGTGAAGATGAAAAAAACATAATCCAGCCTTTTGCTGTTGGAAATTACTGGGTGTACCAAAGCATTATGCCAACTGGTGTAAAAAATGCTCGTTCTGAAATTACTGAAGCAAAAGAAATGATTTACAAAGGAGAAAAAGTAACTCTATATTCTATGTATCAAGAGGCAGGCGCTTCCAGTCAAGTTTCTAAAACATTTGTATATGATGATTTTTGCTATGTTTCAAATAACACTTCAGGCAATGAAATAACTAACGCAACAAAGACCTTTATATACCGCTACACAGGTCAGAAACAAGTAGAATTTAATGGTTCTATGTTGACTGCTTCTATGGGCAAAAGAGTTTTTAAAGGTAAAGAAATAGACGTTTTAAAACTTGAAAATACTGCTCAAGGTTTAACACTATATTTCAAACTGGGTCTTGGTATGATCGAAGAAATTCAATACTTTCCAAGCATGAACTTAGATGTTACAGTTAATCTTACTGACTACAATATTGAGTAATACTATTCAAAAACAAATTTTCTGCATAAGGCAGCCTATTTGTTTAGGCTGTCTTTTTTTGCAAATAATCAGGTGACTAATTCGATTTATTCTTGAGATTAAACATGAGGTAAAGCAATGAATTTTGAATTTAGAACTGTCTTTAATACAGAAAGAGTAACAGACCTGAGCAATTGGATTAGTGAAGTATATCCAAGTTTTGATAAGAAGCAGTTTGTTGATGAAATTGCTAAAAATATAGATCAGCTTAGCTATAAAGACAGAATGGTGCTGATAACAGAAAATCTGGAAAGATTCCTTCCTAAAGATTATCCGCAGGCAGTGGAGATTTTACTAAAAGCTCTGCCGGATGAGCTTGAATCCGAGGAACTAAGTGGATTTGATAATTTTATTATTCTGCCTCTCACCCACTTTGTAGCCAGAAACGGCTTAGATTATTTTGATATTTCCACAAATGCACTTTATGAGATGACTAAACGCTTCACTGCCGAAAACGACATAAGACCTTTTATAGAAAAATATCCTGAGCAGATGGAAGCATTGCTTGCATCGTGGGCTAAAGATGAGAATTTGGATGTACGAAGACTGGTTTCTGAAGGCACACGTCCGCGTTTGCCATTAGGCTCACGTTTGCATCAGTATGTGAAAGATCCTAAGCCTGTTGTAAAACTTTTAGAGCTGCTAAAAGATGATGAAGTGCTTTATGTCAGGCGCTCAGTAGCAAATAATCTTAATGATATTGCTAAGGATAATCCGGCAATCGTTTGCGAAACTCTGGAAAAATGGAATAGAGAAATAAAGAATGATAATATTCAGTGGCTCACCTCACACGCTCTAAGAACGCTAATCAAGCAAGCCTACCCGGCAGCATTGGAATTAGTCGGAATTAGTCCGGCAGAATTTGAGGTAAATAATTTCCAGCTGATACCGGAAATCAGAATCGGCGAAGATCAAGTATTCTCATTTGACATTAAAAACATCGGAGCTAAAACAGATTTTCTGATAGACTTCATCATCCACTTCAAAAAAGCCAACGGCAAAAATGCTGAGAAAGTATTCAAGCTAAAACGAATCGAATTAGATTCAGAGCAGTCTATTAATATCAGCAAGAAATACTCCTTTGCAGTAAGAACAACAAGGAAGCTCTATCCCGGCGAACATTTTATTTCTTTAAAAGTAAACGGCAAGGTTTGGGGTAGGGAAAAATTTGAGTTATTGGAGGCGGAGTTGAGATAGTGTTTAGAATAATAAGAAAAGCGATGGAAACAAACACTTCATCGCTTCAATAATTATATACCCGATAAAAGCTAAAAACTTTTATTCAAATTCCTTTGGCGGCAATTCCGTAATAATATCCAACAGAAAATCTACTGAAGAGTGAAGCTGGTCTATCGTTCCGTTATTCTCAATAGAGAAATCGGCTCTTTTGAGTTGCTCCTCGGAGCTGAGCTGCCTGCTCATTCTGTATTTTATATCCGCTTCGGACATATTACTTCTTTGCATTAATCTTTTTGTTTTGATATCTGTTTTAGCATCTACAGCTATCACATAATCAAAGCCATCATCTATGCCTATTTCATATATAAGAGCAGACTCTACAAAGACTAATTCTTTGCCTTCTTTGCGGTAAATATCTACCATATCAACCATCATTTCAATAGTTCGGGGATGGACTAATCTGTTTAGCTTTTCTAAGTTTGCCTGGGACTCTTTGTCAGAGCCAAACACTTTATCAGCAAGAAACTTTCTATTTAAACTGCCATCATCGAGATAAGCATCATCACCGAAAATCGTTTTGATTTCATCTTGTAAAGCTTTATCTTCAGCCATAATAATTTTAGCATTATCATCAGAACTAATCACAGGAATGCCCTTTGCAGCTAAATATTTAGCTACTTCAGATTTGCCGGAACCAATACCACCAGTCAGACCAATAACAAGAAATTTCTTTCCCATATAGCAATCACCTAAAATTATTTTTTCAATTAGCAAATTTACGGAAAAACTTAAACCTGTATCTCCCATATCCGCCTAAGGACTACAATTATTTTAATTTTCATTTGCATCGGACACTTCTATGTGTCATTATTGCACTGATTCTCAAATACTTACGTCGCTTTCTATGCATATTAGAATTTTAAGAAAAAATAAGATTTGAATTAGTATCAATTTAGTCCTATTTTAATAGATACAGACTTTAGTAGCTTTATTGAGGCAGTATTTCATAAAAGCTAATTTTAGTTCAAAGTATTATTATATTTTATTTCTTATTTATTTATTATACATACTTGTATACGCTGACTGCACCTAGTATATAGCAAAGTATATTTACATAAGAGAAAAAAAAATTGTATTTTTGGTTTTTGATATTTATATAAATTTAATATACAAGAGAATATGAGAGCTATCATACCAGTCGCCGGAGTAGGTACTCGCCTAAGACCGCATACTTATACCTTGCCTAAAGTATTGCTGAACGTTGCCGGAAAACCTATCCTAGCTCATATTTTAGATGAGCTGCAAGAGCAAGGAATCAATAAAGTTACTATTATAACAGGCTACATGGGGAAACTTGTTGAAGATTACGTTAACGAACGATACGATATGGATGTAGCTTTTGTTCAGCAAGATAAACAGCTTGGACTGGGGCATGCTATCTGGACCGCCAAGGATACTTTTAACGGAGACCCTCTTCTTGTCATCTTAGGTGATACTATTTTTGATGTAGATTTGAAGCTGGCTTTTGCTTCAGATAATTCATCTCTTGGGGTGAAATCTGTGGAAGATCCGAGAAGGTTTGGTGTAGTAATTAAAGATGCTGGTAAAATCAAGAAACTTATTGAAAAGCCCGATACTCCCGTTTCTAATTTAGCGTTAGTTGGTATCTACTATCTCAAAAATGCTGACTTATTTAAGTCTTGCTTAGAAGAAATCATTGATAATAATATAAAAACTCGTGGCGAATACCAGCTTACGGACGCTTTGCAGCTGATGATAGAAAAAGGTGAAAGCATGGATACATTCCCTGTGGAAGCTTGGTACGACTGCGGTAAAAAAGAAACTCTGCTTTCTACTAACAGATATTTATTAGACAGTAAATCTTCCATCAGAGCAATAAAAGATTCTGTCATTCTCGAGCCAAGCTTCATTGCTGATGATGCTATCATCGAGCGTTCTGTTATTGGGCCTTATGCTACTGTGGCTGCAGGCGCCATCGTTAAAGACAGCATTGTAAGGAACTCTATCCTCAGCGATGGTTCAAGAGTCGAATCTTCTTTATTAGAAAAATCTATTGTCGGTAATGATGCAATGGTGAACGGTCAGTTCCTAAGCTATAATGTCGGCAGTTCAAGTGAAATCAATCTCAAATAATATATAGGCCTTGTAATATGTCATTAAAAGATACATTTTTGTTTACTTCCGAATCTGTTTCGGAAGGTCATCCGGATAAAATATGTGATCAAGTTTCTGATGCAGTGCTTGACGCTATGCTAACAAATGACCCAATGAGTAGAGTCGCTTGCGAATGTTTCGCGGCTACAGGTATGATTGTAGTCGGTGGTGAAATCACTACCAATACTTATATTGAATTACCTGAAATAGTTAGAAACGTTATTAGAGATATAGGCTATACAAATGGTGATTATAGATTTGACGCTGAGTCTTGCTCTGTAATTAACGTTATTAACTCTCAGTCTAACGACATTGCAATGGGTGTTGATACCGGCGGTGCAGGAGACCAAGGCATGATGTTTGGTTATGCCGTTGATGAAACTCCTGAGCTTATGCCTGCTACTATGATTTACTCACACAGGCTAGTACATAAATTAGCTGAAATCAGAAAAGCCGGTAAAATCATGAAATACCTTCGCCCTGATTCTAAATCTCAGGTTACATTAGAATATGACAGAGCTACTAAAGAAATCAAACGTGTGGATACTATAGTTGTCTCTACTCAGCACGATCCGGATGTAGAGCAAAAGCAAATAAGAGATGACGTTTTCGAGCATGTAGTGAAAGCAATTATCCCTGCTGAACTTCTCGACGAAAACACTAAACTTCATGTAAATCCTACCGGCAAATTTGTTATCGGTGGACCTCATGGAGATACAGGTCTTACTGGACGTAAAATTATCGTAGATACTTACGGCGGTCGTGCTCCTCATGGTGGTGGTGCTTTTTCCGGCAAAGATGCTACTAAAGTAGATAGATCTGCTGCTTACGCTGCTCGCCATATTGCAAAAAACATTGTGGCTGCAGGAATTGCCAGAGAGTGTACTTTGCAGCTTTCCTATGCTATTGGGGTTGCTGATCCTGTTTCAGTTTATGTAGATTTACATGGTACTTCTAAAGTTGATTCTTTAGAGCTTTCTGAGTATATAGCTAAAAATATAGATTTAACTCCAAAAGGTATTATCGACAGACTTGATCTTAGAAAACCAATATTCAGAGAAACTGCGGCATACGGTCATTTTGGTCGTGATCATTTCTCTTGGGAACAGTTAAACTTAGTAGAACAAATAAAAAAGAATTTTGCTTAAAGATAGTAGCACTCTAACAATTCCCTTTCTTTTAAGCTATGTGCTGAGCTAGTTTATTCCGAACTCAGTCGAAGTGAAGGATGCCCTGAAAGGGCGGGGTGGATAAGAACTTTAATCTTTAGATATTCTTGTAAACATAACCACACATGTAGAGCATATTCATGAAGTTGCTCTACTGTTAGGAAAGGAATTCTTTCCACCTCTAAATTTAAAAAATACATCATTTTATATAAAAAATAGGTAAACAGATATGGCTGATTTTCCTGCTAAAGTTGCAAAAGGCAATTTTGACGAAGTCCCAGGACAATATTGTGTCCGTGACTTGAAACTTGCTGAAGAAGGCAGAAAACTTTTAGATTGGGCTGACTCAAGAATGCCCGTTCTTGCTCAACTTAGAAAACAATATGAAGTAACTAAACCGCTAAAAGGTTATACTATTGCAGGTTGCTTGCACGTAACTAAAGAAACAGGTATCCTTATCCGCACTCTTGCTGCTGCAGGTGCTGAGGTTACTTGGTCAGGCTGTAACCCACTTTCTACAAATGACGCTGTTGCTGCTGCTCTTGCTGAAGAAGGTATCTCTATCTTCGCATGGTATGGCAATCACGAAGATTTCTACTGGTGTATCGAACGCACTATCGACAAAAAACCTCATTTGACTTTGGATGATGGCTGTGACTTGATCAATACAGTTCACGAAAAATATGAAGATATGGCTCATAACCACGTTATCGGCGGTACTGAAGAAACTACTACAGGTATCCAAAGATTGCGTGCAAGAGCTGATGCAGGCAAATTATACTACCCTGTTTATGCTGTAAATGATGCTGAAACTAAATGGGACTTTGATAACGTGTATGGTACAGGTCAATCTACGCTTGATGGTATCATTCGTGCTACTTCTGTGTTGCTTGCAGGTAAAAACCTTGTAGTTGGTGGTCACGGTCACTGCGGTTCAGGTGTTGCCAAGCGTGCCAAAGGCATGGGTTCTAATACTATTTGCACTGAAGTAAAAGCTACTGCTGCAGTAAAAGCTGTGCTCGAAGGTCATGAAGTAATGACTATGGACGAAGCTGCTAAAGTTGGTGATATCTTCGTAACAGCTACCGGTGTTAAAGATATCATCCGCAAACGCCACTTCGCTTCGATGAGAGACGGTGCGATTATCTGTAACACAGGTCACTATGATGCAGAAATCAATATTCCTGAATTGGAAGAATTAGCTGTTTCTAAACGCGAAATCAGACGCAACTGTGAAGAGTACGTTATGAAAGACGGCAGAAGATTGTATCTTTTGGCTCAGGGTCGTTTGGTTAACTTAGCTGCTGCAGAAGGTCACCCATCAGAAGTAATGGATATGTCTTTTGCTAATCAGTTCATGTCACACATCAAATTAGCTGAAGCTCACAAAACCGGAAACAAACTTCCTAACGAAGTAATTGATTTGCCGGTAGAGCAAGATGAGTTCATCGCTAATACTAAAATTGAATCTATGGGTATGAAATTAGACTCTCTTACAGAAGAGCAAAAATTATACATCACTGATTATAATGCAGGCACTTAATTCAATTAGGAATTACGAATTACGATTGTAAAGAAGAGAGGCAGGTGTTTTTTTAGCAGCTGCCTTTTTTTGTATGGCACTTGAAGTTTTTTTTGTAAGAATAATATTTTTTTTCTATATTAAATCAAATTGCATATTTGAAATATTGATTATAATGAATCTATTTTGGGAACAAGTTTAAACTAATTCAATATTTTTTTGGATTCGTTGTCGGGTGATTAGCCAGACATTAATTAGGGTTTCTTACCTTTATCAGCAAAACAAATACATCGTCTCCTTTGTCGCCAATGTATTTGTTTTGCTTCGCTGAAAGTTGTTCCCATTTTTTTATGCTAACAAAAAAGAAAATATTAATACCAAGAAAGTTCATCAACGACCTCAAAGCAGCATTGAGCCAAGAGGAATTATTTCTACGAGCTGTCAATCAAATAGTATTTTTATTTGGAGCTCAAAAAAGTCCAACTCAAAACACTGCGAGAGATACATTTTTCTTGTATTCTCAAAAATATTTACCAAAATACAAATTTTTATTAGCAGAAGATTTTTTTAAGATTTATAACAACAAACAAAAAGATTTGTTAAGCATAGAAGAAGAGCTTGCACAATTTACAGATTGTGTCTTAATAATGTTAGAAAGTCCTGGTACAATAGCAGAGTTGGGTGCATTTGCGATGAATAATACACTTGCAGAAATTATTCTTGCAGTAAATAAAATCGAACATCGTAACGAAAAATCGTTCATCAATTTAGGTCCACTTTCAAAAATTGAGAAAATGTCAAAATTTGGTAAAGTTATTTATACTGATTTCGATAGTATTTTGACTGCCTCAGATCTTATCTCAAATCGCTTAGAAATGAGCCTCAGAAAGAAAGCACAAAGAATAAATTTGTCTGCTATTACTGATTTTAATGCTAAGAGAAATAGAAAATATAAAATGCTCTTTTTGTCGGATCTTATTTCTATGTTCGCACCGATTAATATCAATGAAATTTATACACTTCTTTTTGAACTGTATAGAAGCAAATATTTTAACATCGAATTTGAGATTAGTTTGCTAAAGAGTCTAAATATGATTATTGAACATAATGGATACTATTTCAAACCAATGCAGAACAATTTTTATTTTTTCAAGTACTCAAATTTAAATACTACTAATTTAAGATATTCGATCATTAATCACTATGCTAAATTTCATAGCCAACGCCTAACGTTTTCGAGAATATCAAATGAATAATCTAATAAATGAAATATCACGCTTTTTGTGTCTTCCAATTGAAGAAATAAGAAGTGTAGTTAATAAATCCCCCACGCTTTATAAACGCTATTATATAAATAAAAAGAAAGGGGGTAAAAGAGAGATATTTCATCCTGCAAAATCACTAAAAGCAATTCAATATGCATTTATTCATTTATATTTATTAAGTTTACCTATCCATAAAATATCTATCGGGTATATAAAAGGTCTAAAATCTCCACTTCGAATGAATGCAAAACTTCACTCAAAGTTTAAATACTCTGTTCGAATAGATTTTAAAGATTTTTTCTCTTCTATTACTTCCAACGACTTGGTTTACTATTTAAAAAAATACAAGTTAGAATTTACATATGAGGATTATAAGCTTATTCGAAAAGTTATATTTCCACATAGCAAAATTTCTAAAGGTTTACCAATTGGAGCACCGATTTCACCAATCGTTAGTAACATAGTAATGTATGATTTAGATAATAAAATTTATAACTATTCGAAAGAACTTGATCCTTCAAGTGAAGTAACAAGATATGTAGATGATATTGTATTTTCAAGTAATAATCTCAAATTTTGTAAGCAATTTGTTAAAGAGCTAAAAAAAATACTAACAGATTCTGCAACACCTAAATTATCCATAAATCAGAAAAAGACTATGTTTATGTCAAAATATGATCATCGTGAAATAACTGGCTTGGTAGTTACACCTGATCAAAAAGTCTCGATTGGAAGAGCAAAAAAAAGATATATCAAGAAGATGTTGTTTGATTGTGTAAATAATAATTCTTCTAAGGATGAAAAAAAATACCTCTCTGGCTATTTAGCATTTATCCTAGATGTTGAACCAAGTTTTTATAATTCATTGGTATTAAAATATGGCGTGAAGGTAAATCAAATTTTAAAACACAGCGAAGTATAAATACAGCATACAGGATTATTCAAGTACTACTTCCCTTTAGTATCAATAGTAATTATAACCTCCCCCCAAAAAACTACACAAAATACTTTATCCCAAAAATGTCATTTGAAAGAATGAAAAATCTCTAAAGTCATTGCATGGCAAGGGGTTGAAACCCCTTATTCAATCAGCAATTTCGTAATATTTTCTTCCAAAGGAAGTAAGCATACTCCTTGATTTTACGGCCTTTTACAGCACTTTACGGCATCTAATGACAAATCTGGGATTATCCGATTTCATGGACACAAAGTTTTTTTTACTAATACAAATAAAAAAAAAGCTCTGATTCGAGCGGACGATGCCTGCCAAATCAGAGCCAGTTCAAAATATCAAAGTGCCTTATTTTGCGTAAGGTACGTTAACTTCTTTTTGGTAAGAAATTGTTACTTCGATATAACGGTTTGGAGCAGTACCTTTCAAGAAACCACCTTCACCATTAACTAAAACTTTTGCATAGTTATAGTTAGTTCCATTAGGAACTTTTACGAAGAACAAGATATTTTTACCTTGCAAGTCAGTTGCATTCAAATCAAACAATTCTTCACTATAAGTTGCTTGATCCATAGCTTCAGAGTCATACAAATCATTCAAATCAACGTTTGCTTGTGCAAGTATTTGACCAAGTTCACATTTTTCAGGAGTAGCACCACCCCAGTTAAAAGAGATTTTAGAAGCTGAACCGAATTGCAATTCACCGTTTTTAGCATAAAGACCTAAGTTCCAGTCATTGCTGTTAGCAACTGTAAGGATTTTAGGAGTTCCATCTGCTTCGTTGAATAAATCCAAGCCTGAACCAAATTCAGCAGCAGCTTCGTACATTTTGATAGCATTAGCTTCAATAGCTTCAAATCTGTAGGCAGGAGCCCAGTCAATAGAAGTCGCAGGGCTAGCGTTATTAGCTGAACTTATTGCATGTACGTCAAAAGAATAAACTGTACCTTCGTCAAGATTTTCGATTGTAGTCATTACATATTGTTCGCCGGTAATAGTAGGAACAACTTCTTTTTCAAGACCATCACCATATTTTACCATATATTTCACAGCATCAGAAACTACTTTCCATTTCAAAGAAACAGAAGTTTTATTTTCTGATCTAGCCATCAATTCTGTTGGAGCATCTACTATTTCACCAACATAGAACATAACAGCATCAGATTTATATGTAGTGCCATCAATAGTTTTTTCAACTACTAAGTTACCGGAAACAGCACCTGCAGGTACTCTTACTTCGATTTTCGTGTCAGTCCAAGTTACGTAGTCACTTCCGTTGTCACCCACGATGCCTTTAGCTGTAACATCACCAAAGTACACTGTACCATCATCATCAGCAGTACCGAAATCAGTACCATTGATTGTAACAATATCACCAATGTCAGCATTGTTTGTAGATAAAGAAGTAATCGCAGGGCTATTTACAGTACCCGGTGTGATTGGATCCTCAGAGTCGTCGCAAGCTGTAATTGACAGACCCAAAAATGCAATAAGAGCTACATAGCTCATGAGTTTAAAGATTTTCATAAAACCTTCCTTTAAATAAATTAAAACACAGTATAATTCTTAACATCAATATAAATTATTATACTCAATAACTACGAGTGATTTTCCATTTTGTTTTATTTTTTTATCACATATCTGCACATAAGCCCAATTCTCTCGCCAAATCTCCTGTCAGAAGTTTGCGATTAAACTGCTCAACAAAGCTTTCCCGCGGGACAGGTAATTTGCCTGATTTCCATAGTGCATATAGATTTTCAAGTGCATTTTCTATTGAATTTATATCTTTCGGATCTGTAGTAAACGCCGCTTCTGATTCCATAGCAGTTTTACGGATAATTCCATCGGGAGAACATACTAACAAAGTTTTTCGAGCACCAAAGTATTCGTATAACTTCCCGGGGGAGCGAACAGTATCTTTAAGCATAAACCATAATACATCAGATTCCTGGAGCTGCTTTACTGCTTCTTTGTGAGGCAAATAGCCAACTAAATTTACATTGTTTTCTAGCTTATACTTTTTAATAAGTTTGATGTGTGGCTTTCTCATTAGCCCTACAAATCGTGCTTCAAAATGTGACTGAGCTTCCGGATGTTTCTTTAAAAAGGCTTCCACAGCTTTAAAGAAATACTTAGGAGTTCTGTCATCCTGAAACAAACCGGAATGAGTAATTATAAACTTAGATTTGTCATGATGCAAATCACTTTTGAGGGCGAAATCATCAGGATCAAAACCGTGACTTATGATTTTAACATCGTTATGAGATAGGAATTTATAACGTCTAAGGAGTATTTCTTTAGAGTGACGGGTAGTAACAATCACTTTTTCTGCCCTGGAAAGCACTTGCTTTTCCAGATTAATACTATAGTTCTTATGAAACGGAGTAGCATAAAAATGAAATGGGTTATCCACCCAGCTGTCTCTATAGTCAATAATGTAAGGCTTGTTATACTTTACAGCCAACTCATCTGCCACAAGAAAGTCCGTAAAAGGTGGAGCTGTAGCAAAGATAGCATTAATGTTATGCTCTTCCATTATTTTGGAGCCAAGCTCTACTGCATGTTTCTTCCATTTTATACAGGAATCCGGCTGATAGATAGTCTGCAAAGCAGCTCTCCCCAGCTTCTGCAACATATAAGAAGGGAACTTTTTTTGTTTTGCCGGCTTCGGATTGCCGGACTCGGTGCGGTAAATAATAATATTCTCATCATCGCACTCTTCGAGCAAGCTATCGTCATAAGCGTAATAATCACCGGGAGAAGTAGTAAGAACAATTACTTTCCAACCGTATTCTCTTAAGTATTTGACGAACTTTAATGTTCTTTGCACACCACTAAGACCCAATGGCGGGAAGTAATATGCAACCACCATTACCGTTCTTTCCATCATAGTATTGTTTCCCCCCACAGGATAATATCTAAGCCATTAAAGGCAAGTAGTACCATATCTCAAAGAATATTTTAATCAATGGCACAAGGTATTATTGATATAAATAATATACCATTTTGAATGTAGTAATATAATGATTATTTATCAATATTGCATAATATTTTTACTATATAGCTTAACTTCAGAGATGCAAATATACAATCTGCTGTTTAAGTAATACTTTGTGTAATTGTTCTATATAGATAATTTAGAACTAATAGAACACTCGCTATAGCTCGGGCTTTCTATTGAAAAAATTATATACCTTAGGATTATCTGTTCTGGATTTTAACTCTTCAGGGGTACCCTCTGCAATTATACCTCTGACTGACTTGTCTAACATTATAATTCGATCGGAAATGCTCAAAATACTATCCAAATCGTGAGTGACGATTACCATAGTAGAACCTAAAGAAGAGTTGAGTTCTTTGATTAGTTTATCCAAAGACGCAGCAGTGACTGGATCCAAACCGGAAGATGGTTCATCAAAGAACAGTATATCCGGATCTAAAGCCAAAGCACGAGCCAAAGCTGCACGCTTTTTCATACCACCACTTATTTCTGATGGGTAGTGAGCCTGATAGCCATCTAAGCCGACAGAGGCAAGTTTCATTTTTACTAAACCTTTGATATCTTCTTTGGTCAAATCAGTATAAGTTTCAAGCTGTAGCGAAATATTTTCTTCTATTGTCATCGAAGCAAACAAACCAGAGAACTGAAATAAGACTCCATATTTATTTAATATTTTTTTACGTTCCTTGCCTCTGGCATTTATAAAGTCCATACCTGCAACGCTTATTTCGCCGGAAGTAGGCTTTTCGAGCCCAATCAGTTGCCTCAGCAAAGTGCTTTTACCACATCCACTCCCACCTACGATAACAAAGATCTCACCCTTGTTTATAGAGAATTGCACGTCTTCTAATATTATTCTGCCATCATAAGCCTTAGAAAGCGAATTTACTTCTATTATCTTACTCATATATTAAGTACCTGGAATATGAAAGTAAATATTGCATCTGTAAAAATTATAAGGAACACGCCTGACACTACAGAAGCAGTAGTATAGCGGCCAACGCTCTCTGCTCCACCTCTAACCTGCAAACCTCTGAAACACCCGATAGTGGCAATCAAAAAACCAAAAATAACTGACTTAAACAGGCCACTAAGTATGTCTAACATAGTAACTGCAACCTGTAATTCGTTTAGATAACCGGATATGGTAATATTTAAAGTAGTAAGGGCTGCGATAAGTCCACCGCCAATCCCTGCCAGATTGCAAAGCATCGTAAGCAAAGGCATTGCTAATGTTACAGCAAGCACCCTCGGCAACACTAAAAAAGTAACAACATTATACCCCATAGAATTTAGAGCATCTACTTCCTCTGCCACTTTCATCGTGCCTATCTCAGCAGCAAAAGCGGAGCCGGACCTGCCGGCAACCAGTATAGCCACCATTAGAGGCGAAAGTTCTCGAGTGATGGAAATACCTACTAAATCAGCTATAAACTTATCTGCACCAAACTGCGCTAACTGCACAGCTCCCTGATAGCCTGAAATAAGCCCTATCAGAAAGACAATCAATAATGTTATAGGCACAGCATAAACACCGGCCTTAGAAAAATGGTGAGGAAAATCTTTCCAGCGTATACTTTTAGGATGGATAAACAAGTTTAGCATCCCAATGATAATTTCACCTAAAAGTTCAATAAAAGAATAAGCATCAGAGATTTGTTGCTTAAAATTTTTCCCTATTTCAATAATGTGTGACTTGAAATATCCATCTTGTTTAGATGCAATCTCTTCTTGTGCATTATTTCCGGTAAGGGCAGTAACAAAACTTGTCATCTTTTCGTTCATACCTCTAACTTTCAGTTCCGCCCCTAGCTGCTTACATAAATGCTCTAATCTTTCGAGATAAATTACTATATAAGAGTCAAAGTCATTTACATTGGTCAAATCTAATGAGACTACCTTTATCTCTTCAGAGATTTTCATGGTAGGCATTAAATTTTTGCTATCATAAATAGTTATTTTGCCTTCAAGCTTTATAAAGAGTATGCCGTCTTCCTGCTCAAAAAGTGCTTTGATATTTTCTATTGTATCAGCCATAGGACAAGCCCTTTGTGTTTGATGTGCAATATTAAACCACAAGATTATTCAATCGCTTACTGCTAAGATAGCATAATTTATTCAATTGATAAAATTGTTTTAATATTTTTGTTCTACATTTTTTTTATATATTGCTTTTTCAATTTCTGACATAATTTGTATTACTTAGGCGTTCTTTGATACATGACAATCGACCTTAACGAACTGATGCCAATGAGCAAGTTAAAAAAGACTAAAGGCTCTCGCCATCTTGCTCGCATAAAAGTGCTTCAAGTCTTAGTGGCTTACGAAGTGTGCCAAACGGAGTTACACATAGTTTACTCTCATATTATGCAACGAGACTTTTTTATAACAGATGATGATGAGTTAGTTATAGATCCGGAACCTAAAAGCGGTAGAATCCTTAAACCTGAAGAAATCTTCGAGTTAGACGCTGATGTACCTATCGACTGGAAAGAAGACGAATTGAATTTCGCCTATAGTCTGCTAAACGAGGTGCTAAACAGACAAAAGTATCTGGACGAATTGCTTAGCTCTCTTGCAGAGAATTGGGATTTGAGCAGAATTGATAAAATTGATAAGTATCTGATGCAAATGGCTGCGGTCGAATTGATGTATTTCCCTGAAATACCACCCAAAGTTAGTATCAATGAAGCAATAGATATTTCAAAAGATTATTCTTCTGAAAAAAGTAGTGTGTTTATTAACGGCGTTTTAGATGCTATGCTTACTAAACTCAAAGAAGAAGGAAAACTTACTAAAGCCGGAAGAGGCTTAATCAATAAATAGTTATTGTGTGAGAGGTGCAAGAAATCTTGTACCTCTTTTTTATTGTCCATAATAATCCAAATCATCACCTATACCCTATAAAGCAATCTCATACGTTATCATCTTTGTAAAAATTCTCTTAATATTAGTTGAGAAATTTGTTGTCCTTTACAGGATAATTCCATATAATACATAATATAGATAAGTAACTTTTATTTTTCGATAGGAGAAATACATAATGTTCAAAAAATTAGGAATCATGCTTGCTATCACAGTGATTTCAGCAAGTTTTGTATTCGCTCAGATTGGCATGGGCTCCAGCCAGGCTACTAAAGCTGTTACCAGTACGGTAACTACAACAGCTAAAGTAGAAGCGTTAAACACTGATGACGCAAAAGAAATGCCAAAAGCTCCGGCTAACTTCAAAGCAGACTTTGTAGGTCAAGTGGTTAGTGTAGAGAAGCTTATTCTTTCAGGCGATGGTAAAGTAAATACCAAAACAGCAAAAGAATTACTTACTTATGGCAAACCAATTGGATTTTTATCTAATGGTACTGTTTACTTCATCTATGACGCAGGTGGTAACTTCGCAGGCAATAAATTGGCTGTTGTAGCGGATGCAGCCAAAGTTGGTATAGCAGGAAAGGTAAAAACCATAAAAGGTTTGAAGTATATTATCGCTAATGGTATTTATGCAATGTAATTTTGAGGAATAAAATGAAATCTATAAAAACTTATTTATTAGCATGTGCTTTATGCGGTTTTGTACTTGTATCATGCGGTGAAACAAAAGAAGAACCTGCAGCAGATAAGCAAACTACTGAGCAGCAAACTACTACATCTGATGAAATAACTTCAGAAACTGCTACTGAAGAAACTCAGGAAGTAACCGAAGAAGTGAAAGAAGAAGCTGCGGCACCAAGAGATTATCAAGCTCAACCTCTTAAAGGATATGTAGCGAGCTTGGACGATTTAGTAATGGGCGGAGAAGGTAGAATATCTTCATCTAAAGCAAAAGCACTTACTGAAGCCGGAAAAGTTTTAGTATTCGTAGGCGAAGGCCAAATCTATTTTATCTCTGATGCTGGTGGTAACTATGCCAGAAAAGGCTTGATTAAGATTGCAGGCGAAAAAGAATTTGCTCTAAAAGGCAAAGTCAGTAACAAATACGGTATCAACTCGTTTATCGCAAGCAATTTGTAATATATCATTTCTAATATAATCTAAAACGGAGTCGTATATCTTATGCGACTCCGTTTTCTATTTTTTTTTCATCTAATCTACTTCGTATCTCTACTCAAAATCTTCGTGCATACCTGACTTATATATCATTCTGATAATACCGACAGTGCTTTTTACTTCTAACTTTTTGAGTATATTCTTGCGGTGGGTTTCTACTGTTCGAGGGCTTATTTCAAGAAGTTTAGCAACTTCTGATGAAGTATTTTCCTGATTCAGGTATTTAATAATTCCTTTTTCCCGATCAGTCAAAGTGTCTAATTTTTCTCTGGCTTCTATCATCTCATCATTTTCATGATTCCCAAAATCATTAAGAATAATGTCAATAGTGCTTACGCTGCAATAGTTTTTAGCAATAAGAACCTGCTTAATAGAATTAAGAATTTCCTCTTTGGAGTCAGATTTAAGAAGGAAACCATTTACGCCAAGTTTCAATATTGACTGGATAAACTTCGGATTGTTTTCGCCTGTTAGTATTACTACTTTAGTGTCTGGTGTTTTCTTTTTAAGTTTTTTTATCAAATCTCTAATGTCAGTTCCCGGCATGATTGCATCTAACAGCAACACATCAGGCTTTTTAATATCAATATTTTCTAATACTTGTGCACCATCTCTTGAAACACTAATCACTTCATAATTATCTTCACTACTGATGTACTCAGAAAGTAATTTAGCAACTAACTCATGATCGTCAGCAATTGCTACTTTTATTTTTTCCATAATAAAGCTCAGCGCTTATCTAAATAATATAGTTCAATAATACAAGATACGTTAGTTGTGGAAAATATCCAAAATAATAATGATATTTAGGTAATACTACGTAGTTTAACACTTGTTTTTACCTAGTCTTTTAAACTATTTTTTATAAAACACCTATTTTCTTGAGAGTTCTTTCTGCCATCAGATGCTTTTCTGCATTTAAAGCTTCGCATGAATTATCTCCATAATCTACTTCTACTTTGCCCACCTGTTTAGCGATTTGAAGAGCCAGTGCATGCAGTTCCTTACTCCTACTGCCTATCATCCAGATACAATTATTCATAGCGTCTTTCACAAAATTCTCCTGACTTTGCAATTCTGCACCGATAATATTTAGATACTTTGAAAAATACTCATTATTAAGTTTTTTGTTATTTTTAGCTATCTCATAGAGCATCAAATAGCCACATCGTTTTTCTACTGCATCTTCGCTAAGCATCCACTGCTCTGACAGCTCCTGCAAGAAAGATACTTTGGGCATCAATACACTGCAATATGCGTGAGCAAGCATCCAATAATCCAATTGCTTGATTTGCTTCTTTACCTGCTCTAAAGTTACTTGCTTTGGATCATCTACCATGCAAGAAAGTAACATGCAGTCTAAGTATTCATCCTCCCATAACTCTAATGCTAACTCGTGGTTTTTCCCTATTTGTTTTGCAATTTTTTTCAGCTGAGTCAGCCCAATGCCAAAGCTCTTCAAGTTTGTATTAATAGAGGTTCTTTGCCAAACTGCTATACCTCGCTCATTCTTATGTTCTTCCAGTATTATTTTTACTTCTGCTAATGTCATGTACCATTTCCCTTCTATTTTTTTTGAGAAACGCATAATAATTAGAATCATTGCCTCAACTTCAAGACTAACAAAGTATTCCTATCGACTTAGTCAAATCAAATCTATGAAACAAGTCTCGATTATATTTGTTATTTTTGTAGTGCTTGTTTTGTAAGTACTTGGATTATAAAATGAAAAAAAGAAATGTATATATAGAAACATACGGCTGTCAAATGAATTTTAGCGACTCCGAAATAGTCGCGGGAATACTAACAGCTACAGATAAATACTCTATCGTGCCTGAACCGGATATCGCTGATATTATCTTTTTGAATACTTGCTCTGTACGTGATAATGCGGAGCAAACCATATTCAAAAGATTGGAGCATCTCAAGCATTATAAGAAGAAAAAAGGCAAACTTGTAGTTGGCATACTCGGGTGCATGGCAGAAAGGCTTAGAGATAAACTTATAGGTCATAATAACCTAGTCTCTATCGTTGTAGGCCCTGACGAATACCGAAAAGTACCGGAATTGCTTAGTCAGGCATATCAGGGTGAAGACGGAATTGCTGTGAAGCTAAGTCGCGTAGAAACCTATGAAGACATTCTACCACTTAGAGTGGAAGGAATATCTGCCTGGATATCCATCATGCGTGGTTGTGATAATTTCTGCTCTTACTGCGTAGTACCTTACACTCGTGGTCGTGAGCGTTCTCGTTCTGCAGACTCCCTACTTAAAGAAATACGAGAACTTGCTTCCGGCGGTATCAAAGAAATCACTCTTCTTGGTCAAAATGTAAATAGCTACAAAGATAAAGACAGCGATATGGACTTTCCGGACTTGCTAAAAGCAATCGCGTTAGCTGTCCCAAATGTAAGAGTAAGATATACAACATCTCACCCAAAAGACATCAGCGACAAACTGATTGAAACCATGGCTGAGCATAAAAACATCTGTAACTATATCCATTTACCTGTGCAGTCCGGCTCTAACAAAGTGCTTAAAGAAATGCTCCGTGAATATACCGTAGAGCACTATTTAGAACGCATAGCCAAGTGCCGTGAGCTTATTCCTAATGTCTCTTTTACTACTGACATAATCGCAGGTTTCCCAAATGAAACAGTAGAGGAGCACGAAATGACCCTTGAGCTTATACGTAAAGTAAGATATGACGGTGCGTTTATGTTCAAATACTCTCCTCGTGAAAACACACGTGCTTTTAAGATAGTTGATTCTATACCCGAAGAGGAAAAAGTACGCAGGCTTCACGAGATTATCGAAGTGCAGCGTGAAATAGCCGGTGAATTAAATAACGAGGAAATGGGCAGAATCCATGAAGTATTAGTGGAAGGCCCAAGTAAGAAAAACGAAGAAGAATGGATGGGCAGAAGCGACACTAACAAAGTCGTAATCTTCCCTAATGCTGACCTCAAATATAAAATCGGCGACCTGGTAAATGTAAAAATTACCGGCTCGACTTCGGCGACTCTAAGAGGCGAACGCATAGAAGACTAAAAGCATATAATAAGACATATTCTAAAAGCTAATCATAGTGAGGGCTGTGATTAGCTTTTTTTGTTTACTTCCTATCATAAATTTTTGCGATATTTTAATTTTTGGTACGCTTATTGTAATAATACTAAATAAGCTCAATGATTCGTCGTTGCGCATATTATTACGCCGAAAAGGTGTAGGCTTATACTAAAATTAGGACTTAAATGCCTCAGGAGAGGAAATCAAATGATGGAAAAAATTGCCTTTTTCGAATCCTCCGGTAAACAGGACGCAATACTATGGGCTGAAAAAGCTCTTGATATTTTAAGGGAACACGAAGTAGAAGTTATTGCAGACGAAACTTTTGTTTCCAAATTAAATACTTTGGCTCGTGAAAAGATTAAAACAGTCGCTTTGCATGATTTTGAAAAGCACGCTGATATGGTTATTTCTTTCGGAGGCGATGGCACTATGCTTGCAGCTGCCCGAATACTAATCAAATCAAATATACCCATTATGGGAATTAATGTGGGCAAACTCGGGTTTTTAGCCGAATTCCCGACTAGCAGGTTAGAAGACGCTCTTTTGGAAGTGCTTAGCGGTCAATTTAGAGTAGTGGATAGGACAGTGTTAGAGACAGAAATTGACGGTGAAATTACTTTTGCACTCAATGATTTTGTTATTGAGAAAAAAGATTCTTCGAGGATGATTACTTTGGAGGCTTATAGCAATGACCACTATATAGGAGACTATAGGGCTGATGGGCTGATAGTAACTACTCCTACGGGATCTTCGGCTTACTCGCTTTCATGTGGCGGACCAATTATTGCGCCTACCACAGAGGTAATTTGCCTTACTCCGATTTCTCCACATACTCTCACATTGCGTCCACTGGTTATTCCGGATTCTAATGAATTGCGTTTAAAGCTCCATTCGTCTACCGGCAGAGCCGCTGTGGTTGCTGATGGGCAAGTGGAAAAAACGCTAAAGAACGGCGAAATTATTATTATCAAAAAATCAGACTCAAAAATTAAACTTATAAAGCCAACGGATTCTTCGTATTTTAGTGTATTAAGAAGGAAACTGCTTTGGGCAGCGAATACTTTAGATAGCGAAAATGGCGACACTGATTGCCCTTGTAAAGATAAAGAGAAGGAATGGAATGCTGAATAATTTGAACTACTTATTTGCAGCCATCACTTGGGATATGGACCCAACTATTTTTAAAATATGGCTGATTCAACCCAGATGGTACGGTTTACTATTTGCTTTTAGTTTTGTAGCCGGCTATCATATCATGCAGAAAATATTTTTGAAGGAAGGCAAAACTGTCAAACAACTGGAATCTCTGACTTACACCATGATAGCTGCGACAGTAATTGGTGCAAGGCTGGGGCATTGCCTTTTTTATGATCCGGGTTATTATCTGAGTAATCCCTTAGAAATATTGAAAATATGGGAAGGTGGCTTAGCCTCTCACGGAGCGGCTATTGGTATTATCTTAGCTCTTTGGATATTTGTTAAACGCCAAAAAGATATCACCTTTCTGTGGATTTTAGATAGAATAGTCATAGTAGTAGCCCTGTCCGGATTGTTTATCAGACTGGGTAATTTCTTTAATTCGGAAATACTTGGCAGAGCAGCTGAAGTGCCCTGGGCAGTTATCTTTACTAGGATTGATGACGTACCACGCCATCCGGCTCAGCTTTACGAAGCATTTTCATACTTTGGCATATTTATTTATCTATACGCGCTCTACCTCAAAAAGGGAGCGGAGTTGCAACCGGGCAAACTTTTCGGTTTGTTTTTAGTGTTAGTCTTCGGAGCAAGATTTGTAATAGAATTCTTCAAAGAAGTGCAATCTGCCTTTGAGATTGGAATGCCATTAGACATGGGCCAAATCCTAAGCATCCCGTTTGTACTCGCAGGTTTATACTTTGTGTTCAGAAAAGTAACTGATAAAAAAGCCACAGCTTAGGCAGAGCTATATCAAATATTATAAAAAAGGTATCCATTATTAGATATAATAGATACCTTTTTTTATGCTTAAAATCTGCGGAAGTGTAGAAGTAGATTTTAAATATTAGAAAGATTGTCTTTCCTATTCTCTTATATTTCCAATACCAATTTATTTCGTTTATCTATTATGAATCTCCTTATAACTTGCTTTTGCTCCATAAGCAAACCTTATAGTCAGTGGCAGACGCTTCTTGCTGTTAAATTTCTGATTTGGGCGGAAACCATTAAGTTTGCTAAGTGCTTCTTTGGCTGATTCGTCGCAACCATAGCCCATACTTTTTTCAACTTTTATATCTTTTGCCCTACCATCAGCATCTACTTCAAAACTTAGCTCTACCTCACCTATTGCTTCTGCTTTTCTGGCTGCGTCAGGATAATTAAGCAATTTTGGTAATCTATAACATTGTGCATTGCTCAGCACAGGCAAACCCATTTTAGCAAATCCGGCATCTTCTGAGGGGTTAGTGTATCCAACTCTATAATCTGCGTAAGGGAGTTTAACGCTTACTGTCCCACTTGCGTTATAGTCTAACCACTTCTGCTCATCACCTATGATTAGCATCATTCCACTTTCGCTTATTATTTTTTTGCCGTCTTTAATTGCCGGAGTGTAGAGAGGATCAATATCTTTTACCGCAGCTATCAACTGACTTTCTATATTTTTATCTATACTGCTGTTGCTCCAGAGCTTACTATCTGCAAATTTTGCATTAGACATATATGGCTGACCAATTCTACCATTAGTATCAATTTCATAGCTAACAGAAAACTTTGCTGTCTTTGTGCCATTTTTCCAGTCTTCCGGTAAGGTGAGTCTTTTCCTTATTTCTTCATCGAAATTTTTTACTTTTATCCTTGCTATGCTATCCGGACTAAGGTATTTGCTGTGATTTCTTTGCTTAAAAGGTTCGTGAGTGTTGCAGGAAAAAACAAAAAATAGTGCAGCAAGCACAGGAACTAATGCCAAATACTTTGTTATCGATTTCGAGTTTGAGGGTGATTTATCTAACATTTTCAATCTCCTAATAAGTTTTATTCCATTAAAACTATTTGCAAGACTAGCTACATTTGCCCCTACTGTGATGTCTAGTAACGTTTGCATATATTCAGCTTTGCTTCTTACTTTTACCACGGCTTCTGCATCTGCGATATACTCATGAGTAGACTTTAAATCCCTCTCAAAAAGATAGATAAAAGGATTCAGTATTTGCATAGATTTTAGTATCTGTATCAGATGTAAGTCTATATTATGCCACTCCTTAGCATGAATTGCTTCATGAGCTACAACATACTCTATATTGTCACTTTCATATACCGAACGAGGTATAACGATTTTATTGAAATAAGTAAAAGGACTTATATCTTTGTCTGTTAGATGTACACTATAACCATTTATAGTGCTTATGTGAGACTTACGAAGAATATTTAATATTTTAATATTTGAATACAAATACTTCAACAACATTAAGCCAATAAACAGGAAATATGAGTACCAGAGTAAATTCCTTAGATTTTTTAATCCACCGGTTTTTGTAAATGTTTCCGGTTTGGGAATGGGTATCTCACTTGCTCCTTTGGGCGCTTCATCCTGTAAGCGTAAGATTACTATTTCATTATCTATCGTTGCATCTGTTTGGAACTCCAACGCCGGAAAAATAAAAGCAGCTCCCACACATAGCAATAGAATTGCTCTATTTAGGCGATGAAATGTTGTATTCCTTACAAAAACAAAGTAGATGACATATAGCACAGCCATGCAAATCGCCACTTCGAAGTTATAATATAAAAATTCCATAGTCCTCAGTCCTGTTTGTTATTGATTTCTTTATCAATTATAGATTTAATTTCTTCCAAGTCCTCAATGCTTAGATCTTTGCTTTTAGAGAAGAAAGAAAGTAGATTCTTGTAAGAACCGGAAAAATAATTAGAGATAAAGCCTCTCATAAAAGTGCCTGTATAATCTTCTTTGGACACTAAGGGATAGTACTTGTGCATTTTGCCATACTCCTCATGAGCAGCATATCCCTTAGTCTCTAAAATTCTGATTATTGTAGAAATAGTAGTGTAAGCCGGTTTAGGCTCACCCATGTCTTTGATAATGTCTCTTACAAAGGCGCTGCCCTGTTTCCACAGTATCAACATTACTTGCTCTTCTGCTTTAGTTAGTTCTTTCATAACCCTTCCTTACTTACTACTAAATTATTAGTTAATAACTAAAAGCAATATACTACTAAAGATTTAGTTGTGCAACTATTTTTTTAGTAGTTCAATATATATATTTTCCTTTTATATTGTTCAAATAATTCATATAATAGTAAGTCTATTAACTATATGGATATGAAGGACTATTTATATGTTTAAATGGATTACATTGCTATTTCTTTGCGTTATATTTACTTCTCTTGCGCAAGATAGATACGACGAGGTACGTAACATGAGCCTGGAAGAGCTTATGCAAGTACCCATAAAAGTTTCTACCTCGACCCCGTCCGAAATGTTTGAAAAGCCGTCTGTTGTTTCTGTGATTGACAAAGATTTGATTAAAAACTACCATTTTGAGAGTGTGGCTGATGCCATACGAATAGTAGCAGGAGTGGATATTACTCAAACTACTCTGGATAGAAATGTTGAAGCATTCAGGGGTATTTTGCAGAGTTTTTACAATAACAAAGTGCTGATGCTTATCAATAACATACCAACATGGAATACATTATATGGCAGCCATACTTTAGATAGAATAGATATTAACGATGTAGAAAGAATAGAAATATTGAAAGGTCCGGCGTCAGTTTTATACGGAAGTAACGCTTACAGTGGAGTGATTAATGTCATTACCAAAACTGATAAAGAAGATAAATTGCGTGGTAATTTGCGTCTGGGTTATCCAAGTTTGATGTCTGCCTCAGTTGAATATACTGCTAACTTAGGTGACTTTAAGCTTTGCTTTAGTGGTTCAAATAAAAATGAGTACCGTAAGCCATATCTGATGAATTTTGCTCCTGATCCTGTACTCGACCAACAAGGAAACACTGTTGCCTTTGACAGCATCGCTTACTTTCAGGAAAAATATAACTCCAGCAGCACCAATATAAATTTAATTTATAAAAAGCATTCTCTTTTTACTAACATTTTTCAACATGAATATACATACCCGGGAATGAATATATCGTATGCCAGTTCGGCAAACAGTAGAATTCGTGACAGAGGTATTTTGACAGGATACAGCGCACAGGAATTAACTATTACAGATGACATATCGCTTAATGCACAACTGTATTTGGACTATTTCGAGCGTGACCATGTAGATAATTACGAAAAAACTACAGAGATAACACTCGGCGATTCAAAATTCGGCGCAATTGCAAATATTGATTACCTTGTCAATAAATATCTTTCTTTAGAAGTAGGTGCTGATATAGTTAGTTGTTTGGATCATAATCATCAAACTATATATATCCCTACAGATTCTATAATAGCAGAAACTTTGAATAACGCAAAGCACTTCAACGAATATTCTGTTTTTACACAGGTGGACTTATCTTATGGACTGTTTAGTATGTTGTTTGGCAGTCGTGTTACGGAAAATGAGACATTTGGTTCTAATATATCTTCAAGAGCTACAGCAAACTTTAAACTTGCAAACACTCAAGCGGTAAAGATACTCTACGCCGAAGCATACAGAGTCCCTAATATGCTTGAACTCTATGGAAAGCATATTACTGTGGTCGGTAATCCAGACCTTTCGCCTGAAACTTCAAAATCATACGAGTTATCTTATCTTTCCAAATTCCATAATTTGATGGCTCAGGCAACGGTCTATTATACAGATTATAACAACATTATCTTAAGAGAACGCCCCGACTTAACACAAGCTGCTAATTATAAAAATGTTGCTCGGTTTTCCGGTTATGGTGCAGAAATAGAGATGCGATATATTAATAAGAAGTTTATTAACGGCTATCTAAACTACAACTACCTGGCGGGTGATAAATCTATTGACGCTAACAACAATTACCAGTTTATTCCAAAGCATACTGTTTCTTTAGGTCTTGACAAATCTTTCGGCAATTTGTCAATATCCGGCAATACTTATATTTATACTAAAACTCGTGGCCTGTTAGAAGACATACCTGCGCAGTATACTATTAATACTCACGTATCCTACCACCATAATCTAAAAAATGGTATAGGGCTTACTCATTCAGTTTCTGTTACAAACATTAACGACAGCGACATGCTTATCCCTGAGTATATTCGTAAGCGAGAAACTGTCAATGCATTACCAACCTCTGCATTTGGAAGAAGGATTTTTTATTCGCTGACCTTATCTCTGTAAGGCAAAGCATACATGGCAATAAATATTTCTAGGAACTCTATATCTAACTTATACCTTATGTTGACCGCTGCAGTCAGGCTATATATCAAAGTATAATATAGCAGTATTGATAATGTAAGCAGGGTAAAGGACTTATTTACTTTCCAGGCTTCCTTTAGTCCGAGTATCAGCAGTACAAATAGAATTACATTAGGCAGTACTCGCACTGCTAATATTGATAAATCAGGATGATCGATATACCTCGGTGGTAAATACCAATAGTATTTTATATGATCTAATACTTTCTGAGGAAAAAGACCTGACTTAGTGTCCCAAAAACTCATAAACGCTTCTTTGTAGTGCTTTTCCATTTTTACATCATTTACTGCATCTTTTAGCGAATCTATTCGTGCTATAACAGAAGCATCTAAATATGATTTTGTCCCTTCTTCCTGGCTTTCCGGTAATATCCCTATATACAAATTCATCCAAAAAGGCGATTTAGTAGGAATAAATTTATCAAATGTAGAATAATTCCTATAGATCCATGGCGCCTGCATTAAACTGATAATCAAGACCACTTGAATAATTTTACTAAGACCAAGCCCCCTATATGCAAACATTGCGCTCATCAGCAAGACAGGAATAACTGTAGGCTGAAGAAGCACTAAGAAACCGGCTATTATACTCAAAAATATATAGCCCCCACTTTCCCTACTTTTTACAAGCTGATATATAAACAAAGCAAAAAGCGGAATAAACAAATTGGTTGATTCTATCACATTTGGATAATAGAAATAACTTAAATGTCCCAACAGCAACACTGCCGCAAAGAATGACTTTTTCTCGTCAGTAATTTTTTTTGCAGTTCTAAATATAAGAATAGGAACGCAGCCAATCATGATATGCTGAATAATGACTATGACAAGTTCTGACACACTGCCAAACATATATATAATACAGGCAAGGGACATCGGATAAAGGGGAGATTTCATGGCGGTAGAGCCTAAATGCTCATGTAGCACATACTCACCACTATTCACCAAATTATACGCTATTTTCAAATCTTCTGCAGAGTTGAAACTGCCGTTAGAAGCAACAGCAAATGAAACTCTAATAACAAGCGAAACTGCAACTAGAATATATAAATTCCTCTCAGTTGCATAAGTTTCGTAAAAGTGTCTTATATGTTTAAAAATGTTTTGCATATTCAAATTTTAGTATTTATAAAGAGCCCAAAAGTCGACCTCACAAGTTCGCCATTTTATATTATTACAAGTATCTAAACTCTATTGCTAATAAAAAACAAAACCACTATTACTTTCAATCGCATGTTTATTCTCTTATTTTATTAATAGTCTGATCAATAGGATTATATTTAATCTATGGATTATATCTAATCCATGGATTCTATTGGATCTCAATTTTGTAAGAAAGTTCTTTATTTTCATAGACAAATATTGTGTCTGCTTTTCTTCTTGCTGCAAATCCCTGATCGAATTGATTATAGGCGATAAAGCCGTCTTCTTTGCAAACTAAGTGCATAAAGGCCTCATAACTGCCATCTTCTAATACATCAGGATCATCATCACAAACCTGAATCTCATCTTCTAAGCGGATTACCAGGACTTCTTCAAGATCTAACGTATCAGGTCCGATCATTTCAAAATCAAAATCTCCAAACAAATGTGGAACTACATATAAGGTTTCACTTTCTTTCTCTATTTCCTCATCGAACATACCATCGGAATATATAGATTCTGCTTCGAAATAGATTTTATCATTTTTTTGCATCCAGTTATTAAAACTATAGAGCAGCATGTTATCAATAAATTCCATTACCAAAAATGGTTCTTCAGCTAAAGAATACTGGACTTTAATTTTGCCGTCTTCATGCCTTAGAGTTGTGTATCCACCTTCTTTATTCCTTGAATAAGTGAATTTTAAGTCTGATTTTTTAATATCAATCCCAAAATAATTTATTATATCAACCCCAAGATTCTTATTTGAATCCATAAATAATCCGTTTCCCAGATACACCCCGATATAGTGATACTGAACTATTTTTGCATCATTGTAATTCCATTTTTTAGTGCCTATGGTTTCCATGCGGAAAATATCTTCTCTTTTTTGAAGCAAATCAGCACCCAAAGTAAATGATAAATGCTCCGTTGCAATCGTGCTTGCTGAATCAAGCGCATATTCCATATCTACTGTACTAATAGGTATATTAGATTTTTTTGATCCACATCCGCTTATAATTAAGACTGCTAAAAAAATAGTAGCTATTAGTTTCATGATCTCCTCTTGTTTAATTTGTGTTGTTTGTTGTAAATTTATCTTCCAAAGCCCTAAAAATTATAAATGCTAAGCGCACATTGCCAAGGTAATCAGTCAGTTCGTATTGTTTGTGATCTATTTGGCGCAGGTATTTTTTCACTCCCTGCGCCAATGGCCTTGCTTGTTTTGGAAAATAAATTTTTGAAGAACTTGATATAAGCAGACTAAAAGCTCAACAATAAACACAGTTAATTATGCATATTACTTGTATTCTTCATTACGTACATTTTCTTTTAATTTTTATAATAATTATAGTTCTAATCATAAGTAAAAGCTATTTCGATAAGAATAGCTAGAAAATACCATTCTTTAATGTCATGATTATCTTGCCAAGGTACTTGTTTTAAAAGCTTAAATAAATTATCTATAAAAGCATCAAAAAAAGCAGATTGATTTTGTTGAAGTAGCATTTTTGCTTCATACATACGATATAAACATGTACACAGTCTAATAAATGATTCAAATATCATAAATCTATTAACACTATATCCTTTCAATAAATACAAATGAACTGATAACATGTCATAATATAAGTTGTCTAATTCAGAATATCTTATAAAAGGTATATTATAATTATATCTTATATTAGACAACTTGTAATCTACATCTTCAAAGTTTTTATTTCTTGTAATAATTTTTAAGTCTATAAATATAGAATATAGAGAGTTAAAATAAGTTATCGCAAAATTGTACCAATCTATTTTATTTAGATTAATATCTTTGAAATTAAAACTATTCCACGATATTGTTGATTTTGGTGTGATAATGCCATCAGATATTTTACTCATATCCCAATTTTTATTAAATATAAATGCATGTAATGAGTCACTAAATGAAATAAAATTATTATTCAAATTAGCCTTTTGGATTGGATCATGCCAATCTGTTTTGATTAAATCTACGTATTCATTGAATTTCGTAATATTATCAATACCCATGATTTTTATACTTTTTATTTTTTCATTTTCTCTCATTTACTTCACTCTTAATATTGTATACAATTAATCTATTTTTTTCACATCTGGATCACGTTCAAGAATTACTTCACCTTTATTTGGAGTATCAAATCAATTCGACGCATAAATAGTTTATCATTATTATATCTCATCAAGCTTTAAAATTACACCTGAATTAATTATAATTCTGATGTCTTTGAAAATAAAGAAAGAGACTATCTCCAACTTCAGATACACCAATATTTCCTAAATATTTTTTATGTGTGTTGACAAATTTATATGCAGATGTAAATTTGAAAACATTACTTTTAAGTTCAATAAAATATGACACACTAAACATTTCATCAGGCGTCAAAGGAATATCTATCGAAGGATATATTTTTGATGCACTTCCTGGCCCATATTCTTTAGAATAATTTATATATCTAAAATATTCTATTCCAAACTCGTTATACAGCAGGTCACAAATGGTATTAATTTCATCTATTGACATAATTTTATATTGATTTTTATATCCAGCTACATAGCTATCATAATTAAACAATATTTTTTCATTAGTGATAGTATCATATAATTTAAAATATACTTTATTATCCAAATCTGAATAAGAACAGTATATACCTGATATAGGATTGTTATCTACAATATATTTTAAATTATATTGTAATTTACGTAATCTGTATATCTCCTTCTGCAAATCATCGACTTTAGAATCGCATGATTGCAACAAGATCATAATTAAAAATATAACAGTTATAAATATATTTCTATTTATCATTATTCGTTTCCTCCGAGTTAGTATCTTTGTCACTATCGTCTATTGTATTAGAATCTAAATTTCCTTCATAATAATCTATCCTTTCACTTGCATTGTTATATAGTTCTAAATAATGTTGATATTCTTTCGTTTGCATATTTTCTTTTCCTAATGTTTTCAGCATATAAAATGAGTAACCTTTGACAACAGCAGCTACTTCCCATGCCTCATCATCATCCATATTTGTTAATACATCAACATAGATTTCTCCACCTGCTTTTACAAATGGTAATGCAAAGCCCATCTTTGCGGCAGCATAACCAAAAAGAAAGTTGCCGGCTTCATTTCGATTATAATAAGTTCCATCTATGAGATATAATTTCCCCATACCATCAACGTTTTCATTTTTACTCAAGCTTGGAACCTGGTTTTTAAAATCCAAATCCCCACCGTGTGTAGATTCCTTAGCGAAATTGAAAATAGAATATGCTTTGAAAAGAGGGCTTGTAAAAGTTCTTAGAAAGATATTACTATAGGGTTGGATCGAACAATGTCCCTGTTGATCTAAATATTCATCAAACTCCTCTTCAATATATCCATTTAAGTCTTCTAATCCCCTTACATATTGGTCGGTGGGACTCATAAGATCTTCATTCCCATCTCCACCGTGAATAGTATATGGAGAATGTATTCTCAAATCTTTACCTGTATCAAAACCATTTTTCCATATATATCTATGATTTCCAGGTCTTGGTATTATATCGTCTGGTAAAGGAAGATCGAATCTCATCTCACCATTTATAACTGTATAGATTGCTCCAGCTTGAACTTTTTCTTTATAGTTGCCCATAAAAATATAGGTATCATCTCCACCAGGATCTTTATACATTACCGGGTTGTTATTAAATGCATTGAAAGGACTCTTGTTCATATATTTCATTTTAGCAGGATCAAGGCTATACCACCTTGCTATTCTTGCATCATAGTTCCTATTTGCTGTTGCATAGCTATTCCCCAATCCCGCTATTTCATCTTCCCTTTCCATACCATTACACTTCGACTACGCTCAGTGACCTTGAAGCGTGGTTTCGCATCTTCTTCATTGGCGAACCTATCAGGCATGAGCATACCGAATGGGAAGTAGTTATTACGTGAAAGAACTTTTAGCCTTGGCTTAGTGTAGTTTGACGTATTATCTCTGTAATCAGAGAATGTTAAGCGCACATTACCAAGGTGATCAGTTAGTTCGTACTGCTTGTGTCCTATTTGGAAACTAATTTGACAAACTACTATCTTTTCTAAAGTATAATTTATTCACAATATTTGAGTCACATTTCACGAAATTCCTTGGATATAAAAACAATTTATATAACTCAGATTTAGGAAAATTTGAAATTAGTACAATAGACGAATCCGAAATTTCTTCAATCAATAAGAACCAATTTGGTGTTTCATTAAATACAACATCCCGATCTTTTGTAATCACTTTTGTTGAAGGAAATTTACCTAATCCGGTTATAATAGAATCACCATTTGGAATAAAATCAATAAAACGCATTAAGTCATAAACCCGAAGAGTATCCCCAACGATATGAACAGGATAGCTAATTTTTGTATTGTAAACTTCAGAAATAACCGTCAAAAATGTGTCTTTCATGTAGAGATCAAAACTAACATCTATTACTGAATCAGCAAATAAATTCGATTTTCCACTGTTATTTGAATTTTGTAGAACAATCTTATCCAAATTATATCTTGTAAATATTGGTTCAGATATTTGAAAATAACCAACAAACAAGATTCCAAATATCAATTTATAAATCATACATCACCTACTTGCACCATTTAGTATATTTAACATTGTAGAATTTTTCGTCCATGGTCTAATATCAAGTGAACCGTTAAAGACATCTGACCATACAACTGTTCTTACTACTGCAGATTGTGTAGTACTATTGTTGTTTGCGTCAGTAGTAGTTTTAGAAAAGGTGAAAGTCCAAGTACCTGTTGCTACATTAAGATTAGTATGAATTGGTTGTATAGCTACACCATCAGCCTCAGGAAACAAAGCTATAGCTCCGGCATGAGCAAAACTAAATTCTGCAGACATAGTCGTAGAATTAGGAACAAAAGTCCCTCTAGTTCCAGTAAAATCTTTTGCTCCTATATATGCTTCTAATAATTCATGCACTTCTATAACTCCTTCAGCTAGCACATTTCCATTAGTTGCATTTCTTATAGTACCCTCGTTAATAAATTGGAATGCTTCTCGAGTATTTCCATTGGGATTCATGATGGATCCTCCAAATTGACCACCAAGTACAAAATCAGTCCTACCCATATCGTCTTCTGCTACATTCACAAAAGAGTCCGCAATTATATTAACATTAACAACATTATCTTTAATAGCATCAACTATTTTTTGTTCCCATTCTAGTAAAGTCGCACCCTGTGTAATGTTAGCAGTCATTACGTCTCCATTTAGACCAAAAGTTACATTTTGAGTTTGAGAATTAAGATTATCAACAAATACTTGAGCAGAATCTCCATAAACAAAAGTTGTATCTCCCATTACGTCACTATACATCACAGGATTTAAAGCAAAAGTACCGTAGCTGCTTATTGAGGAATTCGGTCTTGGATCCAAATTCCACCTTCTGCCCGTCCGCGAGTCATATTGCCAGAACATCGCTGTGTAGCTATTACCCAGCCCCGCTATTTCATCTTCTCTTTCCATGCCGTTACACTTCGAATATGCAAAAAACAAATTCAACCACGAGTTTTAGATCTATTTCAAAATCAATAACTTGGGTTTTTCTACTTTTAACTGTTCGAGTATGTCTGAGCTATTGGAATCTAAATTATTTCTTGTCAAATCTAATCGGAAGATAGAACTTTTTAATAATAATTTCTTAGGAATTATTTTTATACTATTACCGGCTAAATCTAGAAAAGTGAGATTCTCTATTTTGCAAGCATAATTTGGAAAATCAGTAATTTTATTATCTGAGAGTAACAATACCTGTAATTTTTCCATTTTCTGAATCTTGACCGGTACTTTAATAATTTTATTATTTGTTAAATCAAGATGCTGAATATTCTTATTTTCAAACAAAGAAAAAGGAATTTCAGTCAATTCATTATTTCTCAATCTTACTTCTTTTAAAGTCGCAAATTTTTTAAAATCTATATTGATATTAGATATTCTATTATCACTTAAATCCAAGTAATGTAATCTAGAATTATCATAAGAAAATTCTTTTTGAAGAAGACCATCTTTAATATTGCAATTTCTGCATTCAAAATATTCAAGATTTATCAATGCCAATAATTGATATGAACATCTATTCATTTTAACCTTGTTAATTTTAATAGCTTTTAATGATTGAATTCGGCTTAATATTTCAATAATATTATTAATTTCAACATTATATAATACAATTTTTATTAGTTTTTTTAAATTCCCAAATTCGTAAGGTAATGAAATACACTTTACATTTAGAAGACTAAATTCTTCAAGATTTGATAAATTTGCGATATCAGGAGGAATTGTATCTATATCTGAATTGAAAATCTTTAGACTAGTTAAACTATTCATGTTCGAAAAATTTGAATTTTGCATGCTGAATTTATAGATTTGTATAGTTAAGTCTTTCAAGCTTGACAACTCATAAAAAAAGTTAGGCAAAGTATCATCTACATTTGATTTCATCTGTAAATATAGAGTATATAGACTATCTAAATTTGTCATACTTTTTGACATTACTACGCTACTATCACTTTCCATATATAAATACTTTAATCTTTTATTTGATCCGATATTATCATGGATAAATATATTATTTTGACTAATAATTGACAAACTTTCAAGATTTTTTAAGTAACCAATTGACTCAGGAAGCTTTATTGCATTCTTACTACTTATATTTAACATACTTATATCCTTAAGTTGAGCAATTTTTTCCCATTCCTCATTTCCAAATGAGTCACTATAAAAATACACGTTTCCTTGATGATTAAGAGGATAATAAGTATCCCCTAGTAAAACAGTCATTTGAGCATTCAATAGTTTTGGAAAAATTAATATTCCTAAACAAAGAATATAGATTATGCTTTTCTTAATATCTTTCATTTTTAGTCCAATTATTTTTATAATGATTGCAATGAATCTAAACATATAAAGAAAGATAATACAATAGAATCCCCATTCACACCCACTTCATAATCTTTAGAAGAAAAACGATATTGGATTTTAGTCTTCTTAGATTTATTGATAGTCGAATCAATAGAAAATCTGCAAAATAGTTTGGCACCCAAATAATCAGAATCTTTTATACTATCTTTTGCTAGAGAATAACCTGAAATAATTATACTTTCTTGATTCTCTCTCGTATAGTAAAATCTCGTGGGTCCTTTGTCGTCTGACACAATTATCTTTTTATCCCTGCTCCATGATTTTCTACTGTCAGACATTTTAACTTTTGGGTTATCTTCATAAACAACAAAATAATAATTACAAGAATTTAAAACGACAGATCTATCGAATTTTAATTCTAAAAATAGCATTTGATTATTGGAGTTGTATGCGTCATAAACAACAAAAATTAGTATTATTTTTACAAGTAAAACCGTTCTCATAATTTTATACTCTCTTAATCTTCAATTTTTTCAACTTCTCCATTTTCAAAATTATTAGGAGCTTTATTTCCTTCATTCTCAAAAGCTTCTCTAAAGGCATTTATTAGAAAATCATTATTTAGTACAAAAGGTTCACCATCCTTGATCAATAGACCATTAAATTTACTCATTTCAAATCCATTAAGCTTTCCACCATATTTAGATTCATCCCAGCTCCATTGTTTCTTCCAGAACAAACTTATACTCATTTCCTTATACTTACCAATTCCAGCCTGACCTAAAGAAGCATCAAAATCTGAAGCAATCCAAAATAATCTACCTTTTGGATACATTTCATCTACTCCACAACCGGTAGCCATATTAGTTCTTGATTTGGATTCCTGTGGATGTATAAAACCTAATGCATGACCAATTTCATGCATAACAGTTAATAACGAACTTCTTACAGTAGTCGATGTTTCGCCGCGTGCATCATATCCTGATATAGATGATCCCACAAAAGGGATATAAACTTGATCTCTAACCGTTCCACCTCTATAAGTTTTATAATCTTTTTCTGGATCATGTTTTTTTAAAGCATCTATAAAAAGATTTGAGGGTAAATATCTAATCTCATTAATTGGCCCTTGATCACCTGTCAACCCTTCTTTATTATAAGCAAATGTTAGTTCAAAATTGATTGCATATGCCTTCTTTTTACCCCTCATCTGTAGTAAACACATATTGCATTTTACTAGCTCTAATATTTTTAAGTGCAGTTTTCGTCATTTCTGTAATAGAATTACCATCATCCTCCGATACATCTGCTCCATCACTGATAATAAAGGTAGCGTTATAAGTTATTGATTCATTTCCATTGTCATGATTTATTACAAGTTCATAATCATCCCCCAAGGGATCATTGAAAGCAGTAGGTCTGTTCCCATTAGCTACATAAGAACTTTCATTAGGATATTTCAACTTAGCAGGATCTACACTAAACCACCTAGCAATTCTTGCATCAGAAGTCCTGTTGGCAGTACTGTAGCTATTCCCCAGTCCCGCTATTTCATCTTCACGTTCCATACCATTACACTTCGACTACGCTCAGTGACCTTGAAGCGAGGTTTCGCATCTTCTTCATTGGCGAACCTATCGGGCATTAGCATACCGAAAGGGAAGTAATTATTTCTTGAAAGAACTTTTATGTGAGGCTTCAAGCCGTCTGTCTCATACTTATAATCAGAAAAAGTTAGTGACCTATTTGGCGAAATTTCAAGCTAAATGTCTGAGCGATATAAGATACAGATTACTTGATACAAACAGAGACGCACCACTGGCGCGCCTCTCTATTATATATAATTACCAGTAAGACTAGTCTATGTCTTATCCATTAATCACTTTCCTGCCTATGCTTCTATATTCAAAGCCATGCTTCTGCATTTCGTCCAAATCAAACAGATTTCTTCCGTCGAAAATCAATGGTATTTTAATCATTTCCTTTATTCTGGCGAAGTCAGGCTTGCGGAACATAGTCCACTCTGTAGTAATCACTAAAAAGTCAGCGTCTACTAAGCATTGGTAAGTGTTCTCAGCATATTCAATTTTATCACCAAAACGCAATTTAGTGTTAGCCATAGCCTCAGGGTCGTAAGCTCTTACGCTTGCCCCTGCTTCTAACAAACTTTCAATAAGTGTGAAAGCCGGAGCTTCTCTTGTGTCATCAGTGTCGGGCTTGAAAGCTAATCCCCAGATTGCAACTTTTTTACCTCTCAAGTCACCGTCAAAGCGAGCTTCGATGTTACCAAAAAATCTATGTATCTGGTTGTAGTTTACATCCTGAGCAGCTTTGACTATAGTTAGTGGCGTACCTGCTTTTTCAGCAGAGTAAACCAAAGCTCTTACATCTTTAGGGAAGCAAGAACCGCCATATCCTATACCTGCAAATAAAAATCTTTTACCTATACGTGTATCAGAGCCAATACCAAATCGAATTTTATCAATATCCGCACCTACTTTTTCGCAATATGCAGATAGGTCATTCATAAATGATATTTTTGTTGCAAGGAAAGAGTTCGCAGCATATTTTGTTACTTCAGCGCTTTTTTCATCCATAATAATAATCGGGTTACCAGAGCGAACGAAAGGCTCATACAAGTCTTTCATGATTTCGCCGGCTTTTTCGCTTGAAGTTCCAATCACTACTCTTTCCGGTTTCATAGCATCATCCACAGCAAATCCCTCTCTCAAAAATTCAGGATTGCTTATGATATTTACTTTATGCTCGCCCAGCACCATATCAAATATAGATTTAACTTTTACTGCCGTACCCACAGGCACAGTAGATTTGTTTACACATATTTTATCTTCTTTTATGCCATCTTCTTTGATAATATTTGCAATATCTTCTGCAACTTTCAGCACATGATGAAGATCAGCAGAACCGTCTTCGTTAGGAGGAGTAGGCAAGCATAAGAAAATAATACTGCTCTCATGCACAGCTTGTCTCAAATCAGTAGTAAAGTTCAATCTGCCATCTTTGATATTTCTATTCATAAGTACATCTAAGCCCGGTTCGTAAATCGGACAGATGCCTTCTTTCATCTTTGCCACTTTATTTTCATCAATATCAACACACAATACTTGATTGCCAGTGGCTGCAAAACTGGTACCTGAGACTAAGCCAACGTAGCCCGTACCAATTACACCTATTTTATAAGACATTATGCTACCTAATTTATATTAATCAACTCAAATCAATCTTCCTAAATTAAGAAATTTTGCTTATTACATCTGCATCAATTTTAAAAATACTAAAATCAAAATTGCTAAGATTGCCAGCAAAATACCTACCTTTACTAGTTTTTTTACTATAAAAACTATAGCCAAAAAGGCTACAACTGCTATAATTGCTATTCCTACACCTGACATTTTTTTTTGGTTCAAATAAGTTTACAAAAAAATAGGGACATATCCGGCAATTCAGCAGAAATATGTCCCTGATCCTCCAAATAAGACTTTTCTTTAGTGCAAAGTAAAGTTTAAATCAATAGTGCCCTGCATATCCTGCCCATCTTCTAATGGATTAAATCTCCATAGACTCAAAGCTCTTATAGCTTCTTTTTCTAGAAGTGGATCAGATTTTTGCAAAGGAATTACTCTACTAACGATACCATTACTTTGTACCACAAGTTTAAATTTCATACTTGCATGAAACTGAGAATTTTTAGGAAACTTAGGCGTAACTTTATTCACAAGTTTTCTATTTCCGCCACCGCCCCATTCTATATTCCCAAAACCATGACCTGCACCCCTGCCTACTCCTTTGTCGCCAAGGCCTGATCCTGTCGGAGAGCCCTCTTTGGTGCCGATACTACCGTTATCACTACCGCCTTCTTCACCTGCAAGCGCTTTATCTGCTTCGAGCTCATTCATAGCAATTAAGTTAGCAGATTCACCAAACTCAGCAGTAGCCGGATTTTTAGTAGCTTTCGTTTTAGCAGCGATTTTAGCATCATCCAAGTTAGTAGTAGGAGTGCTGCCTTTGTGCTTTTTGCCTTCTTCAGCTAAGTTGCCTTTTGATCTGCCTGTGCCATCTCCATCACCAAAGTTAAGTGTCATTAGTGGTACAGGAATAGTAGTGACCCTCTCTTTCAAGATAGGCTTTTCAAATTTATAAAGCTGAGCTAAAAGCAATATAGAAAACGTTACAACACAAGCGACAACAAAACCGCGGGCAGTATTTTTGTCCCATGGCAGTTTAATTTGTATATCATTTGTTTGCTCATGCCTTGAAGTATGTATCATAGTATTACCTATTTTATTCTATCGATCCAAGTTTGGGCAAATCCATATCTCATGGCAGCTTCTCTTGCATCATCTTTTGATTTAAAATTTCCAAATCTTACTCTATACCAAATAACATCTCTAACTTTTTGTGTTGAAATCCTCGGATTAACAACATCTTTATCTTTTAGATTGCTTAGCCAAGCTTCCGCATCATCTTTTGAAGGAGAGGCGTATATCTGCACGGCATAAAGCTCGTTTGTTTCTTCAGGTTTTACAGTCTCAGTAGTTTTGTTAGTCTTTGTTGCTTTCTTATTAATACGTTTAGGTTCAGTATGAGTTGCAACTACTTTTTGAGCCGGAGTAGCTTCTTTTTTAACTTTAGCTACTTTAGTTTGTGTAGCTTTAGTTTTTGGAATAACTTTTTCCGGTTCTTTATGTTCTGTTTTATGTACTTCTTTTTTATGAGCAACGTCTGTATGTGCTTCCTGTTTATCTAAAGGAGCGACTTCTTTGTGCTCTGCCGCTTGTGTATCTTCATGTATTGGCTCCTCACTTACCCCACCGTGACTTTCATCGTTAGCAACTGCTTCGTGTGCAGGCTCACCATGGCTATCTTCGTGTGAAGTATTTTCGCTTTTGGCCATATCGTGAGTTTCTGCCTCATGCTTTTGCTCTTCATCGTGATGCACTGGTGTAGCTTCCGCCACTTGAGTCTGCTCTACCATATAATTTGGATAATACCAGTATTGGAACAGACCTGCACCTAAAAGAAGCATCAATAAAGCAGCAGCAGATGCAATAGAAATATTTTTCAGTAGCTTAGACTTTTTCTTAGCCGGCTTCGGCTCAATTACTTTTTCCTGTTGAGATTGACTGGTATCAACATTTTGTGTAGTCGTAGCTTGAGCAGCTGTGTCTTGTTTTTCCGCAGCATCAATATCAGTAATATCAACAAAGTCAGTTTCAGTAACTTTTTCTACCGGTTGGAACTGAGTTGGATCAGATTTTTCTATAACTTCTTCAACCGTCTTTTCTTTTTCCGCATCTTCCCTTCTTGCTTTAGACCTGTTTAGCTCTTCTTCCAGCATTTGTTTCAGATCGTCACCCAGAGAAAGAGTTTCTTCTGTTTCGTCAGTCATATCCGGAACTTCATCAGCTATCGGCTCTTCGGCTACTTCTTCGACTATAGTCTCTTCCGGTTCACCAAATTTCAAATCATCAGGAATCTCTTCAGCTTCTTCGAAAGCCGAAACATCTTCGCGAGCCTCTTCATTGAAAAGCTCCTGTTCAGTTTCTGCCTGTGGAAGTTCTTGTTCCGTTTCTGCTTCTGTGGCAGTTTCGTCCTGTGGAAGTTCTTCCTCAGTAGTCTCTGACTGACCTTCATCAGCAGCCTGATCATCAAAAGCATCCCATACATTTCCACTTTCAGGATTTTCAATAAGTGGAGCTTGAGTAATTCCCTCTGCATCAACGTCTAAGCCTTGCTGTTCACCCATATCCAAATCAGCCGGAGTCTCATCTAAAAGAGGTTCCGGTGGATTTTCGAATTGAGGGATATCGGCAGGATAATCTTCTTTTAAAGAAAAAATATCACCATCGGGTTCGCTAAGTCCGAATCCGCCAAGTTCCTCTTCAGGTTTTAATATATTTGGATCAAATCCCGGCATAATCTACCTAAAATTGCCACATAATTCCGGCAGAGGCAAAAAGGCCTCTTTCTTTATAAGTATTCCAAACATAAACATTGGAATTTAGTAAGTTATCAAATTTAAGGAAAACTGAGAAATCATCGTTGATTTTATAGTCAGCGCCAATCATCAGTTTATTAAATGAATCTATCTTTGTTTCATTTTGTTGATCAGCGTAACGCTCTCCTACAGAAACAAGACCAATTTCTGTGCCAATTATTTCAGCCCAAACTCTTCTATAATTGATTCCGAATTCAATTGGAGCATAATACGGAATATTTTTGTCATAATCGCTCGAATTTGATGTCAGAGCTTTTATTTTGACTGTCATTTTATCTACATCAGTCGGTGCCCAGAAACTTTCGATGTTTAAGCCAAATAACGTAGCATCCATATACTCTACATCAAACATAGACTGATTAAATGTAGTATCTGTCATTGCTGTAGGTACAAAAGCAGGCAAACGCTCTACCTGTCTGAATTCCAATCCGGCACTAACTGCAAACTTCGGATTAGGATGATACGTTAAAAACCCTTTAATCAATCCAATATTGTAAGGAATATCAGTAATAATGCTTGGATTGATATATGGATTATACTCCGCCATGTCATAATAGAAGTTTTTATCCAGTCCACTCTCTATTTTACCTGTTATCGTCACATTTCTATTTAATCTATACTCTATATTTGCAGCCAGTAAAAATCCTGTTCGACTTTTATCTATGGAAGCATTAGCAAGCTGCAAACCGGCATTTATTTTAAACGTCAGTTTTTCGTTAGAAAAAGCACCGTGCCCGTCCATTTGAATCATTTTTGCAGAGGAGCCGTTTGTAGCGTGCATATCTAAATCTAAATTAGCTCCCACAAAATATTTTTTATAAAATGTTTCTAATCCTACATAGCCACGAAACGCATTATCAAAACCATCAGAGAAATCACTTGAAAGCTGCAATGATTTGAACAAAGCACCTGTTTTAAAAGTATAGCCTTCGTAATTTCCGTCTACATCTACTCCAAACTTAAAATTCAGCAGATTACGCTCATCAGGAGTAGCCATTGGGTACAATTTAAATCCCCTGTTCCTAAAGTTTAGGTAAGTGCGAGTTCTACTTCCACCAAACACCCAAAATTTCATTGGAGCTATATAGTCAGAAGAAATATTCAAAAACAAATCGCTATATCCTGCATTGTCCACATGGCCATCGCTAAGTTCCATACCGGCATTACCGTAAAGCTCATAGCCTTCGTATCTTAATCCGTAGCCTCCCTCCACTTTTGGCGTCAAAAAACTTCCGCCATCAAGGCGTACGTAACCCTGAGAGTAATCAGTAGAAACTATATGCTCGGGAGTTTCCCCCGGAGGCAGTAACATAGTTTGCTGCTTTTCCAAAGAGTTTAGCGAATCTAATTCACCTTTTGTAAGGGGCACTATCTTCTCAGCTTTTTGTTTCTCACTGGCTTTTATTTCAGCCTGGTAGTTACCAATGATATTTAATTTTGGCAACTCATACGGCTCCGAAGCACTACTATTAGAGCGTTCCTGAGCTGTCTGAGCAGCAACTCCGGCAAAGCCTGTGACACATAATAATATAGCAGCGATATAAAACTTTTTCATGGCGATTTATTCTTCTTCTTTTTTCATGTTGTTAATCATTTTTGCAATACGTTTGAGACGTTGTTCAGCTGTTTTAGCGAAATCATCATCTATTCTGATTTCTTTTAATACTGTATATATTTCTTCTGCTTTCTGGTTTGCTTCTGTGTTTTCGTAACACTCTCCCAAAGCTAATAGCCCGTAAGAGTACCAATCTTCATACCCGGCAAATTTTTCTTTTAATACTTCTAATTCCACAATAGCAGAATCTATATTTTTTTCCCGCATATATATTTCGCCAAGCCTATACTGAGCTTCGGCAGCTAATAGTAAATTCTCTTCCTGATTAGCCAATATTTTGTATTCTGTTCGCGCCGAATCATTCCATTCTTTGCTTTTGTAATATTTCGCTATTAAATAACGACTCTGCAAGCCATACTCTAAGCTGTCAAATACTGCCGCCACATTCTTATATAGTGCCATAGCAGCTAAGGTGTCGCCTGTGTTATATTTCAATGCAGCTCTTTCAAAACCCGCCTGAGCAGAGCTTTCGTGTGTAGGGTAAGTCTTCTGTAACACTGCAAAAATTGAATCAGCTTTTTGAATATCAGTGCCGGAAGCTTCCATTAAACCATGTTCTAATAAGGAAATAGGAGCATACTCACTCTTAGGATAGTCACTTACTATCCTGTCAAATGTTTTAGTAGCTTCGTCGGGCTCATTCATAGAAATATAGCTTTTTGCTTTTTGATAAAGCACTTCCGGTATCCTTTTAGAATCAGGATATTTTTTAATAAAGTCATCATATTCAGATATTGCGTCTTTATATCTTCTTCCCGTATAGAACATATCAGCTTTTTTGAATGACAAACCCTCTGAAAATCTAGAATCAGGGTTTTTCTCAATATAATTTTGTAAAATGTCGACTGCTTCATCCTCTCTGCCAAGAGCTAAAAGGCAATATTCCATTGATTTTAAAGACTCATTGGCTAAACCGTGAGTAGGGTATGTTTCCCATACAAATTTATATTGATTCAAGGCAGTTTGGTACTCGCCCTTATTATAATATGCATCTGCTATGTTATAATAAGCATCAGGGAGTAACTCGCTGTCAGAATATGCTTCTATCATAAATTCATAATCTTGAATTGCCTCATCATATTTCTGCTGATGGAATCTAATCTTACCGATAAGGTTAAGAGCATAAGGTGCGTACTTTGTTCTTGGAAATCTGCGAACAAACTGGAGCAAACCTGTTACTGCACTTTCGTAATCATGCATCATATAAAGGCAGTGCGCATATTGATACGCTGAGTACTGCACTTCATCGGACTGCGAATTCATCCTCGAAGCTTTGTCATAAGACTTAGCTGCCAGTTTGTAATTCTTTATCCAGTAATAGCCATCTCCTTGGCGAGTGAAAACTTCCACAGCATGCTTAGATTTAGGAAATTCCTGAATCATCGTTTCAAAAATATTTGAAGACTTTGAAAACTTTTGTTGCCTAAAGTTAGACCAACCCATGCCATAGTAGGACTCTTCACGTCTTTGGCTTCGTGGGTATTTATCTATAATTTTTTGATATGTATCTGCTGCATTATTGAGCAAATCTGCATTGTAATAAGCTTCTGCAAGCCAGAAGTAACCTTCGTCTATCCTGGAATCCTTAAACGAAGCACCTGTATATGTAATCAACACAGGAATTGCCTCTGCAGATCTATCTGCTATAACAAGAGCTATACCTTGTTTTAATCTTGACTCGGCTAAGTACCACTCTTTTTGTGGCATAAATATTATATTGGCTCTGGTTGCTAACTCTTCTGCGTTTTTGTATGAGTTTACAGCTTTGCTCCATATTCCCATCTCTGTGTAAGAAGCGCCAAGCAGCAAGTGAACTCTTACTAGCACCAGTGCATCATAGGCTTCGCGTTCTGCTCTTTCCAATGTACGCCTTGCCTTGTCATAGTCATTTTCTTCGTAGTACATTTGACCAAGTTCTAAAAGAACCTGACCAAGATAAGGATAAGTAGGCTGCACAGAAAGGGCAGCTAATTCCTTTTTAGCCTGTTCCTTTTTGCCTAAATTTTTAAGTGCCACTATTCTGTATAGCTGTGCCGTGGCTTTCACTCTGAACTCGTCATCTTTCGCTTTTTCTATAACACTATCGTAATATTCTAAAGCTTCCTGATAATTGCCTAAATGTAGATGAGCCCAGCCGGCTCCAAGCCTCACATAGTTTTCAATTTCGGAGCCATAAATAGTCTCTAAAAATGATCTGAAAACCTCTGCACCCTTTTGGCAATTTCCGGACAAGTTGTAAGACTCACCTCTGAGGTATAAAATCTTTTCAAAAGAGTTTGTAGAAAAATCCTGCTCAGGATACTTCTCGCCTTCTTCTGTTTTTTCTCTGATATGTTCTATTATATTTTCAGTTCTTTCAAGTGCAAGCAGAGCTCCGGTAAAATCTCTAAGGATGAGCTTATTATTAGCTTTTCTGATTCCGGACGCAATTATACAATTAGAATACGGATACCTTTTCTCAAGTTCAGTATAATAGTCGATAGCTTTTTGATAGAATTTATTTATCTCGTGATTTTGGCCCATAGCAAATAAAGCATCATCTGCGTACTCGCCGGTAGGGTATTTATTTGCAGCATTTTCGAAAACTTCAATAGCTTCCTGGTAGCGTGCGTTTTGATTTAGAGAAATGCCACGCCAGTACAAAGCTTGATGAGCAATAGCATAATAGTCATCATCCTGCCTTTCCAGCAAATCCTTTTCAGCAAGCTCAACGGCCTCCTTGAAAGAGTTTTCTGCTTCGGTATACTCCGTTTGCTCAAACGATATGTAACCTTTCTGCAAAGCTGCATAAGGCACAAAAGGAGAGTTAGGACGCACTTTGATAAACTCAGTAAGTCTACCTTTGGCAATATTATAATTACCGGACAGCAAATCAATATTTGAATTGATAAGCACAGCTAAGTCACCGGAGACATTATCCGGGTACTTCTTTAGCGTTTCCAGCAGTTTATATTCCGCTTTCCTAACCAGCTCAAAATCATAATCTTTCTGAATTTCAGTAAATTCGTTTGAGCCATACTCATAAATATCAGGCAAAACTCCGGCATGACCTATACACCAAGCCATAAAGAAGTAAGCTATAATTGCTTTATACCACTTCATCTCAACTATTCTAATTTATTATAAATATGTTGTGAAGTATCACTCCGCAAAAAAAAGAAGGAAGTCCGCCTAATAGGGGATAATCGAAAATGATACTTTATGCTGCCTCTAAAGATACAAAAATCCAAATGCAAATGCTAAAAAATTTTACATAAAAATAATTAAGATTGACATTTATAGACAATGATGCTCGGAAGTGGGCTGTTGAGAAGATTAGTAATGATTTTAGACTTTAGTATGCTATGCCGCCTTGCTTGTTAAAACTGCTAGTAGCCGTAAACATACTCCGCACTTGCTTCGAAGAGATAAACACCAATATATAAAAATCTCTCTGCAAATCTTTAATTCCACTTGCAGAGAGAGATACACTTCAAACGATTTATTGTTTAGTAGTTATCTTTTGGGTGTTAAGATTAGACGCCCCACTAAGGTATCCTTTTTAGGTATGTCTTCATTAATCTCGTCATTAAAATGATAGAAATCTATAAATATTGAATCATTTGATTGATCTACAAATACATACTTCCCTTTTAAACGACCAGATATTTCTTTGTATTCTTTTGAAAATCTTATTGTTTTATTGATATCGAAGAAAGTAAATCTATTTACTCCGTTTACAGAATTCACTCCAAAATATTTAATAAAATTAATATCATTATCTTTGTAGGTAATATTTAAATGGTTACTCATATTAAATATTTTAAGAGCCTTAGGATCTTTTGTATATTTAGAACCATGTTCCATCCATATTTCTACAAAATTAATATCTTGTAAATCAGAATGTAATGGTGTCCAATCAAATAAAAATTCTTTTACAAATAAGCCTTTTGCTTTAGATTCCTCTATATTTTGAGAATAAAAGTTCATCCCATTAAGTCCCATTATATCAATATAACCTTTAAAATAAAGAAAATAGCTAGCTATAAGAGCAAGTATTATAATGCTAATATAAATATTTTTTTTCATAATTAGACCTTAATAATCAATGATTTTGTATTAGTTAGTCTGTTATATTAATCCTCATCTTGTTCAAATCTAACACTTTAAATCCATAGTAATATTGTAGTTCATTGAAAGTATCTACGGGATAAAGACCAGTAGCCATCCGACTAATAATACCTGCCTTAACTAAAGGAGTTAATGTAGAAGTATCACAATTGTTGCCAATTGCCATGTAATAAACATTAATCTCATTTAGAAAATCATCAATTAATTTTTCCCTATTGATATTTGAAGGTATAGGAATAACTAAAGCTAAATCATATTCAGAAACTTCATCGCTCTCTAAGAACTCATCAAAACTATTGAATTGGTCCAGGTTTACTTTGGTTTCTCCACTAGGCCCCATTTAGTTACTTGACATTGTCCCTCCTTTAGAACCTACAATAAATTGATTTATTCTAGCATCAAATACCATACCTGCTGCATGCCCAAATGGATCTAACCATAGATATTGAGCACCATCCTGATCAAGCAAGTAATAAAAGCTAATCATTTCTGATACTTTCGCCCCAGGCTTTATGTTCTTTATTGTTTCCGAATCGGTTTGCCCCTCGTCATCCGACGGCTTCTGTGGTACGCCATTACCATTTATCATTGGTAAACCATTTGCCCAGTCTAGAAGGCTTATGTCTGACACGCCATATTGCATTCTCTTAGCAAAATCGGCACCATCGGCTGCAATGTAAATAGATATCTGATCGGCACCCCATTCAGCTGAGCCGGAACTGCCACTTCCACCTCTACCAGCATTTTGTACTGTGCTATTATTATTCGGTGATTACATTCGCTAGCAGCCGTAAACATACTCCGCACTTGCTTCAAAGAGATAAACACCAATATATAAAAATCTCTCTGCAAATCTTTAATTCCACTTGCAGAGAGATATACACTTTAAACGATTTATTGTTTAGTCGTTATTTTTGATAGTTTAGATTTGACGCTTCTTATCAGAAATGAAGCGTCAAATTCTCAGATTATAAGTATCCTTAGCACAATTATACTTTAATAAGTATAGCTCAACCCATTATTATTGTTCTACCACCAATATGGTAAATTGATACCTCTTTGACTGGCTTCATCTTTAAATTGAAGTTTTGTAAATGGTCCATAAAACGTCCGTTCTTTTTTCTCATATATATAATATTCATAATATTCTTTTACATACATATATTCTTCAATGGCTTTCTTTTTTTCATCGTATGTCTTGTTATCAATATCATCTATTTTTTTTATAGGTACGAGTTTTAATGTCATGAAATTTTCACCAATCTCATAATTTACAACATGCGCTTCTATTACAACTTCTAAATAGTCCGGAGGTATAATCACACTATCGTTTTGTATCTTCGATTTATAATAGATCTGTATGCTATCATCACTTGTATTGTATACGTCGATCGATGTATTATAGGCTGAAGAAAAATCGTAACTTATTTCTAGTATATCATATTGTGTTTCGTAAAAATTACAAGAAACACTGATTAATATGCCAATAAATAGCAATATCTTTTTCATAATTTATCTTTTAATTGTTCCAACAAAACCTATATGAAATGGTCCATCTCCTGTAAATGCAAATGGTACATTGTGTATTAAATAACTTACTGCAGTTCCAATATTTCTACCATTTGTAACTGTAGAGAATATAATACTTGGCATATTAATTGGGTTTTGAATCATTCCTTTAAGTGGAATTGGAATATCAAAATCATATGTATCCCAGCCTATTTCATATTCTCCGCCATTAATTGCACTTTCAAAAATCGATACTTTACCTAGCGCCAAACCTTCATCTGTTATTTTGCTATATTTAAATAGATTTACAGACTCTTTTGTACCTTTGGGAACATCAATTGTTTTAGCATCCACTAGTAAAATTCTATTTTTCCCAGTTTGATAATGTGCCAAACATTTTAGAAATAAGAAATTCACATTATAAACTTCACCTTCTAGGCTTTGATTATCTAAATAATAGTTAAATAGATTCATTATATCACCCATATGTTCAAGTTTGTTTATCTTATTCCAGTCTTGAGTAAATTCAAATACTCTCGCCCTAATCGCATCATAAGGTATCCCACTGCTTTTGCCTACATTAGATCCCGGACTACTGCCACCGCCTCTGCCAGCTTTAAATCCTGATTCTGATCCTGCCACTACTGATCGTTCTGCTGGCTTGTAGTCGTAAGGAATGCCGTATTGTCATAACATTGTAAACTCACTTGCAATAATGAAATCATTTTGCTACAAAAAAACTGTGTTCAATTAAGATTGGGTAGGATATTAATATTAGAAACTCACCACATCTTAATTGAACACAAAACTACTAAATGAAAATATTAGATTTCTAGTTTTTATTTATAACTAGTCACATCGTTATGCATTTATTACTAAAATTGAGAAAAAATTACTCCCTCTTATTTAAATCAAATCCTAAAATATAGGATAATCGAAATTTATTTGATACTCTCCTTTCTCCTCTTTGTACACTTTATTCAAATACAGTCGTTTTAGGTAATCAGAATCAGGAATGATTTGATCATTATTAAATTCACGCATATATTTATCCATGGAATGAATAAACTCATCCAAACGCTTAGTTTTTCTTTCGTTAAATATCCAATATATGTAACTAACTGGTGCATCCTCTCCATATTCTCCAACCAAAGCTCCACCAGGCTTTATCTTTTGTACAAACTGTTTAGCGACGCTGTCAACTATATGAAAAGCTTCATCTGTATAGGAAATTAATACTACTTGTTTATATTGGTAACCTGTCGATTCTTTAAATTTTAAAGAATCATATTTTAAAGCATACCAAATACTTTTGTAAACAAAATATTCTTTTAAATCTTCTCTAAGCTTTGATTTATACCACTGATTGGAACCGACTTCTATTTTATTAGAACAGCTAAATAATAGTATAAATATTGTAACGTATATAATATTTTTCATAACTTCTCCTAGAATTCAAATAGCCAAAAAGTACCTTCCTTTTTTTCATAACAATCACCTGAAATACATTGTCCATTTTCTATTAAATCTATATGACCACTAGCTAGAAAACTATCTGCATCAAAAGGTTCAAAAAAGTAAATACCTCTTTTATTTGATAAATCAGAAAAATTTTCATATTTTTTTGGTTCAATTCCTATAAGTTGTGGTAAGTCCTGAAACATAGCCAATGCTTTAATATAATATTGATCATAGTTCTTACCATCATATGTAAAACCAGGTTTATGAACTGGAAATTTGAAACCAGATTTTTGGAATGCTATTGATAGTCTAACTGCACATGCATTATACAAATCCGCCCCAGGTTCCATAAACCAATCATATAGTGGACCTCCTGCCATCTCATAAGTTTTTCCTACACTAAGTCTCTTACCATCAGCACCTAAAGGGAAATTAGCCTTTAATTGTGCAAAAGTTGGGATATAAACTGAGTTTTGCGCTGCATTTAAATTAAGTGCTAAAGAGATAGATAGAATACCTCCGTAGGCATGCGCTTTCACGGCATTATAATTAGCGCTACCATTTAGCAAACCAGAAGAAGAACCTCCACCACCTTGAACGCTACTACCGCTATACTTACCACCTACTACTGTTACACCTTTTGGCAAAGCACCATGCGAACCTTCACCATATTGCATTCTCTTATCAAAATCGGCACCATCGGCTGCAATGGAGGCAGATATCTGATCGGCACCCCATTCAGCTGAGCCGGAACTGCCACTTCCACCACCTCCAAAACTCGATAATCTAGTAATCAGTAGGGCATAACCATCAAGCACTGTGTTATTATGATCAGCAACTGGTAGTAGATATTCCCGTTCAGCAGTTACTACACAATGACCATCTGCTACATAATCGTATATTTGTTGCGTGTCAGTATAATGAGCGAGACCAGTTATCTTTAGCAACACATCTCCACCACCACCCTTATGTTTCTCAGGAGCCATACCGCTTGGGTCACCGAACATCACCGGATTGTTGAAACCATAAGAGTAGGATGAGTGACCTGTGAATATTTCAAAGAGCTAAGTTCTTATTTATACAAAAACCTCTCCAATCTTTTTGGGGAGATGTGGAGAGGTAAGAAGTAAATGCTACTAGTTATTTACTTTGAATTGTTTGCATCCATTTTTTCTTTATTTCAAAGATGTCAGTTTCATTGTATGGCCCATATAATGCTATACTATCATTGTCATAGTAATAATAATCATACAAATTTTTATCATTTTTAATTTTAGACATTCTGCGATTTATCTCTTCTGGTGACATCTTAAGTAAAAAACCTCTATATTCATTATTAGAATCATCCAACTGAGATTGTTCTTCATCTGATGTTATTTTCTCAATAGGTAAATGAGTAATAAAGAGCTTTGACCCATGCTGTGCATAATTTACTACCCAAGAATTAAGAACTCCTAATGTACTACCATGATTTTCTAAGAATGGAACAGTATCCAAAACTTGATTGTTTTTATCAATAAATCTAAAATCTTTTTGCACATCATCTGTAAAAACAAATGAAATTGCAGTAAAATAATGATATATGTTATTGATATCCTCTATAACAGCAATCCTGCCATTGTAAAGTTCAGGTTGCACACAACCTGTTTGTGCAAATAAAAGTATTCCTATTAACAATAATATTAGCTTGTCTGTCATTTTATTTCTCCTACAAATCTTATCTTAAAAGTTCCGTGAGTTCCGCTAAATGGCACAGTGTGTAAAAATAAGGAAATTGCATTTCCAAGATTTCGCTTAAAATGCCAATCCATTATTGAAATTGGCTGGTTATTGATTGATACAGTATATTTGTGAGTCAATTTGAAATCAAAATCATAAGTATCTTCATTAATTGCAATTCCAGAATTAGTAAAAGTTATACTGAATGAGCCTAATGCAAGTCCTTCATCTGATAAATTTGCAAAATTTGTCCATGTAATAGGATTCAATAAATTTGAAAAACTCAAATTGAATAAAGACATAGGTTGTACAGTTCCTGGTTCTTTCTGGGATATTTTCCCTAAATCTATACTATTGGCATCTACTACTAAATCTTTATTTTGTCCAGTTTGATAATGTGCCAAACATTTTAGAAATAAGAAATTCCCATTATAAACTTCACCTTCTAGGCTTTGATTATCTAAATAATAGTTAAATAGATTCATTATATCACCCATATGTTCAAGTTTGTTTATCTTATTCCAGTCTTGAGTAAATTTAAATACTCTTGCCCTCACCGCATCATAATCAAACGCAACACTTTTGCCTACATTTGATCCGGAACTAATGCCACCGCCTAAGTCAGCCTTAAAACCATCCGCTGAGCCTGCTACGACAGTTTGCTCATCAGGTTTGAAGGAGAATGGTGCTGGCTAACACAACTTCTAAAAAAAATCTCTCTGCAAGGTCTAATTTCACTTGCAGAGAGATATACACTTTAAACGATTTATTGTTTAGTCGTTATTTTTGGTATTTTAGATCATTTATTTTGTAGAAATGTTCTGGTTCACCACAAAAAGTATCTCAAATACAGGTCTAAGTTCTGTCATCCAATTGGTATGATATAAAAATAGAGCAAATTATCTAATGTCAGAAATTTGCTCTACTTATTGTTCATATTATAAAACGTAAGTGTTATTCTTTTTTATTAAATACCATTTTATATATGCAAGAGTCGTTCTCAAAATGTTGAATTATTATTTTGGAATCAGTCTTCATATTGATCTTGTATCCAGTTGGAGTTTGACGATAAAACCCTTTATCATTTTTTTTCAAAAAACTTCTTAAATTAATTCTGTAGTATCTATCTTTCTCTTTATACCAACCAAAATTTGAGAAGAATTTATTTATATAAGCTAAATTATCTTTGTCATAGGTTTTAGGTTTAAAACTAAAACAAAAACACTCATTTGGTTTATTAGTATCAATTTCCACTTTTGTAGAGATACTTGTCGAAATTGCATCATATTCTGTCCATATTTCTACTGCTTGTATCGCTTCCAATATTTCATGATCCGTTTCAAGTGTGTCAATTTCATATTCTTCTATGAAAATACCATACTGTTTGGATTGTTCTATAGAATCTGAAAACCTCAACATACCGGATGCTAAAGGATTCCAGTTCAGCCATGTACAAGAGCTTATAAAAAGTACGATAAATACCATGATATAATATTTCATAAAATGCCTTAAAATATGTTACTTCTTTGTTCCTTAATTAGTTCCCACAATTTTAGAATACTTTCTAATTTATACTTCTCTGTTCCTTAATAAGTTTCCACTTTTTACGAACTTTTTCTAAGTTATAAATAGGTGTAATTTTAAAACCATCTTCGGACAAATTTGACCATAATATATTATAATATATACTGGGAATCCTCAGTGCATGAGAAAATACGCCGGATCCCGGCATATCTCCATGAAGCCATTCAGAAGTATATACACTTGTGTGAGGACATGCATCTGCATCAATTTTATAGTCTGATAGAACTTGATTTGTCAAAGAGTTTATCAAGACATCTAAATCTTCCGGACTGCTTGATACTGTAACAACAAACACAGCATCATATTTTAGCGATCCTTCTAATACGAACTCTACTTTGTTTTTAAACAAAGAAAAAGTTTCATCAGTTCCAACTTGTGGTGAGTATGATTGCCCCCAAAGTTTATTACCATGTTCACCAGCGCCATTTTTAGAAAATAGATGAAAACCATCTGGTAGCTCAAAAGCATTCGCCATATGTCCAAATCCCATAGCTCCTTCATAGTCTATCATAAACCATATTTTAACTGGAACCATAGTTGCAACAGTCGCTTTGGCATTATAATTAGCGCTACCATTTAGCAAACCAGAAGAAGAACCTCCACCACCTTGAACGCTACTACCGCTATACTTACCACCTACTACTGTTACACCTTTTGGCAAAGCACCATGCGAACCTTCACCATATTGCATTCTCTTATCAAAATCGGCACCATCGGCTGCAATGGAGGCAGATATCTGATCGGCACCCCATTCAGCTGAGCCAGAACTGCCACTTCCACCACCACCAAAACTCGATAATCTAGTAATCCGTAGGGCATAACCATCAAGCACTGTGTTATTAGGATCAGCAACTGGTAGTAGATATTCCCGTTCAGCAGTTACTACACAATGACCATCTGCTACATAATCGTATATTTGTTGCGTGTCAGTATAATGAGCGAGACCAGTTATCTTTAGCAACACATCTCCACCACCCTTATGTTTCTCAGGTGCCATACCACTCGGGTCACCAAACATGACAGGATTGTTGAAACCAAAGCCCTATGATGAGGATATAAATTAGAAACAATTTTGGGCTTTTTATCTCAATATCTCTTTATAGACATTATGCCCGTACTTTGCGAATTGGTCAAAATAGCCGGAGAACCACTGATTTAGAATAATTCCATTTGCTTTTGAATCTTCGAGATCCTGATATGATTCCATACCACCTGTTCTGATGACATGAAACTCTTGAGAAATGTTTTTCTGTGAGACGTATTTGGCAGCTGCCGAAGCAAGAAATAAGGAGTTTTCTTTTAATATTCTGCCACTTAATCCGCCACCAAAGTTTTGAATAAAGAAGTCAAAATTTTTGAAGTCTCGTGGGTCTAACTCTTTTCTGTATCTGTCATACTGCGTCGAAGTATTGCCCAGATTAATACCGTCGAATCCCAAGTCAACAAGCAAATCAACTAAAGCAGGAATCTGATCGATGTCTGTATCATTTGAGAATTTAACTATTACAGGCAAGTGTCTGTTGCGTTTCTTGAGGTAGTTAGTGCTGAGATACTCTAAGCGTTCGATTAGTTTTGAATCTAAACTACCGGACTCATCCTCGCCATGCTCATGTGGAACATTCGGACAGCTTTCATTAAGCTCTATAAAGCATACTGCAGCTCTATCGTAAAGTTTAAATCCATCAAGCAAACCATCCAGAGCCTCTTTGCCACTAAGCTCCGGATCACTGCTTACAGAAATACCAAGCGGACAGTTCTTTTTATGACCTATCTTAGAAAGACGCTCTGCTACTACTGCATGCCCTTCGTTTGGCAGTCCCATCCAGTTAGATGCAGACGCAGAATAAGTATATGGAATAAATGGATGCTGGATGCCGATTTTAGTATTGCCTAATCGGGGCTGAGAAGTAGTAGTGCCGGCAAGATATGCCCCTGCACCCTGGCGAGCAACCACTTCGTAGGCTTCGCCCAATTTAAACATTCCTGCAGCATTGAAAAGTCCGCAGCCAAAATTAAGTTCCCAGAGTTTCAGATTCTGTGATTTATCCGGTATAAACTGAGCTTTAGGTAAATCTTCAGCAAACTGCGAAAGAAACAGTTTCCTTCCGCTCGAATAAACAGTAGAGTTAAACTTTGCGGGCAGTTTTGCCATCAAAGGCCTAAAAACTGAATCACTTTTTGCTAAAAATTCTGCCAAACCCATTTTATAATTCCTTACGAAGTCTTGCTACCGGTATTTTAAGTTGCTCTCTGTATTTGGCAACAGTTCTGCGAGCTACATTGTAGCCTTTCTCTTTAAGATATTTTGATATTTTTTCGTCACTAAGCGGCTTCGATTTCGACTCTTTGCTTATAATTTCAACTATTATTTGCTTAATAACGCGAGTTGAAACCTCTTCACCATCATCATTTGGCAGTGATTCACTAAAGAAGAATTTAAGTTCGTAAGTGCCAAATTCAGTTTGAACGTACTTGCCGTTTACAATGCGGCAAACAGTAGAAATATCTAAACCGGTTTCTTCTGCAATATCTTTGTAAATCAAAGGTTTAAGACCAGACTGACCTTCTGCAAAAAAAGTTTTTTGCTTAAAGGCAATAGCAGTCATCACCTTAAGCATAGTAGATTTCCTTTGACGAATCGCCTGAATTAGGAACTTAGCATCTTCGTATTTATTACGAATCCAATTTTTTGTATCTTTATTAAATTTTTTGAGTTTAGCCTCTTTTTTCAGCTTCTCATACGCAGTGCTAAGCTGAATTTGCGGCATAGTGGCATCATTTACCGTGATCATAAGTTCGTCGGTCTCATCATCCATAGCTACAAGGAAATCAGGAATAACACTATTAGTTTCAGACTGGAAAGCACCTCCACCCGGTTTAGGGTTGAGCCTTCTAATAACTTCTAATGCCTCTTTTAAGTAATCTTCGCTAACTTCAATAGTTTTAGTAATCACACTATAATGCTTTTTAGTAAAGGCATCATAGGCATTTTCCAATATCTCAATCGCTAACTTTTGGGCAGCATTAGTTTTAGGCAATGAATATAGCTGGGCAAGTAAACACTCTCTTATGTCTCGTGAGCCAATGCCGGGAGGGTCAAGAGTTTGGATAATAGCCAACACTTTTTCGGCTTGCTCAAGCCCTACAAAATCTAATCCGCCGAGTACTATTTCTTCTTTGTCTGTGTTGTTATTTATCAAAATACCGGTAAGCTTACTTCTGACATGATCAAGCATTTGCAAGCCTGATTCAGAAACTGAGTATTGACGGGCAGGGTTATAATCTTCCTGCATCTCATCAAATATATCCTCAATCTCATTTTCCTGAGCATCCAAATTTAGTTCGGAAATATGATTATTAGTTTCTTCTACTATCTCAGGTAAAGCTCTACGAAGATACCCGTCATCATCAATATTCCAGACTATATGACTGCCAAGGAAAAACTCTTCCTGAGTGATAGGCTGCATTCGGAGTTGGTCGACCAACTCCTCAAAGAAAGATATATTATCTTTAATTTGAAAAGGCTCGCCATCTTCTTCATCGCCAAACGCATTGCTTTTTGCTTTTGGTCCGGTACTGTCATCTTCCCATAGCACTTTATAAAACTCAAAAGGATCTTTTTCTTCATTAAATTTTTCTTTCAGAGCAGCCGGGCTATTCTCATCGTCACCTGCGAAGTCAGTTTCAGGATGGTCATGTTCGGAGAAGTCTTTTGGTTCTTCAATTTCTATATCTAAATCACCTACCTCTTCGAGCATAGGATTCATCTCGATTTCTTGCATAACTTGCTGCTCGAGCTGAATAAGCGGTAACTGCAATAGCTTTAAGTACTGAATCTGTTGAGGAGTCAGCGTTTGCGTAAGTGAGGTTTTAATGTCTAACGAAAGTTTCATAGCACACCGTAATCAGTAAGACTTAATAGTCAGAAGCCGAAGATTCTGATTACAGGGAGAAATATAATTACAAGTAATACCCAACTTCTTTCCCCCCGAATAAAAATTGGACTCTCAATAAGCTAGTAAGCTATTAACAAAAGATAAAGTTTATTCATCTTCTTTTATATATTCAATAAGAGCGTCGAACCACTCCTCGCCGTACTTACGAATCAAAGCATCTTTGACACACTCAAGTAAAGCGATATTTTCTTCCTTACCGCGAGCGACAGCGTCTTTGCATTCCGATATTTTTTCATAGTAAAGCATCGGACCGCCAAACTGCCCCACTCTGATAGGAAACAAATGACAAGAAATTGGTTTTCTAAATTTGGTTTTACCGTCAAAGTAAGCTCTTTCAAGAGCGCAAAGTGCTTTCTTACCATCATAGTACACAAAAACACAATCTTTATTATCAATGCACACAGTAGCTAAATCGTCGCCCTCTCCCTCTACAAATCCATGATTTTCTATATATTTTCTGGATTTGTCAGAAAGATATTCCCATGCAGCACCAAAGCTTTCTTTTATCAATTCCACTTCTTCTTCGAGCACAGGAGCACCAAAATCACCTTCGAAAGTGCAACAAGCACCATTGCATGCATCCAAATTGCAGGCAAATTTTGCTCTGCCAATTTCTTCATCAACTAAAATATTATCTATAATAAACATATTTAACCAAATCACAAAGAAAATTTTATGCCAAATTTCAATTCCAATATAACCAATATTTTTGAAACTCCAAAACAAAAGCATCTATCTTGTTACTATATATACCAGTTACAAGTATATTTTGCAAAAATATAGATTAAAGATTATGCAAATATATTATTAACTCTTTTAACATAAGTCCAAGGAAATCAATAAAAAAGGATGCCGATAAATACCGAGCACCCTTTTTGTGTGTTGTCATGAGAATATATTTTTTTTAGTTCTGACCAATGATGTACCATTGAGTTCCATCACTTATGATTTTGATATATTTTGTATCTGCTATATTTTGTGTGTTAGCAGCATCAATATTTTCAGCTCCATTACCTTTTACAGTTACGTTACTACCATCACCCTTGTTTTTGATAATATATACTCTACCTTTACAAGTAGCTGCTGCAGGTAAAGTCAAAGTGATTACACCACCGTTAGGTTTTGCAATAATCACATTATCTGTGGCAGCTATTACACTGCTCGCAGAAACTGCACGAACTCCAACACTCACTGATCCGCCAATATTTACTGTAGATGTAGCATTTAAATTAGCAGTAGTACCAGCAGTCAAGGCAGGACCTGTACCTGTATTTGAAGCAGTTAATGTTGCATTAGTAGCTGAGTTATTAGTTAAATTAGCAGAATTACCATTTGTAGTTGTAACATCGAGCCCGTTAACATTTTCGTATGTTTCAACCATAATGCCACTACCGGTATTACCTGAAGACGCATCCTCGACTACTATGTACATACCTATTGGAGAAGATCCATCCGCTGTTCCATCTACTAAATCTACATTCATATCTACTACCATACCAATACCGGTACCATAGTGTTCCAACATTGATACATAGTGCCTGTTTGCATTATTGCTGATTGCAAATTTTGCAGCAGGTCCATCATTTGCACCACCAACAGAAGCTGTTTGAGTAACATTTAAAACAGGATTTGAATTTGTTGCCATTGAGTTTGTAAGTGTCATTGTTGAACCTACTGCCTCAGATATATTAGTCACCGTCGATCTACCTCTAACTTCCAGTTTAGTTCCCGGATTAGTCAGACCAAGACCAAAGTCACCTTCTGCATCTATAACAGCTACATCATTTAAACCATTCACATCAAAGCGAATCATGTTATCATTTAGAGTTTCTTCTAATTGAATTTTTGTGTTGCCATCATTGTCGCGAACTAAATCGATAAAAGTTGGTTCCCAACGACTTGTCGATCCATTCCATATCATTGATTGATCTTGAGAAGGAGCTGCATTTTGAACATCTCTTCCCTGCAATTTCGCGACATTAGGATTTGGCAAACTACCAGTTAAATCACCACCAAGAACTGAAGCTGTAGTAATGTCATCTGTTGCATCCAAATCTGCGGCTGTGGCTACAAATTTTGTTCCGTCATATTTCAATACCTGATCGGCTGCTAAACCTGTTACATCCACGCTTAAGCCTTTGACTTTGTCTACGCTTACTGCATCATATGTGCCGCTGACATCGCCACCAAAAGCATCAGTTTTTAAGACATCATTAGTTGCATCCAAATCTGCGGCTGTGGCTACAAATTTTGTTCCGTCATATTTCAATACCTGATCGGCTGCTAAACCTGTTACATCTACGCTTAAGCCTTTGACTTTGTCTACGCTTACTGCATCATATGTGCCGCTGACATCGCCACCAAAAGCATCAGTTTTTAAGACATCATTAGTTGCATCCAAATCTGCGGCTGTGGCTACAAATTTTGTTCCGTCATATTTCAATACCTGATCGGCTGCTAAACCTGCTACATCTACGCTTAAGCCTTTGACTTTGTCTACGCTTACTGCATCATATGTGCCGCTGACATCGCCACCAAAAGCATCAGTTTTCAATACATCATTAGTTGCATCCAAATCTGCGGCTGTGGCTACAAATTTTGTTCCGTCATATTTCAATACCTGATCGGCAGCTAAACCTGCTACATCTACGCTTAAGCCTTTGACTTTGTCTACGCTTACTGCATCATATGTGCCGCTGACATCGCCACTAAAAGCATCAGTTTTTAAGACATCATTAGTTGCATCCAAATCTGCGGCTGTGGCTACAAATTTTGTTCCGTCATATTTCAATACCTGATCGGCTGCTAAACCTGTTATATCTACGCTTAAGCCTTTGACTTTGTCTACGCTTACTGCATCATATGTGCCGCTGACATCGCCACCAAAAGCATCAGTTTTTAAGACATCATTAGTTGCATCCAAATCTGCGGCTGTGGCTACAAATTTTGTTCCGTCATACTTCAAGACCTGATCTGCTGCTAAACCTGTTACATCCACGCTTAAGCCTTTGACTTTGTCTACGCTTACTGCATCATATGTGCCGCTGACATCGCCACCAAAAGCATCAGTTTTCAATACATCATTAGTTGCATCCAGATCTGCGGCTGTGGCTACAAATTTTGTTCCGTCATACTTCAAGACCTGATCTGCTGCTAAACCTGTTACATCCACGCTTAAGCCTTTGACTTTGTCTACGCTTACTGCATCATATGTGCCGCTGACATCGCCACCAAAAGCATCAGTTTTCAATACATCATTAGTTGCATCCAGATCTGCGGCTGTGGCTACAAATTTTGTTCCGTCATACTTCAAGACCTGATCTGCTGCTAAACCTGTTACATCCACGCTTAAGCCTTTGACTTTGTCTACGCTTACTGCATCATATGTGCCGCTGACATCGCCACCAAAAGCATCAGTTTTCAATACATCATTAGTTGCATCCAAATCTGCGGCTGTGGCTACAAATTTTGTTCCGTCATATTTCAATACCTGATCGGCTGCTAAACCTGCTACGTCTACTTGAATACCTTGTATTCTGGCTACCGTCGGATTAGGATATGTACCACCTAAGTCGCCACCTGCCTGGTCACCGTCCATTACAGATAGGTTTACCTGATTATCCACATAGCCTTTTACAGCTGCTTCTGTAGGCAAGTTTGTATTGCTGTTAGAGGCAAGTGTATTATCAATAGAAATTGCATTGGCGCTATTGCCTCCCATTGAAAAGTTACCTGATAAATTAATATCATGTAGCACTTCTAAGTTGCCACCTGTGATAACTACATTCTGAGGATTATTATTTTCAATGTTAGCACCATTCACTGTCCAGCTGCTTTGCTCTGTTAGTGAAACCCAAGCTCCATTTTTACGAACTTGCAAGTCACTGTTTGCATACTGCACAGTACCTTCGTTTGTATTGTTTGCTGCACCAACTATTATAGCTCCATCTACATCTAATCGTTCGTTTGGAATACCACTTCCTAATTTAAGATTTCTGTTGCTGTCGAATAGTGCTGCTTGTGAATTATTTACATCAATTCTAATTTCGTTATCATTTTCTATTTGGATTTTTGTATCGCCGTCAGCATCTATAAGTAGGGTTCTGTCTACAGTGTCAAATTTGGTATCTACGTATTCTTTAACTGCTCTTTGAGTAGGTAGAACCATATTACTAGAACCAAGGTTATCGTCAGAGGATATTTCGTTTGCTTGACCTGCAGCAAGTTTTAATGTACCACCTACTGTTAAGTCTGCAGTTACATCCAAATCATTCTGAATATTTACATCGCCCGAGTTTTTGTTCTGAATGTTATTACCAACTGTTTCCCATTCGCTGGAAACTGTAAGAGAATTCCATCCATCTTCGTTGCGACCTAAAAAGTCATTATTAACATATTTGATAGCGCCCGGTGTTTCATTGTCTGTATCACCAAGTTTAATTGCACCATTTACATCTAATTTTTCAGCAGGGGTATTAGTATTAATCCCTACGTTTCCTTCATCATTTATAACAACTGCTTCTATTCCATTTGCTTGGAAGTAGATTTGATTGTCATCATTATTTTCGCCGACTGATATTTTTGTATTTGCATCAGTGTCTACTATTTTATCAGTCTGATTATATTCATCTGTCCAAGTCAAATTACCGCTACCATCAGATTTTAGCACTTGCGCTGTCAAGCCTGCAGGAGCGTCTAACCAGTCCCAGTTTCCTTGATTGTAATAAAGAAGACTGTTCGTATTTGCATTATTCACAGTGAAGATATCGTCTTCTACTATTGTATTATTCAATATTTTCTCAGTAGTTACTGCTGATGTAGCAATAGTTGGATTAGGATATGTTCCTGTCAAATCGCCACCTGCCGGACCGTCAAGCACTTCTGTGAATGATTTCCATTCTGTACCGTTAAAGCCTTGGAAATCTACGCCATCGTATCTTATAGCACCTGCATTTGCGTTTGCTGTAATTCCTACGCGAATTGCTCCGTTTACATCTAATGCTTCTAATGGAGTATCTGTGCCAATTCCTACTTTACCACTGTTATTGTTTATTATGTCAATACCATTTACTGTCCATGCAGGTGATTTGGTCAAGGATTCCCAACCATTATCAGTTCTGCCTTCAAAATCCTGTCCGTTAAATCTTATAGTACCGTTATTTGCGTTATAAGCTGTTCCGATTTTGATTGCTCCGTTTACATCTAACTGCTCTTGCGGCTCAGCTACTCCAAGACCTGTCCAGCCTTCTACAGTTAGTTTTCCGCTTACATTCATATCACCGTCTATATCCATGTTCGGATTTTCAGATGTAGGGGGATTAATAACAATGTGATTGCCCGCTTCGTCACCAATAATGATTTTTTCGGAGCCTACTAAAGTAGAAGCACTGACAGTACTATTTGCCCTGATATCACCATAAGTTTTTATTGCAGTTTTGTTTTCACCTTGGTAAGTGTTTCTTACTACTAAAATAGCGTCGTCTTTATCCATTGGGTCTATATCACCTGTTGTGTTGTGAGACATACCCTCTACATACATTGTGCGACCTTCGCCTAAGTTACGGACTTCAGCTACATACATACCCGGAAAACCCGGGTTACTTATTGCTTTAAGTGCAGGCGCAGAACCATTATTACTTACTTCTAAAGTAGGATATACATTACTGCTATTTCTTGCAAAGACTGCATTACCTTTTTCAGTTTCTACAACCACGCCTCTTGCCGTTTCTTTTGCAATAGCTGTAATAGCATTATCTTTAATCGTTGAGCCTTCTGTATAAGCCAATAGACCAATTTTAGAGGACTCTGTGATACTATTTACTATATCAGTTCTCTCGCCGGAAATAGCTGCCATACCAATATTTACATTCCCTTGTTCTGCTCTGGCGATTGCACCAATCGCAATACCATCATCAGAATATGAGTAGAAATTTGCAGCTGTGTGAATAGATTCTTGGTCAGCATTCATCACTATATTTTCTGTTTTCAAGGCATTTGTATTATAGCCATTATCGTTATTTACTTTATGCGAAACAAAAGCAGAAACAGCATCTCCATTATCTAAATTTGTAGATTCTGTCTCAACTCTGAAAGCACCACCGGCTAAGCTACCCTTGCTGTCTTTTTTAACCAGCACAGCAGGCATGTTTTTACCGCCACCTTCTACATATAAAGCATTACCTGCATCTTCCAAAGGCACTTTAACAGAAATACCGTTGCCGCCTTTGTCTGTTTTTTCCAACGAAATCATATCTTTACCGTCTGATTCGCCTCTATATTCATAAGGAATAGTCATTGCATCATTTTGCCACTGGACTAAGCCATTTTCTCCATCCCATTTCAATACCTGACCATTTTCAGGTTCTACACTTGGGTCAGATAATAGCCACTTTTCGGAAGCTGCATCATAATATAATATTTGTGCACGTGCCTCGCCTTTTGCAAGTTTAGTAGAACTAATAGAAGCATCTGCAATTTTATCACCGGAGACAGCTCCTCTTGCAAGCTTAGCTTCGGTAACTGAACTGTCCTGCAAGTTAGACGTAGCTACGGCATTTTGATCTATTTTCTCATTTGTTACTGCGTTATTGGCAAGTTTTAGAGTGCTGACCGCACCTGCTGCTATTACAGGATTTGGATATGTTCCACTCAAATCACCAGCAGCAGGGCCTTCCGGCTCTAAGCTAATATCATCAGAAAGTTTTTCTCTTGTTATTGATTTATCCGGCACCTCTTGAGCCATTTTAGCTACATCCGCGTTTAAAGAGTGTATTGCATAAGGCACTGCTGATAATGGAGTTCTCGGGTACGGGTCACCTGTACCAAGAGTTACCTGAAGCCAGTATTGCTTATCAAAAGGCAAATTTATTGGGCTGTTAGATCCAAGATATACGTTTATATATCCTCCGACAGCTGCAACGTTTCTTACTTCTATCCATAAAGGAGAGCCACCTGTAGGCACGTCAAATATTTCGAACGTGATGCCTTGGGTGTCAGTTATGGGATCATCACTTTCATCAACTATATAACCTTGATAGTTGATAATTTTCTGATACTGAGCTTGTAAATTTTCTACGCCACATAAAAGCATGGCTATTAGAAAGCTAAGTGCAATAATTCGTTTCATCGGATACTCCGTGATAAATTATATTAATCTTTTTTTCTCTTTATTATATGCTATTTAAAGCACTTAGCAGGAAAACAATCAAATACTATACCAAAAAACAGTTAGTTTGTGTTTTTTTGACATTGTAAGTTCTTATCATCCAAAGATATTATAGGTACTGAGATAGGGTAAAACTGAAAATATTCAAAACAACATTGTGTATCGAATTTTAAGGAGGAGGTCAAATATATACTCGCATCGAACTAGTTCAAAAAGAGTAGTCGCACGGCATTGCGTCTATACATATTCAAGCATTATTTTTTTCTCAATAATTTTTTGAATCCAAACTCGAAGTTTGTAGTACAAATTTGAGCGAATAAATCATAAAATTTAAAGGAATTATTCTCTTTATATTCCTTTCTTTTTTGAGTTTATAAACATAGCAAGAGCTTTATCATAATATTTAATGTGAGAGTACCACCAATGTATAAGATATGCATTTAATTCAATAGATAAGTGGATAGCGTTGCCAAAAGTTTGAGATTTTTCTTCGAGTTCTTGAATTTTGGCTATAAATTTTTTATGTTCGTCTAAATGCTCCTGTAACATGGGATAATCTAATGTTTCAAAATAGCTTTGTTCTGTTTCAAAATGCTCTAAAGCATACATTTTCATAAACTTAATCGCCTCTAAAAAAACATCATTAGAGTTATCTTTCTCTAACTGGTTTACCAAATCATTTATTTTATTCAAAAGCTCTTTATGTTGATTATCTATTATTTCTATACCAGTCATTAAGCTATCATCCCATTTAAGAAGCATATCCTTTACCTATTAAGTAGTTAATAAACACAATTTAATCTATTCTGTCTTATAAAACGATTTATAATGTGAATCCGTGCATAAAAAAACAGCCTTTCTTGTAAAAGAAAAGCTGTTAAAAATAATATTTGTCTATTTAACTATCTATTTACAACAAACTTTTTAGTGAATGTTACTTTGTCGCTTGCAATACTTATAAAATAAGTACCATTTGCAAGATTTTTGATATCAAGTTCTTTCTCAAAATTACCATTTAAGATGATAGATTCAGTGCTAATCTTAGCTCCATTCATATCTGTAATTTTCATGGTTGCATTACCTAATGCTTCAGCTATGTTCAATGTTATTTGATCAGTGGCCGGCACTGGAGAAACTGTTAATAGAGCTTGCAGGTTAGCATCCTGAACTAAAGACAAGTCACCTGTTCTAAATGAATAATGTATACCTGCACCGCAGTCTGGATTAAATACTTTAAGCGGAGTGCCATCAATAGATTTAATCATCAACGAACCTTGACCTTGATCAGGATATGCCCAGTAAGACAAACCGTATTGATATTGGTCTTTTAGTTCAAGAGTCAGGCATTGATCACTTACAGTTATTGTATCTCTATAGATAGAGCTAGCTGCCATAGTATTATAACTATGATTTACTAATTTATCACCATCTAAATCCGCAATACTATAGCTAAAATGTTGGCCTCTTAAATTATTTTTCAGCTCGACTATGATTTTTTTGCCATAGAAATCAGGAAGAGTAAATTCAGTTTCGTAGGAGTCGTTATCAGCGTATTGATCTTCTTTTCCGTTTGGTTCTAAAACTGAAACCATAAACTTGTGACTATCATCACCCACCCAAAATGTTTCATCAGCTACAGGTAGAGAGATAATTTCTTTTTCGTGTGGTTTTATAGTTCCTGACCAGTTATAAGTCTCAATATTTTCATTACCGGAAACATTATATTTTATTGTTAATGAAGTAAGATCTTCACTTCCGTTGTTTCTAATAACAATAGTAGGATCAGCGCAAATTGGATTCATCCTAGAGAAGTAAGGCCAGTTATTTGGATTATATACATCATAAATTTCAACATCTGTATCGAAAGAATTTGCACCATACTCAATTAATTGAGCTGCTATGCGATATTGACCATTAGCCATACCTTGATTAGATACAGGAACTTTGGTTATGTCATAGTCTATATTTAAAGCATTATTTTTAACATAATCTGTCATTTCAAATTCAAATTCTTTTACAACATCACCCGGACACCATCCTTCTCTTGCTCCAGGCCAAGTACCACCTTGTGGATATACCGGATTTAAAGCACAGTCGTCTCTCCAGATTTTCCAACTGGCTACTGTTGAACCATTAGACAAGAAGGAGTGAGTATTTTCTTTCCATTCGCAGCAATGCGGGAATTTACCATCATCGCTATTATGGCCATGTCCTGTAATTCTTGTTTTGATTTTCCACTGAGAAGCTTCTGCATTTAATGGTACATCAACTTCTGACAGTGCATCGTCATCACTTAGAGCACCATAAGAATAGCCCGCTTGAGTTCCCCATGGCCTAACGATAGACTTAACGTGACGAGGTGGAGTACCTTTGATAAATTCAAAACGTACATCTATAAGTTCTTGCTGGTTACCGGCTTGCATCTCTACCGCACCTTTCAGAAGCGGTGCATAATCAGAGACATCATAAATCCAAGTAAATCCCTCAGGGCCTAAATCCAAGTTAATACCGTAAGGAGTAATAAATCTACCAATTTCCCATACGTCAATTTTGTCAAAAGGCTCTGTGTAATATGTTAGTTCTTCATTATCCACAGTTATTTCCGGAGTAACATAAGTAGAGTCTTTTACATTTCCGTCTAAATCATAAGAATACGTATAGATATCAGCAGGATAAACATATTTGATATTATCAATATCTACTTTGTGATCTCCAACTTTATATTCCATAATAGAAATTTGTTTAATAGGTTCAACCACTGTTTTAATAACACCCTTAGAATCTATGTCATTATCACCTTGAATCAAACCAAGAGTCGGTCTTACGTCTAACCTTTCTTCATCTACTGTAATATCGTCATAAGTTGCAGTATGTATAGTTGCAGGACCTATAATAGTACCATTATTGTTGGCATTTGATTTGTCATCTATTATATAGTCATTTACTGTTTCCATATCGTAATTCAGAATCAGATTTGCAAAATCCGGGTGAGTACTTTCTAAGGATTTGTTGTACCATTCCTTGATTGTAGCTCCGTCTATTGCTTTGGTCCAGACTCTAATATCATCCATGCTACCGTTAAACATATCCTGACCATTGTATCGACTGGCTATAGCAAACGGGAAGTCTATATCAATAGTTTTTTCAGGAATATCAGCACTATATTGTAATGTTTTTTCTTGACCGTTAAGGTAAAGTTTTAATTTGTCTTCATTTGTAGCGCCATTACCATTAAAGACCATGGCGATATGAGTCCAAACACCTTTATACACTGCAGAAGTACTATAACCGTGAGTATTTCCACCATTTCTGACTTGCAGATAAATTTCTCCATTACTATCGCCAAGCTCGATAATGCTTTTGATTTCTTTACCCATTACCTTAGCCCAATTTTTCCACTCATCTACTTTTATCCAAGTTTCGTAGGTAAATTCGCTTACTGCATTTAGTTCTTCATTTATATCAGTAATGATAAAATCGTTATTACCATCAAAATTAATACTATTGTTCATCTGTCCTTTGTGTAAAATGTCTGTGCTTGCATTAGCTTTGAATGTAATATCTTCATCAGAGCTGTCATATTTGATATCTAAAACAAAGCCTGAAGAACCATTCCAACTATATGGACTTTGAAGGTAAATATAGTTCCAGCCATCATTGAGTAATTTAATATCACCTTGGTAAACAATCTTCATTAGACTTGTCTGCATATCTTCAAGGCCATCTTTAGTATATCTTCTGAAAGATATTTCTGCATTTTTAAGGGTACCGATGCTTGAGTTTAGTTTGATTAATTTGATATTATCAGCTTGAAGTCCGCTGGCAGCTAGCTCATCCTCTTTGTAATAAAACTGTATATGCTGAGCAGTGTTTTTTTCTAATGTCAATGTATTGGAGTCATCACCAACTACAAACTCATTATTAGAATCTATGTTATTTATAGTTGTTTCTATTTCTAACACTTCGCGAGTGTTGCTTATACTTTGCGTAGTATAAGGAATCTGATTGGGTGAGGTCCTTCCTAATTTGTATCTTGGAGCTGTTTTTAGATTTGAATCTAACTCTCCTGTATTGAAATATAAACGATTATAGGTGTCATAGTCCCATTCTCCACAGTCAAGTTTATCTTGAGTAGTCTTAGGGTCACATTTTAATGTGTAGTACATCAATATTTTTCGATATTGATCTGTATCATCAGGGAATTGCCACACGCCACGCCTTGTTGTAACAGAATCAAATGTCAAAGTCTGCACCACATCTTTTTCTGCGGCAGATACATTTGGCATAATCAGAGAGCTTGCAAAAACAGCTCCGGCTAAATATTTTAGAAATCTCTTCATAGTACACACGTCTTGAAATGAGTAAAAATTAGTTTAATAGTATAAAATACTAAAAAGATATGAGATTACGAATACAGATACCGGATTTTATGCAATTCTTATCATTTTTTTTACAATTCTTCTAAACTTTTCTTTACTGTCAGCCACAAAGCAAAATCACTCCTTATGTTTTATGGAGATAATTTAACTATTTCAATCCGACTTTAAGCCTCAGAGATTTTACTTTTGTTAGGAACTTAATATCTTTATTTTTACTTTGTATTTAAAAATTGAGCTATTTGCTATGAATATTGTTTTTCACCCGGACTACTATAAATCTGATTATGCAGATGAGCAAGCTGCTGTCTCCGGCAGAATGGAAGCTGTAATGAGCAAAGTTAAAGATTATTATGAAACAGTATTGCCTTACCCTGCTGAATTATCAGATATTCAAAAAGTTCACACCCCGGAGCACATAATTAAGATACAGTCAAACCCTGTGCTGTTTCAGGCAGCGATGCTATCAACCGGCGGTGCTATCAGAGCTTCGCAGCTGGCATTTGCAGGCACTCCGGCTTTTGCAGCTATTCGCCCTCCCGGGCACCATGCTTATAAAGATTCATGCTGGGGCTACTGCTACTTTAACAACATGGCTATAGCTTTGGAAAAACTCTTTACTGAAGGCAGAATAAAATCCGCTTTTATATTGGATTTTGATGCTCACACAGGCGACGGAACGCTGGACTGCTTTAAAAACAGGAAAGAGGTGCAAATAGTAAACGTTTTTGCGGACGATCGTGAAAAATATATACAAGTACTTGATGAAAAAATCGAGGAAGCTCCCAAAGCAGACATCATAGCAATAAATGCAGGATTTGATTCGTATAAGTTAGATGTAGGTAAAAAGCTGGATAAATTTGATTTTTATCAAATTGGTTTCAAAATGAAAAGGCTTTCTATTAAATGGGGACATCAGAGACGTTTCGCATGCTTAGAAGGTGGCTATTACTTACCTGATTTGGGTGAAAACGTACTATCATTTTGTGATGGATTCAAATAATGCAAGAAACTCTTACTATTGAATTTATAGATAGAAAAGACCAACTCTCAGAATATGACTGGGCAAATATATCATTTGATAATGAGCGCGTAGGCAAAGCAAGATGCCTTATACAAGGGAAAACTCTTATTATCTACTCTATAAATATCTACCCGGAATATCAAGGTAGGCATTACGGCGCCGAATTTGTAGAGCGTGCAAAGAAGAAATACGATACTCTTATTGCTGACAGAGTTCGTTTTAATGCTATTGGCTTTTGGGAAAAAATGGGCTTCGTAAAGCATGAAAAAGATAATTATATCTATAAGCATAAATAAAGCAGTTTATACCTGCACTTCCAATAAATCATTCACATATTTTCACGTCAAAAGCACCTTTTATTCTTCTTAATTAGCCATCTTTCAGTCGGGGCGATAAAAAAACCCGGCTTTGGCATACCGGGTTCAGGAGGTCTGTACTAATTACTTAAGATCAGGTAATATCTATATAAAATATTAGCCTCATATGGAACTAACTTAGCTATGACATATATGTATAGAAATTTTGCATTAATTCTGTTTTTTTAGTCAAAATTATATATGCCATCGCTTCGTTTCTTATAATACACGATTAAATTGGAAAAGGTTACAAAATATTTTAGGATTTTTATGGATCAACTACCAAAATTTCAAGATGCACTGTCAGTTTTGCAGGGAGACTTAGTTTCAAAAGCTATTATGACAGTCGCTATTATCATTATATTGTCGATACTTAGGTCAATTTCTCTTAAATTGATTGCCAAATATGCTAAAAGTCCAAGAATAAAATTTAATGCTCGCAAAATAACTCTAAATATCACATTTATATTTGGATTCCTATGGGTTTTTAGCGTTTGGGTCAGTGAGTCACAATCACTTTTAACTTTCCTAGGTCTGATGAGTGCCGGTGTCGCAGTTGCATTAAAAGACCCCATTGTCAATATTTTCGGATGGATTTTTATACTTTGGCGGCATCCATTTAAGGCAGGAGACAGAATCCAGATAGGAGACAACGCCGGAGACGTAGTAGATATAAGACTCTTTCAGTTTTCTATTATGGAAATTGGGAACTGGGTAAATGCAGATCAATATACAGGGCGAATAGTAAATATTCCAAATTCCAGTATATTCTCTATGCAGCATAGCTTATATTCTAATGATTTTGATTTGCTATGGGACGAACTAAATATCACTATTACATTTGAGAGTGATTATAAAAAAGCAAAAGTCATCTTAGAAAAAATACTTGATGATTATAATAATTTATTAACCGATAAAATGAAATCAAATTTAGAAGAAATCATAGCTAAATACAATTTAGAAGATACTAATTTTAGTACAGGGATTTACACCGAATTGTTTGATCAGGGTATAAATTTTGTACTCAGATTCAACTTTATATATAAAGAAAGAAGAAAAGCAAAACATGATATAATTGAAAAGATTATAGAAGAGTTCCAGCAACATGAAGATATTGATTTTGCATACCCTACTACTCGATTTTATAATAACATATCAGAAGGCAAACAATCTAAATCAAATACCGATTAAATATTAAATTTTTTATATATGCATATAAGTTGCTCGTAGTTTTTAACATTTTTTATATATTGTAATATTATTTTATTTTTCATATTTAGGCTATAGGCATGAAACTATCCAAGCTATGTGTCTTATTATTCATTTTTGCTGCTTTTGTGAATGGTTATGGACAAGATTTACTGGAGGGAAGGATTTCCGGTAATTTCCAATTTGAAGCTCAAACAAGTAAAGAAGACGAAAAAATTAACTCTGAAAAAGTTCGAGAAGGAATGCTGTCTAATGGATTCCTGAACTTAAATTATAATAGCAGTTCCTTTGATGTGGGCATGAGATATGAATCTTATCTCAATCCGATATTAGGGATTGACTCTAGGTACAAAGGTAGCGGCATACCTTACAGATATGTGACCTACCACTCTAACGAATTGGAAGTTACTGCCGGTGACTTTTACGAACAGTTCGGCTCCGGTATGATTTTCAGATCTTATGAAGAAAGACAACTCGGTATAGATAATGCCATGGATGGTTTTCGGATTAAATTCAGACCTACTGCCGGTGTCCGCATCACAGGGGTAATTGGTAAACAGAGAAACTTTTGGGATAGAGGTACAGGACTTGTAAGGGGGGCTGACTTTAACTTTTCAGCTGCTGAATTACTAGGTGATATGTGGAGTAACGAATATAATCTGGACTTAGGTGCTAGTTTCGTGTCACGCTACCAGGAAGATGACGACGTATTTTATAACTTACCTGAAAACGTCTTTGCCTATGCGCTAAGAGCTAATTTATCAGGCTCATGGTTTACAGTAAATACTGAATTTGCTAAAAAATATAATGACCCAAGTAGCTCAAACAAAAAATCATATACTCCGGGTAAAGGTTTAATAGTTTCAGCGAGCGTATTTGGTGATGGTATTGGCTTTTCTGCAGAGATGCACCATATAGACAATATGGATTTCAGAAGTCAGAGAGAAGCTCAAAACACAGAGCTATTGCTTTCTTATATCCCTGCTATTACTCGCCAGCATACATACAGATTACCTTCGATGTACCCTTATGCAACTCTGCTCAATGGTGAATTTGGTATGCAGTATGACTTTACGTATAAGTTCAAACGCAACTCCTTTTTAGGTGGTAAGTATGGAACTACTATGCATATTAATTACTCGCAGGTAAATTCCATAGATACTACTCAAATAGATGAATATACTCATGAGTCAACATTCTTAGGCATAGGCGATGAGTTATATTACAGAGATTTGAATATCTCATTCGAACATCGTATGTCTAAAGATTTGAAAGCTCACTTATCTTATGTATATATATTATACAACAAAGACATTATGGAAAACGAAGGAGCTCCTTTTTTCGGAGATGTTACTTCCAACTCTGTAATTGCTGATTTGACATATAAATTAGCTAGAAGGACTGCTATCAAAGGTGAAATAGAGCACATGTGGTCACGAAATGACTGGCGTACACAAAACAAAATCCCTGATAATTTGAATGGTAACTGGGTTATGGCTTTGGCAGAACTAACTCTAAATTCAAATTGGTTTATTTCAGTGTTTGATGAATATAACTATGGTAATGAGTGGGATGAAAAACAGATTCATTATGTCAAAGGTGCTGTTGCTTATGTCCACGAAACCACTCGCGTTTCGGTTGAGTACGGTAAGCAAAGAGGTGGTATTCTTTGCGTAGGTGGTGTGTGCAGAACAGTTCCTGCTGCTAACGGTTTTTATTTATCAATTACGTCATCATTTTAGATGCAAACTAAGGAGAAATAAACATGAAACTAAAATATATAATAGGACTATTTGCAGCTTTAATGATTTTTGCTGCCTGCGATGAGATAGAAGCACCTTACCAACCGGACTCATCTGAGTTGATTAATTCTATAAGTGATGATAATAAAAATGTATTTATACTGGAATTTACCGGATGGAAATGTGGTAACTGTCCTGATGCTCACCATATCATTCACGAATTAGCCAATTTATACCCTGAAGGCCATATAGTTGCTGTTGGTATCCACGCCGGAAGCAACGCAGACCCTTCCGGTGGAGGTCCTGATTTTAGAACTGAAATCGGCGATAAAATAGAAGATTATTATAACGCTGAAGACTACGGTTTCCCTATTGGTTCTATCAATCTGAAAGAGATTAACGGTAGCCCTCTGATTTACAGATCTACTTGGGAAAATGAAGTATTTAAAGAAGCAATCAAAGAAAAGGAAGTGGACATTGAGCTAAAGGCTAAATACTCCGAAGAAACAAAAGACATAATTGTCAATGTAGAAGTTGACTATTTAAACGATAAATATAGTGGTGCTAATCTTTCTGTTTACCTTGTGCAGGACAGCATTGTTGCTAGGCAGAAAAATGACGAGTTGCCGGTTCCATTAGTAGAAGACTACGTCCACATGCACGTATTCAGAGACTCTTTTAATGGTCTGTGGGGCACTCCTGTTACAGTTTCCAGCAATACCAGAACATACACCTTGAATATTGATGGTAAAACTGACTGGAAGCCGGACAATTTGAAAGTAATTGCTTTCGTCCATGATTATAATAACACTAAGTTAGTATATCAAGTGGTACAAACTTCACTTTCGAGATAATTCATGTCAGACAGTCAAGACAACAATAAAAGCTATACTTGGGTATTGGTTCATACGACCAATACCCAAATAGATGCAGAAATGCTCAAATCCAATTTAGAAAGTGCAGATATCCCTACCCAAATTATTTCCCAGATAGATACTACAAGAATGTTTACAATCGGCCATTTGGCGATAGTTAAAATCTATGTCCCCACCCCCTATTACTCAGAAGCTTTGCAAATTATAGATTTGATTGAAAAAGGCGAGCAGTAATACTTACCAATCCTGATTGAATAGTTTTTTAATATTCCGGATTTGTCATTATAACAGTCAAATTGATCCCAAAAATGTCATTTGAAAGAATGAAAATGCTCTAAAGTCATTGCATGGCAAGGGGTTGAAACCTCTTGTTCAATCAGCAATTTCGTAATATTTTCTTATAAAGGAAGTAAGCATACTCCTTGATTCTACGGTCTTTTACAGCACTTTACGACATCTAATGACAAATCTGGGTTGATAATATGTCAGCATATACAGAGCAAAATAGCTTTTCTGATGACAAGCCCCGGATAAAGAATATCAAAATACAATTAGGCATAAAAAAAGGGGACTAAAGTAGCCCCCAAATGCAAGTGGTTAGTTATAATTTATAACTAATTGTTAGTTAGGAATAACAGAAACACTAGTTCTGTTATTTTTACCTTTTTCAAATTTTACTGTACCATCAACCAAAGAAAAGATAGTATAATCTTTTCCGAGGCCAACGTTACGACCTGGATGCCATTTAGTACCGCATTGACGAACTAAAATGTTACCGGCTATTACAGCTTCACCACCAAAACGTTTGATTCCGCGCATTTGCGGATTGGAATCTCTACCGTTTTTGGTCGAACCGCCACCCTTCTTATGAGCCATTGTAAAACCTCTTAAGCTTTATAAACTAATATTTGTTATTTCAATTCTGGTATAATGCGGTTTAAAACCGTTCAATTTACGATAGCCTTTACGGCGTTTTTTATGAAATACCAAAACTTTTGTGCCACGACCGTGAGAAACGATCTTAGCTTGAACACTACCTTCTAGGTAAGGCGTACCAATTTGAGCATCATTATCTTCGTAAGAAGCTAAAACTTTATCAAATTCTACTGTATCGCCGGGTTTACCTAGCAATTTTGGTACGTTCAAGAAGCCATTAGGCTTTACTTCAAATTGCTGTCCAGCAATTTCAACAACTGCAAACATTTTCTGTACCTCTATATAACTTATTCTCTATTATGTGCAATAGGAATAAGCAATTTACATAAAATATGATATAAATACAAATAAAATATATCACTTCAAAATATCTAAGCTGATTTGGAATTAGCACTTTTTATTAGTTCAGGTTCTTTCCCTAAAAGTACCGTATCCGCATTTATTATGCACTTTACGACGTCTTCCATGTCAGGCAAGTCGAACATAATTGGAAGCATTACCTCTTCAACAACAGCCTTTAAAGCCCTTGCCCCTGTTTTGCGTTCCTTTGCTCTATTAACTATTTCCGTAATAGCTTCGTCTGTGAAGTCCAATTCTACTTTTTCATAAGCAAAGAGCTTTTTATATTGCTTAAGTACAGCGTTTTTAGGCTCTTTGAGTATAGAAATCAATGCTTCAGTAGTCAGATCTTCCAAGGGAGCCAATACCGGCAACCTGCCTGCTAATTCAGGTATAAAACCAAATTTGATTATATCATGTGGCTCTACATGTCTTAGCAAGTCATAGCTTTCTTCTAATACTTCATCGCTTTCAGACATAAACCCTATGGCAGCAACGCGTTTTCTCTGGGCGATTATTTTTTCTAACCCTTCGAATGCACCGCCGCAAATAAATAGAATATTCCTGGTATCTACGTAGATTAGAGGTTGTTCCGGATGCTTCCTACCGCCTTTAGGAGGTACGCCGGCGCGAGTGCCTTCAAGCATTTTAAGCAACGCCTGCTGCACACCTTCACCTGAAACATCGCGCGTAATGCTTGTAGATTCACTTTTACGTCCAAGCTTATCCATTTCATCTATGTAGATGATGCCTCGCTGAGCAAGCTCTACGTTGTAGTCCGCATTTTGCAATAATGCTAGCAAAACATTTTCTACATCATCGCCTACATAGCCGGCTTCTGTGATAGTTGTTGCATCTGCGATAGCAAACGGCACTTTTAGCACCCTTGCCAAGGTTCTCGCAAGTAGCGTTTTACCTGTGCCGGTAGGCCCTAGTAGAAGTATGTTACTTTTTTCAAGCTCTACATCTTCAAATTCTCCTTTGAGTTCAACGCCTGAAACACGTTTATAATGATTATAAACTGCTACGGAAAGGACTTGCTTAGCATAATCCTGACCGATAACGTAGTTGTCCAGCATCTTTTTCATTTCAGATGGCTTAGGAAGAGTAGACATTTCAGAAAGTCCGAGTTCTTCACGCTTATTATGTTTGATTATCTCTACAGAGCGTTCAATGCACTCATCACAGATAAAAACACCTTCGGCACCTTGTATAAGGCTGCCTGCCTGAAACGATTTTTTACCACAAAAGGAACACTTTGGCACATCATAAAATGAGCCTTTATCTTTGCTTTTAGCCATGTCATTTACTGATATATTTTATATTATTTTTCTTCTTTTTGTTTTTCGTCGTTAGTATCTGGTACTCTTTCAAGCACTTTATCTATCAAACCATAAGTAACTGCTTCTTCAGAGGTCATATAGTTATCTCTGTCAGCGTCTTTTTTGATTTGTTTTGTATCTTTACCGGAGTGTTTAGAAATGATTTTATATAAAGTATCTCTTGTTCTTACCATTTCTTTAGTATAAATTTCTATATCAGATGCTTGACCTTGAGTTCCGCCCATTGGTTGGTGCATCATTATTTTAGCATGAGGTAGAGCAAAGCGTTTGCCCTCTGCTCCTGCGCATAGAAGAACCTGAGCCATAGAAGCGCCCATACCCATACAAATTGTAGAGATATCCGGTTTAACAAACTGCATAGTGTCATAGATAGCAAGGCCGGCAGAAACGCTGCCACCCGGAGAATTTATATAAAGACTTATATCTTTTTTAGGATCTTCACTTGCTAAAAATAGTAACTGGGCAATTACTAAAGACGAAACGTAATCATCAATTGGAGTACCGATAAAAATGATTCTTTCTTTGAGAAGTCTTGAGTATATATCGTAGGACCTTTCGCCACGGCTAGTTTGCTCTACAACTATAGGAACGAGTTGGTTATGCATTTCTAAATTCCTCTAAATTCCAAAATAATTTACTTTTCTGGTAAAAAGTAACGAAGATGTCTTGTAAGTAGTTTGTATGTAAATATAAATAAAATTCTAAGTTTTTATAGAGATACAAGATTACCCTTTGTCTTGATTCTAGATGGGGGTATACCCTACAATAAGGTAAGTTTCCACGTAGAGAAAGCATATTTTTCTCAGACGCAAAGCATTACATCTCTACAAAACGTATATAAATTCAAAACAAAACACATCAACTTACAAGGTCTCAAAGATATAAACAAGGCTGTAAATTTCCCAATAGAATTTTACAGCCTTTAAATATTTTCTATATATATCTTAACTATTCTTTGTCTTCGCTTTCCGTTTCAGACTCATCGTCTGCTTGGTCAGCCATTTGACTCATCATAGCTTCTGCATTCATTCTTTCTTCGTATTCTTCGAAAGGAACATCATTAGTTTCTGTAAAGTCCATCAAGAAATCCATAACTTTTTTGATTAACAAAGAGTTGTGGATATTAGGGTTGTTTAAAACCATCTCTTTTACAGTTGCTTTGTCACGTTTAAGTCTAGTAGCTTCTGATTCTACAATATCTTCAATATCGTGATCTTCAAGCTTAATCATTTCTTTTTCAATGATTCTTGTACGAATGATTTCCCAGCGAACATTTCTTTCAGCAGCAGGTCTCAAATTTTCGCCCATGCTTTCTACTGTAATCAATTTAGCCATTTCAGGCTGCTGAGCATAGCGTTTCTGCATGTCTTCAACCATAGACTTGATTACTTCATCTACTACAGAAGATGGCACAGCGAACTCATCATGTAAGTCGATAAGTTTATCGATAATTTGGTTTTCCATTTCCTGGCGAGAGCGTTTGTCCCACTGGTCTTGCATACCAAAACCAATTTCAGCTTTGAAATCTTCGAACTTATCAAATTTACCTTGAGTATAGTCTTTTACCCATTCGTCAGTCAACTCAGCAGGTATCAATTTTTTGATTTGAGTTACTGTCGCTTTGAAGTATTTTTCAGGAGCGTTTTCATCATCTTCATGTGGAGTGAAAACAAAAGTATGATCTACTTTTGCACCTTCCAAATTCTTTTTAATTACCGGTAATACTTGCGGTTGCGCTAAAAAGATATTTGCAGGTTGCTCAGTAGCACCTTCTAAAGGCTCTTTAGTGTCTTTATCAACTTCAATCAAGCTAAGCATTACATTGTAATTATCATCGGTAACTTCATCAGCATCAGTAAATGTGCCGTTGTTAGTAGCTACTTTGTCCAATTCTTCTTGGATTTCTTCTTCTTCTACAGCGTGAACGGGTTCTTCTATAGAAAGAGATTTGTAATCTTTCAACTCGATTTCAGGAAGAGTTTCGAACTTAACAGTAAATTTGATTCCGCCTTCTTCAGCAGGTTCGATATTAGTCAAACCCGGTTGGCCAACTACTGCTATTTCATCTTCTTGAGTAAGCTTTGAAAATACTTCGCCAATAATATCCTGATGAGCCTCAGCTTCGATTTGATCACCGAAATACTTTTTAATTACGCCAAGAGGAACGCGTCCTTTTCTAAAACCTTTGATGTCTATTGTGGGACGAGCTTTTGCATAAGCTTTATCATAATGTGGCTTTAACTCATCCGCTGTAAGAGTTACTATAAGCTCGCGCTCGCAACCTTCCAGTTGATTAAATATTTTTTCCAAAGCATTACCTATTTATAAGTTTGATTAGAATGGTACGGACGGGGAGACTCGAACTCCCAAGGGTCGCCCCACTAGATCCTAAGTCTAGCGCGTCTACCAATTTCGCCACGTCCGCATATCAAGGAGTTCAAAAATAGTAAGAATTTTTATTTTAGCAAAATAGTTTTTCTTATTTTGTAAAAATAGTTGAAAAAATATTTGGTATATCATGAGAATAGCTATTGTAGGTGGTGGAATATCAGGGACTTCCGCAGCTTTGCATGCTGTACAAAAAAATTATCAAGTTTCTCTTTTTGAAGCGTCAAAAGATATTGGTGGCAAAGTTCGCTCCTTTTTTGATAGCCAATCAGGTGAAAATATTGATAATGGGCAGCATGCACTTATGGGTGCTTACACCGATTTTTTAAATATATGCAATTTACTTGGTACTTATAGATATATCTACGAACCGGAAAAACTTTCTATCACTTTTGCCTCTCCGGGCAAGAGATCATCTATGCTCGAGCAGAAAGTATTTAAAGGGAAATACGGAACTTTATTTGGGTTGTTTGATTTTCAAGCAATTGATAAGTATTCTAAATACCTTATTATAAAGCTATTTACTAAATTGATGTTTTTAAATATCAATAGCCTCGATACTTGCTTCGATTTCTTAAATAATCAAAAACAGACAAAGCAAGCTATTAAATACTTTTGGGAACCTCTTATTTTGGCAGTGATGAATGCCTCTATCTACGATGCGCCTGCATCCATACTTATTACTGTTATGAAACAAGCATTTCTTGGTAATAGCTATGAGTCCAAACTCCTACTGCCAAATGTCGCTATAGACAACCTTATAAAGCCTATAGGCGAATATCTAAATGCTCGCAACGGAAAGCTGCATCTCTCTGAAGCGGTGCAGTCTATCGAAAAGTCAAGAGATAAGTTCTTGATTGCTACTTCAAAAGATAATTATGAATTCGACAAAGTCATAATTTCTGTACCGCCGCGAAGAATTCAAAAAATATTATTAATAAAATCAAAACTGCAAGACCAAATAGATATTTTGTCAGAACAAATGGAGTACTCCCCTATTATTTCTGCATACTTATGGTACGACCAATATGTAGATATTCCTGAAATTGTAGCAATGACTGATACCAAAACACAGTGGATATTTAATCGGTCTAAAATAATCAAGGAAGAAAAAGGTAAATACCCTTTTAGTCTAACTTGTACTTTATCTGCAGCATCAGAAATCGAAAAGCTGAGTAATAATGAAATAGTAAACCTAATGCACAGTGAAATATCAAGTTGCTTCCCTCAGATGAAACTTACTAAGTTGGGCTATTCAAAAGTGATTAGAGAAAGAAATGCAACTCCACTTTTCACTACATCAAATATCAAACTAAGACCTAAGAATTTAACTGATATTCCCGGCTTAGTTATCGCAGGAGACTGGACAGATACAGGTCTGCCTGCTACAATAGAAGGTGCTGCCCTTAGCGGTAGATTAGCTGCAGAAAGCTTATAGATGGCAATGCATAAAAGAAATGGAAAAACGGACCACAAATCTCTAAATTAAATTGTATATTTAGAGGATTTTAGGATATTGGCGATATAACCAAACACAGCCAAACCTCCCCGTGTTTTCCTTTGGAAAACCCTCCCCTCCCTTGTCAGGAGGGTGGAGAATATATTATAGAAATAAGTCGCCCCGGGCAAAGCGAAGTGCTGAGCTAGAGTTTATCCTGAGCATAGCCCGAAGGGAAGTAGAGATTTAGAAGATGGTAAAATTGTCCAGAAATATGATTACGCCCCATGGGGAAGAATACGTAATGTAACTGATGAGTATAAGTTTTATTCAAATTACATAGTTCCTGAAGGATTTGATTTATTGGTCGAGGATTTGCAGGGCATGAACATCTCTTTGAGCATAAACTTATAAATATGAATGGAAGAGTGTATGATCAGAGATTAGGTCAGTTTATTCAACCTGATAACTTTACACAATCTCCTACTAACAGTCAGTCTTATAACAGATATAGTTATTGTTTTAACAATCCGACTAATTTCACGGATCCATCAGGTGAGATTGCTGTTGTTGATGATATATTATTTTGGGCGGGAATGGCATATACTGCTTATAAAGTTTCTTCTAGCACTTATAATCTGTATACTGCATTTACTCAGTATTCCCCACAAGCAGGTAGAAGTCAACTGACTGCATATTCAATAACAACAGGTATTGAACTTGGTTTTGCATATTTAAGCTATTCTCAATATGCAGCAGAGAAAGAAGCTTTAGAATCAAAAAGAAGATTGGCTGAGCAATTTGAGCGAACAAGTAATGATTTTGCTGAAAATCTAGTCAAAACAGGTTATGATGAGAATAGGATAGTTGTGATGCAATCTCAAGGATTTACAGTTACTGCTCCAAAACCTACAAATCCTATCGCTATAGCTGACGCCCAAATGGAAATTACGCAGATGATGATAAAGCAGTCAATATTTAAAGTTGCTTTAGCCATTGGATATCTGGTCATAATTTTATATATTCTGATGCAATGAATCATGTAGGATATGGCATGAGCAGTTATGGCCTTGGTTTCGAATCGGCTAAGAGTCTTGGTTATTTGGATGAAGCACTTCTAACCACTACTAATTCGATTAAAGTTATAGGAGAATCTAGGCTTTTCTCTAATCCGAAAGTAATGAAAGGTTTATCTAAGACCGGAACAGCTTTTTCATGGATTGGAATTGGAGTTTCTGCTTATCAATTTGCATTTGCTCAATCTACAGTAGAACAGTTTGAATATGCCTTTGATTTTGGTTTTGGTGTTTTAGGTGTGGCACTGCCAGCAGGAGTAAGGGCAGCAGGAGCGAAAATAAGTGGATTGCCAGCAGCAGCTGTAGGAGTTCTGTATTTTGGGGGAAAATTATTAATTAATCGAGGTGCTCCTTATTTACATAAAGCCAGAGAAGGAATGAGTGATATTGAGCAAGGGTATTATTCTATTCAAATAGCACCATTTAAGTAAAAAGGAAGTGTTGTATGTATTTCTTTGATTATATGTTTTACAGGGTGGCCCAATTTTATGTAAAAACTGGTCTTGAAAAAAAGGATCATGAAATCTATTCGAGAGCTGTAGTTTCAATATTGCAAACTATTAATATAAGCACTCTATTACTATTGTTTTCAATTACATACCATCCTGTATTTGGAGGAGTTCTTGCAGTAACTATCGATATTCTCAACTCTATATTTTTATATAACAGTAAGAAATTAAAAAAGTATAAAGAGCGGTGGGATGGAGAAGAAAAGAGAATCCGGAAAATAAAAGGAGTATTGATTATAATTTATATGATAGCCTCGCTAATTCTTTTTGTATTGGCAATTAGTACATTGTAAATAATAACATTGGGCTATATTCACCAGACAGTGAATATAAAAGATTTACTTATAAAAATAATTATTGTAAAGTGGAAATTTATATTATGAAAATAATAATATCATTTTTAAGTTTACTTCTGTTTCAGAGCTTTGCGTATTCACAAGCAAAGTATATGTATGAATATGACGAATCCGGAAACAGAAGCAGGCAAAATTCGAATACGGGATGCTTATAGCTTGGCTGTCCTTGCCCTGAGAATACTAAGGGATGGTTAGTATTCGGTAGACTTTAGGTTTTTTAGTTGGAAATTTAAGAAATAAGTCTCCAAGGACAAAACAATGTGCTGAGCTTGCCTAATATCTCTACAAGGCAAGCTTTCACAAAATCAAACTATAATATTACTTAGCTATTATATATAAAAACTTTCTTTTACCGACTTTGAATAGCCTTTGCTCTTTTAGGTCTATTGAAGCAAAAGGGTCTTCTGACTTTTCCCCGTCTATTGATACTGCACCCTGCTCTACCATACGCTTAGCCTCTTTTTTAGAAGGGATAAGCTTGGATTTTGCGAGTATATCTAATAAGCCCATAGCTCCGTCTTCAGCTTCCAATGCCAGTTCGTCGATATTATCAGGAATGTCTTTATTCTTAAAGATTCTTTCAAATTCTGCAAACGCAGCTTTGCCGGCTTCTTCACTGTGGTATTTGGAAACAATACGAATGGCGGTGTCTACTTTTGCATTTCTCGGGTGAACGCTGCCGTCTTTTAGTCCCTCTTCTACTTGCTTAACTTCTTCATCAGAAGCAAAAGCCGCATACTGCAGGTAACGAGGAATAAGCTCATCAGGAATAGACATTACTTTGCCGAATATCTCCTGTGGCACGTCAGTAAGTGCAATGTAATTATCCAAAGATTTAGACATTTTTTGTACACCGTCTGTGCCTTCAAGTATAGGCATAGTAAGTATACATTGAGGCTCTTTGCCATAAGCACGCTGAATGTCGCGACCTACCATCAGATTGAACTTCTGGTCAGTGCCGCCAAGTTCCACATCCGAATCTATAGCAGCCGAATCCATAGCTTGAGCTAATGGATAAAGCAATTCGTGAATGCCGATAGGAGTACCTGATTTATAACGTTTACTGAAATCATCTCTCTCCAAAAGCTGAGCAACAGTATACTGAGCACAAAGCTTAATGACATCATTGAAATTCATGATGCCAAGCCATTCAGAATTATATCTGACTTCCATTTTATCTTTAATAAGTACGATTCCTGCCTGATCCAAATAGGACTGCCCATTCACTTTTGTCTCTTCGATGGTAAGTTGAGGTCTGGTTTTTGATTTGCCGGTTGGGTCACCTATCATTGCTGTGAAATCACCAATGATTAGCACTGCAGTGTGACCTAAATCCTGAAACTGGCGAAGTTTATTAAGCACTACTGCATGCCCTATATGCAAATCCGGTCTGCTCGGGTCAGCTCCCAATTTTATTCGCATAGGAGTGTTAGTCTTTATAGATTTCTCTATTTTTTTTACGAGCTCTTCTTCAGGTAAAACTTCTATAGCAGCCGAACGTATAATATCCATCTGCTCATTTAAGGAAGGAAACATATTTTGTACCTCTGAAATATTTAATTTTTGATAGATTGCTATTTTATTCCCAAGCCCAAATACAAACTAAACTGATGTCAATAAGCAAATAACTAAAAATAATGTTTGTATTCGTTAAAATGGGAAAAATTTAGGTTGTCATATATAAAAGCATCCGTTGTAAATATTTATCAGTTCTAAATACCATACATTGACAACCCATTAGAATCTACAAAATTAAGAAATTATTGCCTTGTAAAAAATTTGGTGATTGATTTTGACAAAAAGAGTAAAAGACATATTGCAAATATTTATCATTATTGCTTTGGCAGTAGCGATTCTGAAAGTGTTTATTCTAGGTTTCGCTTATGTTCCTTCGCGTTCGATGATGCCTGAAGTGCTCCCGGGAGATTACTTGTTTGTAAATAAAATGGCTTATTCTTTAGGAGTGGGCAGGTATAAAATTGATTTGTTTGATATTAAAAAAGACGATATAGTAACTACTACTTCCAATTTAGTTAAACGGCTTGTAGGCATTCCGGCTGACAGTATTATCTGTAAAAGCGGTGACGGCTATCTTAAAATCGGTAAAAGATTTTTCCCATCATCACAATGCAGCCCTATGAAACTACAAATCCCCTACCGCGGCTTAAAGATTATTTGTAGGGATATCGACTCCCTTCACGTATTTTATAAAAATGCAATAGAGCATGAAAACCCTGAGTTGGCAAACTTCGCAGCTGCATTTGACTCAACGGACTCCGACTTTGGAGTGCTCTATACTTATCAGTTTAAGGAAGATTATTATATGCTATTGGGTGACAATTACGATAACAGCAGGGATTCCCGATTCTTTGGATTTATACCCAAAAGTTCTATTTTGGGGAAGGTAGAATTTATTTACCTCTCTGTAGAACCTAAAGCAGGAAAATTTCGTTTAAACAGAATAGGCAAAATGTTTTAAAGTCAAAAAGCCTAAACCAATCTTCGTCTAAATAATTGGAGACCTTTTAGCTATTGTTTTGTCTATTAATTATAGATTTTCTATACTGTAGAAAAATATTTAAATTTGTTATTATGTAAAGTGAATAATTTTGGGATACCTATGAGATATTTATTTGCGATTTTGATATTATGTATATATACCGGTGGGCTTTTTGCACAGGACTACACTGAAGAACCGTTGATGGCATATAAAAATAATAACTTATGGCATGTTTTGGATTATGACGGAGATGAAATATTTTCTCTGGAAAACGTTGAAAAAATATCTGCTTACAGCGAAGGCTTTTATACTCTTAAACTTGCGGCAAGCCACCCCGAGCACCCCGGAAGATGGGCGTATGCAAACAGAGAAGGCAAAATCACCATAGTGCCTGACGCTGACATTGTAAAAAATTTCACAGAAGGCAGAGCTGTCATTATCAAAATCAAAGGTGAATATAAAAAGTCAAAAATGTTTGGGTTTATTGACACCTTAGGCAATGAAATTGTCCCTACAGATTTAATCTATGCATCTGACTATCAGGAAGGCAGAGCTTACTGTATGGATTTTGATAAAAATAAGTTCTATCTGGATAAAAACGGCAATAGAGTGCTGACATTAGACTCCTTAGTCGGTTACCCATATTCTGACGGCTTAGCTTGCGTTACTACCAAAGCTTTAAAATGTGGCTATATGAATAGAGATGGTGAAGTAGTTATTGATTTAAAATTTGACGAACCGGGCGAATTTTCTGAAGGACTTGCTCAGGCTCTTATATATGACAAGGTTGGCTATATAGATACTACCGGAACCTATGTTATAGAAAAGCAATTTGATTTGGGTAAACCATTTAAAGAAGGTAGAGCAGTGGTAGGCTACGCAGATCATAATTACAGATTCAAATATGCTTATATAGATAAAAAAGGTAACAGACTGTGCGATCCTGTTTACGAATGGGCTTCAGATTACCACGAAGGTATGGCATTAGTACTTAAAGAAGGCAAGCTTGGCTTTCTGAGTTTAGATGGGCTTGAAGCCATACCAATTAAATATAACTTTGCAGTAGACTTTGCCAATGGTATTGCCTACGTATCTTCCAAAGAAGATAATTTTAAAGCTTACATCGACAAGTCCGGCGAAGAAGTCTTTGAAGTCCCGGCTTTCGAAAAAGCAATAGATCTCAGAATCAATAAAGCGCTGAGATAAGCTACAATTAAAGAATAGCTTATTGAGAATTATCCACTAGTTTTAATAAAAGTGAATTTGTAAAATACAAGTTCACTTTTTTTGAATAGCTCCTTACAGAATGGAAGATAATCAAATTTTTCGGTTCATTTAATAAAAAGACTCAAGCTTTTTAGGGCTTGAGTCTAATAGAGTTTTCCTTCTTAAAAAATGCAACAGAACTTCTAACTTATTGTTTATTATATAACAATGTTTTTATCATCAATATCAGAATTAATATCAGTATTGACTCAGACAACAGAGCAGGAATAAAAACAAATAAAAACATAATATCAAAATTAAAAATCCAATTACTCCATATTGCTAATGATATCATTATTGATATGACAAGTTTCAATAGTGAGAATGCTAATATTTTATAGTGTGACCAATTTTGCCTTAACATAATGTAGTATGATGTTACAAACCCAATGAGATAAACAATACCTCCTAGGAGAAACACATACATAATTACTTCATCAAAATTCAAAAATATTTGCTGAGTATCCATTATTTATTCCTTCTTGTTCTTTTATTTATCTTCTTCTTTTGGTTGTACAGTTGTTTCATGCTTTTCGGGATTGTATTGTACCTTTCTAAAAACATCTTGATACTCTTTAACAATATTGTTTGGTCTAATATCCAAAATCCAAGGAGCTTCATCTTTGGCTGTTGGATCTTGATCTATCACATCTCTTGCAAAGGTTCCACAATTTTTTGATACACCATATTTTTCTCTTTTGGAATTTTTATTCTCAGATTTTTGTTTTTTTGCATATTCATTCATTTTATTAAATTCATCACTCTCAACGTAGGCACCTTCAATTCTTCCATTATGCCCAGCAAGTCTCGAAATAGCTCCTAATACCTTATTTAAAGATGAATTTGTAGGTTCACCATTTTCATCAATTGTTACATTTGGGATTGTTCTTTGAACAACATGCCCATCGTCTGAAGAATAATATCGACCATATTCATAATATTTTGTTACTCCAGTCTTATTGTCTATTAGCAATATACCTGCATGTCCAATATATGGCCATTTTACACCTTGCCATTCCACTTTATAATCAGGAAAAACTATCAAAATTGCATCTTTTCCATCAAAATCCGCCATACTCACTGGATTATTCATACTATACTGGTACGGTGACCAAGCGTAATATTTCTCCCATACTTCGACAGGCTCAGCACAGGCACTTCGACTCGCTATGCTCGCTCAGTGACCTTTTACTAAGGTGTAGTAAACCTGCCTAGCTCGTAATCCACTTTACGCACGCCGTGGTCGGCAAGGTGGCTTTCACGGTCCAGTTCAATATATACTAAATAATATACATATTGACTTCGGTTTATTCTCTGATTTAAATCTTGTTATTCAATGATTCTAATATTCTTGAAAAAATCTTTATTCTTTAATTCATAACTATAATCTAATTCTATTTTGTCAACTATTTTTAAAATATATTCCCCTTTAAATTGCGGATACATTTTTTTTATTACTTTCTCACTTACGTTAGTCCATAAAGAGTCTGTCCCCTGATTTATATCCCAATAATAATCATCAACTTCAGTAGTATTATTACTATTACTAATAGAACTAATTTTCCTGTTTTTCCATTTTAAATAAAACATATAATATTTATCATCAGTATTTACTTTTGTTTCTATGTAGTTGTTAAATCCTATCTGACTAACAGAGTCTTCTTCAAAAACAAAACGCAGCAACTTTGTCATATCTAAATATCCTAGCAATCTATATCGATACTCGCTTTTTGGGAATTCTATCAGTACTATTTCATTGCTATTCTTATAGTATTTTTGGTGTCTATGTAATAAGTGTTTATAAATATTTAGATGATAAAAACTATTAGTCTTTTTAGATATTTCAATGTAAGGCTCTTCAAGGGGAGTTGATACTAAAGTTTGATAGCCCAAATCAAGATTAAGTAATTTTAAATTATTAAATATTATTTGAGCTGCATTTTCTTTATCGTATTCCAAGTATGTTGTTATACTATCATAATTAAGGAACTGTAATTGTTGTTTTAACTCACAAGTGTATGTGTCACCTGATTCAAATGGATACTCAAAATTCATATATGCTAATGATACTCCTTTTAAGTTATAGTTTTTTGCAGGCTCTTTTTTGTCTGTACATCCTAAAGATATAATAAATAATAATGCCACCCAATGTATTTTATTAATTTTCATGTTATTCTCCAGATTTGTTGAGAGGTTTAGTTTTCATACCACCGTTTTCATCGGGTATTATTGTTGGAGCTTTATTCGCATTCTTATCTGCTTTAGTATAATTTCTCATATCTAGCATAACATACATCCAACCACTTCCTCCATCACGAACTTGAATCCATAATCCAATAGGTCTATTGTCAGGGTTTATTCTATTCAATTGTTCTGAACAAGTCTCTCCAATTCTTTTTAGTGTTGGTAAATTAGAAAATAAAGTTTTTACTTCAGGATTATCACCTTTTTCATAAACTTGTCCTCTGCCATCAGATGTGGAGAGATAATTTTTATCCCACTCTTTGTCACCATCAGAAAATGTTTTACTATCCTCATTTGTATGGTCAGCATGAGTATGTGCTACAGCAACAGGTGTCAAACCTGTTTCATCTTCAAAATTAGAATGCTTAGGATAAGAATATTCAGGAGCATTTGCAACAGGGACAGGATACTTGTATTTAATATTTCCATCAGAATCTTGAAACGAATAAATCTGTGTTGAAATTTCTCTCCCTAATATATAACTAAGTAACGAATAATTTTTAGCAAAATCGTGAAAAGCTTGAGCTTCGGATTTAAAAACATCACCAGGCAATAACCCATTCCAATCCGCCAAACTAATAGGATTATTCATACTATACTGGTACGGTGACCATGCATAATATTTCTCCCACACTTCGACAGGCTCAGCACAGGCACTTCGACTCGCTATTTCCGCGGGTATCGAGCGTAGTCGAGATGCAGTGACCTTGGAGTGTGCTGAAGTTCGCCTAGTTCGCTTTCGGTGTATAGTTCTTTGCCGATGTAGGCGGTGCGCTGGTCTGCGTCACCTCGTGGCCGTATATTATATATTACTTTGTTGTTTGTGCTTTTAACTCATCTAATATTATGTTTGCACATTCTTTTGCTGCAAAAGGTCTACCTAATGATCTGGCTCGGCTCGACATATTGGCAAGTTTTGTTTCATCAGTTATAAGCAGTTTTAACTCTGATAGCAGCTTATCTCTAATTTCTTTATCGCTTATCATTACTGCTGCATTATTATCCATCAGAGCCTTAGCGTTGTGTGCCTGCTCATTATTGGATGCAGTGGAAAGAGGAACTAATATGGACGGCTTGCCGATGGCTGCTATTTCAGCAACAGTAGTGCCGCCGGATCTGCAAATCAGCAAATCAGCAGCGGAGTATGCGATATTCATATCATCAATAAACTCTACTACTTTTATATTATTAGGGAGTAGCTTCGGCACTTGGAAGTTTTTACCGGTTTGCCACAGAATACTAATATCCATATTCCCAAAATCGGATACATATTTGCTCATCGCTTCGTTTATTGATTTTGCTCCCAAACTGCCACCAAAAACAAATATCATCTTCTTGCTACTATCGAAGCCTAATTGCTCTTTTGCTTTGGATTGCTCCGGCATTACTAATATGTTATCTCTGATTGGGTTGCCTGTATAAATTAGTTTGCCTTGTTGCTCGTAGGGAAAGTAGTTTTTACTTTCCTCGTAGGAAGTAAATACATACTTAGCTTTGGCAGCAAGTGACTTTATAGTTTTTCCGGGATTCACATTTGCTTCTAATAGAAATAAAGGGGTGCGCGTTATGGATGAAGCTATCCCCGGAGGGTAACTTATGTATGCTCCTGCTGCTATCACAGCATCAATTTTCTCTCTGCGGATTAATCTTTTTATCTTGCGGGTAGAACTCCATATTTTGAGCGGCAACAGTAAAGTAGATATTGACACCTTCTTTACTAAACCGGAAATATTCATAGGTATAAAAGTGTAACCAAGAGCAGGAATTTTTTCTGCTTCTATCTTATCAGCTCTTCCAGTGAAAAATAACTTAACGGGCTTTTCAGATGTTTTTTCTATTTCTTTAGCTACTGCCAAGGCAGGGAATAAGTGCCCGCCGGTTCCCCCTGCGGCAACTAATATATTAATGCTGTCTTTTTCTTTCATGCTGCTGTACGTTTCAAATGGTCATAAAAATGGAAAAAATCAATTAACACATTTAATATTTACTTTGCAAGCAATTTTTTCTGTAATTCCTCCAAATTCAAATTACCTGGCGAAACTATATTTCCTTCTTCATCTATTTCAAAATATATGGGCAAATCACTTATCAATAGCTTATCAGCAAGCTCTGAGTACATACCATTGGGTTCGTAGAGATTGACTCCGCCAATGTCAAATCTTCGCATCATAGCTGACCACAACTTCTGCGATTCGCTACCAAGAGAGATTGATATAGTCGCAATATCTTCCCTTTCTTCAAACAACTGATGAAATTGCTTAAGCTCTGCGAGGTCTTTATCTAAAGCATCCCGGAACATAATCAGCACAGTCCTGCCACGAAATCTATATAGATTATATTGATATGTGTTTTCATCACTAAGCAAAAACTCTGGGAACTTCTTGCCGGGCTGAAACTTAAAATGTTTTTCCACTAACTTATTTAAGTAATTTCTATACGTATCTTCGTGCATCTCGGATGCGATTACTTTCTTTTTTCCAAGCAGATAAAGCTCATCAGAGTAGCTCCATTCCCTCGGAATGATTTTTTCCATTAAGCTTACTAGGCATATATCCCTAAATGTAAAATCTGTTTTGGTCATTAGGCTATCAACGACTCTATCATATTGCTCAGTTCCGTTTCTGTTTGTATCTAAGCCTACATAGCCAATCAGATAATCCGTCATCAGATTTGCAAAATGGTAAAAAGCTTTATTATTTTTAAAAACACTGCTTTTCAGATTATATTTTTTGAGTAGCCTTTCAAAAGTAGAGTCAGCATGATAGGATTTGAGGCTACAAATATCAAAGAGTAATTCAAAATGGCGCTGCAACTCTTCCTTCAGTTCTATATATCTGTCCTTATACTCGTAAAAATAATCATCTAGAAATAGGTCTATAGACGGCTTAGATTCCAGTAAAATAGGGTTGCATTTCTTACTGTTACTTAGCATTTTTTGCTCAAATCGTCGGATAGATTTAGATATTTTATAAAGAGAATCTTTCAAAAATACTTTTTTATAACCTTCACCACCAATGGACTCTATTTTTTTATTAGCCAAATCAAGCAAAAGGAAAACAGAATCTCCTTTGGAAAGATAAATTGGAAGCGTATAGTTATACTTCCTGAAATTTAGATTGGCGTATACATCTCTGTCCGATTCGGAGTAGAATTTAAAACTGCTGTCCGAAGCGATAAAAACGGTATCTATTATCTTGGGTAGGGAATATTTAAAAAACTCATCCTGTGAGGTCAAAAATATCTTTTCCGTTGCAGAATTAGTAAGCTTACCCTGCACAATGATATCAGGGCGGGGGAAAATAGTTTCACGGCAGGAAACCGCAATAGTTAATATCAATATTAAGCATAGTCTTTTCATAGGCTAAATATCGGTAAAAATTGAGAAAAATGAAGCTTTTTCTCTCTAATAGTTACCTTCGTCAAACTCTTTTGACGCTATATGCTCAAGATACTTTTTATTCAACTCTATGGTAAATATAGAAGATGTTTTAGTTTTCTGGCACTGTATGTCGCCGGCAAAGTATTTGATAATCCGGGCAGCATCCAAAAAGTGCATTTCGTTATCATATTGGTTGCAGTTATCAGTAAGCTCAAATTCTATACGAATTTTATAACTGTGACCTTCTTCGTAGGCATTGACCTTTTTGATTTGTTTTGGGATATTTAGTATTTTTTTAATGCTGTCGCGAAATAAATTAGATTTCAAATATATAGGCTTAGCTGTTGGAATATCATAACTGTCAATATTGTCGTACTCACTAATGATTTCTTCCAAAATCAGATTTGGAGAAGCTAAGGTAAAGTAAGACTCACTGCAGTTAACTTCACAAAGCGAAGAAATATCCTGCTTCATGTTTAGTAATAATTCCTTCAAATCATTGTCTAATTCTGTAGTTTCCAGTAAAGATTCTATTTTTTGGTAATTATGAGAAATTCGTTTGGAAACATGTTGCATATATTTTGATTCTGCTATCGACTTTTCAGATTCGTACATCTGAAAACCCTGTAATATTTTTTTCCGTAAATCTTTAAAAAAGCCAACTCGTCCTAAGACATCCTTCTTAGTTGTAAGCTCAAAAGCATCTAAAATTACAGGTATAGCGGTGCTGTTGTTATTGATTATTTGAGTCTCCAAATTTGCAGCAATAATGCCATCCTTGCCTGAATCCACTAAAAACTCCTGAGGAAGCATAGTTAGCAGTTTGTTAAGAGGTGGCTTTCTGGTAGAAGTCCAGCCTAATAGCTCTTTCGCAGCAGGATTCATTATTTTAGTTTTACCTTTTTTATCTATTGCGATTATTGCATCGGAGACGTGATGAATAAGAGAACTGTAGAAATCATGCACCGTACTTAGTTGCTCTTGGAGCTTATTTATTTCGGTGATATCCTGAGCTATTTCCATAACAAGATCTACTTGATCGCCTTTTTTGCTGATTGGTATAGTCTGGACTATGTAATTTGTCTTGTCGCCTGTGCTGGTTACTCCTATTTGAGTGGAAGTATTATCTGTGTTTTCATCGAAAGACAGAATCGCCGGGCAATTAGCACATTTATGTTTTTTCTTTTTATAAACTTCGTAGCAGTGAGTACCTATTTTATTTCCAAATGTTTCTCTAAACTTAGCATTAGAGCGAATTATTCTGAAGTCTTTATCTATAACTGTGATATAATTAGGCACTTTCTCGAAAAGCATATTATATTCTTTTAGCCAGTAGCTGCTCTCTGACAAGTCAGAAGACATTTCGAGAACAAATACTACTTCTCCCTCATCATCTTTTATAGGAGTAAAGTGCACTATAGTGTGAGTAGAGTTACCTTGCTGAGTGATAGTGGCTTCGTCTGAGACACGACTTTGACCGGTTGCAAACACCTGCTGCATCTTGCATTTAGTACAAGGCAAATCGAGTTGCTTGCAAGTGTCATAGCATTTCTTACCTTCATATTGCCCAAAGGCATCTATGTAGATTTGATTGGCTGCTACTACATTATAATTTTTGTCAATGATTGATAGCCTAAAAGGCACTAATTCAAATAATGGACTAGATATAATGTCGCTAATATATTTGCTCATATTCCCACACAGTAAAGTAAATTATAATGAGGATTATTTCCATAATACTATATTTTTCTTTTATATCAAAATGCAAACAATCTAAATCTGAAAATATTTGATTAAGTCAGGAAACACATTATGAATCTCAAAACCAAGTATTAGGCTACACTTTCCTATACTAACTATATCTCACACATATTTTAATTTTCCTCTGATAGCAAATTTCAACTATCATACTAAATTATCTATTACTCTCATTTACTAGAAAAGAGTAACACTACAGTTCGCATCTGTTAAAGTCCTGACTTGTTTTAATAAAATAAACTGAGTTGTCTTAGATTCCTCGAATTAAGCTTTTTAGCCTTCTATGCTAAGTTGAGCTTGGATTTCTATTTCAGTATCCGCAGGGAGTTCGGTGTAACTGATAACACTAACCATAGGGAATGGAGTGCGTACCATGCGGTAAAGGTATGGTCTTACCTGAGCAGAGCAGATTACAACAGGCAGATAGCCTGCCATTGTAATCTCGTCGATGGAGTCAGAGGTAGCCTGCTGTATGTTTTGGACATAGTTAGGAGGCAGACCTAAGGTAACGGAAGTGCTCGCCTGATTATCAGATTGAAGAGCCTTTGTCATTTGGTCTTCTATCTGCGGACTAACCGCTATAGCATGGATTACTCCATTTTGATCTTGATATAACTTTTTAATAGTTTCCGACATATTATGTCTTACATATTCAGTCAAAACATCTACATTTTGAGTTATCTTAACATATTCTAAAAGCGACTCTAAAATGATAGGCAAATCTCTGACAGGGATGTTTTCCATCAGCAAATTTTGCAACACTTTCTGAAGTATAGAAATAGGAAGTACATCCGAAGAAGCTTCCTCTATTAGAGTAGGATAATCAGTTTTCAAATTATCAAGTAAATGCTTAGTGTCTTGCCTTGTGAGTAATTTATGTGAATTTCTCCTTAGCAACTCAGTTAAGTGCGTAGTCAGCACAGTAGCAGCTTCTACTACTGTATAACCAAATACCTCTGCATCCTCGCGGTCGCCATGACCAATCCAAGTGGCAGGAAGTCCGAATACCGGCTCTGTAACCTGAATGCCTTTTAGATCTCCATCGGCAGTGCCGGGGTTCATTGCAAGCACCATTTGCGGATGCAATACATTCCTTGCTATCTCATTGCCTCTTATTTTGATAACATATTCCTGAGGGTCTAACTGCAGGTTATCTCTTACTCTGACCGGTGGCAATATAATGCCCAGTTCAGTGGCTAATTGCCTACGAACGTTAGTGATGCGTTTGAAGACATCACCGCCCTGGCTCTCGTCCACCAAGGAGATGAGGCTGTAACCTAATTCTATTTCAACCGGATCTACTCTCAATAAATCTTCGACAGGTGCCTCCTCAGGTTTCTTTGCTTTTTCTGAAGTGGATGCTTCCAAAGCGAGCTGAGTTTCTTCGTCTTTTTTAATCTGCTTAGTTCTGTAATAAGCTGTGTAACCTATAAGCCCAGCCATTATCCAGAATGGAACCAACGGAAAGCCCGGCAAGAACGACACCACTATTAACGAAAATGAAGCTAAAGCAAGCGGCTTTGGCTTTCCGGCAAACTGTCTACCCATTTCAACATCCAGATTGTCTGATGATGCTGAGCGAGTAACTACCAAACCGGCAGCAATTGAGATTAGAAGTGATGGAATCTGAGAAACAAGACCATCACCTATAGTTAATATAGTATAAGTAGAAGCCGCATCTGCAAGTTCCATGTCTAATTGCATTATACCAATTATAAAACCACCCAGAATATTTATACCTGCTATTATCAAACCGGCGATAGCATCACCCTTGATAAACTTAGCCGCACCATCCATCGAACCAAAAAAGTCAGATTCGGCAGTCAGCTCCGAGCGACGTTTCCGAGCAGTTTGCTCGTCTATAAAGCCGGCGTTCAGGTCGGCATCAATGCTCATCTGCTTGCCCGGTAAAGCATCTAATGTAAATCTGGCTGTTACTTCGGCTATACGTGTAGAACCTTTGATAACAACTACAAAGTTTATAATCAATAGAATTAAGAATATGATAACACCGACAACATAATTTCCCTTGATGACAAACTCACCAAAGGCATGAATGATATCTCCTGCGTTGGCTTCGCCCAATATAAGCCGGGTCGAGGCTACATTTAGCCCAAGCCGAAATATCGTGGATATCAGTAAGACAGTCGGGAATGAAGAAAATTCAAGAGGTGACTTTAAGTAAATAGCTACTAACAAGATTAGAACGGAAAATGCAATATTGACAGCCAAAAACATGTCAAGCATCACCGGTGGAAGTGGAATAATAAGCAAAGACAAAATAAGGAGCACACCTAAAGCCACAGCCAAATCGGGATTTTTGGTTATATATGGCAATATGTTCTTCAAACCGGGCAGTATGCCGGGCTGAAATGCACTTCCTTGTTTACTTTTAGCCATTATCTATATATTTTACGGGTTTTAATACGAAAATTTGGTACTAAAACTGATAAGTGCAATTATTTTGCCAAATATGTCAGAGGATGTGATTGTGTGTAAAATATAATCGAGGAGAGTATCAGCTGTAGTATTACTCTCTACAGCTGACAAGTCAAATTCTATTCAATTACTACTTTCTTAGCCGTTATAAACTCATCGTTTTTATATACGGAGAGTATATATACTCCGGAAGATAGAGAGCCTTTAATGTCTAAACTTATATTGTTCAGACCGCTTAGCAGTGTGTTTTTGTAATTAATATTGGTCTTTGTTCCGTCTATGGCATTTAGCTGAAATGAGTACAGACCGGCTTCTTTTGCTTCAAACTCTAACTGCAGCTTTTCACCCTTTTGTATAGGATTAGGATAAATGGCTAAGTCAGAAACATAAGCGTTAGACTCTGCAACTGAAGTTAAGGGCTCTAATGTGGCTATAAAAGGAAATCCCACTATCATTCCCTTTGAAACAGAAACTCTATCAATATCAGAAAGTCTTAAATTTTGAGTATCGCCAGGGTAAGTTCTTTTTTCAACTTCCCAGGTAAAACCATTATCAAATGAAATAAATGAAATAGCATATGAATATGCGCAAATCAGATTCCCAATTTTGAATATATCTTTCACCATTGGTATCTCGTTTAATGGCGTGACATTCAATTCTGTTTTCATACCTGTAAATTTGTTTATTTCTACGAGCTTACGGTTAGACTTACAATCATAAACCGTATCAATATTTCCCTGAGAATTTTTTACAACTACTGGTTCAAAAGAATGATCTACTGATTGCAACCATAATGAAGTCTCATCGATGCAATAATAATTATTTATATGATAATCATAAATTGTGAATAATTCATGCCAAGTATCACCCCTATTTGTACTATACATAAATTTATGGTCAGAAAAATATTGAAGAGTTGCCTTAAAAGGAACTTCCTCATAAAAATTAACCCAAGTATACAGAGTATCATTATAAATTTTGGGGGTTTCTACGACGATCAAATCATATTTTTCTATTGAATCAATCTCATATTTAACTTCTTTTGTACACCAAGTTGTGCCCATGTCTGTGCTCTGAGCAAAATACTTATTTGATCTACCTCCAATCATAACTAAACTATCCTTTGAAAATAGATTTTTGGAAATGACAGTTTCAGTAGTAAAACTTTGTTCTGACCATGTACTACCTGCATCTGAGGATTTGAGTATTTTATTGCTACCGTAAAGTGCAACAATATTATTCTTGTCAAGATATTTAATATCTTTAAATACAAAAAGCTGTGGATCACTATAACTATCATCCATTATCGAATAGTACAGAGTATCCCATGTGTTTCCATAATCAGTTGTTTTTTCAATTAATCTACTATAAGGTGAATCCAAAATAGATTTTGTCTTTACATAGTTTATAGAATCTAAAGCAGATACGTGTTCAGTAGAGAGCTTGGTTTCAGTAGGAACGAATTTAAAATTCCATTGGTAAATATTATCTGCGTTCAAGAATAAAACGCTAGATAAATAAAAGAGGCAAACAAATGTTTTCATAATCATTTCCAGGATATAAAATAAATATGCAGACCATTGGGCTACAACGATCTGCACTTAGACTACTTAGCAACTATGATTTTTTGTTTAGATACAATTGTGTCTGTTGTTCTAACATGAACAAAGTATACACCATTAGAAAGTTGTTTGGACGCATCAATGTAATTTATTTGAGAATCAAGATTGCCTTCTAGTATTTTATTCCCTGTAGAATCAAATATTTCAAAAGTATATTTCTCTTCATTGCGATTCATCATTGATATTGTAAAATTACCATTATTAGGGATAAGTTACACTTTGACATTTGTAATATTTTCTGTTTGCGAAAGAACAGGCTCTCTTACTAAAATCTGTTCGTATTTTTCAACTGAATCTATTTCATATTCAGGAGAAATCAACTTCCATGTATTCCCCGTATCTGTACTTTTGGCAAATTTGGTAGAAGTGCCTGCCACAAAAACCAAGCTAGCTCTTGAACAAATTTTAGTATATGGAAAAACATCATCAAAATAACTGGTATCTACCCAAGTTTTACCTTGATCTGATGTTTTTAGCATTCTTTTATAGCCTGCAAGTGCTATTATATTGTTTTTATCTAAATATTTAACATCTGTAAATAAATAGTTATAAAAATCGGGATCCCATTTGTCAGTGAAATCTTCATAATAAATGGTATCCCATGTTTGACCATAGTCCTCTGTTATTTGAATCATCCGAAAATATGTTAAGCCTATCGCAGAAGTTGCAATAACAAAAGTTGACGTATCTAAAGCAGAAATATATTTGCTCCAAAAAGGCGACTCATTCTCTGAAAAATCAGAGACCTTCCATTGATAGTCTTGGGCTTGGGAAATACTTGTTGCATAGACAAGCACTAATAAAAAGTAAAAAGTACGCATTTGTAAAATTCTTATATTAATATATTATTAAAGTTAGCAATCTCATAGAATACATCCATCTATATTTATGCTGCAACTTGAAAAACTTCAACCTTGTTTTTTTTCTAATCTAACTCGTATTATTACAATCATGACTATAATATGTTCAATATCATTATATATACATACCATGTTTATTAAATACTAACATCATATCCTTCATTCAAATTGTCTCAAGCTCTTTTAGGCTTAGACCACCTCTAATGCTTTTCAAATTCTATACAAGATTTTTCTATATATTCGTAGTATGCTGAGTGCGAATTTATATCAATTTATAGTATAGAATATGTCATCAATCATAGAAAATATAAAATCACTTAAATCCGGCTTTTGGGTACTCAATCTTATCCAGATGACCGAAAAGCTTGCTTACTGGATTATGCTTTTGCAGATTCCTATATATATTGCTCAAAAGGATGCTGTAGGTGGCTTGCAATGGGGACAGGACACAAAAGGGCAAATCTTCTTCTTTTGGGCAGTGTTGCAAAACTTAACTTCTGTTTTCTCAGGAGCATTTGTCGATAAAATCGGCAGAAAGAAGGCAATGTTTGTCTCCTATTTGATGATGATTTTGGGGCTTTTCCTTATCGCTACCCAAAGAGAATTTTATCCTTTTCTTTTTGGAACTATTACATACGGTATCGGACTTGGGGTGTTTCGCCCTGCACTACAGGGAGCAGTAGCTGCTAATTTGAATCCAAAAAACTCCGCTATTGGCTGGGGCATTTATATCATGCTACTGAATTTCGCCGTCTTTTTCGGGCCTCCTATTACCATGATATTAAAAGACATCTCTTGGCAAGCAGTGTTTTTTGGTAGTGCTGCTATCATGAGTTTTAACTTTGCTCTTACTTTCCTTTATAAGTCTACTGATGACAAAGAGAAGAGCTATCCTGGAACTAAAGCTATCTTTGCTAATTTCAAGGCGAATATCTTAAATCCGCAGATATCAGTTTTTCTGCTGATTATGACCGGTTTTACTATAATTTATATGCAGTTTTATGAAACTCTCCCAAACTTTATCTTCGATTGGGTAAACACTGGCAATGTTGCTAAGGACTTGCATCTGCCTGACTTCCTTTTAAGCGAATCGGGTGGGATTTCCTATGAGTGGTTGTATAACATTAATTCCGGTTTGATTGTGCTATTTGTAGTATTCACATCTTGGCTGTTTTCGCGGGCTAAGGTGATAACCGGTTTGTGGGTAGGCGTGTTGCTGGCAACTGTTGGATTTGTGCTAAGTGGTATATCTCAAAATGGCTATTATCTGATAGCCGGCTTTTGGGTTTACACGTTTGGTGAGATGATTGCCAATCCCCACTTTAATGAGTTTATGGGCAGGCGTGCAAAAATAGAGGACAAATCGATGTTCATGAGTTTTATGTATGCTTCGTGGACTGTCGGATTGGGAATAGGTGCACTTTCAGGCGGATGGATATATAAGGCTTTGGGTGAGAAGTCAGGATTTGCAATTCGCTACTTAGCTGATAACTTTAATCTTTCAGGAGTGGAGCACAGTGCGGCTCTGCAAGTGCTGGCAGAAAAGACGGGCATGAGTTCGCAAGAGACTACTACTTTGCTATGGAACACGTATAATCCACAGCTTTTGCTTTTGCCATTCAGTATTATAGGATTGCTGTCGGTAGTGGGCTTAGTATGGTATAGTAGGAAGTACAAATAAAACAATTCACGCGAATAAATCATTTACTTATATTTGTATATGTTCCAAAATCGTAATATAGAAATGTATAGAAATATTATACTTTTGTTCCTTGCTATGCTTCCTACGGTGTCATTAGCCGCCGAACCGGATAATTCCGCACTGCTTGCAGACTCTTCTTACCAGCAGTATAAAATAGATGAGAACACAATTTTTCACTATAAAGAGCCTAAGTCATTTGAGTTTATTACAAACGTACCCGGTAACTTTATAGACTTCTATGATAGAGGATTTTCTACTGATTTATGGCCTGAATATGCTATTATTACGGGTTCTACTGTGCTCTTATGGTATTACGACCAAGACTTACTTGACAGGAGTCAGCAGTGGGGAAGAGATTTGGGGCTCGGGAATAGTGATAAAACAACTTCTTATATATCAATTGGTGACTTACCCATATTTAGAGGGCCTTCGGATTGGGGTTCAGCGATGTACTTTATTGGTGATGGTTGGACTCATATCGGATTTTCATTAGGATTCTATGCTTACGGGCTTATAGATAATGATAACCGTGCCTTGCAGACAGCCTCTCAGTTAGCACAGGGAATGCTTACTACAGGCGTAGCTACTCAGGTATTAAAACATATCACAGGCAGGCAGAGTCCTTACGTTTCTACAGAAAAGCGAGGCAAATGGGATTTATTTCCCGATCAGGTGGAATACCACAAACATGTTTCTTCTCACGATGCCTTCCCTTCCGGGCACATCGCTACTGCAATGATGACTGTTACTGTTATTGCAGAAAACTATCCCGAATACACTTACATTCGCCCGGTAGGCTATACCTTGATGTCTCTTCTGATGTATCAAATGATGAATAACGGAGTGCACTGGGCAAGCGATTATCCTCTTGGAATAGCCATAGGTTATTTAATGGGAAAAATAGCTGTAGATAATGGTAGAAAAATTGTTAAATTGAACGATGTTCAAAATCAAACATGGTATGATAAAATCCAGGTTACACCTTCAATAAATTTATTGGGTGGCATGAGCATCAATTTAACTTACCCATTGTATTAGTCAGTTATTATTTGAGTTATGAAGTTAGTTATTATTATTATTGCCATACTGGTTATTTTCACTAATAAATGCTTATCTCAACATTCCATAGAAAAGTCCGGAGATATAATTCAAATAGGCTTGCCTGTGGGAGCTTTTGTTATAAGTTGCTTTGACGACTCGTACGAAAATTTTGTCTATAGCATGGTGGCAACTCAAATAGTAACTCATACCGTAAAACGAACTTTAAACAGACCAAGACCAAGCGGAGGAGATTTTTCTTTCCCTTCAGGTCACACATCTGCTGCCTTTCAAGCGGCATCTTTCCTTCATTTTAAATATGGTTGGAAAGTAGGGCTTCCTAGTTTTGCATTGGCTGCTTATGTAGGCTGGTCACGTTTTTATGTAGATAAGCATTATATTAGCGATATCATTGCAGGAGCAGCTTTAGGAGTTTTTATGTCATATATCTGTTTAGAAAATGACGTAAGAATCTTCACCAGTTCCAAGAAAATAGAAGATCAGGATGCTTACGCCATCAATTTTCAAATATCATTTTAGAAATAGAGTTTCTATAAAGTGCCGAAAATCCTGTCTCCTGCATCTCCTAAACCCGGTAATATATATTTTTTATCATTGAGCTCTCTGTCGATACTTACAGTATAAATTTTATAGTTGGGGAACTCCGAGTTTATTCTTTCTATTCCTTCCGGAGCGGCTAATACATTCAATATTCTAATTTCTTTATGTTTCTCTAATTCCAATTTTTTAAGAGACTCTACTAAAGATATACCGGTAGCAAGCATTACATCCAAAACAAAGAAAATACTGTTTTCCGTGCTTTCTGGTACAGAATATAGATATTGTAACCCTTCAAAAGTTTCTTCATCACGTTTCATACCTACTAATGCAGTTCTGGCATAAGGTACTGCCTGCAAAAATCCATCTAACATCCCAAGCCCTGCTCTTAAAATAGGAGTAGCTATAATATCGCAAGCTACAGCATGCCCCTTTGTAGTCTCTAAGGGTGTAGTAATATACTGTGGTTTAAGAGGTAAGTCCTCAGTGGCTTTTATAGCAATAAGTGCAGATATCCTTTTCAAAATAGCCTTAAAATGCTCAAAGTGTAGGTTTTTATCACGAATTAGCGATAAATCGTGTAATGCCAATGGGTGAGTTATAAGCTCTATCTTACTCATTAATACAAACTTCCAAATTATAGATTTTCTACAAAACTACTAAATCCACAAAAATACCTTAATAGGAGTTCTTGTCCTATCAGATTTGTTGTTAGGTGTGTGTTACAATCAACAATAAGCGTATTTACTAATAATATAGATTAGCAAATATATCTCAAAATACAAGCGAGATATTTGAACGCACATAAGCAATATTAACAAGACAAACAGTGCCCTGAACTTTACTTACACTATACCTCCATTGAATGTAGGTGAAATATATTCTACATATAGCTATTAATCTACTAAATTTAGCTTATAAGTTCCTTTTTGAGGATATCTTATCTCCGAACCGTCAGAGAAACTCGTGAAAGAAATATTTTCAGGTCTTATTCCTTCAAATTCTATAGCAAGTTCCGGTACGCCTCTATCTTCAAATGAAAATAATTTATCTTTGACTCGCAACTGACTAACTCCAATCCCGTTTTAGTAATCTTAATTTCACAGGCATTGTCTATTTGCAATTTCAGATAATCTTTTTCACTTAGTTCATTGCTCGGCTCTAATCTAAAGAATATCTTATTCCCATTATTACCCCAGTAAACTCTTTTAAGAAGCTCGCCAATCTGGTGCATTGCAGACATAGCTCCCATAGCATTGAATACCCCTGCACCATCCCAACCGGTTTTTTCATCTCTAAAGCCGGAGATAATAGGCTCAACAGTAGTCGAAGGTGCCTGAAGGATTACGTTCTCGTCCTGAGAAATAGGATGAGAAAGGTATTCCGGTGTCTCTTTGCCTACTATCCTGTAGAACTCAGTAAGATGCCAGCGAAACAGTTCATCAAAGTCGCTTTTGTTTTCTGCGTTATGCTCGGGGCCGTACCACCAGTACCAGTCAGAACCCTCCGCAATGTAAAGCTCATTCATCGCTTTTTCAAATTGCTCTTTTGGCAAAGTATCCTTAAGAGTTTCAGCAAGCTCTCTTGCTTCGCCTAACATATTCCAAGCCTTACGGTCATCTTCGTCGCCAATCCATATTGAAAAGTTTGCATTAATCCAAGAGCCTGAAAAAATAGAATCTAATGGTGGTAGGAACTCATTTTCTCTTTTGGCAGCAGCTTCGCTCATAGTTACAGTAGTAATCTCATCCATATTGGAGAAACGAGCATAAAGTTCTCTTAGGAAAGGTCTGCCATTGTCAAAGTAGTATTCCCAGCAGTTTTCTCCGTCAAGGATAATTGGGACAACTGCATAATCCAAAGCATCTTCGCCGTATACTTTTATGATTTCATTTCTAATTTTTGTAATATTGTTGCAGAAATCATCTGCTGCTTGCACAGCGTCCCAGTTTGAATAGACAAATCCAATCCTGTCCGAAAGAAAATGGTCGCGGAAAAAGACAGTGATGTCACCTTCTTTCGTATTGAATTTGCGAGGGAAAAACTTATCTACCTCTTTGGCCATTCCGCCGGGAGTGCGCCTCAATATTTCCTCGTCAGTTGCTACCCAGCGAACTTGGTTCTTAGCAAATAACTCAAGAGCTTTATTGGAAACCGAGCCTTCCGAAGGCCACATACCCGCCGGTCGTTTGCTGAAGACATGTTCGGTATATTTAAGTGCATTTGATATGTGCCACTCGGCATCTTCCGGATATTTATACAGTGGATTAGGCATAGACACATTAGGCATAGCTTCCTTAGCAGACTCGGAGTCGCAAACTAAGGGAATTATAGGATGATACATCGGCGAGCAGCTAATCTCTATTTGATTCAAATCCTGTAGGGATTTCATCTGACCTGTAACACGTTTTAGTATTTCTATGTGTTTATCTAAGATAAAAAGTTTTTCAGTCTCAGTAAAATTGCCCCCTTTATCAAAGAAACGCTTGATAGCTAGATTTTCTTTGGAGTAAGGCCCAAACCAAGTCAGATTGTACCACACCTGAAGATCACGAAAGTCCTGTTCTGTAAAGTTTGCCAAAGCCGCATCATGATTTCTGCTCCTCTCGTATAAATCTCTGTACCTACCATAAGGTAAAACCATATTATCAACATGGCAGAGGAAAAAGAGGTTTAGTATTTCAGATTTTTGCTTCATATTAAGAAGATTTGCAGGCAACTTGCTTAGTCTAAGGACTTTATCTTCCTTTTGAGCAAAAATATAATCCTCAATTTGCATCATCATAGAAGGAACAAGATTAAAGGTTTGCTTTACATTCGGGAATTCGTGCAACACTTCCGGCAAATCAAAATAGTCTTTCACACCATGCAAACGAGTCCAAGGCATTAAAAATCCATCTTTATAACTATACAGCGGCTGGTGTTTATGCCACAAAATGGCAACTTTAACAGGTTTCATTGTATCTCATTTTATCTAATTAATATTAAGCATAATATATAGGAAGGCGAGAGAAGAAGCAAGATATTATATATTTATATCCGGTAAAGCCAGCAATACTATAATCGAAGTACTCGATCAAAGTATTAAAATTTATAAAATACCTTGTTGTTATTATAAATGTTTCATATTTTGACATATTAGTACTATAAATTTCTAAGAAGCTGCAGATGTACAAAATCTTATTAATATCGATGATGCTGATGTTTAGTGTGACAGGATGTGTTGTTTTGCAGTTTGTGATGCCGTAAACAAATAAAATCTATTATTCTTCAAAATTTGCTCTTACAAAAGACGAGATTGGTGATAAAGATAGAATACAAGACTCAGATACTTTTAAGATAATTGATTTAAGTAGAGAATATAATACTTTAAAAGATGTTGTGATTTTAAAAGAATCTGCATTTTATAAACTTTCTGAACTTTGGCTTGAAGGTAAGTGCACAATATGTTTATGCTATTTTGATAAAATTGGTTACCTCAGTATTTCAGATGATTTTTATTTTAGTTATCAATCGAAATTATATAAAATTGAATTGATTAATCCAAGACAGTTAAAAATTGTATTAGAAAGTGTCGCAATGAGTTAACAAACAAAAGAATTAAAATACAACAATGAAATTCAGAGATAAAGTATTTATATCAGTAGCGGAAAATCTTAGCTTTTCTAAGGCGGCTGAGGTGATGTTCATCAGTCAGCCGGCGGTTACTAAGCATATTAAGGAGATGGAATCCGCTCTTAATCTTACGCTCTTTGAGCGGAAGGGCAATCGTGTGTTCTTAACTAAAGCCGGGAAGCTGGCTTATGAACATCTTAAAAGCATTAGGCAGCTCTACCGCGAAATGGAGTTCGAACTTGAAAGACTTAATGATGCTTTCAAGGGTAGCCTTCGTATTGGTGCCAGCTCTACTATTTCTCAGTATGTTTTGCCAAAAATACTTGCTGCATTTCATAGACGTTACCCGGAAATAGAAATCTTCCTCTTTAATGGCAACTCATTTGAGATGGAGCAGAAGCTCTTGGCAAACGAAATCGACTTGGCTCTTGTTGAAAATATGACTTCGCACCAGGATTTAAAATATAGCAATTTTATGGAAGATGATATTATTGCTGTTGCCGCTAGTTCCGGTGTGTATGGGAAGATTAAATCAATATCGCTAACGGATATTTTCAATATCCCTATTATTCTGCGTGAACAAGGATCCGGCTCTTTGCAGGTAATCCTGAATGCTCTGGCGAAACATAGTATAGAATTACAAGAGCTAAATGTTGCTTTTCATCTAGGTAGCACCGAAGCTATTAAAAATTTCTTGCCGGAATTTGATGGCATAGCTCTTATATCCGAAAAAGCACTCGCTAAAGAGTTTCGTCTGAGAGAGCTAGTCCCTATCGATATTAAGCAACTCTCTATTTGCAGAAAGTTCCGAATTGCTAGACGTAAAGGGCAAGTTAATTCGGCAGCTCAGATTTTGATTGATTTTCTTCTTAATCATAACTATAAGTTATAGCATATAACATATATGTATTTGTTATAATTATAACTATCGCGTATTTTTGCTCTATATAATAATTGGAGTTAAAGACATGCAGATAGGCCACAAACAAACAACGATACTGTACAGCATTATTATTTTTTTATGCTTTACCCCTTTTCTATCTCCTGCCATTGCATTAATGATTGGTATTGCTCTATCTATTCTTGATCTGAAACACAGTCATATTAAGAAATATACTTCTCTGTCATTGCAGGCCTCTATTGTACTGATGGGCTTCGGTATGAATCTTACTCAAGTTATTGCAGCATCAAAAGTGGGATTTGTAGAAACAGCTATCTCAGTAACATTTGTAATAGTTACTGGTTTGCTGTTGACTAAACTGCTGAAAGTAGAATCGAATATCGGCATGCTGATTTCTGCCGGCACCGCTATCTGTGGTGGGAGTGCCATTGCTGCGGTTGCTCCTATCATCAAAGCAAAAAACTACCAAATATCGTTTGCATTAGTTGTAATCTTCGTCTTAAATGCCATCGCGCTGATGATTTTTCCTTCTATTGGACATTACTTAGGCCTAAGTCAGGAAACATTTGGTCACTGGGCTGCTATTGCAATTCATGATACCAGCTCTGTAGTTGGGGCAGGGGCTGAATATGGCCCAAGAGCATTAGAGATAGCAACAACAATCAAGCTTATCAGAGCATTATGGATTATTCCGGTTTCATTTGTAATTGTACTTTTTACAAAAGACAAGTCGGGTGGCAAAGTAAAAATTCCGTGGTTCATTGGGCTTTTTGCTTTGGCGATAGTAATAGCATATCTATTTCCAAGTGAAGCCGCCACATATGCCCATTTTACTTGGCTTGGCAAGAGAGGCATGGTAGTAGCACTATTCCTAATCGGAGCAAATATTTCCTTCGCCGAAGTCAAAGAAGCCGGACTAAGAAGCTTCGCTTTAGGTATTCTTTTGTGGATAATAATTGGTGTAAGTTCATTAGTAACTATGTTAATAGGAATTTATTAGAATACAATGTTTTATAATCCCAGATTTGTCATTAGATGCCGTAAAGTGCTGTAAAAGACCGTAGAATCAAGGAGTATGCTTACTTCCTTTGTAAGAAAAAATTACGAAATTGCTGATTGAACAAGGGGTTTCAACCCCTTGCCATGCAATGACTTTAGAGCTTTTTCATTATTTCAAATGACATTTTTGGGATAATCATACACTTGAACTTATCTTGAGCACTATTCCACTATCTTATAAGTCAGTTTTCTGTAAAAGGTTTATCTGTGCTTGCTAATTGGCTAAGGTACCTAAATCCTCTAAATCTCTACTTCCCTTCGGGCTATGCTATGGATAAACTCTAGCTCAGCACATCGCTTTGCCCGGGGAGACTTATTTCTATAATATATTTTCCCCTGCATCTCCACCCTCCTGACAAGAAGGGTCGGGTTTTCGCCTGCGAAAACACGGGGAGTTTTAGCAGTGCTTTCTAATTGGAAAACGTGCCATATTCCTCTAAATCTCTACTTTGAATAAAGAATCACAACTGGCAATACACACAAACATAAACAACATAAGTTAATCTTATATTAAAATATTACGATAGTATCATAAAATATAGCCAAAGATTAGAATATGTGACGTGTGTTATTTAATTATTTCTACAGCGTGGGGTATTGTTAGAGTAAAAGTTGCACCTAAATCCTGATTATTATTGTATTTGATAGAACTATTAAGCAGCGTCGCCATTTTCTGAGCTACAATCAGAGACATCCCCGTGCCTTTTTCACCCTTTGTACCTGGACGAGACTTTATTCTTTCAGGTGCTTCAATCTCCATTATATCATCACAGATTCCGACACCATTATCGATAAAGTGTACATATAAATTACCATTGATAACTTCATAGCCGATTTCTACGGTCTGAAACGGATGAGAATATTTAATAGAATTGCTCAGAAGGGTTATTACTATGAATTCAACCAAATTCCTATCAGTATTACAGGAATAAAAGTTAGAAAGATGAATTATCGAGATATTTTTTAATTTAGCTCTTTTTTGCAAGATGCGCACACATCTGTTTACTATTTCGCTAATATTAGTTTGTTCCGGATGAATCTCTATTTCACCTTTATTAATATCATTATAAAGGATCATATAATCAAGAAATTTACGAAGCATTCCGGAAGTTTGATTTAATATTTTTATGGGAGCTTCGTAGTTTTTAGTAAAAGTGTTTTGTTTAATCTCACTTTCAAGCACATCACTAGAAAACATAATGCCTTGTATCTGGTCTCTGAATTCTCTATAGATGCACTGAAGTAATTTATAATCATTTTCCACAACATTCTTTTTATCACTAAATAGAGTCTCTGCTTCTTTTAGTGTATCCTCTAATTTTTCTTTTTCTTCTTCCAAATAGCAAAGCTTCTTCTTGCGTCTAATGCTCAATACAAATGTAAAGGCAGCAACTGCCGAGATAGACAATGTCAATAGTTGCCAAAAGGACGAATAAAAGGTATAGTTTTCTGTTACTTCGGCAAGAGTAGAATCCTTGGCAAGCAGTAAAGAGCGTGCTTCATACACTTCAAATGTCTTGTGTGTCTCTTTCAAATCGCTCAGTTCTTCAAGCTCTCTTAGCTTTTTTAAGTAATAATATGCAGAATCCACCATCCCCTGTGTCTCAAAACATTGACTTAATACCTGGTAATTAGTCTGTAAAATACTCTTGTAGTTATTCTGTAATCCAATATTTATAGATTTCTTTATATAATAATAAGCTTTTTTATAGTTGCCCATCTTATCATAAATAGCACCTAAACTGGTAAAAGTGTTTGCAGTTACAAATAAATTATTAGTATCGTTAGACTCCAGCATCTGTTTACCATAAATAAGAGCACTATCCAGCATACCCTCTTTCAAATAGATTTCGATAATATTGCTATAGAGCAACGGAAGACTCTCTTTCACATTACTCCTTTTATACCATTTTTCTGCTTTAAAAAACAAGCTTGAGGCAATTTGATTTTGATTATTATATAAGGCAACAGATCCTAAATTAGCAAGCATGTCATGGTAAAGTCGTGGATATTGAGTAGTGTCGAGTATACTTAATGCTTGTTTGAGGACTAGCATTGCTTTAGCATAATCTCCTATCTCAAAATAAATACCTGACATAGAATTATGACACATAACTTGAAGAGAAGTATCATTGCAGTTTGTAGCAACATCTAAAGCTTTATATTGAAACTTCAAGGCTTCTGAATATAAGGAACTCATCTTGTAAACATATGAATACAGTAGCATTGAACGCCCGTATATGTTCCTATTGCGCATAAGTCTGACATCGCTTAGATGACGTTCCAAAATGGAGTGAACACTATCCATTTGGCCTATTCGGTTATAGACTCTTGAATAACCAAAAATAATATCAGCACTATACTCTTGATTATCTAAATTAGAATAGTAATAGGATAAAATAGGAAGAGATTCCATTGGATTTTGGTCTATATTCTGTATAGCAAAACTCAAGAGTGAGTCTGACTTTACCGATTCAGACAAATAACAATTTGCCTGTAGAGATTTGGATATTACCAGTAAAACCAGCATTATTATAAAAGCTTTTCTAATGACTAACTCCTAAATGCTTCTAAACTAAATTACTAAATAAAATATTTTTGACTACCCAATTCCATTATCATAAGATAAGAAAAAAACATAATATATAATACTTATAATTTGGTATTATTTTATATATTCTTACCTATTAAACTTTAGCTATTTACACGTTACAATCTGTATTAATACTGATTTAGATAGATATTATACTTAGATACATCACAATATTTCGGTAATTATTGGATAAATATTTCTATTTATGGTGAGTCAAATTTATTATACAATTAGAAACCGGCAAGTAATAAAATGAGATAGGAATATAAAATCAGCAATATTATTTATTTTTAAACCTCTTTGCTCCAAAGACGTATATGTTGATAAATTCAGTCGTTTTTTCTTAGTTCAAGCCTTATATTGCAGTCTGCAATAATGTTAAATAACTGAATCTTTAGCAATTTCCAAATATTCTATATTTGATACGTCCAAATTATTAAGGATGTTTACATTTAGGCAAAGCTAATAAAACGTATAAATAATTTAATAACAAAGGTTTCAGGAGCTATGGAAGGAAATTTTTCTAATAGGGTAAACGAAGTAATCAAGTTAAGCCGAGAAGAAGCAATTCGATTGGGACATGATTACATTGGCACAGAACATCTGCTCCTTGGTATTATCAGGGAAGGCGAGGGAATTGCTTGCCAAATCCTTAAAAATCTTGGCTCGGATTTATACAAACTTAAAAAAAGTATAGAAGAAACTGTAAGACCTTCTACTTCCACTCTTACCATAGGTAATATCCCGCTTACAAAGCAAGCGGAAAAAGTTCTCAAAATTACTTATTTGGAAGCGAAGTTATATAAATCTGATATGATAGGCACTGAGCACTTGCTTTTGTCTCTCCTTAGAGATGACGAAAATATCGCTGCTCAGATATTGTTCCAATTTACTATCAACTATGATTCTGTAAGGAAAGAACTGGATAATATTATCAGCGGGAACCCCTCTCCTCCTCCGCCTCAGCAGCATTCTACAAAATCTACTAAGCAAACTAAGGAAAGAGTAAAAACTCCTGTACTTGATAACTTTGGTAGAGATTTGACTAAGCTCGCTATGGAGGACAAACTGGATCCGGTAATAGGTAGGCAAAAGGAAATCGAACGTGTCTCTCAGGTACTTTCTCGTCGCAAGAAAAACAACCCTGTCCTTATTGGAGAGCCGGGAGTTGGTAAAACTGCAATAGTAGAAGGCTTAGCTCTGAGAATCATTAAAAAACAAGTATCTCGTGTGCTTTTCGACAAGCGAATCGTTACGCTTGACCTTGCTTCTCTTGTAGCAGGAACTAAGTACAGAGGTCAGTTCGAAGAAAGAATGAAAGCTGTCATCAATGAACTCGAAAAAGCAAAAGATGTAATTCTATTTATTGATGAGATACATACCATTGTTGGCGCAGGCGGAGCCTCCGGCTCGCTCGATGCCTCAAATATGTTTAAACCGGCACTTGCTCGCGGTGATATACAGTGTATCGGAGCTACTACTTTAGACGAATACAGACAAAATATTGAAAAAGATGGTGCTTTGGAGCGCCGTTTCCAAAAAATACTTGTGGAACAACCTTCTATCGAAGAAACTAGAATTATCTTAGATAAAATCAAAGACAGATATGAAGAACACCACAACGTAGTATACTCTGAAGATGCATTGGACACTTGCGTAAGGCTCGCTGAAAGATATATATCTGACAGAATGTTCCCTGATAAAGCTATTGACGTATTAGACGAGGCAGGCGCAAGAGTGCATTTGTCCAATATCTCAGTGCCTGTGCATATTTTAGAATTTGAACAAAAAATAGAAGATATTAAACTTGAGAAGAACCAAGTTGTAAAACAGCAAAACTTCGAAGAAGCTGCCAGACTTCGCGACTCCGAAAAACGCTTACAAGCGGAATTAGAAGAAGCAAAAGAAGCATGGGAAAAACAAGTTTCCGAAAAAGTCTATCCTGTGACTGAAGATGATATCTCTGACATTGTTGCTATGATTACAGGTGTACCTGTAAACAAAGTCGCAGAAAGCGAATCTAAAAAACTTCTTCAACTTGCTGATGATCTTAAGAAAATGGTTGTAGGTCAGGACAATGCTATTCATGAACTTGCTAAAGCTATCAGAAGGGCTAGAGCCGGACTTAAAGATCCGTCTAGACCTATTGGCTCGTTTATGTTTTTAGGACCTACCGGTGTCGGTAAAACAGAACTTGCCAAAGCCTTAGCTCGTGTTATGTTTGACTCAGAGGACGCTCTTATCAGAGTGGACATGAGTGAATACATGGAGAAATATAGTGTATCCAGATTCGTAGGAGCCCCTCCGGGATATGTAGGCTATGAAGAAGGTGGCCAGCTTACCGAAAAAGTAAGACGTAAACCTTATAGCATCATACTACTTGATGAGATAGAAAAAGCTCACCCGGATGTATTTAATGTGCTTCTTCAAGTGTTTGATGATGGACAGCTTACTGACGGTAACGGTAGAAAAGTAGACTTCAAAAATACTATCATTATTATGACTTCTAACGTTGGTACGAAAGACGTTAAAGCAGGCGGTAAAATCGGTTTTTCCGAAAACACCCCTGATAGTGAGTACGATGCGATCAAAAATACAATCGAAGATTCTGTTAAAAATATATTCAATCCTGAATTTATTAATAGAATAGATGATTTGATTATATTTCGCAAACTTACTAAAGATAATATATACGGTATTATAAAAATTCAGCTTGACATGTTAAAAACTAGAATGAAAGTCAATAACATGACTTTGGAATTTGATCAGGCAGCTATGGATATGCTGGTAGACAAAGGTTTTGACGACAAATATGGCGCGAGACCTTTGAGAAGAGCTCTTCAGAAACACGTAGAAGATGAACTGGCTGAAGAAATGCTAAAAGGCAATCTGCTACCAGGAGCTCAGATAGTAGGAACTCTTAATAAAGAAACTAATAAAATCGAATATAATTTCAACGGTGGCGAAAAGGTTATCGATGAACGGAATTTGGATACTCCAATTATAGAAGAAAAAGAAAACTTCGATATTAAACCAAGAGATATGAACGAAAATTAGAATATAAGATATTCCCGATTTTAATGAGCCTCTGCTTTACAAAAGCAGGGGCTTTTTTTTATCCACCATTGGAATATTAAACCCGGATTTATCATTAGATGTCATTATAGTACAGTAAATGACCGTAGAACCAACAAGCATACTTACTTTCACTGTAAAAAAATATTACGTAATTACTTATTGAACAAGGGGTTTCAACCACTTACCATTCAATAACTTTAAAGCTTTTATATCTTTTCTAATGACAAATCTCGAATTAAACTAGTTCCTATAGATAGAAATATATAAAAAAAACTCGACTACAAAGTTATATATAGCCGAGTTTTTTTTATATCAAATTTTCAATTATTTTACTAAAATCCTATCCCCAAACCAACACCATATACAACATAAACTGTGCTTTCTATAATATCTGCACTAATGGTAGGTGTGATTGAAAATTGCTGATAATGAAAGTCATAGCCCGCACCAAATCTCACGAAAAAGTGTGAGTTAGATTCTACTACATTTTCCTCCAAATTACTTTCCCCACCGGCTAAAATCCTATCTTGAGGCATAAGCTTTTGAGCGGTCGGCGTCTCTCCTGTAGGTGTAGCATGATCTACAGCGCTGGCAGTAATATAACCGGGAGCAAAATACACCTTCAAACCCTGCCAAGGATGTACAAATAGAGGCAATGCTGCTATATATTCAGTGTGCTCTGCCATTACTATTTCACCTATCACACCCACACCCACATTTGGAGTAGTATGGATAAAGCGGTATTCATAATCTATACCAAGTGTAAAGTTAAACTCAAAAGCAATATCTGTATCTGTAGTGCCGCCCAGAAATATTCCGGCATGATGAGGATGTACTTCTTGCTCATGGCTTTCCTGTGCCGAAAGATTTACAAATGACGCAAATGTTACAAATATTCCCAGTATCAAATATTTCATTTAAGCCCCCTTTTTGCGAATAAAAATAAAGATAATTCCACCTGCAATCAGCGAGACTAACAGCATAAAACTGCCCATATAAATCATACCCGGTGTAGATAAGAAATCTTTTTCTATAACAGGGACTTCAAATTTATTCATATCAGTAGGACCGGCTTTTTTATCTTTACCGGATTTCAGTAGTTCTGCCTGATGCGGATGCTGCCCCAGCCATCTTACCTTACCTGTTTCTATGTCGTAAATAGCACCAATAACTGCAAGTTTACCTTTAGCAACAAGCTCTCTGGCATCTTTCGAAAAGTAGAATAAGTCACTTACAGATTGCCAAACATTCTCTTCTATTGCATAAGGTATCAAATCCTCCCCTTTGTAGAAATTATATTTAGCTTCTGCTTTTTTTACTGCTGGTACTATATTATCTACAAGAGCAGGGATATTTCCATGTACTTTATCATTCATTGTGACAGCCGTTACCGCACCGCAATGAGTGTGACCCAACACTACCATTACGGGAGTGCTTAGGTGAGCTATACCATACTCTATGGAGCCTATTTCATCAACATCGCTGACATTACCTGCCACTTTTATAACAAACAAATCTCCAATGCCCTGGTCAAAAAGAATTTCAACAGGAACTCTGGAATCCGAGCATGCCATAACAGTCGCAAATGGTTTTTGGCCTTCAGTTCCGGTATTATATCGAACTCCTTCGTCCAATCGAGGGTGCACTGATCTGCCTTCTAAAAATCGCAAATTACCTGCTTTTAGCTTCTCTATTGCCATTTTTACTTCACCACTATACTCTTCCGCGGCATGTTCTTCAGCAGGCTGTTCTCCATTAGCTTCAGATTCTGATTCAGTTGCATGTTCAGTGTTATCAGTATGCGTATCATGACTTTCGGATTCCGAAGTAGCAAGTATAACACAGGGTACAAACAAAAGTAAAAAAACAAGATTAGCGAGTTTCATATATTCTCCATTTTAAGTTATTATCTAATATAGCGTACTTATTCTTAAAATATTTTGGCAATTGCAATTTCACAATCATGCTATATAAATATAATTTTCAAACAAATACCAATTACTATTGAGATATCTTTATAAAAGTATATTCAAACAGACTAAGTTCATCCAATATCGGCATATAAAATATATATCATAATAATTATAACATAAAATTAATTAGGTAAATGACAAATTGAAGTTAACTTTGTATACAACTGTGAAATATTGTCAACCTATCAATTTTAGATTCTTTATTTCCACTAATTAGATAACAATCATTTTTCTTGCCAATTTATATTATGTTTGGGAGATAGTATGGAAAAATTTAAAAATTACATCAACGGACAGTGGGTCGAAGCCATGTCCGGTAAAACATTTCAGAACATTAACCCCGCCAATAAAGAAGACATCATTGGCGAATTTGCTCTTTCTGATCAAGCTGACGTAGATAACGCAGTTAAAGCTGCTAAAGAAGCATATAAAACTTGGAAAAAAATCCCTGCACCAAAACGTGGCGATTTGCTCAAAAAAGCAGGTGACATATTTGTTAGACGCAAAAAAGAACTTGCTGAAATAATGACTCGCGAAATGGGTAAACCTACTTTCGAAACCGAAGGTGACGTACAGGAAGCTATAGATACTGCTTTCTATGCAGCCAGTGAAACTCGTCGTCTTTTTGGTTTCACCGCTCCATCTGAAATGGATAACAAGATGAACATGTCTTTCAGAGTTCCTTTAGGTGTTTGCGGTATTATTACTGCTTGGAACTTCCCGGTAGCTGTTCCTTCTTGGAAAATCCTTCCGGCATTGGCTGCAGGTAACACTGTTGTCTATAAACCTTCTAAAGAATCACCTCACTCAGGTGTAATCTTTGCAGAAATATTAGAAGAAGCAGGCTTCCCTAAGGGCGTATTTAATTTATTGACAGGTAAAGGCTCCATGGGTAACCTAATGGTAGAACACCCTGATATCGATCTTATCGGTTTCACTGGTTCTACTAATATTGGTTTCCAAATTGGTGAAATTTGCGGTAGAACTAATAAAAAATGCTCTCTTGAAATGGGCGGTAAAAATGCTCAAATCGTGATGGCAGACGCAAATATGGAAATAGCTATCGAAGGTGCATTATGGGGTGCTTTTGGTACTACCGGTCAAAGATGTACTGCTACTTCTCGCTGCATCGTGCACAAAGATGTATACGATGAATTCTTAGAAAAGATGAAAGCAAGAGCAGAAAAATTAAAATTGGGATATGGTCTTCTTAAAGAAACAGAAGTTGGCCCGGTTATCCACGAAGGCTCATTGCAAAACTGCTTAAACTATGTAGACATAGCTGTAAAAGACGGCGGTAGATTAGTTACAGGCGGTAAAAGAGCTACTGAAGGCGAATTAGCAAAAGGTTATTTCATGCAGCCTACTATCATCGCTGATGTGACTAAAGACCACACTATCTTCAACGAAGAAATTTTCGGCCCTGTGCTTGCTGTAACTAAATGTGACTCGTTAGATGATGCTATCGAATTGCAAAATCATTGCGAATTTGGTCTTTCCTCTGCTATCTTTACTCGTGACGTAAACGCTGCATTTAAAGCTATCAGAGACATCGAAGCCGGCATTACTTATATCAATGCTCCTACTATCGGCGCTGAAGCTCACATGCCTTTTGGCGGAGTCAAAGGCACTGGTAACGGCCACAGAGAAGGTGGATGGACTGTATTTGATATCTTCACAGAATGGAAAACTGTTTACGTGGACTACTCTGACAAGCTTCAAAGAGCTCAAATAGATAACTATGACGACTAAATTTTAATCTGATATATTATAAAGCATATAAGACCGTAGGCGAAATGCCTGCGGTTTTTTTTGTATTAGTCAATTTTAGAAATTATTGGCTCAAATATTTTCTGCTATAAAAAATCCTCAAACCTCTTCTTGCATAGAAAATTATTATTCCCAATTTTCTAAACATATTTTGTTATATTTCACATCTGTATTTACTAATATTATCTTAACTATAGCCATGAAAACTATGCATATCATATTACTTATTCTGATAACATTCCATACTACTTTAGTGGCTGACGAACTTGTGATTGGTCTGGAAAGTGCAATGCAAAAAGACGCAGATCATGTTACTCAGCTCTGCCTCGGAGGGAGCTCTCTGTCAGATTTGCCTGATTTTTTATGTGAACTTACTAAGTTGACTTATCTAAATATAGCTCAAAATAAATTAACAGCTTTACCTCCTTGTTTTTTGAATTTTGATAAACTAGAAGAACTCAACCTATCAGCAAACTATCTGCAGGATATTTCAGCTTTAAAACAAATGAAATCACTCAAAATTTTAGATTTGTCTCTAAACGATTCTTTAGATATAAATGACCTTGATATTTTAAGTGATTTGGAGCAACTCAGGCACTTAGATTTAAGTTATCTAAATTTAAATCACTTACCGCAATCTATCTATTTGCTAAAAAATCTAAAAGAGCTTATATTGACAGGAAACACGATTACAAAAAAAGATTTAGAAATTTTGAAACAAAACAACCGAAACATACATATTATTATATAAGGACCAATATGAAAAAGATAATTTTAGCATTTATTGCTCTCACTTTCGTGACAGCTTGTCAGCAAAATACTCAAACAGCAAAAGACACTTTAAGTGATTATAAACCAAAAACAGAATCTGAAAGACTCAGCTATTCAATGGGCAACCAATTTGGCAAAGAGCTCGCTAACGACCAAAGAGCTTATGACATGGACGCCATGCTTGCAGGCATAAAAGCTGCTTGGTCTAAATCAGAAACCTCCTTAACTGAAGAGGAGATGACTATGATTATCAAAGAGCAAATGAAAAAAGAAAGAGAAGAAAAAGTCAAAGCACGCGATGAACGATGGGAAGCCAGAAACAAATTGGGTGAATTTTACCAACTGCATTCTAAACAGTATCTTGAAAATCACGCCAAAGAAGAGGGTGTGAAAATAACTGACTCAGGCTTGCATTATAAACATATAGTTGTGGGCCAAGGTAAATCTCCTAAAATGGGCGATCAGGTAGAAATACAGATCAAAGGCAATTTTATAGATGGCAAAGAATTTGAAAATACTTATACCAGACAACCCGTACATGTAAAAATCGGAGCTAACTCCAAAGGGCTCGACGAAGCTCTAATGATGATGAAAGCAGGAGGCAAATCAGAATTTGTAATCCCTGAAGAATTGGGTTATGGTGCAGAAGGTGCCGGATTGACAATACCGCCACATGCGATATTAATTTACGAAATTGAACTTTTAAAAGTACTTTAGCATTTTTGAGTTTGTTTTTTATAACTTTTAGTCTTAACTTTTAAAAAATATGAGTTTAATCCTATATATGGAAAGTGCTATGAAATCTTTATTTTTTGCGATGGTAATAGTTGCCCTTTTGCTCCCTTTAACAACTATTGAGTCTAACGCTCAATTCTGGGAAGGCTCTACTGAGCAAGAAGAAAAAACTGAGAAAACTGAAACTACTGAAGAAAACCCGGACGGAACTACCGGTTGGGGCGATGAGTGGAAAGGTAATAAAATCTCTAAAGAAGATTACCCTTACTATAGAGAATCTTTTGATACTACTTTCACTGACGTAGATTTTGCTACTGTTTGGAATTCAATTATCGAAGTTTGTGATGCTGAAAAAATATTCTTTATTACAAAACGAACTAAACAAGATGATGAAGGTCTTTACAAAGGCATTATCAAATCTGACTACTTCATTTTTGTAGATGGTGCTGATGACACGTATGACATATTAAAAAAATACAGCTTTAAGGATCTACCTTTTATTCGTGGTGGCATTTGGCAAAACGGTCGCGTGCAGTATAAAATGATTCTAAAGGAAGAATCTGACGGTACCGTAAACTTAGTGATTAAATGCGAAATAAGCGGTTACGAGTCACTTGTGACTGAAGAAGTATCATTTTGGAGCTCCAACGGATACTTCGAAACACAGATTTTAGACAAAATTGGTAAACAGGTTACTGCTAATAAATAGTTCCGAATATTTACCTAAAAAAGCGATACTCCTGAAAAGAAGTATCGCTTTTTTTGTAAGAAAATGTATCTGATATATTTCTATGGTTTCATATCAAACCAAGCTTAAGGAATAATTCTATGAATCATGCGTGGCATAGGAATAACCTCTCTGATGTGCTTAGCTCCTGTTATCCATTTTACTACGCGCTCCAATCCAAGACCAAAACCTGAGTGAGGAACAGAACCATATCTACGCAAATCCAAATACCATTTGTACTCTTCTTCTGACAGTTCATGATGTTTGATTCTTTCTAAAAGTAAATCCACACTATCTTCTCTCTGGCTTCCGCCAATTATTTCACCGGCTTTCTCAGGAGCAAGCATATCCATTGCTAATACTACTTTATCATTTGCAGGGTCACGCTTCATGTAAAACGCTTTAACATCCGATGGGTACCTATGAATGATACATGGCTTGTCAAACTGCTCCATAATTGCTTCTTCCTGTGGAGTACCTAAATCTTCACCCCAAGGGAATTTTTCTTCCACATCCTGTCCGTCTATTTTACGTATAATTGGAATATCATTTTGCTGCAACCAGTCTACCGCATCATCATAGCTCATGCGGTTAAATGGACGAACAACTTTTTCCAATTTTGTAATATCTCTTTCTAAATCTATAAGCTCACGTTGACAAGTTTTTACAGCATATCGAACGATATATTCAACTAAATCTTCAGCCAAATCCATGTCATCATTCAAATCAAAGAATGCCATTTCCGGTTCGACCATCCAAAATTCAGTAAGGTGTTTTCTTGTTTTAGATTGCTCTGCACGGAAGGTCGGGCCAAAAGTATATATTTTGCCAAGCGCCATAGCAGATGCTTCTGCATAAAGCTGACCTGACTGAGAAAGATACGCATTACCCAAATCAAAGTATTTTGTTTCAAATAAAGTAGAAGTACCTTCACATGCGTTAGGAGTCAAAATAGGAGAATCCATCAGCTTGAAACCATTACCATCAAAGAAGTCGCGAATTGCTTTCACTACAGCAGCTCTCACTCTCATGATAGCGTGCTGGCGTTTAGAACGCAACCATAAATGGCGGTGCTCTATCAAGAACGAATCTCCGTGCTCCTTAGGGGTAATTGGGTACTCTTCCGCAATCTGAAATACTTTCAAATCTTCCACATCCACTTCAAAACCGCCAGGTGCTTTTTCATTAGCTACAACTTTACCTGTCACCTCGAAAGAAGACTCTTGAGTTAAAGCTTTAGCATCAGCAAACTTTTCCTCGCCCAGATTTGGTTTAAAAGCAACGCACTGAGCAATGCCTGTACCATCACGCATTAATAAAAACTGTAATTTCCCTTTGCCTGTTTTGTTATATAGCCAGCCTCGCAAAGTTACTACTTCACCTTCGTACTTATAAAGGTCTTCTATATACTTAAACGATTTATATCTTGAATCAGCCATGATAAAACCTGTATATTTATAAATTATAAATAGCAATATCCTAATTAGCAAAGATACAACATTTTAGTTAGAAATGATAATGTGGAATTGTTTATACTTTACTAATATAATCAAGCACCACTATCTGAGCTATCAATAGTTACTTCATACTTTAAAATGCAAAATACATTTGTGAGGTATCATTCCCACATCTCACACTTTACGCAAAAAAAAAGCCCGGCACTTTCATGCCGAGCTTGATGTAAATCTATTTTAGATAGATTATTTTACTACGCGTACGTTACGTGTGATTACCACACCGTCTTGCTCGATTACCAATGTGTAGCTTCCGCTTGTCAAGTTTGATGCATCGATTACGATTTCGTTGCCCTCAAAGCTGCCATTTGCATATTCTACTACTTTGCGTCCGCTCATGTCGCTTAAGTATATGTTTGCTGTTACTGCACCATTTACTTTTACTTTAGATGTTGAGCTTACAGGATTTGGTAATACTTCGCTTACTGTTAGACCATTTGGTGAGTCGATTTCAACTTCTTCGATTTGGCTATATTCGAATTTACCGTCGCGATCAATCATTTTTAGTCTGTATGCATATTTTTTACCAAATTCTACGCCATAATCGGCTGTGTTGTAGTTACGTGTTGAGTGACTTGTGCCACTTGCGGCTACTTCACTTATTTTGCTAAACAAGTCTGCATAGCCATCTGTTACTTCTGTTCTTTCTACGTCAAATCTGTCACTTGAGATTTCTGACAATGTTGACCAGTTTAAGTCTACACGGTTGCCTACTGCTGATGCATCAAATGTTGCCAATTCGATTGGAATTATGATGCCGCCATTGGCTTCTGCGAAGTCAAATACACTTCTTAACATTGTTTCGATATCTGCTATATGGCGCCAGTCTGCACCTAAGTAACATACGTTTGTTCCGATTGTTGATGTTGCTACGCCCATTACTTTATCTTCCGGAAGCAATGTACCTGTGCCACTTAGTTCATTTGTGTAGTAGTAAGCTAATTTTGCATTACCTTCGCCACCGTCCCAAATGTCTACTAATGCTGGATTTGGTGCTGCATCACCCATAAAGCCGGTTGGTGCAATTGTGTTTGTCAAGTTACGACCTACTGCACTTCCTGTTACTTTTGTATAATCTATCACTTCTGGATCTGCTTTAATATGGTCTGTTGCACGGAACAAGTCTCTTGCTATCATACCATTATTGCGAATCATTTCCTGTGATGCTAGTATCATGTTTTTCTTATCTGTTGACATGCCGTTTGCGAAGTAATTTTCGATATCCAATTCTTCGTAACGTGACAATTTAACGTCTGCATCGTCCATTTGATCATGTGCATCTGACCATACTACTGTGCGATAATGTCCGTAATCTACGGCTCTTGCTTCCCAGTTGTTTCTGTCAAATACGTCATAATCTATCGTATCGTTTACTATAGTTGTTGCATTCGGATTGATTGCTACATGCCAGCCTACAAAACCTAAACCTTCTACTACGCGGTCATGATTTAATTTACCTGCGATTTCGGTTTCTGTTGGGTTGTTGCTCAAATCTGCATTTACATATTCACTGCTGATTAGCATATCCATCCATGAACGGCGAACAAAGAATCTTACGATTTTTGATGTTTCGTTGTTTGTATTGTCTTCGTCATTTTCTGTGATTACTACGATTTTGTAGCGTGGTGTTACGTTTGCTGTCATTTCTGAATATACTTCAGGTACTGACATTGCATACATTGGATTTAATCTCAAGTCTGCATATGTTTCAGGTTCAAATTCTAAACCTTTACCGTCGGCTAACATAAAGTTTACGTCTACATATTCGTCTGATGTTGCATCTACTTTTACCATTTGTTCGTAATCCGGTGCTGCACCGAATGTACCTGTTGGTAATTCGCGGTAGATTTCTACTCTTACTTCTGTACCTGTTTGGAACAAGCTACCATTGTTACGCAATCTTGCTTTTACTTCTACAGGAGCTTCTGTCATTATATGTTCTGCATCTGCAAACGTACCTTCTGTTGAGCGGTATGATGCTGGTGCTGTAATTGTTGTAGATTCCATGTCACTTACGTATACGCGTCCGCCAAATTCTAAGGCACCGATGTCATATCTTTGACCTGCTGAGCCTCTTACTTTACCTGTGATATCACTTGTTGTTTCGTCCATGATATCGCCACGGTTATTCAAGACTGAATTTAATGGCATTGGGTTTGATTTTACGCGTAAGTTTTGTGGGTTTGTTCCTACAAATTCATAATCTGACATGAATTTAGAGTATACTGAATATTTATCTGTTTTACTCCACACTTGCCATTGTGGCAATGTTTTGTATTCATTGATTGCTGCCTCTGACAATTTATTGCCGTTTGCATCTGTTTCTATCCAGCGGTATACTGATGATTCTGAATTTTCTGTCCAGTATACGTTTCTGTCTGATGTAATGCCTGCTTCCATCATTGATGGACCTTCGTAGAATACACATGCTGAAACAGGGCATGTTTCTGCATATTCGTTATCCATTGTTGCGATTGCATTGTTTTTAAGGATAGTTCCGGTTACGTTTTGAAGACCTACGCCCATTACTGCGCGTGTGTTCATTACGCCATCATCGCCGTTTACAATGATTGTATTATTAGCAATTACGTCATTTCTTGAGCTATACTCACTTATAAAAGGTACATCAAAGCTGCTTCTTTGTGTAAACACATAGATACCTGCTCTTGCTGTATTTGCATCATTCGGCAACAATTCCCATACGATGTTACCTGCGATAACCATTGATTCAGGATTTATTGGGAATGTTGTTAAGATTGAACCTTCTACTAATTGTTGTGGTGATTGCTCTACACGAATACCACTTACCATTCCACTGCCGCTTATGCTGCTGATTTCGTTGTTCATGATGTTTACCATGCGGTTGTTATAACCGAAGTAACCACGTGCTGACTGACCACCGGCCATTATACCTGCTGCGTCAAGACCTAAACATCCGCCTTCGATATCATAAATTCTATTGCCGGCTATGTTTGAGTTTGCTTCATGTCCTACAAATACACCTGCACGGCCTACATTGTGGATTACGTTATTTTTAATTTCATTATCTGTATTGTAAAATTCTTCATTATGACCAGTACCTTGTACTAATAACTGGCCAATACCCATTGATGCTACACCATAAGCAAAACCACTGATTTCATTATTCATGATTACGTTGTTTGCATTTACTAATGTATCCAACTGATCTGTGTTTGCTTGGAATTTTGCATTAATAGGAACTGTTGAACGCATTACTACGCCGGCAGTATAAGTCAATGTATTTGAACGTTTGTTTGCTTCATATTTAAATCCACCTTGAGCAGATGAATAAACTGTCAATGGCAATGAACATTTGTAAGATCCTGCATCTGTTCCTTCAATAATACAATTTTTGATTGTATTGTTTGAAGCACCATTACCTAAGTAGAATACACTTTTGAAAGGCTCGTCAGTATCCAAGTTAAACTTGAATGATTTCTGAGATCCACCATCAAAAATCAAGTACCCTCTAGAGTTTGAGTAAAAACGTTTAGCATCGTCACGGTTAGGATCATTACTCATTAGATGAACCACTGCATTTGGCTGAGATGGTTCAACGTTTTGAGCTATATAGATACCAATACCGTTACCACTACGCAAGTTGATATTCACAGAACCTTTGGTAACTGCTTTACTTTGAGAAGGTTTAAAGGTAATAGTATTTTCAGCACTTGCGCCGATAATAGTAGATGATAAATCTAAAGAAGGTAAATCTGAATTAGACTTGCTTCCTATGTTGTAAACTTGATCTGTAAGTTCAAATTCTACCGGGCCACTAACACCTTTTGTATATAAGTCATTTACTGCATCTTCGAAAGTAGAATAATTTCTTGTTCCAGATACAGTGTTACCTATAGTATAAGTACCAGACATTGCATCAATAGCAGTAAAATATGAAACCATGCTATTGTTAGAGAGGTCTTTATCACCGGTATGAGTACATAATACTGTTATTTTATATTGACCCGGCTCTGTTATAGTTAGCGATTCAGGGAATGGGAATGAATTAGTATTATATTTACCGAACTGAAGTTCAGGTACTAAAGTTGAAGATTGATAAACAATGTTTGTACTTGGCATTGGCCCAGTAATTGTCATCGATGCGTTAACATTAGTTAAATCTAATACACCGTTATTAATAAATGTAGCTCTGGTTTTAACAGGTCTATCTACATAAATACTACCAACCGGAGCATTAATTGAATAAACTGCAGGTTCATTATTATAAGCTACTTCAAACACCAAATCACTTTGGCTGGTATTTGGCACAATATTGTTGCTTGGTTCATCATCAATGATATTTTTTTGAACCACAGAATATTCAACTCTATAATCACCAACTTGTACTAAAGGTCTTTGAGTTCTAAATGGTGAAAAGTCTACACTATAATAATCGCCTGTACTCATCGGATTATTAGGATTTGACCAGCTGAATTGATCTTCGTATACTAAAGTACCTGTATCATTTCTGTATACTTTAACTGTAGCATCAAAAGAACTAACATCATTCAAACCAATATTTGTTACTCTTATATCTAAAGGTACTACATTATCAATCAAATATTTGATTCTTGTTTTTGGTTTAGGATTACCAACTGTAGTTATAGATAAATCGTTTTCTAGAGCAATGATAAATTTCTGCTGTATCGTTTCTTCATAATTATCTTCGTCAGGAACAATCAACTTAGCTATTGCAATATATTCTCCACCTGGGATATTAGCAGCATTAGTAAGTAAGTCAAACTCACCTGTGTTATCCGCATCATCTGGGCTTGCAGGATTCATCTTTGCTGCAACACCTGAAGCGTGAGTAAATGTATAAACCACATCCTCTCCCTCAGGTTGAGGATTAGGATTAATAGTTGTAGTGTTAATATCACCTTCTTTAGAAGCTATATAGATTGGCACTTGTGTTTTCAAGTCTATAATTTGATATTCTAATCTAATAGAAGGTTGAGTTGCTTCTCTTGATAGAGTTACACTAGGAGCAGGAAATACTGAGCCACGTGCAAATATATGACCTGCAAGAGGAGTTATTGAAGTAAGTGATGGCAAAGGTTTTTTCATTGAATAAGTTTTGCCACTTGGTAAGAACGGTGCAACTGTAGTAGTTAATAAACGACCGGTATTGGGAGTGACATTACTATAATAAAATGTACTTGGACTTCCCGGTTCTATATTTATATAATTCGCAGTAGTAGCACCTGTCATAAAGGCAATAGAATTGTTACTTCCAACTGCAACGTTATTCATTCCACTTCCATAAACAAAAGATACTTCTCCATCTTCATTTATTTTAACCTGGAAGTTCATATTTGGAGTAGCATTTCCAAAATAAACCATACCTTTCCACTGTACAGTAATGATACGATTTGGAGCAGTACCTTCTACTGTCCAGCTTACATTACCAGCATTTGTAGCGTTATTTGACATTAAGTCTTCGTTACATGCTGTAACTACCATTGCGGAAGAAGTAGGCGTCATGCTTAAACTTCCCAAAGTCGTATTGTTGAAAGCCAACCATCCATTGTCAGATGCACGCAGCGTTGTTACTGCTACATCATCAAACAGAAAAGTAAAGGGAGAATTGAAATTATATTCGTTATCATCCCCTGAGCCTAATACTGTACCACTTATAGGCACATAAGAACCATTACTTTCGTTGATCACTTTAGTTAATAAAGGATCAGCTTTGAGACTTTCTACGCTCCCTATAATTACAAACAATGCAATCATAGAAACAAGAAATTTTTTGAGTGACATACTATTGTCCCCGCATATATTTTAAAAAATTGTTATTAAATAGCATATTGAAATTGATAATTTATCTTTAGAAGCTCATTGGTCTTATTTAGTTCAATATTTTTTGAGTATTAACCTGTTATTTTTATCTATTTTAGCCTCTGACTATGTAAGTTTTATTTATATATGGCATTACACTGCATTTTATTATACTTATCTTAAATATTAATACTTTTAATTACTCAATATAACATTTACGACTGTATAGAGAACAATATTTTTTGCAAAATGTTACATTTAATGTCAATATTATTTTATTTAGACTCTGCCCAACTTACCTTATATTCCCTTATATATCAATGATATAACTATAGTTTTACTACTTTATTATTTTTATTTTATCTTTGCCGTTGGTTTATTTTTCACTATTCTCTATTTTCTGAATCCATTCTGCTTTGATTTTATATTTGACGATTTTATAGATTGTAGTAAGCTTTAAAGTTATTCTTTTGGGCAATGATTATCCTATAATCACTATGCAAATCTATTTTTTTTTAGCCACTTCAGACTCTTTAATCATTTTTTTGAAGTTTGATCGTAGTGATTCGATTATACTTGATTTTAATACAAAAAGCCCTATAACTTTTGAGAAGTTATAGGGCTTGATTTATGTACTATTGTTCAAATATATTATTTTACAATTTTGACTGTAATTGTTCTTACAATATTGTTTGAATTTAGAACTAACGTGTAGTTACCGGACGCAATGTCTGCAGCATTCAACTTGATGATATGACTGCCGGCACTTAAGTTACCTGTAAATACATTAGCTACTACTTTGCCACTCATGTCAACTAAATACATTTCTACATTAGCGGACTCATAGACAGATACTGATACATTTGCATCTGTAACTACAGGATTTGGAGTAACTCCTTTGATTGTCAAAGAGTTTGCTCCTTCCAATATTACATATTCAGTATTGCTATATTCGAATTTACCATCGCGATCTATCATTTTCAATCTATATGCGTAAGTATTTCCGAATGATACATTGTAGTCAACTGCGTTATAATCAAGTACTTTACCTGATTTACCTGCTGCATTTACTGATTCTATTCTTCCGAATAAACCATCGAAGCCATTATTTGCAGTAGTTCTTTCGATTTCAAATCTGTCACTGTTCAATTCACTTGCAGTTGCCCAGTTTAAGACTACTTTGTTATCTACTACATTCGCATCAAAGTTCACTAATTCTACCGGAATTATTGTTCCACCATTAGATTCAGCAAAGTCAAACAATGAACGCAATACTTTTTCAATATCTGCAAAATGTCTCCAATCACTACCAAGTAGGATTCTGTTTGCTTTTGGAGATACTGTACCAACAGTGTGGATTTTTTCTGATTCAGGCAAATTAGCATTTCCTGATGTCACATTTGTGTAGTAGAAACCTAACTTAGCAACACCTTCTATATCCTGAGTCATAGTCATTAACGCAGGTTGTGGTGCAGCATCACCTGTAAAGTTAGTTGCAGTAATAAAGTGTACTAAGTTACGACCTATACTCATGCCTGATACATTAGAGTAATCTATGATGTCAGGAGTTGCTACCGGTCTGTTATATGCAGCAAATACTTTTTGTGAAAAGCCTGTTTCTTCATTTCTCAATAACTCTTGAGATGCAAAGATTAGATTTTTCTTAACACTGATTGTACCTGCAGCGATATAATCATTCAAATCCATTTCCTGGAATCTGGTTAAAGTGTTTGCCACTTCACTTCCTTCTACTGTTTTAGTATCATTTGCGTCTGACCAGATTACTGAATTATATGGAGAATATTCAATAGCTCTTGGTTCCCAGCTGTTTCTATCTAAAACATCATAATCAAATCTGTCATTTTCAATATCTGTAGCTGTAGGATCTATTTCAACATCCCAGCCTAACAAATTCAAACCTTCGATAAGTTTGCTATGATTTAAAGCAGAAGCAATAACATCTTGAGTTGGATTATTATTTAAATCAGCATTTACATTTTCTGATGTCACCAACAATCTCAACCAAGAACGGCGGATGAAATAACGAACGTTTTTAGAAACGATATTGTTATAGTTGTCTTCGTCATTTTCCACAGATACTTCTATTTTGTATCTTGGTGTCACATTTGCTGTCATATTTACAAATTTGCTTGGAACAGATGCTGCATAGCTTGAATTTAATCTTAAATCGCTGTATGTTTTTGGCTCAAATTTACCATTTAAATCAAACACTACATCTGTACTTTCATTTGTTGTTACATCAAATGATACTGTTTCTACATACTCTGGAGCTACTGCAAAGTCACCATTTGGCAACTCTCTGTAGATTGATAAATTTGCTTTTGTACCTTGTTGCATCAATGAACCATTATTGCGAACTCTTACTTTCACAGACAAAGGAAGAGATGTCATTATATATTCAGCATCCCCAAATTCAGTTCCATCATTAGCTTTAAAAGCAGCAGGCTCTAAAATTGTTGTGCTTTCTACATCACTTACATAAGATCTGCCATTAAATTCTAAAGCACCGATGTCATATCTTTGGCCGGCTTCACCACGTGCATTGCCAAGCAAGTCAGTAGTGTTTAACTCAACTCTATCACCTCTGTTATTCAATACCGAATTAAGTGGTAATGGATTTGATTTTACTCTTAATGATTGAGGAGCTGCACCTACAAATTCGTAAGCAGTCATAAAGTTTGATTCAACAGAGTTCATATCCTGTCCGGACCACACCATCCAATTGTTAAGTGTGTTATATTCTGTAGTATGTCCCATATTTAAGATAGCATTAGCTTCATCTGTTTCAACCATTCTTGCAATAGTTGAAGCTGAATTATTAGTCCAAAATACGTTTCTGTCAGAAACAACATTCTGGTTTTTAACATCTCCATTTTGCAAGTACAGAGCTGCAGAAGCTAAACAACTTTCTGAAAATTCATTATCCATCACAGCAATAGCATTATTTTTGATTACTGCATTTCTGTTATCCTGCAAAGCCAAACCAATTACAGAACCTGAATTTACAACGCCATCATCGCCATTTACTACGATTGTATTGTTTACTACATTAGTATTTCTAACAACATAGTCAGGTTGGAAAGCTTGCATAGATGAAGTTTGGAAGTTACCCTTTGTAGCTCTTTGTGAGAACACAGCAACACCAACTCTAGTTGTGTAAGTTTCCTGAGCATTTAACTGCCAGATACTGTTATTTGCAATTAAAACATTATCGTCTGCTTTAGGATATAAAGAAAAGGCATTATTTTCAATTACAATTGAAGGAGATTGGTCAACTTTAATACCATAGATTTCATTAGCATTAGTCAAATTGCTAATTTCATTACCTAAGATTTTGAGACCAACTGTGTTATAACCAAACATATCTCTGTCAGCTTCACCGCCGGCAACGATACCGCAAGCTGATGCTACTAAAGTGCCCTGCACGTCGTAAATTCTATTATGACGAATTTCAGAACCTTCTTCAAAGCCAACAAATACACCTGCATGCCCAACATTGCTGATTGAGTTAGATTCGTATACGTTATTTGCGTTATAGAACATTGTATTTTTATTTACTCTGCCTGCTTCAAATAACAAGCCTGTACCCATAGAAGCAATACCATAACCAAAACCACTAATTTCATTATTAGCAATAACGTTATTGTCTGCTGTCAATGTATCCAAGTTAAAGAAGTTTGAGTTTGTTTTGTCATACAAAGGAGCTACTGATCTCAATACAACTGCTGCGGTGTAGTATGCAGTGTTGCTTCTTTGGTCTGCTTCTTGAGTAAATGCTCCCAAACCTGCATTATATACAGTTAAAGGCAGAGAAGAAGACAAGTTAGGGGTATCATCAGTAATGATACAGTTTTTGATTTGGCAATTAGAAGCACCAGAACCTAAATAAAATACTGAGGCAAATTTATCATTTTTGGTCTCTAAGTTAAATTTGAAAGATTTTTGGCTACCACCATCAAAAATAATATAACCACCAGAATTTGCAAATCTGTTTTTCTTGCTGTCTGTAACCACATGTACGGCAGCATTTGTATTACGTGGAGAGAAGTTCTGAGCAATATAGATACCAATACCATTAGCTGATTTCAAATTGAAATTGATACTAGCTTTAGATGTAGAAAGAGCATCAGAAGGTTTGAAAGTAATCGTGTTTGCATCGCTAACACCAATAATTCTTGAAGACATATCCAATGCAGGACCTTCTAAGTTCACACTGCCAATTTCGTAACTTGGATCTAATAATTCAAAAGTTACCGGTCCATCTACACCTTTTAAATATAGCATGTCCAAAGCAGATTTAATTGATGTAAAGTTTCTTGTTCCGGTGCCATTTGCACTAATTGTATAAGTACCGGACATCAATGTTTCTACATTAAAAGTAGATTCTACTGTATTATTTGTCAGGTCTTTATCGTTAGGACTATTAATACTAACAACGCATTTATAAGTACCCGGCAATTCAGGAATAAATTCACTAATAAATGGAACTGAAGTCACATTATAATTACCTGCCTGTAAATCCTGTATATTCATTTCGTCTTGGTACACTACATTTGTAGACGGCAATGGACCAACGATAGTAAATACTGCAGGTATGTTAGACAAATCTACGATACCATTATTAATAAATTTAGCTCTTGGGATTAAAGGTCTTCCTACAAATACGTTTGCATTTGGTGCTTCCACAGATACGGCACCCGGTTCTACATCATATACAATATCAAAATAATGTCTGCCGGAAGCAGCTGTACCAATATTATTATTGATAGGCATATCATCATCATCACTAAGCAATTCTGAAGTATACACAACGTAGTATTGCCCCACATGAGCTGCCGGAGTCATAGTTCTGAAGCTAGGAAAATCAACTGAAACAAAATCACCTGTGTGAAGTGGTCTTGCTGCATTCTGCCAATCGTAAACTTCAGGGCCATAAACTATATTATCATTGTTAGCATCATATATAGTAGCTGTTACACTAAAACTAGAGATATCTGCAGTACCATAGTTTCTCATTCTTACTTGAAGAGGAACAATATTATTGATCAAATATCTGCCATCTTTTCTAGGATATTTTACATCGCTTACAGCAAGGTCGTTTTCCAATGCGATTTGAACATTTTTAGTGATCACCTGAGCCGGTTTATCACTTCCTACTGTAATAAGCTTACATATTAATTCATATCTACCGGGTACGATAGTTGCACCATCTGTAATCAAATCAAAACTACCATCATTGATATCCGAATCAGGATTAGCTCTATCATAAGCAGCAGCTTTGCCAATTGCATGAGTGATTGCAAGAGTTTCTTTTATGCCTACCGGTTGAGGATTAGGAGTGAAAGTCCCTGTAGTTGCATCGCCTTCATTAGTAGCAGTATAAATTACTTCACCTGTTTGAGTATTGGTTAATGTGTACTCAATAGTAAAATCAGGCATATCAGCTAAACGCAAAACTTCTATAGAAGGAGCAGGATACGTTTCACCTATTTTCCAAAGCACATCATTTTCTGTAGATTCAGAAAGTAGTATAGGTGTTGTCAATCCAAATTCAATTGTTTTACCTATTGGAAAAAGAGAAGCATCATCTTGAGTCAAGAATTTAGTAGTTACATCTCTTCGGGCAATAAATTCAGATGCAGTAGGTTCCAAATTTATGTATCTCAATTTATCATTACCAGTGATAAAGCAAATTGAATTATTAGAACCACCCTCATCGAGAGCTGTCATATTACCATATACAAATTTTATTACATTGCTTCCTTCTTCAAGGTGTAACTGAAAAGATAAACTATTTGTCCATCCATCCGAATTCCCCCAATATCTAACAGTCTTCCATTCTGCTACGAATGTTCGATTTGGTGAAGTACCAATAACATCCCAACGAACATCACCGGTTCCCTCATCAGAATCAAAATCTTCACACATTGGAGCCAGCGTGTTACTATAGTTGATAGTATACGAATACCCTGTCAATGTAGCAGCTTCAGTTGCTGAAAACAGCTGAGTATTGCCATTTGAAGTAATTCTGATTTTATCGAACACAGAACCATCATGTTCAAAAGAAAATGGTAAATCTACATCCCATTTTTCTGAATCACCAGGTCCTAATACAGTACCTGCAATCGGAGTATAATCTCCATTATAAGTAGTTATCTGCAAGTCGTTCAAATCCACCGCCATTGCTTTGGGTGAACTTAAAAGGACAACGAGTAACACTAACAATGCACTTAACACATTGAACTTTTTCATGTAGCCTCAAATTTAAATATTAAACAACAATATATATTACAAATCTTATATACAGGCTATTTATAGATAGTCCCATAGTAAAATTAGCTATTTTTTCTAATTTATAGCATTAAATTTTCTATATTTAATCTACTTTTTTAATTTATTATATTAGTTGTATTTATAGTTTCTACAAAATATTTACTAAATCTTGAACATGCTTAATCACTCCTATTTCTTCTATTTTCAGGCTTTTCTCACTTCGACACTATCTGTATGTTGTGACTTTAGTCACTCCAATAACATATTTTTTTTAGATTTGTATCACCTCTATATTTATTTTTTATGTTTTTACATCATTACTATTCTATTTTACATTGTCGCATTTTATATCTATATCATATCATATATTTTTATGTTTTTAGATAATTAATTACATTCTTGGTCATTGTTATATGTTCGGATAACGGTACTATTTCAAAATATATTCTTTCCTTTGATTATTCCTCCTAACTAACTATCTTTATATTTTTAGTACCGGACTTTAGCGTAACCAAATGGAAAATATTAATAGATCGGATTTCACAAATCCTCACAAGCTTTCTGAAGAAGAATTAGACAGATCACTCAGGCCGCAGACTTTCTCTGATTTCACCGGCCAAAAGAAAATAGTAGATAATCTTTCTGTGTTTATTGCTGCGGCTCTGCAGCGTGGCGAATCCTTAGACCATGTTTTACTTACAGGTCCTCCCGGCTTAGGTAAAACAACGCTTAGCCATATAATAGCAAAAGAAATGAAATGCAATATTAAAACTACTTCCGGCCCGGTATTAGAAAAGCCCGGGGATTTGGCGGGACTATTGACTAATCTGGAAGAAGGTGATGTCCTGTTTATTGATGAAATACACAGACTCTCCCCTATTGTCGAAGAATTTCTATACTCAGCTATGGAAGACTTCAGATTAGATATTATGATTGATTCCGGCCCCTCAGCCCGCACTATCCAGTTATCCATTCCTAACTTTACTCTAATTGGCGCTACCACAAGAGCAGGGCTTCTTACAGCTCCTCTACGTTCCCGCTTTGGTATAATTAATAGATTGGATTACTATTCTAATCAAGAACTTATGCTGGTGGTACTTAGGTCTGCGCAGCTACTAGGTGTTTCTATCAATGAGGAAGGGGCTTTGGAACTTGCGTCCAGATCTCGTGGTACTCCTCGTATCGCAAATAGGCTTTTACGAAGAACCAGAGATTTTGCCCAAATAAAAGGTGATGGAACAATCTCAAAAGAAATTTCGCAAATCTCGCTGGCAGCCTTGGATGTAGATGAATATGGTCTCGACGATATGGATAAACGAATTCTGCTTTCCATTATTCAAAAGTATGATGGTGGTCCGGTTGGTGTAAGTACTATTGCAGTTGCTGTAGGAGAAGAGGCTGGAACTATTGAGGAAGTTTACGAGCCATTTTTAATCCAGCAGGGTTTTCTGAAACGTACCCAGCGTGGACGAGTTGCCACTGAGCAAGCATATAAACATTTTAATATAGAATACAATACAAAAGAGAATAATCAGAACTCTCTATTTTAAGGTCAACCTATGATTAAAAACATATTCGACTCAATCCCCAAAAACTCAAAAACAGAAGTCTTTGAGGAGATACTCAATCATAAAAACGTAAAAATAGAACGTATTGTATCGTCGGGACAAACTACGCCCGAAAATGAGGCTTATTTGCAGAATCAAGCAGAGTGGGTTATTGTTTTAGAAGGCAAAGCAGACATTCTATTTTGCGATGATAACATCACACATAATTTAAAAAAAGGAGATTTCCTCTTTATACCTGAGCAATGCAAGCATAGAGTTATTTATACAGATACTTCATGCGAAACTGTATGGCTCGCAATTCATATAAGTTAGGGCTAACGCTACTTATATTTAATAGCTTGCAATGGGGTGATTTTCAGAGCAATAGCTGCAGGAATTAGAGTTGAAATCAGACCAAGAAGCATAGAAATCACAAAAACTACCAAATAATATTCAGGAATAACTACTACCGGCATAGCGTCGATAAAATATATTTCTCCGTCTAACTTAATCAAAGAATAGTTTTGCTGTAAAAGTGAAAACACAAAAGAAATAAATAAACCTAAACTCGTCCCAATAAAGCTAACTTTGACTCCTTGCAGTATGAATATACCTAATATCTTCTTCGCAGGCATACCCAAAGCTCTTAATATGCCGATATTTTTTGTCTTTTCTACAACTGTAATAAGAAGCATAGTAATAATATTAAGGACTGCCACTATAGAAATCAAGCCTAATACCAAAGGAATAGGTTCCTTTTGCAAATCAATCCATGCAAATAGCGAACGGTGAATTTGCTGAACTGACAAACAATAAAAAGGATAGCCCATTTGTTTCTCTAAAATTAGAGCTTTAATTGGAGCCTGCTTCACATCTTTAATAGCAACATCAAACCCAGTACATTCTCCAGTAGCAAATCCGGAAAGTTTTTGTAGCATTTGAAAAGGCACGTATACCATATTCCTGTCATACTGGGTCATACCTGTCTGATAGATACCGCTTACTGTCATCTTCCGAATCTTAGAGTCAGGCATGGATTTATTGCTTTTGGTCAGTATCACATACATGACTATTTTATCGCCTATCTCCACACCCAATACATCGGCTAAGTCTTTACCGATTATTACTTCATTAGCCGAATTGGAAGAGAATTTCGCATCACCATCACTTATAAACTCTTTAAAATCTGTTATATCCTGCGAAAAATCGAACCCATTAATTACTATACCTTCCAGATTTTTGCCTGCTCTGACAAGTCCCTCTTTTTGCAAAGTAGGTTTCGCTTTCAGCACAAAATCAAAGTCATTTTTCAATCTTGTGACTATTTCATTTTTATTACTATAAGGCTCGTCAGAAAAAGATTTGATATGAATATGCGAAGTAAAGCGGTAAGCACTATCCCTTAGCTTTAAGTCAAAACCCTCTAAAATAGAAAGTGAAATAATTAAAGCAATGCACCCAATCATTACACTCATTAGAGCTACCATTCTGGTAAACCCAAAGAAAAACTTACGTTTCTCAGGTTTGGAAAATCTATCAGAGAGAAAATTTATATAATTTTTATCTTTCACAACATCTCAAGTTATTTTGTCTCCAAAAATAACAAAAAAAAGAGGATATATTTATATAAACATACCCTCTGTACAAATTTATAGCACGTCTTATTATTCTTCTGAAGCTTGACACGGAATAGTCAAAGATATTTTAGTCCACTTACCTTCTTCACTGGTAATAGTAAAATCACCACCATGGACTTCAACTAACTTTTTGGCAATAACAAGACCAAGACCAACGCCTTGCTGCTCATATATTTTTCTTTCAAATTGCCTATAGGCAGCAATATTATCAATCTCTTCTTTTTTCATGCCCCGACCGTTATCAATTATTTCAAAATTGATATAGTCTTCCTCAAGAAAAGCATTTAATGACACCTTAGTTCCGTAATTCGAAAACTTAAACGCATTATCTATTAGCTCATCAAGTATCTTATGAAAACTTTCTGATGCAATTTTGCCTTGCACTCCGCTTGCATTTGCATTTAGAACTAAATCATCTTTCCTTTTATATCTGTTAGCAACATAATCAGCTATGTCAAAAGCAACAGCTACGGGTTCGTCTAATCTTTCATTTAAAAGAGATTTTTTTCTTGATGGATTATTTACAATCACACCCACTTTTACATAAATCAAAAAGTTTTCTGTTATCCGATTTAGTCTTTCAGATGATTTTATAATATCATCAGTAAACTCCATAAGCTCTTCTAATTTGATAGAGCCCTTTTGAGATTCTTCCTTTATAAATCTAGCAGTACCAATTACTTGATTTAACACAGTTCTAAATTCATGAGGCAAAGAATATGTAATACTTTCTTCTACTTTCGTAATCTCTTCGTCTATTTTATCACGCAATTTGTCGTGTTTTTTCCATTGCGCATCTATAGCAGCAATTAGCTCATCTCTCGTGTAAGGCTTAACCAAAAAATCGTCAGCCCCTTTTTCCATACCAATTCGCATATTAGGCTTTTCAGTAAAAGCTGTTAGGAAAATAAATGGAGTAGTTACAGTTAAGGAATCTGCTCGAATTGTATCAAGCACTCCATAACCATCCAAACCAGGCATAGAGATATCGCATAATATCAAATCTGGCTTACATTCTTTAGCTTTTTCGACACCTTCGATTCCATCTGAAGCTGTATATACATCATACCCTTCGAAGTTTAATAAAGTAGATGTACTTTCCAGAATAAAATCTGCATCATCAATTACAAGGATTTTCTTTGACATTTCGATTTCTTACATGATTTTGTTAAGTATAAAACACGAGGCTACATAATATAATATATTTATATGACTATTGTGCATTTCTATATTATTCAGAGACTATTTGACTAAGAGATAAGTGTATATTATCTCTAATTTAATAAATCAATCAAATTTTGTTCCAATTTTGAATTATCCTCTATTCCTATGGACAACTCGTCAAATAATCCACAATATATTAACACATCAAATAATATATTGTTTTAAGTCCTAATTTTTGTTTTCTTGCATCCCATAATAATGCAAAGGTAAAAAAATGCAAATAGATACTTACAATAAACCTACTGTCCGTAATCAAAATTATACTCCAATCGAAGGCAGAGTGCCGCCTAATGCTATCGAAGCCGAAAAGGCTTTGATTGGTGGTCTGATGCTCGACAGGCAAGCCATAGCAAAAGCTATGGAAGTTGTGGACGAAGATAGCTTTTACCAGGAAAAGCACAGACTTATCTTTGCTACAATTATTGATATGTTTGACAAAGCTATAACGGTAGATATTGTTACTTTATCTGATGAACTCAGAGCAAGAAAAGTTTTAGAAAAAATTGGAGGTCCTGCTTATCTTGCCGAGCTAAATAATTCCGTGCCTACTGCTGCAAACGTAGAGTTTCATGCCCGTATAGTTCAGGAAAAATATCTAAAACGATTTCTTATTAAAACTCTTGGAGAGCTTGAGACCCAGGTTTATGATGAATCTATAGACGCATTTGACTGTATTGATTTGGCTGAAGCGGCTATTTTTCGTATCGGCGAAAAACGTGTAAATAATTCTTTTTTTTCCATGAAGCAAATGGCTAAAGAAGCTTATGATGTCATTTCACACCTTAGAGAGAGAGATAAAAGCTCTTTGCCGGGCGTTCCCTCCGGTATTGATTTGCTTGACAGAATGCTGGGTGGTTTCCAAAATTCAGATTTAATTATTCTAGCCGGCAGACCTTCTATGGGCAAAACCGCTTTTGCCTTGTCAGTAGTTAGAAATATGGCAGTTGATTACAAAAAGCCTGTCGCTTTTTTCTCTATAGAGATGGCAAACATTCAACTTGTTATGCGTTTGCTATCATCTGAGTCGGGAATAGATCAATCAAAAATTAGAAACGGATATATAAACGAAGAGCAAAATCAGAAAATAATCAAAGGATTAGGTACACTCGCTGACGCTCCTCTATTTATAGATGATAGCCCTATGGTTACTATCACTGAACTCAAAGCAAAATGTCGCAGATTAAAAGCTGAGCACAATATCTCTATGGTGGTTGTCGATTACCTTCAGCTAGTACACGCTCCTAAATCAGAATCAAGGGAACGTGAAATTTCAATAATCTCCTCTTCTCTTAAGCAAATTGCAAAAGAATTGAATATTCCGGTAATGGCTCTTGCACAGCTTAACCGTTCAGTCGAATCCAGAACAGATAAAAAACCAATGCTTTCGGATTTGAGGGAATCGGGTTCTATCGAGCAAGATGCTGACGTAGTGATGTTTGTGAACAGACCTGAAAGATATGGGCAACTAACTTACGAAGACGGCACTCCAACTGAGAACACAGGCGAAATAATCATCGCAAAACACAGGAATGGTGAAGTTGGAACAGTAAGAACTGCCTTCATTAAAGAATACGCTCGCTTTGCGAATTTAGCTCTCGAATATGAAGAACGCTTTATCCCGCAAGACCAACAAAATGATGACCCCGGTTTTTAAAAATAGTGATAATGTTGTGTATTTGAGTTTGTAGATTTATTTTCTGCAAACTCAAAACTCCATTCTTATCTACTCCACTACATTACAATCTGCCAATTTCAAATATATCGAATTTGGATATTCCTTTTTGAGACGAGAAAACATTTCCTCTGCTTTATCTTTGGAATCAGTTATGCAATAAACCTGACCAAGTCGGACTAAGATTTTCTCATAGATGGCGTCAGGTGTTTTACTGTCTTCTAAAAGCATTTCAAGTATGTTTTTTGCTGAGCCGAGTTCATTATTCAAAATATTGCATTCACTTTTGTAAAACATTGTTTCAAAATAGAGCGAATCGTTTTTACGTAACATCCCTGAAAATGCGTCGAATTTGCTACAAGCTGTCTTGTAGTTTTCTTTATCAAAATCACGAACTGCATCACTAAAAAAATCATTTAAGCTACGACTTTGAGTACCGTTTTGTGCTATAGGCATAATGACCACAGCAGTGTCCAAAAATCGTGTATCTGCAAAGTTACTTTCTGTCTCGATATTATCTTCCTGACGAGATAATGTTTCTTTTTCTGCTTTTTTCTGCGTATCATCATAATAATGTCTGGAACGTACCGGTGAGCAAGAAGCAAAAAAGCCAAATAGTAATATGATAGAAAATATATATATTGCTCTCATTAGCGTACCCATAATAAATATTCGTATCTCGATATACGAGATCAAGCAATTTTGAAGCCAAATTGGAGATTTTAACATGAAATTCTCTTTACAATCAATCGACACTCCGGCTCTTCTTATAGATTCGGTAAAAATGCATGAAAATTTAGACTTTGTACAAGAATTAGCTAAAAATAAAATTGTCAATCTACGACCTCACTTCAAAACTCATAAATCAATAGAGTTTGCGAAACTTCAAATTAGCAAAGGAGCTGTGGGCATTGCCTGTGCAAAAACAGAGGAAGCGCTTTGCTTAGCTCAAGCTGGCATTAAAGATATTCAAATAGCTAACGTTATCACCGGCAAGCAAAAATACCAACGCATCGTCGAAATCCATAAACTTGTGGACAAACTAACCTTCGGGGTAGACTCTTTAGAGCATATAGAAGAAGCAGATGCTGTTGCTAAAGCTAACGACATATTCTTGGATGTACTTATAGAAGTTGACACGGGACTACACAGAAATGGTATTGCTACCAAAGAGCAAATCATTTTACTTGCTAAAGCAATATTAGATACTAACAATTTGAATCTAGAAGGTATCTACACTCACGCCGGTAGCGTTTATGCTGCTCATAATACAGACGAAATTGTGGATATAAGCAAAGAATCTGTCAGGCTAATGAGCCATTTAGTTAAATCACTCAAAGCGGAAGGTTTTAAATGCCCAACTGCTAGCATAGGTTCAACTCCTGAACTTCGCCACTTTCGCAAAACAGAGCATATGTCTGAGCTTCGCCCCGGAAATTATATTTTCTATGACAATATGCAAGTAAGCTTGGGTTCTTGCACAGAGGACGAACCTGCACTCTACGTTGTAGCATCAGTAATCGGCGTGCATAAAGACAGAGTAGTCTTAGATGCAGGCTCAAAAGCACTGGGCTTAGACAAAGGAGCTCACGGAAACAACAATATCCAAGGCTATGGTAAAATAATCGGCAAAGAGTCTCAAATTTCAAGAGTGTCCGAAGAGCATGGCATAATTGACGAACCTGCGGATGAATTCGCTATCGGAGATAAATTATTGATTATTCCAAATCATGCCTGTGCAGTAGTAAATCTATTTGACTATTATTTGCTTTTGGAAGATGAAGAAGTAAGAGAAGTAAAAATAGATGCCAGAGGAAAAAGCAAGTGAGCTAAAGATTTTAAAATGATATACTCTATCAGAAATCAAAGATGCAAGCGTTAGACATCAATATTTCTTTTCTGATTACTATAATTCCCAGAACAATATAGATTCTTTTATTTGATACATTGCAAAAAAAGTGGGCAGTAAAAACAATTACCTGCCCACATTTTTTTTAAATATTCGTATATTTTTAGAGTGTCCGGCCAAATCTTCCGAGAAGTTATGCTTACCACTTCCGTCTCCTAATGCCACCATATAATACCATTGAGAGTATAATGCACATTTCATTCCTAAAACCGGCTATTAACTTATTAACAGTCAAATATGCTAACTATAGTATGTAGATTTAGATAAGATATTCAGCTATATTTATTAGGAGGAAATTATGGGAACAGATATGCTAAAGTCATTCGGATCCGAAATAAGAAATTTACGGATGTCAAAGAATCTATCGCAAGAAAGATTAGCAGAAATAGCTGGTGTGCATAGAACTTATATAGGCATGATAGAAAGAGGAGAAAAGAATATTTCACTTGCAAATATTGCAAAAATAGCGAAAAGTTTAAATATACATATTTATGAAATATTTCAGAGAATAGAATGCCAGGAAATGAACTAGAGATAGTAAAATTTTTACTTTCAAGAAAAGGCAAAATTGTATTACCCCATGTTGGTAAAGTTGACAAAATCTCTACACCCATCAAAAATAATTTGATTAGTGAAATAATCTACCCTGAAGATATTTCTTTAGTTACATCAGATAATTCATCAAAAAAAGCAGATATTTTACTTAATGACATTGGTATCTCACTCAAACAAACAGGTGCTAGTTTTGCTTTTAATAGAATTCAAAGGGAGAGTGTAGTTTCATTGTTCAAGTTATTGAAGATTAAATCCCCAAGAAAAATATTAGATAAACTTGATCTGGAAGTTGATAATTTTCATAACGGTATCAATAGCTCTAGGTCTAGACCATGGAGAAATATTTTTACTTTACAAGATTTTACTATAATTTTGCAATATTTGATGATGAAAGGAAGTCCTAACTTGAGAGAATCTTCCTTTCCTGCACAATATATTATAGAAGGAAAACCTAAATTAAATGTAAATAGTGATTTAAAACTATTTACATTTGAAGAATATTTAGAAACTTATCAAGACAACTTATTTGTTGCTATCCGAAGATGTTGGTATGGACAATCTAGTAAATCAGAACATAATAGGGCAATGTCATTGATGAAGAAAAGTGGGAATACTAAGTGGATTTACGATAACGTCAGTGGAACTCCTAAAGGTGAATGGAGAGATAATATTGCTGAATCAGACAGGAAAACAGTGTACTATATTTCTATAGAGAAGAAATGAAAAATAATAATTATAAAATCGCATCTTTCTTTTCTGGAGCTGGCGGATTAGATTTGGGATTTAGTTTGGCTGGTTTTGATATTTCTTGGGCAAATGAATATGACAAAACAATATGGGATACTTTTGAATATAATCATAGACATACTTTTTTAGACAGAAGAAGTATTACTGATATTAAATCAGAAGAAATTCCTGAAGTTGATGGAATAATTGGTGGTCCTCCTTGTCAAAGTTGGAGTGAAGCAGGTGCTTTAAGAGGTATAAATGATAAGAGAGGAGAATTATTTTACGATTTTATACGAATTATTTCAGAAAAACAACCTCGATTTTTTTTGGCAGAAAATGTTTCAGGTATGTTATTGCCTTCGAATAAAACTGCTTTGGAAAACATAAAGAAGTTATTTATTGCTAGTGGTTATAAACTTTACTTTAAATTACTAAATGCATCTGACTATGGAATTCCACAAGACAGAAAAAGAGTTTTTTTTATAGGTTTTAGATCTGATTTGGATATAAATTTCAATTTTCCGATTCCAACATTTAAGAATAAAACCTTTTTAAAAGATGCAATTTTTGATTTAAAAGAATGCGCTATACCTGCTGCTGAAAAAAATAAGGCAAATACTAAATGTATCGTTCCAAATCATGAATATATGACTGGTGGATTTTCGTCCATATTTATGTCTAGAAATAGAGTTCGTTCATGGGATGAACCATCTTTTACTATTCAGGCAGGAGGAAGACATGCACCATTACATCCACAAGCTCCAAAAATGCCTTTAGTAAAAGAAAATGTTCGCATCTTTGTGAAAGGCAAAGAAAATCTATATAGAAGATTAACTGTTAGAGAATGTGCAAGAATACAAACTTTTCCTGATGATTTTATATTTCTTTATGATAATATCGCCAATGGTTATAAGATGGTGGGAAATGCCGTACCTGTTAATTTAGCTTATATTTTAGCAAAAGAAATTATAGCTCATTTGCACAGTACAAATACTAAACATAGTATTCCTCCAAAATGGGAAGAAGTTAAACAACTAATTAATCAGAATCATTCAGAACCAGTACCTTTAACCTTGTTTTAAATACAGCAGAAAAATTTACCTGCCCACATTTTTTTTAAATATTCGTATATTTTTAGAGTGTCCGGCCAAATCTTCCGAGAAGTTATGCTTACCACTTCCGTCTCCTAATGCCACCATATAATACCATTTATGTTTTTCCGGATTCAAAACTGCTTCCAATGACTTTCTACCGGGGTTATTGATTGGCCCCGGTGGCAATCCGCCATATTTATAAGTGTTATATGGATTGTCAATTTCTAAATCTTTATATAAAACTCTTCTTTTTTCGCCAATAGCATACTGGACCGTTGGATCTGCCTGCAGTAACCAACCATGCTCCAAGCGGTTTAAATATAAACCGGCAACTCTTGCTCTTTCAGATTCTACAGGAGTTTCTGCTTCTACAATAGAGGCTAAGGTATGCACTTCATGAACTGGTAGATTCAAATCTTTAGCTTTTGTTAAGTTTTCCGATGTCCAAAACTTTTTAAATTCGCTTAAAAGCTTTGCTACTATGTCAGCTTCTTTGTCATCCATAAAAAAAGTATAAGTGTTAGGCATCAAGTATCCGAGAGCACTTTCTTGATTGATACCATAGCTTTCCAGTACACCTTTATCTTTACATATATTTACAAACTTAGAAGAATCAAGATTCATTTCCTGACTAATCTCAGATGCATACTTATTGATTCCAAATCCTTCGGGAAAGGTTACGGTTGCAGTGTAAAGATTATCACCTGTAAATATGGATTCTATTAGCTCTTGGTTGCTAGTGCCTTTGTCAAACTTATAATAGCCTGCCTGTAGGCTATTTTTTTTCTTGCCTGACAGATATCTAACATACAAATCAAAAAACCATTCAGGCTTAAGCGTTCCCTGTTCCTGAAGCAAATCTACTGCTTTATAGACAGATGTCCCATAAGGAATGCGCAAAACAACATCATTATCTGCCGCAGGCTTTGCTAAGGTATCTTTTAACCATAGATAAGAGCCTGAAGCAGAAAACAAAACAAGCAAAGTTATAGAAATGAATACGATTTTTAAGAACCTCATTTCTACCATTTATCCCAGTGAATTTTTTCTTTTACGAATTTATCTTTTGGTAATTCATTGCCAAAAGGTATGCCCACTGGTATTACACTTAGAGGAAGTATCCCTTTAGGAAGAGCTAGAATATCTTTGACAGTGTTTACTCTGTCACTAGCAGGATAAACAGCGGTCCAAACTGCTCCGTACCCTAAGGCTTCTGCTGCCAATAATATATTTAGTGTAGCTGCAGAGCAATCCTGCACCCATAAGCTTCCTTCCGGTTCGTTGAAGGCTTCACCGGGCTTGCCGCAAACGACTATGCCTGCAGCTGCATCTTTTAACATCTTAGCATAAGGCAATCTTTCGCTTAGGAAATCCTTGATATATTTATCAGTAACAATTATAAATTCCCAAGGCTGATGGTTGTTTGCAGAAGGGGCTGCCATGCCGGCTCTTACCATTTCTTCCAAGTGATCTTGTGGAATAGCTTCATGTTTAAATTCTCTTATGCTTTTTCTAGTATGTATAGTGTGAAGTGCGGTATTTTTATCGTACTTTTTAAGCATTTTTCCAATCCCTCTATGTACAAGTTGCATTTTAACAAATATACGTCCAAAAAAAATATTATTTCAATACAATATTACTTTTCTTCAAACTTCTACATTGCTAAACAGCAATATAGTATTTTAAATTTCTATTTTTAAGGAGACTCAGCAATGGGCATGAAGATAACTTTCCCGGGAAACAAGAAGGTAAATGCGGAATTTAACGGATGGGTAGTAGCAACTGATCAACCTGTAAATGGTGGTGGCGATGGAACAGCTCCTGCTCCTTTTGAATTATTTTTAGCATCATTAGGCACTTGTGCAGGCATATATGTAGCAGGTTTTTGCCAATCGCGTGGCATAGACATGGAAGGGATAGAAATTGATCAGGACTTGAAATGGGACCCTGTCAAACAAAAAATTGGTAAAATTGAACTGAACATAAAAGTACCGAAAGATTTCCCTGAAAAATACTACGACGCACTTGTTAAATCTGCTTCTATGTGTGCAGTTAAAAAAACAATTCAAGATCCGCCGGAGTTTGAAATCAAAACAGTAGTTAATGACGCAGTAAACGCATAAATAAAATTTTCACTATGACAAAGCACGAAAAGGGGACCTGATTTATAATTGGGTTCCCTTTTTTTTTGTTCGCCCAGCTTGTGTATCAACTATAGGGAGTAAGTCCCGAACGGCATAGATAGTAGGAATCGTTAGCTTAAGACAAAGTGTGATATATGGAATAGACCAATGAATTGCTGTACTAACGGTAACCAGATGTTTAGTGAACCCGCCCAGTACACCCTAAGCTGTACGTACTGAAGTATGAGAGGTCGGAGCATGAAATAATCATGCTCCTCCTACTCGATTATTTTATACTGCAATAATTGTGATAAATAATTTTTTTAATATTATAAAGTATACTATATTGAACATATATATATAATTTAGCCAGCTTATTTGAAAAAGTACAGAGGAACACACTATGAAATTTATATTTTTAATTTTTATTATATCATTGTATTCACTTAACCTTCTATCCCAAACCTCATCCATAATTCCGAATCATGGGCAATGGCAGGAGGAAGTTAAATTTATGGCTCAGTCAGGCAATCAAACTATTTGGGGGACAGATAAAGGTCTTGTTTATAAGATTTTTAAAGATAGCCAAGATAGTGTGGGCACTTATGTGACTTGCAATTATGTAGGTGCAAATTCTTTTGATATAAGTTACCGGGAAACAGATACTTATTATAATTATATGCTTGGCAATGATCCTGCTAAATGGAGAAAAAAAGTGCCGCTTTGCACTGCTGCCGAAGCCAATAATGTGTTTGAAAATGTTGATATTAAATACTTCTTTCAAAATAATAACTTAAGATATGACTTTTATCTGCATAAAAATGCTAAGCCTGAAACCATCAAGTTAAGATTTTCCGGCCATGAAAAATTATATGTCGACAAAAAAGGTGAGTTAGTAATACAAACAAAATCCGGCGATATTAAACATGGCAACTTAAAATCATATAAAAGTGATGAGATTTTAGCATCTAATCATATTAAAAGTTCATTTGAAGTCTTGGATAATAGCACAGTTTCATTTCAGGTGGCTGAAACGGAAGATCCTAATATGATTATAGATCCGGTAGTTTTTGGAACATATTACGGAACATGGGTTGGGGACTTTTCATGGGACACTAAGATAATGGATGATGGAAGAGTTTTCGTTGTTGGTGAGACTGGTCACAATTCATTACCTTTAACAGAAGGAGCAATAGATACTACTTATGGAGATAAATTACAATTCTCTCAAGGCTTTATATCAGTATTTGACATTAACAGTAAAAAACTTTTATATGCTACATTGTGGGGAACTAGAGATGGGAATGATGTAAAGTTAATTGATGTAGATAAAGAGGGTAACGTTTATGTTATTTGTAAAGATGACCCAGCTACATTTTATAAAACTGACGATGCTTTTATTAAAGAATCCGAACATACAACCTATCTGATGCAGGGATGCCTAACAGTTTTTAATCCTGAGATTAGTGAAGTAATATATTCTTCCCCTTTAGGCTCACATAATGAATTAACTACTATTATTGATATGGAAGTAGTAGATGGTATAATATATTTTATTGGTGCACACAGAAGAGAAACAGAGGATTATATAATACATGCCAGCCAGAATGCCTATAAAACCGAATATATTGAAGGAGATATGGCAAATGCAATCGTAGGAGCTTTTGACTATAAAACATCTTCTTTTAAATATCTGACTTATCTTGGAACTAATACTGTTTATAATTTATCTATGGCAGTAACAGAAGAAAAAGATATTTGTGTCTTAGGTATTTACCAAGACTATGGAATACAAGGAACAGAAGGTTCATTCTCTAATATTCAATCTGAAGAAGGAACATTTGTAGCAAAATTTGACAGCAGCCTTCAGCATGCAAAATATATATCTATTTTGCATGACAGAGGTTATTGGAATGGCAATACTTTTAATATTGAAGCCTACCCTAACGGTGATTTGGTAATTGTTACTTCGTCCTTGCCACCCATTTTTGAGAAAGATGCTTATACTTATTATTTTAAAGATAAAACTGGTTGGTGCCCGGAAGGTCTCGGACTTTCAATAATGAGATTAAGTAATGATGGGAGTCAAATTGTATCTTCAGCATTTATTGAAATGGACATATATCTTGGTACAGAAGACATTGTAGTTGATTTGGATAAAGATGAGAATATTTACGTATACTCACAGGTAACAAATGACTCCATGCCTGTTACCAAAGGTTATTTCTGTAATGAAATAATAGGAAATAATCATAGAGAAACCGGATATTTTCAAGTATTTAATCCAAATTTAGATTCTTTGTTGTATGCTACTTATCTGTGTGCAGATTGGGATGTTTTTGTGAAGGATATTGATATTGATTCAGCAGGTAATGTTGCTTTATTATCATTAGTAGGTCCCGGTGATTTATTACCCGTAACAGAAGGCGAATTCCAACAGCATTTCGGGGATTTGGATGTATATTTACTTGTAATCAAGCCTGACATAGGCACCGGAGTAGAAGAAGATGTAATCTTCGACAGCTTTCCCAAAGCTTACCCGAATCCTATCGCAAACGGCACACTCAGCATTGACTTAGATCAAGCTGAAGAAATAACAAACGTACAAATGTTTAACTATATGGGCGAGCTTGTAGCAAGTTTCCCTGAACTAGAAAATACTTACACAAAAAATCTACAGCTCCAAATAGGCAACTATCCAGCAGGCGCTTATGTAATCCGTATCAGTTGCAAAGAAAAAGTTATTTCGAAGAATATTATAGTAGAGTAGAAAATGTATAAAAAGCAGAGGCAATCAACTTACCTCTGCTTTTTTATAGTTCGCCCAGTATACCCCAAGCGGTACGTACTGAGGTATGAGAGGTCGGAGCATGAAATAATCATGCTCCTCCTACTCGATTATTTTATACTGCAAAACAAGATAAATATTATTCTGCAGATTTTACTTCACCAAAAGTAGTAGTTTCTTTAGCTACTAATTTATGCTCTGCTTGACGACCTTGGAATTCACCTTCGTAGCCACCTTTATATGTTTCAACTACTTTCTTAGTTTTGTCATAGCTCACGATTTTATTTTCATTATAAGAGTAAGCTTTTGCACCATAGCAGTAGTGCTCTGCAACTTTAGCATTTTCAGTAAATAAGAATTTCTGTTTGCCTGTCACAAAGTCAACTTCTTGGAAGTTAAATTTTTGACCATCATGGAATCTGTCAAATTCTTTAGTTTCAGGATTATATCTATTTTCTTCGATTGAAGCAAGTTTACCATTCGCATCATAGCTGTAGCTGTGCTTCATGTTTTTCTCAGTAAGTGTTTCCATTGCAGGATCGCTGTATCCAATAACTCCAATAACCCTTCCTTGATCATCTTTTTCGATTTTGTACCACTCTTCAGTTGCATGGTGTTCGCAATCTGCTTCGCCAGCCAACATGTGAGTAGGTATGCCTTCTTCGTTGAAGTCAGTTTTACTTACCCAATACAGATCTCCAATTTTAAATTCTTTTTCCGGCTTTTGTTCTGCTTCTTCCATTCTTTGTTGATCATCTTTAGTGAAATAAGCTTTCACAACATCAACGAAAAATGCTGCATCCTGTGGGCCTTCATGTCTGTATTCTACAGCAGGGAAGTATTTATAACTACTAACCATAACTACGTTATCGCCGTCTGCATTTTTAAATTCAGGATCATTACTGAATTTTTTATATTCTTCGGAAATAAGATATCCTTGCTCGAAGTTATATTTCAAGTGGTATGATTTATTTTCAGGAGCCATTTCTCCATCATAAACAGTTTTTTCCAAAAGGAAATAGCTATGTGGGCAGTATTTTGTTTCTACTGTTTCAGTGATAGTTTCCAACTCTTCAGTTAATTCTTTGACAGGCATTCCGTCCTTGTCGAACTCTCTTTTGACTACTTTATTGATAGAGCCGTCTTCAGCTTTGTATTCAGCTTTAGTCCAAAAGAAATCATTAGGGCTAGCATAAGTATACTCAATGATTTCCATTTCTGTTCCGTCTTCTTTGTAAGTTTCTACTGTTTTAGTAATAGGACGGATGTAAGTTTGCACTTCTAAATCTGGTGTCTCAGCGTCTTTATTTCCACAAGCTGAAATAAAGAGTACGGCTGCAAATAGTGCAAGTGATAACAACTTTTGCATAATATCCCCTTTTTTGAAAAGTATTATTGATAATATTGAAATTTACACATTAGAATTATAAGAAACAAAGAATATGATTGAAAAAAGAATTTTTAGATATAATAATATTGAAATCAAGCCCGGCACTGTGATTTATAAGATGAGCAGAGATCAGAGGGTGCAGTATAATCATGCTCTTAGTTATGCCGTCGATGTGGCTTACGCAACTAAGTCAGATGTGCTTGTATGTTTTAGTCTGGTCAATAATTTTTTAGATGCACCAGAAAGACACTTTGAATTTATGCTAAAAGGCTTAGAAGAAACTGCTGCCGAGCTTGAGAACTTAAATATACCTTTTGTACTGCTTTTTGGCAGTCCGGGAGTTACAATCCCAAAGCTGATTGGAGATACCAATGCAGGTCTACTTATTTCTGATTTTGACCCTCTAAAAATCAAATTGAAGTGGAACAGTGAAATAATTTCAAATATAAACATTGCCTTCCATGAGGTAGACACTCATAATATTATTCCTGCAAGATTTATCAGTCCAAAGGAAGAATTTGCAGCATATACATTAAGACCTAAAGTACGAAAGTTAGAAGCTGAATTCATAAAAAGTATGCCTCAGTTCGAACGTATAGTTTATGAAAGGAAAAATCAAATAGATAATAGAACTCAATTTGAAGCAATTGACTATTCAATTTTCGACAAGTCTGTGAGTGCAGTCTCTAACGTAAAAGCAGGAAGAAAAATCGCACTTGACACTTTAGACGTTTTTCTCAAATATAGATTGGAGAAGTATAGCACGCTGAGAAATGAACCCGGGGCAGACTTCCAGTCCGAGCTTTCACCATACCTGCATTTTGGTCAGATATCATCTTTAGAGGCTGTTTTACAAGTGATTGAATCTGATGCACCACAAGAAGCGAAAGATGCTTTTATTGAAGAAATCTTTGTCCGAAAGGAGCTCGCAGATAATTACTGCCTTTATAATAGAAATTATGACTCGATGGAAGGTTTCAGGGATTGGGCAAAAAAAACATTAATAGAGCATATACATGATAAAAGGGAATATCTGTATACGATCGAACAGTTTGATAATGCTGATACTCACGACGTATATTGGAATGCAGCCCAAAAGGAATTGGTAAACAATGGGAAAATGCACGGGTATATGCGGATGTACTGGGCAAAGAAAATATTAGAATGGACTGAAACACCTGAGCAGTCTATGACAATCGCAATTTACTTAAACGACAAATACAGCTTAGACGGTCGCGACCCTAACGGATATGCCGGCATAGCATGGAGTATCGGAGGAATTCATGACAGAGCTTGGGGAGAAAGAAATGTTTTTGGGAAAATAAGATACATGAATGATAAAGGACTTAAGCGTAAGTTTGACATGGATGCCTACTTACGCAAAGTCAACTCAATAAAACTTATATGACCAATTAATTCCGAAGATGCTGACGGTTTTGTCCGACAATAGCATATCTTCGAACATATAGCATAGTTCTAAATCAGAATAGCGAGTCAGCTCTACTTTTGAGCCAATAGAGTATCTTACTTTATAGAATTCACCTTGATCTTCGCCAAGCGAGCTATAGAAGACATCTGCAGAAATAAATGGGTCTAAATTTCTATCATATTTATATGATATTTCAAATTTATTACGATATTGCTCCGGTGAGTCTGTAAGCTCAGAGTATTTGCGGTGATACCTAAGCCTATACGAAAATTCAAAATCACCTAAATCAAAACCAGAGCTTAAATTACCATATAATTCGTGTCTGGCATAAGAACTATAAGAACGATATCTATAGGCAGTAGTCACTGATAGGTATTTAAAGATATCATAAGATAAAGCAAAGTCTGTTACGCTCTGACCAAATGAACTAATATTTTCGTCAAAGCGTAGCTCCTGACCCAAAGAGAACTCCAAATCATTAGTAATGACATAAGTGAGCTCCACTCCTGACCACATTTCTGTATCCGTGTTAGCTTTCTCCATTGGCTGAGCATTTGAAATACTAAAACAGCAAAGCAACACAAACAGAAGACTAATTATATCTGTTAGCTTTTTCATCTTCAAAGTAAAATATCTTTATTCGTGCAACATCTCGAAGGAAATCAATCTTGCCTACTTCAGCTCTATGAATTTTAAGACCTGTTCTCTCTCTTAGATCATCAAGCAAATCGTCATATCTGTCAGGCTTAATAAGATCTATTTTTTCGTAGAGCACTTCTCTTTTATATTCGTTTTTAACCCAAGTTTTTTCTAAAACTAATGCAAACGAAATAAGCATAATATTAGGGAATAATAGCTCTATAAAGCTGATACTCCCTGTAGTAAGGGAGTTTATAATTGCAACACTAAGAGAGATAAACATATAAGTCATCTCTTTTATAGGCACCGTGGTAGTTCGATATCTCAAAATAGAAAATATCGCAAACACACCAAATGCAAAACCTATTGAAATCTTAGCACTGCTAAGCAGAAAACAAACAAAAAATACGACTAAATTGAAAATAAAAAGTGTAAATAAGTAGTCTCTGTTTTGTCTTAATTTGTAGTAAATAAGTCTGGCAATGACGTAAATCACTATCAGATTGAAAAAGAATCTAAAAGCTAATTCTCTGAAACCATCTGCATTAAAAAAGTCCAGTCCGATGAAGTCACTAATATTCATATCCTAAGTCACAAATTTGGTTAATACGTAGTAGTTTTTCTTTAAATCTGTTATATTTAATGCCCGGAGTAGTTAAAATAATACCTAGGCAGTATTTGCTTATTTTCATTGGCCTAATGCCCTGCTCTTTGAGCAACTGAGTAAAAGCAGTATGGGGCTTGAGCCTATCAACTTTTATTTCGATAATCGCAAGATCTTCTAAATATTTAGAATTTTTATAATTGTCGAAGTTCAACCCAAAATCAAGAGTAATTTTCTCCTTTGATAGAGAATTTACTATGGTGATGCGGTTGTATGTGATATTTAATGCTTTTTGCAGCATATCCGGATTAATGCCTAGACTATCCTTAATTAGCTTATCTGCACCACCATTGATATGTGTTTCAAATCCAAACTTCTGCATTCGTGTTTTTTCAGTTTTGCTTTTATTGGTTTTAAATTTAAGCTCAAAAAAGAATTTATCTACATCCACATAGTGTCGGTATCTAACTTTATATCTATTGAGTTTGCCATTGTGATGAGTCTTATAAAGCAATAAATCTTCAGTGTCGAAGTACTGATTTTGATATTCAAATAATCTTTTTCCGTCTATTTCTAATATTTGATATTGGGAAGGGAGCTTAGTAAGAATATCTGCAAGCCGAGACTTTGTGATGATAAATTTTGTATCATATCTATTAAGTAGTTTCATACTTTCTAGGTCTTTCAAGGTTGCAGGCTTAAACAAACTATATAGAGTCTCTTCAATTGTATTATTTAGTATCAGTTGATCCATACTGTCTCGTTAGTTAAAAGTATAATGTATCGTATATCTACAATTTCTAATATTATAAGGTATAATATAAAAGTATAGTATTTTTATCTTCTATACTTGTTTATATTAACACCCCAGACGCAAAAAGGTTTAAATATTAGTCTTGATAATATTTACAATTTACAAAATATAAACTTTACTGAATATTAAAACAGCTAAAGATGTCAAAAAATACTATTTGTTTAAGTAGTGTTAAAACTGCTTTGAGAGGAGAAAACCTAACCAAGTAAAGAATAGACCGGCAGAAACTGAAATAATAATGTTCATAATTGCATATAAAAACATTCCCTCACTCAATAACTTAAGATTATCTAAGCTAAAAGAAGAGAAGGTAGTGAAGCCACCTAAAACGCCTACAATCAGAAATAGAGCATACTTGTCTTTAAATATAGGGTTTCCCTCTGAAATTCCCCATAAAACACCTATCATAAATGACCCTATAATATTTGCAGCCATCACTCCAAATGGAAATTTTGATGCGGGCACAATGGCATTAACCCCTAAACCAAGCAGATATCGCGAGACTGCACCCACAAATCCACCCATACCAACTAAAATAATATTCATCATAGGCAATATTACGTTTTGTCAAACGGTATAAAAACTTTATTTTGTTATACAAATATAAGCATTTTTATATAAAGGAGGTATTATGCTAAAAAAGTACTTAGTACTTGCGTTGATATTTATTTTGCAAGCAGGACTTTATGCCCAAAAAGGTGATTCCAATTACGAAGAAGAGTTACCCGCACTTTACGGCTTGCACGGCGAACTTGGTTATGGCGGGGCAGGCTTAAGTGCCGGACTGGGATTTAGATATGATTTTGTAAGCCTTTCTATTGGCCTTTCAGGCTTTGCGAATTCAATTCCAAACTATGCCAGTTATAAAGCAGATGGAATAAACCTGACTACCAATCCGCTACCTGATGGCTATACCGAAGAAAGCTACGAAGCAATCATTGTAACTTTTGATGCTGCTTATAATTACGAATTTGAAATTGGTACTGCTTATGCTGGTATTGGCTTTTTTGCACAAACTGACACAGTTTTGGCAAAAGAAGTTAGCACAGGTGATTATTTCAGACGAGGCACTATTAATTCGTCCGGCATATGCTTTAACTTAGGATTTGATTACTATTGGTCTGAAAATGTTGGGGTTGGACTGGGATTTCACAGTAAAAAAGGAATAATGGCTCGCTTTTCCTATTATTGGTGGTAATAGATTCCAGAAGCTTATTAAAGAGATGCCAAGAAACTTTTGCATCTCTTTTTTTTACCAAAAGCAACATCATAAATAGTATTTACAACTATCATTGCAGACATAAGTGCTTACTATTTTTGCTATCTCTCAGCTTTCTATGTAATATAAGTTTAGTAATATATGGTGCTGCATATTCCAAAATTGCTATTATTTTTATATTTATGGCGTTATTTTTAGCATTTTAAAATTCACAACTAAAATTGTTTTTGTGAAAATATTTAACAATTATATAAAATATTGCAAGAGATACAGCTTCTCTAAATGTTTTTATATTTTGACAATACAACACACATCATATCACGCTAAGTCTCTGATATATAACAATATACAAAATACAGCAACAACATATACCTTCTGTTTCCATTAAAGACTACTAAAACATATTCTAAACTATATATTAAGATTAAAGTACTATCTTAAGAGATGTTCGCAAAGTATTGATAAACAGTAGGATATGTAAATATGGAAAAATGCAAGAAAAAAAAGTTCCTTTTTGAAGATTTTTTCCTTGCCATTCTCATAAAAAAATCCCATTTTAGAGACCCTGATAATTAAAATGCCGAGAAGGCTTTTGATAAGTCGGGATTTGGTAGTTGCAAAAAAAGTAGAACAATGTTTTATTTTAAAATTACACAAAAGTCTACCCCCAAAATAGATTTTTGTCTAAATTTAAACCCCCAATAATCGTTATATACTGAATTATGCAACATAAAAATTGTGTGTCTGTCTGTAAACCAAACGAAAGAAGTTGCAAGTGAAATCTATTGATACTTTATCACTGTTTCCAAAAACAGAGACCAGGAATGCTCGCATTAAACCCAAAAGCCAAGTAGTCCCTGATAAAGAGGCTGTTATATATTGGGAAAAATGCTTAAACATTATACAAGATAATGTCTCTCCACATATATTTAATACTTGGTTCAAGCCTATTGAGGCTCTCAAATGGGAAAATAATACACTTACTGTATTAGCTCCAAGTACCTTTTTTTACGAATGGATTGAAACTAAATTCAATCAACTACTCAGAGTAACGATTGACAAGGTTATTGGTACTAATGCAAAACTGCAATATGACATTGTGGTTGACAATAGTTCTAATGCGCCTGATAAGCTTACTATGAAAATCCCAGGCTTCCAGCAGGGCAAGCAGTCTGCCGATCTTATGAAACCGACGCAAATGATGTTTGATTCTAATTTGCATCCTCGCTATTCATTAGATAACTACATTACCGGCGATGCAAACCAGTTAGCTTCATCTGCGGCGATGGCGGTTAGCCAAAATCCGGGTGGCACTCGTTTTAATCCTCTTGTAGTATATGGCTGTACCGGACTTGGTAAAACTCACCTCGTACAAGGTATAGGAAATAAAGTTTTGCAACATAGACCTGACGCTAAGGTCTTATATACTAACTCCGAAAAGTTTACTATGGAATTTATCAGTGCTATTCAAAATAACAGCACGACTGAGTTTATCAATCACTACCGTAGCGTAGATGTCTTGATTGTTGATGATATCCAATTTTTCGCGGGTAAAGAAAAAACTCAGGATAACTTTTTCCATACTTTCAACGCTCTGCACCAGGCAGGCAAGCAGCTCATTCTTACTTCAGATGTTGCTCCGAAAGAATTGAAAGACGTAGACGATCGACTTATTTCACGCTTCCAGTGGGGCTTGACTGTAGATATTCAGTCTCCCGATTTGGAAATGAGAATGGCCATACTTCAGAAAAAGTCAGAAGACGAAGGTATGGAGCTGCCGGTAGATATTCTTGAATTTTTAGCTAGAAATATCACAAGCAGCATCAGAGAGTTAGAGGGTGTCCTCATCAGCTTGATTGCTAAAGTCACTTTGGATAAACGCCAGTTAAACATGGATGTTGCCAAAGAAGTAGTTTATGGAGTGGCTAACGTCAGACCTAAAACTCTTACTATAGATGACATAAAAGATGTTGTTTCTGCTTATTATAAAATCCCTGTAGAAATTCTGGAATCCAAATCACGCAAGCATGAGATTGCGCTTGCTCGCCAGATGTCTATGTATTTGACTAAGCAGCTTACTCAGATGTCTCTAAAATCAATAGGTCAAAGCTTTGGAGGTAGAGATCACTCTACTGTGCTACACTCTTGCCAAACTATTGAAAATTACTTAGTGACTGATAAAACTGTCAAAAACTCTTACGAATTGCTTTTCAGACAACTGAAAGGTGAATAAAGAAAATCCCCTTACAAAGCATTCTAAAACGGGCTTATAGTGATTATAAGCCCGTTTTTTTAGCATATATCCAACAGTATCCCCCCCCCTTTTTTACACTAACAAAAAATAACTCCCTCTGCACAATGCGGAAGGAGCTTGTAAGTTAGTTTTTATATTAAAAACTCTCTATTCCACTATCACTTTCTTTGCTGCCACAACTTCTCCATCCTTCATTATAGATAGGATATATACTCCAGTTGCGAAATCACTACCCAGCTCTATAGTAGTAAATGCCTTGCCGGTAGAAAGGTAATCTTGTCTGTCAAACTGCATAGATTTGCCGTCAAGCGAGTTGAGCTTATAAGAATACACTCCCGACTCCTGTGCTTCAAATTCTAAATTTAGCTTGCTGCCGGAAGAAATAGGATTGGGATAGACTGATATATTTTTTATAGCATTTTGTTTTTGTAAAACGGAGGTGCTGGGCTGGAGAGTGGCGAATTTAGAATTTCCAACCATGAATCCTTTGGACATAGACAATCTTTCATAGTCATTAATCATACCAGCAGATTTATTGCTTGAATTCCATTCCTCTTTTATCCATGTATCTCCGTAATCTGAAGAATAAAAGGATTTAAATGGAGTAGAGATGCAGAGATAGTCGTCAAATTTGTTCATTTCTATTATGACACCACAAGTAAAAGATAAAGAGTCGGTCATAACTTCAATATTCCCACTGTATTTGTTTATTTTGACCATTTGCCAGTGAGGAGTTGGCGATAAAGTTGTATCTAGTCCTGTTCCATCAGGCTTATAGACTAGAACAGTATCAAATGAATAATCAACTGATTGAGTATAAAAATAATTATCATCAATTGCGTAGCAATTCGATAAAGCCAAGTCATCTATAGTATAAAGTTTTTGCCAGCTTTTACCTTCATCTATGCTGAACATAAAAATATTATCAAGTAAGTAGGTCAATTGAGATGTAAAAGGTACTTTATGTCTCAAATGCACAAATGTAAAAAGTGTATCTTTATAGTTTTTAGGTGAATATATAGTTGTATCTATATATTCTCTATTGTTGTCAATCATTAAATCAATTTCTTGCAGCGTCCAAGTTTTGCCTAAATCCTTACTAATTCCCATAAATTGGTCTGTAGCACCTGCGACAATAACTAAACTGTCAAAAGAGCTAATTTCATTATAAGCAAACGAATCATCAAAATAACTAGTATCTATCCAAGACTTGCCACCATCAGTGCTTTGTAAAAAATTCCTATAACCATAAATAGCTAAAATATTGTTTTCATCCAGATACTTTATATCTGAAATCAGATATTGATATACCTCCCATGATTCACAATCTAGATCTTCATAATAAAGAGTATCCCAAGTTTGCCCATAGTCACTGGTATGTTCAATCCATCTTGAGTATGGATAACTATATTTTGTTCTGGCTACAACCGCTGACATTGTATCTGAACATGAAACTCGGCTATGCCCCGCAGTCTGAACTGTATCGTTATTTAAATGCGTAAACTGCCACTCGTAATCGTTTGCATAAAGAGAAGAATAAGCTAAAACCAGAATTATAAAAAAATACTTCATTACTGAACCTTTGTTTCAGAGGGTTAAAAATAAGACAAATTAATAAAATCCTTTATTATTTCCGTTATTCCACTATCACTTTCTTTGCTGCCACAACTTCTCCATCCTTCATTATAGATAGGATATATACTCCAGTTGCGAAATCACTACCCAGCTCTATAGAAGTAAATGCCTTGCCGGTAGAATGGTAATCTTGTCTGTCAAACTGCATAGATTTGCCGTCAAGTGAGCTGAGTTTATAAGAATACACTCCCGACTCCTGTGCTTCAAATTCTAAATTAAGCTTGCTGCCGGAAGAAATAGGATTGGGATAGACTGATATGTTTTTTATAGCATTTTGTTTTTGTAAAACTGAGGTCGCGGGCTGGAGAGTTCCTAAAACATAATCTCCAATAATAATTCCTTTATTTATAGCTGGCCTTGCAACTTTTGAATTCATAGTTTTTTTATTTACTTCTTCCCATTCCCATGTATTACCATAGTCTTTAGAAATATAAGAAGCTCCGACTGTAGCCATACTAAGTAAGCCTTGTCCATAATATTTAATTCCAATCAAAGCTCCAGATTGCATTATTGAAGATTCAACCAATGTAGAAGAGGTGCCATCAAACTTATCAAATGACACGATCTGACGATGAGTCGTCGATATATAAAATGTATCTATCCCACCATTATCAGGCAACTCAATTAAGTTTTTTTCAAATGTGAAATTAGTCAATTGAGTTAATATTTTGTCTTCACAAATTGTATAATTACTTACTATTCCCATCTCTTTAGTCAAAACTAATTTTTCCCAAGTATTTCCGTCATCAGCACTACAAATCAAAAGACTAGTAGTTATATAACTCAAGTTTGATTTGAAAGTGGGCTGTGATTTGAGATAGATTAGTGTATATAAGGTATCGTTAAACTTAATAGGTGTTTGATAACTTATTTTGCTATAGTTATCTATAGAATCTATTTGTATATTTATATTTTTAACAACCCAACTTTTGCCTAAATCTTCACTTACTGCGTACCTTGGGGAACTGCTTTCTCCTAAGAAAAGAGTTCCGTCATTATATGTCATTCGAAGGAACTGGAAAGTAGAGTCAGGAAATGCGGTATCACTCCATGTAGCGCCTCCATCAGAACTCCTTAGTATATTATGATAACCGTAGGTTGCAATTATATTCTCTCTGTCCAAATACTCAATATCAGTAAATGCGTATTCTAAATATTCATTTACATCTTCAGGTTTTTGTTCATAAAAAAGAGTATCCCATGTCTGAGCATAATCTTCTGTGCTTATGATATATCGAGAGTCCTGCATCGAATAAATATTAGTCTTTCCTATTACATATCTAGAAGTATCCAAGGCTGAGATATGATTCACCCTGAAATTTTTCATCAATACATCTTCCTGAACATAGTTCCATTGGTAATCACTACTATAAAGAGAGGAACAAGCTAAAATAAATACAATTGAATAAACTAATTTCATATTGAATCTCCTGAGTATAAAAAAAACAACCCCCTTTTTTGCATTTATGAAAAAGGGAGTTGTTTGAATTATTTAATTACAACAACTTTGTGTGTTGCTATTTTAGTATTGTTGTCATATATAGTAACAGTATATGTTCCATTGGATAGAATATCGCTTAAATTCAAATCGTTATTTCCTTTTATTAAGTAACCTTCTATTATCACATTCCCTAATATATCAGATACTATATATTGAGCGTCTTCAGAATCTATACCTGAAATAAACACTGAAAATAATCCATTATTTGGATTTGGAGAAACACTTATTTTTGTTGCATCAGAAACTTCTAAAGAATATTTCAATCGTGATGGGTTAAAGTCATAATCTAAGTTAGTACAGTCAAAACTACAACTATTTTCATCACAGTTCCCAGATAATTCATCAGCTAACACTTTTGACTTTACAATTCTCTCAAAAGCTACTGGATAACTATCAGGGATTTGTTGTACAAAGTAATGGCTAATACAACAAGCCGATCCTAAACAAGGTACTCTTAAAGTCCATTTCCAATCTTGAGGAATAAGGACTTCATTATTCCAAAGAGATCCGGCAGGAAGCCCACCTATTGGATCAAGAAGGGTAATTTTTCCACTAATCTTTAAACTTGATGGATATTTAATAGCTTCTCGACAACTTGCCTGTACAGCATGTACTGCAAAACCTGTTAAATCCAAGTCTTCACCGTTCATCTTCGCAGCCATAACAATTTGTTTCATAGCTTGTCTTTCTGCTAAGCCCTGAAGTCCGCCGTAGTCTTCAATTTTATATACCTTACCAGTTCCTTCATCCTTATGAGTATGATGTCCATCACAGTTTGGGTTTTCTTTAATTATACCTACCCAGTTAACACATATATAATATTCTCCATTATGTTTTGCATAGTCAAAACCTACCATTGCCCAACATCCGCACTCTAAAATCATCATGAAGCCAACATTTGAGTCATTCATCCATTCAATTGCTTCACCTCCGACATCGGCACATGGTTTATTAAATGGTAGCTCATAAAATTCCTGTGCCTGAGCAGTGCCTACAAAAGCTACAGTTGCTAAAATCACGCCTATGAAATAGGCAATAAAACGTTTAGACATAACGTCTCTTTTAGGTATTTTATAAAAAAGATGGCACACCTGTGCCGTTTCTATTTGTGAGGCTGCCAACTCCTACATCGTGCAGCCTCATATTTTTATCTTTTAATCTACGATTACTACTTTCTCTATATCGTGTACAGTTACCTACTACCAACTTCATTTATTGTAAATCTAAGTATAAATCATTACATAAACAAACACTAATTGCATTTTTATCATTTTTTTTTTTTGATTGTTTAACTCACATATTTTGATTTTACTGCTTTATAGTAAGTTATTTGAACTCATTAATACTCTTTTTACATTACCATTCAGTAACATACTAACTCAGTTTGTTTGATACACTAACAAAAAAACTCCCTCTGCACAATGCGGAAGGAGCTATAATAAATTATCTAAAATATTGACAAGTGCCTTATCTGGCATTCTAATCTAATGGGAATTCATAGAGCTTCATTGTTTTAGGTGTCAATATCCCGGTAGTAGCCTGCACAATCCCCACTCCCGGGACAAGCTCCAGATACTTATCATCGTAATCATCAATCAGCTTCCATGTTTCATACACTATTTTCTTAGTACTAAAGTATCCTTTTTCACATCTATAAGTATGTATTCCAACAGTTACTTCTTCTACATCCGAATAGTACTGTGGAAATAGCCTGTCTTTGCCTGTTATTTGCAAGTTGCTACCATAAGAATAATGTACGTAAGCTTCACATACAAAGCCATCTTCAACTAAATAATAGGTGTTAGAGGAGGGAGAAGTATCATCGTTATATGCAACATCTCCTTTGTAAAGCATATATGAATATTCCTCACTACCTAAATTATAAGTATGTGAAATATAAAGACACATGGTTTCTTTATGGTCATATTGATAAGTATTTGAATAATTCCAGTAATTATTCAATTTAAATTTCATAATAGGAGTAAGCGAATCAAGACGTAATGTATCTTTTGCCGCACCCCTCGGTGCAACTATGGTGTTATCGTCTGATGATTTATCACAAGCTGTTATAAAACTTATTCCCACTAATGCCAATAGAACAGGCATATATTTTAAAAATTTCAACTTCATGGTCCCCTCAATAATAATAAAATATTGTAATTGCAAAGATAATAATGATTTTATCTAAATACAAAACTTATAATATATATTAAATAATAAAAAACTCCCTCAGCACCAAGCAAAGGGAGTCAAATTCATTTTCACACTATGGATTCAAGATTACTTGAATGCTTTCTCTAAAAGTCCATCACCTTTAAGACTAAGTCTCTCGAAATAGTCAGGGACATCTTTACCAGTAAGCTTATCTACGTACATTTTTGCCAAGTACTGACCAAGCATAAAGCCTTGGCCACGCAGCCCTGTAAATAGCCCTGCTTCAGGATCTATATACATTCTTGGTTCTACGTAATAGCCAGCCCATATTGCCTGAAAGCCCACACTGGAAAGCTCTGGTATCCAGTCTACAAAGACTTCGGATACTATCCTTAAGAACTCTTCAGAGTTAATTTTTAGATTTGCTTTAGCTTCTTGAGCGTCTACAGCAGGCGAAGCGCAACCAATTATCTGTCCGGTCTCAGCTAACTGCTGACCGTAAACTGCAACAAAGCCTTTATATTTTCTTCGATCTATTAACATCGGCAATGGAATCCCCTCTTTACCCATCATAGGCAAGCGACGAGTGATAAATGCCTGATGTTTCACCGGATATAATCCAGTATCAATGCCAACCATTTTAGTAAATTCTTCAGCTTCCGGTCCGAGAGCATTGATAAATATTTCAGTCTCATATTCTACATACTCTTTGTCGTGGTTCTGCACTAAAACAAGATATTTATTATCATTTTTAGTAACCTGGATAAGTTTACAGTCCTCCTGGACAGTACCGCCATTTTTGATACCTATCTGCCTGATTAGGTCTACCACTTTGCCGGGAGTAGCCTGCCAGCAGTCTTTAGTAATAAGAGCTGCCTGATAAGTATCAAGGTTTTGGTTAAATCGAGGAGATATTTCTTTTGCAAAGTCTTTTGGCTCTACCATGTAGGCATTTGACCACTGCTTTGAAGCTTCCAAAGCCTGATATAATTCTTTATCATGAGCGAAAGTAACATAATCAATCGATCTAAAATCAATATTCGCTGTTTTGTCTAACTCTTTGAATATCTCTAAGTTATTTACAGCAATATCAGAAATCTCAGGTAAAGAAAATGCCGGACGACCGCCTGCGATATTTCTCCATGAGGATCCCCTGCCGTAGTTAACCAAAGTAGGTTCCATGCCTGCTTCCGCTAAATAACGGAATAAAGCAGATCCACCAATGCCACCACCTGCTATCAGAGATTTTACCTGTATTTTTTTAATATTTTTAGTCGCGATAGGTACTATTTTGTGAACTGAACCATTAGGATAAAGCTCACCCATATTTACCTGATTAGACATCGGGCCACGAGGAGTTGCTTCGCCTACAATAGTTATGCCGCTGCCTGCTAAAGTCTGTTTAAGGCGTTTGATACATCTTTTCCCGCGGCAAGCACCCATGCCAAGTCTGGTAGTATGCTTGATTTCGTCTATTGAAATAAATTTTCTGTCTCCGATCACTCCCATGATAGTATCCATAGTAACGTCATCGCAGTGGCAGATATATTTTTTAGATTCTATATTTTCATCATTGTTTTCAAACTCAACCGGCTCAGGGTAGTTTTCTTTTAATATAAAACCACGAGCCTTTACGATATCTCTACCTTCCAAATCAACAGCTTTTACTCTTGCGATATGAGTTTTATTACCTTTTTTGAAGATTTTTTCGATAACGCCTTCACCAAGTTTTTTGCCATTATTATCTACTAAAAATACTTCTTTATTTGATTCAATATCAAATTCAATAGGTAGGAATAGCCAGCCTTTTTTAATATTGTAACCAAATATAGCAAGACCCGGACACTGGTAAACACATTCCATACAGCCGATACATTTATCATAATCTATTACCGGAACAGTAGAGGAAGAGTTTTTGCTAATAGCACCATGAGGGCAAGAGAAAGCGCAAGGGTTACAGGCAAAGCCGTAAAGGCAGTCAGCTATAACGAATGGCTTTTCTAATCTGTCTTCATTTGGCATAGCCGGATCAGCAATTATTTTATGAGGGTGCTGCTGAGAATCTATATACTCTTTAGAAATTCTTAGATAGTCGTCGTAGTTATATCTGATACCTAAATCTTCTAATATTTCATAAGCTACCTGCTTGCCTCTGAGCACTGCACTGGTTCCTTCGCCTATTCTCACAGCATCGCCGACACCGTGGCAATCTCTCTTGAATATTTCTTTACCTTTGATAAGCAATGCATCATCCGGCACAAGTCCGGTGCAGATGTTAATAGCATCAATACCGGTGATTATCTTTTCAGTACCCGGCACTGGTTTGAAATTTTTAGATTCGGCAACCACTGCACCAATTATACCGTCTTTGTTTTCATTTGGAATAGCTTTAACCAGGATGTGAGATAGCATCACAGGTATGCCAAGTCTTCTTACTCTATTCGCTTGCACAGGGAAACCACCTTCGTTAGGCTGAGCTTCAATAATAGCTTTTACTTTCGCTCCACCCTGCATAAGCTGGTAAGAAGTAAGGTAGCCGATGTTACCAGCACCTACTGTAAGAATATTTTTACCAAGTAGAGTAAGCTCGTCATTCATCATTTTCTGAACAACTGCAGCAGTGAAAACTCCCGGTAAGTCATCATTTTCAAATGAAGGCATAAATGGAACCGCACCTGTTGCGATAACCAAAACATCTGCCTCCACATAATATATCTCATCAGTTTTAATATTTTTGACTGCAAGTCGCTTACCATCTAAAATATCCCAAACAGTAGAGTTTAGAAAAATATTTTCATGGCTTTCGCCTGCAAGAGTAGCAGAAATATCAAAACCACGCATACCGCCAAATTTCTTTTCTTTTTCGAAAAAGAAAAACTGGTGAGTTTGCATATTAAACTGACCGCCAATTTTATCATTATTATCAATAACGATATTATCAACGCCAAAGCCGTTCAGCTGTTCGCGAGCGGCAAGCCCTGCAGGGCCGGCACCAATAATAGCTACGGTAGTTTTAAAAACTTTTACTTCATGATTATTCTTATAGTCCGATACGCTCGGAGTATAATCTTTCGGAATTTCTTGTACACTACTTACTTCATCTACTTTAGTAATGCAAATACGTTTTATCTGACCATCTACAAGCATTTCGCAGGCACCACATTTACCGATCCCGCACTCAAGACTGCGTTTACGGTTATCTAAGCTGTGACTGTGTACGGGGTACCCTGCCTGATGCAGTGCCGCAGCTATGGTTTTGCCTTTTTGTCCTTTTACTTTGTTTCCCATATAAGTAAAAGTAACTTCAGATGATTCCTGTATCTCTAAAATTGGGTGTGATGTGATTTGATACATAAAAATCTTTTAAATTAATGGCAATTCTAAATTTATATAATACAATAAAATACCCAAATTAAATGATACAGCCAAGACTTAGCTATAACTAAACATTAAGTCAGAGGGGAAACGTATAATATCATAAAAGTATATAAACCGGGTAAATTTAAGGAATTTTCAAGGATAATGAGGGCAATTCTATTAATATAGTTTTTGTGAGATTTTGTACATTGGAAGATTTATATACAATAAAATGGAATTAGATGCAATTATATGAGTTTATGATATGATATCCTATCAGTAAAAAAAGAGACGCAAACACTTACGCCTCTCTCTCCAATATCACATTTCAATCTAACTTTATATTATAAATATGCTGTTCCCCACTCGCCATTAAAGAAAGAATCTCCGATGTCTCTTCGATTTCGACCGGAAATTTCTTTTTCAAGATAATCTTCACCAAGCAAATTGGATTTATCCTGGTAGCCTATCGCCATGAAAGCCATAGGCTCAAATCTGTCAGGAATGTCAAATATTTCTCTTGTTCTTGCAGCGCTAAAGCCTACTATCTGATGCGATGCTGCACCAATGGCAGTAGCTTGCAGAGCTATATTTTCGGCACATGCCCCTGTGTCATACTGCGCCCATTTGTTTTGCATTACATTTTTCTTTTTAACGTATGCATCTGAGCAAACAATAAGCATCAAAGGTGCATGTTGTGCCCATTTGCGGTGCCACTCTCCTATGCACTGCATTGCTTTTTGGAAAGCATCAGGGTTCGTCTCTCTGTCACAAACGATTATTCTCCAAGGCTCTTCATTGAGTGAGGAATGCGCCCACCTCCCGGCTTCGCAAAGGGACAAAATTTGCTCATTACTTAATTTCTTTTCTGGATTAAAAGAGAATGGACTCCACCTTGAAGCTAAAGTGAAATCAATAGCGACTTTAGTGTCGGCATTTTTTTGTAACATGATTTTATACTCCGATAAACAAATGACATCAGCTCAAACGCCTGTAACCCTCTAATATTATGTAATTTAAATCAAATAATTGCCTCCGAAATTTCAAGCTAATTCTCAGAATTACTAGTAAAATCTATATCATATTTTCACCTATGAAAATTCTGGTGCCTCTCTTAAAAACTGAGCATTTAGATGAAAGTGCAAAATAGAATAGGAAAATATATTAGGAAATTAGATTAGTTTAGAAGTGAGTATAGTCTTTGGGTATAGTGATAAATAAAATATTTGAAGAGTAAATATCTTTGTATCATTCATTGGTAGAGCCATGAGGAAATAATTTGATTAAGGGATGCCAAACATTTATATATAATAATACTCTTGGCATACTCTAAGCTATTCCGATACAATTAGATCGAAGCTGACAACTTTGAATATATCCAATTATTTATTTGGATTATATCACTTAGCTTGTTAGTTTTGCGTATCGTCTCAGGTGAAAATGGAAGCAGGTTAGATTCCTGCACGGTTGCGCCGCTGTGACGGGAGACAAATTTTCCATGCGAAAGCAAGCCACTGCCTATTATATGCGGGAAGGCGGAAAAGGAGATAGACCCCTAAGTCAGAATACAGCCCTGAGATGCTCATTGGTTATAGCAATATAAACATTCGCGCTTTACGAATGCAATGAGGTTCAATTCCAACTTCCACGCAATACTTTTGCCTTCAAGTTTGTTTCGTACCTCATTTTAGTTTTCATTTTGAGCATTTGGCTCGCTTATATTGAATATTTACTTACTTTATTCATATATCTATTTGGGGTATGAGATGAAAAATCTTATGCGTTTTTTTGCGTTAGCTATAGCTTTGCTTGCGTTTACAGCTTCAGCACAGGCTAGTTTTAAGCATTTACATGATTTCGAAGTAGGAAAGCAACCTGCAGAAGCTTTCTTTTTTGGTGGCTACTATCACGTATTCTGTATTGGGCAGGATGTAAACTATAATGGCACCTTTGAAGATGGGGATGAGTATCCTTCATGGTGGAAGATACCTGTGCATCAAGGCTCTATGCTTTCTGAAAAAGTAATGGATTTCCCAATGGGCGGCGTGCAGTTCAACACTCGCCATGCACTAGACAGTGATAATGGGATTTTATATATCAGCCAAGGGAACGCTGTAGTTGCACTTGATTTGGGTGCAGGTGAGATTAAAGACGATAAAGTCTATGAAGGCTTCTCAAGCTCTTTAGCTCTATATTCTTCTCACCTATTTATTTCTATACCCGGTGCTGAACCAAAAATAGCAGTTATTAATAGAAATTCTAAAGATTTAATGTTTGAAGTGCCTGCAGGTCTTAACTTTCAGGAAGTTTTGCCTTATAGCATCAGCGGCGAAAAAGGTATGGTAGCCCTTAACGTAGGTCCTTACGGTACGGACTCATCTAATGTAATGATTTACAAATTAAATCATCAAGGCGAAAGCACTTCCGTTGCTTCTATAGATACTATTTACGTTGGTAATACCGGCAACCATATTAATATCGATAATGGGATGCTGTATGTTACAGTCAATGGCAGCCATACTGTGAAAGTAATTGACCTTGAATCTAAAGAAGTTACAATGACTATAGAAACCGGAACTGAAGGGCTTAATGGGCCTCGCCAGTGTAAAGTCCACGGCAATACGCTTTTTGTAACTACTTACAACGAAGATCTTAGAACTTTTGACCTCACTACAGGTGAACTCATAGATAATTATGAGCTCCCTGCGAAAGGCGAAGGCATCGATATTACAAATGAGATTATCTCTGTTTGTAACATAAGCAATGCTGATTACTCACCTAACAAGAAAGTTTCTTTCTTTCAGATTATTACTTCTGTAGAAGACAATGAAACTCTTGCTAATTTGAATATTTATCCTAATCCTGTTACTGACAGAGCAATCTTAGAATTATCTAACGAAGTTAGAAATGTTCAATCAGTCGCTATCTATAATATAGATGGTAGTAAAATCGCAGATGTTTCTACTGACATAGCAGGTAATTCACTTAATCAAATTACTATCAACTGTACTGAATTTGCTCCGGGTACTTACGTCCTAAACCTTAGAGCAGATAATAAAATGCAATCAATACCATTTGTTGTAGTTAAATAGTACATGCTTAGTAATTTGAAAAATATGAATTATCACAAGCTCCGCAAATTCATTTGTGGATGCGGAGCTTGTATAATTATGACTCACTCATCTCTTGCCGCGATGAAGGACACCGTGCGCACCGAAAAAATTGTTGTTACCGACAATAAGTTACAATACTCTGACACAAAGAAATATGTCGCCTCTAAAACTATAGGCAGATCGCTTATAGAAATAAAAGGCAGTGAAACTATAAACGAAGTGCTTAATTCTGTACCGGGTATATACATAAAAGATTACGGCGGGCTCGGAGGTTTGAAAACTGTTTCCGTAAGAGGAACATCTTCAAATCAGACCGCAGTTATGATAGACGGTATAAAATTAAACTCTTCGCAGAATGGCTCGTTTGATCTCGGTATTTTATCCACTGACATAGCAAATCGGATAGAAGTTATTCGCGGAGGTGCCTCTGCCCTATTTGGTGGCAATGCCATAGGTGGGGCTATAAATGTCCTGACAGACAATACCCCTAGCAAAAACCTATCTCTAAGTGCCTCGCATGGTGCTTTCGGCACTTGGAGATATGCAGGGAAGGCTTCAGATTCGGAGGAGGGGTTGTTTTGGAATATTAATACGGAATATGCCAAGTCAAAAGGCGACTTTCCGTTTATTATGCCGGGCTTCGGTGAGGAAAAAGAATACCATAGAGAAAATGCACAAGCGGAGTCTTTTCAGGGAAACTTTGTAATCGGTAACTGCTTTGATTCCTTCTCTCTCGGACTTAGAAATATTATATCATATACTGACAGAGGTGTGCCCGGAGCAGCATATCTAAATAAACTATATTCGCCTGCAAATCTTAAATCTAAAAATATATATTCTTTCTTGAATTTTGATAAAGTCATAAATGAAGAGATGATTCTTGCAATCAAAGCGTATACTAAATTCGGTGAGTTAAATTATAAAGACGAATCCGGAATTGGACTTAATTCTGATGGTGTAGATAATACATATTATGACAGGAATTCGATTTTGAAAGCAAAGCTTTCGAAAGTTAACGACTTGGGTGTGATAGATTTAGAAGCTTCCTTTGAATATAACGAATTGCGTGGCGAAATGCTCCAAGAAGCTGCCGGAACAAAAGCCGAAAGAGGCAATTTATCATTTAGTTCAGCTTATTACGGCTCTTCCGATCTATCAGAATCTCAAAAATTGAATTATCATGCAGCTTTAAGATATGACTATATAGAAGATATGTCTGCTGTTTCGCCTATGTTTGGTCTGAGCTACGAAACAGATTCTGTACCATTTGAAGCTAAAATCTCATACTCTTATAACTTTCGCCCTCCCAGCTTCAACGAGATGTATTACATGAACTACGGCAATATCGACTTAAAGCCGGAACGCTCACACTCTTATAATCTCGGTATTTCATCAAGCCCGATAGATAACTTAACAATAGAAACCAATTTGTTTTTTATTAATACTCGAGATCAAATTGTAGCTGTTCCCAAATCCCCGATAACCTGGTCAGCTCAAAATCTTGGACTTGTGCATACAAAAGGAATAGAGCTAAATGCAACTTATCTGCCTCTGCAGTGGATTAAATTTGATGTTGCCTATACTCTGCAAAGTGCCATTAATAAAACTCCGGAAATTGACAGTTATAATTTTGGGAAGCAACTTGTTTATTCTCCGAAAGAAATATTTAATACCTTTCTCGCTATCGAAAAGTATAATTCTCTTTTGCTTCTTGAAGGTGAATATATTTCACTTAGGTACACAACTGCTGAGAATACAAGCGACAATAAACTCGAGCCATATTTTCTTGCTCATGCCGGACTTAAATATACTTTTGGTGTCGGCAAAAATACTATTTCTTTGAGACTAGATTTAAAAAATATATTTGACAATAAAGACTATCAGATAATTATAAACTACCCTATGCCGGGCAGATATTGGAACTTCAAAATATCTTATGATTGGAGATAATATATGAAATATTTTATAATAATGTTGGTGTTAGTTATACCATTGTGTGCAGGTATGCCGATAGACACCGTTTTATCTTTCACCCCTGGCAGCGGTCAGGACTTTGGACATGGCGCAGATGTTTTTCCTGAAAACATATTTGGACTACCAAGCACAAATGCGTCCGAAACTGTGCCGGCTGCGGCTGAGCAAGATATTCTTTCCTTAGGGCTAAAAGGTGAAATAGTTGTTGGCATTAAAGACTACTATATAGTTGATGGTGATGGAGCTGACTTTACAATATTTGAAAATGCTTTTTTAAATCAGGCTACTGAGAAAATATTTGCAGAACCTGCTGTAATCTCTGTAAGTGAAGATGGTATCCATTTTGTTGAATTTCCTTTTGATTCGCTCTCTCTGGCTGGCTTGGCAGGCAAAACTCCGACCTATGGAGACCAAAACCCTTACAATCCGGAAGTGAGCGGAGGCGATAGTTATGATTTGGCAGATTTGGGATTGAATCAAATATCTTGGATTAAAATAAGAGATGTAGCAACCTACGCTTCTTTAGATGAAGATAGCCCATACTATTATCCACTTGTAATGCTTTCCGGATTTGATCTGGATGCAGTACTCTGCATAAATATTAGACATAAAGGCGAAAGCGTTCATGACTTATCTGAAGATATCAGAATCAATCAATATTCTGATTATCTAATTATAGAAACACCTTTGCCTTTTGAGTATAAACTTTATAATCTAGCAGGTGAGACTATTTCAGAAGGAACAAACTCAACTATCAGTACAAACGCTCTGCACAAGGGTATGTACATAATTCAGATACTGGCTAAACACAAAGTACTTACAAAAAAATTGATTATATAGACTCTTTATAAAGCTGTTGTTTTTGATATCGGCTCCTAATACAAATTTATGGAATTTCAAAGATGAAATCATTAAACTATCTGGCAATAATTATCTCGCTTGTTATCACCTCTTGCACTGACGATCCTCAAACCGCAGTGAACGTGCCAATCCACACAAATAGCAGACCGATTTTAGTTATGAATGAAGGTATTTGGGGGCAGGCGAATGCTTCTATTACGGCTATTGACCCAGAATCTTGGGAAACAGAACAGTATTGGTATAGAAACCATAATCCTGGCTATCAATTGGGAGATTTGGCAAATAGCATGATGAGAGTTGAAGATACGCTTTGGATAGCTATGACTACATCGAAATACATAGAAAAGATAAATATCTCTACGGGTAAATCGATAGGTAGACTCCTTTTTGAAACCCCAGCCAAAGGAATCAAAGAAATGGTTTATGTCAGCCATGACCTCGCTTTTGTTACGGATATTTATGCGCATTCCATGCACGCCTATAATCCAAATACCATGCAAATAATCCAATATGATATAAAAACCGGACCGGCGCCTGAAGAGATTACCTACCTCAATGGCTATGTCTATGTCACAAACTCCGGATATGGTGACTTACTCAAGGATAAGGAAAAAGCAGGTACTATCTCTGTATTTGATGTAAACACGTTTACTGAAATTGACAATTTTGAAGTTCCTCACAATCCCATGCGTATAGTTGCCAGCGAAATCCATAATAAGATATACATAGGCTCCACTGACTATCCATCTGCTAACCCGGCAGTACCAAAGGTTATAGAATACTCACCGGAGAGCAAAACTATTACAAAAGAGTGGGACGTCCATCCAGTCGAAATGGAATTGAGTTCCACTAATGATAGCTTATTTTATAATCGATAAAACATCTCTCTATGTGATTGATTTAAGTTCAGAAAATAAGAAAGTAACTAAACTATGGGACATAAAAGATAGCAAAGCGAACTTGTACGGTTTAGGGATTTTAGCCGGCATAGATGCAGTTGCAGTTACTAATGCAAAAGACTATCAGAATATGGGTGAACTCTATATATTTAAATCCCGAAACTTCGCTTCACCTTTCACTGCACTTAAGACAAGTCTAAATCCTAGTCAAATAGTCAATTAAACTATTACACTTATAATATAGTTTTTTCATTACCGTCTATAAGAGATATTTTGTAAATCAAAGGACATTGGTATGAAGAAATTATTTATGATGTTTGCACTAATTATGTTTTCTTTGAATGCTTATTCGCAGAAAGTAATTACTGCAAATGGAAGTACTCCTAATGATGCGTTTAGGTATGGTATTATCCCAGGCTTAAACATTAACATGGCAGGTATGGGATATCAAAATCTAAGCAGTCAGGGTGGTGATTTTATTGACAAGGTTACTAATGACGGTACTTCGATTGCACCATATTTAGGAGCATTTGCAGAATACCGCTCGGGCGATTGGTGGAACTTTCAACTTAGATTAGCATTCGACTCTAGGAATGCGACAGTCCAAGACGAAACTTATACTCCAAATCCAGAGTTCGAATTAAAAGCTTCCTACTTTACTGTAGAACCTATCTTAAAACTCAGCACAGATATGCTTTTAGGCATTGAACCATATATTGGACCTGTACTAGCTTTTAACATGAATGGGACTTATACATTTACTCCTTCCGGTGCTACAAGCCCGACTGAGACTGACGTAGATATTCCAAATTTCAACTCCTTTGCTTATGGATTTAATGTTGGTGCTTCTTACGACTTTAAAGTAGCAGAAGTTGGCAGAATAAGTGATTTCATGATTTCGCCTTTTATAGAATATTCTATGTTAGCGAATCAAAAAGCCGGAGATTTTGGTGATTTGCAGAACTCCATAGATGATATTTGGTCTACTTCTACTATTAGATTTGGTATCATGGCATACATTAATACACCTTTACATGAAAAAGCATATAAAAATAACTACAACACCGCTATGCTTAATACGCCGCAAGATGGCAACGTTTATATTAGAAAAGTGGATGAAGCTTTCCCAATAGCAAGTGCTGTATTCTTTGATGTAGATAATCAAAATATTCCTGACAGATATATTCAGTTAGATAAACAGGCTTCAGAAGCATTTAGTGAAAGAGATTTGAAAGATTTATCTGAAAATCCAACCTTAAAAACAATGACCCGTACAGAGCAACAGATGCATGTTTACTACAATATTTTAAATATTTACATAAATAGAATGAAAGAATATGATGATGCAAATGTTAAGCTTGTTGGCTCAGCTCCTGTAAGCAAAGACGGCGAAGTGTTAGCTAATAAGATAAAAGATTATATGGTTAATATCGGTGGAATCGATGAAAATAGAATAGAAGTGATTGGCCAAGATATGCCGGATATTCCATCCGGAACTGAAGCTACTCCTGCGACAGAAAACGAAAGAATCAGACAGGAAAACAGGCGCGTCTCTTTTATGTTCGACAAAATAGAGATGTATAAACCTATATGGATTAGGACATTGGACGAAGCTTCTGTTGATAATGATATTATTGTTTCTATCGATCCTAAACAAAATTTCAATTCTTGGAATGTAATTATTACTGATGAAGAAGGTCAAACTTATTCTTATGGTCCTTTTGAAACCCACAACGAACGTATCAATCCTATTGAAATGCTAAAAGGAAAGGGCGAAGGCGATTTCAAAGCAAATATTACCATCAATACGAATAATGGCGATATAGTAGAAACCGGAGAGTTTGCTCTAAGGAAAATAGTTGATATAGAATCTATAGGTAATAGATTTTCCGTTATATTTAATTATGCTCAGTCTGATGCGGTTATTGCCAATGAGAACACTCTTAGAAACGATATGGCTGATAAAATACCTGAAGGTAACAAAGTAATTATTCACGGTCACACAGACATTATAGGCCCTAACCCAACTAACAAAAAACTTTCTTTGCAGCGTGCTACAGAAGTAAAAGAAATCTTAGATAATGAATTCAAAGAAACATCTAAAGATATATATACAGAAGCGCTTGGCTTTGGTGAAGCCATAACTCCTACCACATTTGACAATAGTCTACCGGAAGGCAGATTTTATAACAGAAATGTGATAGTAGATGTGATTCCATTAGCTAAATAAAGCTTAAATAATGCTCAATCTAAATCCCTTTAATCTTAACATTAGAGGGATTTTTTTTGCCCTAAAATTCAAATTCTCATAAGCGTCATTTTTGACAAATAACCCAAGCAGCCAATAATATCCAATACAAATTTCTATCTTCAGCCCGTAGGGCTGTAATCAGTAGCGCAGGGTGAAGCCCTGGGAAAGAGTTTTTTCCTAATTTATATTAAGCCCTGAAAGGGCGTAATCCATATCTTTGTTTAACTTCCGTATTTCCCGTATCTCTGATAGTCCGATGTACGAATAATAACTGTTTTTCCTTGGTAATGGAATGGATATTCCAGCATGAAATTTTTTCCGTTCCTTATAAATCTATGCTTGTTGAATCCTTGTTGGAATACTTTATTGAAATACTCCTCATCCTCTTTATTATAGTATTCTGTATATTTATCAATATTGATAGATACAGTATCCTGTAGATCTCTTTGCGTAAATGTATCTCTATCGTCTATTTTAAAGTAATCATTTTGAGACTCTATATTCAAATAAAATATGATTTCAGGATCATTAAAGTTGAGTTCTGCACGTTCATATTTGCCTAATTCGCGAGCTATTTCATTGACAAAGACCTCATTAAACTTTATAGTATCCATAAGATTTTTCAAAGTTTGACTATCTGAAATAAAACTTTTTGTAGATCTTAGCATGTATTCTTCTTTTCGTTTTTCAGTAGCATAATCTCCAAAAAATAGAAGTATTGCTAATATTGGAAATATCAACAAGCCAGCAAAAGCTACTTTTTTACTCATCTTCTTAGTGCTATCATCAATATTATGTTTATCAGCAATTCGAGTCAGATTGAACATAATATTTATTATAAGGGCACCTGCCATAACAGCAATCAAAGCTAATATGCTTAGCATGAATATTTCTGTCATATTCTTTTGGAATATCAACAAATCAAATACTTCTATTAAGATAAACGAAAACACCCACAGCACAAGTAAAATTATAGAAACAACTCCTATAACATTACTAAGTTTTACATAAGTTTTTGAATTCATCGCTGTAATCCTATATTTTTATTTTTTCAATATTTTCTACTCTGAGCCAGTCATCCATATTACCAAAATCAGATTTATCAAATCCGAAAGTCTCTATTTCTCTGAAGTTTTCTATACTTATCAGACAAAGATATCTCTTGCCCGCAAAGCGTGTTGTAAGCTTTGTATCTAATTGCAGCAGTGGCTGAAGTTTATTAACTATTTCTATTGACTCTTCTAATTCAAGTTTATCTGTAAATATGGTGTCACTCACCTGAGCTACAGCTTTGACAAGTCCCTCGCCGTTATTTTCTGTGAAGTAGAGAGTGTCGCCAATATCAACTCTTCCGTATGGCATTTTTCTGCCCATAGCACCTCGGATAATCATTGTTTTCTTTCCGGCAATGAGATTATCCAGTTCTTTGGCTTTTTTGTCTAAATAGACTATATGATCCATATTGGGTTTCCTAGATTTATTTTTTTCTTTTCCCATGGCGCTGCCCTATGCTACTGATTTGAGGCTTTCAGCCTCTAATCCCATAAATATTTAGGATTAAATTCAACATTCAATTTTTTGAGTATTGCCAATAGTTCTTGCTTGAAATCGAACCTCTTATGATGTTCTTTCTGATTGAGAATATAAGAACTGATTTCTTTTATCTGTGAAACATGTACCGAAAATGCACCATATCCGTCTTGCCAATAAAATTTACTATATTTCTGATTTTTGTCTTTTATCCATTTTGAAGATGATTTTTTAATATTTTCAACCAACTTTGCAATTGTTACATTTTTTGATAACATACACAAGATATGGACATGATCTCTTTCTCCACCGATTTTAACAGGATTACATTTTATATTTTTACAAATTCCTCCAATATAATCATGTAACTCATTTTCAATATCTACATCAATTAGGTTTTCTCGATGTTTTGTACTGAAAACGATGTGTAGATAGACTTCCGTAAGTGACTGACTCATATTTGTACTCCCTATAGTTAGAAATATCAGCCTGTAAGGCTGTAATCAGTAGCGCAGGGCGAAGCCCTGGGAAAGAGTTTTTTTCCAATTTATATTTAAGCCCTGTAAGGGCGTAATCCATATCTTAAATTAAATCAACACCTCGCTACGCTCGGTTAAAAAACTGAGGGGTGGTGGGGGATTTCATCATAGGGCGCTGCCCTATGCTACTGATTTGAGGCTTTCAGCCTCTAATCCCATAAATATTTAGGATTATATTCAACATTCAATTTTTTGAGTATTGCCAATAGTTCTTGCTTGAAATCGAACCTCTTATGATGTTCTTTCTGATTGAGAATATAAGAACTGATTTCTTTTATCTGTGAAACATGTACCGAAAATGCACCATATCCGTCTTGCCAATAAAATTTACTATATTTCTGATTTTTGTCTTTTATCCATTTTGAAGATGATTTTTTAATATTTTCAACCAACTTTGCAATTGTTACATTTTTTGATAACATACACAAGATATGGACATGATCTCTTTCTCCACCGATTTTGACAGGATTACATTTTATATTTTTACAAATTCCTCCAATATAATCATGTAACTCATTTTCAATATCTACATCAATTAGGTTTTCTCGATGTTTTGTACTGAAAACGATGTGTAGATAGACTTCCGTAAGTGACTGACTCATATTTGTACTCCCTATAGTTAGAAATATCAGCCCGTAGGGCTGTAATCAGTAGCGCAGGGCGAAGCCCTGGGAAAGAGTTTTTTTCCAATTTATATTAAGCCCTGTAAGGGCGTAATCCATATCTTAAATTAAATCAACACCTTGCTCCGCTCGGTTAAAAAACTGAGGGGTGGTGGGGGATTTCATCATAGGGCGCTGTCCTATGCTACTGATTTGAGGCTTTCAGCCTCTAAAATCCTCTAAATCTCTACTTCCCTTCGGTCTATGCTCTGGGTAAACTTTAGCTCAGCACATCCCTTTGCCCTGGGAGTCTTATTTTTATAATATTTCCCCTGCATTTCACCCTCCATGACAAAGGAGAGTCTGGTTTTCGCCTACGAAAAACCGGGGTGGGTTAGCGCTGAGCTTATCATATATTACTTACCCTCCTATACATTCTGTTTTGTCTTTATTAATAATCAAATGTTTTAAACGGAGGTTCCCTTCCAACTTCTACGCTCTAAAATAATATAAGTTGAGATTATATTCACTTTACAGTAAAAAATATTGACATATTTAGAAATTATATTTGGAAAGTATTCGCCAACTGTATATATTGAATATATACAGTAATGACACGTAGGGATTTCATGCACATCAGTATAACAGAAAGTTCTGCCGAGCCACTTCATAGGCAAATATACTCGCAGGTGCGCTCTTATATCCTATCGGGAAAGATAGGTGAAGGAGAGCCTTTGCAGTCTATTCGCAAGCTGGCTAAAGAGCTTCGGGTCAGTGTTATCACTGTGAAGAAATCCTACGAAACTTTAGAGGCGGAAGGGCTAATATATGCCAGAGTAGGTAAAGGCTACTTTGTCAATAAAATTAGTGACAGCTCCAAGGAGAATATGGCACTAGACGACTTAGAATCTGCCGTTTCGCCTCTAATAGATAAAGCCTTGAGCGAAGGCATAAACAAATCAAAAATTTCAGAAACTCTGAAAAACATTTTGGAGAGTAAGTGATGGATTTTTCAATTAAGATGAATGATACTGCTATCAAATTTTACAAATTTGAGCTTGGTCCTATAAATTTGGAACTGGAAAAAGGTATGGCTATGGCATATCTGGGAAGGAACGGAGCCGGCAAAACAACTACACTGAATATGATCGCAGGGCTTTTATCTCCTTATTCCGGTGCTATTGAAGTAATGGGATATGATACAAAAAAGAATCATGAAAAATGGAAAACTCAGATTGGTTTTGTTGATAGCAGTCCAAGATTCTACTACACAAAACCGATGAGGCATTTGAAATTTCTATCTTCTTTTTATCCAAACTGGTCTTGGGACTTGTGCCACAGAGTAGCAAAAGTTTTGCACCTGGATCTTGATGATAAAATTCATCACATGTCTAAAGGGCAGAAAATGAAACTTTCTATAGTTGGTGAGCTGGCTAAACAGCCAAATCTACTACTACTGGATGAACCAATGGATGGTTTAGATCCGATTGTGAGAGATGACTTTGCAGAGCTTCTTTATGAGTATATGGAAAATGAAGAACACTCTCTTATTTACTCAACTCATATTATCCCTGAAATAGAAAGAATGGTGGATAAAGTAACTTTACTGGATAATGGTAAAATCATGTCAAGCGAATACAAAGAAGACATGATAGAAAAATGGCGCAAATTTGATCTAAATATCTCAAGCCAGATGGACAGCAAACCATTTATAGTAAAACAGGAAGATAAATCCGATTTCTTTACTATCACTACAGATGATTATGAAGAATGCAGAAAGCATTTTGCTGAGCTTAACATAGAAGTCAAAGATTCGCATTTTATGACAATACAGGAAATAGTTCTGACAAAATTGAGGTAGGGATGCTACAAGTAATAAAATATTATATGACATATAGGTATGGATTAGTATTAGTCTTTGCGATGCTTGCCTTAATAATACTGACTACTTTGATAACTGGTCGGGAGATTAGTTTTTCGATGGGAATGCTTTCTGCAGGTCTAATGATGCCTTATTTGATAATTTTTAATGGACTTTGGAAAAAAGACAAATTTGATAGCATTATATATGATTTACCTTTAAGTTTTATAAAAATGAATGTAGCTAAGTTTACAAGTTTTTATATTTATTATGCTGTGTATGCTGCAGGAATACTTGCTATTGGTGCAGTTCAAGGTATAAATATGCTAGATTTAAGTATCGATATTCTTGAAGGTTTCTCTTTTATTTACTTCATTATCTCTATGTTTGGAAAAGTTATCTATCTGACGGATAAGAAGACTATTTTAATTATTCCAAATCTGATTTATATATGTGCTGCTGTTTCTGCTTTTATGTATTATGCTGGTGATAATTCTGAAATATATTCGCAGATGGGGATTGAGTCAAAAACTACAGTGATTATTCTACATAATCTGGCAGTGCTTCTGCTGTTTACAGCATTGGACTTTTTTACTATGTATTTGAATAGAAATAAACTTTCTGTTGCTTAAGGTAAAATAAGAGGTGATTATGCTACAAGTAATAAAATATTATATGACATATAGGTATGGTCTCATGCTGCAAATAGGTATACTGTTGCTTATGTCCTTGTATTCACTAGTATTTGCAAGTGATATTATAGAGATTAGTTCATTCATTACAGGTGGCTTGATAGTATCCTATTGGTCAATCTTCACAGGATTTGTTCGGAAACAAAAATTTGATGTAATCAATAATGATTTACCTATCAGCAAGACAAGTTTGAATGCAGCAAAGTATATCAGTTATTATATTTACTTAGCCTTTTATTTCTCAATTTTTGCACTATACGCACTCATTTTTGGAATTGAAATTTTACCTGTTATGAGTTCTTTAATGAGCGCTTTTGCTTTTACATTCATTTTTGCTTCTGCTAGTAGTAAAGTGATATCTATTGGATCGAAACTTTCATTTATAAATCTGTCAAATATTGTCTACTTGATTTTAGGGATTTTGGGAATATATTATAGGTTTAGTTCACCTACTCCGGATCACATAAATCTCAACGGGTATATTCCACATTTAGATTATTTAATAAGAAATCTGGCAGTGCTTCTGCTGTTTACATCTTTGGACTTTTTTACGATGTATTTGAATAGAAATAAGTTAGTAATCGGCTAAACAAAACATTAAGTGCCGGGGGCAGATATGTTACATATTATCAGATATTATCTTTTTTATAAGTATGGGCTATTGCTGCAGACGGCTACTCTGTTGTTTATCTTCTTATTTACATTTATGATTGGCAGAGAAGCGGAGAATATGGTTGGAGTAACAACTGCCGGGCTGATATATGCTTACTGCTATATGTTTGATTGTTTTGGTATCTATACTCCGAAATTTGACTCTATAGATACGACTTTGCCGTTGAGCTTCATGAAGTTGCAAATGGCTAAGTATTTTAGCTTTCTGGTTTATTTGTTTTACATACTTTTTGCATTCTATGCTTATGCAGAAATTATGGATAAAAATGTAACTGAAGTAATGAAACTGACTCTGCAGGCTTTATCATTGATATTTATTATGATTTCAGGCTTTGGCAAAATCAAATACTTGAGCAGCAAAAGTACATTTGTTAATATCCCGAATGCTGCATATTTAGCATTAGCTGTCTTTGTCACCTTTTATATGTTGGAGTCTACTATACCGGATGATTCAATGTATGGTTCTCTGATTAAGGCAGAAGATCTTATCCAGGTAAATATTGAAGCATTGGTGTTGATGCTATCTGCGGACTTTATATCACAATATCTCAATAGAAATAAAATCGTGAGGGCATGATGTTAGCAATTATAAAATATCTTGTGTTTTTCCGGCACGGTCTTCCAATATTGGCTGCAATTACAGCTGTGCTTCTGTTAGAGACATATATATTTGAAGATTTCGGTATTGGATCAAATTTATGGGTTGCTGTTATGCTACCTTATTTGGACATGTTTGCAGTGACTAGTAACAAGCAATTCAGTAAATCTGTTGATTTAGCTTTGCCACTTGGATTTAATAAATTATGGATTACTAAGATTTTTTGTTTTTATATCTACTTAGCCGGTTTGGCATTAGTATTTGGTCTGCAAATATTTTTCTTGTCAGATGATGTAAATGCAGATATGATTGAACTTCTGCGCTCTTCACTAGTGATGTATATGATATTATTTGTATTTGGCAAAGTGATGCTTTTTAGAAGAGGAAAATATAAGTTAGTAGTCATGAGCATAATATCAATAGCAATGTTTGTATTGATTATGTTTTTAGTAAAGCGAGTATCAGCGCTGGAATCAATAGAAAGCAACCTTATTTATAGTCTTCTTATATACACAATCCCATTGACTTTCATATCATTTGTTGATTATATAATTGCTTTAAAGAATAGAAATATGCTTTTAGGTGCCGGATGATACAGATTTTAAAATACTATTTTACACAAAAGGAAGCATTCCCCAGATTGTTCTATTTGTTGCTGGTGATGTCAGTTTTGACTTTTGTTATGAGTGACACATTTGAACCGGATGCAATTTTAAGTCTCCTTTTTATGCTGAATATGTATTTCTTCATTTTTACTCAGCCTTATAGCAAAAATGGCTATGCTCATATTAAGAGTCTGGGCAATATTTAAGTACATAAATCCTAAGTATTTAGTTGCTTCTATTGTTGGCATATTCGTAGTAATAGCAGCAAATTTACTGATTACTTCTGATGCAAATTTCGATGCTGATAATCATTTTCTACAAATAGTAGTAAGTATTGCATTTATGTTCCTGATTTCTCTAATTGATTATTTACTGGACAGACTAAAAAACAAACAGGATATGGACTAATGTGGACTATCATCAAATATTATATCTTTACTAGAAACAATCTTTTGATGTTGATTTTGTTTTATCCGATTATTCTAACATTAAGTAAAATGGGAGGAGTGTATATTGCTCCTGCCATGAGCAATCTTGACATTATTGTATATCCTTTCCTGTATCTTGGATTTTTTGTTAATACAGATAAAGCAGAATTAGAGCGTTTGCCTATTAATTTGGAGGAAATCAGATTAGCTGAAAGTATAGCATTATACTTAATTGTCTTATTTCTGTTTATCCAAAATCTCGTTATACTCTGGTCATTAGATATACTGTCACTCACAGCAGTTGCAAGTAGTTTTTTTAAAGTGAACGTGATATTTGCTTTAGCTTTACTATTTTCAAAGTTCATATTTAATCAAACTTTTGATTTTAGAAGCAAAGAGTTTAGGACAATTCTTACCAAGCTGATGCCATTGGCTACATATATATTGCTATCTGTTTATGCGTTCCCATCAAATGTATATGCTCAGCTTATTTTAGCCATTTTTTATTTCCCATGTGCTGAATTATTTGATTTTTATAGAAGAAAGAAACTTAGAATACCTTTTATAAAAAGGCTAATAAGCTTAGATATGTAGCACGAGTTTTCCTTCAGAATTTACTGGGATATATTTTTATATTTTCCCAAGTATTTCACACTCTATAGCAAGACCAGTATACCTCGTTTCGCGCGATTTAGGTATTTTGAGTTTATTTGCTTCTTTTCCCATGGCGTTGCATGGACTAATATCTTTGAGCCTTTCAGGCTCTAAAATCCTCTAAATCTCTACTTCCCCTATATTTCACCCTCCATGACAAGGGAGGGTCGTGTTTTCCAATGGAAAACACGGGGTGGGTTAGCAGTGTTTGCTAATTTTCAAATCTTTTCTGTCAACTATTTTTAGGATTGGGCATTATTATTAATATAGAAAACCTTTCGTTTGACTTTTAAGTAGCCTTTTTTGTATATTGTCATTTCTTACTAAGAACCTCGAACTTTTGTTAATATTTACTAAAGACTGAAACTTTAGGCGGTTTCGGGTTTATCATAGCAATTAGGAATTGTATAAAAAAGCCAATGAAAAATTCAAGTATATTAATATTGATTTTATTAGTTTGTTGTACCCCTGTTTTATTTGCCAAGAGTGAAGCACAAAGGCTTTCTGCTGGTTTTAATGCTGGTTTTGTCAAATATTGGGGTGAGTTTACTGATAATCAGTTTGGACTTAATGGAGACATTTATTTAAAATATAATATCTTGAACGAGTTCTCTGTTATTGGCTCTTTTAGTTTAGGTGCTATCATCTTTAAAACTGATTTGGTCTACTTGGATAAATACAATAATTATTATGGCGAAAATGCCCAATATGGAGACTTCTTTAAGGATCTCAACGGTAATAAACTCCTATCAGTTATCCAGCCGAAAAACAATGTAAGGCTTACTTCTTTCGATTTGCTTTTTGCATATAACTTATTTACTAAAGAAGACATTGTCCCTTCAATTATTGCAGGGCTATCATATCTCGACTGGGAGCCTCGCTCCGGTGTGTCCGGTAATGGCGGCACACTGCCTAACAACTACATGGGAAAATATAAAAAATCTAAAATTGTTTTTCCTGTCGGTTTTGGTTTCGAGATTAATATTACACAAGATATAGTAATTAGCGGCAAGGCCCTCTATAGAATTACAGGCACTGACTACCTCGACGATTTATCTCATGAAGACAGTCCCTCTGACGATAAATATATGACTTTTGGGCTTGGACTGAGCTACTATTTCTTTACAAATGACGACTTTGACTCCGATGAGCTGACAAATTCAGAGGAAGAGAAGTTAGGCACGAACCCGTATGAAGAAGACACTGATGGAGATGGCTTAGAAGACGGCGAAGAAGTTAACGAACACAGAACAGATCCTTTGAATATTGATACGGACAGGGATAACCTTACTGACTATGAAGAGGTTCGTGTTTATAAATCTAATCCTCTTATGCAAGACAGTGACAGCGATGGTATCAAAGATGGCGAAGAGATTACCCGTAGAACTTCTCCTATCAATCCGGATTCAGATAATGACGGGTTGATAGATGGTGATGAAATCAATTTATACAACACCGACCCGGTTTTGTTAGATACAGACCACGACGGGTTGACTGATGGAGACGAAGTCTTCATTTCTAAAACAGAACCTACTCTTCCGGATTCAGATAATGACGGGCTTAATGATGGATACGAGATTACAACTTCATCTACCAATCCATTACTGGTAGATTCGGATAGAGATGGCTTGGAAGATTATCAAGAGATTAATGTTTACAAAACTGATCCTAATATAGCAGATACTGACGAAGATTTCTTAAATGACGGGCAGGAAGTGTTAGAGTACATGACTAATCCGCTAATTGCTGACACCGATGGTGATGGCCTTTCCGATGGGGACGAAGTGCTTAAATTCTCTACTAATCCCATAGAAAAAGACACTGACGATGACAGGCTAAGCGACTTTAAAGAGTTGGAATTGTACAAAACTAATCCAATTAGCTTGGATACTGATGAAGATGGAATATCTGACGGATTAGAAGTACTACTACACAAGACAAATCCTAAACTGGTGGACACAGACGCAGATATGCTTAATGACTTTGAAGAAATTAACGTCACAAGAACTGATCCAAACGATCCTGATACTGATAAAGACGATATTATAGATGGTGTGGATGACTGCCCTCTTACAGCCGGTATTCACTCTTTAGAGCGTGGGAAGAATGGCTGCCCTGCCGAACCGGCTAAGATTATTCGCACAGACTTTCCCGACATCCACTTTCTTGTTAATTCGAGCAGGTTTGACTTCAACAACCCCAAAACAGCTATAAGTCTTGCTAAAATGCTTGAATATATTAATCAATGTGACAATATGGAAATTATTATCGAAGGACATGCCTCCAGCGAAGGAAACACTTACGCAAATCAAAGACTATCCGAGTTACGGGCTAAGAGAGTGCGAGAATGGTTAAGCCGTCAGGGTGTAAGAAATGATAGAATTATTGGTGCCGTAGGCTTAGGTGCTACTATGCCTAAAGTAAAAGAACCAAGTTATGAAGAAGCAAAAAAAATGCCTCGCACAGATGTTGAGAAAATACGTAAGCAGAACAGACGCATCAGTATCAGAGTAACTAAAATGTGCAATTAGACTTTTTAGTTCAGACAAAATATTTCTTTTAATTTAGTTTAATCGCTGATATAATAAACAGTTCCTTTATTTTTACCGTGAGTTGCTAAAACGCCCTCATTTTTGAGATAAGCCAAATCCTTTTTAAGAGTATTCACAGAGATGCGCTTGAACTTATCGGAGAGATCTGCAAGCTTTATAGGCTGAGAAGCATTGATAAAATCCAATACTTTTTTCTGCCTTTTATTTAGATAAACTCCCTTTTTATCATATTCGTGCTTTGCTGATTTCAACTGTTTGATTTCGTAAATCATTGCATCTAATAGATAAATCAGCCAGTTGCTTATATTTTCAATTCCTTTACCTCTGTTATAAAGTCCTGAAAGTAAAGCAGCATAGTAGTTCTCTTTATTTTCTCTAAAATACGATTCTTGAGATATATAATATATAAATCCATAACCTGACTGAAGCAATAGCAGATTTAAGATGATTTTTGCAAATGCACTATTTGCAGATTGAAAAGGATGAATAGAAATAATCTCATAATAGCAAAGCGCAGCCAAGATCAAAGGATGATATTTTTTTTGACTGATATTAAGATTCAGCCATTCCAGTAAAGAGCTAATGTCGCTCGCTACATTAGAAGGTAGCGAAGTTTCTGCAAGCACTTTTTTACTGCCTTGCTCATCCAAAGCGATAAATTGATTAGGAATAGTTTTATATTTTCCACGCGTATTTATCTCAGACGTTTTATCCTGCAAGAGCCTTTGATGAAGCCCTTTTAGATAGTTTGGTGCTAACTTTATTTGCTTATAATTTTTTTCAAGGATGGTCAATGACTGCTTAAAAGCTATAATCATATTTTCTTTATCAGAAGCGGGAAGTGCCTTTTTGTTAAGTATTTCCAGGACTCTATCTTTGTGAATATCACCGATATCCATTGTCACCAGTGAAAATATTTTTTCGGGAACTGCCAGTTTCTTTTGCTCTATGTAGAATGCTGATTTAGTATTTACCGCATTATTCCACTCACCTGAGAATGCATCTATATATGCTATTTTATTAAGAATTAAGTGGTTTGAGTCAAAATCAAAGTCCAGTTTTGCGTCAAAAATATCCATTATCTATCCTGATATTACTTTTATTTGCAATATAAAGAAAAATACATAATATCTGTATAGCATTTTTATATGGAAAAAAATAATCCCAAATTTCCAATACAAAATTGGAATAAACGATAAATATTATATACCTTTACACATAAAATAGCTTGCTACTTTACAAGCTTAATATTATCTTGAAATTACCGATATATACATGTATAAGTAATCCAACAAACAAAAGCTTTTGCTATGACGAAATTCCTTGCACATTTACTGATGCTTTGCATTTTTACTTTTGCTGATGCCAGTGAGATTCCTAATAAAATAGTGAACACCGGCATTGGTACGAAAACTGCATCAGTGCGCTTGATTAACAAATCACCATATATCACCATACCCGAAATAGCGAGAGTTTTAGGATATAAAACGCTTAATACGCATGAGATAGCAAAAGGCGATAAACTGCTTAAGTTTGCCCCCGGTTCATTTTTCGTAGTATTTGAGTCTGCTAAAAACATGAGAATGGCACAAATGCTGCAGCCTGCAATAATTATAGACCATAAAATTTATATCCCTTACCTGTCTTTTTTCAGTTCATTAGAAATATTAGAGTTATTTGAAGTAGAGATAACAGAGAAAGAGATACAACTTACATCGAATGATGCCCATAAACCTGAGATGAAAGAGCAGGTTCCACTTCACGTTATTCAAGAGATAAATGAACAGCCAAAAGCAGTCACTAAGAAGAAAGCTGAGTTAAATAATAAAACAATAACAGAAGAACCTCAAAATACAGATAATTTCTTCGATGCTTTTGTGCAAACTTCCAAAATCATGCGGAAAAATTTGCAGTATTTGAATCCTGATACTACTGAAAAGCGAGAAGTAAGCAAACCCTACGAAACTAAAATACCACCAAACAGATATGTTCTTCCTAAAAAGCTAAAACGCTCTGAACTGGAAGAAAAGTAGACTGCAAGAATCGCTTATTGATAGGATAAGATGTCTATACCTCTTGAATCAAGGTTTAACTTAGGTAGCTTTACGTCATTGATACCATTTAGATTTTACGTTAGATATAAGATATATACTACACACAAAGTAAAAAGCAACTCCTTATCACAATTTATATATAGCGAGCAGTGATGCTCTCTTACTCTATTTTGCCAAAAGCATTTCCCACATAATCGATAAAACTTTCAAGCAAATTCCTTATCTTTACCACATTATGGCAGACAAAACTTACGATATTATTTTTATATCTATGACCGACCCCGCTACGGATGCTCGGACGTTAAATATTATCAATTACCTTAGCAGTGTTGGTAAAAGTATCTTGTATGTTGCGGTGAATAGTTCGCAGCCTAATTTGCCGGATGGAGTGGAGTTTATTCCTATACAATTACAGGGAAAACGTGTTTATAGGCAAATTAGTGAGTTTAAACGGCAAGCGACAGAATTAAAAGTTAACTGTAGAAATATTTGGGCTTCTGATTTTTATGTTTTGCCTGCTGCAAGCCAGATAGCAAGACGATGCTTTGCAAAACTTATCTACGATTCTCGCGAAATATACTCCGCATTGGGCCCACTTTCAAATCAAAAACTAAAGCAACTGGTGATTACTTATCTGGAAAAATACTATATCAGATATGTGAATCATTTTGTTGTCTCCGGAGATTTGGACGCTCAATATTTGAAGAAGCACTTCCGCACTAAAAAACCATTTTCATTAGTAATGAATCTGCCTTATGCGAAAGAAAAAAAAGAGTCTAATATTATCCGCAGAGAGTTTAATATCCCTGCAGATACAAAAATAATTTTATATCAGGGAATGATACTCAAAGGCAGAGGTCTGCTCCCTACTCTCAACGCACTCAAACATTTAGACAGTACAGTCCTTGTTATTGCCGGAGAGGGTAGCTATAAGGAAGAATTTGAGCAGACTGTCATATTAGAAAACATGCAAAAACGCGTAGTCTTCATAGGAAAAATAGATTATAAAGATTTACATACGTGGACTTGTGCCGCAGATATTGGTATTGTTTATATTGAACCAATAAGCTTTTCTTATGAGCTTGCCTTGCCCAATAAGCTCTTTGAATATGCTATGGCAGAACTCCCGTCAATTGTATCAGATTTGCCTGCAATGCGTCAGGTTTTGGAAGAATATCAAATAGGCGAGTTACTACCTATCAATGCAGATGAAAAGCTTTTTGCAGAGAAATGCAGCTTACTTCTCGGCAATGCCTCACAATATAAAAATGAATGTAAAAAAGCAGTGCTGAAATATCACTATGCAGCACAACACACCACGATATCGGAGATTTTCGACTAATGTATCTATTACTTATTTTACAGCAGCTGATAGCTTCGGGCACTCATGTCCTTGCGAAATCGGTTACTATGGAACTGCCTCCTGCCACTGTACTGCTCTATAGAGCTTTAATAGCTGCAGCCATATATTCAGGCTATTTATTTATAAAGAAGAAAAAACTTCGCCCTTTAGACAAAGCAGACTGGTGGAAATTCCTCTTACTCGGCATAATTAATATTCCTATAAATCAATTACTGTTTCTCACAGGTGTTAAACTTAGCTCTCCTCCAAACGTTGCTTTAGCTTACGCACTAACCCCTGCTTTTGTATTAATAATAGCAACTGTGTTTTTGAGAGAGGCACTCAACTGGAAAAGAACAAGCGGCATTTTTGTTGCCATCATCGGCACTGTATTAATCTTAGCAGAAAAAGGCTTCGACTTCGGGTCAGATTCGTTCCTTGGAGACATGATGGCATTGACTGCCAGCTTTTCATGGGCTATTTACACTATACTTGGCAAAACCCTTTCTAGAAAATACGGCGCCATCTACATGACCGGAATGGCAATGATAATGGGACTGTTATGCTATATCCCGGTTTATCTTCTGCACCCGGCAGAGTTTGTTTTCAGTGCAATCACAGGAGTGCAATGGCTTCAGATATTCTACTTAGGAGCTATCACTTCCGCAGTTGGTTACGCTTTGTGGTATTTTGCCCTAACGAAGATAGATGCATCAAAAGTGTCTGTATTTAATAACATACAGCCGGTATTTACAACGATATTAACCATGATATTTTTTGCTTATTCACCCTCCTATATCTTTTTGATAGGCGGTGTTCTGATTATCAGCGGTGTAATTATTACGCAAAAAGGCTAAGAAAATACGGTGAGAGAGTTATAGCCAACGTGCCAAAATCCTCTAAATCTCTACTTCCCTTCGCTCTGGGTAAGTATCGGGTTTTCCAAAGGAAAACACGGGGAGGTTTAGCAGTGGGTGTTAATTGGCTAAGGCTCCTACCTCGCATTTACAAACTTCCCGGTAGAGATTAGTGAGTTGTTGCAGGTTATCATATAGAAATATGTCCCTGAACTTAATCTAGTTAAGTCTATTGAGTTTGAAGAATTTGATATTGCTGTATTTACTATTTGCGGTGTTGTAATGTGTTTCCCGTTTGCATCTGAGAATATTATCTCGTACTCTCTCGATTTGGGATCTTCAATTTCTAAATAATACTCGCTATTGGTTTGAAGTGGCTTTATACTTATTTCTTTAAATATACCTTCCGTTATGCCGGTTACTTCTTCGTAGCGAAAAGCACCGCCTGAAAAAAACCAAGCAATAGGATAGTCACCACAGTAAACACAATCTTGGGACATAGCATATAAATAATCATAAAATATTACATATTCCCAAGTTTTGCCACCATCTTCTGTAAGCATATATTTTGCTCCGTCTCCACCGGCTATAGCTCTTAAGCTATCCGTAAAATGAATCTCTGATAAACCAAATCTAGGATTCTGTAACTCGTTATAGATAATTTCCCAAGTTCTACCCCTATCCATTGTTTTCCAGATTAATCCATAATGGATGTTTTTTGTTGTATCATTCACTCGTTGCATACCTGCTGCATATCCTATAGAATCAGTAATAAAATCAACACCAACTATCGTAAAAGGGAACTCTCCTTCTTTAGGCTGTATTTCAGCATTATAATCTTTCCATTCACCAGTTCCTAAATTAAATTCAAGAAATTGATTAGAACTTCCCCGATTTTTTATAGTAGCAATTTTTGTTGAATCAATAAAAAATGAAGGGTTGCTTGTAGCTCGATATTTAATAGGTTTATCATATATTGTAAATGTTTTCCAGCCATCATTTGTAACTACAATATTGTAAACAGTAATCAAATATCCCTTCATCCTGTTATACATTGACACATCTAAACAATAATTCTTTTTATTAGATGATATTTGACCAAACTCTACTCTTGAGAACGTTTGACCTCCATCCGTTGTAATATCTAATACCGGTTGAGGGAACATGCAGATATAATAGTGTAATGAATCTAAAATGCAAGAACCAATTGAAATCATTGCTACTGAATCATTATGTGCCGGGTAATAATGGCTATAGGTATTAGTCCAAGAATTTCCTGCATCATAAGATTTATATATTTTTGATGATCCGACATTCTCTACTATAGCAATAATTTTAGTGGAGTCAATAACCTTTAAAGCTTTGACTTGATCTTGATTTTTGTAATGTTTTTTTACCCATTGTTTTTCCGCATTACAAACATAAAACGATGAAAAACATAGTAATAAGTAAATGATATATTTCATAAAACGTTCCTCATAGTAATAATTCTGGGTGTTTCTTTTCCCATGGCGTTGCCATGGGCTATTATCTTTGAGCCTTTCAGGCTCTGAAATCCTCTAAATCTCTACTTCCCTTCGGGCTATGCTCTGGGTAAACTCTAGCCCAGCACATCGCTTTCCCCAAGGAGACTTATTTCTTATATATTTTCCCTGCATCTCCACCCTCCATGACAAGGGAGGGTAGGGTTTTCCAAAGGAAAACACGGGGAGGGTTAGCAGTGGGTGCTAATTGGCTAAGGCTCTAAAATCCGTTAAATATAATATTGTTTAATATATTTTACTAACTACCAATAGCCACATTCAATCTATTAATTCAACACTATTAAAATAATAAATTTTTCTTTCTCAGCGTAGGACTATCGTAATTATATCAATTTCAAATTCCTGATTATTACCGATAAATTAAGAGAGATAACAACTTTAAGCCCTTGTCATATTTTGAGTAAGACGATTGTTTCTAAAGTAAATATAAATTGAATAGGAAATCAAAAAAATGTTTCCTTAATTTGAATAATATTTCTAAATTGTAGGCTTAGGTTAATATTCATAGAAGTAGGTACTTATGGAACTTTTTATACTCATTAAAGATATCTTTTATTACGTAGGCTTTCTTGGTTTCACTTTTCTTTTTCTCATGGCTTTTTATCTTATTGCAGTCTATATCCCTGCATGGTTCCTATTGAAGAAATTTGTGAATGAAGCAAAGTTGAGGTTTGTATTACGCAATCTGCAGTATTTCGTGCTTGCCGTTGCCGCAGGATATGTGTCTTCGGGTGAGATAATAGGAAATAGCTACGGTGTTTCTTCTACTACCTGGACAGTCGCATTTATCTCATTCTGTCTATATGCACTTTACTACCGCATGAGAAGAATCTCCAGCTGGGCAGTTACCAATTTTGAATATAGAGAAGAAGCAGAAAACCTAAATCTTACTAAGTTTGATAAATATAGCTTTTATGCAGCTTTTCTGCTGTTTATTGTTATTAGCTTAGGCACTGATTTAAATAGCTATATGATGCGGTACTCCCCTGTAGGGCTAATCCCTAAATTTGTATTTTTTAAAGGATATATCGGACTTACAGTGACTTCAGCAATCGGTTGGGTATTTATGTATGGCTTTTTTGAAAATATCAAAGATAATATTGGATGTATTTTAAGTAGAAAAGGAGCAACTACTTAACCAAGATAAAAAAATGTTTGCACATATTTCTACAAGTTTTTAGTGTAATTGTTGTAGCTCATCTTTTATAGTGACGAATCGGAACAATACAAAGGGAATTGGATATTAGTATTTTATATTCAATTCCTAATACTATATTTGTCATTAGAATAGTCTGAATTCCTTTAGAAGCTCCGTAGGACTAAAGAGCATCACCCATTGCTATGGTCAGTAAATCTTACTTTCTGTTGAGTAGCAAAGGGTTTGCCCCACTTGTTCAATAAGAAATTATATTTTCTTGCTTACAATATTCAATAAGAGTGTTCTATTATCCGATAGTTATTCACAGCAGGATGCCAACTCAAAAGAGGTTCTGTTTAATATACATATATGTAAAAAAACTCCAAATCAAATTTTGATATGGAGTTTTTATCTATATACTAAGGAAATATTGAAATGTTTATTTAAAATAAGAGTAATAGTAATCATATCGGTTTTGAATAGCACCTTTGGAGTCAGAAATTAACTCAGCGCTTATTTTACCTGTTTTGTCATAGATATAAGAATAGACTTTATTTATTTCACCATTTTTATCAATTTTATAAAACTCAATTGAGTTATTGGATAGATAAACTATACTGTCTTTTTCAATTTCAGCTTGGTTAGGATTTACGTCTCCGATTGCCTCTATTTGATATGATATGCCGGTAAGCTCGCCAAAATTATTATATTCATTATTATTGGTTTTAACAAAAGAACTGCCTTGAGACATATCTTTTTGAGTCGTTGTTTCTAAATGGCCACGATTATTATAATCATAAGTCCAACTCTTTTCTAATTCACCGTTGTTATCATATTTCTTTTTTTCAACTAATTTAGAATTGTCGTAGATGCATTTAATCTGACTGTCTTCTAACACAGTGCCATCTTCGGTGAAACTAATAAAATGCTCAGTAGATGTATTGTCTTCATAAGTAAATATGGATTTAGAAGATGTGTCCGAATTATCTCCAAATTCTACGTATAGTAAAATATTTCCGTCTCTGTCAAATTCTTTATAGTAAACTTTCTTTTGCTTGCTCAATGATACTAAGTCAGATTCCCATTTTTCTTCTACTTGCACAATATTAGGTGAATAAGCAGAATTAATAGGATTATCCGGCATATTACAGGAAACCAGCACTAAAGCTGATAACAAAAACATACTATTTAGAATTTTACTATACATATAACATCTCCGGCTTTTAAGACATTGGATAAGAAATTACATAAATTCCTTATAAATGTCAAGTTAAATATACACACGAAACAAATATTTTTGTATTTCATGGTCTATACTGTATTAATAACAAAATCATTGGCATTCAAACCATAATTTTCTATCCAATACTCTTTTGTAAAAGATATTTTCCCTGATTTTAGTAATTCAATATCTCTGTTCCATATTTTCTCTGAATCTGCATTACTCCTTAGCAATGCAAAGATTGGAGCTTTTGTCTGTTTAAAATTGAGAGTAACAATCATGCCAATCAGGGAATTTATGAGATTATCTACCATGCTGATATCCGCATGAATAATCTCTCCTCTCACTTTAAAATGTGTCTCTGCTGCTGCATACGATCCTCCTTCTAATTCCGTTGTTAAAGTTTGAGATAGCAGCGCTTTTGACACTTCCGAGTTGCAATGTTTTATCATCGTATGGTACAAATCTGCAGAACTGGATTTGTTAGTCTCTTTCATCTCGATTGTAATATCCTCAGGAGAAACTACAACATTTTCGTCTGACATCTCGCTTAAGACTTCTGCTAACTTCTGTACTTCTTCCTGGCTGGCATTCCTTTCGTATTTACCAATGACAAAGGGCATCCCAAACTTTTCTATGTAATTTACCCAAAACCGAATACTCCCAGTCTTAAAGGTAACCGGCCAAAAGCATTTAGAAAGCAAAGACTCTCCGTAAGGTTTTGAAGCGGTTTGCTCATAAATTGCTGTAAGGAACTTATAATCCGGTAGTTTTTGCAAGCCTGAGCCACTGTTCGCTTTATAATACATCTCTCCGTCGTTGCCTATTTCAAAATACTCTTGAGGCCTAGCAACTACTTTTTTAGGTAAGTAATATTTCCCTTTTTTAGACCAAATAATTTCCAAAACCTGAAATCCATAAAGAGGTGCTTCTAAAATATTTCTTATAATGCTTTGCATTTCCAATTTTGCTAGCGTCTCTTTTACAAATCTGTAGACTTCTTTAGTGGAATGCTCTTGTCGTAGCTGAGTTTCTAAGCATAGAACTCCTGCTTTCCTTGACTGTATGCAACTTCTTACATGCGGGTCGTTAGTCAAATTCCTAATCGCTTCATAACCTTTGCTCCTCAGGATTTTATCCGGATTAGGTAACATCCCTATGTGTTTGAAGAAGCTGAGAGAGCTGCCTCGGCTAACGAGTTCTTTAGTAAGTGATTTCATTTATTTCTCCATAGATTTGATTGCATATCCGCTTATTACTCCCCCTAAAATATATAAAGGCTCGTGCCACCATGGGCCGGAGACTATACTTGTATGAGTGAGCTTGATCTGATGAGTAATTATTGTGTCTTTGGTTTGTGCTATGTGCAATGATAACAAGTTATCTGGGAAAGCGTAATAACATTTGATTGTGTCGTGTTTAATGATAGTATCCAAAGATGCTATAAAGGGCTTAGTCTCAATTATCGTATCGTGTAGGTATCGAATCTTTGTTTTTACTTTTTCAATAATTATTGGCTCAGGAGTAACTACCTGGACTATTGTATCTCTAATAATGGAAAGAGTTGATGCCTCTTTTGCTGTTTCGTTGCCAAAAGTATAAAACAGAAGAAGGCCAACTATTACTCCAATTACTATATTTCCAATCTCTTTCATGACATTACTCCGTATTCAATCATAACAGCAACAGTCAAATACTTTGCAGGAACTCCGCTCTGTGTTAAAATAATAGATATAGTATCTCCCAAATCCAAAGGCATCTCGCCGATACTAATCTCACCTTTACCCTCCGAAATACTTAGATTATTATATAAAATTGAGTTATTAAGCAGTAAGTCGAAGACTACACTTTCTCCCTGCTGTAATGAGTAAAAGACTGATTTGATAAGCGGAGATATATCATTTGGCAAAATTGCGAATTTGTTGCTTAGCCTTATTGTTTCGCCCGGTAACAAGTTTATTTCTTCATCAAAAGTGAAGTGCAGGAGTCTGTTCAAGCGTATTTCCTGAGGCTCATGGATTAAGCTTTGAGCTTTTATATATTTCTTAGCGAATCCGTTTTGACTGTCTTCGATAAGGATAATATCTTCTGCTTCAACTTGTGACTTCAAATCAAAATTGGTAAAATCGGCGGCTACTCTGCTAAGTTGACTTAGATTATCTACATTGCTTAAGCCTACTGTTTCTTTACTAATATTATGAGGATTAGTAACAGAACTTAAATGAGCAGTTAGCTCAGCATTCTTAGGCTCATACTCCAGATCATGTGTATGGTCTATATCGGACTTGCCTGAAAGTGCTTCCGCTAAATCACTCTGACTGTCTAAAATACCGGAGATTTCTCCCCATCTTGCAATTATATCTACTTCTTCACTTTGTGGATAAGGTATGTATCTAATAGGCATTATTTCTTCTCCAAATATAAAACTGCATCCAAATTACCATTCGTAATATCATTATTTACAAAGCGGATGCGGCAAAACTTACTGACTCTATTCAGCAGCGCTATTTCCGCATTATTTTGGTTGTTAGTGTTGTCCACATTTATTTCAGCACCTGTGCTGTAAGAGTGTCTGTCGTTGGAAAACTCAATGCAAATCTTGCCATTAGGGAAACCGGATACTGCATGCCAGCTAAGTTGCATAGAGACGGCACTATAGATTGATTTACCACTGATATCTTTATCAGTCATACCAAACCATTTACTAACAAAAGAATCTTCCATTGAGCTACTTTTGCACAGATATTTAAGCATTACGCACCTTTGTGGAAAAGCCAACAAGCCCTATCACTTTTAGTCTGCCGAGAATATGATATAAATTTCGCCTCTGTTTGAAGACTCCTTCTTTGTTTCCATTTTTAGTATTAAAAGCTATTGACCTAACCCATCCTGCTTTTTCCACTTTATATATCCTTTCTACATGCCCACGCCACGACCCCGGCAAACGCCATATAATCAAATCATGCTTTTGTGGTATAGCTTTGACATGTGTACCATATTTTTTTGCATAAGTGAAGATCTTAGTTGCTACTCCTGTTTTGGGAATAGGAATATCATCTGTATTATGTGCGGCACTTGCAAAGCAATAGTAAACTCCTGCGGCACAGTAAGAGCTTCCTTTAGGTAGACTAAGATATTTGGTGTATTTTTCTACGTCACCTCTGTTATTGCCACTTTCTAAAGTGCCTACTTGAGCAAAAGCTGTGTCCAGTGATGCTCCTAAGACTATTTTGTCACAGTGTAAAGAGTATTTATCAAAAGCATAAAGTTGAGAGCTTAGCGAGATTAAGAGTAATATTTTAAAAAGGTGTTTCATGATATTGTTCTCCTTGAAATTATAAAATTAGTATTGTCCCATATATACGCCGAGTATTACCATACCTACTGACACATGCACTCCCAAAGCTAGTTGCCCATAATTCAAATCAGGCAAATGCGATTTTAAAATAGTATATGAGCGATAAATCAGCCACAAGCAAAAAGTTTCCGCAAGTAGCACTATTAGCATAGTTCTAAGTTCTGCAAAGCCGGGAAAAGCAAAAAGCAGAAGCAATAAGCCAACTGTCATTAGGGTAACTTCCCATGCGTACTCTTCTGCATAGCTCCGAAGAGACCGGGCGATTTGCCCGATCTCATCAGAAAGTCTATTCCATATATTGTTTAAATTCATCTAAAGTCTCCATGTCAAATGTGATTGATTTGTTATCTTTATTGCTTAGTATTGCGTTAGTAATTGGGATGATTTTTTCTGATTGGAGAGCTAAATCTATTTTGCCACTTTTGATGTCTTTGAGCATTTGAAAAGCATTTAGCTTCCTCCAGACTACTGCACTTGGCACTCCGGCATCCGAATAGGCATAGTCATATAGATATGCTACAGTCAAATCTACTGATAGCTTTGTCACCATCATGTCCGGCATCTGCAATGGTATCTCATAGCGAGAAACTAAGCTATTATCAATTATGGAATCTGCATATTCTCTGTGCCTTTGCAACTGAGCAATATCAAAATTACCCCCACACAAAACAGCTAATTCATCTCTCGAATATTCAAGCAGCAAGTCGTTTTCATCTGAGTAAGCCATTACTGTCACCTTTTAAATTACTAATCGAATTTTTATTAGGCTTGCACCGGAGCAACTGCCAAGAGCATAAGCATTTACTACTTCGCCGGCTCCTGCTGCTTTAGCTTTGCCATCAGTATCGCTACTTATTGCAGCTCCTTTGCTTACAGCACCTACGGTTTCTACAAGCATTGTACCCAAGGTTTCTATAGTTGCCTGAGTTCCTGCTTTTGCTTCCAGAGAGCTAACCCCAAGAGCTCTTTCCCCGGCGGTGCAAATGCCACCTAAATAGTTTACGAATCTGAATTGTGGGATATCTTCTGCCGCTTTAACGCTAATTGTTAGAGCTGAACTATATGTTTGAGAGCTAATCATTGTTATTTTTCCTTATTCGTGATAATTTGTATTTGCGATTAGAAAACCGGCATCCTTGCCTGTGATTTGTACAGAATAATTGTCTGTGGCACGAATTACTTTCACCTTGCCACCGTTTTCGTAGTATGTGTCTACTTCCGGTAAGCCTTTCCTTTGGAATGTATAGCCATAAGAAGGGTTGTATTCGGATCGGTGAGTTGACTGCTCTACATAAGCCAGCACTATATTGTCTTTCCAAATATCCTCCATCACTGTACCGTCCGGTGAGTACACAGAGGTACCTACTATAATATTATCGATATTGATAATATTCTTGAGAATTTCAGCATTCACTGCTACGTGATTGGTGTAACGGATTTTGCCTGTGATACTATTGTGATCAAGCATCTTCCTAACTGCAATGTCGCCGATTAGCATAAGATTAGGATATTTCCCGATACGCTTGCGGATAGCATCTCGGCCGTGATATATCCAATCTTCAGGATTGGTAGTACCGGTAGGCGCATAAATTGATTCTGATTCGCTGCTGACAACTATCTTCATGTCATCGTCAAAGTTGTCTGGGTTTTGTACCATATCTGCCGTTGCCTTTTCTCTGCCGGCAAGTAATATATCTAACAGCTCTTTGGTGCTTCTCTGTTCATATCGGAAGAAGTCACTGCTTTCCTCTTCTTCGAGATAGTCCAGAGCTATTTCCAAATCCCTTTCAAAAGTTTCAAATTCCATCATTTCTATTTCTTCAGGAGGGATGCGGTTAGAAGCAGCTCTAAGTGCTCTTTCCGTGTCGCGCATCACAAAGGCATTCTTAGAAAAAACAGGAATCTTGCCTTTCATTTTACTTACGTTAACTGTTGGAAATAACTTATCTGCAACAAATGCTGCATTGGAATACCCTTGTGCTATAGTAGTCAACACGGGATCAACCATGCGAAGAGAATCTAATCTTGTATTTCCCATTATTCTATTCCTTTAAAATGTATAATTAGTAGCTGAGAGAATTACTGCTTCTTCGTAACTGAGTGAGTCATCTTTCGCTTGCAAAGCTTTAGCGTTTTTGTGCAAGTCCAATCTTTCAGGCTGTACTTCTGCATCATCAAAAGCCTCATCTTGAGTTTCAGTGAACTCAAAATGCGATGCAACATAATCCGGTTTTATAGAGCTGAACATATCTCTGGTGTGTTCTGATAAGTCAGTGCCGTGCTTTTGGTCATATTGATGCACTAACTCAAGTAAGTCTGCCACAGTATTGCGATGAGCAGGATGAACCTTTACACCATTGCTAATGTCAGTCAGTGAGTCAGCAAAAGCTGTAAATTCGCGTCTTCGCATATTTTGCTCCAAGCCTTCGATTTGCTCGCGAAGCTCCATATTTTCACGCTCTGCTTCAGTGAAAAGAGAGCCTTCCACTTCCATCGCCGTAAATTCTCCGGCATCAGAAAACTCAGCAGGTGCCAGCCCTTTCACAGCAGGAGAGGCAGCTCCTAAAAAGCCCACATGACGCAAAAGCATATTCGGGTACAAAGCAATTGATACTTTTTTATATCTTCCTTGTTTGATTTCCTCAGCAAAGTCTGAGTTTATTTCTTTTACTTTAGCGAGCAAAGTGTCATTTCTTCGGGCAAGCTTAGCTACCCAGCCATAAGCCGGAGAGTCTGTATCAGGGTGCCCTTTGACAATCGGAGCAAGAAAAGCATCACTGCTTTCTGTTTTTGAGTTGTAAGCATAAGCAATAGCATCTAAAAGCTCTGCATTATACTCTCGAGTGTGCCCGGAAGAATCCGTATGGCGTCCGGTTTTAAAAACTTCAATCCACATAAGACTGTACCTCTAAATTGTAATCAAAAAAATCGCTGCAGCATTTATTTCAATTACAAAGTACAATCCCCGCAAACCACATATAGAAAACCGTTTACAAAGTATTTTCAAATAGTTTGGAAAGTATGGAGGGTATAAAAAAAATCCTGTAGAAATAAAAGTTCTTATCTCTGCAGGATATATAATATGTTTAATATTGCTTTTTTCGGAAATGTTATATTCTATCTATCTCTTCCCGGATAGTGTTCCACGCCTCTTCCACATGATGTTTTTGTAGATAAGTTTGCCCTGCAATTAGTCTAATTACAAAGTTCCCATTTAGCTTAGTATGTGTCATATACAAATTGCCGCTCGCATTTATATTTTCCATAAGCTTAGCGTTTAAGCTGTTTAGCTCTTCAGTCTCTAACCCGGATTTAGGCACATATCTGAAGCAAATAAGATTTAAACTTACAGGTGCAAGTATTTCTATATCGCTTCTCGCGTCCATCTCTTTTGCCAAAGACTGCACCCAGCTTATCTGGTTTCTTATTATCTCCTGCATCTTCTCTACACCAAAACTGCGAATAACAAACCAAAGTTTCAAAGCCCTAAAACGCCTGCCCAGTGGAATACCCCAGTCTCTGTAATTATTTACTACACTGTCGGATTTTGTCTTAAGATATTCCGGTAATATTTCAAACGTTCTAATAAGAGACTCTTTATCTTTAACAAAGTAAGCAGTACAATCAAAGTTGGTGAAGAGCCATTTATGTGGATTGAATACGTAAGAATCTACATATTCAGCTCCATCAATAAAATGTCTAAACTCAGACAAAATCATTGCAGAACCTGCATAGGCAGCATCTACGTGAAGCCACACGCCATTCCTGTCACAAATCTCCCCTATTTCTTTTAAAGGATCAATTGCAGTGCTGCCTGTCGTGCCGATAGCTGCCACCACAAAGCATGGATTGAGTCCGTTTTTAATATCATCCTCTATTTTTGCTTTCAAGTCACTCACATCCATAGCAAAATTTTCGTCAGTTTTGATAAGTCTTAACGCATTTCTGCCAAAGCCGGCAATTTTTACAGCCTTTTCGATAGAGGAGTGAGCTTGTTCGGAGCAGTATATAGTATAGTTCTCTGTTCCGGAAAAGCCATTTCTGTTTATCGAGTAACCGCTCATCATCTCTCTGGCAGATAAAAGAGCTGCTAAGGTAGCAGTGGATGCGGAGTCTTGAATCACTCCTTCCCAATTTTTCGGGAGTCCGCACATATCTTTTAGCCATTGCATTACCCTTTCCTCAAGCTCTGCAGCAGCAGGAGAAGTTTCCCAACTCATGCACTGAGCTGCAAGAGCTGAGCTAAGCATTTCACCTAAAATTGAGGGATAGCTACTGTTAGAAGGGAAATATGCCATAAACTTAGGGTGCTGCCAGTGAGTGATACCCGGCAAAATAATCTTTTGAAAATCAGCGTATATACTATTAAAATCTTCTGCATCATTGGGTGCATTCGCAGGAAGTTGATTGATAATATCACCGGGACTTACTTGAGATTTGGGCGAGTAGTCTTCTATATTCTCAAAATAGTCGGCAATCTCATCCACCATTGTGTGTGCATGTTTTCTAAAATCTTGAATATTCATAAGTTTTGTCTTTTTTATTGTTCAATTTCCTTAAATATCACTATTTTGTGCCTTAAAATCAACAATAAATATTATTAGTTAAAGAAATAATACTATAAAAATGGAATCCCGAAAAATTTTATTAACGAATCATAGTTTGGATAAAACAACAGGCTCTGAAACATATTGTTATAACTTAGCACTTAGATTTTCTAAACATCATGAAGTTTATGTTTGGACACCAAACCCAGGCAAAATGTCCGAAAAAATTAGCGAGTTTGCTACTATTTTAGACAAACCTGAGGGTAATTTTGATTATATTTTTTATAATCACAACAACACTATTTCTGCTAATTTACACTCTAAATGTAAAATTTTTACAATGCAGGGCATTTTTCCTAAGTTAGAGCAACCTCCTTTAGGCATGGATGCTTATGTAGCCATTTCTGATGAAATAGCTGCCCACCACAACAAATTAAAGCCACATATTATTAGAAATGGAATAGATACTGAATATTATAAAGAAACACCCAGAGCTCATAAAACTAAAAATGTTCTTTTCTCTAGTAATTACAGATCTAAATTCCCGAGGACTCTCAAGTTTGCATGTGCTAGTTTAGGTCTTAAATTTAGAAGAATAGGGGATAAAAATCTTAAATATGATATACTTCCTGATTTAGAATGGGCAGATATTGTGATTGGATTAGGTAGAACTGCGCTCGAAGCTATGAGTTGTAATAAAAGGGTAATTGTTGCAGATAGAAGAGGCTATAGTGACGTTGGTATGGACGGATTCCTAACTTCAGCGAACGTAACAGAAATACAACAAAATAATTTTTCCGGCAGAAGATATAAGAAACCTATTTGCTTTTTAACTATCAGAGAAGAGCTCAAAAAAGCAATAAAAAGCACTGAATCTTGGGAGCGAGATTATATTTTACAATATTTCAATATCGACAAAGCAGTACAAAATTATATTACTTTAGCAGAGCAGATTGTAAGCTCTAAAGAAAGCTAAGTAGCTTATCTCTCATTTTTGAATAAGAAAATTCTTCTAATAACTCTATGGACGGATTAGCACAGTCGCTGTAGAAAGTTTCATCTGTGACGAGTCTTTTTGCTAAGTCGATAGCTTTTTCCGTCTCGAACTCATTGTCTAAAGTAAGCTGTGGAAAGAATGTTTCACCATGGCCCGTAGATTTAGTTGTAATAACGGGTATGCCCAAAGCGGCAGCATCTAATATATATCTCGCCCATGTGTATCTTTGATCAAGATTGACCCAGAAATAAGTATCACTCAGATTCTTAAAATAATCTTTTAAGGTATATGCTCTGCGAACCTCAAGTTTATCATCCTTGTAATACTCTCTGACCATATCAATACGGACGTTTCCATTTAAAGTGCCGTACTTTTTCAACATTTTTGGCATATTCCTAAGTGTGCGGTGTTCCCGTTCTTCTATTCCAAAATACGGTAAGCCGCTCGCCTGAGCAACAAGGTGGTCATTCCATCTTTTTAGTAGCATGGGAGCAATAAATACTTCTTTTTTTCTCTCCTTAATATCTTTCCTAAGTTTAAGAACATTTTCTACCGGGTAAGGCACTCCGATATACTCAGATTTAGTACTACTTATAGTTCTAAAGAGTGGCAAAGAATATTTGTTGATAACATTTATCAAATCAGAATTGTCAAAAATATCTTTGATGTGCTTCATTGGAATAAGGTATTCTTTAGCACAGCCCTCTATCAGCGATACCCATTTTACATTAGATGCCCGATTAAGGCACAAATGTGATAACTTTTCCTGATAGTTTCCCGGAAAGTCTGTATTCCCAATTACTATATCAAACCTATTTACATACTCAGATGTACAGTCAAAAATATTGCAGAACTCACCTTCAAAAGCATATACCCATGCTTCAATGCCGGTCATAAATTCTCTATGCTGAGGTCTTTCGGAAGCGTTCCATCTACCAAGATTCTCTCCAATAACTAATACTTTGGGGTTCTGCATATTTTCTTTTAGAATTGTTATTACATAAATTTATTTCAAAGAATAAAGAGGAATATCTAATTCCTATCCTTCCATCAACATCAAAAACTCTTTGATAAAGTCATCTATATCACCATCCATTACCGCTTGGATATCAGTTCTTTTATATTCAGATCTGTGGTCATTTACCATTGTGTAAGGTTGGAATACATAACTACGAATTTGGCTACCCCACTCGATTTTCTTTTTAGAACCTTCCACCGCGGCTTTTTCTTTTTCTTCCTCTTCCATGCGTTTTTTGTAGAGTCGTGATTTTAGCATCTTCATAGCACGCTCTCTATTTTGAAACTGCGAACGTTCCTGCTGGCAGGCAACAACTATTCCTGAAGGCACGTGGCGCAGTCTTACGGCTGTTTCTACTTTGTTTACATTTTGTCCGCCTTTACCGCCGGCTCGAAATGTATCCATTTCCACATCCGCAGGGTTTACTTCTATGTCAATATCATCATCTACTTCAGGATATACAAATACAGAAGCAAATGAAGTGTGCCTGCGTGCATTGGAGTCGAAAGGAGAAATACGAACTAATCTATGTACACCGTTTTCAGCTTTGAGATAACCATAAGCAAACTTGCCGGTTATTTCAATAGACGCTGATTTGATACCTGCACCGTCGCCCTCTAACTCTTCTAAAAGGACTACTTTATAATTTTTACGCTCTGCCCAGCGCACGTACATCCTAAGCAGCATGTGTGCCCAGTCGCAGGCTTCAGTTCCGCCGGCACCCGCATTGATAGCAAGGATAGCTGTGCGGTCATCATCAGCATGGCCTAAAAGCTTACGCACTTCCAAAGCGCTTACTATTTTTTCTGCATTTGCTACTTCATCATTTGTATCTGTTTCCATAGCTTCGTCTTTCTCTTCCTCTGCCAACTCAATAAAGGCTATTGCATCTTGCACCACTGCATCAGTGTCTTCCCATACCTTTACCCACTCTTTTGCTTCAGAAATCTGTCGCATTATTTCCTGAGCGATTATATTATCGTTCCAAAAGTCTTCAGCTTGTGAGAGCTCTTCCTTTTCTTTGATTAGGCTTAATTTCCCATCAATGTCAAAGGAACCTCCGTAATTGCGTAATTCTCGCTTCTAAACCTCTCAGTTTCTCTCGTTGCGGTTCGAACATATTAGTATATCCAAAAAATAAATTTTACAAAATAACTAAGCAAAAATACAAAATTTAGGCGGAAAAAGTTAAGCATAAGCAAATAAAGATAAATATTCAAAATATGTTTGAATCTGCATTGAAACTTTTATGCAGCATAGGCGTATCTATTACTAACAACCCTTACTCATAAAAGCTTGACTCATACAAGCTTAGCACATAACCCTGAGCCGCATACTCCTAACGGATTGCGGCTTTTTTTTATATGCAATATTTACTGAAATACATTTCTGTTGTTTAGCTAAATACTTGCTATTTTCAAGTTCTTATTATTGCTCGCATTTGAAAGGAGATTATTTTGAAACAAGCTATTTTTAACTGGAGTGGAGGTAAGGACTCTGCTTTTGCACTTCATCAAGTTCTATCTGAAAAAAAATACCATGTGCAAAGCCTACTTACTTCAGTCAATCACGAAACTAAAAGAATTTCCATGCACGGAGTTCGTTTAGAGCTTCTAAAGATGCAGGCTGAAAGCATAGGTCTCCCATTAAAGACATTTTCTCTACCTGCCTCTCCTGATAACAAGGTATATGAGGCACAGTTGCTCCAAACGATGACAGAGCTGAAAGCTTCAGGCGTAGAGTATTCTATTTTCGGAGATATATTTCTGGACGATCTTAGAAAATATCGTGAAGAGCAGTCTGCCAAAGTGCAGATGGAAGCTGTTTTCCCACTTTGGCAGCAAGATACATCTATATTAGTTCAAGATTTTATAGCTCAAGGTTTCAAAGCAATAGTCACCGCAGTAGATGCTTCAAAGCTATCACAAGAATTTGTGGGTAAAATAATAGACACTGAATTTATCAATGCTTTGCCGAACGGAGTTGATCCTTGTGGCGAAAATGGAGAATTTCACTCTTTTGTTTTTGATGGCCCTCTATTCAAACAAACTATAGATTTTAGTATAGGCGAAAAAGTACATCAATATTATTCCGATAAAGATAAATATGGATTCTATTTTTGCGATTTGTTATGATTTGACTTATCATTCAAGTCTCTCAAACGCTCAATAATTTTGTAGATATAATCCATACAGATTTTATCAGATCTGAGAAGAGAAAATTCTGCTTCATATTTATTCAACTCGTTCTCTGTGGGCGCTTCTTTTCTGGTAGCTGCCTCTAAGTCAGGCATGAGCTTCACAAGAGTGGTTGCTAACTTTGCAGTTTGGTCAAGAGATAAACTTTCCAAAGAGTCAGAGTGCTCTATCTTTGCTGTAATTGAATTATAGAGAGTACGCAAGGAAATATCCGAGTTAAAAAAAGATTTGATTTCTTTTTCAAATTTCTCAGCTTTTTTCGACCATTTTTCTCTTTCAAATATTCTATTAATCTCACGATATGAGATGCCAAAGTGTTTAGCGGTTTGAGTTTTTGATCTTTTGACTGTTTGCAGTAAGTAGTACTCAAATAGTTTATTTTCATCTATGTTTTTGTCAGTTGGCTTCATTAGTATATAATTCCTTTGTGTAACGTCCATATCAGCGATTATACGTAAATTAAAAGGCATAATAAAAAAAATGATTTTAAAAATATTTGGGCAACTCTATTGAGCAATTCATAAAATATAAATTGCAAGCGTGCCTGTCCTTTAGTAATTTTGTAGATTGTAGTAAAAACTGTTTTAGAATACGGATAAAGATGAAAAATTATAGAAACTTTTGCATTATTGCTCACATAGATCATGGCAAATCGACTTTAGCAGACAGGATGTTGGAAAAAACAGGCAGAATCACCGCAAGGGAAATGGTTAATGCCCAAATTCTTGACGATAACCCGCTTGAGCAAGAGCGCGGCATCACTATCAAATTGCACGCGATCCAGATGGAATACAAAGCAAGAGATGGTGAAACTTATATATTAAACTTGATTGACACTCCGGGGCACGTGGATTTTTCTTACGAAGTTTCCCGTTCGCTCGCAGCCTGCGAAGGTGCAATACTTGTAGTAGATGCAACTCAGGGAATCGAAGCTCAAACCATCAGTAATCTATATATGGCTATAGACCACGACCTCGAAATTATACCCGTGCTTAATAAAATAGACTTGCCTAGTGCAGCTACTACCATGGAAGATGTAAAAAGTCAGGTAATGGATTTGCTTGGATGCAAAGAAGATGATATTATTCTTTCTTCCGCTAAAACAGGTATTGGGGTAGAAGAGATATTAGAAAACGTAGTTAGTAAAATACCGGCTCCATCGGGCGATCCTACTAAGCCATTAAAGGCTCTAATTTATGATTCTATTTTTGACCCCTACCGCGGTGTTATCGTGAATATACGTGTGTTTGACGGCGTGCTAAGAGAAGGTGATAAGATTAGATTTATGGCTACTAAGCAGGATTACGAAGTGGAAGAAGTAGGAATCATGCACATGCAGCGCCACCGCACAAAAGAGCTCTCTGCAGGCTGTGTTGGCTATCTTAATGCTGCTATCCGTAATTTGCACGACACTAAAGTTGGTGACACAGTTACTCATTTTCAAAGACAATGCGATGCAGCTATCGAAGGTTTCAAAGTAGTAAAACCAATGGTATTTAGTGGTATTTATCCTACTGACTCAGATGACTTTGAGTCATTAAGGGAAGCCTTGGCTAAGCTGTCTTTGAATGACAGTGCACTAACTTACGAACCGGAAACCTCATCCGCACTCGGATTTGGTTTCAGATGTGGTTTCTTAGGTATGCTTCACATGGAAATCGTACAAGAGCGTTTGGAGCGAGAATTCAACCAGTCTTTGGTAACTACTGTTCCCAACGTAAGATATAAAGTCTACAGACATCATGGCGAAATGTTAGACATTGACAACCCTTCTCAACTTCCAAATGCGGGTGAAATCTCTGAAATCAGAGAGCCTTACATCAGAGCACAAATTATTGCTCCCAATGATTATGTAGGCAATATTATGAAGCTCTGCATGGAAAGACGCGGCATAATAATTGATACGCAATATATCACTCCTACAAGAGTGGATTTAACTTTTGATTTGCCTTTGTCCGAAGTAGTTTTTGACTTCTACGACAAATTAAAATCATCTACCAAAGGCTATGCTTCTTTGGATTATGAACTAATAGAAGATCGTCCGGGCGACCTGATAAAATTAGATATTCTTATCAATGGCGAACCTTTGGACGCTTTATCATCTATAGTTCACAGAAATAAATCACATGAATGGGGCAAAAAACTTTGTGTCAAATTGAAAGATTTGATACCAAGGCAAATGTTTGAAGTAGCAATACAGGCTGCCATTGGAGCTAAAGTTATTTCCAGAACAAATGTAAAAGCTATGCGTAAAAATGTAACCGCAAAATGCTATGGTGGTGACATTTCAAGAAAAAGAAAACTTTTAGAGAAACAGAAAGAGGGTAAAAAACGTATGAAACAAGTAGGCTCCGTTGAAATCCCTCAAGAAGCCTTCCTCGCTGTTTTGAGAATTGATGATTAATTAATATAATACGGAATTTGTAAGATGATTAAAAGTCTCTGGGATAAGTACAAAAAAAGACGCCAAGCGCGTAAAGAAAAAGAAAAGAATATGACTCCTTTGGAAACTGTAGTTTCCTGGGTGAAGACCATTGTTGGTGCGTTTATCGTAGTGCTCTTTATTAATGGCTTAGCGATTGCATCATTTGTTGTGCCGACAGGCTCTATGGAAAACACAGTTATGACAGGTGATTTTCTTTTTGTGAATAAATTTGTATACGGTCCCTCGACTCCTCAGTATATTCCGTTTTTAGATATTGCATTGCCTTATTACAAATTCCCGGGCATCCAAAAGCCTGAGAAAGGCGATGTGATTGTGTTCGTTTATCCGGGTGACAGAGACAGAGTAGAACCGCGCCAGTTCCAATACTTCCTGAAACGATGTGTCGGCACTGCGGGCGATACGATAGAAGTGAGACATAATATGCTTTATGTTAATGGCAAAAAAGCTGATGTGCCTGAGCATGCCAGATACAATCCGGATCTTCAGTCTATGCCCGGCGAAAGGAACAGTTTATTCCCAAGAGGCAAAAACTTTACTCGTGCTGAGTACGGCCCTGTAGTTGTTCCTAAAGAAGGAGATATCATTTCTTTAGATCAAAGCAACTATCTCGAATGGGAAACTTTTATCAGAAGAGAAGGCCATGACATCAAAATCAGAGGTGGCAAAATCTTTATCGACGATAAAGAAATGAATAAATACACTGTGCAAAGGAACTACTGCTTCGGCATGGGTGACAATAGAGACAATAGCTCAGATAGTAGATATTGGGGATTCATTCCAGAAGAAGATATAGTTGGCTCACCGATTGTAGTTTATTGGTCTTGGGCTACTAACATGCCAATTTCAGGCTTGGTAGATAAAATTAAATCCATCAGATGGGATAGAATTGGCACTTTGATAGATTAATCCCGTGCACAGTTCTTTACGGGTCAATAAATAAGAAATACAACAAAAGCTGCTTTGAACATAAACTCAAAGCAGCTTTTATTTTAAATACTGTATCAATCAATCGAAGTAACTACCCAATTTTTAGTGGCTCTATTTTCTTAAGTAAATTTTCTCTGAAAGTTCTACCTATTGGGAACTCCTCTCCGGCAGCTTTTAATACATTACCATCTATAGATTCTATTTTAAAAACAGGGACTATATATGATTTATGTATCCTCACAAAACCAATCGGCTCTAATACTTCTTCTATGTATTTCATGCTTTCATGCACTACATAATTCTCTGAGTTTGTATAAAACACACAAAAATCATTATGAGCTACAATCATATTGATATCATGCAAATCAACTTTTAAAGTTTTACCACCTGTAGTAATAAAAATAAAATCAGAATGGAAATCTTCATAAGGATTGCTGACTATGCCTTTTTCTTTAGATATTAAGTCATAAGCCTTGTTACAGGCAAGCATAAAACGAGAAAAAGGAAGCGGTTTCATTATGTAGTCTATGGCATTATAATCATAGCTTGTCAGTGCGTAATCTTCATAAGCAGTAACAAATATTACATTTTGATGCTTAGGGAGTGATTTTAAAAGTTCGATACCATCCATGTGTGGCATTTGGACATCTAAAAATATAAGATCTACTTTCTCTTTCTTAAGATATGCCGCTGCCTCTAATGGATCATTAAACTTAGCAGCAAAATTTAGAAATTCAATCTTATTACAAAAATCCTCTAAGGTATCAAGAGATAGCTGCTCATCATCAATTGCAATAGTTTTCAATTTCATCCCCAAATTCCTTTCTTTGTATTTTAATTGTAATAATATACTGCATTTATTAAATATAAATCAAGTTGAATTTAATACAAATTTTGTTCAAATACAAAACTTATTTATTTCTGTTGCAAATATATAAAAAAATACGTTCGTTCACCCAGATATTTTTGATGTTTACAGTATTTATCCTGCACTTTGACCGAGATAAGAAGCCATATATTTAAAATTATAGTCTTCTCTTTTTATTACATAATTCAATATACTTAAAAAAAACGATTTTAAAGTTTGAGGCGTTCCTTTCAATAGGAAAGTAATTCCTTGTATAATACAAATTCTATTTATACCTTACATAATTGTTTAATTCAAGTTATAATAATCCATGAAATTAAGTATTTTATTTGTAGATGACGACAACGACATTTTGTTGGGTTATAAAAATATGCTTTTTACTATGCGTAAGAAGTGGGATTTATATTTAGCGACTTCTGTCTCTAAAGCTTTAGAAATATTAAACCATAATAATATAGATATACTTATTTCGGATTTGAAAATGCCGGGATTAGATGGTAATGACTTACTGAATATAGTAAAAGATAAATGGCCTAATATTATACGCATCGCACTTTCAGCTCAGCAAGACTATTCTCAAATAGTCTATACTACCCAAAATGCACACCAATTTCTCGCCAAACCATGCGACGCAACTACTCTGAAATCTAAAATACAGAGGACATACTTGTTACAAGATTACATGAGAGATCAGCGGCTAAAAGGGATAATCTCCGGTATTGATAATTTGCCGACTCTCCCTAAGATTTATTTCGACTTGGAAAGGGCGCTCAATACCGAAAATAGTTCGATGCGTGAAATAGCTGATATTATTTCTCATGATATAACTATTACAGCAAAAATACTACAAATGGTTAATTCTGCTTTTTTTGGTTTACCGAATACAATTTCAAACATATCGCAAGCTGTTCAGTATCTGGGTATTAACATCATAAAGTCTCTGGTTATTTACATAAAAGTCTTTTCTTTGGTTGACGAATCCCCCGAACAGAAAGGCTTTTATAATAGCATCTGGGAGCATAGCTATAAAGTAGCAAATGCAGCCAAAGCAATAGCAATAGCAGATGGATTTGATAAAAATGAAATAGAAGAGGCGTTTCTATCCGGTTTATTACACGATATAGGTAAAATAGTCATGACGAAGTTGGATGCTTATCCTCAAAGAATACTTGATCATGCCAAATCTAATAATATTACATTTTCAGATGCAGAGTTGGATATTTTTGAAACTTCACATGCTGAAGCCGGAGCCTATCTGTTAGGAATATGGGGTTTGCCCGATAGAATTGTAGAAAATGTAGCCTTCCATCACTTCCCATCACTTATATCAGAGATGCGATTTGATACTCTGACAGCAGTGCATTTGGCTAACTCTATTGTAGGAAATATCGACTTTGATCATGATTATATCAATATTTTACATATACAAAATGACATTCCAAAATATCGCAAGGTAATTCAAGAATATGGCAACCAATAAAAAAATAATGATAGTTGATGACGATCTTGACTACCAAAATGCCATCAAACGTAATTTTCGAAAGCATTTTGATATGCTATTTGCCTCAAATGCTATGGACGCAATGAATCTACTCCGTAATGAAGGTCATGTAGCAGTTGTTATCTCTGATTTCAAAATGCCTGAAATTGATGGAATACAGCTTCTTGAAATGGTGAAAAAAGAGTATCCTGACACTGTACGAATTCTTTTTACAGGTTTTGTAGACGTTACAGTAGCAATGGACGCAGTAAATAAAGGCAATATATTTAGATTACTTTCCAAACCACTTCCTATAAAGGATTTGGCATCTGCAATCGAAGATGCTGTAGACCTTTACGAACTGATAACTTTGGAAAAAGAACTAAATAAAATCAAAACCGGTTTTGTGTCTCAGGTTTCTCACGAGTATAAAAACCCTCTGACTAAAATATCGCTGTCTGTCGAACTACTCAAAATGTCTTATGCTAAGGAGTTAGACGATAAATTTGATACTTATACCAAAGCTATTGAAGAGTCTGTAAAGGAAATGAATAATCTACTAACTGATTTGCTCACTCTGGGCAAAGTCGGGCAAAATAATAGTCATAAAAAAGCAACTAAAAGTGATTTGATTTACCTTATATCTTATGTAATTGATGAGCTATCATACTTGGATAAAGGTAAACATAACATTCGCATTAGTGTAGATGTAAATCATTTGATTACAGAAGCAGATGCCTCACTTTTCAAGCATATATTCTACAATCTTATTGGTAATGCTATCAAGTATTCTCCCGATAGTAAAGATATATTAATAAGACTAATGAAAACAAACGAGCACATCATCTTAGAAGTAGAAGACATGGGAATTGGCATTCCTGCTGAAAATATTAGTAAGTTATTTACGCCTTTCTATAGGTGTAACAATACAAAAAAAATAGATGGGACAGGCTTAGGCTTAGCAATCGTAAAAAACTGTACAGACCAGCTTAAGTCTGAAGTAAAAGTAAAAAAAACAGATGAGACTGGCACTACGTTTGAAGTTAAATTCCCAATATCACTTTTTACGGAATTTGAATAGAGGCGGTTGTTATGAATAGAAGAGTATTATTCGTAGATGATGATGTAGATATTTTATCTGCATTTCAGAGAAATTTAAGGAAGCATTTCCTAGTGAAAACAGCGGGTAATGCACAAACTGCCATTGAAATTATTAAAGATAACCCTCCATTTGCCTGCATTGTTTCTGATTATCGCATGCCGGGGATGGATGGCATAGAGTTTCTTACACTTGTCAAAAAGTTAACTCCTGACACTGTCAGAATCATCATAACAGGCTTTGCTGATTTGGAAACCGCTATTGCTGCAGTAAATAAGGGCAATATTTATAGATTTATGACCAAACCTGTGCCTACCACTGATGTTATTAATACTCTTTATGAAGCTACCGAATTATATAGGCTTATTACTTCAGAAAAGCAGCTACTAAATCAAACTCTTAAAGGAAGTATTAGAATTCTAATAGATATGCTTTCAGCTGTTAATCCGGATGGGTTTGCCCACTCCTCCGGCATCCAAAAGCTTGCTAGGAGAATAGCAGAACGCCTTGAAATGAAGAATACGTGGGAAGTAGAGATTGCAGCACTTCTTTCGCAGATAGGGGCTGTTACTTTGCCTCCTGAAATACTGGAAAAGAAGTACTTTGGTTATAAGCTGACCAAAGAAGAAAAAAAGATATTTTACTCACAGGCAGAGTTCGGAGCTAAATTATTATCAAATATCCCAAGACTGGAAGAAGTAGCTGAAGGAATTAGAAAGCAGTTTATGGATTTTAACATTCATGGCTCCAAAGATGAAAGCGACAACACTATTGAGATTCCACTTATATCTCGGATATTAAAAGTAGTCAATGACTATACCGATCTCTCCAAACAAGGCAAATCAAATCAAGATATTTTGCTTGAACTATTAAAAAGAGTTGGCAAATATGATTCCGAAGTATTAGCCGCATTAAAATCTGAATTAATAGGCGGAAAAGGCCGATTTATTATTCGCTCCATAGGCTTCAAAGAGCTGAGGATTGGAATGGTGTTAGCTGCTAATATCACTGATTTGAAAGAGAACAAATTAGTAAACAAAGGCCAGGAAATCACAGACGTTTTACTTATGAGACTGATTAGTACCTCTAAAGTTAGAGGCATTAAAGAGCCCATTATAGTAATTGTAGACGAAGCAGTATAAAATACTTTGAAACAAAAGCTTAGAAATTTGGTATTATATAATATTAGGTTAATTTATTATTTGGCTCTTTTTATGAAAAATGCAACATACATATTTTTGCTTTTGATTCTAACTCAACTTGTATTCGCAGATGAAAGTCAAACATCTGAAACAGAAAATAAGCATGACTTCCGATATGTTTCTCAGGAAGCTTTTGGATTTGGCGAAACATTAAATTATAAAGTAGGTTATAAGTTTATAACTGCCGGCTACGGATACTTTAAAATAATGCCCAAACCTGTAAAAGTTGACGGACGAGACGCCTATGATATTCGATTTGCAGTCAAGTCTCTAAAAGAGCTTGAGTGGATTTATAAAGTGCATGACCAATACAGATCTGTGGTAGATGTAGGTGGCATTTTCCCATACAAATTTGAGCAACATATACGCGAAGGCAGCTACAAAACAGACTTTACATGCCAATTTGATCAGGTTAATCATAAAGCAATTATCAAGGACACCACCAAGCACGATGTACCGGAATATGTGCATGATATAGTCTCTGCACTCTATTATGTCAGAACTCTTGACTTCTCCACCATCAGAAAAGATTCTATAATTGAGCTCAAGAATTTCTACAAAGATTCTACCTATACATTAGGCGTAAAGTACCACGGCAAACAAACAGTAGAAGTTGAAGCCGGAGAATTTAGAACTGTTGTTGTAGAACCAATGGTTGTAGAAGGCGGACTCTTTAAGTCAGAAGGTAAAATATTAGTTTGGCTAAGCGATGACGACAGGAAAATTCCGGTCAAAGTGGCTACTAAAATCATTATAGGATATGTTGGTGCAGAGCTTACTTCGTACAAAGGATTGCGAGGCTCTTTAGATGCAAAAATTAAGGATTAAAACCATGAGAAAGTCGCTTATAATTATAGCATTGCTTCTTGTTTCAATATCTGCTTACAGCATGGATATGAGCACTGCTTTTGCTAAACTTAAGGCAAAGTACACAAAAACAGATAAAATGCTTTTAGAGCTTGCTATGCCCGGAGAAACAGCACCTTTTATGAAGATATATATCGAAAAAAACAAAGGGTACAGATTAGATTTGCCGGACAGGATAATAAGCTCAGATTATAAATCAGTTTGGAACTATGCTATAGCAGACAAAACTTGCGTAATTTCTGAATACGAAGAAGACTTTGAATCAATGGACAAATTCTTTTTCAAAATGCTAAACAAAATGAAACCCATAAAGCTAATCAAATCTTCCGGAACTAAATATGTATCCGATTATATTTTGGAATTAGAAGATAGCGAATCTGGTGGGAAATATAAATTAGGATTTTCCGGTGATTACGAATTAAAAGAAATTGAAATCAAAGACGACATCCAAGACAATCACTTTGTAGTGACAAAAATAGATACTTCACCAAAGCCAAAATCAAGCTTTGAAATAACAACAGACGAAAAAGTAGAGATTATTGATTTGAGATGACCTCTGCTTATATTCCTATTGCATTCTCCAGCCTCTTCTAAAAGATAAAGCAATTTAGTAGGTAAGCTTGCTTCGCTTATCTAAAGAGCCATTTAATAAACCCACAAATAAGTCGTTTGCAAACAACCTAACAAGAAATAGCTCAATGAACAAACATGCTCACTTGCATGCTACGACAATCTTAACTTTGTGCGCCGGGCTACACTTCTACTCATTTAACTCACTCAGTGACCTTACTCCTCGCATTAGCTTGCGACACATAATATTGAGAGATGACATACTTATTTTTGGTCCAATAATCCCAGATTTGTCATTAGATGCCGTAAAGTGCTGTAAAAGACCGTAGAATCAAGGAGTATGCTTACTTCCTTTGTAAGAAAATATTACGAAATTGCTGATTGAACAAGGGGTTTCAACCCCTTGCCATGCAATGACTTTAGAGCTTTTTCATTATTTCTAACGACTTTTTTTGGATAATCTAATTAGAAGAAATGAAAAAGTATTAGAGTTATTGAATGCCAAAGGGATCGATACCACTTGTTATATATGCAATCATGTGGTTTTTCTTACAATAATTGAGAGTACTACTCCATTGTGCTATAGCCATTCGCACACTTTTGATAATATCTAATGGCAAGTCCGAGTTATACTAAGACTTACAGAGCCAATAAGAGCTCCTAAAGACCTTTTAGGTATAAACGCAAACAACATCAACTTCATAAAAAAAGAGCCACCTTGCAATAAGGCAGCCCTTTTGTGAGAATGATTATATTCTACAGAAATTATTTAGCTATTACAAAAGATTTTGTAAGTGTTGTGCCATTTGCTTCCATAGTAATCATGTATACTCCTGAAGTCAAGTTAGAAGAACTAGCATCGATATCTAAATCTTTAGTGCCGTCTAACATTCCTTCAAATAATGTAGCCACTTTGCGTCCTGACGCGTCAGTCAAATAAACTTTCACGTTAGATGCCATTCTATTTTCAATAGTTAAAGTAGCATGGTTCTGTACTGGATTTGGAGTTACATCGTTTAGTCTCAAGCCTGCAATTGTATTTTCAATTACGCTTGTACCTGTTTTCTTAATCATAGTCAACTGAATATTATCACTTACAGTTTCGCCACAAGTGTTAGTTACTTTACATGTATAAGTACCAGCATCTGCCATAGCAGCATCAGCTTTAGTATAAACTGCGTTATTAGCACCGGCTAGATCAACACCATCTTTCATCCATTGGAAAATAGCTGAGCTTTCGCTATTTACAGAAATTTCCAAAGTGATATCAGATTCTTCTTCTACGTCTACAGCTGAGTTAGAAACTAAAGCAACTTCTGGAGCAGTTTGAACGTCAAGTTCAGCTTCATCAGATACTATTTCATAATGTTGGCCTAAGAATTCAGAAGTACATTTAACAGAGTAGTTACCTTCTAAAGCAAGAGCTGCAGAAGAAACTAACAATGTTTCAGTAGTAGTGCCTTGGTAGTTAGCATCATCAGCAAGTTTAACGCCATTGAAGTACCATGTATATTCAACTGCCATGTGAATGTCAGAAGGACTTGCACTTACAGCAAATTGAGCTTGAGCACCTTGGCAAGCAACTGTAGCTTGTGGTTGAGTTGCGATTTCGATTGTAAAGCCTTCTGTAATAGAAGCTACATTAGAAATAGTAGAACCACATTGACCTGTAACTACAACATAGTAGTCATCAAAGTCTGTTGCTTCAACATTGTTGATAGTCAATATAGAAGATTTAGCACCCTGTACATTACCACCATCAACTAATGCTTGTGTTCCTTTGTACCATTGGAAATCATGTTGGTAGAAAGGAGGAACGATACCTTTCATGTGTGCTTCCACAGAGAAAGTAACATCATCACCATCATTTGCAGTAACAGTAGTAGGTTGTCTTGTGATTTCAGTTTCTCTAAGTACATAAAGGATTGCTTCGTCTGAAGTAAAGGTATTTACACCATTGCAATCTTCTGCTGTTACTTCACAAGAGTAAGAACCAATGTTATTGTAGTCAGTATTGTCAATGAAAAGAATCGCGTCATCTGCAAATTCATTATCATTTACATTGATATCTTGACCATCTTTCTTCCACTGGTAAGAAATAATTTCACCCACATTATTGCCTGTAACTACGAAGCTTGCACTTTCATCTTTACAAACAACTGCTGATTCAGGTTGTTCTGCGATTGCAAATGCATCCGGAACTTCGATATCTATTTCATTTTCACTGTTAGTTAGTACTTGGCATTCGTTATAGCCAATAGCAACACAGCGGTATCTACCATTATCAGAGAAAGAAATATTTTCAATTACTAATTCGCCTGTTGTAGCAGTTGAATTTTCTGAAGCATCAATATCTACCCAGTTACCAACCACATTTTTTTGCCATTTGTAACCAATCAAATCACCTGATTCGATAGAACCTGTAAATCTCAAAGTTTGACCTTGGCATAAAGAATTAACATCAAAATCAGGATTAGTTTTCACTCCTGCTATCTGGTCGTAAACAACTACTTCGATTGGATCAGAAGTAAGTTCTACAGGGTGATGAGTAGCACATAGCTCATCGCCAATTACTCTAACTCTGTATTTACCTTCTGCATCAAGATGTGCAACTTCATTTAAGTCGATAGTGTACATGTTTGAGAAAGCTTCTTCTTCGCCAAGAGTAATATCAACAAATTCTGCTGTTTCTTCATCATATTTTTGCCATACGTAGTTAAGAGCATATTCAGCTTCAACACCAAAGCTCAATACATCTGTATTTGCACAGCCTGTAATAACGTTTTGTAAGTTTTGAGTAATGTGAACCGGATGTTTTACTAATATTTCAACTTCTTCAGTAGAAATTTCAGCAGCACCTTGGTAAGCAAACATAGCTCTGTAAGTACCTTCATGTTCGCCATTAATTGGATCTATAGTCAATCTCATGCCATTTTGTGACACTAAGTAAGCATCATCATCCTGATCATTGATAATAGCTCCGTTATGCTCCCACTGAGCAGTAATACCATTTGTAACAGTTCTGTCAATTCCGTCAGCAAAAGTACCAACAACTGAATAAGTCATAGATACACTTTGATCTTCGCAATAAACAGTCTCATTACCGTTTATGTATAAATCATCGCCTAATTCAACAGTTGCATTTACAACATCAGCACCAATATAAGTATCAACACCATTAGGGCGTTCTTCATCGTCAAAATCTACATCAATACCTGCAATTTTTGGTGCTCTTAGAGTCATGTCATTGATTGAATTTTTATCTAAGTGCAAACCGTCAACAAAGTAAACTTTGCTATCGGTACCATTAGCTTCCATGCCTGTAAGTGTCTGCCAGTCAGCCAAAGTATAGATATCAGTACCTGACATTCTTGCAATAGCAGCGCCTGCAACTGAAGCATCTTCGATATCATAAGCATTGTGATTTAAAGCGTCTGCAGTTAAGCTATAGCCAGCTGCATATAAGATATATGCTTTAGAATCACCACCTAAACCAAAGTATTTATTAGAGAAGATATTACTTTGTACGTCCCAATTAGCACAGCTACCATCAACTGCTACAGATGCAGAGTGATTACCTGCTGTAGAGCTATTAGCATCTCTAAAAGTACCTTCCAAAGCAATAGTATTATGATGAAGAGTTACATTATCTGTACCATAATAGAATCTGATACCATATACTTTATCATTTTTATCAACAGTTCCAATTTGTGTAGCAATATTGCTTATAGAATTGCCAACTAAAGTTGCACCGTCAACAGAATTCCCAAAATCAATACCAATAGCTCTATTAGTAGATGTATTGTTTTCATCACTAATTATATGAATATTAGAAATATAATTATGATTAAAAGTTACATCTGCACTATAAGCCACATAGATACCTCTAATATAAGAATCATCTACATGCATGTTAGTTATGACATTATCTTTTATTTCAGCAGCATCTGCATGTGCGAGATAAACTCCTCTTTCTCCAACAAGGTTGTCAATAGTGTTAGTACTTACAACTGCATTTGCTGCCTCATCCAAATAGATAACTTCTTCGTAAGTACCACCAGTAACAGTATTATTATCTACATTTAAATCTGCTGATTCATCAATATTTATTGCATTCGAAGCAGTCAAAGTAGTAAAAGTATTACCGGTAACAACTGTTTTAGGTGAATATTCTACATTTAATACTACGTCAACGTCATCGCTTCCGTTGCTGAAAGTATTTCCTGTGATGATTGCTCTTGCTGCATCAGTAACAGTTTCGTTATTGTTATAAGAAACAGAAACTGCATTTGTACCAAAGTTTGAAAATGTATTACTTGCAATAATTACATTATCAGTATATTTAGTAGAAATTGCTGCATCAGCAAAAACATTGTTTTCATCTGCGAATGTATTGTTTGTTATAGTCAAGCCCGAAATCATTTCCGTCTCATCAGCTGCTTCAACTTTTAGAGCAACTGCAGAAGAAGTGAAAGCAACATTACTAATTACGATTGAAGAGTGGCCTGATGAACCATTTGATCCGGACAAATCATTGCCCCAAATAGCAATACCATTAGATTCATCAGCAGAAGTGCCATCAGTAGCACCGTCAATATTCAAATTAGTAAATACTATATTTTCTGAGCCATTACCTTCTACATCAGTTAGTAAGAAAGCAGTACCATTTGTTGTTGAAGTATTATCAAAAGTCAAAGAATGAGCTGCTGTACTTTCTAAGTACATTGCTACTTCCTCTTCGTCTTCTCCTAAATCTTCCGGAGCTACATAGTCAGGATTCAATGTTACTAAGCTACCGACAAAAGTTACATTATCTGTACCATTTAGAGTAATAAGAGCATCATCTGCAAAACTACCGGAGATAGTATGTGCAGTGCCGAATGCTTTAACATTCAAACTTCCACCGTCGAACTCATTTAATACTGCAGGTGCAGTTTCAGTAATATCAGAAGTGATAAATACTGTAACAGCTCCATCTAAGTTATGAGTATTGATAGCAGCGAATAACTCACCTAGATTTGCATAATCAGCTCCATCTGTGTTTCCCACCCAGACGGTATCTTTGATAGGAGCAAATGCTTCTAATTTGATATCATCTATAGCAACACCGTTTTTATTGCTAAATTCTACTTCAAAAGCTACTTGGTAGGCGCTGCTTACACCTTTTAATCTTATTGATTCTTTTACCCATGAGTCTGTAGTATCAGCATACTCTTTTTGTAATACCCAGGCTGCATCAGCTGCATCTTTAGTATATATTTTTAGATTGTCAGCAAGTTCGCCTTTAGCAAATTGAGCTCTATAGAACTCTAAGGTAGTCATACCACCTTCGTAAGCTGACAAATCCATAGCCGGCATAATTAATCTGGTTACACCAGGATTAGCATTGTGCATTATTGCATTATAAGTTCCTGAATGAGCTGTAGCAGGAAACCCTGTAGTAGAGCCAGTGTCGACAGCCCAATCATAAGTATTTGTTATATACTCTTGAGTCCAGCTTGTCGGGAAAGCTCCCGATTCGAAATCTTCTGTTACGATTTCTACCGCGCCTAAGTTTGCGAGGCAGATAACAATGGCAAACGCCACTAAAGCCAACATTTTAATTGGTTTCATAACTCCATCTTTTATAAATTATTAAACAGTACAGTTAGTATTTCAATTTATCAATGACTATTTTAAATCTTTACCATATCTTAACATACTCTTCTTTATATTGTTATATATATGCTATTTATTCTATTATAGATTTTGATTCTTATTTTTTCTATAAATTATGCCTAAGTACTATAGACACATATACCACTATATAGTTTCATTTTCGTCTGTTTTTTTTACATATATCTATTTTACAGATACCACATAGGATATAACAATATTTTTATTTTCTATTGTCAATTATTTTTATTGTTACTATAGACACTTTTCTCACACCTAATTCAATACTAACTAAAGTATATTATATTTCCAAAACAATATTATTAATTATCATATTAATTCTCCATAGCCTACATCTTAGATTAGCTATTTTCATGATTCATTGATGATAAATAAATTTTGAGCATTCTACTTATTCCTGTGCTAACTGTTCTCTATTCCATGATTTTAAAGATTTATAGATGCGATACAGTTTGTACAATGAATGGCGTTATTTATCTCTTTTTAATAAATTAGTTTGTCTTCCGGTAAGAATATTTTTCTTCTGCTATTTCTTTTAAACTAACGGTTTTTCTATGACGCGATACTTCCTTTGTCTCGCTATATAGCTCTTTATAAGTTATAAAATATTTGCTATAAAGACTATTATTTCGTCTAAAGTAACTTCTTTATATTTATATTTTATATTTGTAGCATATAATTACTGTATGCACTGAATTTTTTTTTCTTGTTTGCACCTTCATGCCTATCTTTGTATAGATTTTGTATAATTTATTTGAATATATAAGTATTATGACTACTCTAATCAAAAATATCAGTTCCTTAGTAACTATGGATGCCCATGGGAAATTGGCAAAAGTAGCTGAAGATATGCAAAACATAGGTGAAATTAAAAATGGAGCTATTCTCTTTGAGGATAACATATTATGGACAGGATCAACTGAGGAAGCCAACAGAAAGCTTGAAGATAAATCTATTACGCCTGATACAATAATAGATGCTCATGGCAAAACCATTCTTCCGGGATTTGCAGATTCACATACACATATAGTATTTGGTGGTAATCGTTCCGGGGAATTTGCACGCAGACTTCGTGGCGTCAGCTATGTGCAAATCGCCGAAGAAGGCGGTGGAATCTTAACTACTGTCAAAGGTACTAGGGAATCTTCGATCGACGAATTAGCTGACAAAGGCAGGAATTTAGCTCTATCTATGATGAAGCATGGGACTACTTCTGCAGAAATCAAAAGCGGATATGGCTTAACATTTGAAGCCGAAATGAATCAACTTAAAGCAATACAAAAGTTGAAATCAGAGTTACCAATGAATATCAAAACTACTTTCTTAGGAGCTCATGACTTCCCGCCGGAATTTAGAGATAATAAAGACAAATATATTGATTTGATTGTCAATGAAATGATTCCTTATGTAGCCGAACATAATTTGGCTGACTACTGTGACGCTTTTGTAGATAAAGGTTATTATACGATTGAGCAAGGCGAAAGAGTTCTCCAAGCAGCTCTTGACCATGGACTCAAGTTGAAATTACATGCAGACGAGCTTGCAGATGTATCCGCCGCTCAGTTAGCTGCTAAAATGGGTGCGGTTTCTGCTGATCATTTACTGTTCGTATCAGACGAAAGCATCAAAGCGCTAAAAGAAGCCGGAACAGTTGCTACTTTGCTACCCGGCACGGCTTACTTTATCCGTATGCCTTATGCACCTGCTAGAAAACTTATAGAAGCGGGAGCAACTGTGGCTCTTTCTACAGATTGCAACCCCGGCTCATGTTTCACAGAAAATATGCAGATGATTTTATCTCTTTCTGTTATCAATATGGCCATGACTGCTGAAGAAGCTCTTTCAGGAGCCACAATCAATGGAGCTAAAGCAATAGAAATATCAGATATAACAGGCTCTTTGGAAGTAGGAAAGCAAGCTGATTTTATTGTTGCTGATATCGACTCATACACTGATTTATTTTACCACTTTGGTATAAATCATGTATCTGAAACATGGATTAAAGGCAAAAAAATAGTCTTGTAATAGCCACTAATCAGAAATATTAAAGGGAGTAATTTTTTACTCCCTTTTTTTAAATCTAATACTTTTCTCTAAACTCTTTTCTCAAAGAATCTATTATATTAAATAAATCTTTGTCCTGCGACATTAGCTTCATGGTTTCATCTGCAAATGTTTTAGTCGTATATTTATATTTGTCTAAAATCAATTGCACTTCTTTATTTGCCGCTAGCGAATCGGAGATTGTTTCTCTGGCTATAAGTATCTCTTTATACACTTTCAAATATTTATCTTTATCTACATTTCCCTCACTATCACACGCAAAAAGCATAAAGCAAAGAGAGAACGCTATTATAATTTTTTTCATTTCACTACTCCACAAGTTTATTTATACGCAATATAATAAAAAAGCCCCCCAAAATGGGAGGCTTTTCTAACTGTACTGTTATAATTTTATAGCGTGTTTATTTCACGAGAATCATTGCTTTAGCAGCTGCTGCACCTTCTGCTTCTACTGTGTAGAAGTATGTGCCACTGCTTAAGTTGTATGATGTTGCATCTAAGTCGATATTGTTTTCACCGGCTACTGCCATACCGTCAAAGATTACTGCTAATTTACGACCACTTGCATCTGTCAATGTAACTACTACATTTGTTGCTACAGGTACTGTAAATTTAATAGTTGTTGCTCCTGCAAATGGATTTGGATGGTTGCCAAGTAGTGCATAACCACTTCCCATTTGTTCAAACACACTGTTTGGATCTGTTTTCTTAGTTACTGTTACCATGCTCATGTCAGACATTCTTGTTCCGCAGTTATTAGTTGCTTCGCAATAATATTCGCCTGCATCTGCATATTTAACCATGTCTACTGTGTAAGTTGCTTCAGTTGCTCCTGCGATTGCCATACCATCTTTGTACCATTGGTAAGTAACGTCACTTTCGCTGTCAACTTCTACTTCTAGAGTTAACTCTGCGTCTGTTTCTATCGTTACATCTGCGTCTGGTAATGTTGTAAACATTGGTAGTAAAGCAACTGTTAATTCTGCTGTTTTAGACATTGCAGTTTCTGTTGTTCCGTTTAGTGTTGCTGTTACATAATAGTCACCTGCGTGAGCCATCATTACATCTGCTATTTCTAATTTAGAAGTCATCGCACCACTTATTTCACCACCGTCTGTTAACGGATTGCCATTGAAGTACCATTGGTAGTCTACTGCAATTGTTACATCTGTTGATTTAGCTGTTGCTTCAAATGTTGCTGTAGAACCTTCGCAAGTCTCTTTGTCCATTGGGTTCATTGTGATCGATACTGTTGGTACGTCACTGATTGATACCATTACTGATTCATCTGTTCCGCATTGGCCTTTTACAACTACATGGTAGTCATTGCCTAAATCACCGGCTTCTACATTTTTGATTGTTAGCATTGAAGAATGTGCACCTTGGATTCTTGCATTATCTTCTAAAGCTACATTGCCTTTGTACCATTGGAAATCATGTTGGTAGTATGGCGGAATCAAACCTTTCATGTGTGCTTCCACTGCTAAAATTGCTGTTTCGCCCAACGCTACTTCTTCTGATCTTGGTTGGCGTGTGATTTTTGTATCTTGTAATACATATAAAATTGATGTTTCACTTGTGAATGTCAATTCGCCACGGCAATCTTCTACTTCGATTTCGCAATAGTATTGACCTACATTGTTGATATTTGCATCATTGATAATCAATACTGCATCGTCAGCATATTCGTTTGATGCTGTGCTGATTGCCACACCATCTTTGTACCATTGGTAGCTGTGGATTTCGCCTAAGCCGTTACCAATTACTTGGAAGCGTACTTCTTCGCCACCGCAAATCACTTGTGATTCAGGATTTTCTAACAATTCAAATGTTGGAGGGATTACAAAAGCTACTTCTTCTGTAAATACTTCTTCGTCATAACATTCTGCATTACCAAGAATTTTACATCTGTAAGCGCCTGTATTAGTTTCATTTACATCTGTTAGTTTCAAGTTTTGAGTTACTGCTGTTGGATTTTCTTTATCAGTGATGTTATACCACTGGCCACCTTGATATTTCTGCCATTGGTAACCGTTAACTGAACCGTCAGCTGTTGCATAGAATTCTAAATCCATACCACCGCAAAGGTTTTCTGTATCAAAGTAGTATTCCATTGTTTCGTTAGATACTGGTAAGTATAATTCTACTTCTGTTTCTGTATCTGTATATAGAATAGAAGGATATTTAGGTTCGCAAAGTTCGTCACCGACTACTTTTGCTCTGTATTTACCGTCTGCTTCTACTTTAGTTAATTCTGTGAAGTCCAAAGTAAAGCTGTGGTTTGTTGCACCTTCGATATCAGTCCAGATACCATCAACTTCTTTCTGCCACTGAACACCAAAAGCGTTATTTGTTTCTACGCTAAGAGTCAAATCGTGGAAACCTTCGCAACCAAGATAGCTTTCTACCATATCTTCGCTAACGATTGATACAGGTTCTACTACTGTTACTGTTTTGCTTGATGTTTGGATTGGTTCTAAGTCCATAGCCCAAAATCTTGCATAATATTCACCTGCATTTGCTACCATCAAGTCATTGATGATTAGGCGATTACCACTGATTGTAATATTATCGGTATCTGTGTCTACGATTGGAAGACCGTCTTTATACCACTGAGTTTGAACTGCATTACCTAAGGCTCTTTCGATACCATCATCAAAATTACCACCGGCACCAAATAAGAACTGTATTTGCTGAGTACCTTCGCATAGGCCGTCAGGTCTGTCAGGATCTACTATCAAGTCATTTGTCAATTCTAATGTAAAGCTTGTAATATCTACACCCATTTTGTTATTGTCTGCTGTTCTTGTTTCGCCGTCTATATCAGTTGGAATAGATACTGAAGTAATTGGTGGACAACTTAAATCTTCACTAATCGCTGCCTGACCATCTACGTGACAGTCTGATGTCAACGACACTTCCATATCTGTAGAGTTATCACCATAACCTGCGGACTGCCAAGAAGACAAATAAGCATAAGTAGTATTTGTTCCGTCATTAGCTGCAATTGAGCCATTAGGGCAACTTAATACATTATAGTCTGCTGTACCAACGCTATTAATATAAGAAGAGTAGCCCGGTAAATAGATACAATAAGATTCTGTACCATTACCAACCATATCATTTACTAAGATATTATTTTTAATTGTATTGCCTGATGAACCTACATAGTAACCACCAAGAGTAATACAAGCCGATTTAGCACCTTGCACACCACCGGCTGTAAATGGCATATCCATGTGAATTGTATTCTGATAGATTTCTAAGTCTTTCACAGTATGCCCTAATATACCTGCCGGCATATAATGGAAATAATAACCGGTAGAAGAGCTATAATCTGTACCTCTACTTGTTACTGATTTAATTCTGTTGTGATATATTTGCATACCTTCATTCGCTTTTGTAGCATTTCCATACAAATATATACCTGCTGTATATCCTGGGTAATTACCGGTTCCTTCGTAGTAATTGATAATATCATAAATATAATTATCATGAATCAAGCAAGGGTCCATATAACCTAAATACATACCTACTATTGATGAAGAAGATGTAGTGCTTTGTCTTTTCTGTACCCTAGAAATCTCGTTATGATGTATATCAAAACCACCAAAATTGTATGTTGAACCTTGATATATATACATACCATAATAAGTGATATCATATATATTATTATGAGCTATTTCACCCATGTTATTATTTTTAGGATAATATACTCTTAAACCATAACTAGTCTGACTTACATCATTGTAATTTATTTCGATATCGCCACTAGTATAATAAGCATACAAACCATAGTAAGGGTAGTACGTGGTAGCACTATAATTCTCCAAACCTCTTAATCTATTGTGTGACGCTTCTAAATTATTTACATAGTAAAAATATGTCATATAATACATATATTGACTTGGCTCTACTTCATTGTAGTTACATACTAAATCATCTACATATCTACCATAAATACCATAGTACATATAACCCGGGAATACGTCATTGTTGGTAATTGTAATATTTTCATGTACATTTGTAGTACTTGAACCGTAAATATAAATACCATAATAACCTCTATCTATAAGGTTATTATCTATTGTGATATTATCACTATATCCATCAGTATAATACATTCTAATTGCATATGCAGTGGAAGGGTTTCCTGTTAGAGCTCCTGAAGAAATTCTACAGTTTTTAAGATCTACATTACTAGCTCCCATAAACCTTACGCCTATTGAGGAGTTTACTGTATGATTGATCCATAAACTTCTGTCACTGCCAGTCCCGTTAAGACTACCATCTAAAACTACATTAGAACATCCATCAAACTGGATAATTCCATTAGAGCCACCAAAAGAACCACTAATTTCATAGTCGCCTGTTGGGTAGATAGTTAGTGACGCAGAAGAAGAAAATGCATCCAAAGTTGCTGCAGAAGTCAAAGTCTGATCACTAATAATTTGTAAAACAACATCACCACTGATGTCGTTGGTGTTGATTGCATCAAATGCTAATTTGATATTTGAGTAATCTCCACCGGTACCGACGGTCTTTGTACCGGTAATTGCCGTCTGAGCCATTGCTTGACTTGCAAGCAATGTAGTCAAAACTATCATGGAAAGGAACATGTAGAAACGCTTCATAACGCTCTCCAATTGTTGTAAATAATAAAATATGATTGCTATTGTTTAAAGACTGTTTCACTATTTCTGTCAATATAAAATATATTTGTATAAATAGCAACGTTACAAAGTGTTTTTTTATTATACTTTTATTCCATTTTTCCTTTCCAATTACATTTTTTTTGCTTAATTATTCAAATTCATCTTTATCAGACCTAGTATATATTTATATTATGATGTTATTTTATATATTGATTTACTTCTTTTATATTTTTTTATAAGTATGCTATATTGCTTTGTCTATACTGATAGTACTATGCTATATTAGCATTTATTGTCAATTATTATGTATATAGTTACTAATTATTGTAAATTTACAGCTAACAACTATTTATTATATTGACTGTATTTTTATCTATACTAGTTCTATACTCATTCCTTCTATATATTTTTAAATATATTAGGGTGTTACTTTTACAAATTATTTTTTTTTGTAAAATATTGATTTTTTGTGTGTTTGTATTCTATGTTAGCCTACTTTTTATTATTTGCTGCACATACCCCAATAAAAAAGCCCCCCAAAATGGGAGGCTTTTCTAACTGTACTGTTATAATTTTATAGCGTGTTTATTTCACGAGAATCATTGCTTTAGCAGCTGCCGCACCTTCTGCTTCTACTGTGTAGAAGTATGTGCCACTGCTTAAGTTATATGATGTTGCATCTAAGTCGATATTGTTTTCACCGGCTACTGCCATACCGTCAAAGATTACTGCTAATTTACGACCACTTGCATCTGTCAATGTAACTACTACATTGGTTGCTGCAGGTACTGTAAATTTAATAGTTGTTGTTCCTGCAAATGGATTTGGATGGTTGCCAAGTAGTGCATAACCACTTCCCATTTGTTCAAACACACTGTTTGGATCTGTTTTCTTAGTTACAGTTACCATGCTCATGTCAGACATTCTTGTTCCGCAGTCATTAGTTGCTTCGCAATAATATTCGCCTGCATCTGCATATTTAACCATGTCTACTGTGTAAGTTGCTTCAGTTGCTCCTGCGATTGCCTTACCATCTTTGTACCATTGGTAAGTCATGTCGCTTTCGCTGTCTGCTACTATTTCTAATGTCAATGTTGCATCTGTTTCGATTGTTACATCTGCTTCCGGCATTGTTGTATATATCGGTAATAACTCTACTTTTAGTTCGCCTGCTTTAGATGTTGCCATTTGTGTTGAACCAGCTAAAGCTAATGCTGCTTCTAATGTATAGTCGCCTGCATCTGTAACAGTTACATCTGCTATTTCTAATTTATTTGTTAGTGAACCTGTGATGCCTGAGCCATCTACTAAAGCTATGCCATCTTTGTACCATTGGTAGTTGATACCTAATGTTACATCTGTTGATTTAGCTGTTGCTTCAAATGTTGCTGTAGAACTTTCGCAAGTCTCTTTATCCATAGGGTTCATTGTGATCGATACTGTTGGTACGTCACTGATTGATACCATTACTGATTCATCTGTTCCGCATTGGCCTTTTACAACTACATGGTAGTCATTGCCTAAATCACCGGCTTCTACATTTTTGATTGTTAGCATTGAAGAATGTGCACCTTGGATTCTTGCATTATCTTCTAAAGCTACATTGCCTTTGTACCATTGGAAATCATGTTGGTAGTATGGCGGAATCAAACCTTTCATGTGTGCTTCCACTGCTAAAATTGCTGTTTCGCCCAACGCTACTTCTTCTGATCTTGGTTGGCGTGTGATTTTTGTATCTTGTAATACATATAAAATTGATGTTTCACTTGTGAATGTCAATTCGCCACGGCAATCTTCTACTTCGATTTCGCAATAGTATTGACCTACATTGTTGATATTTGCATCATTGATAATCAATACTGCATCGTCAGCATATTCGTTTGATGCTGTGCTGATTGCCACACCATCTTTGTACCATTGGTAGCTGTGGATTTCGCCTAAGCCGTTACCAATTACTTGGAAGCGTACTTCTTCGCCACCGCAAATCACTTGTGATTCAGGATTTTCTAACAATTCAAATGTTGGAGGGATTACAAAAGCTACTTCTTCTGTAAATACTTCTTCGTCATAACATTCTGCATTACCAAGAACTTTACATCTGTAAGCGCCTGTATTAGTTTCATTTACATCTGTTAGTTTCAAGTTTTGAGTTACTGCTGTTGGATTTTCTTTATCAGTAATGTCATACCACTGGCCACCTTGATATTTCTGCCATTGGTAACCGTTAACTGAACCGTCAGCTGTTGCATAGAATTCTAAGTCCATACCACCGCAAAGGTTTTCTGTATCAAAGTAGTATTCCATTGTTTCGTTAGATACTGGTAAGTATAATTCTACTTCTGTTTCTGTATCTGTATATAGAATAGAAGGATATTTAGGTTCGCAAAGTTCGTCACCGACTACTTTTGCTCTGTATTTACCGTCTGCTTCTACTTTAGTTAATTCTGTGAAGTCCAAAGTAAAGCTGTGGTTTGTTGCACCTTCGATATCAGTCCAGATACCGTCAATTTCTTTCTGCCACTGCACGCCATAAGCGTTATTTGTTTCTACGCTAAGAGTCAAATCGTGGAAACCTTCGCAACCAAGATAGCTTTCTACCATATCTTCGCTAACGATTGATACAGGTTCTACGACTGTTACTGTTTTGCTTGATGTTTGGATTGGTTCTAAGTCCATAGCCCAAAATCTTGCATAATATTCACCTGCATTTGCTACCATCAAGTCATTGATGATTAGGCGATTACCACTGATTGTAATATTATCAGTATCTGTGTCTACGATTGGAAGACCGTCTTTATACCACTGAGTTTGAACTGCATTGCCTAAAGCTCTTTCGATACCATCATCAAAATTACCACCGGCACCAAATAAGAACTGTATTTGCTTAGTACCTTCGCATAGGCCGTCAGGTCTATCCGGATCTACTATCAAATCATTTGTCAATTCTAATGTAAAGCTTGTAATATCTACACCCATTTTGTTATTGTCAGCAGTTCTTGTTTCGCCGTCTATATCAGCAGGAATAGATACTGAAGTAATTAGTGGACAACTTAAATCTTCACTAATCGCTGCTTGACCATCTACGTGACAGTCTGATGTCAACGACACTTCCATATCTGTAGAGTTATCACCATAACCTGCGGACTGCCAAGAAGACAAATAAGCATAAGTAGTATTTGTTCCCTCATTATAAGCTATAGAACCCATAGGGCAACTAAGTGCGTTATAGTCAGAAACAGCAATATTTGAAGTATTACTTGAAGTTGTAGATGTAGCATGTTTACCCTGATAAATACAGTATGTAGAAGTACCATTACCAACCATCGTATTGGACAATATGTTATTTTTAATAACTGTACCAGCTGAAGATTGATAGTAAGGATAGTCTGTAATACAAGCAGAAATACCACCTTGCTCACCACCGGCTACGAAAGGTAAATTCATATCAATAGTATTTTGATATATTTCTGTATATCGTGCATTATATAACAAAATGCCTGTAGGAATAGAATAATGTGCGTATAAATAGTTATAAGTTGCGTAATAATAAGGTATTGCTTTTGCAGTAATGTCATGAATTCTATTGTGATAAATTCTATTATCATCAGTTCTACCATCCGTATAGCTAGAACCATAAACTAAGATACCTGCAGTATAATAGTGGTATGTAGCAGTACCTGTAAATGGTTTAATCAAGTTATAAATATGATTATCATGTATGTCAGAATCTCCAACATAACCTAACCAAATACCTACATTATAAGTATATTGATAGTCATAGCCTTTACAGTCAATATTACTTATAGTGTTATGATGTACATTATAAGTTCCTGAATAATTAGCATCACGGTATGTATATATACCATATTGACCTAAACGATCTAAGTTGTTATTTGCAACTTCCGTAACTTCATTAGAACGGTTATAATATATATACATACCATATTGAACTTGGCTGATATTGTTATTATTAAATTCCAAATCGCCTTCCGGATAATAACAATGTAGACCATAGTATGGATAATAGTAATTTGCATTATATGTAGTACTACCAATAACGGTATTTCCGTTAAAATTACCATTTTGAACGTAGTAGTTGTATAAAGCATAATAAGTATAACCATCTTGAGCATCAAGTGTATTATTTATCAAGTTTAGATTGCTTACATAGTACATATAAGAACCATAATACATATAAGGTGCGTCAAACAAATTGTTAAGCATATTAATGTTATTTTGTCTCTGAGAAGAGCTACCATAGATATAAGCACCATAGTATGAGTTGCTAAACCAGTTGTTATCAATGGTGATATTATTAGAATATCCATCGTTATAATACATTCTTATACCATAAGAGCTAGATGGATTTCCGGTAGTAGCACCTGCAGAGATTCTACAGTTTTTAACATTGATACCATCGTTTGAGCCAAGGAATTTAACACCAACAGATGAATTTACTGTATGGTTGATCCATAAACTTCTGTCACTGCCAGTCCCGTTAAGACTACCATCCAAAACTACATTAGAACATCCATCAAACTGGATGATACCATTAGTGCCACCAAAAGAACCACTAATTTCATAGCTTCCTGTTGGATAAATAGTAAGTGATGCAGTAGAAGAGAATGCATCCAAAGTTGCTGCAGAAGTCAAAGTCTGATCACTAATAATCTGTAAAACCACATCACCACTGATGTCGTTGGTGTTGATTGCATCAAATGCTAATTTGATATTTGAGTAATCGCCGCCGGTACCTACTGTTTTAGTACCGGTAATTGCAGTTTGCGCCATTAATTGTGTTCCAGCTAAGAACACCATTACAAATAGTGCAAAAATAGAGGACATACGTTTCATAACGAACTCCAATAAGTTTAAAAAGATAGTATTTATATATTCGATACTGATAATCTATATACGTTTTGACAATATAGCACTTTTATATTATACTTGCAACGTTACATTTATACCTTTTATTATAGTATTTTACTTTTTCTATACTATTATAATTTCTATTATGTCAAAATCTATTAATTCATGCTGCATCAATAGAAATTTTTGGATTTCTATCACATAAAATTTCACTTTATACAATAAAAATATATTTCATATACAAGCGCCTATTTTACAAATAATGCCTATTTTTTGATTTTTAGAAGTTTTTTATTGTCTATTATATTTTTTATAACATCTTCTTTATAATTATTTTTAAATTACTATTGTTTTTGCAATCCATTTGGGCAGTTTTTATGTTATACATTTTCAATCCTTATATTCGTATTTAATCTATTTTCTGATGTTACTTTTAGCATATAAAAAAAATTTATATTTTTTTCTATCATCTGTTTTTACTTTACAGGGAGATAATTATACATATCTATTTATCCATTTCTACTATTTATGCTACTATATATAGTTAAATCATTCCTAACATATTGATTTTTAGATATTTTACAGTTTTGACAATAGTTTTACCACTATACTGATTAGATGTTTTTGCTTTTCCATTCAATGATTATCTCAAAAATCAAAGAAAATTTGATATCAGTCTCACCTTAGTATTGTGTATTTTTTGCCCATTCCTAATAATAATCTAATCTTCAGTTTTGTAAATTACTTTTATCATAAGCAGTATATTTTATATATTGGTTAAACTTGTACACATAATTATGGAGATTTGGTTTTGAATAATTGGAACTTAAATAATAAATTAGCCCTTGTTACAGGAGGCTCTAAAGGAATTGGGGCGGCTATCTGTAAAGTATATACACAGCTCGGTGCCAAAGTCATTTGCGTGGCAAGAAATATCGAAGATTCTGCTACTTCAGAATATATCAATATATCTGCTGATATTACTACTGTGGAAGGTATAGAGATTATACTTAATACTATCAGGGAAAATGGTGGCAAATTAGACATACTGGTCAACAATGCAGGCACAAATATCAGAAAGAAAACTATCGACTTCGAAGAAAGCGAAGAGGATTTTCTATTTAATACTAATTTCAAATCCGCATATAGGCTATGCAAAAAGTGCTACCCGTTCCTCATAGAATCTAAATATCCCTCTATAATTAATATTGCTTCCATTGCAGGCAAGCAGATAGTTAAAACAGGTGCTCCTTATGCTAGCGCCAAGGCAGCTCTTTCACATCTTACCAGATACCTTGCTGTGGAATGGGCTCATGATAACATTAGAGTTAACGCCATTGAACCATGGTACATAGAGACACCTCTGACTAAACCTGTGCTTGACAATGAAAAGGCATTAGAAAAAATCTTAGCAAGGACTCCACTCCGTAGAGTGGGCACTCCGGATGAAATAGCGAACACTGCTGCATTTTTAGCTATGGGTGCATCTTCGTATATCAGTGGTCAAGTTATAGCCGTGGACGGCGCTGCAAGCATTTATTTGTTTTAATCACTTATTTGAATAATATGAAATATTATACCTTATTATTAGTTTTATTATTTGCCCTACCGGCTTTTGCTCAGGTCAATACTGAAAAATTACGAAAGAGTGCAAACGAAACCGGAATATTTACGGAATTCAATCTTGCCGGCACCTTTACCTCTGGTAACACAGAATATATTCGCTTTAATACCGGTCTGCGTTTTGACTATATTGGCAATCGGTATAATAGTTTTATAATTGCCAAACTGGATTATAAAGAAGCCAACAGCGAAATAATAGTTAAAAAAGGCTTCACTCACTTTAGGAATGTTTTTGATTATTCCGGTCATCTGAGTTTTGAACTGTTTTTACAAAAAGAATTCAATGAGTTTATTTCTCTTAATGATAGAAATATTGCAGGTGCCGGGTTACGAATAAAAATTGCAGAATCTTATACGGACACAACTTCTATCTCTGTCGCATTGGGCAGTGGCATAATGTACGAAGGAGAAGACTATGTCGAAGGTTATAAGGAAGACTCCAAGCTTGCGCGCTCTACAAATTATCTATCTGTAAACTGGAAAATTAATGAGGTATTTTCTATCCGCTCTGTATCCTACTTTCAGGTCGATGTTACAAGGCTAAATAACTACAGACTTTTGAATGAGTCAGACTTTAGCGTCAATATCTTTCATAATCTAAAATTATTTGTGGCTTTAGATTACCGGTATGACAGCAAACCTCCTATCGGTATCGAAAATTATGATTTCGAGTTTGTCAATGGTATTAGATTTTCAATATAGAAGGGAATAAACAATGGATATAGAGATACTTAGAGCTTACTGCCTGAAAAAGAAGGGAACGAGCGAAGATTTTCCTTTTGATGAAACAACTCTCTGCTTCAGAGTTGGAGGCAAGATCTTTTGCCTTACGGATACTCATGATTTACCTTTTGCATTTAATCTAAAATGCGATCCCGAGTGGGCTGTCAGCCTTAGAGAGGAATATGACAATATCCGCCCGGGATACCACATGAATAAAAAACACTGGAACACTGTTCAGCCTGACGAATTTATCCCACAAGATTTACTCTTTAGGATGATTGATGAGTCTTACAATCTTATTTATAAAAGCTTGAAAAAGTCAATAAGAGAGAATATTGAATTAGAAGATTAGAGTATTATCTATTCTTATTGTTTTGTCTTGCGTTTTAGAATAATTTACATTGCTTAGCTACGTCTAATATGGACAATAATAGATATTGGTTCAAGGACACAATAATTCTTAAATAGATTTATATTGACAGGAGATAATATAATGGCAGAAACTTTATTCGACAAAGTGCAAGAAGTAATCGAAGCTGATATCAAGCACTTTATTGAAGCTGATGGCGGCTTTATTAATTTGAATCGTGTTGAAGACGGCATTGTCTACGTTACTTTAGCCGGCGCATGTGCCACTTGTCCCGCAGCCAGCATGACTCTAAGAGGCGGAGTAGAACGCATATTAAAAACAAAACTTGAAGACGTCAAAGGTGTAGAAATGGGTGAATAAACTTCACCATATTCTTGATTATATTTTTGTAGAAGACGCACACAAGATATGTGCGCCTTTTTTTTACAAATTTGTCTAAATGTTTTTTAAGCGTTGAGATTAGCCGGACAGTCCAAATATTACTATGGCTCCGAAATTTAGCGCAATTCCAAAGCCATATAATAAAATCTAATCTCATCTCTTGCCTACTTTACTATCACCAGCTTCTCTGTCAGATACATTGTCGCTGACTGAAGTTTAATGAAATAAACTCCGCCAGGCAAATCTTCTGTTGATACTTCTTGCATATACTCCCCGGCTTTATATATGCCCGATAGTATTGTTTTTAGAGTTTTACCATCCAGATTTACAATCTCAAGAGTTATATCAGCATCATATCCCAATGAGAATGATAGTTCGAACTTATCTGTACTGATAGGGTTAGGAAATGCTTTTGGTGCTTCCAAATTACTGCCATTGAGTAATATTTTTGCTATATCTCCAGCGCAGTAAGGTTGTAGCTCTATAACACCCTGTATAGCATTAAACAGGACGCATTCGCTATCGTCTGAACTTAGCTCCACTTGTAAGTCTGCTTTTGTTGTTTCTAAAGTTGATAGATATGTATCAAATATTATATCAAGCAGATCCGCTCCACCATCAATCACTTTGTCCGAGATACTAACGATATCAGCGTCAATAAAGCCATTCCTACTATCTATTTCTACATTTTGCAAGTCAAAATATCCGACTAATGCTTGGTTTAGAGTAACAGCATCCTCGTCTACAAACAGGAAGTTAGGCATATAACTTATTTTAATATGTAAAGACTGAATATCTAAATAGGATATATCTGTACCTGACAAGAGCTTAACAGTCTTTTTAGCTTTAGAACCTATTGCTACTTTAGATCCCAATGGCTGCAAGGCTACTTCTCTATTAATATTAACTGCAGTGCCGGTAATTTCCTTAGTTAGTGAAATCGGCGAACCATTTTTTGCATTGATTTCAACTGTAGCAGAACTTAATGCATCTCTCGAAGACGGTCTGTAGTTGATTGGTATACAGTATGTACTATCTCTTTTCACTACAAAATCGCCAACAGGATTAGCAAAATAAAATTCCGAAGAAGGAGTACTAAATATCGGGGCTTCAAATTCCATCTCATTAGTGCCAAAGTTAACTATTTTCAGCATCATCTGCTCTTCTGTTCCATAGCAAGCTGATACAGGGTCGGAACTAACTGCGACAAGCTCTTCTACACCGCCACCTGTAAAGTTGATTGTAATATTTTGATTAATATCATTGTCAATTTTTAGGACTGCTGCATTATGCTCTGCAAATGCCCTAAAATACACATCAAAGCTAATATCTTCACCCGGCATAAGCTCAATCGGAAATGTCAGTTGAGAGTTATCAATAGCAAATCCTTTGTTGCTGAAATTATCTTTGCCCATGCCAAGACTATTGTCGACAGGAGATAATCCGGTAATTATAACTCTATCAGCAAACTCCCAAGCAGACTGCGCCAGATTAGTTATTGTAACTCTGGCTTTTTTAATATCGTTTGCATTGTTGATAAGGGCTATACCTAAATCTATATCAGCATTGTTGCTTTGAAGTTTACCATAAACTCCCATCCCGGATAGTTTTGTTGCTGATTTGCTTATCGTCCCGTCACTCAATTTATATCGCAAATCTAAAGAGTATTTTTTAGTACTCTCAGGCACAAATTTCACTGGTAGATAAATAACATCGCCCGTGCCTAATCTTTTACAAACATCCGTTTTATTAAACTTAAACACACCATCAGAATTATCATTTTCTGTTATTATATCTTCTATTGTGATAGGGACATTCCCACTGTTTTGGATTTTAATTCCCTCATCCGTAGCGCTATATTCAAACCCTTTAGTCTTCCTTCCAAAATCATAATTAGCTGAAAGAATACCCGGCATTAGTCCCTTTGCTTCTATTACGCAGACACTGTCCGCATCTGAAATTGTGTTAGAATAAAACACAATAGAATCTTTGTACTCTGCCATTTGGGATGCAGTTATCTTAATTTTATAATTAATATATGATTTTTTAGGTATAGTAATCGGATCGGACTCTGTTGGAATTTTTGGCAATTCAACAGTAATATCCGAATGTTCAGGAAGTTTGACGCCATTGATTATCAGCGGTAATTTTCCCTTATTAAATAATCTTACAGTACTCTCTGACTCTTTATTTGCTAAAACATCTCCTAAATCGCAGTCGTATGCATCTATTTCAGGATAGCCTATTTCGGCATGAGTGTATAAGATGTAAAATGACTTGCAGGTATCTTGCACTCCCAAAGAATCTGAGTATTCTCCAAGCGCTTCCGCTTTGAAGCTCAAAGTCAGCTCTTCAGACTCTCCAGCAGGTAAAATAAAAGGTGCTGGACTTCCAATTATTTCAAAGCCGTTCGAAAGTCGTTTTAGCAGTATATCATCGACATGTGCATCAATTTTTGACATGTTTTTGAGATTTACTTTCTTAGTAACTTCTTCACCCACTTTTATCACTCCAAAATCTATTATGTTGGGTTCAAACGCCAAAACAATAGGATTATACTCTATCCTGACTATCGTATCATTTCCGGCTCTATCCACAAAAAGTATTTTTGCTTTGGCTTTGAGATTCGGATTTTTAATTTTTAAAGCCCAAGCGAGTGATTGAATAGTATTTGAAGTAACTGCTTCCGAATTTAATATGTAGTTTTCCGTACTGTCAGCAAATAAAATTGGCGGATACAAACACGATGCTAATTCTACATTGTCAGGATAGTCTACTACATTGCCTTCTACATCTCCATTGCAATTCATAGTCCAGAAAGGTCTTGGTGCAAGTGTATCATGCTTGTCCTCTGCTTTAAATGCGTAGGCAGCACCAACTGAGTACGACTCGTGACGAGAAGCCCCCCTTAGATACGCCATAAACGGCAAATCCGCTTTCAAATAAAATGTTTCTGACAATTCAATAGTAGCATCTACCAAAACATAAGCTTCGCCTTGAGAAGTAGGGAAAAAAGAATCTGTTTTATTTATTTGAGCATGATTGATAAAAGGCTGCCATAATAAGTCATCTCCATCTTTCGTGCCGATTTGAATAGAATTTGCATTCATTCCTTCAGGAAGCACTAAAGATATTTTCATTCCATTCATAGGTATAATGGCTATAATCCTCAATCAGTGGTACCATTATATAACTCTGGAATTGACTGATTGGAGATATAGAGACCATACTGGGACCTCCTACTTTTTCGGGCAAGCCGTCTTCTTTTACACCTGTATTATACATAGATACTGCAATAGGCTTATCAGCCATAATGTAGGCAGCACTTTTATTAGCATTGTCATAAATTCTTGTTTCTATAAAGCCTTCGTTTATCTTTCCGCTTGCTTTGGAAAGCTCTGTAACCCATTCGCCGTTTATATATATATTTGTTTTTGGCTCTTTTGCATAAACCCTTACAACCGGACTATATCTACGCTCTGGATAGTATGGAACGAGGTACTCATGGCCCCAGCTATAAACCGGTAATTCCATATTTGCCAAGTAATCTGAATTTCCATTTTCTAATGGGATATTTGTGTTTTGATTGCCACTAATTATCGCAACCGGTTTAGTAGCAGTTACTACAGTTCCTGACAAATCTGATCTGTTCCTAAAGGTAGGAAGCATAAACACATCACCGGAATTCAGAATTTTTCTTAAGGTATCCCCACTTTTTTTAAATCCGGGGACTAAAGTTTCATCGTTACCACCAATCACCACTTCTATTTTTGTATTGTCATAAGCGGCTACTATGCATGCCATAGAAGATAGACTACTTATCGAAGGGTAATACTCTGAGGCATCATTATATGACGATAGAATATACTCTGTACCCAATGCCTCTTGGGGATATACAGTTATCGCGTCGGATGATTGGTTATATCTGATAGAAGCAATAATAGAAATGGGATTTTCAGCATTTATTTTAATAGCATAATCCTCAAAGACCTGAGGCTCTATTTCTATATCTACCTTCCCTTTAGAATAAGAAATCACTTCGTTGGCAGGCAACTCAATTACTTCTGTTCTATTTGGTAGGATTTGAGTACTAAAGTGTATGTTCACTGCATCCACATTTATGTTTACCCAAGTCCTATAAGGAGAGCTAACATATAGCAACACTTTATTATCATATGGGTTATCACTTTCTATGCAGGGCGGGACTGTAAAAATAAAATCACGTCCCATATTATTTACGCCAAACAGCTCATCATCCACTGCAAATAGATTTATACTGCTAAGCACTAAAGCTAAAAATAGTATATATTTCTTCATATCATATCCGTTAATATATTTATGCCATAATAAGCAATATCTCTATTTTTGCAAACAGAAATTATGCCTTATTAAAATAAGACACTTATGATGCTGTTTTGTCTCAATATATTTTAAAAGAAATATATCAAATACAATAATATCTATTATTTACGGATTGAAATTCTGTAAGTGCTATTTACTCCATCTCAAGGAACGCCACTATAGTCTCCCCAAAATTCTTTTCTTTAATCAGTGTCATGCCTTCCGGAATCACAACTCCATAGATTTTACTATACTCCAGCACCATAATCCCATCTGCATTTAAGAGATTTCTGTCTACGATTATTTGTAGCATCTCATTCGTAAATCCTGCTTTATATGGCGGATCTGAAAAAATTATATCATATTTTTTATCGGTGTTTTTGCAAAACTTCAGAGCGTCAGAGTTTATTATCTCATACTCTTCTTTGGGCACATCAAACTCATCCATTATGCGCTTAATCATGTCTATAACTTTGCGGTTCTTTTCTACGAAGCTAACTGATTCACCGCCCCTGCTGAGAGCCTCAAGCCCCAGAGCTCCGGTTCCTGCACATATATCGGCGATTTGCATTTCATCCATATCTTTTAGTCCCATTAGGATGTTAAATATGCTTTCCCGCGCCTGATCTAAAGTTGGTCTGACTCCCTCAGGAATTTTCCCTTTATATCTTCTACCTCCATAAATACCACTTATTATTCTCATTTGCCTTCCAAGTGCATTTTTAAAGTATTAATTAAGTTAACACCTCGCAATGCGGAACCCTCTGCAACTATTTTACCTTCCGGATTAATAAGTATAGGTTTCGGAATAGAAGAGACTTTAAATCTGCGAGCTATCATATTGCCAAACCCTCCGGTAAGGAACGCATGATTCCAAGGCATTTTCCATTTCTTACCTCGAAATTCATTAATCTTACCAACTTGCTTATCAAGGGGAGAAGCTCATAAATTCTATTTGTCCTTTATATTTCTCGAAGGCATCGTGCAAGTGTGGCATTTCTCTAACGCATGGACCGCACCATGTTGCCCAAAAATCTATAAATACATACTTACCTTTGAAGTATTCATTGCTAAATGTTTTATCCGAATCATCTAATGAACCAATAGAAAATACAGGGGCAGTTTCACCAACCATACTATTTTCTATTTTTTCCATCAACTGCTTAGCTGAACTGATATATTTTGATTCGGGAAAGAAGACAAACAAATGCTCATAGTACTGCCTTACTTTGTCTTTTTCGCCACGAGTATATGCATATACTAAACTTTGAAAAACAAAGTCTTCTCTGACTTCTGGGTATGGATTGCTTACCATTAAAGAGTCAAAATAATTGGAATACTTTTCGCCTACTAAATGACGAGCAGCCACAGCCACTCCCATACTTCCAATATAGTATTTCCATAACGGAGATTTGAAATCTAAATTATCTAATGACTTAGCAAGTAAGTCTTTTTTTACTAATTCAGAATTACCCGTCAAAAACGCAGCTCCACTTATTTTTATGTAAGAGGCAAAAGTTACTTTTTTATATAAATCACTGGGTGCATCTTCAATCAGCTTTTCCATTTGATTAAAATCAGGCTTTAAATCATCAGAAGTGATTTTTGTTTGTACGCCCGAAGAGATAGTAGCATACGCGTTGGTCATTTTCAATTCTATTTTGGTTAAGGCATCAAGTTGCTCTATTTGACTTTCTAAAAAGTCATTTGATTTGACTTGTTGGACTTCTCTATATGCCGGAAACTTTGCAGGATCAAATTCAACTGTCACTTTACCATTTAGAGTTGTCAGCACTGCATAGAATCTACCACATTCATAGATATAGTTTTCCGCATTCGTTGGCAATATCAGATCATTTCCCTTAGCAAGTCTGTATATCGTCGTGTTTACTGACTCCCCACTTTCATCCAAAGTAGTTTTAAATACTTCTTTATCTTTAGGTAAATCATACGAAGTCAGCCTATCACAATCACCACTATAAGTTAACAACTTTGCAGATTGAGCAGCCGGATTAAGCTGCAAGGCTTCCATATTGATATTTATTTCCGCATCCGTATCCTTAATTTCTAATGGGAAAAAGTATTTCGCATAGTTCGGAGCTTCCACTTCTATCATTAGGTGTAAAGTTTTCAGTTCTATCTCAAATTCGTTATCAAGCTGCATCTTATCGAAGATTATATCACCGGACTCTGCATTGATAACTTTAAGGTGTATAGGCGAAAGGGTTTCACCGTCAGAATCATAAATATTAATCTCTATTGCCTGAGCCGAAATTGAAACAATCACTAATAAAATAAGTATATATATAAGTTTCATCGTTTTTACTTCCTTTTTGGATATAAGTTTACTATTTTACAATCGTCAAGATAATTCATTCTGCACTTTGTCGCAAATTTTTACAGATTTTTTTAATAGAAAAAGATAAATAATGATATATATAAGCCAAAATATACAAATAGACGAAAACGAATTAGTATTGGACTTTGTTCGATCTTCTGGGCCCGGAGGCCAAAATGTCAACAAAGTATCCACCGCTGTGCAGTTGCGTTTTGATGTTGCCAATTCTAACTCATTGCCTGAACATGTCAAAAATCGCATAAAAGAATTAGCAAAAAACAAAATTACTGAGGCAGGCGTACTTATAATCGAAGCCAAAAAGTTTCGCTCACAGCTTAAAAACAGGCAGGACGCTGTAGCCAGACTGACTTCGTTAATACTAAAAGCAGTAGAAGTGCCAAAAAAGAGACTCCCATCCAAAGTAAGTGCAGCTCAAAAGAGACAAAGACTGGAAAATAAAAAACGCAGATCAGAAACAAAAAAAATGAGACAAAACAATCAATTAGATATGTTTAAATAGAAATGAGACTTAAGAAAATCATCATAGCATTTGTATTTTCTTTAGTCATGGCGATTAGCACCGTTGATAGTCGCTCTTTATCCAACTACGGCAGGCCTGCTATTATATGCCAGATAAAGCAAACTCCCAATTATTCTAAACGCAAAAAATCCTTAAAAAATCCTCGCTTCGCAATCGCAACATGCTATAAGCTTTTTCCTACAAATAACAAATAAATTTATATTTCTTTATTATTTAATTTTATTAAAATATAGAAATTACTTATCTTGCTATATAATATTACTAAGCATAATATGATTTAGATCTTCGGGGGGAGAGAATAAACATGAATAAAGTACTTTATATAACTCTGGTTTTTGTACTATTCTTTGGATGTAATCATCCTCTTTCAGCGCAGACTGCAAAAGAAGAAGTATTCTCTAATTTAATTGAAAAACTATATATGGCAGGGGTAGACTCCATATTTATCAGTGATGCTATGAGAAATCCTAATGTACAATTTGAAGAAAAATTTGTACGAATAAATGTGATTGGTGCTTTCAAAAAGCCCGATTACTCTAATCATTACAATAAGTTCTCAGTCAAAAAATCTAAATCTTTCTATAAAGAGCATTTTGAATTGCTCAAAGCTGCAGAAAATAAGTTTTCCGTGCCCGCTGAGGTTATTACTTCTGTGCTATGGGTAGAAACTCGCCATGGTGGTTACTTAGGTAAAAACAATATAGCTTCAGTTTTTTTTAGTACTGCTCTTGCCAATACCGAAGAAACATCAAATGAATAAAGATGCTTTAAAAGCAAAATTTGACGGTACCGAAAAGGAACTTGATTCTCTT
>CAXXGR010000005.1:0-28662 GCA_963678775.2 Kapaibacterium sp. (SeqCode)
TAGTCACTCCGCTGATAGGACTGTGGAAATTGCTGAAGGCTTGGGTGCAGCGGTCTATACGGAAGACTGGAAAGGGCACGTAGCCCAAAAGAACTCTGCCTTGGAGAAATGCACTCAGGAGTGGATTTTGATGCTGGACTGCGACGAAGTGGTCAGCTCAGAGCTTAAACTTGCGATAGTCGATGCTGTTAATCAAAATCAGCATAATGCTTACTCTGTCAATCGAAAAACTCATTACTTAGGCAAGTTGCTTGACTATGCTTGGCAGCCGGATTGGAATTTGCGTTTAGTCAAGAAGAATACAAATCCTTACTGGCGTGGATTAAATCCTCACGATGAGCTAAAATGTGATGCCTCTCCTAAAAGACTAAATGGCGAGTTGGTTCACTATTCATATAAAGATGTCAGAAATCACTTCGATAAAACTTTGGACTATGCCCAAATCTCTGCCCGGTCGTATAAAGAGCGTGGTAGAAAATTCTCTATCTGGAACTTACTTCTTAATCCGGTTGTTGCGTTCATCCGCCTTTATATATTACGCAAGGGCTTCTTGGATGGCAAGCACGGATTAGTAGCAGGCTTCTCCACTTTTGTTTATACTTTTTTGAAATATGTCTTTTTTTGGGAATTGGAACTAAAGAGAAAAAAAAGAAGTAAAGCCAAAGAGGTAAATCTATGCCACATATAATATTGATTAGAGATAAGAGTTCTCTTAGCAGTGATTAGCTTAGCAACAAAGCTATAATCTATCTACATTTTTACCAATCTGCTAACTTATATTTTACAAAAAGGCGTTAAAAGTATATATTTGAAATAACAATTAGAGGCAATTATGGTTGGTTTTGGCTACGATGTACATAAGCTTGCCGAGGGCGAGAGTCTAATCCTCGGTGGTGTTAATATAGAAAGTAGAATTGGTACTGTAGCGCATTCGGATGGTGATGTCCTATTACACTCTATCATGGATGCCATTCTTGGCGCTTGCGGTATGGGTGACATAGGCGAGCATTTCCCTGATACAGACCCGAATTATAAAGGTGCAGACAGCACTGAGTTATTCGAAGAAGTTATGAATATTTTAGGAAATGAGGGCTACGAGCTTGTAAATATAGATGCTACAATAGTGCTCGAAAAGCCTAAATTACTTCCGTATAAAGAGCAAATTAGAGAATCCATAGCTAAGCTATGTGGGCTTGCCTTAAAAAGAGTAAATATTAAAGCTACAACTAATGAAAAGATGGGCTTTCTGGGTAGGCAGGAAGGTATTGGCGTGCATGCTGTTTGTATGATTAAAGAGAAAGTATGAGACTTGTCCTTATCATTATAGTACTATTTAGCTCTTTCTGCTATCTGCAATCCGGAGAAATTTATCCCAAGCGACCGGTAGAAACTGCTCACTTTGAGAAAGGCTTTTACGTCGGCATAAACTCCCGTGGTGATAGCGTCATATTCGAAAGGGCTGGGCTTTCGAGCAGGATCAGTTTTTAATAAAAACCGGTGTGGAACAAGTAATAATACCAATAAAAAACGAAAAGGTATTGGATATAGTTGTTCTTGATTCAGAGATTGTACTTCTTACAGAAGTTATGGGTAACTGCTATTTGGAGCTATATGACTTCGATCTCCAGCAAACTCACAATATCAGAGCTAACTTATCACCGGGCGTTAGCCTGCGACTTACCCGCCAAGACAAAAACATAATACTTCAAGATAGAAACACCGCATATATATATAGCATACAGAAAGGTAAGTTTGTCAAAGAAAGAAGCATCTCAAGTTGTTGCAAACTCCTAAATTTTGATGATTCTTATATTGCTTTTTTTAAAAACAACCGATACGGTGAGCTTGCCAGAGTGTATGATTCGGGAAGCATAATTCGCTCAGAGCACCTCCCCACTTACAAATATCAGAAATTAATCAAATCAGATTCTCTAATATTTCTCATGGGCTCTTTCGGCTATGAAACAGATATATATTGCTTTAGCCAGGAAGACTTAATCCCAATCAAAAGGGTAAACATTCCGGTGGATATTCATAATATCAACCTGCTACCCACAAATAGCGACTTCAGAATAAGATATACCTTGACTTCCAGAACTCATACCTCACTTATTGCGCGAAACTTCTTTAATGAAAGTGAAAGTGAAATTTATGAGTTAGACAAATATTTTTACAAACTTCTTAATTCCAGCACTATCGGCGACGAAGTGTATGGCTTTTTGCCAACGGCATCTTGATAGCCGACTATGAAGACGGCATTCTAATGGCAGATGATTATAACTGCGAAGATTGGGTAAATGAAAAATCGGAGATACTACTAAAAGACGATAAACTTACTATCAGAGGCGAGGCAGGGAGTAGCATCTTTGAAGTACAGACTAATAACTGGTGGTTATGGAACAGCATTCAATATGAATATGGCAATATGATATTAATATGCGTGGTCGCATTTGCTTTTCTCATTGTGTTACGATTTGCCCGCAACCAGAAAAAACTGCTAAAAACCGTAATAGATCTTCCGGGAACAGGTGTGATATTAGTTATAGACAAATATTCGAGACTAATAAATCTAAATACACCTGCTGCTGAATTACTTTCGATAAAAGAAGGTGTACCTCTTAAAAAATTATATACTTCTTACTTTGCGGAAGACGGTCTTAAAATTCTAACAGGTATCATCGATTTTGCTGTAAATAAACGCGAAAACCTTACCAGAAAGATAAATCTTGTTATTGGTAAGGACACTAAAGAATGGCTCTGCACTGTGAAAGTGATGACTAACATTGCAGGAAAATTTACAGGAGTTGTTTTTACAGGTATTGACATCACAGAGCAGTTAGAAAGAAAAAGACTTACTAACTGGGCTCAGCTAGCTCATGACATGCAAACTAATCTATCTACGATTAAACTCAATGCCGAACATCTGCATACTCAGGAAGACCATAATAATCAATCCCGCAAAAAGAAAATCATTCATCAGGTAAATCTACTTATGTCTCGGGTGCGTGATATAGTAACTGTGGGCAGAAGCGACAAGCTAAACTCAGTTCCTGTAAACTCAACTGATATATGCATAGAAGCAAGAAATGAGTTCGACGAAACAGTATTCCCTGATGTCAGTTTTGAATTGGCTCTTACTCCTTTTATACTAAGCTGCGACAAATCTAAGCTGATCCGAGCGGTCAGAAATGCGATAGAAAATGCCATAAAAGCCATGCCGGAACGTAAAGGAAATATTGCTATCAGCTGTGATAAAGATTCTCGACACGCATATTTCCGAGTAAAAGATAATGGCCCGGGCATGACAAAAGCTACTTTAGAAAAAATCATAAAACCATACTTTACTACTGCCGAAAAGACTGGCGGGATGGGCATGGGAACTATGATTATGCAGCACGTCGCAGAGATGCACGGAGGCAGTGTTAAATTTAATTCCGAACCGGGCAAAGGGACTGAAGTAATATTTATTATTCCAATAAGAAGCAAAGGCGGAGATTAATGAGCAATAATTTTGATATAAATACTTTAAAGGGTAAAAGGTTAGCAGCTGTTGATTTTGGATTGAAAAGGCTAGGTTTAGCTGTTAGTGACCAATTTCATGTAACTATTTCACCCCGCGAAGTGTATGACTATAGTAGCCCTGACTTCTGGAATAAGTTTACTGCTGATTTGCAATCCGAAGACCTTGGAGCTATAATAGTAGGCGTGCCCAAAAGATTAGATGGTGAAAAAACAAAAGTAATGGTAGCTATTGAAAAGTTTATTGAACTTTTAAAGAAGAAAACACAATTACCTGTTATGGAGCATGACGAATCTTTTACTTCTCAGAGAGCAGTGGAGACTATGGTAACCATTGGCAAAAAGAAAAACAAGAGGAGTAAAAAAGGTGAGACAGATAAAGTGGCAGCAGCTATTATCCTAAGAGACTTTTTAAATGAACACGAAGGTGGATTTTATGTATAGATTACTCGTTGCAATTTGCATATTTCTGACAGGTACTGCATTCGCATATAGTATAAACAATGACCGAAGCCAATATTATTCTTATGGTGTAAAATTCTATGCAGAAGCTCACGCTTTTCCATCTGAATACTCAGATTCCGTAGATGTTGGTGTATTTTTTAAGCTGATGAATGAAGTAGTCGCTTTCAACAAAGAGCAAGGCTTTAAAGATCAGTACTTTGCCGTTCCTACTTTGGAAATTGCCAGCAAAGACGCTGACGGTATTATCAGAAAACGACATCTGTGGCGAGATACAGTTAGAGTTAAGGGATATGCGAAAACAGTATCTAAAACTGACTTTATCAAAGGAGTTAGTTTTTTCAGACTGAAAGCAAGCGAATATAAAATAAATATTAAAGTTGACGCTGACTTTATTAAGCAGGCAATAAGCAAGGATATTGAATTTGATGTTTCTAAGTCCTTCTATGATGAACCAACATACTCAAAACCTATTTTTGCCATGCCTCGCCAAGAAACAGTAATGCCTCTTGTAGCAGGAAACAATGCCTCGTTTGAGCATAACGGCGCGACTGTCTATATCCCTATTTCATATTTACCTGATAATAAATCCTACTTTTTCCGATGCGAGAGTATACAAAGAAATCTCACTCGAACCAACTGGATGGAAGATATAAGCTTTTCGGGTCAGGCATCATTGCTAAAAAATACCAGTTTAGAGTATCCTGCTGATAAAGATATATTTTTAAAGAATTTATATCTAAAAAGCATAACTAAACCTAAAGATATAAGTGGAGAAGTAGAAGCCGGGCTTTTAAAAATAGAACTCCCCGGCAACGAATTATATCCCGGATTTTACAAGCTCAGTATCCACAAAGAAGGCACTCAAGACACACTTTACCACGAATTTGCAGTAACATGGGAAAAAGAGCCTCTATCTTTAAAAGATGTAGATTATGCTGTGGAAGCAGTTAAGAAAATCATGACTGACGAAGAATATGACAATCTGGATTCTGGGACTGACAAGGAAAAATGGCTGAAGCTATTAGCTTACTGGAAAACGCAAGACCCTACTCCGCAAACTCCATATAATGAAGCAATGGCGGCATACTACAACAGAGTTGACTATGCTTTCTTTAATTTCTCTACTGTTACAGAAAAAGACGGAGCCTTGACAGATAGAGGCTTGGTCTACATTCTAAATGGCCCTGCAGACAAAATCGAAGACAGCTTGAACGAAAGCAATAAAGTGGAAATATGGACTTACGATAGATTAGGAAAAATATATACATTCGAATCTGTTTCAGTCGGCGAACTAAAACTAAAAAGCATCACAGACATGCAGGGAAATAAACTTACAAATTAGTACATACTTAAGATGTATGGATTTGTATAATATCTACTTGCTAGTCTGAAAGCGGTCTACATATCAATTTAGAAAATGGGAGCATATATGTCAAGTCTATATGCTTCCATTTTGATTATTAATCTCTTGGCTGATAAGTTATAAAATACTACCCTCTTTATATTTTCCCGACATACAAGCTTCTTTTGCTAAACGCTATAGTTCAGCGGCCCCAATTCTCTTATCTTCCATAAAAAAAAAGAAGCCGTAAAAGTTAATACTTATACGGCAAAGCATAATAATTTATCAACAATCGCAAAACTGTCAAAACTGGCTGACTACGTCACCTAAGAACCAAACTGCTATGCTGAAATATATAATAATTCCTGAAATATCTGTTATCGTAGTGATAAATGGATTAGAAATTACTGCGGGGTCGAAGCCAATTCTTTTAAAAATTAGCGGCAATATACTCCCCACCGTACACGACCATATAATCATAATAAACAAAGATAAACTCACTACGGACGCTATCCGAATACTTACCATCGTAGGGATAGTACTCGCATCCATATATTGAATCAACAAAGCAATCCCAAAACTAATCAGTCCTAATATGCTAGAGAGTAGCACACCTACTATAAGCTCTTTTTTTACGATTTTGAGCCAGTCCTTAACTTTTATGTCGTCCAATGCCAGGGCTCTGACAATCAGCACAGAAGACTGAGAACCTGAATTGCCGGCAGTACCTAAAATTAGAGGAATAAAGTTAGAAAGTAAAGCCACTTTAGCTATAACATCATTAAAATTCTGCATTGCCCAAGCAGTAACAACATTAGCAACAAGTAAAGTAATTAGCCACGGTAAGCGCTTTGACCAATATTTTATTGGTTTTACATTAAGGTAAGACTGCTCTACCGGATTGATTGCCGATAGTTTTTGGATATCTTCAGTAGCCTCTTCTTCGGATATGTCAAGCACATCATCAAATGTAACGATACCGACAAGCATGCCGACCGAATCAACCACAGGAATAGCAAACAAATCATATTTCTCCATTTTACGAACAGCCTCTTCCTGGTCGTCAAATGCAGAAACACTTGTTACATTATAATCCATTAAATTAGATACATTCTTCTCTTCATTTGCTACGATAAAAGATCTAAGCAAAATATCATCAAGCAATTTACCATCTTTATCAGTTACATATATCCTATAAATAGTCTCGCTATCTTTGCCAAATTGGCGAATGTGTGCTAAAGATTCTCTAATAGTCCATTCCGGCCTAACAGCTACAAAATCAGGAGTCATCTGACGACCGATACTGTCCTCCGGATAGCCAAGTAGCTGCCTGGCTTCCATCAAGTCTTCCGGCGATAGCAAGTTAAGCATTCTCCGAGTTACCTTAGCAGGTAGCTCCTCTAACAGCTCAGTCCTATCATCCGGTGACAAGTCAGTTAGAAGTTCGCGAGTCTCGTGATCGGTAAGGTCATGGAGTAAACTGTCTCTCTGCTCGTGCTCTAAATATGAAAATATATCCGCAGAGATATCTCTTGGAAGCGAACGAAAAATAAAGACTCTGTCAGTTTTATCTATATCTAATAATAGGTCTGATATTTCGGGTGCCGGCCAGGTAATCAGTACATCTTTTAGATTATTCCAATCTCTGGTAGCAATTAGCTCTTTGATTTCCGGTTTTAGAAGTTCTTTAAGCATAAGCTCTCCTTCTTTTAGTATTGATGCCTTGCTAACGTAGAAGACATCTATCTTATTATATCCTAACAAAAATAATCAATATTCGTACTAACGACAACATTCTTTTCTTATCCACAACGAGCAAAATATTTGGCAAACATAAAAAACTTGCTTATATTTGTCTGCTATCGAAATGGAGATGGCACATAAAAAGAATCTAAATTTGATATTTGAACAAAAAATATATTTTGCATATTTGCGAAAGATTATATAAATTTGTGATTCTTAAAAATAGTGATAGATTTTATAGTTAAAATATAGAAGACGACATGGCTCATCACAAATCAGCGATTAAAAGAATCAGACAAACAAGAAAACGCAAACTTTATAACAGACTTAACAAAAAAATCGTTAAGAATGCTATTAAAGCTGTTCGTGAAGCTAAAACTTATGAAGAAGCTTTCGAAAACTTTAGAATTGCTACTCGTTTGTTAGACAGAGTTAGCTGCAAAGGTATTATACACAAAAATGCTGCTGCTAACCGCAAGTCTTCTCTACAAAAATTTGTAGACTCTTTGAAGACTGCTTAAAATTTGACAAGGTTGCACCCGTAGCTCAACTGGATAGAGTATCTGACTACGGATCAGAAGGTTAAAGGTTCGAATCCTTTCGGGTGTACCACTTTTACGGAAGTCTTGGGTATTTGCTCAGGACTTTTCCTATTTATAGTTGATACAAATCAAATAAAAAAGTTTGTCTATTTCAAATTATAGACAAACTTTTTTATTATAAATATTGTAATCTGTAGCTCTTACTTCCATTTGACTGCGTTTGTTTCTATTATCTTGTCAAATATCTTCTCGTAGTAACCAAACTGCTCAGCAGGGCATCTAAGCACTAAGTACGCGAGATCTTGGTCAGTTGCTATGGCATATTCATAAACTACCATAGGAATAGATTGCTCTGTGTATTGCAGAGTTGATTTGTACAACCTTGTAGGCAGTCCATTCCTATTCTTTTGGACTTGCTGATTAACTACGTGATGTTTGTAGTTCATCACATTTTTACCGATGCTCCCATCCCAGAAATTTATAATTCCCATTGAGCCTTTTACATCATATTTTTCCGGCATATTTCTTACTATTGCAGCAGAAACCATCACATCATTGATATTCTCAGAGCCCTTAGGGAATTTTGTATACACATACTCAGTAACCTCTCCATCTCTTTGCAATTCGTCAAAGTACCAGCCTTGCGGAAGTTGCAATGTGAAGACATTGTCAGGGGTAACATATTTCTCGAATTTGATTTCTTCTATTGGTTTGAAATCATTACCTGTGAGGTAAGTGACTTCTTTTCTGTCTTTTTTAGCAAGTTCCAATTTACCTAATTTTTCATAAGCATTTGCTCTTGCTAAATATGCCTGTGGGTCTCTGGGTTCTAATTTGATAGCTTTAGAGAAGTCCTCAGCAGCTTTTTGCAATTCTTTAGTCACAAAGTAACACTTACCTCTTTTTATGTAAACCTCAGGCAATTCGATACCAAACTTAATGCACTTTGTCCATTCTTTTATTGCCTGCAAAAAGTCACCATCACTGTATGTCAGGCGAGCTAAATTTAATTGTGCAGGCTGGTGATCTTTTCTTATAGAAAGAGTTTTTCTTAAATCTTTTTCTGCAAGATCAAACTGTTTTTTTGCAATATAGGCAGAAGCTCGGTTGGAATATGCTTCAGCAAAATTTGGATCTAACTCGATTGCTTTATTAAAATCTAACATTGCAGACTCTATATTATCTAAGTATCCAAATGTTAAAGCTCTACCATTATAGGCATCCGGAGAGTCAGGCTTCAAACTGATAGCCATAGAAAAATCATTTTGTGCTTCTTCGTATTTGCCTAAAGCAAGTTTGCTCATGCCTCTATAGTAATAGGAAACATAGTCATTCCCTAATTTCAAAACTTCGTCGAATGATTTCACAGCATCTTCAAACTCACCTTTTTCGTAGTAAGACACTGCCCTTTTATAAATCTGCTCAGGCTTTTCAGCATAGGCACTAAAAGTAATGCTAAACGCTAATAATATCGTAAAAAGTATCTTATTCATGTTTACCCGTATATATTATGCACTATATTTTGCTTGTGATTGCTAATTTAAATAACATTTCTTTGGAAATAATCCTATATCCACTCAGTACATCTATCTCTGGACCATCTCATATATCTTGCAATTTGATAGTTGACTATATCAACATTAAAATCATCTTCCTTGAATTTCTTTTTCCAAGACATTTCCTGATACCACTTCAGTTGGTTTTGATACTCTTTATGGCTTTGGTTTTTCATTATCTTGCAAAAATTCAGATAGCCGGCTATACCACCAACGCTTTCCGGAGGGCAAGTTCCCTTACCATCCAAACAGACAGGTTGAAATTGATATCCTTCATCGTATTCTTCATCTTCCCAACTGTCATCCAGATAGTGATTTGTAAGCAAAATCTCATGCTCCCAGTGATCATCTAAATCATAGACATAGGTTAACTTTTTACTTTCTGAAGAAATCAATTCACGTACTTGGACGTAGCCTTCTTCTTTTCCATAATTTACATTACCGGAAGTATCTAAGAATATTTGTTGATTCGATTCAAATTGGTGGGAATGCGTATCTTCCCATCCCATAACTATTTGAATCAAATCATGCAATCTGTCTAATGTAATATAAGCAGGAACTTCGATACTACGCCATATTTCTGGCTCTAAGCCTTTTAAACTTATTTTCAATATAAAAATCATATCAGTCATTGATTCAGCTCTGAATAATATTAGAACAAATATATTCCTCTATCTCTTGACTATCGCCAATATTTATTCTAATTTGTTGGAATTACGAATATATCTGGATAAGTTGACCTAAAAGCAAACGCTTTATCATATATAAAGGACACATCTTTACTCAAAAAGTCTCGCTATGAACCGAATCTTGCTTTCAAGTCGTTTACATTAAACTGTTTTTTTACTTCAGGTTTCTTCAGATTATTGCCGCCGACCTGCTTCATAGATAGGTTGATTCGTTTCAGCTTTTCGTTAACTTCAATAACTTTCACTTTTACTATCTGTCCCACTTTAACAACTTTTGTTGGGTCTTTGACAAAGAAGTTGGCTAACTCAGATATATGAACTAAACCATCCTGATGCACCCCTATGTCCACAAAAGCGCCGAAGTTTGTTATATTAGTAACCACTCCTTCCAGCTCCATTCCCTGACGTAAATCTTTTATTTCGTTTACACCTTCTGCAAATTTCGCAGATTTGAACTCAGCCCTCGGATCACGTCCCGGTTTTTCTAACTCGGAGATAATATCTTTCAAAGTAGGCTCGCCGATAGTATCGGTGATATATTTTTTTAAATCAAGTGTATTCAGTTTTTCTGATACTTTGCCTATTTCAGCTAAGTTAACATCCAAGTCTTTGGCAAATTGCTGCACTATATGATAGCTCTCAGGATGCACGGCAGTGTTATCCAAAATATCAACACCATCTCGGATTCTAAGGAAGCCTGCCGCTTGCTCAAATGCTTTTTTGCCAAAACGTGGTACGCTTAAAAGGTCTTTTCTGCTTTTAAACATCCCATTTTCGTTGCGGTACTCTACTATACTTTTAGCTACCGAAGCAGAAATGCCTGATACATAAGTGAGAAGCTCTTTTGAAGCAGTATTTAAATCAACACCCACAAAGTTTACGCAGCTTTCTACTGTGTCTTCCAGTTTCTTTTTAAGATTTCTTTGGTCTACATCGTGCTGATATTGACCTACACCTATAGATTTTGGATCAATTTTTACTAATTCTGCCAATGGATCCTGAAGTCTTCTGGCGATGCTGATAGCACCACGAACTGTCAAGTCCAGGTCAGGGAACTCTTCATTTGCAACCTTGCTTGCAGAGTAAATAGAAGCACCAGCTTCATTAACCATAACTTTTACAAGATTATAATCCGTATCTTTTAAGGCTTCCTGCACGAACTGGTCAGTCTCTCTGCCGGCAGTACCATTACCGATAGCTATAAGCTCAATATTGTGCTTAGTAATCGCATCAATTATAGTGGCAGCCGCTCTGGCTCTTTCGTTAGCTGAGTTATGCGGGAATATCTGATCGTACTTTATGAACTTACCTGTGGCATCTACCACTACCATCTTACAGCCTGTCCTAAATCCCGGGTCTAAGCCGATAGTTGGCTTAAGCCCTGCCGGAGCTGCGAGAAGCATTTGGCGTAAGTTAGATTCAAACACTTTTATAGACTCATCATCAGAATAGACTTTCTTATCTAAGCGAACTTCGCCTATAATGGAATGTTTCATCAGTCGAATAAAGCCATCTTTGATGACAGCATTATATAAATCATATATATTTTCGTGCATGGATGCTATCACATTAGAAGCAAGATAATCTAAAATTTTATCTTCATCATATTTCAAATCAAGAACCAATACTCCTTCAGCCTCACCTCTACGCAATGCAAGCATCGTGTGGGAAGCTATATCTTTTACCGGCACTTCAAATTCGCGGTACATTTCGTATTTAGTGCTGCCTTCTTCAAATTCGTCTTTGATTTTAGAAGTGAAAGTTCCTTCTTTCTGCATAAATGCTCTAATCCACTGCCTATATTCAGCCGTTTCTGCTATCTCTTCTGCAATAATGTCCGAAGCTCCTTTGAGAGCAGCTTTTGTGTCCGCTACTTCTTTTTCTTCGGAGATATATTTCTGCGCTTCAGCTTCCAAATCAACCGGAGCTAAACCGGATTTATTATTTTCTTTGATGAAATCGGCAAGAGGCTCTAATCCTTTTTCCTTTGCGATAGTTGCCTTAGTGCGTTTTTTCGGTTTGTAAGGCAGATATAAATCTTCCAACTCTGTTTTTTTAAGGCATTGTTCAATTTTTTGCCTGAGCTCGTCGGTTAATTTGCCTTGCTCTTCTATTGAGTCTAATATAGTTTTTTTTCTTTCTTCTAATTCGGTAAGATATTCGAATCTTTCGAACATATCTCTTAGCACGTTTTCGTCTAATTCTCCGGTTTTTTCCTTACGATACCTGGCAATAAACGGCAAAGTAGCACCTTCACTTTTTAGTTGAAGGGCATTATCTACTTGCCACGCCTGTATTTTTAACTCGCTGGTTAGTATCTTGTTGATTTCAATCATTCTATTTCTCCGTATCATATAATATCAGACTACAAATGTAATAAATCAAAACTTAAGTTTTTCCACATACATTACTTTATATGTCCTATTTATTATTGATTATTCTAAATCAAACTATTGGGCTATTCGTTTACATCTCTATTCAGCAATATTTCTAAGGAACCAAGTGATGGAAAAGATGTTACGCATCAAGAACTTTCCTGTTTCATTCTTCGCTATTATTTTGGGAATGTCAGGTCTTTCAATAGTTTCGCAAAAATTACAAATCTTAGTTGGTAGTGAACTCCAATGGATATTTTTCGGAATAACAATAGTTCTGTTTGCAGTACTACTAGCAACATTCATTGTTAAGCTTTTTACTCACATGGAATATCTTATTAGTGAGTTCTATCACCCTATTAAGATTAACTTTTTCCCGACTATTTCGATAAGCTTCCTTTTGTTTTCGGTTTTCTTACTGCCACATAATAGAGAATTGTCACTATACTCGTGGATGCTTGGTACAGTGCTACACTTTTTATTTACTATCAAGATTCTTTCGGTCTGGATTTATCACGAACATTTAGAACTGAAGCATATAAATCCGGCTTGGTTTATACCAATTGTAGGGAATATAATTGTACCTATCGCTGGTACTACACACGCTCCTATAGAGGTATCTTGGTTCTTTTTTGCAATTGGATTGGTTTTTTGGGTAGTACTGCTTACAATATTTATGTATCGGATTATTTTTCACAATCCGCTTCCACAAAAATTACTTCCAACTTTTTTCATCATGATAGCTCCTCCGGCCATTGGATTTATATCATATATCAAATTAGGTAATACACTTGATTCATTTGCAAATGTCATGTACTATTTTGCTTTATTTTTAGCAATATTTTTACTTTATCAGATGCCAAGATTTTTCAAAATCAAATTCTTTTTATCGTGGTGGGCATATACCTTTCCATTAGCAGCTATAAGTTTAGCATCAGTACAGATGTACCATATTACTCATAAGGAAATGTTCTTTGCCATAGCAAGTGGATTTTTTGTTCTATTGGTACTTATGGTGAGTTTCTTATCCGTAAAAACAATTAAATCAGTATTAAATAAAGAGCTTTGTGTAGAAGAAGAGTAAATATAATTTTATGTAATATTAAGTAAAATTGTTAAATTGAAACATAAAATCTTTTTACTTAGGAGGTATGTTGTGAAAACATCATTTTTGCTACTTGCTTTACTTTCAGCGCTGATGTGGACGGCTTGCGACAACTCGAGCGACCCTTCTGATGACCCAAATGTTATAGGCGGAGAAACTAACTTAGACATTACTAAAGTAGGAACCATTTACTTAGGCAGTTTCAATGCCTCAGAACTTACAGGCGGTAAAATTTCCCGCATTGATAACAAAGCAGAGATTACTAAAAACGAAAATGGAATTATCACTGCAGAGTATCACATGACTTTTGATATAGAAGACATCAAGGTGATTGATACACTTTTTGGTCTGCAGGATATGGCGGTTACTGATAAAATTGCATTGGCAACTACTTACTTTGAGCCTTTTAATATCAAGTTAGACATTGCTGACACGCACAATATCAAAATTGACTTTGAGGCGAAAGCAAAAGTAACCAGCGAAGGTATTCAGGATTTCAGATACAGCGGTGGAAATACTTCTAAGCCATTTACCATAGTAAAGTATAACTCAAATGTAGGGGATAAATACTCCTTTACTACAGATAAAGGCGAAAAAATTACACGCGAAGTAATATATAAATCTACAGACGACGACTTTGAGTGGGGATTCAGGAATATAAAAGTTATAAAAGTAAAAGAAAAAGCCTTGGCAGATGATCCGATTGTAGATGAAATAGAATATATTACAAACCATAAATTTGGTCTGGTAGGTGTAAATGTAAGCCTCAAAACAGGTAAAACCATCGAGCTAGTCTTAATCTAATTAATTTTACATATTCATACTATTGAGAAAAGAGCAATGGAATAAATACTCCATTGCTCTTATACATTTAATCCGGATTTGTCATTAGATGTTATTAAAATGCTGCAAATGACCATAGAACCAATGAGCATGCTTAATTCCTCTTTAAGAAAATATCACGTAATTGCCAATTGAACAAGGATTTTCAACCCCTTGCCATTCAATAACTTTAGAGCTTTTTCTTCTTTTCATATTACATTTTTGCGTTTAAGCTTAATATTTGTAAAAGCTTCAAATTCAATTCAAACTTTTCAAATACTCTCCGGTTAGCAACTAAAGCAACCTGCGCATCATTAGATTATTCTCTTTCCATTTTGAGATTTTTGGTTATACGGTAAGCGAAAGTTAGAATAGAGAGGATAGCTTTCACTACCTGCTACCTCACATTCACAAACTTACCTGTGGAGATCAAAGAGTTATTATATTCCCCTATCATTATCAAAAGTATGCTTCCTGTTTTTAAGTCTTATATAAATCGCGCTATCGTTTAAAGAATTTACCTGATTCCAAAACTTTATTTGGAGTTATTATGCTATACAAATAGATGCCTTTTGGTAAATCGAAAATATTTATGATATTGTAATCATTTGATTGATTTGGGGGTAAAAATTTATCTAAAACAAGATGGCCAATTACATCATAAACTTTAAGATTGATACTTAAGTGATTATTAGATAATCCACTAATTTCCATAGTATTATCTTGAATGATAAGATTGAAGTCTGAATCTTTTGAATCATCCTCTATACTTACTATGGATTCATAACGTTGCAAGCCCCTAGAATCAGAAGATAATATAAAATATTGTCCGACTGTTTCTAAATTTATAAAAAGGAAATTCTTGATATTTTCCTTTTCCTTATAGTAGTTCCAACTTTTACCTCCATCTGTAGTAGATATCATTTTGTTCCATGTACCTACAGCCATACCCACGTTTTCGTCAATAAAACGAATTTTTTCGGTTGAAAATGTTTTATCCATTAGGTCGTTGTGTATCATTTCCCAATGCAAACCTCTATCAGTAGTTTTCCATATAAGATCTCGCCCAAAATTACCAACTCCATATTCTTGATCCCCACAAGCAAACCCGGTACTGTCATTTATAAAATACATATTATACATATTATACTTATAACCTGTAGTATCATATTTACTATTGTAATAGGAAGACCATGTATTAGTGTTTAAATCATATTTCACAAGATCAAAGCCAGCTGTTTTTGATGTTTTCATAATTACCGTATTAGAATCAAGGAAAAATAGAGTTCCGCCTGCATATTTGTATGTGGAGTTCTCATATTGTTGAAAGGTTTTCCAATTATCTTTCGTAACAAAAACGTTATTAATGGAAGTCAGTATTCCTATTCTTTTATTATACATCTTAAAAGATTCAATTTGTCTTGGTTTATCATTTTGAGGTACAAGAGTTACTCTTTCAAAACTTTGGCCACCGTCAGTGCTCTTATCTATTGCAGTAGCCTGATTATATGTCATATAGAAGTGATTGGAATCTAATGCTTGGCATTGATATACTGTCCAAAGAGAATCAACTTTATATCTGTCACTTCTATAAATACTATCCCAATGATTACCTTGATCCCTGGATAAATATATTTTTACTACAGTCAATTGATAAGCAAATGCATAGCAATGATTGCTGTCAACACATTCAATATGGTTGATTATTTCATTTTTCAAATAGTGCTTTTGAACCCATTCTTCCTCAGCATTTGTAAAGCTAATAAAAAAAAGAAATATAATAAAGTATACAGTTGCTCTCATTTGGATCTCCATAACATAAAAAAACCGAGTAGTAAGACTATTCGGCTAATTTAACTTATTTATTATTATTTGACAACAATATATTTATCTTTCTTCTTTTACAACAACCTGCGCATCATTAGATTATTCTCTTTCCATTTAGATATTTTTGGTTTATCTGAAGTATTCACCTTGTCTTTTCTGGTCATGCGATAACCAAATGCAGCAATTGCAGCTATAATTTCTTCCTGCTCTTCTTTGATTTTATCAAGCACTTCCATGTCAAATGTATGCTGGATAAAGCCCGTATCAAAATACCCGTATCTAAACTCAGGGTGATTCATCACAGCAATAAGAAAAGGAATAATAGTTCTTACTCCCTGTATTCTGTAATTTCTGAGAGCTGATTCCATTCTGCTGAGAGCTTCATTTCTGTCGCGCCCCCAAGTAATTAGCTTAGACAGCATAGGATCAAAGTGGATACTGACCTCGCTGCCTTCATCTATGCCGCTGTCTACCCTGACTCCATTGCCGCAAGGTCTTCGCAAGTGAGTGATTTTGCCTGTATCCGGAAGAAAATTATTAAATGGATCTTCTGCATAGATTCTGCATTCTATTGCATAATTTTTAAAGCTAACATCTTTCTGTTCGACGCTTAACTTATTGCCCCATGCGATATTTATTTGCTCTTTGACTAAATCAATCCCGGTAGCCATTTCCGTAACAGGGTGTTCCACCTGCAAACGAGTGTTCATTTCAAGAAAGAAGAAGTTTTTATCTTTATCCACAAGAAATTCTATAGTGCCAGCATTTGTATAGTTGCAAGCCTGAGCAGCTTTGATAGCTACCTCACCCATTTGCTCTCTCAAGTCAGGAGTCAGCACAGTAGAAGGAGCTTCTTCTATAACTTTCTGATGCCGCCTTTGGATAGAGCAGTCTCTTTCGCCTAAATGAACACAGTTACCGTGCTTGTCAGCTATTATTTGTATTTCGATATGCTTTGGATTGATAATATATTTTTCGATATAAACAGCATCATTTCCAAAAGCATTTGCGGCTTCTCTTTTTGCTCCATGATAACTTTCTATCAAATCTTCTTCTGAGTCTACCCGTCTCATACCCTTACCGCCACCACCGGCTGCAGCTTTTAGTAGCACCGGATATCCTATTTCCGAGGCAATCTTACGGAGAGTATCGTTATCTTCGATTTGCTCTTTAGTGCCGGGAACTATAGGAACACCTGCATCAGCCATAAGCTTCCTTGCAGCAGTTTTGCTCCCCATCACTTCAATAGCATGAGAGTCAGGACCTATAAACACAAGACCGGCTTCAGTTACTGCCTCAGAGAATTTTGGATTTTCAGAAAGAAAGCCATAGCCTGGATGGATAGCTTCGGCATTACTCCGATTAGCAATACCTATAATTTGATTTATATCAAGATATGCCTGCTTAGGAGTGTCACCGGATAGATTATAAGCATAGTCAGCATATTGAACAAAAGGGGCTTCTTTATCTATATCATGGTAGATCGCTACAGATTCTATATTCATCTCGCGGGCGCCTCTGATAAGACGCATGGCAATCTCACCTCTATTGGCAATCAGTATTCGTTTAAACATCTTACACCATAAATATAATATTATTTCATATTTAATAGTCTACGATATAATACCTCTTTTATTTAGACTAAGCTTTGTATGTCTAATTATTTAGGCAGAGTAAAATAGAATTGGCTTCCATTACCTTCGCTACTTTCAGCCCAGATTTTGCCACCATGCTGTCCTACAAATTCCTTGCATAATATCAAACCGAGCCCGGTTCCTTTTTCATTATTTGTTCCGGGCAAAGATACAGACGAAGTCAGCTTGAAGAGTTTTTTGAGAATTTCTTCGTTCATACCTACACCTGTATCAGTAATACAGATTTGGATAAAGCTCTTACCATCATTTTCAACTTCGTTCGACTCAATATATATATAGCCACCCTGATTAGTAAACTTAATAGCGTTTGATATAAGATTCCGTATTATCGTAGTCAACATATTGACATCCACAGTCACTTCTAAGTCATTTGCAAGCTTATTTTGTATCTGTATTTCTTTTGTACCGGCAGAAAGTAATAAGGTAGACTTAACGTTTTCGCAAATATAAAATAGATTAGCTTCAATCGGATCAAACTGAATCTCTCCCCTCTGTGAGCGAGACCATTGTAGCAGGTTTTCTATAAGACTTATCAGATTTTTGGAACTATCTTTCATGAGTCCGGCATATTCTTTCTTTTCATCATCGGTAAAGCTTTCATAGTCTTCATACAAGCTATTTGTAAGCAAATGAAAACTGCTTATAGGACTTTTTAAATCATGTGCTATTATAGAGAAAAACTTATCTTTTAGTGCATTTGATTTTTTAAGTTCTGTTTCAGATTCTTTTAGTTTTCTAACCGCCAGAGCTCTTTCAGTATTATCATGCGACACAAGCAAAACCCTGTCAGCTGTTATCTTTGAGATTCTAGCCTGGAACCATAACAGTCTACCCTTTATGCTAATTGGATAGTCGAAAACCTGAACTTCACTTGTTTTCAAAGTTTTTCTAATATTAGTCAGCACAAGATCGGCAATATCTTTATCTAAGACATCATGAGTATATCGACCTAACAATTGATTTCTAGGAAGAACTAATAGCGCTTCATTAGTAGGAGCAATATTTAGATATTTTCCATTTACGTCATATTCAATTATTATATCAGACATAGCACCAAAGATTGCTTTTAACTGTCTTTCGTTTTCCTTTATTTTAAGATAGCTCTTAATAAGCAGTCCAATCAGCAAGGACATTATAATTGCGCTAATATACAAGAATGTAAGAAGTGATTTGTCCAGTGAACTATTCATGTTCCATTCTGTTTTAGGTACTGCTGCAATTATCCACTTTCCCGTAGGAAGTACCATTTCAACCTTTACAGGATTTTTATCGAATACTTGCATATTTCCCCAAATCAAATCACCTTCAAGTCCTAAGCCATCTTTGCCCTTGATTGCATATTCAATTTCGCCCGTATTTTCAAACAGCCCCGCTTCTTTTAATATATTATCTCTTCGTATAACTATATCCGTAACTCCCCAAAACTGTCCTTTACGCTCTCCTGAGTTAAAAAATATAGGCGTATAGCTAACAAATGCTATCCCACCTTCTACTAATTCGACCGGTCCGGCGACGAAGGTATTATGAGTTTCTATTGTTTTGTCTACTATTTCTCTTCTTGCCGGGTGAGCAAGCAAGTTAAGTCCAACCGCTTTCTCATGTCCTTCAAAAGGGTAAATTGAACTAATAATTCCATCTTTAGCAATAGACATAGTGTTAATCGTTGTGTCCTTTCCAATTAGCTCTTTCGCCAAATCTTGAAAATTCTGATGATTTATACTTGGATTTAGCGCAATATAAGCGGCAACACCTTTAGTATAATATATCCTAGAGTACAGAGCCTTTTCTAATTGTGATTTTTTTGCACTAATAAGCTCAAATACTTTTTCTCGCTCAGTTTTTGTCACTTTCTTCTGTGTAAATTCCGTATATCTGAAGATTGCAAAAACAGAGAGTGCAAGTATCGCAATAGCAATAAAAGTAGGTATATATTTAGAAATATTTTTATTTTTAGGAAGCACTTATTTACCAAAATATGTTAGAGAAGAAGTCCCAAAGGTACTACTGAGACTGAAACTAAATAAGAATATTTTTATTTTATAAAAATATGAAAACTGCGCCTTATATGGAAATTGAATTCACTTTCATAGAGCGAAGCATTACATAAATGGCTACTATCAGCAAACCAATTCCAACAGAGAATACGCCTGTATATCCCAGATAGTCTAAAAGCCATATTCCGAACAAAGGCCCAATCATAGCACGCCCCCCTACCATAGAGAGATGGATAGACTGATACTCTGCTGCATCTTCATTTTTACAAAAATATGTAGATCCTATATTCCATAGCAACGGCATTGTTCCGGCAAAGATACCGTTAAAAGTAAAAGATATGAGCAACAAAAAGTAAAACTTATAAGCTCCCCACTCGATACTAAAAGGAAGGTACTGAGCCAATGCCATAAATAGTAAATGCAAGGCTAGCGTCCCAAAAGTAAAAGCACCGAACTTTCGCGGATCAATTTTATCTATCAACTTACCAAAAAATGGTAGTGATACTATTGCAATTAGGTTATAAGAATTCTTATAAAAAGCCAGACTTTTATAATTCAAGTCCAACTCCTTAGCAAGGAACAAAGAGATTACAGCCACAGTCATCATAAATGAAAGACCATAAAGCATAAAACCTAATTCAAAATCTCGATATGGCTTATTACGTTTTATGATATTGACTAAATTAGGAAATGAAGCTTTGACAGATTCCATAACAGTTCGCTGCTCGCTATGCCCGGCCATATATTCTTTTTTGACTGCAAAGGAAAGAAGGAAAACAGAAATAATCCCGACCACTGCGATAAAAGGATATACATAAGTGAAGGCATAGTTATCAGCTTCGAGCAACTCACCAAAAGTAAAAGTAGCTAATAGCATTACGACTTTATTTGCACTGGTTGCGTAGCTGTATAAAGTACCAAAATGCTGTGAGCTATAGTTGTTTTTCAAGATGCTATTAATAATCGGATTAATTACAGGCTGAGCTAAGTAGTAGCAAAGAAACATACTAAGCAATGCCGCATGGTAAATGACCATCTGATCAGGAGGTAAAAGCTCAGTAGGAAAAAAAGCAGCACCAAGCAGAGGCAAGCGAGTCAATAAAGCTACAATTCTCAGTATATTTTTCTTTTTATATCTCTTGATTATTTCATATATAAATACAGAAAAAACAAATACAATCATGCTAAATTGGAACAGAACCGCCAAAAAGAAGTCTGAGCCATCCAGACTTTTGATAAACACAAACTCGTTTAACACCACTACACCGAGGACTATACCCTCAATAACTGAATAAATGAAATGAAGAATAAATATCTTCCTTTCATCCCTGCCTAACTCTTTGAGTCTCAAAATCTAAATCCTAATTATATTAATATTCAATTTACAATATATTTCACATTATACAATACGAAAAAAAAGCAACCTTTAGTTCAGAAGTTGCTTTATGCCACTTGTAGCGCAGACAGTAACAGGTCATAGAACTGACAGAATGATTGACCAGTATTTCAGAAAGGATAACAAGAAAACTAAAGATGTAATAGAAAATCCCAAAAATGTCATTTGAAATAATGAAAAAGCTCTACAGCCATTGACTGGCAAGGGGTTGAAACCCATTGTCCAATAAGCAATTACGTACTATTTTCTTACAGAGGAAGTAAGCTTGCTCATTGGCTCTACGGTCATTTACAGGACTATAATGACATCTAATGACAAATCCGGGATTAATATAAAATTCCTTTTCAGGCATATTAGCCTCCTACTTCCTACGTGTTTTCGGTTAAGTATAAAATCCTTAATTTCGCTAATTTTTGAAAAGACTAATCTTAAAATAGAATTTACTATTCCAGTAAAAATTACTCCCCAACTATCAATAATCCATTGTTTCGTTCTGTGTGTTCTTTTTGGGGTTGTTGCTAGTAATAGTTGGGATATGAGTAGTATCTCGAACGGAATTGCGTATAAGTTTTGTTAGTAGATGACATTTAAAGTAAATTATGATATCCATTTTGCAAACACTCTTGAATATGTTCTTTCTCTTCTGTAGTCTGTTCTCTTGAAATATGAGGAAATGTATTTAGAAAAAGTATTTTCAGCTTATCAAATGCTTCACCTTCTATTAGTTCACTATCTTCTTGAAACGAATTAAACCAAGACATTACCTTCTTAATATAACCAGTTGGATAAGTAAAAGAAGATATTTCAACCCATTCGTCAATAAAGTTACCATCTTGGAGATATTTGTTTTTTAAGATTCTATCATGATCACCTTTGCAACTAAAGTAAGCCTTGGTGTATGGATATCTTCTGTATGTTCCATCTTCAGAATGACTAAACTCTTTTAGAAGGACAAATATTCCACTTTTCTCCTTCAGCAAGTTCTTCCCACAGTATTCACAACATAATGATAATTTGTCCGAAAATATTTTAGCTGGTTTCGGACTTTCAACCACATATTTAGAAAAGCTTTTGGGGAAATAGCGGCTTGCGAGCTTTAGTCCCTGAGAATTCTCAAGAAGAATTTTCTCAATCTGCTCCCTATCTAAAGTATAAGTTTCGATTGATGTTTTTAACCCTTGAATATTTGTTCCAAGGCTTGTTGCTGGCAGGGTTGAATAAAACCCTATAAATCCGTCACATTGATGGGTTGATACTCTGTCTAATATGTTCAGTTCATCTGTATCTGAAACGGATTTACCGCTATGTGCATAATGTTTGCAACTTACGAGCCATTTGATATAAGTGGTCCCAGAAGGTCCTTGTCTAGATTCTTGTACTATTAGGTCTTTTTTACCATCAGCTCCTCTGTCTGGATTTTGGATAATCTTATACCCTAAGACCTCCAAGAAGTCCCTAGCGAAAAGTTCAAATGTGTCTTGATCTCCATTTCCTGTGTTTGCTTTTGGTATTTCCTTAAACTCTAGAATCATGATTCATTCCTTTTTTTATGAAACATAACACTTGCATAACCCAATATACAAAATGTTTTCATATTAATATACATACATCAGTTTATCCGTCTGTTTTTATATACATAGATATTTTTCTATTATTGGGTTAATCGATGGGTGTAAGGAAAGTATGCAATTGCGGGCTTTAAAGCTATCAAACCTGAATAGTTTAAAGCAGGCTACCACCCTTCTTTTTACAAGTATCCGCCAGATGCAGTATATTTTTTGTTTGCAACTTTAATTATTTAATATTCAACACAAATGGCAAGTACTCTTTTTTGTTTTCATATTCAAGGAGTAATAATTCTTTTAATGTTTCATTGTTTCTCATGATCATATACATTGCTCCTTGTGCTCTTAAAAGCCTCTCCTTATCTTCAATTCCTAAATGAATTGTATACAACTCCTTAATTCCTTTAACAAATTCATTATACATATTGAATTTATCTCCCTGATAATTATTCAATATTGTACTAAAACAAAATGCTTCAACTTGCGGATTCCTTTTGTTTTCTGTTTCTGCTAATCCATTGATTCCGGTACAAACTTTACCAACATAGTGTCCTTCTTCACTGATTTCCATAATCAAGAAGTATTTTACTGCGATATTCAATAATTCGTTCATTGAAACAGTGTCAGGGATATAGTTTGATTTATCTGTAATCTTTTTTGTCAGTTTTTTCATTTCCCTATTAAATAAACTGTCGTTTTCAAGTGATTTAATAAATTCATTTTGAAGTTCAATCGTATCACGAATAGCCAGAAGTTTTTCATAGTTAGAATCGTCTGAAAAATGAGTGCGTAAGTAATCAATATATTCTCTATTATTGTTTACTAAACCTGAGAAACAAGAATTGGAATCAATTTCATTAACTGTTTGTATTAAATATTCACTTTCTTCGTATTTCATTTTCTCTATTTTGAATATTTTACGATATTCCTCTTCAATACTACAGTTAGTTTGCGAAAATAAATCTACAGTAACTAGTCCAATTATTAAAATCAACAATAATCGTTTCATATTCTCTTTTTTTATGGTTGCTAATATGTATACAAACCCAATATAAAAATAATTATCAAATATATTTACACATTTATGTTCATCTTCTAAATTAGTATGTAAATAATGATATTATTTTACTGTTATTTTATTCGTCTGCCATGCATCTACTTGATTAGTTTGTCAAATTAATGCAATAGCTACAGCACTTTTAGTTCGCACCGAAATGCTTTGACGAAGTTTTCAGAGAGCTTTCCTTCAGATTGTCTTAAAGAACTGCAAAAAAAGAGATTGAATACTTTAGAACAGATATGATACACGATGCGAACAGTTCAGAATAGCCTTTTTACAGATTCCGACATTATTTTACAGTATTTGACAGTCAGAAAGTGTTATAATGTGTCAAAGTTTACTGGTTTCGTTATCCGAACGATTTTCAGTCTATGTAATCCAATCTTGACTTTTAAATTTTTCTATTCTTATATTGGAGCTTATGGGAGAGGTATGAAGATTGTCCGTAACAAATACAAAAAAGTCCTAAGCTTTTAAAAGCAAAGGACTTATATGTTTTCTGAGTAGCGGGGACAGGACTTGAACCTGCAACCTTCGGGTTATGAGCCCGACGAGCTACCAATTGCTCCACCCCGCGATGTTTTGTTATACAAATATAGGTATAATTTGGACAAAATAAAAATTATATTTTTACATTTTATTATTTTCATTTTTCCTATATTACCAAATATTGAAAAAGAAATATCGGAATTCACTATGGAATACACCAGAGAGCAAAAATTAGCTTTTACTTCTGACAGACATCTTGTGATTAGTGCAAATGCCGGCTCGGGTAAAACCAGAATACTTGTTGATCGCTTCCTTCAGATCTTGGAGCATAGTGGCAAATTCGAAGATAATCCTGAAAGCATTATTGCTATAACTTTTACTAAAAAAGCAGCTTCCGAAATGTTTGCCAGGATTATCAAATCTTTGGGTGAAATGATTAATCAGGAAACAGATACTGAAAAAAGATATAAATTCAGAAGGATTCGTGCCAGAATTTTTCAGGCAAAAGTCTCCACAATTCATAGTTTTTGTAGTTCTTTGCTTCGTGATTATGCTGTGGAAGCTGATATATCTCCTAACTTCCAAGAACTGTCCGACACAGATAAGTATTTACTTTACAGAGATGCAAAATATAATGCTATGGAAGATGTTTTAGTTGATGAAACTAATAGCCTGAGTAATGTTTTTAGGTCATACCTTAGCAGAAACAATATGTTGCAGCTTGAAAATATAATCAAAATACTGCTGGCAAACAGATATGAGTATATCCAATCTCAAGAACAATTCTCTTTACCTAATTATAATCCGATATACGATCCGCACAATTTTAGCCTCATTATTTCAATATTTAGTAAATATATAAAAGCTACCAAGCTTCTACTTGATGCTCTGACAAACATAGACAGATCAGTAGTCAAACCAAGAGATGAAGCTAAATTCGATAAAATAGATGAATTAATTAAAGAAATACAGCCAAAATTTGCCGAGATAGCAAATAACTTTGAGAATAATCCGATAGATAGCTTAATAAAACTTAAAGAGTCTCTAAAATTGTCTGAGAATATAGGTACTTCGTATTGGTACAATTTAGGGTTAAAATATGCATCCGTTAACTCACATGACGCTGAGCTAATAAAAGATATGCTAGCTTTTTTTAAAAGTGACATTGACACATTGTCTAACGAAGATATAAACTCCAATTTCTTAGAGCTTCAAAAAGCAGTTTACCATTTTATGGATAGACTCTTCTACTTTGCAGATGAAGAAAAAGGAGAAAAAGGCTTACTCGACTTTGACGATTTAATGTTACTTACTAAAAATCTACTTTCTGACCCTGATATCAGATCTATGGTAATGAGGAATGTTAAACATCTGATGGTAGATGAGTTTCAAGATACTAACCAATTGCAATACGACATTATTAAAGATTTAATACCCGAACTGACGTCAGAAAATATTGAATCAAATCCGGATTATAGGCTCTTCATAGTAGGCGATGGCAAGCAGAGCATTTATGCATTTAGAAATGCCGACGTTAGAGTTTTCAATGCTGCCTCCGCTAAAATAGCTCAAATAAATGGTCAAAACATGGGCAATGGCTCACTCAGCACAGATATGATTAATTTCAGAGGTGAAAGACTTGATTTCATTAATAATGAAAACAATGGAAGGCTGTCTCTAAATGCTTCCTTTAGGCTCTCTCCTGTTGTTGCAGCTTTCGTAAATAAAGTCTGTGGTGCCATCATGGATACTTCTATTTCTGAGTTTGAAGTTGAATATGAAGATCTTGTTTTTGCTAAAAACAGCACTGCTATTAAAGAAGAAATTTTAACTCGTTTCCCTTTCTACAATTTCGACGAACCAAATCAAATCTTTGAAGCTAATGATGAGAAGCTCGGCTCTGTGTCTTTTGTTATTCATAAAGTTGAAAAGTCAGAAGAGGAACTAACTGAAGATGATGAGCAAACTTCCGAAAAATTAGAAGCAATAAAATTAGTCCAATATATCAAATCAAGAATAGCAGGTAATAATCCATATCCGATTTTTGAAAATGGTGGATTTCGCGAAGCACAGTATAAAGATGTTGGTATTCTAATCCGTACACGAAGTAAGCTCGGTGAACTAATGACCGCCTGCATTGAAGAAAAAGTACCATTTGTATTACACGCAGGCTCAGGTCTGTACCAGATGCAAGAGGTGCAGGATCTAATTGCACTGTTAAAATTTTTGTATAATCCTAATGATGATATCGCCTGCATTGGTACACTTCGTTCTCCTTTCTTTGAAATATCTGACAAAGAGCTTTATCTTATTTCTCAGACAAGTAAAAACGATAACTTTTATCAAAAATGTAAAACATTCTCTAAAAACGAGCAAAAAAGCGAAGGATTTACAGAAGCATTTACTTATTTAGAGGATATTCTGTCAGTAGCAGGTAGACTCTCCCCATCGGAACTAATCAATAAAATGATGTATGACAGAGCATATTTAGAAAAGCTGTCCGACGATAGCGCTTTTGATCAAATAAAAGCTTCGATTGAAAAATTTAGAGCTCACATCAGAGCATTTGAAGAGAAAGGCTTTTCTGATATTTATGACTTGATGCAGGAAATGAACTTGCTCCAAGAAATTGGAAAAGAAGGAGAAGCTTCCATCTCAACCGACAATGCCATTAACATAATGACTATTCATGCATCTAAAGGACTTGAGTTCCCGATCGTTGCTTTATTTGGTACAAATAACAAATCAGATAATAACAGCGAGGTCTATTTTACTAAAAATTTCGGTATTTCTTTTAAGGATAAAGTGCTAAATGAAACAAGCGGTCTGATGGAAGCAGAGCAAAACATTTACCACCTGATTAATAAAGAGATAACAGATCAGGCGGAGACTGCAGAAGCTAAACGCTTACTTTATGTAGCTCTAACCAGAGCAAAAGATCACTTGATAATTTCAGCAAATATGCAAGCAACAAGCAAAAATACAATCAATTTAAAATCATTTTCGAAAAGCATATTCAATGTGATACTTAAAGAAAAAATTGCCGACTATTCACCCACTACTCTTTGTTCCGCAATAATGGGTGATAATCTTAGTCAAACTAATATCACTAAGCAAAGTATATCCTTTTTAGAGTCAAATGAATTGCATAATATACTTTTAGCATATCACGTTCCTTTTATTTATGAAGTGGAACAACTCCCCGAAGATGAATCAGACTTAGGCGATGCAAAAAACTCTGAAGAAATAGAAGAAGCTGCTTTTATCCCAGCCAGATACCACAATGAAGTTTTTTCTGCATCTAAGATAATGACATACAAAACTGACCAACACGACTATGAGATGAAGTACCTCGTTGGGCTCAATACTCAGAGCAAGCATTACAGCCATGACAGTGAAAGAGAAGATGACGAACTTAGCGGCAATATACTGGGTAACTACATACATGAAGCCATGGCGAAACTAAATGACTGGTGGCAAAACAGCACCGTCAATAAAGCAATTCTGGAACAAATAATAAGCAGAATATTAAGAAAAAGGAATAGCTTCTCGAAAGATAATTTGGAACAAATATTTAGAAAATGCACCCAGATAGTAAAAAGTGATTATATTGGTTTGCATGCAGATTCTCTTAAACATGCTCAGTTTGAGTTAGAGATAAATATACCTTTAGAAATTCATTACCTGACAGGCAGCATCGATTGCTTAGTAAAAGACAGCAACGGCGACTTAGTAATATGGGACTGGAAGACAAATAGAATTTTAGATTACAAAGACATCGAAACTCTTGCCGGACATTATAAACACCAAATGGCTATTTATGCTTATTTGATATACTTGATGAATAAAAACCAGCAAACATATAAAGCAAGACTCCTTTTCACTGATTATGCAGAAAGAAGCAGCAATGATAATTGGGTTTATGCTTTAGAATGGAGCAAGGAAGAAGTAATTGCAATAGGAGAAGATTTGTATCAAACCGTAGATGAGCTAAGCAGAAAATACTACTAGAAATAGAGGTGAGGCTATACCTAAAGATTTAGACTTGACTCTCTTAGAAACGATTGACTTGTTTATCAATGAGAAGCTTATAAAATTAGCAGATAATCCGGAAACTCTGCCATACTACATTGACTTACCCATAGGTAAACAAGACAAAGAAAAAGCAAAAATAATGATGGGAAGGGATAATTACATTAAAAGTAAATAAAGTGAAAAACAGCCGCATTTATTGAATCAAAGTTTTTTGGCAAACTGCAGATTATTGTTGACCGTAATCACAATAACTTATAGTTGACCGATGGCGGTTTGATTATCCGAAAAGGTGCAATAAGAATCAATCCTAATGAATTGGCTGTACTTCCTTCTAATCTTGCAGGAGATGTTGTGCTTGTCAGATCGACTGATAGGGTTTTAGAAACATTCAATTCTCTAAATCATGGTACAGGTAGAGTTATGTCACGCTCCGAGGCAAAGGAACACTCTGCTAATTTTGATTATGCAGGACTTAGAGAAAAG
>CAXXGR010000006.1:0-47532 GCA_963678775.2 Kapaibacterium sp. (SeqCode)
TTATTAAGGTCAACAAAATCAGACAATTCATTACAACGCATTGTCATACCATAATCGATACCTACAACTGACGCATCACCTTCTATTACATGACCTTTCAAATAACCATGGTCAGCATCAATATCATTTTGAACAAAGTCTGTATATCTCATTTCAAATTGAGGGGCACCTGAGCCTTCAATATGATTTGTATTTACTATAATTTTAGTAAAGTAAAGAAAACCAAATGATTTATCTTCCGGATCTAATTTCAAGCCTGGTTTTACGTTCGGTGGTGCAAATGCATAAACTACTTCTACTTCACCTTCTACAGGTACTGAAAGTGGGAATAGAGATGCATCATAAGGAACACCATCAATTTCAACAGGGATAAAGTCATTTACATAAATTGGATCGATTGAAAGTGAGTTTACAATCAAATCTTCATGTTCATCAATATTTTTGATAAATATAGATTTTCTCTCAGCAAGTGTGACATCAACTCCAGGAGCAGTTTTTTGGAAAGTAGCTTCCGTAACATTTACATTAGGAAGAGTACCTTGACCTTTCAAGTTATTGATTGCTTGCTGTTTTTCTTGATTTACGTCAGTTACTGTGTAATATTCAGCATAAATCTGAACTGATAACTCTTCTTCATCTCTTGGTACAAATGCTACATTGAAAGTAGATTCATCAGTATCACCATCGTTTTTTGGTTCCAATTGAATTGGAGTTGCAAGCACGTTTTCAGATACTAAATTATTAGCTATATCAACAAATTTAAAGTTGTCTGTTTTAGTATTTGACGGATCTATAAATGCAAGTTTTGTTATCATTACAGCTTCTGTACCGGTATTTGATACTGTTACAGTACCATCAGATTTCAATTGCAAGTGTTGTTTGCCAAAATCATAAGAAGTTAGCATTACGTTACCCATTGTAGAGAAAGCTGTCCAGACAGAAATTGAATCATCCCCACCTGCAGGATCAAAAGCATTACTTGAGAAAATCAAGTTATCTTCAAAAGTACCGGTTGCAGTAGGTGCAAATGTTTCTTTTGTTACAACGGCTTTCCAAGCATTCGGATTGTTTTGATTAAACATTCTTGGTTGAATAGTAAATTGCACTGAACCTGTTGGTTCGTATTTAAATTCAGGTAGATTTTTCTCAAATCTATAAGCTGTTACAACTAATGGTGCAGAGCCCGGATTTTCAATTGTAATACCATCTGTTTTTTCTACAGTGTTACCTGGGAATACAGGGTAATCAATTGCCCAATCTTCAACTCTGATTTTTGGTGTTACACCTTGACCTGTTATTGGCCATTTAAAATCTAAACAAGCAGCTTCAAAAGAGATAGAATCTAAATCAAAATCTTCAGCATCTTCGATTTCTTCTGTAGGAGAGTATTGCAATTGAAGAGTCATTTCTTCATCTGCGTCCAAACTTGTTTTACCATAGTCTAACACGTCAGGTACTATACTAAAGAATTCACCATCTAATATTTTAATTTCTCCAAGTTCAATTGTTCCATTACCTGCATTTTTGAAGGTTACATCTAAGAAGTGGTCTTGCATGATTTGGCGTCTATTAAACGTAATAGAATCCGGTTTTACTAAAGTAAGATAATCAGCAAAATATTCTACAGAATCAACAGTAATATTACCTTCATCATCAGCTACATAGAAATAACATTTAGCATCTTTAAATTTATCTATAACAGACAAAGTAAAGTAGTAATCTTCGTGTGGTTCGAATTCCCATGTTAAAGGTGTTCCTTTAGCATTAGTATAAACAGGTTCATCTATATTATATGACATATATTTAACGCCATCTACAGTAGAGTCCTGAATTATCACAGCGGGTTCGCTCCAGACTTTAGAATCTACCTGACGAGGATCTGCTTCTTCATTAGGATCAACAGTCAACTCAGTTACATGAACTAACCATTCACCACACTCACCATCAAGATCAACTACCGGAGGCACTGTATCTGTTTCAGATAGGTTTCTGAGTGCCATGGCAGCAGGCCAGCCGTAAGAATCCACAGATTTAAATCCATAGATATAACCACCAAACTTACCAGTACCATCACCTGTCATTTTGTGAGCACCTGGGGAGATTGCAAAACGAGCCCAATATAAGTCTGTTCCTGGTATCTTGTTTGTTGTAAAAGACGGAACCTTGTCGATAATTTTTACTTCATCAAATTCTAATGACTTTAAGCCTTCTTTATTTGGATCCGTAGGGTCATCCCAAGCAACTATATTGATGTAATTTTCACCAAAAGTCTTGTTAGAAGGAGCCTGAACTATAGTACTAGTTATATATTGTTCAACTGAAGTGACAGGCCACATAAAAGGATCATAACCGGCACCGTCCCAAGCAGATGAATAAGAATATTGCATAACAAATACAGGCTTATCTGCTCTAAAAATTGAAGTACCTGTAATAGATTTAGAACTGGCATCAGCCCTCAGTACTTCAGATATTTCATTAAATTCGCCTTTTTCATGCAAAATCCCTGATTTAGAACCTAAAGACACTTTAGATTCTAAATCATACCAATCTACAGTGTAAGTCGTATTTGGCTCTAAAGCCACGATTCTAAACATATCACCTTTTGTAGAACCACCACGTTTTAGTGATATAGAAGCATATTGCTGCCCCCAAGTGGCAGTAGGCATTGGCATTGCACATAAGTGGTCACGAGAACTACTAGTGAATATAGGCATAACAGCACGCCAGTGATATGAAATCAGACCAATTGGTTTTGAACCGCTGATTACAGACCCTGAAAGATCAAATACACCTCTTGTAAGACCATCACCTTCTATCTGGTATACTTCACCTTCGTTAAGTTTAAATGAAACTTGGTCGCCGATAGATTTTGATTCATCACCCATAATGCTTGCAATAGCACTAGAACCAATACCTCTTAAATCAACGTTTACTAAGGTGTTTTTTGCTGAACCAATTACCAGAAAACCTTCTGCAAATGTATTTGTTGAACTTTCATAGTTATCATAGTAAGAACAATGAATATATTCGTTTTGCCATGAATCTACAGGTAAAGCCATATAGCCATCAGATGTAGTATTTTTTGAATTCATGACATAAACCGAAACCGGTTTAGTAGCTTCTATAGTTACTGTTTTTTTCGTAACCTGATTAGGTTCACGACATTCCGAAGAGGTTTTTGTAAGCCCTTCTGTTTCACCAATAGTAAAAACATCACCTGCTTTTAGCAGTTTTGTTTTATTAGAGCCTAAGATGTTTAGCGTCAATTCGACATCGTTCGCACTTGCAATGTAAATTTCCATCGCAGAATCACTCCAGCCAAATGAAGATGATTCATTAGGCGGAATAGCCACGATAAATTTACGTCCCATTTGCCCTTTACCAAGCTTGAGATCTTTTACTCGTTGCTTGTAAATTTTTTGTTTTAGCTCTTTAACATTTGCATATCCGTCTTGCGGGATTGCAAATAAAAAACTTAGGCATAGTACGAGGGTAATTAGTAGATTTTTCCTCATAATTTCCTCCAAAAGATAAATAATTAATATTATGATTTAAACTGTTTCTTGTTTTCCTACACCCATATTGACAGGCATCTGTTGAATTTGTTACACAAATATTCTAAATATTTTATACCAATACGAGATAAAATATCAGTTTATTTGTACAAACCCATATAATATACTGAATTTTTACTAAATACTGTGTAGTAATATTCACAATGTTGAAAAAAAATGCAGAAATGAGGTTGACATCGTATCACACTCACTCATTTCTGCATATTACAATAACTATATTAAAAAGTCAAGTTCTTTTGCTTTTGGTCGGTCTTTTTGTAGTAGCAACTTATAGATATTTGTGATATGTTTCATAAAACCATGAAATGATAAATCAGTGATTGTATTTGCTTGCAATCTTTCTAACATAGTTGGCTTACTTATTATATCTACCAAGATTGCAGCTAAATTCATCTCCGAATTATATGGATACAAATATCCATTTTCATTGTGACTAATAAAATCAGGAATTCCGCCTATCCTGGAAGCGATGACAGGCAAGCCCAATGCTTGTGCTTCTAAAATTACTAGTCCTGCTCCCTCTTCCCAAATACTTGGGATTATCACTGCATCCATATTAGCTGCTATGTTCCCGAGATTTTCCTGTGAATATGCTCCCATCCATTTAAGAGAATTATTTGTATCAGATTTCTTGAGTTCATCAATGTAAAGCTGATTTCCATCTCCAAAAATATAAAACTCTGCCATCCCGGGCTTTAATACGTGGGAGGCATTCAGTATTTTATGTACACCTTTATGGGGAATTACGCTTCCAAAAAACGCAAATTTAATAGGCTTCTGATTTGAATCATACTCTTTTACTTGTTTCTGCAATTTATCTACTGATTCCGGTATTTGATGCACTACTGATATTTTATTTGGTAAACATCCAAAATCAATCAACAACTCTTTTACTCTGTTAGATATTGCCAAAGTATAGTCTGTAAATCTGTTTACTATGGAACTTGCATAGATAAATCTTTGTCTATAGGCTTCCCGCACTTCCGGATTGTCAATCGTGTTAAGCCTATTGTCAAAATATTCTGTGTCTTCCCATATTTTCAAGTCCTCTCTTATCATATATAAATTAGGATCTATCAGATGATAATTATGAGGTGTATACACCGAAGGTATATTTTTATTATATGCAATCTCAGCTATGGAGAACGACAATCCTAAAAAGTTATGGAAGTGTATCACATCCGGCTTAAATTCTTCTAACACTCGTTCGAAATATTTAGCAATGTTTGCATCGTGTATTTCTAAATTTGGATCATTATCTATGATAAATGGTCTTGGTCTGTTGAAAATTCCGTATAGATTTACTCCACTATCTTCTGATTTTTCAAAATAGTATGGTTTCGTTTCACTTGGATGATTTAGCCCCGCATAAAACACTGCAACTTCGTATCCTTGTTTTGCTAAGTGTTTTGCCATTGTGCGAGGCATATAAGTGCCTCCACCTGACTCATTCCAGCCAAACATAGTATATAGTATTTTCTTTTTAGTTTTGATTCTTGATAAATCCGCTATGCTAGGTACTTCAGGTTTTATTCCAGTGTTGATGGTTTCTTCAAAATCTATTTCGCGTGGATAGCATGCTTTAGCTCTATCTATTTCACTCTGCGAAATTTCAATACCATTGTTACCTGTGTATACATCTGCAAAATCATGATAAGCATCTTCTAACTTGTTTATTCCCATTTTTGCATTGCAATAGCAGGCTTTAGCTTTTCGAGAATCAGTAATAACAGCGCTTTCAACGTTACTAATAGTAAATAGTACTGCATAGGCTCTTTGACCTGCTTTCTCGATTTTCTCTAATATTTTCGCATTAGTATCGCTTTCAGATTGTTGTGATTTTGCAAAAAACTCTTGTGCCTTGTCAAACTGATCTGCTGCAGCAAGTACTATACCTGCATTATTAAAGAACTTATCTTGCAATACAGATAAATCAATCGGGCTTAGATTAGCAGTTTTCATTGCTTCTTCGTATAGCTCTAAAGCTCTTTGATAGTCAGCGTATGGACTGGCAATATGTAAGTTAGCATAATCAAAAAGTGCATAAGCTATGCTTTGAGGTGAATTGTCATTAGCCAAAGCTGGATAAATTTCTATTAAGCTAGCTTCTTTCCTATGCTTTTGTAAGATTTGCACAGTTTCATCTATAGTCGTTGTTCTGTTTGACGTTCCGCTTACACTATCGTCTCTTTGCAGGAATAACCCAAGAGTCTCTCTTAAGTGTGAGGCACCGAACTTCCTACAAACTCTTATAAAAAACTCGTAGTCTGCAGCAATTTTTAATTTATCATCGAAATAGCCAACTACTTCATGTACTTCTTTCCGCCACATAGGTTGAGGACCAAATGCGAAATTTGATAATATAGTCCCCAGATTATAATCCGGCCAGTCATATCTTTTAGTAGAGATAGTATCTTCAAATTTTTCATTTTCTTTATTTGTGATAAATGTATCTGCGTAGACCAAGCCTACATTTGGATTGGCATCCAAAGCTTTTGCCATCAGTTCTATTGCATCTATCCTATGAGCGTCATCGGTATTGGCATTTGTCAAATACTTTCCGCGTGCTTTGATGATTGCACGATTCCAGCTTTGGTATATGGTTTCTCTTTCCTGAGTCCTCTCATATACTATCTGCTCAGGGAATTTATTTAAATAAGGTCTGATAATATCTATTTCGTTTTGGGGAGAATTGCTATCAATAATTACTATCTCTAATTCCCCTTTTTCAAATAAAGTTTGCCTTGTCAGATCTTCCATGCAACTCTGCATATATTTCATAGAGGAGTATACACTAACTAATGCAGATACTTTAAATGTTCTTTCTTCAACTTGATTATAAATATTATCTGTAGTTATTTCCTTCAAAGCATTTCTGACTTTGTCATTATTAGGATTTCGTTGCAGATAAGTTTCTAAAATCTCAACAGCATCTGATTGGCTTCCTATTGCCAGAAAAATATCGCTGATATTCAAAACTACTACTTCATCATTTGGATTTATTTTTATCGCTGCCAGCAAATATTTCAAAGCATCTTCCGGATTTGCCTCTCTCCATTCGAGCACGGCAAATGCATTTAAAGCTCTCAGATTTGTCGGCTGATGTTTTAGTATTTTTTTAAGTGTTTTGCGAGCTTCATCGACTTCATTGCGTTCGATGCATACTTCTGCAAATAGTAATGACAGAGTATGAGCTTCGGGGTACTGCACTGTGTAGACATCTAATAGACTATATGCAGTTTCCAAATCACCTCTGTCAAGATGCATATTTATTTCATTTACAATACGGTCTATTTCAGAATCAGGTTTGAGATAGATTTCTGTATCTACTCCTATTCTATTGCCCCAATCAATATCCCAGACATCAAGTTTTGCAAATGGCTCAGTGCCATATTGATTATACCATTCTATAACTTGAGTTTCTCTCCAGATTTCAGGTTTGTCATAGACTGACAAATCAAGGAAGTCATAGCTATCAAACCATGATGAAGGAGCTTCTTCTAAATTTATATCTGTTTCGTCTTTGCTTGGAGCATATCTTTCGTTTATTGCTTCTTCAGATTTCTCAGGAGTCCGCAGCTTTTCTAATATCCTATACCAAGCTTGCTTGATTAGTAGATTTCTCCAATTTACAAATTGGAAGTGCATCACTCCTGTTTCATAGCCGCTAATTCTAAATACTTTCCCATTCAGGTTTCCGGGAGTTCTGCGAGTATGGATAAATTCAGAATCGTAGAAGCAACTACCATCATCGCAAAATGCAAAATCTTTGTAGTGATGCGACCATTGTGATGAATCTAACCTATACTGCTTAACACTACGCCATAGTTGTATCCAGTTAAGCATAAGTATATCGCCCGGTTTCATCTTCATGATACCAATGCGAAGCATATCCTGCTTTATGGCATTTGAAGTTATTATTTCATCTGCATCCAGCACTATAAAGTGAGTACCACCAATCTTTCTGCCTTCTTCCAGCAAACGGTTTCTGTCACCGGGTTCATCTCTAAACCAAGAATCTTTTGTCAAAATACTTTCTATTTTGCACTCATCCTTGAGAGATTTTACTATTTCTAAAGTCGAGTCGGTAGAAAAGTCATCTAAATAGACTATAGCATCTGTAATTTTAGACATAGCACGCAAAGCATTTGTAATTATATTTTCTTCGTTGCGAGCAGGCATCAGCCCTACAATTTTTGTCTTTTTAGACGAATCTATAATAGCACCGGCATTATATTTATTCATTGGCTGGAGCGGCGTGCTTACTAACTGATTAATTAGATTTACATCGTTTAAGTCTTTCGCTTCGCCTCGAACTGTTTTCATTTCTTTAAGCACATCAAGCGACGCAAACTTTATTCCATTATAGTAAAAGTGATTTTGCGGATTGCAAACAATATCATCTATGCTTGACTGATGCACTTTGGCTTCAAAGTTATGGCTATCTATATAGCCCGGAGCCCCAAAGTTTACATCCTCATTTTCAAAATGAAGATAATCCAGGTCTCTCGCTTCTCTTATTCCATATACAGCCATAATAGCACTGCCGTCTATAGCAAAGCAATCAGTATCTAAGTCACCTTTTTTGAGTCTGTCTTCGTATCTTTCCAGCAGCTTGTAAAAATTATTAAAGTACTTCAAGTCCGCATTATTCAGGAAGTGAACTGAGTTCTCATTGAATAATATTTGAGCAAGTAAAACTGTTTCTTCGTGAGTATCATTAATATGTATCGAATCATTGCTGATGCCATAAAGCTCACGAATATCTTCTTTACACTGCTTCATGCTTTCAGCAGAGTCAGATTCAATCAAAAATGTTCTGATAGGTCCGGATTTTTGGAAACACATTTTTGCTTTATGCTGAGCTCCGACAAAGTTATTTGTCCAGTCACCAAGCCATGCTTCATTTCTGTAAATCTGTCTTATTAGATGCAAAGGACCGTATTTCTGTAAGAAAATGTGCTTTTGGTAGACAATTTTACCATGTTTACTTAACGTAGCAATTAGCTCATCATTTTTGCCTTCTGCTGATGGGAACACCGTCGCAACGTATGTATTAGTTTTTCTTTTGGCATATTCATAAGCGCAAGCATCCGCATAAACAAGTGGAAATTTGGCTTGTAAAAAGTTAAAGTAGCTATAGTTATAACTTATAATTGGGAATTTTGCTATTGGTATATCTACATTATTATATATACAAGCGGCAACTCTATGAGATCCATCTATAGGAGTACCTTCCCTATCTATAGGAATAAGAGAATCTTCAGCATATCCCTTTTCTGTTACGCTATCTAATAAGCTATTGAAATCATGTAAAAATGACATAATTCCTGTTTTACCTGAAGCATCTAATTCCTGAAAATTATTTATCACCTGAATATGATTTGAATATATCTGCTGACCAAAGTCAGAATTGATATTCTTTTTATAAAAATCAGCATAAATTAGTTTCGCCGCAAGGTCAAAGCGTCTATAATTAAGAAGCTCTGTTGCTGTCACCGTTTTAACAGGTACTGAAATATTTGTAGGCAAGAAATCTTTTTCAAATAGATGAGGATTAAACTTATCCATAATATCTTTCACAGGTACATCATAGCTTGCAATCTTTACTGCCACTCTTTCCTCAGCAGCATGAGATTCTGTTTCTTTGGTTACTTCGATATGTTTGCCTTTTATCCAAATCGAATTGCCTGTTCCGTTAGCAAGTTTGTTATCTAAGCCGATTCCATAGAGTTCGAAGTCATAATTAGCTACAAAATCTCTGATGTCATGCGCTAAGCATTGCCCCTGATATAGTGTTTTTGTCATCCAGACTTCCATAAACAGAGCTGATGTGCGTTTAAGCATTTCGCTCGCACCTTTTAGCACATTAAGTTCAGCTCCCTGCACATCTATCCAAAGCATATCAATATCCAAACCTGCTAAGTCTGTAATATTATCTAAAGCATTAGCCTCTACTTTAATCTTAGGCAAGTTGCTTATTTGATATTGATTAAGTGGATCTTGCGAAGCATCTATGTTCAAATCTTTGTCTGCTTCCGTTTTCAGAGGCAAAGTAGAAGCCGCCGCTTCCACATTTGTAGGGTGAATATAAATATCCCCGGGCATTGCGGTAACAGCAAGATGGTAACATTTCACTCTATCTATATTACTATAGTTATCTTTTAGTTTTTTGAAATGATTAGGATGCGCTTCAAAAGCAAAGAATTTCGCATTAGGGTATGTCTGAAGCATTTTTGATATTTCAAATCCATCATAAGCGCCAACGATAACTATATTTTTTATATCTTCTTTATTTTTGTCTATTAGCAGATTTAAATCATTTTCTGCAAAGATTTGTATTTCATCATAAGGTGGTAAATCTTTCCCGGCGAAATTAATAGTCTTGTTATCTGAAGTAAAATCAATCGCAGCAAAAAATATATCCTGCCCGTTATCAAAGACAGAAGAGTAATTATATTTAGTAACATAAGCTATTATTTCATTTCTAAGATGTCCGTACTCTACTACTATCATTTCGGGTCGGTACGTATTCAAATCCAAGCCTTGTAGCACGTCAAGGTCTGCCCCTTCGGTATCGATGCAAAGCAAGCCGATATTATCATACTTTTCTTCTGTTAAGACAGTGTTAAGTGTTTTAACCTGAACTTGTTCTTTCTTCCACTGGGCATTATATTTATTTGTCCACACATCTTTATCAATTTCTTTCAAAGATGCAACATCGCTTCCCCAATCAGGCAAATGGGGGTAGCTGGATACATTTATTTTAGTTTCACCGTCATAATCTGATATAGCAATATTCAAGCATTTAATTGGCATATTTTTATAATTTGATTGCATATTTAAGAAGTTTTTGGATACCGGTTCGATAGATATCCCCTCCCATCCATGTTTTTCTGCAAGTCTTCTTACATTGGAGTAATGCAATCCATCAAAAGCTCCTACTTCTATAAAAGTCTTTGCCTTTGGTTTCCAATGGCTAAACCATTCTTCCAGGAACTTATCCTGATTAATTTGAGAATAATAGCCATCTGTGTGTTTTGGTAATTCTCTTGCATACCAAAACTCAGGCTTTATATCCAGTATGATTTTACATGCTTTTTGCACAAAATCTTTCATCCCTGCTTTTGATGCAGATTGTGCCAAATTCCAAGCTACTTCCATGTCTACACTTCGATTAGCTACTTTTATGAGTAACTCTTCCGCTTTTTGCTTATCATTTTTTATTATGCTTAGAGCTAACTCAGGATCATAGTTAATCACATCAATAATTGAGATTTCCTTATCCATTTTCTGCCTGTTTTTAGAAAGTATATAATACACCAAAGGAAATGCAACAAAGAAAGTGCCAATTTTTTTGAAGATAGGAGTAAATCAAAGCAAAAACTCATTTAACATAAGTTTAACATAAGCTTTATACCAAGCACATACTAAAATGTGAAATTTGCATACTGTAAGTTTTTACAGTTCCTACTTAGAAATTTTGTGTTATTATATTTTATTGTTGGAGGATGCATTGAAAATTTCATCCATGAAATTGATCGTGCTTTTCTTTGTTTCAATCTTTGCCGCATCTGCTAACCTCTCTGCGGAAGAAACAGCCTTTATTACAGGTAAAGTAATAAGCCAAACTAATGGCGACGCACTTATTGGTGCAAGAGTTTTTCTGAAAGATCAGAAAAAAGGTGCAATTGCAAAAATGGGCGGTAATTACCGCATTAAGAATGTGAAACCCGGTACATATACTTTGATTTGTACTTATGTGGGTTACAAAAAATTTGAAATGGCAAATATAAATGTTGCTCCCGGAGAAACAAAAAAGATTAACATTACGATGGTTTCTGAAGTTGTTTCTACTGATGCTATTGTCGTTACGGCTAAAGCAATTAAAAATAATGGTGCAGCTTTGCTGAAAGACAGACAAAAAGCTTCTGCAATGAGTGATGCGATCGGTGCTGAAGAAATTTCAAGAGGTGGCTCTGGTGATGCCGGAGACGCTATCAAAAAAGTTACAGGCGCTACTACTGAGGGTGGCAAGTATGTATATATAAGAGGTTTAGGTGACAGATATGCCTCTACTCAGCTAAACGGTGCTCAACTTCCTTCTGCCGATCCTGATAAAAGATCAGTACACCTTGACTTATTTCCTACTAATTTGATAGAAAACATCGTTACTACTAAAACTGCAACTCCTGACAAACCAGGTGATTTTACAGGTGGTGCAGTCAATATTTCAACTAAATCATTCCCTGATAAATTTAGAGCTTCTATATCTTTATCTTCCTCCATGAATTCTCAAACTACCGGCAATGATATGCTTACTTATGGTGGTTCTGATTCTGACTGGTTGGGATATGATAATGGTAAAAGAGGCATTCCAGACGCAGTTCAGGCAATAATTGATAATCCTGATATGAAGGTTCCAAACATTCAAGATACATGGATGGATCCTGAAAAGGCTCAGTTGTTAAATAATCTTTCTAAATCGTTTGACTCTCAAATGTCTCCTACTACTACTACTGCTCCGATAGACAGAAGCTTTTCTGCAAACGTTGGAGATCAGGTAGATCTATTCGGTAGCGAATTGGGATATGTAGCCAGCGTTAGTTACGGAAGAAAATTCAAATCTTATGACAATGGTATAAATGCTTTTTACTCCCTTTCCGGTGCTGCTGAAACAGTCAATACTTTGACTGATGATAATGTAGTAACTGATACAAAATCAACAGATGAAGTGCTTTGGGGTGCGATGGGTAACTTGTCGTACAATCTTACTCAAAACAATCAAATATCTGTTAACTACATGTACAACCAATCCGGCGAGTCTACTGCACGTTACCAGACAGGATATGATAGATATTACGGATTAGACAGAACATATGAAACACGAGTGCTTGGCTATGTAGAAAGAAACATGTCATCTCTTCAGTTTGCCGGTAAACACAACATACCTTCAGTTTTAAGCTCAAAACTGGACTGGCAGGTTTCGATAAGCAACAACACTCAAGATGAACCAGACTTGCGTTTCTTTACTAATGACTACTCAATAGATGAAGAAACAGGTGAAAAAAACTATGATATTGATCAGTCTCTCTATAAATATCCTTCTAGATACTTTAGAAACTTATCAGAAGACTTAAATTCGGTAAATATGAATTATGAAATACCTTTAGAAGATTGGGCGGGAAATGCTTTGAAATTCAAAACAGGTATGGCATATACAGAAAAAACTCGCTCTTTCCAAGAGTATAGATTTGATATAGCTCAAGATAAAGCACAATACGATGGTGATGCCGATAGCTTCTTTGCAAATAATGCAGGCATTATAGACAGTAGCAGTTCTTTTCCTCGCTTCGGTAACTATATCCAATATTATGACCCGACTAAGTCATCTTATGACGGTAAGCAAACTATAGGCGCAGGTTTCGGTATGTTAGACTGGACATTACCTTATGTCTCTAACTTTAGAGTTATTGGTGGAGTTAGGTACGAAACAACTGACATCTCTGTTACCAGTAAAGATACTTCCAAAGCAGTAGGTAATTTAAATGAGCAAGATTGGTTACCATCTGTAAATATGGTTTACGGCTTTAGTGATAAAATGAACTTACGTTTTGCTTATGGTAAAACAATCGCAAGACCAAACTTTAGAGAATTTGCACCTTACTCTTCTTTTGAATACGTAGGTGGCTACATATTACTTGGTAATTCGGAACTTGAAAGAACAAAAATCGACAACTACGATTTGCGTTGGGAATACTTTGCTAACCCAGGTGAAATCTTAGCAATAAGCTTATTCTTTAAAGATTTCACTAATCCAATCGAAAGAGTAATTATCAATGTAAATAAAGAAATCCAATATAAAAATGTTGAGTCTGCTTCTCTCTATGGTGCTGAGTTTGAATTTAGAAAACAACTGGCATTCTTAGGCGATTGGGCTTCTAAATTCCAATTAGGAACTAACGTTACTTTAGTTCAATCAAGCGTAGATATCTCGCCGGAAGAACTAAAAGTAATACAAGCTTATGATCCTAATGCGAAGAGCACAAGAGAGCTTCAAGGTCAGTCACCATTCATCGTAAACGTTGATTTAGCCTACGTAAACTTTGAAAGTGGCACTGACGCAAGCATTCATTATAATATATTTGGGAAACGCCTTTCAGAAGTAACTGAGCAAGGCACTCCTGATGTTTACGAATATGCTCGACCTGACTTAGGTTTAGTATTCTCTCAAAAATTGATGGATAATCTTAAAATAAAACTTTCTGCTAAAAACATATTGAATACTGAAGTGAAAAAAGCGCAGGAATTCAAAGGTACAGAATATATAACTCATCAATATTCTTTAGGTAGATCTTTTTCAATCGGTGTGTCTTACACACTTGACTAAATATAGCAAAAGCAAGGGGCTCACCCATGCCCCTTGCTATTTCAAAACTTTGATAATCAAAGAAATAACTGTTTAACCCTTTTATAATTTAGGAGTATTTTGATGAATTTCAAAATGTTTGCCACACTTTTTGCATTTATGACATTTATTTACTTCGGTAAAGCTGAAGTTATTAATGTTACAGACGACTCAATCAATGCAAATGACCAAGTTACATGGACAGCTAACAATACTTATATCCTTAATGGATTTGTATTCGTAGAAGCCGGTGCAGTGCTAACTATTGAACCAGGAACTGTAGTAAAAGGTAAAGCAGGTCAAGGCGAAGACGCTTCTGCTTTAATTATCACTCGTGGTGCTAAAATCATGGCTAACGGAACAGCTGATAAGCCAATCATTTTCACAGCTGAAGCTGATGATGTAACTAGAATAGATGACATGCCTTTAGACATCAATGGTCTTTGGGGTGGTGTTTTAATCCTTGGTAAATCTAGAATCAACAGTGCTGGCGGTACTGGTCAAATAGAAGGTATCTCTTCTGACGAACCTCGTGGTATGTATGGTGGCGGCGATTCGCCGGACTTAAATGACAACTCAGGTGTATTCAGATATGTATCTATCCGCCATGGCGGTACTGATATTGGTGCTAATAATGAAATTAACGGTCTTTCTCTTGGTGCTGTTGGTGCCGGGACTACAATAGAGTATGTTGAAGTATTTAGAAACGCTGATGATGGTTTTGAATTCTTCGGTGGTACTGTAAATACAAAATATCTAATCTCTGCTTTCAATGGAGATGATTCTTTCGATTATGACGAAGGTTTTAACGGTAAAGGTCAGTTCTGGTTCTCTATCCAAGCTACTGATGATGGTAACTGTGGTGGCGAACACGATGGTGCTACTTCTCCTGAAGACGCGATGCCGTATGCAAAACCTGTTATTTACAACGCTACTTATATCGGTAGTGGAGTTGCTTCTAAAAGAGATAAATCTATTGCTCTTCACGTTAGAGATAACGCTGGTGGTACTTACAAAAACTCAATCTTTACTGACTTCGGTGGCAAAGGTATCGAAATAGAAGATTTGGAATCAGGTGAAGATTCAAGAGCTCGTTTAGATGCTGGCGACTTAGTATTTAATAACAATATCTGGTATGGTTTCGCTGGTGGTAACTCTCTTGATAACATGGCTCCGGGCGATGGACAGGCTTTTGTTAGAGATTACTTCGGTAATACTGCTAATAAAAACTGGATTGAAACTCCTATGCTTCATGGTGTTACTCGCACTAACGATGCTAAATTAGACCCTAGACCTCAAGCTGGTTCTCCTGCTTTGACTAAAGAAATTGCAGATTATCCTGCTGAAGATCCTTTTTTTACTGAAACTGACTACATTGGTGCTTTCGGCCAAAATAAATTTTGGTTGAAAGGTTGGACTATGCTTGAAGAAGCAGGATACCTTTCTGATGGTGGTACTTCAGGTACTGACATTCAAGTTTTTGATTCTGATATCAAAGCCGGTGATAATGTGACTTGGACTTCTAATAATACTTATCACTTAAATGGTTTTATATTTGTAGAAGAAGGTGCCACTTTAAACATTGAAGCAGGTACTGTGATTAAAGGTCAACCAGGCCAAGGCGAACAAGCTTCTGCTCTTATAATTACTCGTGGTGCTAAAATTAATGCTGTGGGTACTTCTGACTCTCCAATCATCTTTACAGCTGAAGCTGATGATGTAACCAGAATTGATGACATGCCTTTAGATATCAATGGTCTTTGGGGTGGTCTGATTGTACTTGGTAAATCTCAAATCAATACTACTGGTGGTACTGGCCAAATAGAAGGTATCTCATCTGACGAACCTCGTGGTATGTATGGTGGTGGTGAAACTCCGGACTTAAACGACAACTCTGGTGTGATTAGATACGTGTCTATCCGTCATGGCGGTACTGATATTGGTGCTAATAATGAAATTAACGGTCTTTCTCTTGGTGCTGTTGGTGCCGGGACTACAATAGAGTATGTTGAAGTATTTAGAAACGCTGATGATGGTTTTGAATTCTTCGGTGGTACTGTAAATACAAAATATCTAATCTCTGCTTTCAATGGAGATGATTCTTTCGATTATGACGAAGGTTTTAACGGTAAAGGTCAGTTCTGGTTCTCTATCCAAGCTACTGATGATGGTAACTGTGGTGGCGAACACGATGGTGCTACTTCTCCTGAAGACGCGATGCCGTATGCAAAACCTGTTATTTACAACGCTACTTATATCGGTAGTGGAGTTGCTTCTAAAAGAGATAAATCTATTGCTCTTCACGTTAGAGATAACGCTGGTGGTACTTACAAAAACTCAATCTTTACTGACTTCGGTGGCAAAGGTATCGAAATAGAAGACTTGGAATCAGGTGAAGATTCAAGAGCTCGTTTAGATGCTGGCGACTTAGTATTTAATAACAATATCTGGTATGGTTTCGCTGGTGGTAACTCTCTTGAGAACATGGCTCCGGGCGATGGACAGGCTTTTGTTAGAGATTACTTCGGTAATACTGCTAATAAAAACTGGCTAAGCGATCCAATGCTTATTAGCATCGGCAGAGACGGAAACGAAGCAGGTGGTACTAAATTAGACCCTAAACCTGCATTTGGCTCTCCTGCTATGAATAATGAAGTTGCAGCTGCCCCTACAGACGAATTTTTCACTCAAACTAATTACATTGGTGCTTTCAGTAATTTAGATTCAAAATTCTGGTTATCTGGATGGACAATGCTTGACGCTGCTGGTTATATCAATAATAGTACTTCAGTACAAGAAGATGTAGAAAACGGTTTGGAATTAGTTGCTAACTATCCTAACCCATTCGCAACTTCAACTACTATAAAATATAATGTAACAGAAGCTACAAATGTTAGCTTAATAGTTTTCGACGCGACAGGAAACAAAATTGCAAGTTTAGTAAATGATTACCAGTCTGCAGGTGTTTATGCTATTGATTTCAATGGTAGCGACCTTGCAAATGGAGTTTACTTCTTGAAATATTCTGCAAACGGCGTAAACGTTACAAAACAACTTCTTATTATTAAATAAGAAACCCTCCAATAACACAAAAAGGGTGCGGACTCAGCAAAGAGGGTTCGTGCTCTTTTTTTATATTAACTAGGCTCTCCATTTCCTCCTTTATATTAGTCTTCTATTTTTTTTAATCCTAATAACTAAACCTAAATAACAATAATTTGCATATCTTTACTTACTATTAAGTGTTTACTATATTAGTTGCAAAAATATTTTCAATGTTATTCCTTGATTTTCTACAAATATCACTGTTTAGCAATATTTTTTTACTATTCCTATTTTTTTTCTGCAACCACTTTAAACCTTTAGGGTATTTATAGTATCAAAGATAAAGAAGCTTCTTTGATTTTTGAATACTTTTGAATCTATTATAACACTTTTTAATGGGGAATTACTATGAAAAGAACACTATTATTAGTAGCCGCTGTTTTAATGACTTTTGCGCTATACTCTTGCGACAAAGAAAATTTAGCTGGTGTTGACTTTGGAGCTGATAAAACTCAAGTTGACTACTTTGTTCAACTTGATGAATCAGATAACTTAAATGATGTCTACGACGCTACTTTGGAAACTGATATGCACATGTCACCTGCACCATTTGAAGGTTCTATGATGATGCATAAATACAAAGGAAACAAGAAAGACAAAACTCCTCCACAAGGCAAAAGATTCTTCAAATTTGGCGAAATCTTTAGAGAAATGAATCTTACTGAAGAGCAAATTGCTTTGATTCCTGACATTATATCTGATCACTATCTTTGTATTTTTGATGCTAAATTAGTTTTGAGAACAGCATTGGAAGATGTGTTTACTCAAGCAAATGCTGATAGATTAGAAATCATCACTGCATTTAGAAATGGTGATATAACTCGCGATGAAGCTAAAGCTCAACTTCAAACTTTGAACGAAACTACTCGCGAAACAATTCAAAATTCTGAAGCTCATGCTGCTTTTGAGGCTGCAATGTGTGCTTGCTTCAATGAAATGATTGAATCTATAGAAGCGATGTTAGATGCTACTCAGCTTGAGCAGTGGAACACTTGGTTAGAAACTACTGATCATCCTTGCTTAGATTAATACTTTAGCGTAAATAACCTTTATAACCAGACCGGTCTATTTGTAGGCTGGTCTTTTTATTATTTTTATCTAGAATAAAATAAATGGCAAGGTGGTTTAAAATATATCTTTGGAATCTGTAAATTATTGGTATTTTACTTTATATTTGTATTGTTACAGGTAGAAACTTATATCAATTTGATTAGTAACGAGAAAAAGTTATAATATGGAACAAAATAGTATAGATTATATAGTCCCAATCGAAAAAGTAAATAAATATTCTTTCCCATTTATCTTGCTCACACTACTTCTTTTTCTTCCAACCTTTTATGTTTTGCACGGATTGGATGAGATGCACAATGTCAGCACTCTTTTGGCTATTGCAATTTTTGGTATACCTGCTTTTATATTAGGTAATTTATTGCACGAATTTGTCCATGCTTTAGCCTGGATACTATTTGGCGGTGCTACTCTGAAAGATATTAAGTTTGGAGTAGATTTTAAGTCAGTGTCGGCTTACGCTCACCTTAAAAAGCCTATCATACTTTCTGCATATCGTATTTCCATTATTTTACCGGGTATGCTTGTTGGGTTAATTCCCGGCTTGTGGGGTATATTTACAGGTAGTCTTTTGATGGTGCTATGGGGAGTAATATTTACAGTATCTGCAGCCAGCGATTATATAGTCTACAAACTCCTATCCGGCTTAACGGGTAGCACTTTAGTAGAAGACCATGCAGAAGAAATAGGCTGCAAAGTCTACACGTCTGAGCCACCTACGGACAGAAACTCAAACGATATATTAAATAGTTATTTGCTAATTCTCTATGCAATATTAGTCTATTTTGGTATACTCATAGGTATGAAATTTGCACCAAATATTAGACACATTTGGCAACTCTTTATATCATAAAGATAAAAATTTACATAGTCGGTAAAGAAATTATAAAAGTAGAGCCAATCCCAACTTCTGATTTAATATCTATATTACCAAAGTGTTTGTTTACAATGATATCATAAGCAATCGAAAGTCCCTGTCCCGTACCTTTTCCTACTTCTTTAGTAGTAAAAAACGGATCAAATATTTTATATATATTCTCTTCTGAAATGCCATTCCCGGTATCAGAAATTGATATTTTGATAAAATTATTTTCTTTGGAAGTAGAAATAGAGATAGTTCCTTTATCTGTATTGCCGGATTGTTTTTGTTTCTCTTCTATAGCATGTGCTGCATTTACTATCATATTTAGTAATACCTGATTTATTTCATCCATGGAACACATAACAAACGGCAAGTCTGTATCATAATATGTTTTAATTTCTGCACAATATTTCCATTCGTTTTTTGAGATGGTAATAGTTACGTCAATCCCTTGATTTATATCAGCTAATTTTTTCTCATTTCCTGAAGGGTGAGCAAAGTTTTTCATAGCCCCCACAATTTTACTGATGCGTTTTATACCATTTTGAGTCCTAAAAAGTGCTTCAGGAGTTTCTTGCTTCAAAAATGGAATATCAAATTCTTCTTCATATTTCTCAATGTCTAACATTTTTTCTGGGCATATCTGCTGAATTATTCTTTTCATGGTTTCAATATACTCAAAGATATCATCTAACACAGAAATCAGGAATGAATTATTATCTCCGATAAACTGCATAGAAGTATTGATTTCGTGCGCTATTCCAGCTGCTAACTGTCCGATAGATTCCATTTTTTGAGTCTGTCTTAGTCTTCCTTCCATAAATATTTTACTTGTGATGTCTGCGATCGAAACCTGAAACGCCAATGATGCTTTGTAATGAACAGTTATAATATTTGCTTCGAAGTATTTCTCAATACCTGTATTGTCTTTAGATTTAAATTCAAAAGTAGTTGATTTAGATTGATTATTTTGCATATCTGCAAATGCATGAGAAAAGCTCTCTCTTACCTTTGGCTCAAAGAATTCTAAAAAGTTTACCGATTTTAAATCAATCATATTGTCAGTGACAAACTTATTTACAAATGAGCCGTTTGCAATTTCTATACGATTTTTATATATAAGAAAAATTACATTGTCAGTATTTTCAAAAAGTGCTTTATACTGTTCTTCTGACTCTTTTAGATTTTCAGTTATTTCTTTTCTAAATTCTATCTCTATTTTCAATTTGTCATTCAAATTAACTAACTCTTTAGTTCGCCTGACTACTTTTTGTTCTAAATCCTCCTGATATTCTTTTAAAGTTTCTTCTACCTGAATTCTCTCATTAATCTGCTTCGTCAGATTAGAATAGTAATCATTCAGCTGATCCATAAATAGATTAAAATGCTTGCTTAGCTCACCAAGCTCATCTTTTTTAAAGTAATCCATCCTAACCGAAAGGTCTTTTTGAGCAACCTGTTTAAATTTATTATTAAGCAATCTGATAGGTTCAAGAATATAGTTAGTATATTTTGCAGACATATAGAGAAGCAATAATATGCTAAAAACGGCTGTTAAAACTATAATATTAAGCATCCTATCTAAAGGCTTATATATTTCATCTGAGTATATAGAAACAGCTACTATCCAACTTAAATCATCCATATAAGTATATTTAATAATTTTATTCTTACTCTCTTGCTTACCTGGGTCTTTCCATTTATAATATATTGTTCCGTTGGTTTTTGATTTAATCATTTTTTGTATTTTGCTTACGGCTTGGGGGTTTTGTTGCTCAGGTATTTTAGTATAATGAGGGTGAAAGATAATTTGACCTAATGTATCTAAAATCAGAACATATCCGTGTTCACCAAGATCTATATTGCCCAATTTATCTTTTATATTTTCTACATTTATGAGTCTTTGAGATTCTTTTCTTTCAGTTGTAGCAGCTATAATCCAATTCCAAGGTTTAAATAATTGCATATAAAGTGCTTTCCTTTTAGGATTACCATCGATGTCAAGAGTATATTCAATATAGTTCCCAAAGGTTTTTTGAGTTCTATTAATAGACTCTATTGCATAGATGTTCTTACCAAGCAAATTACTATCAGGATGTACTATAATTTTTAGTGAAGTATCCATGGCAAAAAGATAGCTATTAGCTGTTTGTCTCTGATTTAAAAGAAACTGTTTAGCAGAAGCTTTTGCTTCTTTTTCGCTAATTTCACCATTGGTGTATCTAATATAAATATCATTTATATTTTGGCAGCTAATCTCTGTAGAAGATTGGAGATATTTCTCTAATGATGAACTTACAGTAAGATCTATCATATTGAATATCATGTTAGATGTATTTGTTAAGTTATGATCTGCATTGTCTTTCATGTTTGTATAAAACAGACTAAACAGTATATAACTTGCAAGGCCGAAAGTAAGTAATACAGCAAGTGTAAAGCTTAAGAACAGCTTTGTGCGGAGTGTAAATTTTTCTAAGAATACCATAATAGCGCCCTTCCCTTTAGTATAAGATACGTATTATGAATATTCTATTGCATATAATAATTATTTAGATTTGTTTTTGGTACTGTGCCTGTTCTTATGCTTACATACGCCATAACCGCGACAACGATTATCGTTGATTCCATCGCCATCTTCATCGATAAATATATCACATTTACTACTGTTTTTGGTACAGCATTTATTTTTCACAGTATCTGCAACTACCTTACTCGAATCAGATTTCAAGCGATTCTTATGTTTTCTGTTTTTTTGATTTTGATATCCATTGAGTTCAGTAGCGAATGAAAAACTCAACAGTACAAATATGATAATAATAAATCTTTGCATAAATTCCCTCTTTCTCTTTCACTATCCAAAATTTATGCCAAGTGTCTGCAAACTCTTAAAAGCTAGTTATAATGGTTTTATTAGAATATTAAATATCAATGATTCCTAATATCTTCTACATTAGTGTCGAAAAAGTAGTACAAAATTGTCGATTTAAGCATTTACATTTTTTTTGGAAAAGAAGCCTCCAATTTCAGAGACTACTACTCCACTAAGTAGAATGGCAGCTCCTATATATTCTATCCCGGTCATTATCTCACCCAAGATGGAAAATGCAAAAATTGCAGCAAAAACAGGTTCTAATGAAAATATCAGTGCTGCTTTCACAGGTGAAGAATACTTTTGGACACTGGTATGGATTATCGTAACTACAAACGATGCCATAATTCCATTAAACAACACAGATGTAAGTAAATTATAAGTTGGGTTTAAATAAATACCATTGGGTAGCTCAAAGATGAGAAATGCTAAAACTGCAAGAGGTAATGCTCCTACGTACTGCAATATAACCATAGCCCCACTCTCTCCTTTTTGGTTCCTATCTTTTGTAAATATATCCATATAAACAATATAGAATGCCCAAAACAGAGTTGAAATTAAAGTAAGAACATCACCGACATTGATATTATTTATATCAGGATTACTAAATACCCAAAGCCCGGGAGTAGCAATTACAACTCCCACTTTACTCCAAAATTTTACTTTTTTCTTTTCTATTAAGGAAAAAACAAAAGGAGTAATGACAACGGTAATACCAGTAATGAAGCCTGATTTAGATGCCTCTGTGAGCTTTAAGCCTAAGGTCTGCAATAAAAAACCTGCTCCAAAAAAAAGACCCAAGATAATCCCCTGCATCGCCATTTTTTTATCAATCAGCCTGAAAGACTTTTTAAATGCCAGCACAGAAAGAGCTAATGCAAGCACAAACCTTAGTATTATATAAAGAAATGGAGTAGTATCATCTAAACCTTGCTTAGTAAATGTAAAAGTTGCACCCCATATCAAAGTCATAGCAATTAGTAGAAATTCTGCTTTCCAAGCTTTCATCTTATTCCTTTTCTGTATTTAGAGAGTCTGCTTCCACTGCAGTATTTAGAGAGTCTGCACTGTCCATTTCTGCTTTTTTCTTTTCTTCTTCTATCTTTTTGAGTCTTGCTTTTCTGGCCTTTTCTTTTCTTCTTTTTTCATTGAAGTTCACAGATTCTATAAGCTTTACTCCCTCTCTGATAATTCCTCTTGCTCTCAATGTATCTTCTGCATATAAAAATGTTTTATTGCCCGCAAATCTCCATCTGCTGCTTAAAGGTATTTGGCAGTAAGGTATCAGAGCTTCTTCTACCAGCATCGGTGCAGAAGGCAGACTGTCAATTCTAAAAAAGTTATTAGAAATATCCAGCCATGGACCAAATTTCTTTCGGGTAAAATCAAAGACATCTAATATAATTACAGGCGTGCCCGAATATGGAATGGGTTGCCTGGCTGTGTCTCGTTGTTCTCTTTCGCCCCATGAGTACAGCCATTTAGCATCACTAAGGAACTGCCTAACACAAGAATGTGAAACAGGTCTACCCGGCATCGCAAATTGATGAAACGCATTCCCTGCGTATGGATGAAAATTCCAAGTATAGGGCATTACCCAATTACTATCAAGCGAAGACCGCCTTTCTAGCTCTTTCCAAGTTAGAGCATATCTCCCCGGAAATGTCGGAGTTCGTTCCTTTCCTGAGTTGCAAGCAGCAAACCTGACTAATTCACCATTTTCATAGCATGCATAACATTGATATTTGTTTGAGACAACTATTAGCTTTTCCACCGATTCTGCATTTGTATAATATTGAGGAAATATAGAATAAGCTCTTACATCATGAATTACAGAGTCAGGTACAACTATAGTGTCACCCACACGAAGATATTTCATCTCTTTTCTATTTAAAGTAATGAATATCTTGTTTGGAATAGGATCATCTTTGAGCCACTTCCAGTCACTTTTAAGTTGACGCAAGTGAGCTTTATCTTCTATTACAGTAGTAAGATAACTGACAGTGTCAAATCTATTCTCATATTCGGCAATAAATTTCGCCTTTGCAATAGAATCTTTACGTATCTGAGCCAAACTGTCGTTGCGCATTGAGTCTATTTTTTTATCTATATCTTGATCTTGCGAGCAAGCAACTATAAGCAAGACAGCAATAAGAGGTAATAACGATTTCAAATTATAAGACTATATAGTAAACAAATAAATTACTACAATATTACGTAAAATGTAGGAAAGAAAATACAGATTTATTTAATTGGTAAGTGAAGATAGAAATCAATAGCTTTATATTTTGTCATTTGTCTCAATTTGTTTTTTGTATCAATTGAATTATTCTGACAAGTAAATTAGTACCAAACAAAAAAATAGGAAGTGCTATAAATAACACTTCCCTGTAGTCAACAATATATGATGCTAGAGCATCTTATCATCATGTGCAATTTACTATTTATTCTTTTTATTGACAATTATTATTTTGTTAAAAGCCAATATTTTTACGCACACATCTAACTCCTTATATATCAACATAGTTCCAACTAATCATTATTTAAAATTAAATATAAAAGCTGTAAATATGCTTTATTTTAACTTCTATTCTTAATATATATATTTTTTAATCGTAGAAATTAATATTTATATATATTAGCACATAACTATTGTTACTCTATATATGTTTTCATCTATATGAAATTTACAATTCTTGCATATTCATATTTATTTACGCTTATAGCAACGATTCAATATCTTTTGCTATATCAGCAGGGGCTGTTTTTGGATGATATCTTTTTATTACTTTACCTGATTTATCAACTAAGAATTTTGCAAAGTTCCATTCGATTTTGCCACTGTACCCATTGATATCCAATCCTGTTAAGTACTTATAGAGTGGATCTGCATTGTCTCCGTTAACTTCAAGCTTTGAAAACATTGGAAATGTTACGTTAAACTTAGAGCTGCAAAATTCTTTTATTTCCGCATTTGTACCAGGTTCTTGTGACAAAAACTGATTGCAAGGGAAACCTAAGACTACTAAACCTTTATCAGAATACTTTTTGTATAAATCCTGAAGTCCTTCATAGTGAGGCGTTAAACCACATTTACTGGCTACATTTACAATTAGCATGACTTTGCCACTATACTCGCCCAGAGTAGTCGCTTTGCCGTCAATAGTATTTACAGAAAAGTTGTAGATATCTGCTTTCCCGGATGTGTACGCAGTATTTACAAACAGCAAACCTAAAATAGCTACCATCATCACTGAGGCAATCTTTCTCATAATTATCTCCATTTTATTTATGTAATAAATCAATAATGTCTTGTTCAAAGGATTTTGGTTTAGTTATTGGAGCATATCTCTTTACTTCCGATGCATTTTTACCAATAAGGAATTTAGTAAAATTCCATTTTATAGCACTCCCTAATTTACCCGGTGCAAGTTCTTTCAGCTTCTTATATAATGGATGTGTATTTTCGCCATTTACATCAATTTTGCTCAAAACAGGAAAGCTCACACCATAATCCAAGGTACAAAATGACTGTATGTCTTCATCAGAGCCCGGCTCTTGATTTGCAAATTGATTACAGGGAAATCCTAATACAACTAATCCTTCATGTTTGTATTTTTGATATATCTCTTCTAACTCAGCATACTGTGGTGTAAAACCACATTTACTGGCTACATTAACAATTAGCATTACTTTGTCTTTGTAAGGCTCGAGAATTATCTTCTCTTTCTTTCCTGCTAGGTCAACTGAATGATTGTAAATACTCATATTTTTTATATCGCCCTAATTTTTTTATTATGCAAGACGAAACCAATAGGCTTTATAGTTTATTGGATATAAACATCATATTGCAGTTTTACATTGATTCCTCTTTCCGGCATAATCTTCCTTATGCGTGACAGATGGTTATAGTACTCCGTATCAAAGATATTATCTGCCCTGAAAGACAAAGTGTGATACGCAGACCATGCCATAAAAGAATATCGTCCATATAGTCCCATGATAAAAAAGGAGTCTGTTGGTAGCTCATTTTTGTCAATGCGTGACTGCTCAGCGGCATATTCTGCATTTACTCCACATTCGAAATCATGGTTAGAATAAGTTAGCTCTAAAAATGACTTAAACGGAGGAATTTGTGGAAGAGGCAAATCATCTGTTTTGTTAGTACCCAGGGTATAGCTTAAATTAGACACAAACCGGATACATTTACATATTTTATGATCTATTTTTACTTCTACTCCATATAGTTCTGCATCTACACCTTCACTTTTATAAATTGGTAAAAGCTGACTATAGTTAATCTCTCCGGTATTTCTAGAAGTGATAAAGTAAGGCAAATAATTATAAAAGCCTGTTACGGATGCAAAAACTAAATCAGACTGCCAATAAGAAAATATCTCTGATCCATATCCATATTCACCTTCTAAATCGGGATTACCTATTTCATAAGAATAGGCTGCTAAGTGAGGTCCCTGACTAAATAATTCTTCGATGGAAGGTGGGCGCGAAGTTCTTGATAAATTAGCACCCAAATAAATATTATGAAATGTCTCTTTTAATATAGAGACAGACGAGGAAACTGAATGGAATGTTCTTTCCGCTACAGGAAATGCCTTAGATACATAAGACATATCCGGAGAAAAGTTATCAAAACTATAACGAAATGCGAACTGCATCATATATTCCCCAAGAGTAAAATCCTCAAAGAAGTAAGGTGCTACTGTTGTTTTTGAAGTAGGAGGAGTAAAAACATATCCGCCTAATTTGAGGTCTTTAAAATTAAAATAAGTCCCCATAGTCCCAAATTCAAATATACCATAGTTCTTCTGATTAGCTTTAAAATCAATAGAAATATCTCTAAATACAAATTCGGCACCTATAGAGCCGTTAGATTCATATTCGGTATGCTTATAGTAGTTTCTTTGAATATCTAAAGCAAAGTTATCTATAAAAGATTTGTGGATGTCTAAAGTAAATCTTCCTGCAAATTTTCTCTTTAGCATTTCAATATTGACTCCATTTGGATGAGCACCAACAAATCCACCCGGAATGCCATAGTCTGTATCAAACTGATTAACGGAAAACCCTGCAGAAAAATTAGGTTGTAAATATGCTCCACCTAAATTAAAACCTGTGGAAGACAGTTCTGTATTTGTCAGTTTACCGAGAGGAGTTCGGATATTATCTGCAGTTCTATTAGAATAGCCTGCTTTAAAAGCAAAATCTGCGATTGGAACAATAGCTTTTACATAAGCTAATCTGCTCTGGTTTGCTGATTCGTAAGAAGTCGTTGCATTTAGATTTAATGACTCAGATTTTTCTTGGGGAATGTCATTTTTGACAACATTTACCACGCCACCTATAGAAGTAGTAGTACTTAGCAAAACCTTAGGACCTCTTACGATTTCAATTTTTTCAGACCCAGCAGGATCTATAGTAACAGCATGATCGGGCGAAGAAGCTGACATGTCAGACACAGGCTCTCCATCCTGACTCAGCATTATCCTATTCCCGCCTAAACCTCTTATAACCGGGCGTGCAGGTGCCGGTCCCATAGATCGCACTGCCAATCCGGCTTCATTTTTTAGTGTAGCAGCAATAGAAATACCTATTTGCTTTTGCAAATCTTTACCTTCTAACTTATTGGCATGCTCGCTCAGCTCCATAAATTTGGTTGCAGTGTTATTGCCTTTTACTACAACTCTGGCAGTAGTTACTCCTTTGGGTGTCATTTTTATAATAAATGGAGCTTTGTCTTTATCAGATTTGATTTTGATAAGTCTGCGCTGATTGATATAACCAACTCTTTTTATCTGTATGTAATATTCTCCGGGTCTTAAATCTTTTAGTTCAAATTTGCCATCCTTACCGGTAGCAACTAAGGTTTTAGATTTCTCTACTTGAATAAGCACTTGTTCTATTGGTTGGTCAGAGTCTTCATCTTTTACAATACCTGATAAATCTGCCGCATGAAGCGACAGATTTATCATAATTGCAAATAACAGTATTATATATTTCATTTTATCTACTTAGTTATTACAACTGGTATTTTGGGAGATTTAAAATCAGGGTGATCGTTATGTAAGATTCTTATTTCCAAATCTGTATTGCCTTCTTTGAGAGCTTCCATGTCAACCATCCATTTATTGCTTTCATTTAGAGTCAGTTTAAGAAGAGATTCGTCTCCAATAACCCAGCCAAGAGTCTTGTCTTCATCATCTGTTTGAAATTCATCTCCATCATGATCAAGAAAGAAAATTTCTAGGTTTTGCATAGTAGAATTAGCTTTGATACTTAGAGTATCAAAATAAGTTGAGTCAAACTCACCTTCAAATATTTTCAGTATTGTATTTCCACTGTTTTTGATTACCAAACCTTCCGCTTCTGCGTGATCATGCTGTGAGGATACAGGATCATCTTCGGAACAAGAGACTATTGCAAATGCTAAGACTGAAATCATAATAAAATTAAGTATTGTTTTCATTTTGACACCTTATGTTTTAATTTATAGATTGTTGTAAAAAAGTGCATTAAGAATATACACAAGTGCTAATTCTTAAAAAAGTATATTTACGCTGTTCTGATTTATAGCTGTAATGTCCTCTGCTGCCAGAACAATATTGAAACATCTATGAATATAACCGAGGTGGATCTTTGTTTACACAATCAACTAAAAAGGTTAAAAGTGAGGCTTTAGCGAATAACGGTTCGCTATTGACCATAGGAGGGTAAAACTTTATATAGCTATCAATAACCAGTGACAATATCGTATGCTTGTTAATAAATCTACAAACATTACAGTCATCACTTGATTCCATATCTTTAGCGACAGAGTTCTTTCCGATACTTATTTTGCAAATAGAACCTTGAAACTGAATTTCATGCTCGTGAAAGAAAGGTAGCATTACTATATTCAAAACTGCCAGAATCATAGCCCAGGCAGTAAAGATCTTATTAGATTTTGATATATAATCAGTTTTTTTCATTGTTGACAATATAACGAATAAGCTAGTATTATGTTTATCAATAAATTGCTATAGAAGATAAATTAAGTATAAGTCTTACTAATATAGTGATTTGGAGTAACTATGGAGTAGGAAGAAAATGGATAATTAAAATGACTTTTTGCCTTTATTAAACGTTAATACAACATCGAATTAAATGGAAAAATATTTTAAAATAATAAAATTTCAAGGATTATCGTTTTAATTTACTTTGATATGTATTGGATTGACAAATGTAATATATTACGTAGATGGTGAAAGTTCATTTAAAAAGAAAGGGAGTCGTTAATAAACGTCTCCCTTTTCATTTATGAAATTGCTTAATTTTAGCGTCCAAGATTAACTTCTTCGTCTGTAGAAGTCTCTCTCATTCTATAACCAACGCCACGAATTGACTGAATCAATGGTTTAGCATCGTCAGATTCGATTTTAGAACGAAGACGTTTGATATATACGTCGATGATGTTTGATTCAGGGTCAAAGTTGTGTTTCCAAACATGCTGAGTAATTGTAGAACGGCTCAAGATGCGGTTTTTGTTTCTCATCAAGTACTCAAGCAAAGCGTACTCTTTAGTAGTAAGCTCAATCTCTTTACCGAAACGATAAGCTAAGTGAGATACAGTATCAAGGATTAAATCACCACAACGCAATTTAGTTGATTTTTCAGGGCTAGAGCGGCGCAAGATAGATCTCAAGCGAGCTGCAAGCTCTTCAAAGCTAAATGGTTTTGGTAAATAATCATCAGCACCAAGGTCAAGCCCTGCAACGCGATCTTCAGTAGTACCGCGAGCTGTAAGCATCAACACTGGAGTAGCAACACCTGCATCACGCAACTCTTGCAACACTGTAAAACCATCTTTACCAGGAAGCATAACATCAAGTAAAATAGCATCAAAGTGGTTATTCATAGCCATTTCTAAGCCTGAAACACCATCTGCAGCAGTTTCTACGATGTAGCGTTCTTCTTCAAGACCATGTTTGATAAAACTGGCTACTTTTCTTTCGTCTTCGATAACCAAAATTCTCATGACAATACCTTTTATAATTAGTGTGAAAACTGAAATATTCTTTTATTTGACTAAGTACAGCGGATAAATCTCTTTTGCACCGCTAGAGAATTCTAAGCTAATATAATACATACCATTTGCAGCAGGTGAACCATTGTCTTTGGTGCCGTCCCATGTCTCACAATAAGCTATTCCCGGAGACCTTGGCAAGTTAGCCACTGGCTCTGCGACAATCCTATCGCTTTGGTCGTATATTCTTAAAGTCACATTTGTTTCTTCGGGTACCCTGTAAACGACCTTGGCTTCTTCCAAAGGTGGCCTAAACGGGTTAGGTGCTACGATTTCTATATATTTTGGTTTATAGTTAGATATTACTGTATCAGTCCTAACGCAGGAACTCTCACAGCAAACACGTAGTATCAATGTATCGGGCGTTTCAAGAGGCACATTCCATATATATTCCTCTTGTATAGCTGCCACTCTGTCTATCATCGTAAATGTCTGCCCCATATCAGGTGAGACAGAAACAGAAATTGTATCGCAAGTATATTCAATATCATCAGCTTTCCAAGCTATACGTATATTTGGACAAGCTGTTTCAGATTTTTCAAATTCTACCGGAGCTAATGCCGGTTTAACTTTAATGCTTAGAGCTTCGGAATAGCTCTGGTAATCTGCTTTTTTTAGACTTAATCTAACATAAACTATGCTATCTGAATCGGGAGACGAACAATTATAAAAATTAACGCATGGAATTTCAAAATTTATTGCAAATTGTGAAATTTCTCCCATATCTATATGACAATTATCTAAGTCACATATTTTATTCCAAGTTAAATTGTCTTCGCTCCACTCTACTTCTACCGAATCCACACATGAAACTGTGCCTGTCAGGTTAATTAAATCACCTACTCGGTAATACTCTTCTGCTAAGTCATCAAACACTATATCAGGATAGCCAAAACTTAGCAATGTAGTTGTGTCACAAAGTACGCCGGGGTTGGAACTTGACTCTAAAATGAATCTTCCTTGCCTTCCTGCGACTAATGTATCTGCAATATACGAATAAACTACGGTATCAGTCAAGTTGTTTATTGCTTTATCTATTAAAATTGCATTATTGATGGGCTCTTCGTCAAAATATTCTTGGAATTTTAAAATAACGTCTGAGGCGTTACCAAGTAGGTTTTCCCAAACGATGTCCAGAGTATCGCCGTAGCATATCTCTAATGGCGGTTCTTGATATTCATTAGGAAATAATACTTTGAGTGGCTTGATTTTATTCAAACCTATGGCATAGGTACTATCGTAAGTGGTCACAATTATGTCATTCAGCTCATCACCTTCCAAATCAGCTATCGCAACTGAGGAAATAGTCTGCATACTAAAATCTTTTACAAACAGTGTATCTAAAATTTTACCAGCTTGAAATCTTTTGTCGTTATAATCTCTCAATCGTACTACTGTAAGTTTAGAGCCATCTACTAGTATTATTTCATCCTTGCCATCATCAGCCCCATCCAAGTCGTTTACTGCAGCTACCCAACCATTAATGTTTGTAGTTGCAATAGTGTCAAATGGGAAAAGATATTCATTAGGTCTATCAGCTTTAGGCACTGCAGGGCCCGAGTTATATCTCATTATCATTAACTTGGAAGATGCAAAAGCAAACTCTTTCGTGCTTTGAGTTACTATCAGTTCGTTTCCTGGGTTATTAGGATAATACTCATTCCATGAATTTGAAACATCACCATCTACGTTACCCACAGCCACTGACCAAAAATGATTTTTATTACCTTTGAGAGGTGGATTAAATAAATCATCGACTATAGTAATAGGATCTCCGGCTAAAACTGAGCTACCGTCACTTTTGGCATAATATAAATGTAAACGGGACGTGCCAAACGAACCGTCTATGCCTTTGTACTGTTCTGTAAGTAAAATAAATTTATCTTGGTTGGAAGTAGGATCTTGCAAATCAATATAATATGGAATAATTACCGGGCGGCTAATGCCATCAGCGATAAATGATAAGTCTTGTGGAAAAATGCTCTGCCCAAGCCCATTGGATAATGTGCTGAATCCTAATAAATACGGCCTGTCTGAATATGTTATGCCTATGTCAGTAACATTTGGATTAGCATCTATCCCCTCTTGCAATTCGGTTGAATTGAAAACAGGTAACAAAATAGAATTTTGACCTTCTACATAAGAAATAGAAGGAGTTGTAAATGACACCTCAGGTCCTAAATTCAAACGATAATCTAAATCATCACCGACATTAGGCAATGGAAATGAATTTAGACTACTACCGGTATTAAATACCGTCAGTCCTCTGAAATAAGGAGCAGAGGCAGGATTTCCGGCACCTGAAATTTCAGGATAAGCCATGTTTACAGTGGCGTATAACAGATGTTCGCCATTTTCGTTTTTTGCAAATACTGGTTTGATACTGGCTGACACGTTTGGAGCGAATTCACGCAAGTCGATAGCCAAACGGCGAAGCATTATTGGGTTGTTTGTTTCTGAGTCGAAACCTGCTACATAAGAATATGCTAATGAATCTGGATTATGATATTCAATAGTTTCCAAAGCCATTTGCATAATGCCTTGCTCTTGCAAGCCAACACCTGCAGAAGTCGAATCAAAAAGAAGTGATATTCCTTTTATTCCCTGTGGAATTACTCCGGACATACCATCTGAAAAGGATGACTTGCCGAGCAGCCTACCTGCTCCTGAGAGTACAATAAGCTCATCTCCAATTACAGCCGCTATTTCATTAGGAGCATACCTAAATTCATTCATTAGCTTACCGTTATTAACCACATTGCCAATTAATGGCTGAACATCACCAGAAATATCAGGGTTAGACCACTTAACGAGAAATGAGTCGATGTCCTGCTTCTCTGATTTTTGTGATATGTATTTAGTAGCCGACGAGTTCCCATTAGGATAACGCCAATTCGCCGGGCTGGCGTTATTCACCTGAGCGTTTGCTTCCACAGAAAAAAAAGTGAATGCAAAAACTATTGCTATCAAATAAGATAGATCATATTTCAATTTTCCGATTTTCACGGTACTTATAACTGATTCTCTTTGTAAGCACATAAGTCCCCAATCCAAAGATAGTACATTTAACACATTATTCACAAGAAATTTAGCTTAGTAAATATGAAAAGTTTTCCACATTATACTACGCAACAGTTATCATGCATAAACTATACCAAAAAAAAGGGAGTGTGGTTGAAATCGTAGAATCGTAAAGCATCATTTTATATAGCGTCATCAATCGTGGAGCTAACCTCACGACTGAAATCAATCTCTCACTTCTTCTGCTTCGGATCTATCTTGTGCATATCTTTAATGATTTTAGCAAGCGATTTGCCTTTTCGTTTCTTATCGGCACTGCTCGCTTCGAAATGGGCACTTTCGCGTTCCATTTTGAGGTAGTTTTCGTAGGATTTGCGGTTGATTTCGCCGGCTTCGACTGCTTCAATCACTGCGCAACCTTTTTCATTTGTGTGGGTACAGTCGCGGTATTTGCAGTGCTCTGAGTAGGTATAGAGCCAATCGAAAGTGGTTTCTATTCCCTGCTCCTGATTTACTACACCGACTTCCCTCATACCGGGAGTGTCTATTATAATTGAACCGTTTTGGAGTAATATTAGCTCTCGGTGGCTGGTAGTATGGCGACCTTTGTTTGTGCTTTCACTTAGAGAACTGGTTTTCATCACTTCTTCGCCCATCAATGTATTAAGCAAAGTAGATTTGCCTACGCCGGAAGAGCCAAGCAGGCAGTAAGTTTTGCCATTTTCCATTTTATCTAAAAGTATGTCAATGCCTTCACTGGTCTCATTGCTGACAGCTAGCACATCTACATCTTTGATTCTTTCCCTAACGCTTTGGATTATTTCATCTAATTCGGTAGTTCCAATCAGGTCAGTCTTAGTTAGAAGAATTATAGGTGTTACTTTGCCGTTGTAGCATAAGGATAGGTAGCGTTCAAATCTGTTTATATTAAAATCTCTATCGACTGCCTGCACAAGAAAAGCGTAATCTATATTTGTAGCAATAAGCTGCACCTCAGCATACTGCCCCACCGCCTGTCGAGACAGTAAAGAAGTTCTAGGCAGTATTTCACGAATAATAGCAAATTCCGGGTCATATCCGGTAAGCACAACCCAATCGCCTACCGAAGGAAAGTCCTCACGGGATTCGGCAGCAAACCTCATATTTCCCGTTATTTCTGCATCCACTATGCCATCCTGCATGGCAACACTATATCTTTCTTTATGTTCAGCGACGACTCTGCCGATTTCGGAGATATTAATATTATTATTCAACAAGCTTTGTTCAAATTCAGGAAGCAATCCAATATCATGTAGTTTCATTGTCTATATATACATAGTTATAAATAATACTAATAACTGTTTTTATAGGCAAATGTTACAAATCACATAAAAAAAAGCAACCATATACAAAACTATATGGTTGCTTTGCTAAAAAACATTTGAATATTTTTACTTTATTATCTTTGATATCTCTTTAAATTCCTGTGTGCCTGAGTATCTGCAAAGTTCAAATAGTATAGACTCATAGGTGCTGACGATAGCCCCTTCATGTAATAATCTTTGAATAGCCGTTTTTTTGTCTTGAAGATTTCTGGAAGAAACGCAATTTTCAATAACTACCGGCTGGTATCCGGCTTTGATTAAATCTAATGAAGTCTGAAGTATACAGATGTGAGACTCTATACCACAAATTAGTACATTTTTTTTGCCTTCTTTTTCCAAAAAAGCAATATACTCTTCCATATCACAGCAGCTAAAAGCCATTTTTTCTATAGGATGGTAGCTATCTCCAAGAGCAGCTTTTATATTTTTTGTTGTTTCTCCAAGTCCTTTGACGTACTGCTCAGAAACAAATATTGGTAATGAAAGTGCTTTTGCACCCTTTATCAGCTTGCAAGTGCTGTCTTCAAACTGCTGATAATCGTGTATATGCGGGAACAATCGGCTCTGAACATCAATCACTAATAGACTAGTTTCTTCTTTTATCAAACGCATATTTAATCTCTCCATATAGATAAAAAAGCAATTTAAAGCAAAAGTTTGACAATCTAAATTAAGATTTGTAAGTGAATGCATAAAGATTATTTTTCGGTTAGCAGATTTCCTATTGATAATTAATTCACACGTATTTTTTATAGTAGCATAGCCTGCAGAGGCTCTATTCGGCAATTATTCTAATTTGTGCATTTTTCTGAGTTTAGCGATTAACATCATTTAACGCAAAATTGTCACATAATAAACTAGTTACTCTTATATTTTTTGTAATTTTGTATTTTAGCATATAATAGGCATTTAAGAATGAGAAAAAGCAATTTTAGAAATATTGCAATCATAGCACACGTTGACCATGGTAAAACAACATTGGTTGACGGTATGCTTCGCCAAAGCGGTACATTCCGCGATAATCAGCAAGTAACTGATAGAGTAATGGATTCCATGGATCTTGAAAAAGAGCGTGGCATTACTATCACTGCAAAAAATACTGCAGTATGGTACAAAGATATTAAAATTAATATCATGGACACTCCCGGTCACGCCGATTTCGGTGGTGAGGTAGAGCGTAGTCTTAATTTAGTAGATGGCGCTTTGCTACTAGTAGATGCCAGTGAAGGTCCTTTACCACAGACGCGTTTCGTACTAAAAAAAGCTCTGGCTAAAAGCTTGCCTATTATACTTGTTATTAATAAAATCGACAGAGCTGACGCAAGAGTTCAAGAAGTAATCAACGAAGTCTATGATCTATTTATAGATTTAGATGCTAACGAAGACCAACTTGAATTTCCTATCCTATATACTGTAGCAAAAGAGGGTGTAGCTCACTTAGAGCTTGAAGATGACAACACCACTTTATTGCCATTGTTTGACACCATTATAAATAGCATCCCTGGCCCGGAAGTTAATGACGATGCGACTCCGCAGTTCCTTGTTACTTCATTGGACTATGACTCTTATGTAGGTCAGATAGCTATTGGCAGACTTTCTAACGGCAAGTTAAAGCTTAACGAACCATATACTCTTTGTGGTGAAAAAGAGAACATCAGCCCTGTTAAATTCTCAGCTCTATATTCATTTAGAGGACTGGAAAAAGTCAAAGTAGATTTAGTTGAAGCAGGTGACATCATTGCAGTAGCCGGTTTGGATAGTGTAAGCATTGGTGATACTATTTCTTCTTTCGAAAATCCGGAAGCTCTTCCAAGAATCTATGTAGATGAGCCAACTGTTTCCATGATTTTCTATGTAAATAATGGCCCGTTTGCAGGCACAGAAGGCAAATACCTTACTTCTCGTAACTTATCAGGTCGCTTGCAGCATGAAACATTGAGAAACGTTTCCCTTCGAGTGGAAAACTACGAAGATAGAACTGATGCTTTTAACGTTTCAGGTAGAGGCGAGCTTCAAATGGCTGTGCTTATCGAAACTATGAGAAGAGAGGGATATGAATTTATGGTCTCTAAGCCTCAGGTAATCATTAAAGAAGTTGACGGTGTGAAGTGCGAACCTATAGAACGCGTTTTTATAGACTTGCCGGAAGAAAATGCAGGCACAATCACCGAGCGCCTTCAAATAAGAAAAGGTCAGATGGTCAATTTTGTCAATAATGGCTTTGGCCGTGTTGATTTAGAGTTTACCATTCCTTCTCGTGGCTTGATTGGATTCCGCTCTCAGTTTTTAACTGAAACTAAGGGTGCTGGTATCATGAATACACTTTTTGAAGATTATCAGCCTTGGTGCGGCCAGATACCTCAAAGAAAAAATGGTGGTATAGTAGCAGACAGAGCAGGCAAAGTTACTGCTTACGCTTGCTTAGGTATGGAAGACAGAGGTGAGCTATTCGTAGAAGTAGGTACTCAGGTTTATATGGGTATGGTAGTTGGCGAAAGGAACAAACAAGAAGACCTTAACGTTAATATTACCAAAGAAAAGAAACTTACTAATATGCGTGCATCAAGTTCTGACCAGACAGTTGTGCTTAAAACTCCAAAGAGAATGTCCTTAGACGAAGCTATCGAGTTTATAGCAGAAGATGAATTGGTAGAGATTACTCCGCTAAATATTCGTCTCAGAAAAATGTACTTAGATCCACATGACAGAAAAGTAAAAACAAGAAGCTAAGCTTTTTGGTATAAATAGCTATAAAAAAATCGGATGACTTTTACTGCCATCCGATTTTTTTTTACAAAATACATAAATATAGACTCTACTTTTCTTTTATCAGATAGAGTTCATCTCTGTTGTATTGGTCTATAATAATTTTATCTTCTCCCATCGGATAGAAGTCATTATAATAAATTTTACAGTTGCCATTTATATCTACAAGTAACTTTTGATCTATGATTTTACCTGTTTCCAAATCCAAGTTAAATCTATAATATCCATTTTCATTCTTGAAGAAATCATCGTTTTCAATAATTGCAGGAAGGATACCCGACAGCTTATCATCTTTAATTTCAAAATGAGAAGCGCCTTGTAAAAGATATTGATCTGTATAGTTATCCCAAGTCATTAAAAAGTTATGATCTGATAGCTGAGCGTTAGCCCACTTAAGATCCATATTTTTATCTAAAGCTACAAAGTACTTATCTCCGGAAAAACCTCCAAATACTATTTGGCTTTCTACCGCATAAAGTTTAGCAGTCAAAAGTTCCAAAACTAAATAGTAGTTTCCCTTATGTTCGATCAAATTTGTAATTTTCATTTCAGGTATATATGTAGCTTCAAAATCATTTTCCTGTTTTGAAACTGCGTCTAATATCTCATGGTAAGGGATAAGTTTAGCATATTCAATTTGACCTTCCTTTTTGTCAAATTTAGTAACTACTACACCACCATTTCCATGATTACTATATACATAGTTAAAAAACATTACATCGGTACCATTTTCAGATTTCATCTGATTAGTAGGATAGTAGTCTTCTGAGTATCTGGCTTTATTAGTCCAGTCTGGTAACTTATCTAATTTCTTTAACATATCTTTATTAGTCTTCTCGCTATGCTTGATTTTTGGCATTTTGTAGCTATCGTTTTGATGTAACTCACCATAGGAGCGGTTAACACTATAATAAAACTCATAGTTATCATAATACATACTGGTAATCCAGACATCACTATTGTCGTCGATGCAAAAATCAATTGTACCTTTTCTATCTATAATGTCTGATTTGATACGATTTCCTTCTTTATTGAAAACGTCAGCAGTCCATACAGACATAAGTCTTTCATGCTTATGATTCATGTATATAACAAAGTATTCTTTGTTAGGTGAAACTTTGATAGAAGGTTCGAAGCTGTCGATATAGTCGTCATAGTCGTACTTTACACCGTTTCCGTACTTGCCAAGGTACTTTCTAAGCATTACCTTTTCAGATTCTACTTTTTTAGTTTCTATATTCCATATACGTAGAAAAACACTGTATGGTTTAGTAGCGCTTCTGTAATCTACATAAGAAAACAGATATAACTTACCATCTTTAACAAAGTTGCTTAAATAGCTCTCTGTATTTAGACAAGTAATAAAATCGTACTCTTTTAAGCCTTCTTTTGATATCTCAGAGATAGTAAAAGTACTTTTATCAAGATTTAAAATATCAGGTTCTGAGTCGGATAGCGTAGTAACGCCTGTTATTTTGTCTCTATACTCTTTATTAATAGCAAAAGTTTTGCTTTTATCTTCAGTAGTGAAAATTCCAGAAATGTTAGTTTCTGATGCGAATTCGTTTATCAATTCGATATTGTCTGTGCTATAAACATCTAAGGAAGTCCTTTGAACTCCACAAGAAGTAAGGAGCACTATCAATAGAATTGGTATTATTTTAATATATAACTTCATTTTGTCTCCTTAAATTTGAAGGTAAATTCCAAGACCAACCTTTAAATATTTTCCCGGTATAAGTTGTGAATTCATGTAAACAGGTACACCTAGGATTGGAGACCTAACTTCAGAACTGAAACTAATTTTATCCGGGAATTCATAGTCAAATACATTGTCATCACTAGACGGAACGAAATCATTATAGCCATAGTCGCGTCCATAGTCATTTGCGTTAAAACCTAAATTATGGTATCCAATTCCGATTTAAAGCCGGTTCCCATAGGAGAATAGTATCCGGGGCTAACATATTTAAATCCGAACTTTGGAGCTAAAGCAGCAAAAGTTCCGTTCAATTCTGCAAAATTATAGGTAAATTCAAGGAATTTATATCTTAAAGTTAAAAGTGTAAAATAATTATCTTCCCTACCGTTATCTTTGATATCAAGTAGAAGCCCTAAACCGAAGCCTTTATAATTAACCATGAAGTTATATGTCACAACTTCTTCTTTTAGATAAGCTCTTTCATCTCCTGATATAACCACACCTTCTTGGTAATAAGTTTCCGGTGTTATTACTATACGCCCCGGTCCATCGTGTTTTATACTTTGATTCCATTGACCAGCGATAGTAATTCCGAAGTTCCAATCTCTTTCTTTTCTAGATGATCTTTCGACTGCTCCCAACATATCTGCTAACATTTCAGGTCTTTCACCTCTTTTGATATAATTATCAAAATCTCTCATCCTTTGGTCTTTTTTAGCATAGTTTTTCTGCATTGCGTCTAATACTTCATTCCATTCGTCACAGTCTACTTCATAACCATCTAAAAACAAATCTAATTGATTGTCTATTTTCTCGTTATAGTTGTCATATTTACCAGTATTCAAATCTGTTTCGCGGGCTCTCGTCAAGCTGCCATAGAATTTTTCAGTATACTTATATGACTCATCTTCTTGATTTAATTCACATTGGTAGAATGCATAAAACAATTCGTAAGATGCTTTAAAGAAGTAAGCAAGAGTATAATTAGAGTCAAAGCCAAGAGCTTTATTGATATGATTTAAAGCTTTATCCAACATTTCTGCACGATTGTCATCATCTTCGTAATAATTGATATTAATAAACGCTGCCTCAGCTTTGCAAAGTTCTTTGTATGCTTCTTTATTGTCAGTTCCAATTAGCTCTTTCAATGAGTCATTAATATTTTTTGCTTCTTCGAGAGCTCTACTTGCATAATCTATAGATCTTAAAAAGCCACTACCCTCTATTGCAACAGATACTTGTTTGGCAAAAATAGTACCTACAACTTTACCGTCCAGATTCACACAAGGGCCACCGCTGTTACCACTGTTTAATGCAGCTGTTGTATTTAAAGTAGAGTCATTAGGAATACCTGAAATAATACCCCAGGTTACTTTCACGTCTTTACTGCCACCCGGATAACCGATAGCTAAAACTTCGTCACCATGATTGATTTTATTTTTCTTTTCAAATTCCAAGAAAGGAAGATTTGTTTTATCGACTTTCAATACTGCCATATCCATGTCCTGATCAGACCATAGAGTATAAGCAGGAATAGTATCATTAATATCGCCTTTTGTCAGGATAACATTAATAACTACTGCACCATCTATTACGTGGTGATTCGTAATGATATAGCCGTCTTGCGAAGCAATATACCCGGTACCACTGCCACTATTAGATCGGAATCCAATCTCAGGCAATTCGGAAGCTAATATTTTTACAACTGCATCTTTTGATTTATTAAATGCAGCTTGCTTTGTTTGGCCATATAGATTGTAGCTTAAGAAAAGAGCTACTAATAAAATATAGGATTTAATTTTCATTTTCATTCTTTTTTGTTTATGATAAAAACTTAGTCTTTAATAACTGATTTTAAATAATTTGGAGGTAATCCATACAATATATACCCATAGAAGTCTGCTTTTCTGATACTAGTTTTGATATTATTAAGTCCGTTTATTACCGGTCTCATTCTAGCTTTTTCAGCAGCTATACCAAACTTATCAAACTTGCTTTTATCAAGATAAGCCAACGCATTTTCAGGCATTTGACCTACCGGATATTCTTCTTTCATCAGAATGTTGCGTATTTCAAAAACATAAGCTTTATAATCAGCATAGATTTTTTGTGCTAAAGTTTCTTGATAGTCTTCAGCTAATGCCCAGAAATAGAGTTTGGAAAAATATGTTTTGAAATATGCAGATACTATGCTAGTTGAACTGCCTTTCATAGCTTCAGTAGCTAAGTCTAAGGACTGTTTTCTTAATTCGATAATCTTTGATATCAATTCGGTATCATAGCTTTGCATTTCGCACTCAAAAGCTTGGCCTAATTTATCTAAAGTTTCAAATTCAGGTATAGCACTTATTATTGTATCATTAGCGTCAATTGAGCTCAATGCATCGTGCACCAAATCTATATTTGCCATATATGCAATACCTTCGGCAAATAGATCAACTTCTTTATCCACTATCAATCCTGCCAAATGACCATCCATAGTTATCACAGGAGCACCGACCCCTCCGGGGTTCACTGCTGCACCAACAGTAATAATAGTATCTTTGGGGCTACCACTTAATATGCCCCATGTTGTTTCGAGGAAAGTAGAGTCTCTCCTACCGCAGTTGAAAACCATAATCTCATCAATCTGAGATAATTCTTTGCTTGATTTCATTTTAATTGGAGTAGCATTTAATTCAGGCACACGAAATACTGCAATATTGTGCAAGGAATCTTTCCAGATTAGACCTGCACCAAATCGCTTTTGAGTCGTGTATTTGAAAATATTGACTACCGAACTGTCATTGATATAATCCAGTGAAGTAAGCACAAGATTCTTGTCTATTACTACGCCACTTTGGACTCTATACCTGCTATTTACAGCAGATTTTGAGAGCTCATGGCATTCTAATCGAACCAGATAATCTTTGCTTGACTTAATTAGTTCCTGCTTGTCACTAAGAGCTAAAGAGGGTAAGCTCCATAGCAAAGCAAGAGCGACTAATAAGTGTCTCATAATATCCCCTAAATAAACCAAAATAATATGTACAATAGATTAATTCATAATTGAAGACAAATATATGTATTTTATTGAATACATACTAATAAAAATTACTATCTTAGAATAGAATATATAATATATTAACTATAACAGATAATATTTCAGTTGAATTGGAAAAATAGTTCTGATTTTTTGTATTTTATAATTTAAATGAAGCAAGTATGTATAAATTGAGGATGTGCAATATAGAAGTGATAAGATTAGCTAATTAATGATTGGTTATAAAAATCGGATAACTGTTATTGCTATCCGATTTTGTTGAAATAAAGAAGTATATTTCTAATTTACTTTATCATTATTTACATCTTTAGCTACTCTCTGCTCTGATGTTCTTTCCTGATTTTTGCCATTTGAACGGTAATTTCTGCTATTCGCATTATTATTAGAGTTCCCGTTATGGCGTTTATTGCCATTTTTACGAGGCCCGCTAAAGTTCTTTTTACCACGATTTTTTGGATTGTCCCCTGACAGGAGATGATCTGTAAGTTCGCTATTATTTTGGCTGTGATTCGAATCCTGCATTCTATTCATAATTCTCTCTACTTGCTGCTGCAAGGCAGGTCTGCGTTTCTGTTCGCCACCTTCAGGTGCATCTTCTAACTCTTGTATTTCTGCTAAAGCACGAATTTCATCTTCGTCATATTCTTCATTTTTGAAGACTTTTCCTTTACCAATAAGAGTAAGTATTTCAGCTTTTTCTAAAGTTATGTATTTTTTATGAGTCATATTGTACAAATGAGCAATATCTTTAAATACATCTACTTTAATTAGTTTAGCTTCAGAGCCATCCTCTAACACAATTTTAGAGCGTAACTCAGGGTATTCTTCAAATGCAGCTTCGTAGGTCTCATATTCATACAGTAGACAGCACTTTAATCTGCCACAATAGCCACTTAGTTTGGCTACGTTGTTAGAAAGCTGCTGCTTTCGGGCATGATCAAGTGTCACATGATTAAACTGAGGCAAGAAAGAATTGCAACAAAGCTCTAAGCCACATGCTCCAAAGCCACACCCTATACGTTTCGTTTCTTCACGTGAAGAAATCTGACGTAGCTCGATGCGAGTACGAAAAGTTCGTGCCAAATCTTTTACAAGCTCACGAAAATCTATCCTTTGAGCCGCTGTAAAAAATATAGTCAATCTTTGTCGATCAAACTGCCATTCAGTCTCTGTAATCTTCATCTCAAGATTATAGTTCACTACCATTTCTTTAGTTTTTTCGAGCGTTAATTGCTCTTCCAAAGAAACATTTTGCTGAATCTCGTAATCTTCGGCAGTTGCATGTCTTAGTACAATGTAGTTGTCTTTTGCAATTTCTTTATAAACATTCTGTAGTTTGTTGGAAGCAACTTGGCCATTACAACACACTGAGCCCATTTCCGTACCGTTATCTGTAGTAACAATAACGTCATCATAAAGCTCGACGTGCAAGTTGTTAGGGTTCTTAAATAAATGTCTTCTATTTCCTTTAAACTGGACTTCAACGTACTCAGATTCGCCTACTATAGTATAAGCAGGATGAACAGCGTCGCTTTCTTCAAGTCCTAAGCTCATCGGAGCTTTCAGTACACGAAATTTTAGTGAATCCTTATTAAATGGTTTTAGTTTGCCTCCAGTATTAGTTAAATCATCGTTATGTAAGTCAGATCTATGGTCATTCATAGTAATTCCTTAGAGTAAAAATCAAATCTATAATAATCAACTTTATAGAATATGTTTGTATAGGCTTATACACAGCCTTAAGATGCAATTTAAAAAATTATCTCATTTAATCAAGGAAAATATCTCTCAATTCTAAAAATAAAGTAACTAAAGCTAATTGTGGATTGATGTTTTGCCTAATTCTTTTTATAGCTTCTTCTATCTTTAATATTGTCAGAGCTAAGTCTTTGCCTTTATAGTGAGATGCGAACTTTTGGATAACGTCCTTCTGATCTACATTTATCACTTTTGGTTCGTCCGATATTGAAGAAATGGCCACATCTCGCATCCAAATCAATAAAATATTTAATGCTTTGTCCAATTTATTTTTATTTCTGGAGGCAGTTAGTTCATCTATTTTATTTAAAAGCTCTACTCTAAAGACATTTTTCTTCATAGCACTTCTGAGTAAATCAATCATGCCAAACCGAAGATCTTTCATATCTTCATCTTGCATATTTTTTGCTAATGTTATAGAGCCTTGTCCAAAAATTGCTGCTATTCGAGCGTTTACTTCATCTATGCCATATAAATTTTGCAAACTTTCTATGACTTCTTCGTCCGAAAGCCTACTGCATTTTATTTGCTGGCATCGTGATTTAATAGTCTGCAGTATTTGATCCTGCCTGGAAGTAATCAAAATGATTGTTACATTTTCATGTGGCTCTTCCAAGTTCTTCAAAAAAGCATTTGCAGATTCGACTGTCATCTCATCTGCTGAAAACACCATCAGTATTCTTCGCCCTTTGCCGGAGCCGGAGAGAGCTAGATTTCGGTTTGCTTGCCTTATAGAACCTATTTTGATTTGACTTGCATTTGCAACAGAAAAAGGATGATACTTATCTTTTGCTTTTAAGGCAAATTGTTCTTTGATTTCATCCATTTGCTCATCGCTAAGCGAAGCCAGAGGATTTTCATCTTTTTTTGCACTACTTTTCCCGGTGGGCATAGCATGAACAAACTGTAAATTATTATGGCTCAATGCATCTATTTGCTTACAGTTTTTGCAGGAATCACAGGCGTTGACCGTATCGCCTTCTCTAATCTGGTGTTCACAATTTACAACCTTAGCAAATTCGATAGCCAAAGCATCTTTGCCAACTCCTTCGGGTCCCCATAGCAAGTAAGCATGAGCTATACGCCCTTCCAGTATGGCTCTCTGCAATATTTTTTTTTCTCGTTCGTGCCCTAATATCTGATACCAAGCCATAATAAATTTTTAATAGTTTATAAAAGGCTAACTTTTTTAACTTCAGACAAACAAATTAGTAAATAAATATGTTTAACTCAAATAAATTGTAAGAGATATTGGTATGGCAAAGAAAAAAAATGAAACAGATTCGCAATTAGTGAACTCTTACGAAAGGGTGGTAGAGTGGGAAATAATACAAGATCAACCCGTTGGTTCTACCTGCCACCATGGCAGAGGTGATTCTTGCAACGTCGACAGAGCAAAATTAGACAGATCTAAACCACCACATGAAACTTTAAACCTAACAAAAGAAGATATGATAGCAGCTCTCAGAAATATGATGATGGCTCGCTTTACTGACGAAAAACACTTAACTTTGGTAAAACAGGGCAAATCTTTTTTCCATATTGGCTGTAGTGGTCACGAAACAGTTCAGACTGCTGTTGCTTTTACTTTGGAATCTAAAAAAGATTGGGGATGGACTTATTATCGTGATTTAGCATTTACCTACGGCATGGGCTTAACTCCTAAAGAGTACTTCCTGCTTGCATTTGGTAAAGCTGATGACCCCGCTACCGGTGGTCGCCAGATGCCGGGTCACTACGGTCATCCCGGATTAAATTTGCCGACTCAATCTTCTTCTACCGGCACTCAGTATTTGAATGCAGTTGGTACTGCACTTGCCTCCAGAAAAAATGGTACTGATGAAATTACTTATGTAGCATCAGGTGAAGGCACTACCTCTCAGGGTGAGTTTTATGAAGCGGTAAACTGGGCTACTCGCCAAAAGCTTCCTGTACTCTTTACTATTCAAGATAATGGTTATGCTATCTCAGTGCCACGTGAAGATCAATCTATGGGTTCTAGCGTAGTACACTCTTTCTGCTGCTATCCAAACTTATTGATGAAAGAGTTTGACGGTACAGATTATTTTGAGTCGCTAAAGGCAGCTCGTGACGTAGCAGAATACATCAGGGCCGGTAAAGGCCCTGCCTTATTGCACGCTGTGGTAGAAAGGCTTCTCCCCCACTCCTCTTCTGACGATCATAGAAAATATAGAGCTGCTGAAGAATTGGAGACAGGTAAAAATAAAAAAGATGGTATAAAAAGACTATCTGCTTATCTAATTGAACATAAATTTGCAACTCAGGAAGATTTAGATCTAATTTGGCAAGATGTGAAAAATGAAATTAATGCTGCTGCTGATGAAGCATGGACTGCTGAAGATGTTAAAGCTGAAGATTCAACAAAACATGTTTTTGCCCCTGAGGAATCAAGAGACTTACCTTATGCAACATCCGAACCTTCAGAAGGCGAACCAATCGTGCTTGTGGATGCGATAAACCATGCTCTTAAAGAGGAAATGGCAAGAAACGACAAGATGCTTATCTTTGGCGAAGACATCGGAGATCCTAAAGGCGGAGTGTTTACTGCCACTCGCGGTGTAGCTGATATGTTCGGTAAAGAAAGAGTATTTAACTCTCCACTTGCTGAAGCTTCTATAATGGGTGTAGCTCTTGGCTTGGCTGTCAGAGGGTACAAACCGGTAGTCGAAATTCAGTTTGGAGATTATATCTGGCCTGCATTTATGCAGTTTAGAAATGAAATTTCTACTATGCGTTACAGATCTAATGGTGGATTTAAAGCGCCTGTTGTGACTCGTGTGGCAGTAGGTGGCTATATCCATGGTGGTTTGTGCCACTCCCAGAATATTGAAGGCTTTTTCTCCCACATACCTGGCATTATGATTGCCTATCCTTCAAATGCAGCAGATGCTAAAGGTTTACTAAAAGCAGCTATCAGAATGGATGATCCTGTTCTCTTTTTAGAACACAAAGGTATGTACCGCTTACCATTCTCAAGGACTATAGAGCCTGATGAAAATTATCTATTACCATTTGGTAAAGGTAAGATTATAAAAGAAGGTAAAGATGCAACGGTTGTTACTTGGGGCATGGGTGTAAAAGATTCTCTTAATGCTGCTAAGAAAATTGAAAAAGAAACAGGTAAAACTATAGAAGTAATTGACTTGCGTACCATCGTCCCTTGGGATAAAGAAATGGTACTCGAATCAGTCAGAAAAACCGGCAGAGTCCTTATCCAACATGAAGATACTCTTTCCGGTGGGTTTGGTGGTGAAATTGCTGCAGTTATCGCTAAAGAAGCATTTACGTATTTGGATGCTCCTGTAATGAGAAATGCTGCCAAAGACACTCACATTCCTTATGCTCCTACTTATGAAAATGACGTTTTGCCGTCTGAAGCGAAAATCAAAGCAGATATGGTAGAATTATTGAATTTCTAGCTTACTAATGCTTAATAGATACTAAGGCAGATTTTGTAATAAAGTCTGCCTTTTTTTATGGCTCGAATTTACCTCCCTAAAAAATTGATAAAATCCATCAAGTATCTGAAAACAGTGTTAGATCGTAAGGCCACTGGACTAGAGAAACGAGAGAAGTACAGAGCTAAGTATATGTTGAGCATAGTCAAAGCAAATTATCGAAGTGCAGCCAACTGCAAAAAATAGTAAGCTATTATCAACCCATTGGTATGATTATAAATATAAACTAAACTAATATTCCAACGAAAAATCTGAATTCCATACTAGTATAAAAAAAAAGCTTCGATATGCATACCGAAGCTAATAATATAACTTATTGAGAGATTTTTACTTTTTCTCTTCAATCAACTTTTCTAATTCTGTGATATATCTATTTATTTTATCAAGTGTTGATTTTACAGGGTCTGGTTTAGACATATCTACTCCAGCTTT